>NZ_JBVJRV010000005.1:0-449714 GCF_055607265.1 Streptomyces sp. NPDC037013 | reverse complement strand
GTTTCCGTGGTGCGGGGCCGCGGGGGGGTGTTGGGGCTCTCCCCCCCCTCGCCACACCCTTTGGAAAAAAGAACCCATGGTTTTTCTGTGCTCCCTTTTCCCCCCCCCCCACACCCCCCCCGCCGCCGCATCGTTCGGCCCGGCCTGCCGCGGGTCACTGCCAGGGCAGTGACCCGCCCGGCACGAGCCGGCCCATCTTGCGGTACTCCCGCAGCGCCCCGGCCCGCACGTCGTCGCCCGAGACCGCCCCGCCGTGCCCCGCCGCAAGGTAGGCGGCGGTCACCGCTGCCGACCTGATGGCGCCGCCGGAGAGTTCGAACTCCTTGGCGCAGCGCGTGAGTTCGTCGTCCGTGCCGGGCCCGCACGGGGTGTCGGCCAGGCAGCTGCGCCACAGGGCGACGCGCTGCTCGACGTCCGGGAACGGGAAGTCCACCACCAGGTCGAGCCGGCGCGTGAAGGCGTCGTCGATGTTGGCCCGCAGGTTGGTGGTGAGCACCGCGATCCCGTCGAACGCCTCCAGCCGCTGGAGCAGATAGGCGCTCTCCAGGTTGGCGTACCGGTCGTGCGAGCTCTTGACCTCCGACCGTTTGCCGAAGACCGCGTCGGCCTCGTCGAACAGCAGCACCGCGTCGGTGCGGTCCGCCTCGACGAAGATCCGTTCGAGGTTCTTCTCCGTCTCGCCGACGTACTTGTCGACGACCGCCGACAGGTCCACCACGTACAGGTCCAGGCCGAGTTCACCGGCGACCACCTCGGCCGACAGCGTCTTGCCGGTGCCGGAGTCCCCGGCGAACAGCGCGATCACCCCGCGCCCGCGCCCGCCGCCGGTGCGCAGCCGCCACTCGCCGAGCACCTTGTCGCGGTGGCGGGCCCGCAACGTCAACTCATGGAGGAGGGCGAGCGGTTCGTCGGGCAGGACGAGGTCGGCGAACCCCACCTCGGGCCGGATCCGCCGGGCATGCTTGTCGAGCAGCGGCGCCGACTGCAGCCGGGCGCTGCGCTGCAGGTGCGCGGCGGTCGGCGGGGTGCCGTCGAAGGCGGCGTGCTCGGCGGCGCCCCGCGCGGCGCGGCGGATCTGGGCCCCGCTGAGCCGGTACGGCGCGACGGCCTCGCCGAGATCGAAGTCCGGTGCGTACGAGGGGGAGTGGCGGGCCAGTTCGGCCTGCCAGATCCCGGGTACGTCGACGCCGTCCTGCGCCGCCTCCAGCGCGAGCAGCCCGGCGTCGGGCGCCCACCCGGGGTCGTACGGCTCGCCGCCGAAGAACACCACGGGCACGTCGCCGGTGGCCAGCGCCCGTACCAGGGCGCCGCATTCGGCCGGCAGCGGTCCCACGACCAGAGCCGCCCGCCGCAGCCGTGCCTCGCGGACGAGCGCGGTGACGGCGGCCGCACCGTCCTCGCTGCGCGCGGGGGGCCGGTACCGCAGCACGGGCAGCCCGCGAGCCCGCAAGGCATCGCTGACCGGCCCTGCGGCGGTGCCCTCCCTGCGCTCACGCAGATGAACGAGGAGCGGCCGCTGGACGGCAAGCCCGGCAATGCGGCCGGCAAGCCGCCCCGCGACCCCGGCGTCCGCGAGCCGGGCTGCCGCGACCCCGGCGTCCGCCGTCCGGGCTTGCGCGGTGCCGGCTTCCGTCTTGCCCGCTGCCCCCGTCGTGGCTTCCGCCGTGCCTGCTTCCGCTGCGCGGGCTTGCGCTGCGCCGCTTTCCCCTGTCCTGGCTTCCGCTGCGCCGGCTTCCGCCGTCCAGGCCTTCGCCGTGCCCGCTGCCCCCGTCCCGGCTTCCTTCGCGCCGGCTTCCCCCGCCCCTGTATCGCCTTGTTCCGCCGCCCCGGCGGTCGGCGTCCCCGCCTCCCCGGCGGGCAGCAATCGCACGTCCAAGCCCACCAGTTCCGGGTCCAGCGAGTCGTCGCCGAGCAGGTGTGCGACCACCCGTTCCGGGACCCGTAGGGACCGGCCCGGCAGTGGGCGGTCCTCGTCCTCCAGGGCTAGGAGACCTCCGGCGCGCAGGGGCGCCTGCGGGTGGAAGCGGGCGCGGGCGAGCGGGTCGTGCGGGCCGGTGCCCGCCAGGTCGAGGGCGAGTGTCACGGTGGCCCTGCGGCGGCCGACGTCGTCGTTGAGGTAGCCGTACAGCGGCTCGAAGCGGCGGTCCACGTCGGGTGCGAGGGCGGCGACGAGGATGTGCCGGTCGAGAGGGCCGAGCCCGAACTCCCGCACCAGCTCCGCCAGTGGATCGTGAGCACCGGCCCCGGCAGCCCCTTTCCGCGCGCCCGGGGGCTCCTCGGCGGGGCCGCCCGGCGCCGGTGGGGGAGCCGAGGCCAGCCGCCGCGCCGTCTCGGGGGTCACGTAGAGTCCGCGCAGCGGATCGGACGCCGTGGGATCGTCCGCGCCGCGCCGTTCGACGAGCTCGGCCACACGGCCGCGCAGCGACTCCAGCTGGGCCAGCATCGCCTCGGCGGCGCTCACCGGGTCCCCTGCCCGTCGTCCCTGCGCGTGCGCAGCATCCTCGGCCGCGCGTCGCCCGGCTCGCCGTCGATGCCGCGGACGGTCACGACCGCGCCCTCGGTGACCGGCGGTGCCACGTCGTACTCCGGCGACACCGGGAACGGCACGGTGATCACCACGTCCAGGGACGGCTTGAGCTCACCGCCGAGCGCCGACCAGATGTCCGCGATGGAGCGGGACTCGGGCGGCGGCACCGCGACGCTCAGCGGCAGCGCGACCCGCAGCGCGGCGAGCGCGTCGGGCAGTCCGTCCGGCGGCAGCAGCTCGTGCGGGAGCAGGGTGCCGAGCGCGGCCGAGAGCAGCCGGTGCTCGTCCTCCGGCCGGTTGGTCCAGGCCGTGAGCAGGTAGGAGAGCCGGAACCAGCGCGGTGGCTGCCGTCTGCGCAGCACCGTGCCGTCCGGCCCCCGCTCGGCGTAGGCGCCGCGCTCGCGCCGGGCCACGTCCTCACGGATGTCGTACAGGTAGGAGTTGAGCGTCGGGGCGTTGCGCCGCGCCGCCCAGTCGCGGGTCGGCGCCTCGAAGACGACCTCGCCGCTGCCTTCCGGAAGTGCCGCGCGCAGCAGGGCGCGCAGTGCCTCGTCGACTTCGTGGATCACGGCCGGCCCCTCCGGCTCCGCGCGAAGAGGTGGTTCGGTCGCATCAGATGTATCCCTCCCGCAGCGCGTACGCGACGGCATGCGCGCGGTTCTGCAGCTGCAGGCGCGTCATCAGCGCGTGCAGGACGTTCTTGACGGTGCGCTCGGAGTAGGCGAGCTTCTCCGAGATCTGCTTGGTGTCCAGGCCCTCCGCGATCAGCCGGACCACGTCCACCTCGCGGGGCGCCATGCCGAGCGTCGGCACGAGAGCGCCGGCGGCGGACGGCGTCCCGTCGAGCGCGGAGAGCCGCAGTCGGCCCAGCTGGGTCATGAGCCGGTTGATGAGGTCGGGCGGCAGCTCCCCTTCGCCGCGCGCCGCGCTGTGCACGGCGCGCAGCAGCTTCTGCGGGGTCGCCTGGTGGCGCCAGAGGATGGCGCGTACGCCGTACTCGACGACCGAGAGCAGCTCCGGTTCGCGCAGTTCGCTGGCGATCAGCACGACGCGCTGCTCGGTGGTCCTGGCCAGCCGGCGCAGTTCGGCGCCGGCCGGGTCGTCGAGCCGGTCCACGAGCATGACGGCGACCCGCTCGGCCCGGGGCGGTGCCGTCCGGCCGGGGTCGGGGGGCGGCGAGTCGTCGCCGACCCGGTCCACCAGTTCGACGGTGGGCTGATGCCGGAGGTGGCTGATCACTCCGGCCCGGCTGAGGGGGTCGGTGGCGTGCACGGCCACCGATATGCGTGTATCGGACACTGAAGTTCCCTGTCTTCCCCCGAATAGCGACGGGCACAGGGTGACCAAGGTCGATCAATAAACGATTGTCGCCGGATCAACGCGGACGTTTAGCGACGTGAACGGGCGGCTCCGGCCGGCCCCCTGCCCCCTACCTGCCCCCTCCTCCCTCCGCGCCATGCCGACCACCGCGCTCTCCCGTACCGTCGCAGAAAGGACGAATGCCCGCTCAGGCCCGGGTCAGGCCGAGGTCAGGCCCAGGTCCCGCCGTGTGTGCGCGGCGATCGGGGGGTACCGGGCGGCACGGACCGGCGACCCGATGGAAAGGGGCTTTCCGTGAGCGAGAACGACAGGCTGCGGACCTACCGCGGGAAGCGGCACTTCGACCGGACGGCCGAGCCGAGCGGCGACCGCGCGGCGCATCGCGCGGCGCGAAAGGACGGCACCGCCCAGGACCGGCGCGAGGACGAGCCCGCCTTCGTGGTGCAGATCCACGACGCGAGCACCATGCACTTCGACTTCCGCCTAGAGGTCGACGGCGTACTGAAGTCCTGGTCCATCCCGAAGGGCCCCTCCACGGACCCGCAGGACAAGCGCCTCGCCGTCCCCACCGAGGACCACCCCCTGGACTACCGGGACTTCGAGGGCGTCATCCCCGAGGGCGAGTACGGCGGCGGGACCGTCATCGTCTGGGACCGCGGCACCTACCGGCCGACCAGCCACGACAAGAAGAAGCGGCCCGTGCCCTTCGACGAGGCGCTGGAGAACGGCCACGCCACCTTCGAGCTGCACGGCGAGAAACTCCGCGGCCGGTACGCGCTCACCCGCTTCCACGGCCGCGAGGAACAGAACGGCGGCTCCGCGAGGCCCACCTGGCTGCTCGTGCGCACCGGATCCGGGCACGGTGCCAAGGGCAGCGGCACCCCCGACCCCCGGCGGGCCCGCTCCGTGACCAGCGGCCGCACCCTGCGCCAGGTCGCCGAGGCGCCGGACGCGCCCAGATGGGACCCGGACGGCGGCGAGAAGCGGTGACCGGCCTGCTCGACACGCTGCCGCCCGGCCTGGCCGACCGCACCCGCGCCGCCGCGCCCGGCCTCGAACTGGCCGCCTCCCCCATGCTGGCGAGACTCAGCGACCGGCGCGACTTCCCCGAGGGCTGGATCTTCGAGCGGAAACTCGACGGCATCCGGGTGCTCGCGGTCCGCGAGAACGGCCGCGTGACGCTCCGCTCCCGCACCGGGCGGCGGCTCGACGCCACCTACCCGGAGATCGTCGAGGCGCTCGCCGCGCAGGAGTGCGCCGACTTCACCGTCGACGGCGAGATCGTCGCGTACGCGCACGGCAGGACCGACTTCGCGCGGCTCCAGAAGCGCATGGGACTCACCCGGCGGGCCGACGTCGCGGCCAGCCGGGTCGCCGTCACGTACTACCTCTTCGACCTGCTCCGCCTGGACGGCGCGGACGTGCGGCGGCTGCCGCTGCGCACCCGCAAGTCCCTGCTGCGCCGCGCGCTCACCTTCACCGCGCCGCTGCGGTTCTGCGCCCACCGCAACGAGGGCGGCCCCGAACTCCTCGCCGACGCCTGCCGGCGCGGCTGGGAGGGGCTGATCGCCAAACGGGCCGACAGCGCCTACCGCACGCGCCGCTCCGACGACTGGCTGAAGCTGAAGTGCTCCCAGGGCCAGGAATTCGTGGTGGGCGGCTTCACCGAGCCCGCCGGCAGCCGGGTGGGCATCGGCGCGCTGCTCATCGGCCACCACGACGCGCAAGGGCGGCTGCGGTACGCGGGCAAGGTCGGCACCGGCTTCGACCGGCGCACCCTCCTGGCCCTGCGGCAGGAACTCGACGGACTCCGGACGTCCCGTTCGCCGTTCGAGGACCGGGTCGCCGAGCGGGCCGCCCATTGGGTGCGGCCCCGGCTCGTGGCGCAGATCGCCTTCACGGAGTGGACGCGCGACGGGATGCTGCGCCACCCCCGCTACCAGGGGCTGCGCGACGACAAGGACCCGGCGGACGTCGTCCGCGAACAGGCACGGTCCTGACCCCTCATCCCCACCCCCGCACGGAACCTCCCCGCCCAGGCGAGGACCTTCGGCCTCCGGGTAGATGAGGAAGGTCCCGGTATGTCCGGTCCCATCTGCGGAACGACACGTCCGACACGTGGAACCCGACGAGGGAGAGGCTGTGCCGAGAGAGATGAGTGTGGGCAGGGGATGGGAACCCACCGTCCGGAGAGAGGCACCGGCCCCGCACGCGGGGACCCGGGGCCGCGAGGCCCGGCGCCCGTGGGCCGGCGGCAAGGCCTTCTGGAAGACCAGGGCGCTCCGCCTCGTCCCACCGGGCGAGCGCAGGCCCGCCGCCCTCGGGGGCAGCCCACCGACGGGGGCCTCCGGTGTGACACGCGGCGCGCCGTGCTGGCTGAGCCTCGTCTCGCGTGACATCCGGGCCGCCGAGGAGTTCTACGGCCGGGTCCTCGGCTGGTGCCACGTGCCGCTGCTCGGCTCGGCGGGCCGGGCGCGCTCCCTGGCCCTCAAGGGCGGAGTCCCGCTCGGGACCATCAGCGAGACCGCCTGCGAGCTGGACGGCTACGCCAACTGGATGCCGTACTTCCTCGTCCGCGACGTGGACGCCGCCGTGGCGCTGCTCCGCGAACGCGGCGCCACCGTGGCGGTCGGCCCGCTGACCACGAGCTCCGGGCGGGTCGCCGTGGCGGCGGGCCCGGAGGACGCGGTCTTCGGCCTGCGCCAGAAGGCGCCCGACCAGCGCTGGACGGTCGGGCGCGGCCCGGTCGCCCGGCTCGAACTGCACACCCAGGACATCTTCGCCGCGGCCCTCTTCTACGGCGGCGTCTTCGGCTGGGCCGGTGAGCCGGGCGCCGGCTGCGACGTGGAGTACGTCGACGACCGGATAGCGGTGCTCGACGGGGAGCGCCGAGTCGCCGCGCTCCGGACCGGCCCGGCGCCGGGCTCCGAGGGCCGGTTCCGCTGGCACACGGCCTTCCGGGTTGCCGACGTCGACGCGGCCGCCGCCGCGGCCGTGGAGTGGGGCGGGCGGGTGATCTCCCCGCCGCGGGGGGCCGGCTCCCGCCGGGAGGCCGTGCTCGGGGACCGCGAGGGCATCCCCTTTTCGGTCGTGGCGAACTGAATGTGCAGGTCAAGCGTAAGAGGGGATGGACGATGTTTCTTCGGGCAGTCGGCGTGGACGAGGCCGCTGAGCCGAACGAGGGCGCCCCGAGCGGCGCCATGGGGCTCGCCCGTGGTGACGCGGCCGGATTTTCGCACGGCGGGACCGTCGAGTTCCCGCTGAGCGGAGCCATCGGAGCGCCGCGCGGCGAGGCCCTCGGGCTGCCGCGGATCGACGACGCGGACCAGGTCGCGCCGAAGGACGCCCGGGAACTGTCGAAGCTGTTCTTCGAGCGGCTCGGGACGCTGGAGGAGGGGTCGCCCGACCACACGTACACGCGCGACACGCTCATCGAGATGAACCTCTCCCTGGTGCACTACGTCGCGGGCCGGTTCCGCAACCGGGGCAACGGGCAGCTCGAGGACATCGTCCAGGTGGGGACCGTGGGTCTGATCAAGGCGATCGACCGGTTCGACCTGAGCCGCGGCTTCGAGTTCGTCTCCTTCGCCGTCCCCTGCATCCTCGGTGAGATCAAGCGGTACTTCAGGGACACCAGCTGGGCCGTGCACGTCCCGCGCAGACTGCAGGAACTCCGCATCGAACTGGCCAGGTCCCAGGAGCGGCTCTCCTCCGTGCTCGGCCGCGAGCCTACGGTCAAGGAGCTCGCCTGTGACCTCGGGGTGGCGGAGGAGCAGATCCTGGAGGGGATCGTGGCCGCCAACGGTTACGCCGCCGGCTCCCTGGACGCCCCGCACGACCTGGGCGACGACGGCGAGGTCCACCGCGGCCGCTCGCTCGCCGAGGTGATGGGCGACCTGGACCCCGCGATCGAGGTCGTCGAACAGCTCCACGCCCTCGCCCCGCTCCTCGCGGAACTGGGCGAACGGGAGCGCCGCATCATCGAGATGCGGTTCGGCCAGGAGATGACGCAGGCCGACATCGGCCACGCGCTGGGCATCTCGCAGATGCACGTCTCCCGCCTCCTCGCCCGCACCCTGGCCCGCCTGCGCGCGGGACTGCTCACGCGCGACTAGGGCGCGCGGCACGGCCGGGACCCCGGCGCGGCGTCCCGGGGTCCCGGCCGCTCAGTCCAGTACGCCGAGCTCGGTGTCGGGGCGGCAGTGGGGGCACGGGTCGACGTTCTCGGCGAGCGCCCTGCGGGCCTGGTCGCGGTCGGCGGGGCGCGTTCTGCTGCCGGCCATGTGGCAGCCGCCGACGTGGACGTAGACCGGCGAACGGCCGCCGAGCCCCTGTTCGATCAGCCACTGGGGGACCGGCGGCCGGGCCCGCTCGCCCCGCCGCCGCTCGGCCTCGCGCCGTTCCTCGTCCGCGATCCACCTGCGCGTGCGCGCGAGGTCGCCGAGCTGCACGCGTTCCAGGAAGCGCAGCAGGTCGAGCCGGGTCAGCGGGCGCGGTTCGTTCACATGTTCGAGTCTAGGGCCAGGCGGGTCCGGACACACCGAGGGTCCGCCCGGGGTGTTCCTGGGCGGGCCCTGCGATGGATTGGGCCACCGGGGTGCGGCGGCCGGGACGCGGCGCTCGTGATCGGCTCGGCCGGATCAGGCGCCGGGGGCCGTCGGGGCGGACAGTGCGTCGAGGTCGCCGCCGTTGCCGTCCGGGCCCGGCTTCGGCGCGGGCGTGCCGGAGTCGGCGTCCGGCTGGGGCTGCGGCTCGGGCGTGACGTCGTCGTCCGGGGCCGGCGTCGGGGCGGGCTCGCCCTGGCCGCTCTTCTCCGTCCACGACGTCAGCTTGCCGTCGGGCTGCAGCGCGACGTGCAGGCCGTTGTTCTGGCCGTAGGCGGCCCGGCCGTTGGCGTCGAGAGCACCGATCTTGGCGCCGCCCGCGAAGAGGTCGGCCTGGTAGTGGTTGGTGGACAGCTTGTAGACCTTCGCGGTGGAGCCGTCGGCGAGCTTCGGCGAGGCGACCAGGACGCGCTTGCCGGGGTCGGGCTTCGGCTTGGCCTTGTCCGTCCAGGAGGTGAGCGAGCCGCCCGGCGTCAGCTTGATGTGCAGGCCGTTGTGGTGGGCGTAGGCGGTCTTCCCGTTGGCGATCAGGGTGCCGCCCTTCGGGCCCAGCACGACGGCCTTGGCCTTGTTCTTGCCGAGCTTGTAGACCTTGGCGGTGGAGCCGTCGCGCAGCTTCACGGTCTTGGGCTTGGCTTTGGCCTGGGCGGCGGAGGCGACGTGCGCGGGGGAGCTGGTGTGGGGGGCGGTCGCGGCCATGGCGCCGGACGCGGCTCCCAGGGAGATGCCGGCGGTGGCGACGGCGGCGATGGCGGCGGTGCGCAGAGTACGAACGTTACGCATGCTGATTCGGTCCCTCTCGGGTCGGTTCCGGTGTGGAGTGCTGCCGCCTCGTCGCGGCGACATCTACGAAGCTACGCACCCCACATCAAGCCCACCCATAGGAGATGTAACGGCAATAACAGGCATTTGTCGCAAAAACATCACTTACGAAGGCCCGCCACCGCAAATTTTCCCGCCCCGTCCTCCACCTGTCCCTGGAGCAACGGGCCTGACCTGCGGAAACGTCACGCCCTCGGTGCGGGCGGGCCCGCAAACTCCATGGCCATCCGCGCGGCGGGACGGGATACTCGGGCCTGTGTTCTTGACGATCTCGACTACAGGCGATGCGCAGAACCCGGCCACTGACCTGGGCTTCCTGCTGCACAAGCACCCCGATAAAGCGCAGGTGTACAACACGGCGCACGGCACCGCGCACGTCTTCTACCCAGAGGCGGGCGCCGAGCGGTGTACCGCCGCGCTTCTCCTGGAGGTCGACCCCGTCGCGCTCGTCCGGCGCGGCAAGGGGAAGGGCAAGGGGCGCGGCGGGGCGCCCGACGCGGCGCTCGCGCAGTACGTGAACGACCGGCCGTACGCGGCCTCGTCCCTGCTCGCCGTGGCGCTGAGCGCGGTCTTCTCCAGCGCGATGCGCGGGGTGTGCAAGGCGCTGCCCGAGCGGGCCGCCCGGCCGCTGCCGCTCCGCGTCGAGGTGCCCGCCCTGCCCGCGCGCGGCGGCGCCGACCTGGTGCGCGCGCTCTTCGAGCCGCTCGGCTGGACCGTGACGGTGACGCCGGTCCCGCTGGACGTCCGCTTCCCCGAGTGGGGCGACTCGCGGTACGTGCACCTCGTACTGGAGGCGCCCGACGGGCGGCTGACCCTGGGCGAGGCGCTGCGCCACCTGTACGTGCTGCTGCCCGTCCTCGACGACGCCAAGCACTACTGGGTCTCGCCCGACGAGGTCGACAAGCTGCTGCGCGCCGGCGAGGGCTGGCTCGCGGACCACCCGGAGCAGCAGCTCATCACCAGCCGCTACCTCGCGCGGCGCTGGTCCCTGACCCGGGAGGCCAGGGAGCGCCTCGAACTGGTGCGGCTCGCCGACGCCGACGACACGGACGTCGAGGAGATCGACAACGCCGTCGACGAGGGCTCCGACACCGAGGAGAAGCCGGTGCCGCTCGCCGTGCGGCGCCGCGAGGCGATCCTCGCGGCGCTGACCGCCGCGGGCGCGGGCCGCGTGCTCGATCTGGGCTGCGGGCAGGGCCAGTTGGTGCAGGAGCTGCTCAAGGACGTGCGGTTCACGGAGATCGTCGGCGTCGACGTCTCCATGCGCGCGCTGACCGTCGCCGCGCGGCGGCTGAAGCTTGACCGCATGGGCGAGCGCCGTGCGGAGCGCGTCAAACTCGTCCAGGGCTCGCTCGCCTACACCGACAAGCGGCTCAAGGGGTACGACGCCGCGGTGCTCAGCGAGGTCATCGAGCACCTCGACGTGGAGCGCCTGCCCGCCCTGGAGTACGCGGTGTTCGGCTCCGCGCGGCCCCGCACCGTCCTGGTGACGACGCCGAACGTCGAGTACAACGTCCGCTGGGAGACGCTCCCCGCCGGGCACGTGCGCCACGGCGACCACCGCTTCGAGTGGACGCGCGAGGAGTTCCGGGCCTGGGCGCGGAAGGTCGCCGAACGGCACGGCTACGGGGTGGAGTTCGCCCCCGTCGGTGACGAGGACCCCGAGGTGGGGCCGCCGACACAGATGGCGGTCTTCACCCGGACCGACAAGACCGAGCGGAGCGACAGCACCGACCGGACCGCCGGGAAGAACGACGAGAAGAACGACGAGAAGACCGAGAAGGACGTGCGGGCCGCATGACGAACGACAGCAGCACCAGCACCAGTGGCAACGGCGCGGGAACCGGCGCCGGCGACGCAGCGCCCGGTCCGGGACGCGTCCTCCCCGTCACCGACCTCTCCCTGGTCGTCCTCGTCGGCGCCACCGGCTCCGGCAAGTCCACCTTCGCCCACCGGCACTTCAAGCCCACCGAGGTCATATCCAGCGACTTCTGCCGCGGACTCGTCGCCGACGACGAGAACGACCAGAGCGCGAGCCGCGACGCCTTCGACGTGCTGCACTACATCGCGGGCAAGCGGCTCGCCGCGGGCCGGCGCACCGTGATCGACGCCACCAGCGTGCAGAGCGACAGCCGCAAGCAGCTGATCGAGCTGGCCAGGGAGCACGACGTGCTGCCCATCGCCATCGTCCTCGACGTGCCCGAGGAGGTCTGCGCCGCACGCAACGCCGCGCGCGCCGAGCGGGCCGGCATCCCGCGCCGCGTCATCCAGCGCCACCAGCGCGAACTGCGCCGCTCCCTGCGCCACTTGGAGCGCGAAGGCTTCCGCAAGGTGCACGTCCTGCGCGGGGTGGAGGAGGTCGAGTCCGCCACCATCGTCACCGAGAAGCGCTACAACGACCTGTCCCACCTCACCGGCCCCTTCGACATCATCGGCGACATCCACGGCTGCGCCGCCGAGCTGGAGACCCTGCTCGGCAAGCTCGGCTACGTCGACGGCGCGCACCCCGAGGGCCGTACGGCCGTCTTCGTCGGCGACCTCGTCGACCGCGGCCCGGACACCCCCGGCGTGCTGCGCCGCGTGATGTCGATGGTCGCCGCGGGCACCGCGCTCTGCGTGCCCGGCAACCACGAGAACAAGCTCGCCCGCCACCTGAAGGGCCGCAACGTCCGGCACACCCACGGCCTCGCCGAGACCATCGAGCAGCTCGCCGGGGAGAGCGACGCGTTCCGCGCCGAGGTGGGCGAGTTCATCGACAAGCTGGTGTCCCACTACGTCCTGGACGGCGGCCGGCTCGTCGTCTGCCACGCCGGCCTGCCCGAGAAGTACCACGGCCGCACCTCGGGACGGGTGCGCTCGCATGCGCTGTACGGCGACACGACCGGCGAGACCGACGAGTTCGGCCTGCCGGTGCGCTACCCGTGGGCGGAGGAGTACCGGGGCCGGGCCGCGGTCGTCTACGGCCACACCCCGGTGCCCACCGCCAGCTGGCTGAACAACACCATCTGCCTGGACACCGGCGTCGTCTTCGGCGGCAGTCTGACCGCGCTGCGCTGGCCGGAGCGCGAGCTCGTCGACGTACCGGCCGAGCGGGTCTGGTACGAGCCGGTCAAGCCGCTGCGCACCGAGGCGCCGGGCGGCCACGACGGCCGCCCGCTCGACCTCGCCGACGTGCACGGGCGCCGCGTGGTGGAGACCCGGCACGCGGGCCGCGTCGCCGTGCGCGAGGAGAACGCGGCCGCGGCCCTGGAGGTCATGAGCCGCTTCGCCGTCGACCCGCGGCTGCTGCCGTACCTGCCGCCCACCATGGCGCCGACGGCGACGTCGCAGCGCGAGGGGTACCTGGAGCACCCGGCGGAGGCCTTCGCCGCCTACGCCCAGGACGGTGTCGAACGGGTCGTGTGCGAGGAGAAGCACATGGGGTCGCGCGCGGTCGCCCTGGTCTGCCGCGACGCGGACGTGGCCCGCGAGCGGTTCGGCGTGGACGGCGGCCCGACCGGCTCCCTCTGCACCCGCACGGGCCGCCCCTTCTTCGCCGACCAGGCCGTCACCGAAGAGGTGCTCGGCCGGGTGCGCGCCGCCGTCACCGAGGCCGGCCTCTGGGACGAGTTGGAGACCGACTGGCTGCTGCTCGACGCGGAGCTGATGCCGTGGTCGCTGAAGGCGTCCGGGCTGCTCCGCACGCAGTACGCGGCCGTGGGCGCCGCCTCCGGAGCCGTCTTCCCCGGCGCGCTGGACGCCCTGGAGGCCGCGGGCGCGCGCGGGGTGGACACCGCCGACCTGCTGGAGCGGCAGCGCGGCCGGGCCGCGGACGCCGCCGCGTTCACCGACGCCTACCGCCGCTACTGCTGGCCGACCGACGGCCTGGAGGGCGTGCGTCTCGCGCCGTTCCAGATCCTCGCCGTCCAGGGCCGCAGCCTCGCCGCGCTCCCGCACGACGCCCAACTGGCCCTGATCGACCGCATGGTGGAGCACGACGGCAGCGGCCTGCTGCAGACCACCCGCCGCCTCTACGTCGACACCGGCGACGAGGCATCCGTGCGGTCCGGCGTCGACTGGTGGCTGGAGATGACCAGCCGCGGCGGCGAGGGCATGGTCGTCAAGCCGGTCGCCGCGCTGGTCAGGAACGGCCAGGGCCGGCTCGTCCAGCCCGGCATCAAGTGCCGCGGCCGCGAGTACCTCCGGATCATCTACGGCCCCGAGTACACGCGCCCGGAGAACCTGGCGAAGCTCCGCGACCGCTTCCTCGGCCACAAGCGCTCCCTCGCCGTCCGCGAGTACGCGCTCGGCCTGGAGGCCCTGGACCGGCTCGCGGAGGGCGAGCCGCTGTGGCGCGTGCACGAGGCCGTGTTCGCGGTGCTCGCCCTGGAGTCGGAGCCGGTGGACCCGCGGCTCTGACCGCGCGCGCATTGGCCGCAATGACGGGCGTCGGCCGTCCGGCCGGGGAAAGATGGGTCCCATGGGATTCCATGTCGACTCCGAGGCCGGGCGGCTGCGCCGCGTCATACTGCACCGCCCCGATCTGGAGCTCAAGCGGCTGACTCCGAGCAACAAGAACGCCCTCCTCTTCGACGACGTCCTGTGGGTGCGCCGGGCCCGCCAGGAGCACGACGGGTTCGCGGACGTGCTGCGCGACCGGGGCGTGGCCGTCCACCTCTTCGGCGACCTGCTCACCGAGACCCTGGACGTGCCGGCGGCCCGCCTCCTCGTCCTCGACCGGGTCTTCGACGAGAAGGAGTACGGGCCGCTCGCCACCGACCACCTGCGGGCCGCCTTCGAGACGATGCCGTCGGCGGAGCTGGCCGAGGCGCTGGTGGGCGGCATGACCAAGCGGGAGTTCCTCGCGGCCCACCCCGAGCCGACCTCCGTGCGGTTCCACTGCATGGACCTGGACGACTTCCTGCTGGGTCCGCTGCCCAACCACCTCTTCACCCGGGACACCTCCGCCTGGATCTACGACGGCGTCTCCATCAACGCGATGCGCTGGCCGGCCAGACAGCGCGAGACCGTGCACTTCGAGGCGATCTACCGCCACCACCCGCTCTTCCGCGACGAGGACTTCAACGTCTGGTCGCAGGGGCAGGCGGACTACCCCTCGACCATCGAGGGCGGCGACGTCCTGGTGATCGGCCAGGGCGCGGTGCTCATCGGGATGAGCGAGCGCACCACCCCGCAGGCGGTCGAGATGCTCGCGCACAAGCTCTTCGCGGCGGGTTCCGCCCAGACGATCGTGGCGCTCGACATGCCGAAGCGGCGCGCCTTCATGCATCTGGACACGGTCATGACGATGGTCGACGGCGACACCTTCACGCAGTACGCGGGGCTCGGCATGCTCCGCTCGTACACCATCGAACCGGGCGTGGGCGATCGGGAGCTGAAGGTCACCGACCATCCGCCGGAGAACATGCACCGGGCCATCGCCGCCGCGCTCGGCCTCGACGCGATCCGGGTGCTGACGGCGACGCAGGACGTGCACGCGGCCGAGCGGGAGCAGTGGGACGACGGCTGCAACGTCCTCGCGGTCGAGCCCGGCGTCGTCGTCGCGTACGAGAGGAACTCCACGACCAACACCTTCCTGCGCAAGCAGGGCATCGAGGTGATCGAGATCCTGGGGAGCGAGCTGGGACGCGGCCGGGGCGGACCGCGCTGCATGAGCTGCCCGGTGGAACGCGACGCGGTGCCCGGGGCGTAGCCCCCCGGCCGATTCAGAAGATGTTGTAGAGGATGACGTACACCCAGAGCAGCTGGGGGATGAGGAAAACTCCCTCGATCACCCACATGGAACGGTTCGTGAAGCTCTGACCGGGTTCGCCGTCCAGCCACCGTCGCAGTTGGACGCGGCCGGGGTTGAGGGGGTCGTAGACGAGCTCGACCGCAGCGCCCTCCGCGATCGGCATTCCGTGGTTGGGCGGAGTCCGGTGGATGGACCGCGCACCTGCGGCACCCCGGTACCGGATGGTCGAGATCGAGGCGTTCTCGTCCCACGAGGTGCTGACGCATTCACCGACGACGGTGACTCCGCGCTCTTTCAGGATGCGAGCGCGTCTGCGCGGCACGATGACGAACGCGTAGAAGAAGGGCAGAGGTGAGAGGACCCCTAAACCCATGAAGAGAATGACGCCCACGGCGTTACCGACCCCCGATAAACCCTGAAAAGGGAGCTATCGTAACCGAGCTCGGCCCTGTATATAAATGTAGAGGGTCGTATATAGTTTCAAGGTCACCTGCGGGGTGACCCCTGCCCGCACACCCCATCCGCATCCCTGGAGCGCCTCATGGCCACGAACCTCACCGGCCGCCACTTCCTCAAGGAGCTGGACTTCACCGCCGACGAGTTCCGCGGCCTGGTCGTGCTGGCCGCCGAGCTGAAGGCGGCCAAGAAGGCCGGCGTCGAGACGCGGCGGCTGACCGGCAAGAACATCGCGCTGATCTTCGAGAAGAGCTCGACGAGAACCCGGTGTGCCTTCGAGGTCGCCGCGGCCGACCAGGGGGCGTCGACCACGTACATCGACCCGTCCGGCTCGCACATCGGCAAGAAGGAGTCCCCGAAGGACACCGCGCGGGTGCTCGGCCGGATGTTCGACGCCATCGAGTTCCGGGGGGACGCCCAGGAGACCGTGGAGACGCTCGCCGCCCACGCGGGCGTGCCCGTCTACAACGGCCTGACCGACGACTGGCACCCCACCCAGATGCTCGCCGACGTGCTGACGATGACCGAGCACGCCACCAAGCCGCTGCACGAGGTCACCTTCGCCTACCTCGGTGACGCCCGCTTCAACATGGGCAACTCCTACCTGGTCACCGGCGCCCTGCTGGGCATGGACGTGCGCATCGTCGCGCCCCGGGCCTACTGGCCCGCCGAGGACGTCGTCGCGCGGGCCCGCCAGCTCGCCGAGACGAGCGGCGCCCGCCTCACGCTCACCGAGGACGTCGCCGAGGGCGTCCGGGGCGCCGACTTCGTCGGCACCGACGTATGGGTGTCGATGGGGGAGCCCGTGGAGGTCTGGGCCGACCGGATAACCGCCCTAGCGCCGTACGCGGTGACGATGGACGTCCTGCGCGCCACCGGCAACCCCGGCGTGAAGTTCCTGCACTGCCTGCCCGCCTTCCACGACCTGGACACCCGGGTCGCGCGGGAGATCCACGAGACGTACGGCCTCACCTCCCTCGAGGTCACCGACGAGGTCTTCGAGTCGGCGCACTCCGTCGTCTTCGACGAGGCGGAGAACCGCCTGCACACGATCAAGGCCGTCCTCGTCGCGACGCTCGCCTGAGCCGCCGCCCGCGGTCCACCGGCACAGCACCACCAGAAACGAGAACCACCCCATGAGCCCCACGCGCACCACCGGGCCTCGCATCAAGTCCCCCGACCGGCTCCTCGCGGAATCCGGCGCGGATCTGGAGGGCCACGGCCTCAGACGCACCATGGGCCTCTTCCAGCTGGTGTGTTTCGGCGTCGGCGCGATCGTCGGCACCGGCATCTTCGTCGGCCTCTCCGACTCCGTCGCCAAGGCCGGCCCCGCCGTCGCCGTCTCCTACGTCCTGGCGGCCGTGACCTGCGTCTTCACCGCCTTCTCCTTCGCCGAGCTGGGCGGCGCGATCCCGGTCTCGGGCAGTTCGTACTCCTTCGCGTACGCCTCGCTCGGCGAGCGGACCGCCTTCCTCGTCGGCTGGTGCCTGCTCCTGGAGTACGGCGTCTCGGTCTCCGCCGTCGCGGTCGGCTGGAGCCAGTACCTGAACGAGCTGCTGCACAGCCTCACCGGCCGGGAGCTGCCCGCCGCCCTGTCCGCCGGGCCCGGCGAGGGCGGGGTGGTGAACCTGCCCGCGGTGGTGGTGATCCTGCTCGCCGCCGTGCTCCTGGTGCGCGGCATCCGGGAGAGCGCCGGCGCCACCGCGGCCATGGCAGTCCTGAAGATCGCCGTCCTGCTCCTCTTCCTCGCCATCGCGTTCACCGCGTTCGAGGACGGCAACCTCACGCCCTTCGCCGGCGCGGGCGCCTCCGGCATCACCGCCGGCGCCTCCCTCGCCTTCTTCTCCTTCATCGGCTTCGACGCGGTCACCACTGCCGGCGAAGAGGTGCGCGACCCGCGGCGGAACATCCCGCTCGCGATCATGATCTGCATCGGCGTCGTCACCCTGCTCTACGTCGCCGTGGCCCTCGCCGCCATCGGCGCGCTCGGCCCCGACGCGGTCGCCGACCGGCCCGCCGCGCTCTCGCTCGTCGTCGACCGGGTCACCGACTCCACCGTCGGCGGCGGCGTCATCGCCTTCGGCGCGGTCGTCGCCATCGCCTCCGTGGTGCTCGCCGTGATGTACGGGCAGACCCGCATCCTGATGTCGATGTCCCGCGACGGCCTCATGCCGCGCGTCTTCGAACGCGTCTCGCCGCGGACGGCGACGCCGGTCGCCAACACCTGGATCGTCGCGACGGTGGTCGCCGTGCCCGCCGCCTTCTCCTCGCTCGACGTGGTCGTCAGCCTCACCACCATCGGCACCCTGGCGATCATGGTGGCGGTCAACGTCGCCGTGATCGCGCTGCGCCGCTCGGCCCCCGGCCTGCGCCGCACCTTCCGGGTGCCGCTCTACCCCCTGAGCCCGATCCTCGGCGTGGGCTTCTGCCTCTATCTGATCTGGGGCACGGGCTGGACGACGTGGCTGCAGTTCGCCGTCTTCCTCGCGGTCGGTGCCACGGTCTACGCGCTCTACGGCCGCGGCCACTCGCGGCTCGGCCGGGGCGAGGGCCCCGTCACGGCCGGTGCGGGGGCCTCGCGGGAAGCGTGAACCACACCGCCTTGCCGGACTCGGTGGGGCGGTGGCCGCAGGACGAGCTGAGGGTGCGGATCAGGAGCAGGCCGCGCCCGTGCTCCTGCCAGGGGTCCGGCTCGCAGGGGGCTTCCGGCCCGGTGAGGTCGCCGGGCGGCAGCGGATTGGAGTCGTGCACCTCGACCTGGCAGCCGGTCGGCAGCAGCTCGATCACCAGCTCTATGGGGTCCTGGCCGCCGGTGTGCTCGACGGCGTTGGCCACCAGCTCCGCGGTGAGCAGCTCGGCGGTGTCGGTGTCGGCGGACGACTCGATGTCGGTGAGCGCCGTACGGACCAGTGCGCGCGCGACGGGCACGGCTGCCGTGGTGTGCGGCAGCGCGATGCGCCAGGAGGCGGGGGAGGAAGGCTCGTGCAAGGCGGGTCCGTTCAGGGCAGCAGGCGGCGGTCCTGCTTTCAACCGTACGAATCTTAAGCGCTCTGTCGCCAGGGACGACGGTCGGGCATTTCAGGGACGTCCGTCCCTGCGGTGCCCGGGAGTGTCATATCGCGTACTCCTGACGACAGTCACAGATCGGTGATAACTTCATGACGTAGTCACGCGTCGAACCGAGCGACCGCCCGCGCACTCCAGCCCCCAGGCCGAGGAGGCCGCACCTCATGAGTCCCTTCACCGGCTCCGCGACCCGCACCCCCGACTGGCGGCACCTGCGCCTCACCGTCGACGCGGGGGTCGCCACGGTCACCCTCGCCCGCCCCGACAAGCTCAACGCGCTCACCTTCGGCGCCTACGCCGACCTGCGCGACCTGCTCGCCGAGCTCTCCCGCGACAAGTCCGTGCGCGCCCTCGTCCTCGGCGGCGAGGGGCGCGGCTTCTGCTCCGGCGGCGACGTCGACGAGATCATCGGCGCGACGCTCGCCATGGACACCGCCCAGCTGCTCGACTTCAACCGCATGACCGGACAGGTCGTCCGGGCCGTCCGCGAGTGCCCCTTCCCGGTGATCGCCGCCGTGCACGGGGTGGCGGCGGGCGCCGGCGCGGTGCTCGCCCTCGCCGCGGACTTCCGCGTCGCCGACCCCTCCGCGCGGTTCTCCTTCCTCTTCACCCGGGTCGGCCTCTCCGGCGGCGACATGGGGGCGGCCTACCTCCTGCCGCGCGTCGTCGGCCTCGGCCACGCCACCCGGCTGCTCATGCTGGGCGAACCGGTGCGCGCCCCCGAGGCCGAACGCATCGGCCTGCTCAGCGAGTTGACGGAAGAGGGTAAGGCGGCCGAGACCGCGCAGGCCCTGGCCCGCCGCCTCGCCGAAGGCCCGGCCCTCGCGTACGCCCAGACCAAGGCGCTGCTCACCGCCGAGCTCGACATGCCGCTGGCCGCCTCCGTCGAACTGGACGCCTCGACACAGGCGCTGCTCATGAACGGCGAGGACTACGCCGAGTTCCACGCGGCCTTCACCGAGAAGCGCCCGCCGAAGTGGCAGGGGCGGTGACCATGGCGACGACCCCGCCCACCCCGTCCGCGGCCCACCGCATCGCCGTCATCGGGGGCGGCCCCGGCGGCCTCTACGCCGCGGCCCTCCTCAAGCGGCTCGACCCGGCCCGCGAGGTCACCGTCTGGGAGCGCAACGCCCCCGACGACACCTTCGGCTTCGGCGTCGTCCTCTCCGACGAGACGCTCGGCGGCATCGAACACGCCGACCCCGCCGTCTACGCCGCCCTGCGGGCCGAGTTCGTGCGCTGGGACGACATCGACATCGTGCACCGCGACCGGCGCCACACCTCAGGCGGCCACGGCTTCGCGGCGCTCGGCCGGCGCAGGCTCCTGGAGATCCTCCACGAGCGCTGCCGCGACCTCGGCGTCGAGCTGCGCTTTTGCACCGAGGCGCCGCCCGCCGCCGAGCTCGCCACCGCGTACGACCTGGTCGTCGCCGCGGACGGTGTGCACAGCCTCACCCGCGAGGCCCACGCCGACGTCTTCGGGCCGAGCCTGACCACCCACCGCTGCCGCTACATCTGGCTCGCCGCGGACTTCGCCTTCGACGCGTTCCGCTTCGAGATCGCCGAGACCGAGCACGGCGTGATGCAGCTGCACGGCTATCCGTACTCCCGCGACCCCGACGCCTCCACCGTCATCGTCGAGATGCGCGAGGAGGTCTGGGAGGCCGCGGGCTTCGCCGAGCTGGACGAGCAGGAGTCCACCGAGCGCTGCGCCAAGATCTTCGCGGACGCGCTCGGCGGGCGCCCGCTGCACGGCAACAACTCGTCCTGGATCAACTTCCGCACGGTCGTCAACGCCCGCTGGTCGCACGGGAACACGGTCCTGCTCGGCGACGCGGCCCACACCGCGCACTTCTCCATCGGCTCCGGCACCAAGCTCGCCGTCGAGGACGCCCTCGCCCTCGCCGCCTGCCTGGCGGAACAGCCCGACATCCCGGCCGCGCTGCGGGCGTACGAGGCCGAGCGCCGCCCCGTCGTGGCCAGCACGCAGCGCGCGGCCCGCGCCAGCCTGGAGTGGTTCGAGCGGCTCCCCGACCATCTCGGGCAGCCGCCGCGCCAGTTCGCGTTCAACCTGCTCACCCGCAGCCGCCGCGTCACCCACGACAACCTCCGGCTCCGCGACGAGCGCTTCACCCGTTCCGTGGAGCGCGAGTTCGGCTGCCCGGACGGCACCCCGCCGATGTTCACGCCCTTTCGGCTGCGCGAACTGACCCTGCGCAACCGCGTCGTCGTCTCCCCGATGGACATGTACTCGGCCGTGGACGGCGTCCCCGGCGACTTCCACCTGGTGCACCTGGGCGCGCGGGCGCTCGGCGGCGCCGGCCTGGTCATGACCGAGATGGTGTGCGTCAGCGAGCGCGGCCGCATCACCCCGGGCTGCGCCGGGCTCTACACCGATGGACAGGCCGACGCCTGGCGCCGCGTCACCGACTTCGTGCACGCGCAGGCACCAGGCACCGCCATCGGCCTCCAGCTCGGCCACTCGGGCCGCAAGGGCTCGACGAAGCTGATGTGGGAGGGCATCGACGATCCGCTGCCCGACGGCAACTGGCCGCTCGAAGCCGCCTCACCGCTCCCGTACAAGCCGGGCGGCCAGGTCCCGCGCGAGCTCTCCCGCGCCGGACTGACCGCGATCCGCGAGCAGTTCGTGGCGGCGGCCCGGCGCGGCGGGCGGGCCGGCTTCGACCTCCTCGAACTGCACTGCGCCCACGGCTACCTGCTCTCCGGCTTCCTCTCCCCGCTCACCAACCACCGCACGGACGCGTACGGCGGCTCCCTCGCCAACCGGCTCCGCTTCCCCCTCGAGGTCTTCGACGCGGTACGGGAGGTGTGGCCGGACGAGAGGCCCATGACGGTCCGGATCTCCGCCACCGACTGGGCCGAGGGCGGCACCACCGCCGAGGACGCCGTCGGGATCGCCCGCGCCTTCGCCGCCCACGGCGCCGACGCCATCGACGTCTCGACGGGCCAGGTCGTCTCGGACGAGCGCCCCGACTACGGCCGCTCCTACCAGACGCCGTACGCCGACCGCATCCGCAACCAGACCGGCATCCCCGTGATCACGGTCGGCGCCGTCTCCTCCTGGGACGACGTCAACTCCCTGCTCCTCGCGGGCCGGGCGGACCTCTGCGCGCTGGCCCGCCCGCACCTCTACGACCCGCACTGGACCCTGCACGCCGCCGCCGAGCAGGGCTACGCGGGCCCGGGCGCCATCTGGCCCGTGCAGTACCGCGCGGGCAGCCGCCGCCCCCAGACGGGCCGCACGGACGCCCCCAAACAGAGGCTCAAACTGAGTGACTGAGTGACTGAGTGACTGAGGTCCTCACCGCGTCCCGGCGATCCTGATCCGGGCCACCGTGCCCGCGCCCCGTACCGTCACCGTGCCGTCACCGTCCCTGCGCACGCAGTCCAGCCGGCCCAGCGCGGTCTCCCGGCCGTCCGGTCCGCCGGCCGTGACGCCCTCGGTGACGGCCATGACGAGGAGGATCTCGCCCGCCGCGCACGCGGCCCGCGCCGGCTGCCCGGCGGTGACGGGGACGATCCGTACCTCTGCCGTCGCCCGGCCCCTGCGGGTCATCACGTTCAGGTTGCGGACCCGGCCTGCCGTCAGGCGGCACTCCGTCTCCGCGTCGCCGGGGAAGACGAAGGGGGCCAGCGCGGCGACCGGGTGCGGGGTCCCGTCCACCGTCAGCACCATCCCCTCGCCCTCGATCGGGGTGATCACCCGGTCGATCCCGGGAAAGGAGGAGAAGGGGCCGTCCCCGTCCACGTTCGCGACGCTGACCCGCCAGCCGGCGCCCTCCGCGACCTCCCTGGTCGTCCCGCCGCCGTTCTTCCACGGCACATCGCGGTACGCGCTCCAGCGCAGCACTTCTGCGTCCGCCTCCACCCGCCGACTCCTCCCGGGTACGTGATCACGAGTCCGTGGGCAGCCTATGCGGGCCGCGCGAACAGCGCCCCGGCCTCCCGCAGCCGCTCGTCCAGGGCCGCGAACACCGCGGCCGAGCGGACCCCCGGCCAGTCCGCGGGCAGCAGGGCGGCGGGCAGCCCCGGGTCCGCGTAGGGGAGGCGGCGCCAGGAGTCGAGGGCGAGGAGGTAGTCGCGGTAGGCCTCCTGCGGGGGCGGCGGGTCGTCCGCACGGGCCTCCCAGGAGCGCAGCACCGGTTCGTGCCGGTCGAGGAACGCCTCGTGCTGCTTGGCCAGCGCCGACAGGTCCCACCAGCGCGCGACGGCCTCCGCGGTCGCCGCGAAGCCCAGGTGCTCGCCGCGGAACAGGTCGACGTACGGGGCGAGTTGGAGCCGCTCCAGGGTGTGCCGGGTCTCCTCGTAGAGGTGGGCGGGGGCGATCCAGACGCCCGGCGCCGCCGTGCCGAAGCCGAGCCCCGCGAGGCGGGAGCGCAGCACGTGCCGCTTGTGGCGTTCCGCCTCGGGGACGGAGAAGACGGCGAGGACCCAGCCGCTCTCCTGCCGTGCGGCCTCGGTGCCGTAGATGCGGCGGTCGCCGTCCTCCAAAAGCTGGCGGGCGTCGGGCGAGAGCGCGTACCCGGCGGCGCCCGCCTCGGTGCGCGCGGGCACGAGCAGCCCGCGCCGCTTCAGGCGGGAGACCGACGACCGCACCGAGGGGGCGTCGACGCCGACCGGCGCGAGGAGGCGCACCAGCTCGGCCACCGGGACCGGGCCGGGTGCGGCCCGCCCGTAGGCGCCGTAGAAGGTGACGATCAGGGACCGTGGAGTGTGCTGCTCGGACACGTGATCACTCTACGGGCCCGGCGGCACCGCGGCCCCGGCCCGCAGCCGGAACCGCTGCAGCTTCCCCGTCGCCGTCCGCGGCAGCGCCTCCAGGAAGACGATCTCGCGGGGGCACTTGTAGGGCACCAGCTCCGCCTTGACGAAGGCGCGCAGCCGGTCCGCGTCGGGCACCGTCCCCTCCCGCGGCACGACGTAGGCCACGACGACCTGGCCGCGCCGTTCGTCGGGGCGGCCCACGACCGCCGTCTCCGCGACGTCGGGGTGGCGGAGGAGCGCCTCCTCCACCTCGGGGCCCGCGATGTTGTACCCGGCCGAGATGATCATGTCGTCCGCGCGGGCGACGTAGTGGAAGTAGCCGTCGGCGTCGCGGACGTAGGTGTCGCCGGTGATGTTCCAGCCGTGCCGCACGTACTGCAGCTGGCGGTCGTCGGCGAGGTAGCGGCAGCCCACCGGGCCGCGCACGGCGAGCAGTCCGGGCTCGCCGTCCGGCACCGGCGCGCCGGAGTCGTCGACCACACGCGCCTGCCACCCCGGCACGGCCCGCCCGGTGGTGCCGGGTCTGATCGCGTCGTCGGCCGCCGAGATGAAGATGTGCAGCAGCTCGGTCGCGCCGATGCCGTTGATGACGCGCTGCCCGGTGTGTTCGTACCAGGCGCGCCAGGTGGCCGCGGGGAGGTTCTCGCCTGCCGAGACGCAGCGCCGCAGCGAGGTGACGTCGTGTCCGTCGAGCTGGTCGAGCATCGTGCGGTACGCGGTCGGCGCCGTGAAAAGCACCGAGATCCGGTGGCGGCCGATGGCGGGCAGCAGCTGCTTGGGTCCGGCCTGTTCGAGCAGGACCGAGGAGGCGCCGAAGCGCAGCGGGAAGATGACGAGGCCGCCGAGGCCGAAGGTGAAGCCGAGCGGGGGACTGCCCGCGAAGACGTCGTCCGGCACCGGCTTGAGTATGTGCCGGGCGAAGGTGTCCGCGATGGCGAGCACGTCGCGGTGGAAGTGCATGCAGCCCTTGGGCCGGCCCGTGGTGCCGGAGGTGAAGGCGATCAGCGCGACGTCGTCGGCGGCCGTGTCCACCGCCTCGTACCGCTCGGGCTGCCGGGCGGCGCGCGCGAGGAGGTCGTCGGGGCCCTCGCCGCCGTACGGGGTGATGCTCAGCCCCGGCACCCCCGCCTTGATGAGGTCGTCGACCGAGCGGGCGTCGCACAGCGCGTGCCGCACCTCGGCGATCTCGCACATCGTGGCGAGCTCCTGGGCGCGCTGCTGGGCCAGGACGGTGACGGCGACCGCGCCCGCCTTCATCACGGCGAGCCAGCAGGCCGCGAGCCAGGGGGTGGTGGGGCCGCGCAGCAGGACGCGCCCGCCGGGCCGTACGCCGAGTTCGCCGGTGAGCACGTGCGCGATCCGGTCGACGTGCCGCCGCAGCAGGCCGTACGTCCACGTCTCGCCGGACGCGGCGTGGAAGGCGGGGCGCCCGGCGCCGAACCGGTCGAGGGTCCGGTCCAGGAGCTCCGCGCCGCAGTTGAGCCGGGCGGGGTAGTGCAGTTCGGGGCGGTCGTGCACCAGCGCGGGCCACCGGTCGCGCGGCGGGAGGTGGTCCCGGGCGAACGTGTCCGTGTGGCCGGATGGTGTCGGTCCTGGGTTGCCGGTGGATTCCATGGCGGCACTGCCCCCTTGCCTGCCGGTCGGGCGCTGTGGTGGGCTCGCTCCATGAGCGTATCGTGATGGTGACGACAGTCAACGGTGCGCGATAAAGGAGGGGTCCGCGGTGACGGCATTCTCGCTCAATCCCGAACAAACCGCCCGCTGCGCGGAGCTGCGCACACTCGCCGCCGAACGGCTGCGCCCGCTGGCGGAGAAGGGCGAACCGGGGCACGTGAACCGGCCACTGGTGGCGGCGCTCGGCGAACTGGGGCTGCTGGAAACGTTGTTCGAGAGCGGAGACGAGGGCTCAGGTGGCGCTCCGTCAGGGGCGCGGGGAATTGCGCGACCAGCCACACACGACCCGCAGGCGCCCCGACCGGTCGGAGCATCCGGCGCCGGGAAGACCGGCGGCGCCCTGGCCATGGACCTCTGCCTGACCCGCGAGTCCCTCGCGTACGCCTGCACGGAGGCGGAAACCGCCTTCGCCCTGCAGGGCCTCGGCGCCCACCCCGTACACGCCCACGGCACGACCGCGCAGCGGAACCGCTGGCTCCCACCCGTCATCGCCGGCCGGGCCGTCGCGGCCTTCGCCCTCTCCGAACCGGGCGCGGGCTCGGACGCGGCGGCCCTGGAGCTCGCGGCGGCCCCGGACGGCCCCGGCGGCTGGCGCCTCACCGGCGAGAAATGCTGGATCTCCAACGCCCCCGAAGCCGACTTCTACACCGTCTTCGCCCGCACGACACCGGACGCAGGCGCCCGCGGCGTCACCGCCTTCCTCGTCCCCGCCGACCGCCCGGGACTCACCGGCACACCCCTCGACATGCTCTCGCCGCACCCGATCGGCGCCCTCGCCTTCGACGGCGTCCGGGTCGGCAGCGACGACGTGATCGGCGAAGTGGACCGCGGCTTCCGCGTCGCGATGACCACCCTCAACCGGTTCCGGCCGAGCGTCGGCGCCTTCGCCGTCGGGATGGCGCAGTCCGCGCTCGACGCCACCCTGGCCCACACCGCCGAACGGGCAGCGTTCGGCGGCACGTTGAAGGACCTCCAGTCCGTCGCCCACCAGGTCGCCGAGATGGCCACGCGCACCGAGGCGGCCCGCCTGATGGTGTACGCGGCGGCCGAGGCGTACGACCGCGAGGGCCCCCGGGGCCCCGGCATCGCCCGCCGCGCCGCCATGGCCAAACTCATCGCCACCGAAACCGCCCAGTATGTCGTCGACGCCGCCGTCCAACTGCACGGCGCCCGCGCGCTGCGCCACGGCCACCTCCTCGAACACCTCTACCGAGAGGTGCGCGCACCCCGCATCTACGAGGGCGCGAGCGAGGTCCAGCGCACCGTCATCGCCAAGGAGCTGTACAAGGAGCTCCAGGCGGGCCCGCCGCACGCCGCCGCCCCGACCACCGCCGAGGAGCCGTCCGCATGAGCAGCCTGAACCGCGTCAACCCCGCCGAACTCTCACCCCCCACCGGCTTCTCGCACGCCGTCACCGCGACCGGCTCCCGCCTCGTCTTCCTCGCCGGCCAGACCGCCCTGGACAGCGAGGGCAAGGTCACGGGGGAGACCCTGCCCGAGCAGTTCGAGCGGGCGCTGACCAACCTCCTCACCGCCCTGCGCCACGCCGGCGGCACCCCGGCCGACCTCGCCCGCGTCACCGTGTACGCCACCGACGTCGGCGACTACCGCGCCCACGCCGCCGAACTGGGCCGCATCTGGCGGAGGTTGGCGGGCCGCGACTACCCCGCGATGGCCGTGGTGGGGGCGGTCCGCCTGTGGGACGACGCGGCGCTGGTGGAGCTCGACGGGACGGCCGTACTGGACTGAACGGTTTCACCGATCCACTCCCTGACAGGCGGAATGCCACATACCGGGTGAGGGTGCGTCATCACCGGGTACCTGGTGACGCACCGCGGCCACCGGGGCCGTGGATGACCGGGACGTTTCGGCGTTCCGCGGGAGGATGACCACGTGCGGACGAGCAAGCTTTCGGGTGTCATCGGGATCACGGTGCTTTCGGCTGCCCTGCTGACGAGTTGCGGAGACAGCGACGACGGCGGGGGCGGCTCGGACAAACCGTTCGCCAAGGACAGCGCCGACCAGATCGCGGCCAAGGCGGTGGCGGCCACCAAGGCCGCCGACTCGATGCGCCTCAAGGGCGACATGAAGCAGCCCGACGGGAAGTCCGTGAGCCTGGACCTCGCCGTCGACCAGGCGAAGAACTGCGAGGGAACCGTCGACACCGCCGGCTCCAAGGCCGAACTGCGGCACACGAACGGGACGTTGTACGTGCGCGGCAACGACCAGTACTGGAAGGGCGCCCTGAAGAACAGGCCCGGTTCGGAGAAGGTGCTCTCCAAGGTCAGCGGCAAGTGGGTCAAGATGCCCGCCGACGACGCGCAGACGGCCGGGATGTGCGACAAGCAGGGCCTGGTCGCCTCGATGGACGAGGACAAGTCCAGCCGCAAGGGCATGAAGAAGGGCGACACCACGACCGTCGACGGCAAGGAGGCCATCGCGCTGACGAAGAAGGCCTCCGGCGGCGAGACGCACACCATGTACGTGGCCACGGAGGGCAAGCCGTACATCCTGCGCAGCACGGTCAAGGGCGGCGACAAGCCCAACGAGGCGACGTTCACCGACTACAACAAGCCCGTGAAGCCCGAGACTCCGGGCAAGGGCGACACCGTCGACCTGAAGGAACTGGCTTCGGGGCAGTAACCACCGGCTGCCGCGGGGCAGGAGCCGTAGTACCGGAGGGGAGTGGGCGTGGCGGTCCGCCGCCACGCCCACCTTTACGGGATCAGACGCTTCCGAGGATCAGATGTCCCGGAACGTCTCGATCTGCGCGCCCACCGAGTTCAGGCGCTCGGCCAGGTCCTCGTAGCCGCGGTTGATCACGTACACGTTCCGCAGGACGGACGTGCCCTCGGCCGCCATCATCGCCAGCAGGACGACCACCGCGGGCCGCAGCGCCGGCGGGCACATCATCTCGGCGGCACGCCAGCGGGTGGGGCCCTCCACCAGGACCCGGTGCGGGTCGAGGAGCTGCAGACGGCCGCCGAGGCGGTTGAGGTCCGTGAGGTAGATCGCCCGGTTGTCGTAGACCCAGTCGTGGATCAGTGTCTTGCCCTGCGCCGCCGCCGCGATGGCCGCGAAGAAGGGGACGTTGTCGATGTTCAGGCCGGGGAACGGCATCGGGTGGATCTTGTCGATCGGCGCCTCCAGCTTGGAGGGCCGCACGGTGAGGTCGATCAGCCGCGTACGGCCGTTGTCGGCCGGGTACTCCGCGCTGCGGTCATGGTCGAGGCCCATCTCCTCCAGGACCGCGAGCTCGATCTCCAGGAACTCGATCGGCACCCGGCGGACCGTCAGCTGCGACTCGGTGACGACGGCGGCGGCCAGCAGGCTCATCGCCTCGACCGGGTCCTCGGAGGGGCAGTAGTCGACGTCGACGTCGATGGTGGGCACGCCGTGCACCGTCAGGGTGGTCGTGCCGATGCCGTCGACCCGCACGCCCAGCGCCTCCAGGAAGAAGCACAGGTCCTGGACCATGTAGTTCGACGAGGCGTTGCGGATGACCGTGGTGCCCGCGCTGCGCGCCGCGGCGAGCAGCGCGTTCTCGGTGACGGTGTCCCCGCGCTCGGTGAGGACGATGGGGCGGTCCGGGGTGACGTCGCGCGCCACCTCCGCGTGGTACAGCCCCTCGGTCGCCGCGATGTCCAGACCGAACCGGCGCAGCGCGATCATGTGTGGCTCGATCGTGCGGGTGCCCAGGTCGCAGCCGCCCGCGTACGGCAGCTTGAAGTGGTCCATGCGGTGCAGCAGCGGGCCGAGGAACATGATGATCGAGCGGGTGCGGCGGGCGGCCTCCGCGTCGATGGCGCCCATGTCCAGCTCGGCGGGCGGCACGATCTCCAGGTCGACGCCTTCGTTGATCCAACGGGTGCGCACGCCGATGGAGTTGAGGACCTCCAGGAGGCGGTAGACCTCTTCGATGCGGGCGACGCGGCGGAGCACCGTGCGGCCCTTGTTCAGCAGGGAGGCGCAGAGCAGCGCCACGCACGCGTTCTTGCTCGTCTTGACGTCGATGGAGCCGGAGAGCCGGCGGCCGCCGACCACCCGCAGGTGCATCGGCCCGGCATAGCCGAGCGACACGATCTCGCTGTCGAGCGCCTCGCCGATCCGGGCGATCATCTCAAGGCTGATGTTCTGGTTGCCGCGCTCGATGCGGTTCACGGCGCTCTGGCTGGTGGAGAGCGCCTCGGCGAGCTGCGTCTGTGTCCAGCCCCGGTGCTGCCGGGCGTCACGGATGAGCTTGCCGATGCGTACGAGGTAGTCGTCTGCCATGTGTCGCAGGTTATCTCAGATATGAGATGAAGCGCGCGCCGGGGTGGGCCATATGGGGTTCGGCCGTTCGGTCGCCTTTCTCCGCGGGGGAGTTCGGCCGTGGCCCCGCCGCCGCCCGCGTCACTCGGGCGGCGGCCGCGCGACCTGCCGACGACTCGGCGCCGTCGTGCTCCACTGTGCATCCGACCGGCGCCGAGCGCACCTCGACGGAACGTATCCGGCCACCGGACGCGGCGTCACATCGCGGTCGGGCGCCATGAGATCGGCTGCTTTCGCTCTCTCGCGGGGCCCGGTGACGTGCTCGTCGCGCGGTTGACGCGCGGTGCCGAAGGTGCGCGTGAGCAGGGAGGACGTACGACTGAAGCCGTCCCCGCGCCGGTGGGACCACCGGTGTCCGCCGCGCCGCTGCGGCCGTCCGGGAGGCCCGGCGAGTTCAGGACGGGCTGGGGTCCGGCAGTCGAGTCCGAGCCACCCATGTGCGCCGCGCGCCGCCCGGGGATTCCGTGCGCCGCCACAGATGCGGGCAGTGGTCGTTCACGGGGAGGTGCTCGGCGCGGGCAGGCACTCGTCGAGCAGGGAGACGATGTCGCGCCAGGCGCGCTGAGCGTGCCGGGGGTGGTGGCCGACGCCGGGGCGCACGGTGTGGTCGACGGGCGGATGGTGGAAGGCGTGCAGGGCGCCGCCGTAGACCACCAGGCGCCAGTCGACGCCGGCGTCCTGCATCTCGGCGGTGAACGCCTCCCGTTGGGCGGCCGACATGATCGGGTCCTCCGATCCGACGCCCGCCCACACCGGGCAGCGGATGTGCGCCGCCTCGCCCGGCCGGCCCGTGATCAGGCCGTTCACCGTTGCGATCGCGCGCAGGTCGACACCGTCGCGCCCGAGTTCCAGCGCGATCGCGCCCCCGGTGCCGTAGCCGATGGCGGCTATCTGGTCGGGGTCGGTCCGCGGTTCGGCGCGCAGCACGTCGAGCGCCGCGTGGCCGATGTCCCGCATCCGTGCGGGGTCGGCGAGCAGCGGCGTCGTGTGCGCCAGCATCTGCTCGGGGTCGCTGAACCAGTGCCCGCCGTTGATGTCGAAGGCCAGCGCGACGTACCCGAGCTCGGCGAGCGCGTCGGCCCGGCGGCGCAGGACGTCGTTGAGGCCGGGCCCCTCGGGACCGAGCAGGACCGCGGGCCTGCGGCCGGTGCCGGCGGGGAGCGCGAGGTGGCCGATCATCGTGCGGCCGTCGGCCGGGTACTCGACCGTACGTGTGGTGATCGTCGTCATGGGAGGGGACTGTAATCAGGGCCGGACCCGATCGGGCCCGACCTTAGCCGTCAGCAGAACAGAGGTACGGCGGGGGAGAGAAGGGAAGGGCATGGGGGAAGGGAATGGGGACGGCGGGCGTGCCCACCGGGTCATGTATCCCGACTGTCCAGGGCGTTGACGGCGGCCTGAAGGCGCAGCCAGGTCGGGTCCGTCGCGGAGGCCGTGGTGACGGTCGCCAGGTCGTCCGACTCCCAGGTGCGCGCCCCGTCGGTCGTGACCAGATGGGTCCACAGGCCGGCGCCGTCGGGAACCTCGACGGCCGTGTCCAGGAACGCCGCGACGGCGGCCCGGGCCGCGTCACCGGCGCGCAGGGCTTCGGTACATCCGCTGTCCACGCCCACGGCCCCCACCGAGAGGAGCCGGAGCTCGCCCCCACGGCAGGCGACGACGAGTTCGCCCGTGGCGGTGGTGCCGAGCGCGGACACCGGGGACCCGCCGAGCACGTCGTGTTCGACCGCGTACGGGGTTTCGGCGCCGCCCTCCGTACGGGCACCCGCATCGGCGTCGGCGTCCATGAGGGTGTCGACCTCGATCAGGGTGCCGGCGGGTGTCCCGACCCAGAGCACGCCGGGGCGTGCCCCGAACGCGATGTTCTGACGTGACCAGGCGCGCATCTGGTCGAGCCACTCCTGCGGATAGGGGTAGCCGGGGCTGGGCTCGCCGAGAGTCGTCGCGAGGACGCGGCGGAGCGAGGGGAAGGCGAACACCTCCAGCGAGTTGCCGTACGCGTTCCCGCGGATGGCGACACGGCGGCCGTCCGCGCTGAAGACCGGTGCCTCGTAACCGTCGGCGTCCAGGACCAGTGCGCGGCGCAGCACGCGCATCGCCGCCGGCGCGGCATCGGGATCGACCCGGGCGAAGATCCCGAGCGTCGCGCCCTGTTCGCTGACCAGCGTCGCCACCAGCCCGCCGCCGGGGTGCTCCGTGACACCGGTGTCCCAGGGCGGGCCGACGCCGACGCCGACGGTGCCGGAGTCGAGGTCGTCGAGGTCGTCGATGTCCAGGACGTCGGAACGTTCCCAGGCGTCGTCGTCATCACCCGCCGACGGTGACGCCCACAACGTCCGGCCGTCCGGGCTGAAGGCCAGGCTCCGGTAGCGGGCGGCGGCGAGCGGCCCGTCCGGTTCCGCGAGCGGCCCGTCCGCTTCCGGGTCCCCGGCGGGAGCCCACCGCACCACTCCGCTGCCGGCCGCCACGGCGAGCAGCGGCCGGTGGGGATGCCAGGCCGCGGCGCCCGTACCCGCCCCGAAGCCGACCGAACCGAGGCCGCGCAGCCGCCCCGCGTCGCAGGCCCAGACGTGGACGGCGGAACCTTCCGGGTCCACGCCGGCCACCAGCGGAAGCCGTGGATGGCAGACCAACCGCTCGACGGAGTGCCCGGTGCCGGTCCGGACGCGCGCGACGACCTCGATCTCAGTCATCCGGACAAGGTAGTTCGCGGGTACGGCCACCCGCCGCCCCGCGTCACCGCGCGGAGGAAGAGCCCCGGTGGGTCTCCACGGCCTTCGCCGCCCCCGTGGTCTTCCCGCCCGCCTTCATGGTCTTGTGGATCCAGCCCGCGTAGGCGGGTGCGCTGGTGTAGAGGCCGGGGCCCTCCGAGCACGGCACGTTCGGGGCGCCGGGCCCGGAGGTGACACCGATCAGCTCCCAGCGGCCGCCCCGGCCCTTCTGGATCTGCGGCCCGCCGGAGTCCCCGAAGCACGCCATGGCCTTGGGCACGGTGGTGATCGTGCACAGCCGGGTCCGGTCCGCGTAGCCGGGCGCGCACTCTGACGCGGCGCCCCTGCGGGTGTTCAGTTCCTGCAGCCGGTCCGGGAACCGGAACTCGGTGTCGACGGTGGTGCCGAAGCCCAGGAGCCGGGTGGGCGTGCCGGGCCGGCCGGGCCGCTCGGCGATCTTGATGGGCTTCTGGGAGACCGGGCGGTCCAGCCGTATCAGCGCCATGTCGTCCTTGTTGGCGGCCTTGTTCTCGCCGTTCACGTAACCGGGGTGGACGAAGATGCGGTCGATCTTCCGGACGGTGCCGCCGGACTTGCGGTGGTCGCTGCCGACGCGCACGGTGCCGTCCAGCTTGATCCCGTCGACCTTCACGCAGTGGGCCGCCGTCAGCACCCACTGCGGGTCGATCAGGGAGGCCCCGCAGTTCCCGTCGTACAGCCCGGCCTCGGGGGCCGACTCCGGGATGGTCGCCATGAACGGGTAGCGCTCGCTGGAGTCCGACCCGTTGACGATGGCTCCGGCGCTGCCGGCCATGAGGGTGGCGCAGGCCGCGGTGGCGAGGGCGCCGACGGCGGCGATACGGGCGGTACGGCGGCGCGGCCGCGTGAAGCTGAACACAGGGCGTTCCTTTTGTTCGGTGGAGGTCCGGCGGACCCGTCTGCACCCAGCCTCTCCACCCGTTCCCCACCGGACCATCCGGTCACCCGCCCGTTCGACACGGGGGCTGCCCCCCCTCCGGTGGGTGTTCGCTTCCGTGGTCCCCGGGCAAGGCGTCCGGTTGAGCGCGGCCACGCGTACCCCATCGTCCCCGGCCGGCCGGGCCCGTCCAGACGTCACCGGGACAGGACAGCAGGGCGCGCCTCGTCGTACGCAGGGGTCATGTACTAGAGTTATCTCGACATCGAGATATCTGCCGAGGCGCACCGCAAGCCGCCACTCGGTAAGGGTTACCTAACTAAGCCTTACCTTAGCGGATCGACGAGGAGTCGTGGCGGCAGGATGTGATGGAACGCGCACAAATATGAAGGAGACTGTCGTGTCGGCGAACAGCTTCGACGCCCGCAGCACGCTGCGCGTGGGCGACGAGTCGTACGAGATCTTCAAGCTGGACAAGGTCGAGGGCTCCGCACGGCTGCCCTACAGCCTGAAGGTCCTCCTTGAGAACCTGCTCCGTACCGAGGACGGCGCGAACATCACCGCCGACCACATCCGCGCGCTCGGCACCTGGGACTCCCAGGCCCAGCCGTCGCAGGAGATCCAGTTCACGCCGGCCCGCGTGATCATGCAGGACTTCACCGGCGTGCCCTGCGTCGTGGACCTCGCCACCATGCGCGAGGCCGTGAAGGAACTCGGCGGCGACCCGGCGAAGATCAACCCGCTGGCCCCGGCCGAGCTGGTCATCGACCACTCCGTGATCGCCGACAAGTTCGGCACCGCCGAGGCCTTCGGTCAGAACGTCGAGCTGGAGTACGGCCGCAACAAGGAGCGCTACCAGTTCCTGCGCTGGGGCCAGACCGCCTTCGACGAGTTCAAGGTCGTCCCCCCGGGCACCGGCATCGTCCACCAGGTCAACATCGAGCACCTCGCCCGTACGGTCATGGTCCGCAACGGCCAGGCCTACCCCGACACCCTCGTCGGCACCGACTCGCACACCACGATGGTCAACGGCCTCGGTGTGCTCGGCTGGGGCGTCGGCGGCATCGAGGCCGAGGCCGCGATGCTCGGCCAGCCGGTCTCCATGCTCATCCCGCGCGTGGTCGGCTTCAAGCTGACCGGTGAGCTGAAGCCGGGCACCACCGCCACGGACCTCGTCCTCACGATCACCGAGATGCTGCGCAAGCACGGCGTCGTCGGCAAGTTCGTCGAGTTCTACGGTGAGGGCGTCGCCGCCACCTCCCTCGCCAACCGCGCCACCATCGGCAACATGTCGCCGGAGTTCGGCTCCACCGCCGCGATCTTCCCGATCGACGACGAGACGCTGAAGTACCTGCGCCTGACCGGCCGTGACGAGCAGCAGGTCGCGCTCGTCGAGGCGTACGCCAAGGAGCAGGGCCTCTGGCTGGACCCGGCCGCCGAGCCGGACTTCTCCGAGAAGCTGGAGCTCGACCTCTCCACGGTCGTGCCCTCCATCGCCGGCCCGAAGCGCCCGCAGGACCGCATCGTCCTCGCCAACGCCGCCGAGCAGTTCAAGACCGACGTGCGCAACTACGTCGACACCGTCGACGAGGCGGGCAAGGAGTCCTTCCCGGCCTCCGACGCCCCGGCCACCACGAACGGCGTCCCGTCGAACCCGGTCCTGGTGACCGCCCCCGACGGCTCGACGTACGAGCTGGACCACGGCGCCGTCACCGTCGCCGCGATCACCTCCTGCACCAACACCTCGAACCCGTACGTGATGGTCGCCGCCGCGCTCGTCGCGAAGAAGGCCGTCGAGAAGGGCCTGACGCGGAAGCCCTGGGTCAAGACGACCCTCGCGCCCGGCTCCAAGGTCGTCACCGACTACTTCGACAAGGCGGGGCTCACCCCCTACCTCGACAAGGTCGGCTTCAACCTCGTCGGTTACGGCTGCACCACCTGCATCGGCAACTCGGGCCCGCTGCCCGACGAGGTCTCCAAGGCCGTCAACGACCACGACCTCGCGGTCACCTCGGTCCTCTCCGGCAACCGGAACTTCGAGGGCCGCATCAACCCCGACGTCAAGATGAACTACCTGGCGTCCCCGCCGCTGGTCGTCGCGTACGCCCTCGCCGGCTCGATGAAGATCGACATCACCACCGAGGCCCTCGGCGTCGACCAGGACGGCAACCCGGTCTACCTCAAGGACGTCTGGCCCTCCGAGGCCGAGGTCAACGACGTCGTGGCGAACGCCATCGGCGAGGACATGTTCAACAAGTCCTACCAGGACGTCTTCGCGGGCGACGCCCAGTGGCAGGCGCTCTCGATCCCGACCGGCGACACCTTCGAGTGGGACACCGAGTCGACGTACGTCCGCAAGCCCCCGTACTTCGAGGGCATGGCGAAGGACCCGTCCCCCGTCGAGGACATCCAGGGCGCCCGCGTCCTGGCCAAGCTGGGCGACTCGGTCACCACCGACCACATCTCCCCGGCCGGCGCCATCAAGGCCGACACCCCGGCCGGCAAGTACCTCACGGAGCACGGCGTGCAGCGCCGCGACTTCAACAGCTACGGCTCGCGCCGCGGCAACCACGAGGTCATGATCCGCGGCACGTTCGCCAACATCCGCCTGCGCAACCAGATCGCGCCGGGCACCGAGGGCGGCTACACGCGTGACTTCACGCAGGAGGACGCGCCGGTCTCGTTCATCTACGACGCCTCGCGCAACTACATCGAGCAGGGCATCCCGCTCGTCGTCCTCGCGGGCAAGGAGTACGGCTCCGGCTCGTCCCGCGACTGGGCGGCCAAGGGCACCGCGCTCCTCGGCGTCAAGGCCGTCATCGCCGAGTCGTACGAGCGCATCCACCGCTCGAACCTCATCGGCATGGGCGTCCTGCCGCTGCAGTACCCGGAGGGCCAGACCGCGTCCTCCCTCGGCCTGACCGGCGAGGAGACCTTCTCCTTCTCCGGCGTGACCGAGCTGAACAACGGCTCGACCCCCCGCACGGTGAAGGTCACCACCGACACCGGCGTGGAGTTCGACGCGGTCGTCCGCATCGACACCCCCGGCGAGGCGGACTACTACCGCAACGGCGGCATCATGCAGTACGTGCTGCGCAGCCTGATCCGTAAGTAAGCTCACGGCACACAGCAGCAGTTGAGGGCCGCACCCCGTGGTTCGGGGTGCGGCCCTCTCGCGTGCGCTCCCTAGGGGTGCGGCCAGCCGCCGTACGGAACCGTGATGAGCTCAAGGGCGTGGTCCGAGGGGTCCAGGAAGTAGACGCCCTTGCCGCCGTCGTTGCGGTTGATCTCGCCCGGCTTCGTCTGGCGGGGGTCCGCCCAGTGCGTGATGCCCCGCGCCCTGATCTTCTCGTACGCCGCGTCGAACTCCGCCTCCGAGACCAGGAAGGCGTAGTGCTGCGGGGTGATCGAACCGGCGGGGACGGTGGCGAAGTCCAGGGTGACCGAGTTGCTCAGGGCCACCGCGATGAACGGGCCCCATTCCGCGGCGATGTGAAGGCCCATCAGGTCCGCGAAGAACTCGGCGGACTCCCGGTTGTCCCGGGCGTGGACGATCGTGTGATTCAGCTGTACCGACAAGGAATGCCTCCAACGGGCATGTCCCGACACCTCCATGCCTCACCCGGCCGGTGACCGACACGCGATGTTGCCGTGGATCTTAGGGGCGCCCGCGCGGGGCTGTCGAGGGGCCTCGGTCGGGCGGCAGGTATGGACTTGTGCATCCGGGGTCCCTACGCTCTGCCGCATCACGTGATGAGAGCGCTCTCAGAAGTTCAACTCCGGTCCACCCCACCCCCGTTGGAACGCCCGAACGTTGGAACGACGAGAGGACCCCCCCTGTGAGACCCAAGTCCAGCACGCGCCTAGGTCTGTCCGCCGCACTTCTCACCGCCGCCTGCGTCGGCGCCGGCCTCACCCCCGTCGCCGCCGCCGACACCGGAAGCAGCACTCGGGCCCCCGCGTCCGGCGCCCTGTTGCACGCCATGCAGCGCGATCTCGGCCTCACGCCCGCCGCCGCGCGGGAACGCCTCGCCGATGAGCGGCGGGCCGTCAGGACCGAGCGGGCGGCGAAGAAGGCGGCCGGTGCGGCCTATGGCGGGTCGTGGTTCGACGCCCGTCGGGGGCGGCTCACCGTCGCCCTGACCGAGCGGGCGGCCGCCGCGGACGTGCGCCGGACCGGCGCCGACGTCCGGTTCGTCGCGCACGGCGCCGCGGCCCTCGACGCGGCGAAGAGGCGTATCGACAAGCTCAAGGCGCCCTCGGGCATCGCCAGTTGGCGTGCCGACGCGCGGGCGAACCGCGTCGTCGTCGATGTCGTCGACGGCCACCGTGCCGACAACGATGTCAAGACCTTCCTGCGGCGCGCCCGCGCCACCGCGCCCGTGAAGGTCGCCACGGTCCCCGAGCGGCCGGGCACCTTCGCCGCCGGGACCGTGGGCGGCGACCCGTACTACACCGGCAACGTCCGCTGCTCCATCGGCTTCTCGGTGTACGGCGGCTTCGTCACCGCCGGGCACTGCGGCGGGGCGGGCGCGGCGGTGCGCGGCTGGGACGGTTCCGCCATCGGCTCGTTCCAGGGCTCCTCGTTCCCCGACAACGACTACGCGTGGGTGTCCGTCGGAAACGGCTGGTGGACCGTGCCGGTCGTGCTCGGCTGGGGCACCGTCCCCGACCAGCTGGTGCGCGGCTCCGCGGAGGCGCCGGTCGGCGCGTCGATCTGCCGCTCCGGTTCCACCACGAAGTGGCACTGCGGCCGGCTGCTCGCCAAGAACGAGACCGTCAACTACTCGGACGGCAGGACCGTCCACCAGCTGACCAAGACCAGCGTCTGTGCCGAGGGCGGCGACTCGGGCGGCTCGTTCATCAGCGGCGACCAGGCCCAGGGAGTCACGTCGGGCGGCTGGGGCAACTGCGGCAGCGGCGGCGAGACGTGGTTCCAGCCGGTGAACGAGATCCTCTCGCGGTACGGGCTGACCCTGCACACCGCCTGACCCCGACCCGCGTCAGAGGGGCTGGAGACGACGGCGCAGGAGGCAGAACTCGTTGCCCTCGGGGTCGACCAGGACGTGCCAGTCCTCCTCCCCGGTCTGGCCCACATCGGCCGGCTCGGCCCCGAGAGCGAGCAGCCGTTCCAACTCCGCTTCCTGGTCACGGTCGGTCGCGTTGACGTCGATGTGCAGCGGGAGCTTCCCCGCCCGGGGCGCACTGCTGGGGCTGAGGATGAGAGTGGGCTGCGGCCCGCCGGCCCCCTCGGGCGGCCCGATCTCGATGCTCCCGTCGTCCTCGCGGTCGAGTTCGACGTAGCCGAGGACGTCACACCAGAAGGCGGCGAGCCGCTCGGGGTCGGCGCAGTCGAGGACGAGCTCACTGATACGGCATGCCATGGCGTCAGTGTACGTATGCCGTACGGCAGTTACCCGTGAGGCGAGGGTGGCGCCGGGCGGGCGGTCCGGCGCTCCGCGACGCGCCGGAGCGCCGCCCGCTCTTCCGCGCCCGCGAGGCCGTGCTTCCGGCAGTACGCGAGCACGTGCGCGTCCGCTTCGTCCGTGCCCAGTGCCGCGAGACCGCGCAGTGCGACGTCGTGCCGGTGGCCCGGGTGGCCGGTGGCGAGTACCGCCGCCAGGGGAGCGGCACAGTCGGGGGAGCGGCGGTCGGCCAGCGCCACGGTGGCGGACAGATGGACGTCGTCCGTCTCCGGCGAGGTCGCCAACCGGCCCAGCGCCGCCACCACTTCACTTCCCCGGCACTCGGCGAGTGCCGCGACCAGTTCCTGTGCGACGCCCCGCCGGAATCGCTCCGCGAGCGAGACGAGGACGTGTGTGCCGGGGGCGCCGGACCGGCCCAGGGCCCGGACGGACGCCCGCGCGACCTCCCGGCTCGCGTCCCCCGAGGCGGCCTCCCCGAGCGCGTCGGCGGCCTCGGCCACCGGGAAGCGGCCCAGCGCCTGCGCAGCCTGCACCCGTACCGGCTCCGACGGATCGCGTACGGCGGCCAGCAGCACCGGCAGCGCCTCGCTCGCGCCGATCAGCCCGAGCGCGTGCACGGCGCGGGCGCGGAGCGTGCCGGGCTCCTCGCCGTCGCCCGCGAGGGCGGCGAGAGCGGGCGCGGCCGGCTCGTGCCGCAGGGCGCCGAGCGCGTCGGCTGCGGCCGACCGTACGCTCCTGGTGTTCCCCACGGCCCTCGTGTTCCCCGGGACGAGCGCGTCGGGCGGGGCGAGCGCGGCCAGGAGCAGCGGTGCCGCGTCGGCGCACTTCAGCAGGCCCAGGGCCACGGCCGCGCCCCGGCGCCGGGCGACGTCACCCCGTCGCGGGATGCCGCCCAGCGCCGCGAGCAGGTCCCGCACGGGTGGTTCGGGCAGGGCGGCCAGGGCCCGCGCCACCGCGTCACCGATCCGCTCGTCGCCGAGCGCGGCGAGGAGCGCTTGGCAGGCCGCGTCACCGCCGAGGGCGCCGAGCGCGGCAGCCGCCGCCCTGCGTACGGACGCCACCGACCCTTCGTCGAGCAGGTCGACCAGGGCCGGGACATCCCGGTCTCCCTCGGCCGCGCCGAAGAGTTCGGGCCGTTCCTGGATGAGCGCGCAGACCGTCACGGCGGCACACGACGGGAAGCGGTGGGCGGCCGGGCGCCGGGGCGAGGCGTTCCTGAGGTGGGCCCGCAGCTCGTCAAGGCCGGTGCGTGTCCTGGCCAGGAGCGCGGCGGCGGGGCGCGCGGTCGCCGGGTCCGGATCGCGCAGCGCGGGCCGCAGCATCGTCTCGGGAGTCCGGCCGCCCGGCGGCGGCCAGGCGTCCTCGGGGAGATCCGCGAGCGCCTGGACCGCCGCCCCGCGCAGCTGCGGAGAGCTTCCCTCCGAGTTCACCAGGAAGAGCAGGGCCGGTCCGGTACGGGGGTCGCGCATCGCCCCCAGGGTCTCCACGGCAAACGCCTCGTCGACCGGCAGCAGCGCCCAGAGCGCGGCCAGCAGCGCGGGTACGGCCTCCGGCGGGCGCAGCCGGGCCACCGCCTCGACGACCATCAGCGGCGGCTTCGGATCTCCCAGCCGGTGGACGAGTTCACGGACCGCCTCGGGTCCACCGATCGCGCCCAGGTCCTCGTACATCCGGACCGCCCGCGCCCGCCCGCCGCCCACCTGTCCGAGGATCATCGGCAGGGCGCGGCGGTCCCGCAGCTCCGCGAGGGTGGACAGGGCGTGCAGGTGCAGGTGGGGTGGATACTCGTCCGGGTGTTCCACGCAGTGCAGGAGCGCGTCGGCGGCCGCCCGTCCGCCGATGTCCCCCAGCAGGTCGACGGCCCAGCCGGGGTACGGGGAGGGGCCCGACCTCATGACCTCGCTCAGGCCCGCGACATCGCCGTCCAGCCGCATCCCCACGACATCCGGCTCCACCTCAGCCCTCCCCGCGCGTGTCCTCGTCCGCCATCGCCACGTACAACGGCGTGCCGACGACGATCTCGACCTCCTGCCCGTCCCGCCCGGTGGCGGTGGCGTGCAGCAGGCGTCGCGCGAGGAACTCGCAGTGGACCGGCGGTACCGTCAACGACCCGGAGAATTCCAGGACTTGCCGCGCCGCCTCGTCCTCGTGCGACGGCGCGTCCGACCGCGGCACGCGGTGGTGGCGGGGCCAGTCCTCCGGCGCGTCCTCCAGGAGCCGGAACAGCGACGGCAGCATGGAGTGCGACGACTGGATCAAGTCGGGGGCCGCGCGCTGCCCCAGCAGGTGGTGCGCCGACCCGATCAGCGCGATGACGGTGCCGCCCTCGCGCCCCGTCATGAACGTCGGCCCGTCGGGCGACCCGTACCCGGCGATCCGCAGCGCCAGATCGCCCCGGAACCAGGACCCCGGCTCCGTCATCCAGCTGACGTCGAACTCCCGCTCCAGATACGCCTCCACGATGTCCAGCCTGTCGTACGTGGTCGCTTCCGCGCGCGGCGACTGCAACGCCACGCTGACCACCTTGAGGTCGACCTTCGCCTCGACGGCGAGCCGCTTCAGGAGCTTCGGCGGGATCTGCTCGTACAGCATGTCCAGCTTGGCGCCGGAGACGTAGAGGTAATACCGCACGAGGCGTCAGGGGAGCTTCAGGAACGCGGTCCAGGTCTCCGGGGAGACGGTGAAGTGCGGGCCGTCCGGGTTCTTGGAGTCACGGATGTGGATGGCGGTGGGGTGGGCGGCGATTTCGAGGCAGGCGCCGCCTTCGCTCCCGCTGTAGCTGGACTTGCGCCAGGTGTAGGCGACTTCGAGGCAGGCGCCGCCCTGTTCACTGCTGTAGCTCGACTTGAACCACTCACGCGCGGTGCCGCTCATTGCTCTCCTAGCAGACGGTCCAGCAGGTCCCTGGTGTCCTCGGGATTGAGGGCCTGCGTTCGCAGCATCGCATATTTCTGCGTCAGGATCGCCACCTCGTCGGGATCGGCGATCAGTTGGCTGCCACGCTGTGTCTCCGTGTATGCGAGCCGTTGGTGCTCGGGGGTTTCCAGGAGTACGAATGGTCCATCGAGGGCAGCGTGCGTTGTGCGCCCGAACGGCAGAATCTGCAAAGCGAGGCCAGGGAGTTCGGCGTACGTGCGAAGGCGGCGCAGCTGCTCGGCGAAGACGCTTGGGCCGCCGAGGCGGTCGTGCAACACAGCTTCCCAGATCACGAAGCTGGTGGTCGGTGGAACCTTGCGGTGCAGGATCTCCTGACGCTCGATCCGAGTGGACACGAACTGCTCAAGTTCATCCTCATCGAGGACGGGAACTCGGCTGCGGAATACGGCTCGCGCATAGGCTTCCGTCTGGAGCAGACCAGGGAGTACCAAACCCTCGTACCACGAGATCGCAATAGCCTCCCGCTCACAGTCCAGATACTCCTCCGCCCACCTCGGAATCAGATCCACCTCCGGCATGTTGTCGACCGCCGTCTGCAGCGTCCTGTTCGTGCCGAGGAGGTCGTCCAGCTGGACCGCCAGGTCCATCTTCAGCGGCCGTCGTCCCTGCTCGACGGAGGCGATCAGCTCCTCGCTGATGAGGAACTGCTCGGCCAGCGACCGCTGGGTGAACCCGGCCGCCTCCCGGTGGACCGCGAGCAGCGCGCCCACCATCCGCATCGCCGACGCGTTCCTGCGTGATCGTCGCTTTGGGCTGCTCATACCGTGCAACTCCCCACCAGAAGCCGTGCCTTCACACAGCGAACCCGTACAGCTCAGCCGTACGGGTTCACGTACTGCCTCATCATGGCCACGGAGAGTGACTCTGCTCACGTGAACCGAGAAAGTTTCTACCGTCGCGAACGCCGGTCCGTCCCCGCCGCCCGCGCCTTCACCGCCGCTGCCCTCGTGGACTGGGCGATCGAGGGCGAGCGGGCGGACGACATCACGCTGTGCGTCAGCGAGTTGGCGACCAACGCGCTGTTGCACGGGGTCCCGCCGGGGCGGGGGTTCCGGCTGTATCTGAGCCACGAGGCCGGCGTGCTCCGCGTCGCGGTGCACGACAGCGGTGACGGGTGGCCGCGCCTGGACCTCACGGAGCGCGAGGAGTCCGGGCGTGGGCTCCTGCTCGTGGCGGCTCTGTCCGACAAGTGGGGGGTCGCGGAGCGGCTTCCCGGCAAGACGGTGTGGTGCGAGTTCGTCCTCGCGTCACCGCTTCTCCTCTTACGCCGTTCTCTTGCGGTCGAACCAGACCGTGGCGAGGGTCGGGACGAGGCCCGCCCAGAACAGCACCTGGGGCACCGTGCGTTCGGACCATGGGATCTCCGCGAGGAGCAGCGCGCAGAGCATGGCCCAGGCGGCCTGGGCGAGGACGACGCGGGGCCAGGTGCGGCGGCGGATCACGGAGCGCAGGTTGATCTGGATGCCGGCGCGCAGGCGCCGGTACCGGAGCAGGGCGCCCAGGGCCCAGATCACGGTCATCGGTACGAGGAACCAGAGCCGTTGACCGAGTGACACCGGCAGGTCGCGCGGGGTCTCGCCGTCGGTGACGAAGACGTCGAGGCCGGTCGCGACCAGGGTGAGGCAGAGGAGGGCGAGCCAGCGGATGCCGCGCAGCATGCGGTACGAGGCGTCGTCGAGGCCCTGTTGCATCGGCCGGGAGTCCGGGGTGACGGCCAGCGCGTCCGCGTACAGCGTCGCGGCCTCGGCCGCCTTGACGCCGGGGGTGCTCGCCGCCTTCTGGGTCTGGCGGGCGAGCGCGTAGGGGTGCTGGGGGTCGAGCCGGAGGATGGCGTGGTCCAGCTGGTCGGCGACCGTGCTGTTGCTCGCCAGGTCGGCTATCTGCCAGGCGACTTCGTGCGCGTAGACCTCTTCGGGGCCCAGGCGCAGCGCCTCCATGGCGAGGTCGCCCGCCTCCCGCAGAGCGTCTTCCATCTGTTCCCGGCTGATCGTGCCGCCCGCCCGCGCGATGCGGGCGAGCCGGACGCGCCAGACGACGTCGGCCAGGAGCGCGTACGTGTACCAGTGGTCCGGCGCGAGGCGTAGGGCCTCGCGGAGCACGTCCTCGGACTCGTGCCAGCGGGTGCCGCCCAGGCCGCGCAGGGCGTGCGCGCGCATGAGGAGCGCGCCGAGGTCCTCGGGGTCGAGCGCGAGGGCCCGGTCCGCCGCTTCGAGGGCCTTCTCGTGCCGGTCGGCCCGTACGTGGCAGAGCGCCAGCTTGGCCCAGGCCCGTATGTCCTCGGGGTCTTCGGCGAGCCGCTGCCCGAGCAGGGCCTCGGCCTCGTCGTACCGCTTGAGCTCGATGAGCCCGTCGGCCCGCTCCACGGCGGGGTGCACAGTGCCGGTACTCACAGTTTCCGCTTCTTCTTGAGGTAGGTGACCAGGTCGTCGTACATGCCGCCCTCGTTGGCGAACATCGCCACGTTGCGGGCGGAGGCGAACCACGGCTCGCTGGAGGGCGGGATCGTGGCGGCCGCGTCCATCAGGTCCGTCATGCCGATCATGCGGACGGTGCCGGTGCGCGCGGAGTCGAGCAGCGCGCGCTCGGCCGCGGCCTCGCAGAGGTGGGCGAGGTCGGCGCCGGACAGGCCGTCGGTGGCCTTGGCCAGCTTCCGCAGGTCGATCCCGGCGACGGGGCGGTCGCGCAGGTGGTAGCGGAGGATGGCCTCGCGCGCGGGGGCGTCGGGCGGCAGGACGAGGAGGGTGCGGTCGAGGCGGCCGGGGCGGCGGAGGGCGTTGTCCACGTCCCAGGGCACGTTGGTGGCCGCCAGCACGAACACGCCTTCGTTGGCGTCCGCGTCGATGCCGTCGAGCTCGGTGAGGAGCTGGTTGACGGTGTTGCGCATGCCGCTGTGGGCCGTGCGGCTGCGCTTGGCGCCGAGGGCGTCCAGCTCGTCGAGGAAGAGGACGCAAGGCGCCTGGCGGCGGGCCGTCTCGAAGACCTCGTGCATGTTGCGCTCGGAGTTGCCCATCCACATGTCGAGCACGTCGTTGATGGAGATGGACAGGAAGTTGGCGCCGAGCTCACCGGCGACGGCGCGGGCGATGAAGGTCTTGCCGCAGCCGGGCGGGCCGTAGAGCAGGAGGCCGCCGCGCAGACTCTTGCCGTACAGCTTGCGGAGTTCGGGGTTGCGCAGGGGTGCGAGGAAGGCGGCTTCCAGGCGGTCCTTGACGTCCTGCATGCCGCCGACGTCGGCGAGGCGCACGCCGTCGGGTGCTTCCACTTCCCAGGCGGCGGCGTCGCCGGGGTCGCCGGTGCCGTCGGCGGCCTGCGGGGCCTCGGGGGCGAGGGGGGTCCCGGTGGCGGCGGGGGACTCGACGAAGCGGGGCGGGACGACGTCGCCGACCTGCTCCTCGGCGGCCTTCCAGTTGAAACCGCGGGGAGGTTCCTGGGACGCCTGCGGTGCCTCGGTTGCCTGCGGTGCCTCGGGTGCTTGCGCGGGTGCCCCCATGGCGCGGGTCATGAGGTCCCGGGCCTGCGGGTCGCCCGGCGCGTGCTGCAGCGCGACGGCGGCCTCGGTGACCGCTTCGTCGTGGTGCCCGCCCGCGATGAGGAGCTCCGCGAGGTGCAGCCGCAGCGGCACGTCGTCGGGCGCACCCGCGACGGCCGCGCGCAGGCTCTGGATCAAGGGGGAGTGGTCGGGCATGGGACGAGGATACGGGGGTGTACGAGCGGTGTTCGAGTGGTCTCCCGGGAGGCGGGTGACCCCGCCCGCCCGGTCGAGAAGATCCCGGTGCCGCGCCGCGACGCACGGCACGGCACCGGGATCCGTCGCGGCCGGGCCGCGACCACCGCACGGGTCAGGAGAGCAGTTCCACCTCCGCCAGGGTCGCGGAGCCGTCCGGCACCAGCCGGTAGTGCGCGTACGAGCCGGGGTGGGGCACCGTGAAGACGCGGGTCTGCCGGTCCCAGGCGAAGGACTCGCCGGACCGCTTGTCCAGCCGCGTCCACTTCTCGCCGTCCCTCGACGCCTGGAGCGTCCAGCCGCGCGGCGCCTTCGCCTTGTCGGCGGGGGACGTCAGGGTGTACTGGAGGGCCTTGGTCCGCCCGGTGACCGGCAGCTTCACCGCGGAGTCCACGGCGGCCTGGGTGGCCGAGGTGTCGTCGAAGAGCGCGCCCTCACCCTTGAGGGCGTCCTTCCGCGGCGACGGCACCGCGTCGTCCCGGGTGATCGACACCGGCTGGGCGTGCTTGCCCGAGCCCCACGCCGAGGGCCTGGGGCCCATGTCGAACTCCAGTACCCCGCCGCGCGCCACGATCTCGTGCGGCAGGGCGGTCGACGTCCACTTCTTGCCGTTGACCTTCAGCCCCTGCACGTACACGTTCTTCGCGCTGTTCTTCGGCGCCTTGACGACCAGGTCGCGGCCGTTGTCGAGGTGCACGGTCATCTCGGTGAACTGCGGTGAGCCGATGGCGTATTCGCCGCTGCCCATGACCAGGGGGTAGAAGCCGAGCGAGGAGAAGAGGTACCAGGCGGACTGCTCGCCGTTGTCCTCGTCGCCGTGGTAGCCCTGCCCGATCTCGCTGCCCGTGTAGAGGCGGGAGAGGACCTCGCGGACCTTCTCCTGCGTCTTCCACGGCTGCCCGGCCGCGTCGTACATGTACGCCACGTGGTGGGCGACCTGGTTGGAGTGCCCGTACATGCCCATGCGGACGTCACGCGCCTCGGTCATCTCGTGGATGACGCCCCCGTAGGAGCCCGCGAACTCGGCGGAGCCGGTCTCGGGGGTCGCGAAGTACGTGTCGAGCTTGTCGCCGAGGCCCTTGCGCCCGCCGTAGAGGTTGGCGAGGCCGCGCGAGTCCTGCGGGGCGGTGAAGGCGTACCCCCAGGCGTTGGTCTCCGTGTAGTCGTGTCCCCACACGCGCGGGTCGAACTTCCGCGACTCCACCCGCCAGTCGCCCTTGGCGTCCTTGCCCTGGAAGAAGCCGGGGCTCGTGCCCGCGCCCGCCGCCTTCTCGTCGAAGAGGTTCACGTAGTCGCGGGCGCGGTCGAGGAAGTACTCGGACTCCTCCTTGTAGTGCTTCTCGCCGGTCTTCTTGTAGAGGGCCGCGCCCATCCGGGAGATGCCGTAGTCGTTGAGGTAGCCCTCAAGCGCCCAGGAGAGGCCCTCGTGCGTCTCGCTGGGCGTGTAGCCGAGGAAGGGCGCCCGCTCCATGCCCTTGCGGCCCACGCCCGAACTCGGCGGCACCACCGTGGCGTTCTTCAGCGCCGCGTCGTAGGCGGCCTTCGCGTCGAACTTCACGCCCTTGACGTACGCGTCGGCGAAGGCGACGTCGGAGGACGTGCCCGTCATCAGGTCCGCGTAGCCGGGCGAGGACCAGCGCGAGGTCCAGCCGCCGTCCTTGTACTGCTGCACGAACCCGTCGACCAGTTCGCCCGCCTTCTTCGGGGTGAGGAGCGAGTACGCCGGCCACGTCGTCCGGTAGGTGTCCCAGAAGCCGTTGTTGACGTACGGCTTGCCCTCGACGATCTTCGCGCCGGTGTGGGTCGGGGTGTCGGGACCCGTCTGCGGCGAGAAGGGCGAGGCGTACTTGTACGTCGCCCTGCCGCCCTCACCGCGGACCTTCTCGAAGCCCGAGTTGGGGTAGAGGTACAGGCGGTAGAGGGACGAGTAGAGGGAGGTGCGCTGGCCCTCGCTCGCGCCCTTGACCTCCACCTTGCCGAGGAGGTCGTCCCACGCCTTCTGGGCGCGGCGCTCGACCTGCCCGAAGGAGGTGCCGGCCGGGATCTCCTGGGCGAGGTTGGCCTTCGCCTGGTCCAGGCTGATCAGGGACGTCGCCAGGCGCAGACCGACCGTGCGGTCCTTGCCCGGCCGGAAGCGCAGGTAGCCGGTGACGTCGCCGCCCCCGCCGCCCTCCAGCTTGCCGCCCGCCGTGACGGGCGCGTCGAAGACGCCGTACACGAACAGCCGCGTCGCGCCCGTCGACAGCCCCGACTTGACGTCCGAGAAGCCGGTCACGACACCCTTGTCCTCGTCGAGGGTGAGACCGCCCTTCTCGGAGACGTTGTCGAATATGACGCTCGCGTCCTCACCCGGATAGGTGAACCGCATCATCGCGGCGTGGTCGGTCGGCGCCATCTCGGCCTTCAGGCCGTTCTCGAAGGTGACGCCGTAGTAGTGCGGGCGTGCCGTCTCCTTCTCGTGCCGGAAGGGCAGCGCGCGCTTGGTGCGGGCCGCCGAGGGGGTGTCCTTGTCGACCGACGGCATCATCTGGAACGTCTGGCGGTCGCCCATCCACGGGCTCGGCTCATGGCTCGCGCTGAACGCCTGGATCGTCGGCAGGTTGTCGTCGTTGTTGCCGCGCGCGTAGTCGTACAGCCAGCTCAGCGAGGACGCGTTGGTCACCGGCGTCCAGAAGTTGAAGCCGTGCGGGACCGCCGTGGCGGGGAAGGTGTTGCCGCGCGAGAAGCCGCCGCTGGAGTTGGTGCCACGCGTCGTGTCGGCGTAGTCGGAGGGATGCGCCTTGGGCTCGGCGGGCGCCTTCTCCCTCAGGGACACGTCGTCGACCCAGCCGCGGAACTTGGCCGGGCCCTTGGGGGAGTCGTACGCGACGAGGATCCGGTCGACCGTCTTTCCGGCGGCGGCCTGCCCGATGCGGGACTCGACGTTGTTCCACTGGTTGACGTACAGCACCTTCGCGGCGCCCTGGCCCCGCGGGGAGAGCGGGAACCCGTGCTGGTCGACGGCGTTCAGCTCGCTGAGGTAGGTGCCGTCGGTGAAGGCGAGGTCGACGGAGACGTGGGTGGCGGCGTAGTCGCGGTCGCCCTCGGCCATCGAGGGGAAGACGCGGTAGCCCAGTTCGGTGTCCCTGCCCACCTCGACGTTGACGTCGAAGATCTTGTTGTACGAGTAGCCGCGGCCGTCGGCCTTGTGGCTGCCCGCGTAACGCAGTGCCTGCTTTCCGGTGAATCCGGCGCGGGACTTGGCGGTGGGGGAGCCGCTGGGGCCGCGGTCCACCAGGCTCAGCATGTCCTCGGGCGCCGGGGCGTCGGTGCCGCCCACCGAAAGCTGCACGTCCGCCAGTTGCAGGGCATCGCTCGCGCCGTTGTTCGCGGTGATGTCGAGGCGGTAGTGCGCGTAGGCCGTGGAGTTGTCGACGTCGTACTTCTTCGTCTTGTGCCGCCCGTCGAAGGCCTCGCCCTTGCGCTCGTCGAGGACCTTCCACTCCTTGCCGTCGGCGGAGCCCTTCAGGGTCCAGTCCTTCGGGTCGCGTTCGGCGTGGTCGTTGGCGGAGGTCAGCGCGTACGTCACCACCTTGGCGGGCTCGTCCAGGTCGAACTCGGCCCAGCCGTCCTTGGCGAACGTCAGCCATTTGCTGGTCGCCTCGCCGTCGACGAGGTTCGCCGCGACCTCGCCCGAGCCGGTGTTCTCACCGCTCGCGCGGACCTCGGTGACGTGGTCGTTGACGCTGCCGGGCAGCCCGGAGCTGAAGTCGCCGTCGACGCCCGACGCCTTCTTCGCGCCGTCGGGGCCCCGCTCGACCGTGTTGAGCCAGTCGGGTCGCGCCTCGCCCTCCTCGAAGGACGACGAGAACCCCCGCTCGGCGCGCGGTGGTTGCTCCGGTCCGGCGACGGCGGCCCCCTGTGCGGCCCCTTGCGCCGCCGCGACGAGGGCGAGCGCCAGGGCGCCGGCGGTGAGGGCCGCGCGGGGTCCCGGACCGGGCGGACGGTGGTGTCTGTAACGAGGTCTGCGTGCCGTGTACGGCATCCCCGAGCCCCTCCTTGCGGGTTGGACAACGTTGTCACGATCGCTGCGCAAGGTCTAGTAGGGCGTCAAGTGGTGATGGGTGTCAAGGTTGTTGACGGGGATCGTGGGCCGGCCGGGGGCCGTCGCCTTGCGGGAAAGTCCATGGAAACCGGCGCGAAAGTCCAGTGGTTCCGGCGGTGATCTGCGAGAGGTTTTCACCGGGGATCATCGCAGGTCTCAACTCGGACAAGGCTACCGCCGAAAGCTGTATTCGATCTTGCCCACCCGCAGGCGAGTGGACTATACCTGTCGGCGTCCGCGCGGGCCGTCCGGCCGGTCGCGGGCCGGAGGGAGAGCGGGCGGACCGTACGACGAACGCCGAACCCTGCGCGGCGAACGCCGCACGCCGACCGCCTCGTCCGCCGACCGACTCCCGCAGCTCCACCGATGTATCGCACGACCCCAGCTTCAACACCACCGCGGTGCCGGGGAGGGTCCGGTTCACCGCCTGAGTCCTGGAGAAGGCGAGGACTTGAGCATGGGATCCACCAGCGTCAACCGTCGTGATGTGATGAAGAGGGCGGCGGCCGCCGGTCTGCTCGCGGTGCCGGCCGTCGGGGCGCTGAGCTCCTGCGCCAGCGGTGGCGGCGACGGGAACAAGGCCGAGAAGGGCGAGAAGACCAAGAAGAACCCGCTCGGCGTCAAGCAGGACGCGGGCCTGACGGTCTACATCTTCAACGGCGGCTACGGCGACAAGTACGCCCAGTTCGTGACGGACATGTACGCCAAGAAGTACCCCAAGTCCGATCCGGAGCAGAAGCCCACCGAGAAGATCGCCACCCAGGTCCAGCCGAAGATCGTCCGCGGCAAGCCCACCGCGGACGTCGTCAACAACTCCGGCGCCGACCAGATGAACATCGGCAAGCTCGTCCACAACAAGCAGGTCGCCGACTTCAGCGAGATGCTCGGCTCCCCCTCCTGGGACGACCCGAACGTCACGGTGCGCGAGACCCTGGTGCCGGTCGTCGAGCAGATGGGCCGCTTCGGCGGCAAGGAGTGCTACCAGCTCAACATCGCCCTGACGGTCTACGGCAACTGGTACTCGCAGAAGCTCCTGGAGGAGGGTCTCGACTCCGAGTACCCCAAGACCTGGGACGAGATGCTCGCGGTCTGCAAGAAGGCCAAGGCCAAGGGCATCCACGGCTGGAGCTACCCCGGCGGCCACCCCCGCTACATGTTCTTCTCCATGTACGCGATGTTCGCCCAGCGCGGCGGCCGCGACGTCACCACGGCGATGGACTACCTGGAGCCCGACGCCTGGAAGCACGACGCGGTCAAGGACGTCTTCGAGGCGTGGGAGGAGCTGGTCGCCAAGAAGTACGTGCTGACCGGCTTCGACGGCACCGAGGCGCACACCGAGATGCAGACCGCCTGGACGAAGGAGGGCAAGTGCGTCTTCGTGCCCAACGGCTCCTGGGTGGAGAACGAGGCCAAGGACACCACGCCGAAGGACTTCCGGATGGCGGTGGGCGCCACCCCCTCGCTCGACTCGGGCGACAAGATGCCGTTCGGCACGCTCTACGCCCCCGCCGGTGAGCCGTTCATCGTCCCCGCCAAGGCCACGAACGTGCAGGGTGGCCTGGAGTGGATGCGGATGATGTACAGCAAGGAGGCCGCCGTCAACCTCTTCAAGGAGGTCGGCTCGATGCCCGTCGTCAAGGGTGCCATCGACGGCATGAAGCTCCCCCCGGGCACGGCGAGCGCCCAGGCGGCGATCAAGGCGGCCGGCGAGAACATCGTCATCCCTCAGTTCATGGACTGGTACAACGAGCTGTTCCGTGAGGACTTCAACAACATGATCCACAAGTTCATGCAGGGCCAGATCGGCGCCCGGCAGGCGATGGACACCATGCAGAAGGCCACCGACCGGATCAGGAAGGACCCCGACATCACGAAGATCAAGAAGGCCTGACCCTTCTGATCCTCGTGATCAACCGGCGGGTCCGGGGCCCGCGCGGCCCCGGCCCCGCGCACGCGACCGAGCACACAGGCATGTGAAAGAGCGGCGGGGCTGAGCAGCGTGAAGACCGACACCCGGGTGGACAATCCGCCACCTCCCAAGAAGCAGGCGGGCGCGAGGCCCGCACCCGGCGCGCCGAGCCGGCTGCTGTTCCTCCTCGCGGTGGTGCTGCCGCCCCGCTTCACACCCGAACGGGTCCGCTACGACCGGCGCTACCGCACGCTCGACAAGTACCGCTTCATCGTGGGCTTCCTCGCCGTGCCGCTCGCGTTCTACGCGCTCTTCGTCGTCTCGCCGTTCCTCCAGGCGATCTACTACTCGTTCACCGACTGGTCCGGCGGCCCGGTGGCGAACTTCGTCGGGTTCGACAACTACCGCAAGATGTGGAACGACGAACGGTTCTGGGACTCCCTCCAGGTCAGCGCGCTCCTGCTGCTGATCGCGCCGGTCATCACCCTGGTCCTCGGCATGTTCTTCGCCTACATGATCACCTCGGGCGGCCGGCACCGCAGGGGGCAGGCCATCGCAGGCGTCGCCGGCTCCTCGGTCTACAAGGTCGTCTACTTCTTCCCGCAGGTGCTCTCCGTCGCCATCATCGCCGTGGTGTGGGGGCGCGTCTTCAACACCAACAGCGGCCTGATCAACGGCGGTCTCGACAAGGTCGGGGTCGACGGCCCGGCCTGGCTCGGCGGCGACGAGACCCTCGGCATCATCTCGCTGCTCACCGTCATCAGCTGGAGCTTCATCGGCTTCTACGTCGTGCTCTTCTCCGCCGCGATGGGCGCGATCCCCAAGGACATCTACGAGGCCGCCCTCCTGGACGGCGCCGGCCGCGCCCGCACCTTCTTCAACGTCACGCTCCCGCTGATCTGGGACACGGTGCGCACCGGCTGGATCTACATGGGCATCCAGGCCCTGGACACCTTCGCCATCTGCCTGGTCATGGTGCCCCCGCACGTACTGAAGGTCACGCCGGTCTTCCTCTACGAGAGGTTCCGGGACGGCCAGTACGGCTACGCCACCTCCATCGGCGTCGTCCTTCTCGTCCTGAGCATGGCGTTCTCACTGCTCGTCATGCGGTTCGGGAACCGCGACCGGATCGAATACTGAGACCGCGGGAGCCACTGCATCATGACCACGACCACCACCACAGCGCCCCGTACCGAGACCGCCGAGACGCCCCGCCGCGAGAAGGAGACGGGCGGCGCCACCCTCAACGTCTTCTCGCACGCCTTCCTCGTCCTGTGGGTCGTCCTGGCCGCCGGACCGCTGATCTGGGTCGCGCTCACCGCGTTCCGCCCCTCGGCCGAGATCCTCAGCGACCCGATGGGCTGGCCCGCCTCCTTCCACTGGGAGAACTTCTCCAACGCCTGGAGCAAGGCGAGCATCGGCCGGTACACCCTCAACTCGCTGATCATCCTGGCGGGTTCGCTGACCGGAACCATGCTGCTCGGGTCGATGGCGGCCTACGTCATCGCCCGGTTCACCTTCCCCGGCAACCGGGTCATCTTCATGCTGTTCGCGGGCGGGATGATGTTCCCGGTCATCCTCGCCCTGGTGCCGCTCTTCGCGGTCATGGAGAACTTCGGTCTCCTGGACACCCGGCCGGGCCTGATCATCGCGTACATCGCGTACTCACTGCCGTTCACCACCTTCTTCCTGACCTCCTTCTTCCGCACGCTGCCGACCGGCGTGCAGGAGGCGGCGATGGTCGACGGGGCCTCGCACACCCGCACGTTCTTCCAGATCATGCTGCCGATGGCCAAGCCGGGCCTGGTCAGCATCGGCATCTTCAACTTCCTCGGCCAGTGGAACCAGTACCTGCTCCCGCTGCTGCTCAACAACGAGGACGAGAAGAGCTACGTGCTGCCCCAGGGACTCGCCTCGCTGGCCGTCTCGCAGGGGTACCGGGGCGACTGGGGCGCGCTCTTCGCCGGCCTGACGATCGCCATGCTCCCGGTCCTCGTCGTCTACGCGGTCTTCCAGCGACAGGTACAGGCGGGTCTGACCGCGGGCGCCATCAAGTGACCTGGTGAAGCGGGTGATTTCAGCTTGGCCACGAAAGTGGTCTAGGCCTGTCGAGGCGAAACGGGCCGTGAGTAGTGTCTGCGCCACGGCGCCGCGGGGGGCGACCGGACGCGCTCAAGTCGACACCGATGTCGAAGGGTTGAACCATCATGAGGAATCGCATAATCGCCACCGGTGCGGCAACGGTCGCCATGGCCCTTGGCCTCACCGCCTGCAGCGGTGACAGCGACAGCGGCGACAGCAAGACGATCAAGCTCGTCGCCGCCGACTACGGCGACAAGGCCTCCAACGCCTCCAAGGTGTACTGGAACCAGGTCAAGAAGGAATTCGAGAAGGCCAACAAGGGCTACAAGGTCGACGTCCAGGTCATCAACTGGAACGAGATCGACAAGTCCGTCAAGAACATGATCCAGGCGGGCGACGAGCCCGACCTGCTGCAGACCGGCGGCTACGCCGACAAGGTCGCCGACGACCTGCTCTACAAGGCGGACGAGGTCCTCTCGCCCGCGACGCGCGACAACCTCATCCCGACCTTCGCCAAGGCCGGCGAGGTGGACGGCACCCAGTACGGCATCCCGTGGGTCTCCTCCAGCCGCGTCATGTTCTACAACAAGGCCGTCTTCAAGAAGGCGGGCATCAAGTCGCCGCCGAAGACATGGGACGAACTCGCCGACGCCGCGAAGAAGATCAAGGCCAAGAAGGCCGCCGAGACCCCCTACGCGCTGCCGCTCGGCCCCGAGGAGACGCAGGGCGAGACGATGCTCTGGGAGCTCGGCAACGGCGGCGGCTACACGGACGCCGACGGCAAGTACACCCTCGACAGCGCGCAGAACGTCGAGACCTTCGACTGGCTGAAGACCAACCTGGTCAAGCCCGGCCTGACCTACGCCAACCCGGCCTCCACCGACCGCAAGACGGCCTTCGCGGACTTCGCGGCCGGCAAGGTCGGCATGCTCAACGGCCACCCGAGCCTCATCCAGATGGCCAAGGAGGGCAAGGTCGACTACGGCGTCGCGCCCGTCCCCGGCAAGAAGGGCCCGCTGGACAGCACCCTCGGCGTGGCCGACTGGATGATGGCGTTCAAGGACGGCGGCGCGGAGAAGGAGGGCGTGAAGAAGTTCCTGGACTTCACGTACTCCAAGAAGATGCTGGCGTTCGACGAGATGTACAACCTCATGCCGGTCACCCAGGACGCGCTCAAGGAAATGCAGAGCAACGGCAAGCACAAGGACCTGGTGCCGTTCTTCGAGGTGCTCCCCAAGGCCAAGTTCTACCCGCTGGGCGACACCTCCTGGGACGTCGTCTCCGCCGAGATCAAGAAGACCGGCGGCAAGGCCGTCGCCGACGACCCGAAGCAGGTCCTCGGCGACCTGCAGAAGAAGGCGGAGTCGGCGGCGGCCGAGGCCAAGTAGCGCCCGGTCAGGCCCTCTTCACCACGCCACCTTCGTCCGCAAGGAGTCCTTGTGTCCCTGAAGGCCCCTCCGCCCCCGGCCGCCCCCGGCCGGGAGCGGGGCGGGCGCGCACCCAGGCCGGTGAGCCGCCGCAGCGGTCTGGCCCGGCTCGGCCCGCTGCCCTGGATAGCGCCCGTCATCCTGCTGATCCTCGCCGTGGTCGTCTGGCCCGTCGTCGAGCTGGTCCGCACCTCGTTCCTCAACATCTCCATCGCCGGCAAGGTGCGCGGCAGCGCCGGGACCGACAAGTTCAAGAAGCTCTTCGAGGAGAGCGACTTCGGGTCCGTCCTCCTGTGGACGGTGGTGTGGACGGTCGTCGTCGTCACCGCGACGATGCTGCTCTCGCTGGCCCTGGCCCAGCTGTTCAACCAGAAGTTCCCCGGCCGCCGCATCACCCGCTGGGCGCTCATCGCCCCCTGGGCCGCATCCGTCCTGATGACCGCGATCGGCTTCAAGTGGATGCTCAACCAGACCGCGGGCGTGCTCAACACGCTCATGCTCGACCTCGGTCTGATCGACCGCTCCAAGGACTGGCTCGGCAGGCCGGAGACCGCCTGGCCGTGGATGATGGCGGTCGCCGTCTTCGTCTCCCTGCCCTTCACCACGTACACGCTGCTCGCCGGCCTCCAGACCATCCCGCAGGACGTCTACGAGGCCTCCCGCATCGACGGGGCGGGCCACTGGCAGACCTACCGGCACATCACGCTCCCGATGCTGCGGCCCGCCTTCCTCGTCGGCGTGGTCATCAACCTCATCAACGTCTTCAACTCCTTCCCGATCATCTGGGCCATGACCCAGGGCGGACCGGGCTACGACACCTCCACGTCGATGGTGTTCATGTACAAGCTGAAGGAGACCGACATCGGTGAGTCCGCCGCCATGTCGGTCGTCAACTTCCTGATGGTCGTGGTGCTCGTGCTGATCTTCCTGAAGGTCAGCCGGTGGAACGAGGAGGACTGATGGCCACCGCGACGGCGACCCGCCCCGCGCCCCGGAAGGACGCCGGGCCGAAGAAGCCCGGCCGGCGCGCCTTCCGCCCCCGCACCCTGGTCATCACGGCCTGCGCCTGGCTGCTCGCCGCGGTCTTCCTCGCGCCGTACCTGGAGATGGTTGTCACCGCGCTCCGGCCCAAGGAGGAGCTGCGGGACCGCACGTACCTGCCCCAGAACCTGGACTGGGCCAACTTCGTGGACGTCTGGAAGGAGTCCGAGCTCGGCCAGAACCTCCAGGTGACGCTGCTCGTCGCGGGCGGCGCCACGCTCCTGGTCCTGCTCGTCTCGCTCCCGGCCGCCTACTACACGGCCCGCATGCGCTACCGCGGCCGCAAGCTGTTCCTGCTCCTGGTCCTGGTCACCCAGATGTTCCAGCCCACGGCCCTGCTGGTCGGTCTCTACCGGGAGTTCCACCAGCTGGACATGCTGAACTCGGTCTGGACCCTGATCCTCACCAACGCGGCGTTCAACCTCGCCTTCGCGGTGTGGATCCTGACCGCCTACATCAGCTCCATCCCGCCGGAGCTGGAGGAGGCCGCCATGGTGGACGGCACCAGCCGCTTCGGCGCCATGATCAAGGTGACCCTGCCGCTGGCGCTGCCCGGCGTGGTGACGGCGGTGATCTTCACCTTCATCACCTCGTGGAACGAGTTCGTGATGGGGCTGACCCTCACCACGGAGCCGGCCAAGCAGCCGCTGACGGTCGGCATCAACAACTTCATCGGCAACTACACCGTGCAGTGGAACTACCTCTTCGCCGCGTCGGTGGTCGCGATCGTGCCGGTCATCGTGCTCTTCGCCTTCATCGAACGGCATGTGGTGTCGGGGCTCACCGCGGGGTCGGTGAAGTAGCCGGACCACTCCGCGGAAGACGGCCGCCCCGGTGCCGGGGCGGCCGTTTCGCGCTGCCGGTCGAGGTGAGGTCGAGAGCGGTACCGATTTCCCTCAACGACTTGACTGCGGCATCTCCTTCAGCGGAGTTTGGAGTTCACAACTTGTACATGGCCCGGAGCGGTTTCCGAGGCCGGTGTCGCGGGTGGCCCTCGGGCGGCCCGAAAGAGGACAAAGGGTGAGAGTCAATGGAGACTCCGGGGTCGCAGTCGTCTCTGCACCGGGCCAATCTCGAACGGGTCGTCCGCGCCGTGCGGCTCGCCGGATCGCTCACGCAGGCGGAGATCGCGAGGACGACGGGTCTGTCGGCCGCGACGGTCTCCAACATCGTCCGGGAGCTGAAGGACGGCGGCACGGTCGAGGTCACGCCCACCTCCGCGGGCGGCAGGCGGGCCCGCAGCGTCTCCCTCAGCGGTGACGCGGGCATCGTCATCGGCGTCGACTTCGGCCACACCCACCTGCGCGTGGCGGTCGGCAACCTCGCCCATCAGGTGCTCGCCGAGGAGTCCGAGCCGCTGGACGTCGACGCGTCCGCCGCGCAGGGCTTCGACCGGGCCGAGCAGCTGGTCAGCCGGCTCATCGCGGCCACCGGAGTGGACCGTACGAAGATCGCCGGAGTGGGGCTCGGCGTGCCTGGCCCCATCGACGTGGAGTCCGGGACGCTCGGCTCGACCTCGATCCTGCCGGGCTGGACCGGCACCAAGCCCGCCGAGGAGCTCAGGGGCCGCCTCGACGTGCCCGTCCACGTCGACAACGACGCCAACCTCGGCGCGCTCGGCGAGCTGGTCTGGGGGAGCGGCCGGGGGGTCAAGGACCTCGCGTACATCAAGGTCGCCAGCGGTGTGGGTGCCGGGCTCGTGATCAGCGGGCGGATCTACCGGGGGCCGGGCGGCACCGCGGGCGAGATCGGGCACATCACGCTGGACGAGTCGGGCCCGGTCTGCCGCTGCGGCAACCGCGGCTGCCTGGAGACCTTCACCGCCGCCCGGTACGTCCTGCCGCTGCTGCAGTCCAGCCACGGCACCGATCTGACCATGGAGCGGGTCGTCGGCCTCGCGCGCGACGGCGACCCGGGGTGCCGGCGGGTGATCGCCGACGTCGGGCGGCACATCGGCAGCGGCGTCGCCAACCTGTGCAACCTCCTCAACCCCTCCCGGGTGGTGCTTGGCGGCGACCTCGCGGAGGCGGGTGAGCTGGTGCTCGGGCCGATCAGGGAGTCGGTCGGGCGGTACGCCATCCCGAGCGCCGCCCGCCGGCTGTCCGTGCTCCCCGGGGCGCTCGGCGGCCGCGCCGAGGTGCTCGGCGCGCTGGCCCTCGCGCTCAGCGAGATGGGGGATTCGACCCTTTTGGACGGAACCCTCCCTGCGGGCACACCTGCCTTCACTTAGATAACGCATGGCACCGTTGTCATCTCGTTAAGGATTTACTCCTTGACGCTGGTGTGGCGGCCGAGTTGACTTCGAGCCACCTCGGCCGCAACGACGCGGCCTCGTCAGGGAGGCACCCCACCATGAACGCAATGACGCGTCGCGTCGTCATAGGCACGGCCGCGGTTTCGATGGCACTCGCCATGACCGCGTGCGGCAAGGCCGGCGACGACGACAAGGGCAGCGGCGGCGACAACAAGACCATCGGTCTGCTGCTCCCCGAGAACAAGACCACGCGCTACGAGACCTTCGACCGCCCCATCATGGAGGCGAAGATCAAGGAACTCTGCTCGGACTGCAAGGTCAAGTACAACAACGCCGCACAGGACATCGAGACCCAGAAGAAGCAGTTCGACGCCCTCGTCACCCAGGGCATCAAGGTCATCATCCTGGACGCGGTCGACTACAAGTCGACCAAGTCGTGGGTGAAGCAGGCCGACAAGCAGGGCGTGAAGGTCGTCGCGTACGACCGCCTCGCCGAGGGCCCGCTCTCCGCGTACGTCAGCTACGACAACGAGAAGATCGGCCGCCTGCAGGGCGGGGCCATGGTCAAGGCCCTCGGCTCGAAGGCCAAGGACGCCAACGTCGTCATGATCAACGGCTCGCCGACCGACCCGAACGCGCCGTTCTTCAAGAAGGGCGCCCACTCGGTGCTCGACAAGAAGGTCAAGAAGATCGCGTACGAGCAGGACATCCCGGACTGGTCGCCGGACGAGGCGAGCCGCAAGATGTCCTCCGCGATCGACAAGCTCGGCAAGGACGGCATCCAGGGCGTCTACGCCGCCAACGACGGCATGGCGGGCGCCGCGATCACCGCCCTCAAGGGCCGTGGCATCAAGGTCCCGGTCGGCGGTCAGGACGCCGAACTGGCGGGCGTGCAGCGCCTGTTGAACGGCACCCAGGCCTACACGATCTACAAGCAGATCCGGCCGGAGGCGGAGACCACCGGCGAGATCGCGGTGCGCCTGCTCCAGGGCAAGGACATCGACGCGATCACCGACCGCAAGGTCGACTCGCTCAGCGGCGACTTCAAGGGCATCCCCGCCAAGCTGTACGACGCGCAGGCGATCACCAAGGATGAGGTCGCCGACACGATCGTCAAGGACAAGGTCTACAAGGTCAGCGAGATCTGCACGGCCGAGTACAAGAAGGCCTGCGACGCCGCGGGTATCAAGTAACTCCCGTATGCGGTAAGCCCGTTCGTACGAGATGAGCCCCGGGGGCGCGAGAGAGCGCTCCCGGGCGGACGTACGGCACGGGTTCCGGTACCGGTCCGGTGCCCCGCCCCGACAAACCGCCCCGCAAACGGGGGGCGGGCACCGGACTCGCCTTACGGAGCATTGCTCTCCTCAGTGAGTACTGCACTCCCTGGTGAGCAGCGCTCTCCTCAGAGAGCCCAGCTCGCTCTGGAGAGCACCGTTCACCTCGGTGAGCGTCGCTCTCGCGGCACTGTCCTTCTGCACCACCATCCCCGCCGGTCAGGCGGCGAAGGAGATGATTCACGTGTCCGCTACGCCCGTGCTGGCGTTGCGCGGGGTCTCCAAGCGGTTCGGCGCCGTCCAGGCGCTCACGGACGTAGACCTCGAAATCAACACCGGTGAGGTGGTCGCCCTCGTCGGCGACAACGGCGCCGGCAAGTCCACCCTCGTCAAGACGATCTCGGGTGTCCACCCGATCGACGACGGCACCATCGAGTGGGAGGGCAGGCCGGTCCGCATCGGCCGCCCGCACGACGCCCAGAACCTCGGCGTCGCCACCGTCTACCAGGACCTCGCCCTCTGCGACAACCTCGACGTCGTCGCCAACCTGTTCCTCGGCAGCGAGCTGCGGACCGCGACCGTCCTCGACGAGATCAAGATGGAGAAGCGGGCCAAGGAGCTGCTCGACACCCTCTCCATCCGCATCCCCAGCGTCCGCATCCCGGTCGCCGCCCTCTCCGGTGGCCAGCGCCAGGTCGTCGCCATCGCCCGCGCCCTGGTCGGCGACCCCAAGGTCGTCATCCTCGACGAGCCCACCGCGGCCCTCGGCGTCGAGCAGACCGCCCAGGTCCTCGACCTGGTGGAGCGGCTGCGCGAACGCGGCCACGGCGTGATCCTCATCAGCCACAACATGGCCGACGTGAAGGCCGTCGCGGACCGCGTCGCGGTGCTGCGGCTCGGCCGCAACAACGGCACCTTCTCCGTCGCCGACACCAGCAACGAAGAGATCATCGCCGCCATCACCGGCGCCACGGACAACGCCGTGACCCGCCGCAAGGCGCGCTCGGCCACGGTCACGAAGGAGGACGCGAAGTGAGCGACCTCACCAAGAACACGAAGCCCGCCGCCGACCCGGCCGATGCCCCCGGCACCGCGCCCGACACGTCCGCCGCGCCGGTCCCCGCCGTCGACCCGCGCCTGCTCGTCCGCGAGGAGGGCCTGGCCGGCTACTGGACCGAGTTCAAGCGGAAGATGCGCGGCGGCGAGCTCGGCTCGCTGCCCGTCGTCGTCGGCCTGATCCTCATCGCGATCATCTTCCAGCTGAAGAACGAGCACTTCCTGGACGCGAGCAGCCTCGCCAACATCGCGGTCTTCACCTCCGGCCTCGGCATCATGGCCGTCGGCATCGTCTTCGTCCTGCTGCTCGGCGAGATCGACCTCTCGGTCGGCTCGGTGGCGGGCATGGGAGCGGCCGTCTGGGCCGTGCTGAGCGTCACCCATGAGATGAACGACTGGCTCTCGGTCCTCATCGCCGTCCTGACCGGCCTGGTCATCGGCGCCCTGCACGGCTTCTTCTTCGCCAAGATCGGCGTGCCGGCCTTCGTGGTCACCCTCGCGGGCTTCCTCGGCTGGAGCGGCGTCCAGATCTGGCTGATGGGCGGCGAGGGCAGCATCAACACGCCCGAGGGCAGCGTCGTCGAGGACCTCACCGGGCACTTCTTCGCGGAGAAGGGCGCGGCCTACGGTCTCGCGGCCGTCGCGATCATCGGATACGCGGCCTCCCTGCTCCTCGACAGCCGCCGCCGCAAGAGCGCGGGCCTGCCCTCCCGGCCGGTCAGCGAGATCGTGCTGCGCACCGTCGTCGTCGCCGTCCTCGCCGGCGGCGCCGCCTACGAGCTGAACGAGCCGGTCGGCGCCCGCGGCCTGCCGCTGGCCCTGGTGCTCTTCCTCGCCGTCCTGGTGATCGCGGACTTCGTGGCGCGGCGCACCACCTTCGGCCGCCAGGTCTTCGCGGTCGGCGGCAACGCCGAGGCCGCCCGCCGCGCGGGCATCAACGTCGACCGGATCCGGATCACCGTCTTCGCGATCTCCGGCATGCTCGCCGCCTTCGGCGGCCTCTTCATCGCCAGCCTCTCGGGCGGCGCCACGAAGAGCCTCGGCGGCGGCAACACGCTGATGATGGTGATCGCCGCGGCGGTCATCGGCGGCACGAGCCTCTTCGGCGGCCGCGGCAAGGTGTGGTCCGCGCTGCTCGGCATGCTGGTCATCCAGTCCATCCAGCAGGGCCTGAACATGCTCGGCATGGCGAGCGAGATCCAGTTCATGATCACGGGTGCGGTGCTGCTCGCCGCGGTGGTCATCGACTCCGTCTCGCGGCGTACGCAGAAGTCCGCGGGCCGCGCCTAGACACTGCGCTGGTCGGGCGGTTTTCGGCCGCGCGCCCGGCGTGGCCGGTCGCGCAGTTCCCCGCGCCCCCTCAGGGGTGCGGGGCTTCTGCGTGTGACCGGTAAAACGGCTCCCGGACGCATACGTCAGTAGCGGAACATTAGACTCGGCAGACCCGGCAAAGCTCGAACCGCACATCTCAGCTCTACTGCAAGGAGGCACGGGTGCCGCTGCTGACCCGCATCACGGGACCGCGCGATCTTGACCGGCTCAGCCCCGAGGAGCTGAACCAGCTGGCCGGAGAGATCCGCGGCTTCCTCGTCGACGCAGTCTCCAAGACCGGCGGCCACCTCGGCCCCAACCTCGGCGTGGTTGAGCTCACCATCGCCCTGCACCGCGTCTTCGACTCCCCCAAGGACAAGGTCCTCTTCGACACCGGCCACCAGAGCTACGTGCACAAGCTGCTCACCGGCCGCCAGGACTTCGGCGGCCTGCGCTCCAAGGGCGGCCTCTCCGGCTACCCCTCGCGCGCCGAGTCCGACCACGACGTGATCGAGAACAGCCATGCCTCCACGGTCCTCGGCTGGGCCGACGGCCTCGCCAAGGCCAACGAGGTGCGCGGCAAGGACGACCACGTCGTCGCGGTCATCGGTGACGGCGCGCTCACGGGCGGCATGGCCTGGGAGGCGCTGAACAACATCGCGGCCGCCAAGGACCGCCCCCTGGTGATCGTCGTCAACGACAACGAACGTTCGTACGCCCCGACCATCGGCGGTCTCGCCAACCACCTCGCCACCCTGCGCACCACCGACGGCTACGAGCGGTTCCTGGCCCGCGGCAAGGACCTCCTGGAGCGCACGCCGGTCGTCGGCAGGCCGCTCTACGAGACGCTGCACGGCGCCAAGAAGGGGCTGAAGGACTTCATCGCCCCGCAGGGCATGTTCGAGGACCTCGGCCTGAAGTACGTCGGCCCGATCGACGGCCACGACATCGAGGCCCTGGAGTCCGCGCTGCAGCGCGCCAAGCGGTTCGGCGGCCCGGTCATCGTGCACTGCCTCACCGAGAAGGGCCGCGGCTACAAGCCCGCCGAGGACGACGAGGCCGACCACTTCCACGGCATCGGCCCGATCCACCCCGACACCGGCCTGCCCATCGCCGCCGGCGGCATGGACTGGACGTCCGTCTTCGGCGAGGAGATGGTCAAGCTCGGCCACGAGCGCGAGGACATCGTCGCCATCACGGCCGCCATGCTCCAGCCGGTCGGCCTGGAGAAGTTCGCCAAGGCGTTCCCCGACCGCGTCTACGACGTCGGCATCGCCGAGCAGCACGCGGCCGTCTCGGCGGCGGGCCTCGCCACCGGCGGCCTGCACCCGGTCTTCGCGGTCTACGCCACCTTCCTCAACCGCGCCTTCGACCAGCTCCTGATGGACGTGGCGCTGCACCGGTGCGGCGTCACCTTCGTCCTGGACCGGGCGGGCGTCACCGGCACGGACGGCGCCTCGCACAACGGCATGTGGGACATGTCGATCCTGCAGTGCGTGCCGACCCTGCGGATCGCCGCCCCGCGCGACGCCGATCAGGTCCGCCTGCAGCTGCGCGAGGCCGTCGAGGTCGACGACGCGCCGACCGTGGTGCGCTACTCCAAGGGCGCGGTCGGCCCGGCCGTCAAGGCCGTCGGCAAGGTCGGCGCCATGGACGTGCTGCGCAAGGCGGCCACCGCCGAGCCGGACGTGCTGCTCGTCTCCGTCGGCGCGCTCGCCCCGATGTGCCTGGAGATCGCCGACCTCCTGGACAAGCAGGGCATCACCACGACCGTCGTCGACCCGCGCTGGGTCAAGCCGGTCGACGAGGCCATGGCGCCGCTCGCCGAGAAGCACCGCGTCGTCGTCACCGTGGAGGACAACTCCCGTGCGGGCGGCGTCGGTTCGGCCATCGCGCAGGCTCTGCGCGACGCGGGCGTCGACGTGCCGCTGCGCGACTTCGGCATCCCGCCGCGCTTCCTCGACCACGCCTCCCGCAAGGAGATCCTGGCCGAGATCGGGCTGACCGCGCCGGACATCGCCCGGCAGGTCACGGGCCTGGTCGCCAAGCTCGACGGCCGGTTCGAGCGGACCGCGGCGAGCGCGGTGGACTCGGTGGAGCCCGCCCGCGACTGACGTCAACACGCACCGCCGACGGGCCGGTTTCAGCACCCTGTACGGGTGGTGGGACCGGCCCATTCGCGTGAATAGGCCCGCGCCGGAGCTTTCGGGGTACTCGCCCTCTCGATCATGTCGGGGACGACAAGCGTGGGAGGTACGCCCGTGAGCAGCAGTCTCTTCAGGACGAAGAGCGTCGAGCAGTCCATCAAGGACACCGAGGAACCGGAGCACGCGCTCAAGAAGTCGCTGTCCGCCCTCGACCTCACGGTCTTCGGCGTCGGTGTCATCATCGGCACCGGCATCTTCGTCCTCACCGGAAAGATCGCCAAGGAGACGGCGGGGCCCTCGGTGGCCCTCGCCTTCGTCGTCGCCGGACTCGTCTGCGCCCTCGCGGCGCTCTGCTACGCCGAGTTCGCCTCGACCGTGCCCGTCGCCGGCTCCGCGTACACCTTCTCGTACGCCTCGCTCGGCGAGTTCCCGGCGTGGATCATCGGCTGGGACCTGATCCTGGAGCTCGCGCTCGGCTGCGCGGTGGTCGCGGTCGGCTGGTCCGGGTACCTCCGCTCGCTCCTCGACACCGCGGGGATGCACCTGCCGAAGGCGCTGAGCGGCACGCACGAGGGAGACTTCGGCTTCGACCTGCTGGCCTGCGTGCTCGTGCTGATCCTGACCGCCATCCTGGTCGCCGGCATGAAGCTCTCCTCGCGGGTCACCAACGTCATCGTCGCCGTGAAGGTCACCGTGGTCGTCCTCGTCATCCTCGTGGGCGCCTTCTTCATCAGCGGCGCCAACTACGACCCGTTCATCCCGCCGAGCAAGCACGTCGAGGGCGGCGGCGGCATCACGGCGCCGCTGGTCCAGCTGATCTTCGGGTTCACCCCGGGGGACTTCGGCGTGATGGGCATCTTCACCGCGGCGGCCGTCGTCTTCTTCGCCTTCATCGGCTTCGACATCGTCGCGACCGCCGCGGAGGAGACCCGCAACCCGCAGCGCGACGTGCCCCGCGGCATCCTCGGCTCGCTGCTGATCTGCACGATCCTCTACGTCGCCGTCTCCGTGGTCGTCACCGGCATGCAGAAGTACACCGAGCTCTCCACGGACGCCCCGCTCGCCGACGCCTTCAAGGCCGTCGGGCACCCCTTCTGGGCGGGTCTGATCAGCTTCGGCGCGGCCGTCGGCCTCACCTCGGTCTGCATGATCCTGCTGCTCGGCCAGACCCGGGTGTTCTTCGCGATGAGCCGTGACGGACTGCTGCCGCTGACCTTCTCCAAGGTCCACCCCAAGTTCGGCACGCCGTACCGCTCGACGATCCTGCTGGGCGTCATCGTGGCGATCGTGGCGGGCTTCACCTCCATCGACGAACTGGCCGAACTGGTCAACATCGGCACGCTGTTCGCGTTCGTCGTGGTCGCCCTCGGCGTCATCCTGCTCCGCAGGCAGCGCCCCGACCTGCCGCGCGCCTTCCGCACCCCGCTGGTGCCGTTCGTGCCGATCCTGTCGGTGCTCGCCTCGCTCTGGCTGATGCTGAACCTGCCCGCGGAGACCTGGCTGCGATTCGGCGTCTGGATGGTCCTCGGCATCGTCATCTACTTCGCGTACGGGCGTTCGCACAGCCGTCTGCACGTCCGCGACCCGCACGCCGGCGACGCACGGTAGTCACCCGCCGTTCGGCAGGCATTCCGCTCCGGCCCCGTATGTCCCGATCCGTCGGGGGGTGCGGGGCCGGATAGCGTGCACCATATGCTCGCCCCGCCCTCCGCATCACCACGCTCCGTATCCGGCCTCCGGGTACCGGGCCCGCGCACGGAGCACGTCCCCGGCGAGGGCGCCGGGGACCCGTACTGGCTCCGGCTGCTGCCGCTGCTCGCCGCCCTGGCGTGCGTGACCCGGCTGCCCTCCTTCCGCGGGCCGCTGTGGAATCCGGACGAGGGCTATCTCGCCGTCCAGGCGCGGATGTTGGCGGTCGGCGGCACCCTCTACGAGACGGTCGTCGACCGCAAGCCGCCGCTGGTGCCCTGGCTGTACGCGGGCGCCTTCGCGCTCTTCGGCGACGACTCGCTCCTGCCGCTGCGGCTCCTCGCCGTCGCCGCGCAGCTCCTGACGGCGGTCTTCCTGGTCGCGCTGGCCCGGCGCCGCTGGGGGAACGCCGCGGGCCGCACCGCGGGCGTCCTGTACCTCCTGATCTCCGTCGGCCTCAACCCGCAGGACGCGCAGGCCGCCACCTTCGAGGTCTTCATGCTGCCGTGCACGGCAGCCGCCATGTGGTGCGCGGACCGCCGCGGCTGGGCCGGCGCGGGCGCCGCGGCGGCCTGTGCCTTCCTCGCCAAGCAGACCGGCGGGGCGGTGCTCCTCCCGGTCGCCTGGCTGCTGTGGCGCGCCGGGGCGCCCCGGCGGGGCGTGTGGTGCCTCGCCGCCGGTTTCGGCGCGCCCGTCCTGGCCGCGGCCGTGCTGACCACCCCCGCGGGCTTCCTGTTCTGGACGGTGACCGGATCCGGCGCCTACGCCTCCTTCACCGGCTCCGAACTCCACGTCCTCGTACGGGGGTTGGTGAACGCGGCGATCCTCGCCGCGGCCTGCGCCGGGATCATCCCGCCGGTCGTACGCGTCCTGCGCGTAGCCCGCACCGGCGCGGTGGACCTGTGGCTCTGGCTCGCCTCGTCGGTGGCCGCGGTCCTCCTCGGCTTCCACTTCTTCGGCCACTACTACCTCCAACTCATGCCGCCCATCGCCCTGTTGGGCGCGGCCGCGCTGCAGATCCTGCCGCGCGAACGGACCGTGCGCGCCGTCCTCGCCTCCGGGTGCGCGTGCGCGGCCTTCCTCGCCTGGGGGCTGCTCGCGCCCCGCCCCGACCTGGCGCACGCCACCCGCCTGGCGGAGACGGTCCGGGCGCACACCCGCCCGCAGGACCGGGTGCTGTTCTGGGGGATGCACCCGGAGGCGTACTGGCTGGCCGACCGCGCGCCCGCGAGCCGTTACCTCACGGCCGGCCTGCTCACCAACTACAGCGGCGGCAGGAACGGCCCGCAGGTGGGCGAGAAGTACGCGGTCGAGGGCGCCTGGCCGGTCTTCCGGGAGGAGCTGAGGCGGCACCCTCCCGCGGTCGTGGTGGACGACTCCCGGGGCAAGCCGTTCGCCCCGGAACGGGTGCCCTCGCTGCGCCGCATCCTCGCGGTCGGCTATGAACCGGTGCTGGAGGTGGGGGGAGCGGTGATGTACGTGCGGGTGGGCCGGTGAGGCGCGGCTCTTCCGGCGGCGGTCACCGCGAGCGGGTGTAGATCACCGCGTTCCCACCGGCGACGCGACGCAGCTTCTCCGCGCCCGCTCGGGTCAGCGTCGAAGGACCACCCGGCGTGCACGAGCGGGCCGGTCTGCCCACGGTCACCACCGAGCGGCTCAGCCGGACCCCGGAAGGCCCGACCGAGACCAGCCGGGCCCTGAACACGCAGTGGTACCCGGGCCCGTCCGCCGTCAGCGACATCACCGTGTCGCCCACCTCGCCCTGCGCGATCTCGAGGGTCCGCGTGTTGTCCCCGTCCTTGCCCGGCACGGTGCTCGTCCAGGTGCCCACGTACTGCTGGGGCAGTGTGCCCGCCGGGGGTTCCATTTTCACGAAGGTGTCCTCGTGGTACGTGAAGGCGCCGAAGGCGATGGCCAGGACGGCGGCCACCGTGGCGAGGACGAGGCCCCGGCGCGGCCGCCCCCGGGCGGCGGGCGCCTCCCGCGCCCCCAGCGAGACCAGCGGGCCCGCGGACGACGGCCCGCCGCCCGCCGCACCGTCCGCTGCCGCCTCCGCCGCCGGGTGGGCGGCACGGGCCGCCGCCGGACGGTGTGTGCGGACACCTATGACCGCCGCGGCGGCCCTGCGCGCCAATGGCAGTTCGGGGGCGGGGGAGGGCATGCGGGCGCGGCGGGAGCGCCGGTCGGCGCCGATCGTGGCGGCGGCGGCCCGTCGCAGCAGCGGAGGCCCGGTCATTCGGCTCCGCTCCGGTCCGTGAGCGACCGGCGCGGGGCGGGGGCCGGGTCGGCGTCACGGAGGATCCGGCGGGCCTGGGACGGTGGGGGCGGTGCCTGTTCCTCCGGAGGGCCGCCCGTCGGCGGCCGGGGTTCCGCCGGCGCGCCCGTCTCGCCGAGGATGACGTCCGCAAGGCGGGAGTTCTTGAGCTGGACGAGGACCATGGGGGCCGACGCCCCCGCCGCGAAGGTCGCGAAGCCGCCGCTGATCTGGCCCGATGAGCCCAGGAGCACGGCCACCCCGGCCCCCAGCACGGTGTGCACGGCCGCCGCGATGCTCTCGCCCGCCACGTCGTAGAAGGCTCCGAACGCGGGCGGCCCGCCGGCCCCGGACGGCTCACCGAGCCGGAACTCCCGGCGGCACGCGAGCCATTCGGTCATGCAGTCGTACGCGTGCGCGATCCCGCGTATCGCTCCGCCCGCCGCGCCGATCAGAAGCAGACTCGCACTGTCCACGTGTCCTCAGCCCATGCAGGGAGACAGACCATCGGTGCACCAGGCTACGGACCAGCCCACCACCTGAGAAGAGGGCCGAACGAGCCAGGGACGGTCATGGATCCCGCGCCCCGCGAGGCGGTCGGGTTCAGGGGCGTACGGTACGGGGGCCCGCGCACTCGGCTCCCAACTCGCCCACCCTGCGGCGCAGTTCCCGGTCGGCGGTGACCACGAGGCAGGGGCGCCCGGCGGCCGACGCGGCAACCTCCACGATGCGGTCGTCGCCCTCCGCGGGCGCGGAGTCGACGTGGACGCCTGGCACGGACTCGACGCCCCTGGCCGCCCCCTCGACGACGAGGACGATCTCCACCGGGCCCGGCAGACCGGGCAGCCCGTCGGTGGCGTACGGGACGAGGGAGTCCCGCAGCCGCTCGGCGGCACCGCGGCGGTCCTTCCACCATCCGTCGGGCACGGATCCGACGACGTTGGCGGCATCGACGACGACGAGAGTTCTCATGCGGCAAACGTAAACTAATAGGCAAAACGCTGTGCGTCCGTGATCGTGGAAAGGGTGGCGCCGAGTCATGCCGTCGAGGTCCACCAGCACCGGTGCCCCGGACACCGCCCGCTGGCTGCTGCGTGGCCGGGACGGCCGCCTCACCGCCTACGCCCGCGCCGATGGCGGCCTCCTGCGGTGGACCGAGACCGCGCCCGCCGGCCCCGGGTGGACCGGCCCCGACTTCTTCGAGGCGCCCGACCTGACGTACCTCACCCTCGCCCAGGGAGTCGACGGCTACGTGCACTTCCTGGGCCGCAGGGAGCGGCGGGACGCCACCGGCGAGGGCGGCGAGCCGGTCGTCGACATCGTGCACTCCATCCAGTACCAGTCGGGCCGGCCGCTCATGGACTGGCGCTCGCTCGGCAACCCGCACACCAAACGCGTCGACCGCGCCCCCTCCCTGGGCGCCCCCGCCGCGGCGGTGGACACGGCCGGCACCGTCCACGTCTTCGTGCGGGACGCGGTGGGCAGCGTCCGGATGCGCCGCGAGGGCAAGGGCGGCAAGTGGGAGGGGTGGAAGGACTTCAAGGTCCGCGACACCCTGGACGGCATCGCCGCCCTCGCCACGTCCACGGGCCGGGTCGAGGTCCTCGCCCCGGGCGACAAGGCCACCCTGCGCTGGGCCCAGGAGCGGCAGGGCGGCGAACTGCTGCGCGCCGACGACCTCCCGCCGGCCCCCGCCCCCGGCTCCGGCACGCTCCTGGAGAGCAGCCCCGACCGCCTCACCTACTACGCGGCCGACACGCTCGGCGACGGCGTCCTCGCCCACCGCCCGGACGGCGGCGTGACGGCCATGCCGCTCGGCGGCGCCCCCGGCACGGGCCCCACCGCGGCCGTCCGGGCCACCGTCGACGGCTACGACTGCACGGTCCTCGCCCACCGCACGGCCACCGGGCGCCCGGCCCTCGCCGCGTTCCCCACGGAGGACGAGGGGGCGGGCCTGTGGTGGGCCGAGACCGGCGAACCGTGCCTCGGCGCACCGGCGTTGGCGCTCGACGCCCGCGGCCGCATGGTGATGGCCGCCATCGGTCTCGACGGCACCCTGCGCCTCACCCGCCAGAAGGACGAGCCGGGCCTCGCGCTGGAGGCATGGGCCAGGGTGTGATCCCGCTCCGGATCCGGGGCGCGGTGAACGACGGCCGGGCCGTACGGGAGGGTCTCCCGTACGGCCCGGCCGTTGCGTTGCGAAGGGTTACGCGGGGACGCTCGCCACGCCCTGGGCGAGGAACCGCTTGCCGTTCACCCGCTCGCTGACGCCCTCACGGTCCAGGTACGGCGTGATGCCGCCCAGGTGGAAGGGCCAGCCCGCGCCGGTGATCAGGCACAGGTCGATGTCCTGGGCCTCGGCGACGACGCCCTCGTCGAGCATGAGCCCGATCTCCTGCGCCACCGCGTCGAGCACGCGGTCCCGCACCTGCTCCTCGGTCAGAACGGAGTCGCCCTGCTTCAGGAGCGCGGCGACCTCCGGGTCGAGCTCCGGCTTGCCGCTGTCGTACACGTAGAAGCCGCGCTTGCCGGCCTTGACGACGGCCGCGAGGTTCGGCGAGACGGTGAAGCGCTCCGGGAAGGCGCGGTTCAGGGTCTCGGAGACGTGCAGGCCGATGGCCGGGCCGACCAGCTCGAGGAGGACCAGCGGCGACATCGGCAGACCGAGCGGCTCGACGGCCTTCTCGGCGACGGCGACCGGGGTGCCCTCGTCGATGACGTTCTGGATCTCGCCCATGAAGCGGGTGAGGATGCGGTTCACGACGAACGCCGGGGCGTCCTTCACGAGCACCGCGGTCTTCTTCAGCTTCTTGGCGACACCGAAGGCCGTGGCCAGCGAGGCGTCGTCCGTCCGCTCGCCGCGCACGATCTCCAGGAGCGGCAGGATCGCGACCGGGTTGAAGAAGTGGAAGCCGACGACCCGCTCGGGGTGCTTCAGCTTCGACGCCATCTCCGAGACGGAGAGCGAGGAGGTGTTGGTGGCGAGGATCGCGTGCGCCGGGGCGACGGCCTCGACCTCGGCGAACACCTGCTGCTTGACGCCGATCTCCTCGAAGACGGCCTCGATGATGAAGTCGGCGTCGGAGAAGCCCTCGGCCTTGTCCAGGACGCCGGAGACGAGCGCCTTGAGACGGTTGGCCTTGTCCTGGTTGATACGGCCCTTGAGGAGGAGCTTGTCGATCTCCTCGTGGACGTAGCCGACTCCCTTGTCGACGCGCTCCTGGTCGATGTCGGTCAGCACGACCGGCACTTCGAGGCGGCGCAGGAAGAGCAGGGCGAGCTGCGAGGCCATCAGGCCGGCGCCGACGACGCCCACCTTGGTGACCGGGCGCGCCAGGTTCTTGTCCGGGGCGCCCGCGGGGCGCTTGGCGCGCTTCTGCACGAGGTTGAACGAGTAGATGCCCGCGCGCAGTTCACCGCCCATGATGAGGTCGGCGAGCGCCTTGTCCTCGGCGTCGAAGCCCTTCTGCAGGTCGCCGTCCTTGGCGGCCTCGATGATCTCCAGGGCGCGGTAGGCGGCCGGAGCGGCGCCGTGCACCTTGGAGTCGGCGATGGAGCGGCCGCGCGCGACGGCGGCGTCCCAGGCCTCGCCGCGGTCGATCTCGGGGCGCTCCACCGTGAGCGAGCCGTTGAGGACGGAGGCCGTCCAGATCAGCGACTGCTCCAGGAAGTCGGCGCCCTCGAAGATCGCGTCGGCGATGCCGAGCTCGAAGACCTGCACGCCCTTGAGCTGGCGGTTCTGGTTGAGCGAGTTCTCGATGATGACCGAGACCGCGCGGTCCGCGCCGATCAGGTTCGGCAGCAGCGCGCAGCCGCCCCAGCCCGGCACCAGACCGAGGAAGACCTCGGGCAGCGAGAAGGCGGGCAGCGCCTTGGAGACGGTGCGGTAGGAGCAGTGCAGACCGACCTCGACGCCACCGCCCATCGCGGCGCCGTTGTAGTACGCGAAGGTCGGCACGGCGAGGCCGGAGAGGCGCTTGAAGACCTCGTGGCCGCCCTTGCCGATGGCCAGCGCGTCCTCGTGGCGCTTGAGCAGCTCGACGCCCTTGAGGTCGGCGCCGACGGCGAAGATGAACGGCTTGCCGGTGACGCCGACGCCGACGATCGAGCCCTCGGCAGCTTCCTTCTCGACCTGGTCGATCGCGGCGTTGAGGTTGGCCAGCGAACCCGGGCCGAAGGTGGTCGGCTTGGTGTGGTCGAAGCCGTTGTCCAGCGTGATGAGCGCGAAGCGCCCGGCACCCTGGGGGAGGTCGAGGTGGCGCACGTGCGCCTGCGTGACGACCTCGTCGGGGAACAGCTCGGCCGCACCCTTCAGAAGCTCAGCGGTCGTGGTGCTCACTTGTCGCCTCCGGCGTCCTTGTGGTTCGGGTTCTCCCAGATGACCGTGGCGCCCATGCCGAAGCCGACGCACATGGTCGTGAGGCCGTAGCGGACCTCCGGCTGCTCCTCGAACTGCCGCGCCAGCTGCGTCATCAGGCGTACGCCGGAGGAGGCGAGCGGGTGGCCGAAGGCGATGGCGCCGCCGTACTGGTTGACGCGCGCGTCGTCGTCCGCGATGCCGTAGTGCTCGAGGAAGGCGAGCACCTGTACGGCGAAGGCCTCGTTGATCTCGAAGAGACCGATGTCGGAGATGGAGAGACCCGCCTTGGCGAGCGCCTTCTCCGTGGCCGGGATCGGGCCGTAGCCCATGACTTCCGGCTCGACGCCCGCGAAGGCGTACGAGACGAGGCGCATCTTGACCGGCAGCCCGTTCTCGCGGGCGAACTCCTCGGACGCGATGAGCGAGGCGGTGGCACCGTCGTTGAGACCGGCGGCGTTGCCCGCGGTGACGCGGCCGTGCGTACGGAACGGCGTCTTCAGGCCCGCGAGGCTCTCCAGGGTCGTCCCCGGGCGCATCGGCTCGTCGGCGGTGGCGAGGCCCCAACCGGTCTCGCCGGCCTCCTCGTTGGTGCGCCGCACGGAGATCGGCACGAGGTCGGCCTGGATCTTGCCGTCGGCGTACGCCTTGGCGGCCTTCTCCTGCGAGCGCACGGCGTACTCGTCGGCGCGCCGCTTGGTGATGCTCGGGTAGCGGTCGTGCAGGTTCTCGGCGGTCATGCCCATGAACAGGGCGGACTCGTCGACGAGCTTCTCGCTCACGAACCGCGGGTTCGGGTCGACGCCCTCGCCCATGGGGTGGCGGCCCATGTGCTCGACACCGCCGGCGACGGCGATGTCGTACGCGCCGAAGGCGACGCTGCCCGCGACCGAGGTCACGGCGGTCAGGGCGCCGGCGCACATGCGGTCGATCGAGTAACCGGGCACGGACTGCGGCAGCCCGGCGAGGATGCCGGCGGTGCGGCCGATCGTCAGGCCCTGGTCGCCGATCTGCGTGGTCGCCGCGATGGCGACCTCGTCGATCTTGGCGGGGTCGAGGTCCGGGTTGCGGCGCAGCAGCTCCCGGATGGCCTTCACGACGAGGTCATCGGCACGGGTCTCGTGGTAGATGCCCTTCGGGCCCGCCTTGCCGAACGGGGTGCGGACGCCGTCCACGAAGACGACGTCCCTGACGGTACGAGGCACGATGGCTCTCCTCCAGGGTGCGGTGCGCCACGCCTGCGGCGCGCTTTCCGAGTCCCACCCTACTTGTCGGTAACTATGCGGCCAAGAGCTGCCCCGGGTCGCCTCGGGGAGGCGAAGGTCACACTCTGTGGGGGCGGCCCTTGGGGGGTGCCTGGGGCGCCGGGAGCGGTGTTGTGTTTGCCCTGTGCCCAGGGGGGCGCTGTAGGGGCGCCGCCCGCTTCGCGGCGGATTTGCCTCCCACCCACCCACCCGTTTGCCCCGCACCGGATGGCTCGGTAGGGGCGCCGCCCGGCCGTTTGCCCTGCGCCGGGCGGTTCTGTAGGGGCGTCGCCTCCCCCACCAAACACGTCCACCCGCCCCCCTCCCCGCAGCGCGGGGTGTCAGGGCGGGTGGGTGTCGTTCGGTGCTCGGGTCAGGTCAGGGCCGTTACCAGGGCCGGGGTCACGTGGGTGATCTGCCAGTGGCGGGCGCCGTGGGCGGCCAGGGCTGAGGCCACCGTCTCCTCGGTCACCTGGGCCGGAGGCTCCCAGCAGACGCGGCGGACCGTGTCCGGAGTGATCAGGTTCTCCTGCGGCATGTTCAGCCGCTCGGCGAGTGCCGAGACCGCCGCCCGGGCCGCGGAGAGCCGCGCCGCGGCGGCCGGGTCGCGGTCGGCCCAGGAGCGCGGCGGCGGCGGACCGGTCACGGTCTGCCCCGGCTGCGGCAGCTCCGCGTCCGGCAGCGCCTTGGCGCGGTCGACGGCGGCCTGCCACTGCTCCAGCTGACGCCGCCCCATGCGGTGCCCGAAGCCGGGGAGACCGGCGAGCGCGTGCACGTTGGGCGGGAGGGCCAGCGCCGCCTCGACGATCGCGCTGTCGCTGAGCACCTTGCCGGGCGAGACGTCGCGCCGCTGGGCGATCCGGTCGCGCGCGGTCCACAGCTCCCGTACGACCGCCATCTGACGGCGCCTGCGCACCTTGTGCATGCCGGAGGTGCGGCGCCAGGGGTCCTTGCGGGGCGGCGCGGGCGGCGCGGAGGCGATGGCGTCGAACTCCTCGCGGGCCCACTCCAGCTTCCCCTGGCGGTCGAGCTCCTTCTCCAGGGCGTCGCGCAGGTCGACGAGGAGTTCGACGTCGAGCGCCGCGTACCGCAGCCAGGGCTCGGGGAGCGGCCGGGTCGACCAGTCGACGGCGGAGTGACCCTTCTCCAGTACGTACCCGAGCACGCTCTCGACCATCGCGCCGAGCCCCACCCGCGGGAACCCCGCGAGCCGGCCCGCGAGCTCGGTGTCGAAGAGCCTTGAGGGGACCATGCCTATCTCGCGCAGACACGGCAGGTCCTGCGTGGCGGCGTGCAGGACCCACTCGGTGTCGCCGAGGGCCTCGCCGAGGGCGGACAGGTCGGGGCAGGCGACGGGGTCGACGAGGGCCGTGCCCGCGCCTTCGCGGCGGAGCTGGACGAGATACGCGCGCTGGCCGTACCGGTAGCCGGAGGCGCGCTCGGCGTCCACGGCGACGGGGCCGGTGCCCGCGGCGAAGGCGGCCACGGTCGCGGCGAGGGACTCCTCGTCGGCGATCACCGGCGGAATGCCGTCACGCGGCTCGAGGAGGGGGATCGGCAGCCCTTCCGTGGCGAGGCCGTCGTCGTCCGGAGGGCCGCCTCCGGTGGTTCGCAGTGAGCTGTCTGCTGCGGTCTCTTGGGCGTCGGTCACCTGTCAAGGGTATCCGTGTATGGACAGCGCCCGTCGACGGAACGTTCCGTCGACGGGCGCGCGGGGGGTGTAAATGAGTCAGTGGATGATTCCGGTTCGCAGCGCGACCGCCACCATCCCGGCCCGGTCACCCGTGCCGAGCTTGCGCGCGATCCGGGCGAGGTGGCTCTTGACGGTCAGGGCGGACAGGCCCATCGAGACGCCGATGGCCTTGTTGGACTGGCCCTCCGCGACCAGCCGCAGGACCTCGACCTCACGGCCGGACAGTTCACGGTAGCCGCCGGGGTGGCTGGGGGCGCCCGGCGGGCGGCGGTGCATGCGGGCGGCGGCCGAGCCGATCGGAGCGGCGCCGGGACGGGTGGGGAGTCCGACGTTCGTGCGGGTGCCGGTGACGACGTAGCCCTTGACGCCGCCCGCGAGGGCGTTGCGCACGGCACCGATGTCGTCGGCGGCGGAGAGGGCGAGGCCGTTGGGCCAGCCCGCGGCACGGGTTTCGGAGAGGAGCGTCAGGCCGGAGCCGTCGGGGAGATGGACGTCTGCGACGCAGATGTCCCGGGGGTTGCCGATGCGGGGACGAGCCTCCGCGATCGACGAGGCCTCGATGACGTCGCGCACACCGAGCGCCCACAGGTGGCGGGTGACGGTGGAACGGACGCGGGGGTCGGCCACGACGACCATGGCGGTCGGCTTGTTCGGGCGGTAGGCGACCAGGCTTGCGGGCTGCTCGAGGAGAACGGACACCAGGCCTCCTGGGTGGGGGGACGGGAGGGACCGGCTCGGGGATGAAGCCGGGACGAACCGTGCTTTCAAGGTCACAAACCTCTTCGGCACCAATCGCATCCGCCTTTAGGGAATGATCACGATTTGGTGAGAGAGAATTGGGGCAATTCGGACACGCGCTCGATCATCCGAAGATCAAACCGAACACGCCCCCTTCCGGGTGACCCCCACTCGTACAAACCCGTTCAGGGGGAGAGCGGGCCGCGCCGCTGCGGGAGCGAGACCACGGACCCGTCCCCGCTCCCCGCGGGCGGCAGCCCCGCGATCTGACAGAGCAGGTCGCACCAGGCCGCCAGATGCGCACCGGTGTCCGGCACCCCGCCCGGCCCCTCCCGGGGCGTCCACGAGGCCCTGATCTCGATCTGCGAGGCGGGCGGCCGCTCCGAGAGCCCCCCGAAGTAGTGCGACCCCGCCCGGGTCACCGTGCCGCTCGCCTCGCCCGCGGCGAGCCCCCGCGCCTGAAGCGCCCCGGTCAGCCACGACCAGCACACCTCCGGCAGCAGCGGATCCGCCGCCATCTCCGGTTCGAGCTCCGCGCGGACGAGCGTGACGAGGCGGAAGGTGCCCTGCCAGGCGTCGTGTCCGGACGGATCGTGGAGCAGCACGAGCCGCCCGTCCGCGAGGTCCTCCTCGCCGTCGACGACCGCCGCCTCCAACGCGTACGCGTGCGGCGCGAGCCGCTGCGGCGGCCGCGTCGGATCGATCTCGATCTCCGGCCGCAGCCGTGCCCCCCGCAGCGCCTCGACCGCCGCGCGGAAGGGCAGCGGAGCCGAATCCGCCACCTTCCCCTCCGAACTCTCCATCTCGCCAGCGCCGTCCGACCGTTGTCCCTGAGCCGCAGCCATGCGGGGAAGGTTAAGGGGAACGGCGCCTTCGCGCAGGGAGAGACACCCGTGAGGTCGTTCCCGGTCGACGTGCGAGACTTTCCGCGTGAGTGCCAATGACAGCCGAGGCCCCGAGGGCCGGCAGAACGCAGCGACGTACGACTCCCCGTTCATGAAGGCGTGCAGGCGCGAGGCCGTGCCGCACACGCCGGTCTGGTTCATGCGGCAGGCGGGGCGCTCACTTCCCGAGTACCGCAAGGTGCGCGAGGGCACGGCGATGCTGGAATCCTGCATGCGGCCCGAGCTCGTCACCGAGATCACCCTGCAGCCGGTCCGCCGCCACCACGTCGACGCCGCGATCTACTTCAGCGACATCGTCGTCCCGCTCAAGGCGATCGGCATCGACCTCGACATCAAGCCGGGCGTCGGGCCCGTCGTCGAGAACCCCATCCGCACCCGCGCCGACCTCGCCCGGCTGCGCGACCTCACGCCCGACGACGTCCACTACGTCACCGAGGCGATCGGGATGCTGACCGCCGAGCTCGGTGCCACGCCGCTCATCGGTTTCGCCGGCGCCCCCTTCACCCTCGCGAGCTACCTCGTCGAGGGCGGCCCGAGCCGCAACCACGAGCACACCAAGGCGCTCATGTACGGCGACCCGCAGCTCTGGGCCGACCTGCTCGACCGCCTCGCGGAGATCACCGGTGCCTTCCTGAAGGTGCAGATCGAGGCGGGCGCGAGCGCCGTGCAGCTCTTCGACTCGTGGGTGGGCGCCCTGTCGCCCGCCGACTACCGCCGCTCGGTGATGCCCGCCTCGGCCAAGGTCTTCGACGCGGTCGCCGGGTACGGCGTGCCCCGCATCCACTTCGGCGTCGGCACGGGCGAGCTGCTCGGCCTGATGGGCGAGGCCGGCGCCGACGTGGTGGGCGTCGACTGGCGGGTGCCGCTGGACGAGGCCGCGCGCCGTGTCGGGCCCGGCAAGGCGCTGCAGGGCAACATCGACCCGGCGGTCCTCTTCTCCACGCCCGAGGCCGTCGAGGCCAAGGCCGACGAGGTGCTCGCGGCGGCGAAGGGCCTGGAGGGGCACGTCTTCAACCTCGGGCACGGCGTCCTGCCGACGACGGACCCGGACGCGCTGACCCGCCTCGTGGAGTACGTGCACACGCGCACCGCGGTCTGAACGGCAGGTGTCCGCGCGACACCTGTCTGAACGGAAGCTGTCCAAAAGATGTCTGAAAAGGGTCCCTGCCGCCTCGGGCAGGGGCCCTTTCCCGTACGGACGACGTCCCCCTGCCGGCTCGCCCCGTACCGGCTCAGTGCCGGTCGGCCCGCACCGCCGCCACCGTCTTGCGCGCCGCCACCAGGACCGGGTCCCACACCGGCGAGAACGGCGGCGCGTACCCCAGGTCGAGGGCGGTCATCTGCTCCACCGTCATCTGCGCGGTGAGTGCGACGGCCGCGACGTCGACGCGTTTGCCCGCGCCCTCGCGGCCGACGATCTGCACCCCGAGGAGCCGCCCGGTGCGCCGCTCGGCGAGCATCTTCACCGTCATCACGGCCGCCCCCGGGTAGTAACCGGCCCGGCTCGTCGACTCGACGGTCGCCGTCACGAACCGCAGCCCGGCGGCGTGCGCGTCCTTCTCGCGCAGGCCGGTGCGGGCGATCTCCAGGTCGCAGACCTTGCTGACCGCCGTGCCGACGACGCCGGGGAACGTCGCGTAACCCCCGCCCGCGTTCGAGCCGATGACCTGGCCGTGCTTGTTGGCGTGCGTGCCGAGCGCGATGTGCCGCTCGCGCCCCGACACCAGGTCGAGGACCTCCACGCAGTCCCCGCCCGCCCAGATCTCCTCGTATCCGCGCACCCGCATCGCCAGGTCGGTCAGGAGCCCGCCGTGCTCGCCGAGCGGCAGGCCCGCCTCGCGGGCGAGGCCGGTCTCGGGGCGCACGCCGAGGCCGAGCACCACCACGTCCGCCGGGTACTCGGCGTCCTCCGTGGCGACCGCCCTGACCCGCCCGTCGTCACCCGTGAGGATCTTGGTGACCTCGGCGTCATTCACCATCGTGATGCCCATGCCCGTCATCGCGTCGTGCACCAGGCACCCCATGTCCGGGTCGAGCGTCGACATCGGCTCCTTGCCGCGGTTGACGACCGTCACCTCGTAACCGCGGTTGATCAGTGCCTCGGCCATCTCGACGCCGATGTAGCCCGCGCCGATCACGACGGCCCTGCGGCCGCGTGTCCCGGCCAGCGTGTCGAGCAGGGCCTGGCCGTCGCCGAGGGTCTGCACGCCGTGCACGCCCTGGGCGTCGATGCCGGGCAGCGGCGGGCGGACGGGCCGGGCGCCGGTGGCGATGACGAGCTTGTCGTACGAGGTCCAGTACTCCTCGTCGGCGTCGAGGTCCCGGGCGAGGACGCGGCGGCCGGGGACGTCGAGCCGGACCACCTCCGTGCGCATCCGCAGGTCGATCGCGCGCTCGCGGTGCTCTTCGGGCGTGCGCGCGACGAGGGCGTCCCGCTCCGTCACGTCGCCGCCCACCCAGTAGGGGATGCCGCAGGCGGAGTACGAGGTGAAGTGGCCGCGCTCGAAGGCCACGATCTCCAGTTCCCCCGGGCCCTTGAGCCTGCGCGCCTGCGACGCGGCCGACATCCCGGCCGCGTCGCCCCCGATGACCACCAGTCGTTCTCGTGAGCTGCTCATGCGGACACGCTACGGCGCGCGCGCCGCGGCGCGGAGGGGCGTGAGTCCGCCCGCAGCCTTGCCGCAGTCCTCCCTACGCCTCCTCGTCCGGCCCGCGCTCCGCGCCGTGCGGCAGCCGGGGCCTGACCACCCGCAGCCAGAGCGCGAACAGCAGCGCCGCCACGGCCGCGAACGGCAGCACCGCGGCGAGCGCGATCGCGACCCAGCGCACCATCGTGACGAACGCGTCCCAGCCCCCCGAGAGCGCGTCCACGAACGACGGGTCGTCGTCCTCGGCCACCGCCGCCGGTCCGCTCTCGGTGAGCGAGAGCGTGATCGTCGCCATGCTCGTGCGGTCCTTCAGGGAGGCCCGCTGGGCGAGCAGCGCCTCCAGGTCGGCCTGCCGGGTGCTCAACTCCCCTTCCAGGGCGACCACGTCGCTCAGCTTCGTCGCCTCGTCCATGAGCTTCCGCACCCGTGCCACGCTGGCGCGCTGCGACTTGACGCGGCTCCCCACGTCGACGACCCGGTCGGTGACGTCCTGCGCCCTCGCCTCGCGGTCGATCAGCCTGCCGGCCCCTTCGAGCGAGCGGAGGACGTCCTCGTACCTGTCCTGGGGGACGCGCAGCACGACGCGGGAGCGTTCGCGCCCGTCGTCGTCGCGTGAGGTGTCCTCGTTCCCCACGATGCCTCCGGCGTCCTCGGCGGCCGCGCGGGCGTCGTCGAGCGCCTTGGGGACGTCCTTGACGCGGACGGTGAGGCGCGCGGTGCGGATGATGTGCGTGGCCGTCGCCCCGGGCGGCCGCTTCTTGTCGGTGCCGGTGGAGGCGGGCCCGTCGGCGCGGCTGCCGGTGGCGTCCTTGTCGGCGGCCGGCCCCGCCGCGCCCTTCTCGGCCCGGCCGGCTGCCTTGCCGCCGCCGGCGCTGTCGTCGTCACCGCTCCCGCTGCACCCGGTGACGGCGAGCGCCACCGCGAGCAGCGTGCCCGCGAGGGCCCGGCCCGTACGGTGCCGGGTGGCGCGGTGCGAGGTTCTGCTGGACGTGTACATCGGCTTACCCCCGAGGGACGTGATGACTGATGCTCCTTCGACGTCCGGGAGGGGCAGGACGGTGGTTGCCGACCGGTCCCGATGCGGTCACGGTAGGGACTCGCCGGTCTGAGAGAGTGGGTGCATGCGCGCAACGGACACACGTACGGGGACCGGCCACACCGTCGTCATCGGAGGCGGGATCGCCGGACTGGCCGCCGCGCACCGGCTGCTCGCCACCGCGCCGGAGCGGCGGGTGACGGTCCTCGAGGCCGCCGGGCGGCTCGGCGGCAAGCTGCACGCCGACGAGATCGCCGGGGTCCGCGTCGACCTCGGCGCCGAGTCGATGCTCGCCCGCCGCCCCGAAGCCGTCGCCCTCGCCCGCGAGGTGGGCCTCGCCGACCGGCTGCAGCCGCCCGCCACCGCGACGGCCGCGATCTGGACGCGCGGGGCCCTGCGCCCCATGCCCAAGGGGCATGTGATGGGCGTGCCCGGCGACGCGTCCGCGCTGGCCGGCGTCCTCTCCGACGAGGGCCTGCGCCGCATCGGGCGCGACCGTGAACTGCCGCCCACCGAGGTCGGCGACGACGTGGCCGTCGGCGAGTACGTCGCCGCGCGCCTCGGCCGTGAGGTCGTCGACCGTCTCGTGGAACCGCTGCTCGGCGGGGTGTACGCCGGGGACGCGTACCGCATCTCGATGCGCTCGGCCGTACCCCAGCTCTTCGAGGCGGCCCGCACCCACACCTCCCTCACCGAGGGCGTCCGCGAGATCCAGGCGCGCGCGGCGCGCAACCAGCAGACCGGACCCGTCTTCATGGGCATCGAGGGCGGCGTCGGGCGGCTGCCGCTCGCCGTCGCGGACGCGGTGCGCGCGCGGGGCGGCGAGATCCGCACGGGGACGCCGGTCGGCGAGCTGCGGCGCACCCCGCACGGCTGGCAGGTCACCACCGGGGCGGAGACCATCGACGCCGACTCCGTGATCGTCGCCGTGCCCGCCTACGCCGCCGCCGCGCTGCTCGGCACCGAGGCACCCGCCGCGGCGGCCGAGCTCGCCACCGTCGAGTACGCCTCCATGGCCCTGATGACCCTCGCCTACCGCCGCAGCGAGACCGACCTCCCCGAAGGCAGCGGTTTCCTCGTGCCGCCCGTCGACGGGCACACCATCAAGGCCGCCACCTTCGCGTCCCGCAAGTGGGGCTGGATCGCCGGGGAAGACCCCGACCTGCTGGTGGTGCGCACGTCGGTGGGGCGGTACGGCGAGACGGAGATCCTCGGCCGCGACGACGCCGAACTCGTCGAGCTCTCCCGGCGCGACCTGCGCGCGGCCACCGGCGTGACCGCCGCGCCCGTCGCCACCCGCGTCACGCGCTGGCACGACGGCCTGCCGCAGTACCCCGTCGGCCACCACGCGCGCGTGGCCCGCGTCCGCGAGCACGTGGGCAAGCTGCCCGGTCTCGCGGTGTGCGGAGCGGCGTACGACGGTGTCGGCATCCCCGCCTGCGTCGCGAGCGCCAACGCCGCCGTCGACCAGCTGGCCGGGGATCTCACCGGTGTGCAGGAGCTCACCCGCAACCCGGTGCAGAGCCTGCACGGCGGCGGAGGAGAATAGCCGCATGAGTGACGACGCCACCACCGATGCCCTCGGCAAGACCCCGAACGCCGGCAAGAAGGCCAAGGACCTCAACGAGGTCATCCGCTACACGCTCTGGTCGGTCTTCAAACTGCGCGACGTGCTGCCCGAGGACCGCGCGGGCTACGCGGAAGAGGTCCAGGACCTCTTCGACCAGCTCGCCGCGAAGGACATCACCATCCGCGGCACCTACGACGTCTCCGGCCTGCGCGCCGACGCCGACGTCATGATCTGGTGGCACGCGGAGACCGCCGACGAGCTCCAGGAGGCCTACAACCTCTTCCGCCGCACCAGGCTGGGCCGGGCCCTGGAGCCGGTCTGGTCGAACATGGCGCTGCACCGCCCCGCCGAGTTCAACAAGTCGCACATCCCGGCGTTCCTCGCCGACGAGACGCCGCGCAACTACGTCAGCGTCTACCCCTTCGTGCGCTCCTACGACTGGTACCTGCTGCCCGACGAGGACCGCCGCCGCATGCTCGCCGACCACGGCAAGATGGCCCGCGGCTACCCCGACGTGCGCGCCAACACGGTCGCCTCGTTCTCCCTCGGCGACTACGAGTGGCTCCTCGCCTTCGAGGCCGACGAGCTGTACCGCATCGTCGACCTCATGCGGCACCTGCGCGCCTCCGAGGCCCGCATGCACGTCCGCGAAGAGGTGCCGTTCTACACCGGCCGCCGCAAGTCCGTCGCGGACCTGGTCGCGGGCCTCGCCTAGCGCTCCCTGGGCAGCCGGGCGGCCCGCACCCCGGAGGTGGGGGAGGGCTCCTTGTGCGGGGCGCACGCCGCGCGCCGCACAGGGAGCCGGCCCTCCAGGAGATACGCGTCGAGGTGCCCGTTGACGCACCGGTTGGGGCCGCCGCCGATGCCGTGGGTGCCCGCGTCCCGCTCGGTCACCAGGACCGAACCGGCCAGCCTGCGGTTGAGCTCCCTGGCCCCCTCGTACGGCGTCGCGGCGTCGCGTTCGGCGGCCAGGATCAGCGTCGGGGGCAGCGCGCCCTCGGCGGTGCGCACGTCGACGGGCTCCTGCCGGGGCGCCTTCCAGTAGGCGCACGGCAGGTTCATCCAGGCGTTGTCCCAGGTCTCGAAGGGCGCCGTGCGCGCGAGCTCGGTGTTGTCGCGGTCCCAGGTCCCGAAGTCGGTGGGCCAGGACGCGTCGTTGCACTCGACGGCCGTGTAGACGGCGTTGCCGTTCTCCTCCTCCGCGGCCGCCCTTTGCTGCGGCGAGGCCTGCTCGACCAGCGGCTTCGGGTTGCCCTTCAGATAGGCGGAGAGGGCCGCGGCGCGCATCGGCCAGTAGTCGTCGTAGTACCCGGCCTTGAGGTAGGCGGACTGCAGCTGGCCGGGCCCGACCTTGCCGCCCGCGGGCTTGTGGGACAGCTCGGCGCGGACCCGCTCGTAGCTGCGCAGCACCGCGTCGGGCGTGGTGCCCAGGTGGTACGTCTTGTCGTGCTTGGCCACCCAGGTGCGGAAGTCCGCCCACCGCCGCTCGAAGGCGAGGGACTGTTCGAGGTTGTTGCCGTACCAGATCTGCGAGGGGTCGGGGTTGACCGCCGAGTCGAAGACCATGCGGCGCACGTGCGAGGGGAAGAGCGTCGCGTAGACGGCCCCGAAGTACGTGCCGTACGACGCGCCCATGAACGTCAGCTTCTTCTCGCCGAGCGCGGCCCGCAGCACGTCCAGGTCACGCGCGTTGTTCAGCGACGTGTAGTGGCGCAGGCCGGGGTTGCGGGACGCGCAGCCGTGCGCGTACGCCTTCGCCTGCGCGGCGCGCCTGCGCTTGTACGCGTCGTCGGGGTGGACCGGCGCCTGTGTGGGGGCCTTGAGGAACGTCTTCGGGTCCTGGCAGGAGAGCGGCGCCGAGCGGCCGACGCCGCGCGGGGCGTAGCCCACCAGGTCGTACGCGGCCGCGATGCGCTTCCACTCGGGCAGGACGCCCACCAGCGGGAAGTAGGTGCCGGAGGCGCCGGGGCCACCGGGGTTGAAGACCAGGGAGCCCTGCCGGGCGACGTTCTTGCCCGCTGCCCTCTGGGTGGCCTTCGCGCGGCTGACGACCAGTCGGATCTGTCTGCCGTCGGGCCGGGCGTAGTCGAGGGGGACGGCGACCGTGCCGCACCGCAGGGACGGGGGCAGGCCCTCGGCCTTGGCGCAGGTGCCCCAGTGGATCCCGGCGGCCTCGGCGCGCTGGACCGCGACGGCGGTGCCCCGGGTCTCGGGGGAGGGCGGGGTGCCGCTCGCGGTTCCCGCGGGGGCGGCGACGAGGGCGGTCAGGACCAGTGATCCGGCGGTTCCGTAGCGGGCGGCTGCTGCTCTCATCGCGGTTGTCTACCCCTTTTGTCCGGCCGTGCGTTCCGGGAGATGTTCGGCAAAAGGGATGATTCGTGTGGTTATCCTCGAAGTAAAGCACCGGCCCGCCGGTGTCGGCTTCAATGACCCCGTTGCGCCGCATCCCGCTGCGGCCGGTGCGAGAAGGCCGCCCGCAGCCCCGGGTCGGCGCTCGCGCGGACTCCGCGCACCGCCACCGCGGTGAGCCCGTCGCCGCGCGCCGGCAGGGCGCCGAGCAGCCGTTGGCCCGCGGGTGACGCCCAGCGCGTGTACGGGTGGACCTCGACACGCGCGATGATCAGGCAGCCCGCGCAGACGAGGAGCGGGAGCACGAACCAGACGGCGACCGGCATCCGGCCCGCGTCCGCCGCTTCCTGACCCGGCATCAGCACCGCGAGGACGCCGAGGGCGATGACCGCCACGGTCGCGGCCCGCACTTGGCGCACCGCGGCTGCGACACCGGCTCCGGCGCCCTCGGGCACGGCGAGACCGGCCGTGACGAGCCGGTCCGCGAGGGCCCGCACCGGATCGGCGGCGGCCGCGCCCCGCCGTATCTTCGCTATCGGCGACTGCCCGGCGGGGCCGATGGCGCCGAGCACCGAACGCTCCATGTCGTCGCGGCCCACGGGGTCGACGACGGTCGCCCAGCCGGTGTGCGCGATCAGCAGGCGCCGTGCCCCGGCCATCGCGACGAGCGTCACGTCGGCGACGCGGGACGGCCCGCCGGAGAGGAACGCCATCTCGTACAGGGTGAGTTCGTGGCCGCGGGCCGCGGACTTCTCCTGGGTGGCGGCGCGGCTCGCGGCGAGGCAGAGCCGGCCGCAGGACAGGCCTGCCGCGGCCCAGGCGAGGAGGAAGAGAGGGACCCAGAACATGGCGGTGTTCTATGCGAAGGCGCCGCATTGCGCCACGGCTTATTCACCATGCGGACAACGGGTGACGGGTAGGTAACGTTCCGTTTCATGGCGCGTCCCGCTCGTGCGGGTTCGGGCGGGAGGCCGCCGGGGGCAGCGGGAAGGTCGGTGACGGGGTGACCGGGGCGGGGGAGTCCGCGGGGCCCGGTGGTGGCGGTGGGCCGGTGGCCGGCGGCGTGGGGCCGGAGGTCGCCGCGTCCCTGGCCAGGGCGTCGAAGTCGACGAGGCCGGTGCTCTCCAGGACCTTGATGTGGTCGAGGACCGTGGTGTTCGCGTCGTCGGCCAGGGCGCGCACCAGTGAGTTGCGGGTGTTCGCGCGCACCTCGGCCACCAGCGAGAAGACCGTGCCGTGGGCGCGGCGCAGGATGTTGGCGAACGTCTCGTCGTACGCCTCGCCGTGGGCGCCGTTCAGCTCCGCCAGCCAGCCGCGCTGCCGGTCGTTCGGCCGGCTGGGCAGTTCGAGGCCGAGCCGGGCCGCGACCTCGCGTACGCGCGCGTCGAGGAACGTGTGGCCCTCGACGAGGTGTCCGCCCGCCACGCGCACTGCCTCGGTGGTGCCGCGCTGCTCGGCCTGCTGTCCGGCGGGCAGCTCCCACAGGCCGGCCAGGCGCACCTTGGTGACGAAGTCCCGGTCCAGGGCCGAGAGCGGCCCGAAGTCGGTGGCCACGACCCCGGCTTCGAGCCGGGCGAGTCCGGTGCCGGAGCGGTCCTCGTAGGACCAGAGGGGGAAGATCAGTGCGGCCAGGGTCGCGACGAGGCCCGTGAGGATGAGGCCGGTGCCGTTGGTGGTTCGGGATCGCATGGTGCCTCCTGTTGCGGCACCGCACGTTAGTGCGCGTCGGGAGGGGCGCGGTCCGATACGGCCGTGAGTACGTCAACTGCCCTATAAGCGGCGACAGTTGAGGATGGTCACGCACGCCCGCAGGGAGAGGAGGGCGGGCTGCTCAACTTGACCCGCCGCCTCCGCACGACGACCCGCCGCCCCCGCATGAAGAGCCACCGCCCCCGCACGAAGAACCACCGCCACACGACGAGCCACCCCCGCACGACGACCCGCCGCCACAAGAACCGCCCCCGCCACAAGAACCGCCCCCACCGCAGGAGCCGCCCCCACCGCCCGAGCAGGAGAACCCGCCGCCGCCCGACCCGCACCAGACGGGCGTCCCGCCGCCCGTGTTCCGCGAGGCGGGGTCCTGATACGGGACAGGGCTAGGGCCCATCGGCGTCACCGGAGCCGCCGCCCCGGACCGCGAGCGGGCGGCGGCGGCCAGGTGGAAGCGCAGCTCCGGGTGGGCCGCCGAGATCCCGCGGGTCGCCACCAGATGGGCCGCGCCGGTGAGATGGCGTGCCGAGGCGACGTACTCGCGCAGGGCGTACCGCCCGGCGATGGTCAGCTGCCTCGCCGTCACCGAGAGGCAGATCAGGCCGCTCCCGACGCCGAAGACGGCGGCGGGCAGCAGCGCCAGGATGTCGACGAGCGGTGTGTCGGGACCGCCCGGCCGCCCGTACGTGCCGCCGTGCTGCCACAGCGTCAGCATGCCGGCCACCACGAACCCGATGACGGTCAGGAAGACCTGTGCCCCGGCCCAGACCTGCCACTTGCGCTGCCGTCCCGGCCGTACGACGAGACCGCGGCGCGCGAGCGCGTCGCCCGTCTCCTGCACCGGCGCGCTGCGCATCACGGCCGTCCGCAGCAGGTGCAGCGCGCCGTTGGGCGCCGTGCCGTGGGCGTCGATGACCGCCTGCTCGCCGGCGTTCCTGGCGACCGGCCGGGCGATGCCGACGATGCCGGGCCCGGCGACGACCAGCCGGCCGTCCTCGTGCAGGCCCGCGATGAGCGCGTCGGCGGCGCGGGCGGGCCCGCCGGAGAGGAACGCGGCCTCCAGGGTGCCCCGGACGAACACGCCGTGCTCGGCGTCGAGGGGCGGTCTGCCCCGGTACGGGGACCAGGTCCTGCGGGCCGCCGCCACCCCTCTGATCAGCTCGGCGGCTGCGAGGCAGACGGCGACCGTGTACACCATGCCCGCGACGCTCATGGCTCACCGCCCGAGCAGGACGCGGCGGGTGGCGTGCAGGAGCCGGGTGGCGGACCCCCGCGGCCGGGGCGCCGGACCCGACCGGTCCAGCCACCAGTCGCTCAACCGCCGCCGGGCGTCCGCGTCCTCGGGCCGCCCGGCGAGCAGCAGGTGCTCGGCGAAGTTCAGCGCGTCGTGCCGGTAGCCGCCGGTCATGGGGCGGGAGCGGGCGTACGCGAGGAAGTCCGCGCGGTACGCGGCGCCCAGGATCCCGGGGAGTTCCGGCGCCACCTTCGCGACGACGTCGGCCCGTTTGGCGGCCAGGGCGTGGCTCTGCACCCGCAGCCGCGCGTGGTCGAAGCCCTCGGGCGCCGGGGTGCCCGCGACGAGCGCGGAGAGCAGGGCGGCCTGGGCGAGCGCGGTGCGCTGCCGGGCGGCGGGTGCGGCGGGCGGCACCTCGCGCCGGGCGTCCGCGGCCTGCGCGGGCAGCTCGCCCGAGGTCCGCACGGTCGCCCGGATGGCCGCCAACTCGCCCTCCAGCTCGGCTGGTTCGGGAAAGTTCTCGTCCCGCTCCAGGAGGACGCCGGGCGGGGACACGCGGGACGCGAGATCGGCGAGGATCGCGAGGACGGGCTCGGGCACGGGGTGCGCGTGGCTGTCGTGCCAGACGCCGTCCCGCTCGAAACCGCCCGCCACGTGGACGTACGCGATGGCCTCGACCGGCAGTTCGGCCAGGGCCTTGGCCGGGTCCTCGCCGCGGTTGACGTGGTTCGTGTGGAGGTTGGCGACGTCGATGAGGAGCCGGACGCCGGTGCGCTCGACGAGCTCGTACAGGAACTGCCCCTCCGTCATCTCCTCGCCGGGCCAGGAGACGAGCGCCGCGATGTTCTCCACGGCGAGCGGCACCGGCAGCGCGTCCTGCGCGATGCGGACGTTCTCGCAGAGGACGTCGAGCGCGTCGCGGGTGCGCGGCACCGGCAGCAGGTGACCCGCCTCCAGCGGCTGCGTGGCGGTGAGCGGGCCGCCCGCGCGCACGAAAGCGATGTGCTCGGTGACCAGCGGCGAGCCGAGGGCCCGCGCCCGCTCGGCGAGCGCCGTCAGGCGCCCCTCGTCGGGGCGGTCCGCGCCGCCGAGACCCAGCGAGACGCCGTGCGGCACGACGGTCACCCCGCGCTCGCGCAGCCGCAGCAGCGACGGGGGCAGGTGCCCCGGGCAGACGTTCTCCGCCACGGCCTCGACCCAGTCGATGCCGGGCATCGCCTCGACGGCCTCCGCGATCTCGGGCCGCCAGCCGATGCCGACCCCCAGCCGCTCCTGTGCACCCATGGTGCTCCCCCTTCGTCCCCCGGGCCCCCGAAACCCCGGCCCTCCGCTCCAGGACCATCACCGGGCCGGGGGTCACCGAACCCTCGAAGGAGACGTTCAGAGCTACATTTGAGGTTCCGGCCGGTCGGTGTTGACCTGGCCGGGCGGCGCGGGCGAGGGGCGGGACGTGGTCGACACGTCGCCGCTCGGCCCGGCCGGCGACGGTGCGGGGGGAGTGGCGCCAGAGGGCGGCGGCGGGCCGGTGGGGCTGGCCGTCGCGGTCGACGCGGAGCCTTCGGCGATCCCGTCGAAGTCGACGCGTCCGGTGGACTCCAGCATCGTGATGTGGTCCAGGACGGTCTGGTTGGCGTCCGTGGCGAGCTGGCGGACGAGCGAGTTGCGGGTGCTGTCGCGGACCTGCGCGATCACGGCGAAGACCTTGCCGTGCGAGGCGCGCAGCAGGTTGGCGAACTTGCGCTGGTACGTCTCGCCGCTCGCCGCGGTCAGCTCGTCGAGCCAGCCCTGCTGCTGCTCGGTGGGCTGGTTGGGCAGTTCGACGCCGAGCTGCGCGGCGACCGAACGGACCCGCTTGTCGAGGTCGGTGTGGCCGACGATGAGATGGTCCCCGGCCTCCTTGACGGCTTCGGTCGGCGCGCGTTCGACGGCCTGCTGGCCCGCGGGTATCTCCCACAGGCCGGCGAGCCGCACCTTCACTATCAGGTCCCGGTCAGCGGCGGAGAGCGGGCCCCACCGGGTGGCGACGGACCCCGCGGCCAGGTTGGCGGGCCCGGTCCCGGAGCGGTCGGCGTAGGACCACACGGGAAACGCGATCGCCCCCAGCGTGGCGACGAGGGCCGCGATGATCAGAGCCGTGCCGTTGACGCGCCGCAAGGTGCCTCCCGTGGTGCTCCCGTGTCTCCGGTGGTACCGGGGAGTACGGAAGATACGGGCGAGGTGTTCAACCGCGCGAGATGCCGGGGGTGACGAGGGGTGAGGGGCGTGCGGGGGAGCGGCCGAGGAGGGCGAGGGTCTCGTCCAGGGGCGAGGCGCCGTCCGGTACGGGGAGGACGGGGGCGAACGCGGCGCCGGGGCCCCGGAGTCCGGGATCCGCGGGGACGCGCCGGGCGACCGCGAGCGCGGCCGAGACGACGTCGTCGGGGAAGGCGACGGGCACGTCGAGCGTGACCGCGACGTCCCACGCGTGCACCACGTAGTCGACGAGGTGGAACCCGACGGCGACGCGGCCGGGGAAGGTGCCGCCGATCTCGGGCAGCACGAAGTACCGCTCACGGGCGGCCACTTGCTGTCCGGACCGGCCGCTGTCGCCGTGTACGCCGTCCACGCCGGCGGCGTATTCGGCGTACTCGGCGAAGGCCGACAGGAGATGGCGCACGGACTCCTCGTAGCGCGTGAGGGGGTCGCGGCCGAGGTCCTGCTCGATCCAGTACGTCCGGTCGGCACCCGCGCCGCGCGCGGCCGCCGCGAAGCCGTGGTGCTGGGCGGTCATATGGGTCACGAGGCGGCGCAGGTCCCAGCCGGCGCACGGGGTGGGGCGTGTCCAGTCCGCCGCGTCACGGGCGGCGGTCAGGACGTCGAGGGAGGTCTGGACGGCGATGCGGTCGACGGCGACGAGGTCGGTCACGGCGTACCTGCTTTCCGGGCGGTGCCATGGAGGGGATGGTGGGCGGGCCGCGAGGCCGGGTCCGCGAGGAGGGCGGCGGCCGCCGCCCACGTGCTGTCCGCGTCGAAGCGGTCGGCCGTCCACGTCGTCGCGCGCATGGTGCCGCGCCCCTGGTGCGCGCGGACGGTGCGCAGGTGGTCGGCGCGCCGGACGAAGGCCCGCAGCGCGCCGTCGTCCGCCCAGACGGAGACGGACCCCGACCGCTTGCGCAGGAGGTCCGCCCACAGCCACATGCCGATCGCGCCGGGCATCCCCGGCCAGCCGCGGCGCAGCCGGAGTCCCGCAGTGGCGATGGGGAGCGTCTGGGCGTGGTGCGAGGCGGTGAACTCGGTGAGGCTCACCAGGACAGGGCCCGGGGGGTGTGGTGCGGGCCCGGGTTTCCAGCGCGTACGGATGGTCGCCATGGTCCGAGCATAAATCTAAACGAACGATCGTGCGGATACTTTTCCGCGCCCGTGCCACCTGTTTCCGGGAACGGGACGGGGCGGGGGTGTCAGGAGAGGTGGGGGACGAGGGAGGAGTCCCTCGCCGCCAGACGCAGGCGCGCCGTGATGGCGGTGCCCGCGCGGCGGTACGCGTCCGCCGTGCCGTGGAGGACCGAGTGCGCGTTGGCCGTCGCCAGGAAGGAGATGAGCTCGAACGCGAGTTGGGGGACATCCGTGTCGGCCCGCAGGTCGCCGGCGTCCATGGCCTCCCCGAGGAAGTGCTCCACCTGCGAGGTCCAGCCGCGGTCGGCGTCGACCAGCGCGTCGTGCACCGCGCCCTCGCGGGCGTCGTACTCCGCCATCGCCTCGTAGAAGAAACAGCCGCCGGGGAAGACGCGCCGCTCCGAGTACTCCAGCCAGTTCGCGCAGAGCCGCCCGACCCGCGCGAGGCCGGGGGGCTCCTCGCGGGCCGGCTCCACCACCGCGTCGAGGAAGATGCGCCCGGCGGCCCTGACAGTCGCCAGCTGCAGCTCTTCCTTCGACCCGAAGAGGGCGAACACGCCGCTCTTGCTGAGGTTCAGCTCGCCGGCGATCCGCCCGATGGAGAGGGCGTCGAGCCCCTCGACGGAGGCGATGTCGACGGTGCGGCGCAGGATGAGGCGGCGGGTCTGGTTGCCGCGCTCCACCCGGCCGTCGAGTCGCCCGCCGGCCCGGGCGGCGCCGTCGCTCGCGGTCGCCCCCGGCGCGTTCTGTTCTGCTCTCACCGTCCGCACCCTAGTACTTCCGCGGTCGGGTTCCACCGGGTGCCGGGCGCGGGACCGCAGCTCACGGCGGTCATTCCACCTGACGCAATGATCCCGTGCCGAAGTTGCCATTGTCGCAACACCTGGGGCCTCCACAGGATGAGGGACGTACCGAACAGACACGACCATCGGAAGGCACCCTTCATGTCCCATCAGGAGTCCGCACCGCCCGTCACCGCGTTCATGCTCATCAAGACCATGCCCGAATGGCTGGCCATGACCCCGGAAGAGCGGGTGAACGCCTTCGCCACCGAGGTCGTCCCCGCCGTCGAGGCCGGGACCATCGGAGTCCGCTCGCGCTTCTACGACACGGAGTTCTACTCCACCCGCGTCACCGACGTCTGGGTCTGGGAGGCCGACGACCACACCGCCTACCAGCGGCTCGTCGACGTACTGCGCGAAACCCCGTTCTGGGACCGCTACTTCGAGGTCGTCGACCTCCTCGTCGGCACCGAGAACGGCTACGCCCGCACCTACGGCGTCGACGCCGTCACCACCATCAGCACCTGACGCGCCGCCGGGGAGCGCGCCCCGGCGGCGGCACCGCCACGGCTTACGGCCGCGGCCCGTCCGGCAGCGCCCCGACGCGGTCGACGCCTTCGACCGCGACCGTCTCACCCGGCGCGATCTCCGTGAAGCCGGCGTCACGGACGACCGGATTGCCGCCCGCCGTCACCCCCCGCCAGCGGGCGGCGTCGGCGGTCCGCACGGAGAGCGGGAAACCCGCGTCCCGCCAGGCCGCGCGCTCCTCGTCCGGCAGCTCCCACCAGGCCAGGTGGGCGCCGTGACCGGCCTGCGCCATCGCCTTGCCCGCCGTCATCGTGACGTGCGGATTCATCCAGAGCACGGGGTGCGTCGGATCGGCCCCGGCCGGCGGCTCGGGGTCGTCGAGCTCGGTGCCGGAGACCTGGAGCCTGGCCAGCTCCTTGGGCCAGCCGTCCAGCGGGACGGGCGGGAAGACACGGACCTCCGCCGCCTTGCCGGTGACGGTGATGCCGGGCAGCGCCTCGGCCCTGCGCCACTCGGCGCCCCTGGCCCGGCGCACCACCTTGCGGATGCGGGCGTCCTGCCAGTCCCGCACCGCCTGCGCCCACTCGCCGTCCCCGAGCGAACGCTCGTCGCTCAGCATCACCAGGACGGCACGGGCCGCGGTCTCCAGGGCGTCCGTGCGGGCCGGCGGAGCGGCGCGTTCGATGCGGGCGACGAGGGGCAGCACGAACTGCGGGGCCTCGTCGCGTGAGGGGATCTCATGGCGGAACGGGCTGTCCTCGCCGTCCGGCACGTCGTGGTCGGTCGTCTGCTCGCTGCTCACGCCCGCCAGTCTGCCAGCCGCCGGGCCCGGAGCCAGGCCGGGCCCCGGCCCGCGGGCGCGTGCGCGAGGATGACCCGCATGGAACGTGATCTCGCGGTGCGGCTCGACGGGGTCGGCCGGCGCTACCGCATGGGCGGCCCCTGGGTGCTGCGCGGAGTCGACCTCGGCATACGGGCGGGCACCCTGACCCGGATCGATGGCGCCAACGGCACCGGGAAATCAACCCTGTTGAGGCTCCTCGCCCGCATCGACGCGCCCTCCGAGGGGCGGGTGGCGGGCCGGCCGCGCACGGCGTACGTCCCCGAACGGTTCCCGGCCGCACTGCCGTTCACGGCGCTCGGCTACCTCACGCACATGGGCCGCGTCCACGGGCTCGCGCGCGGCGAGGCCCGGCGGCGCGCGGCCCACTGGCTGGAGCGCTTCGGCGCCGGCGGATACGCGCGTACGCCGCTGTCGGAACTGTCCAAGGGCAGCAGCCAGAAGGTCGCCGTGGCGCAGGCGCTGCTGGCCGACCCCGGCCTCCTCGTCCTCGACGAGGCATGGACGGGCCTGGACGCCCCGGCCCGCGCGGAACTCGACGGCGCGGTCGCCGACCGTACGGCCGCCGGCGGTTCGGTGGTCTTCGTCGACCACGACCCGGGCCGCCTGGCGGGGGCGGCGGACGAGACGTACACCGTGGCGGGCTCGGCGCTGAACCGCCGTACGCCGCGGGAGGACCCGGAGCCGTGGCGGGGCCCGACGGTCCTCGTCGAGGCCCGGGGGCCGCACGGCGCCGAACTCCCCGCCCCGGTGGCGGCGTTGGCGCTGGCCGCGTCCGCCGCGGGCCCCGGACCCGACGCCGGCCTCACCCGCCTCACCGTCCCGCGCCCCCACTCGGACCTGGTCCTGAAGGAGCTCCTGACGGCGCGGCCGCCGTGGCACGTGGTGACGGTGGGACGGGTGCCCGAGCCCGGTCGCGGGGCGCAGGCGCCGGACGGGGAGACGCCGTGACGCGTGCCCTGCTGCGCTACCAGACCGCCCTGCTCCTGCGCTCCCAACGGTGGCTGCCCCCCGTCATCCTCTACGCGGTCTTCCTCGGCATCGGCGTCCAGGGCGGCCAGCCCATCCTGGACTCGCTCGCCTACGCCGCCGGGGGACTGCTGCCCGTGACGGCCTGGCTGACCCGGATCTGTGTCACCAACGAGCCGCCCGCCGCCCGCAGTTGCTCCGCGGCGGCCGCGGGACCCGGGCGGGCCCACCTCGCCTCGCTGCTCGCCGCGCTCCTGACGGCCTGTGCGCTCGGCGCCGGTGCGGTCCTCGTTGTGACGGCCATCAGCGACGCGGCGAGCACCGACTCCCGGGTGCCGGTGCCGCGGTTCCCCGCGGGCGCCGCCGGGCTGACGGCGATGCTGGTCAGCGCGTTGCTCGGCACGGCGCTCGGAGCGCTCGCCAGCTGGCCGCTGCTGCGCTCGGCGGGGCGGGCCGTCCCCACGGCGCTGCTCGGCGCGCTGCTCCTGCTCGTCACCACGGGGTCCCCGGCGAAGTCGGTGCTCACGGATCTGACCACGGGGTCGCGCGAGGGCACGGTGCCCGTGCCGGTGGGGGCACCGGTCGGGGCGCTGGCGCTCGCGGCCGCCGCGTTCGGGGTGGCGTGCGCGCTCAGCTCGCGGCGCGGCTGACCGGCCGGCCCCTGGCGCGGGCGCCGCGCCTCACCCCGAGCAGGCGGAGCGCTCGGCCTCCCGCCACGCGCACACCGGGCAGAGCGTGACGCCCTTGTGGGACGCCGGGTACTCGGTGGGCTCGCGGCACAGCACGCACTCGGCGAGGGGCTCGCCGGTCGCGGCGGGGGCCGGTGCCGAGGGGGCCGGTGTGGTCGCGCAGGGGTCGTCGTCCGCCATGTGGGTCAGCCTAGGGCGTGTCCGCGAAGTCGTGTCGTTCGCCGGAAGGGCGTGGCCCGCGGTGTCTGGGCCTGCGGCGTCTGGTACGTGTGATCGCAAGGCGGAGGGTCGCCCTCGTACCGGGCGTACTCGGGCGGGCCCGACAACGCGGCGAGCGTGCGTGCCAGGTGTCGCGGGTCAGACGCGACCTTGCGGACACGCCCTAGCCCCGCGCCCCCGCCGTCCTGATCTGCTCCGAGACCCGGACGAACCGATACCCGTGCTTGCGCAGCTCCGGCACGATCGTCCGCAGCGCCCGCTCCGTCGCCGGGGCCGCGCTGCGCGTGCAGTGCATGACGACGACCGAGCCGGGCCGCACCCCGTCGAGCACCTGCCGGGCCACCGCCCCGGAGTCCTTCGCGAACGCGTCCCCGCTGACCACGTCCCACTGCACGGCGGTGACGCCGCCGGGGGCCAGGGCGCGCAGGGCCTGCCGGTCGTAACAGCCGCCCGGGAAGCGGAAGTACGGCACCGGCCGGTCGACGCCGACCGCGCGGAACGCGGCGAAGGCGCGCTCCATGTCGGCGCGCATCCGGGCCCCGGGCACGGCAGGCAGGCCGTAGCAGTCGCCGGTGAAGGCGTGGTGGCTGTAGGAGTGGTTGGCGACCTCGAAGAGCGGGTCGCGTCCGATGTCCTTGGCCTGCGCCGGGTACTCCTCCGCCCACCGGCCCGTCATGAAGAAGGTGGCGGGCACCTTCAGCCGCCGCAACGTGGCGACCAGCGCCGGGTTGTCGAACCGCTCCCCGGCCGCCGCCCGCGCCCCCTGGTCCGCCGTCATGTCGGCGTCGAAGGTGAGGGCGACGGTGCGGCCCTGCTTCCGGGACCCGTGCGTGAACACGGGGGTGAGGCCGGAGGGGCCGGGCGCGAGGGTGGGCGGGGCGGACGGGGAGGGGGCGGCGGTCGCCGGGGGCCGGCCCGTATTACTGGGCGTCGCGGTGCCGCCGGCGCACCCGGCGAGGGCGGCGGTCAGGGTGCCGGCGGCGCAGAGCGCGGCGCATCTCCGTACGAGAGTGATCACCCGGCGACGATATATACCGTTATGAGGTAAATCGTATGAAGGGTGGAGGTGCCTCGCCGTGCCGCCACCCGTCCGGCGCCGGAGCCGTGGCCGTACCGCCCGCGGCGCCGGTCACTCGCGCGGGACCCGCCGCCCCGTCCTCACACCCACCCCTCCAGCGATGCCATGAACGCGTCGAAGTCATCGCGGTGGATGGTGTGCCCGGCGCCCCGGACCGTACGGACCTCGAACCCGCGCCGCGCCAGCTCCTCCTTCAGCGCTTCGTCGATGACGGGGCTGGGGTCCGCGACCTGCACCAGCGAGGGCGCGACGGGCGCGGCCGGGGTGCGGTCGGCGGCGCCCGCGCCGGACAGCGAGAGCGCGGTGTCCGGGTCCCAGACGGCCAGCGTGGCCACCTCGATGTCGACGTCGGCCGCCTCCCAGCGCGGATTGAACTTGGCTATCACCTCGCCCGACACCCACCGGAACTCCACCAGCGCCGCGGGGTCGATCGCGCCCTCGGTGCCGAGCGTCCACGCCGGGTCGGAGTAGACGGCCCGCGCGGGCGCGAGCCGCTCGACCGCGAGGGCCAGCGCGAGACCGCCGAGCGAGTGCCCGACGGCGAGTTCGGCGCCGGCCGGCAGGGTCTCCACCAGGTCGTCCGCGAAGATCTCCGCGCCGTACTCGCCGCGCCCGCTCGCGCCGTGTCCGCGCAGGTCGACCCCGATGACGCGGTAGCCCCGGTCGGCGAGAGCGGGCCCCACGCGCCGCCAGGTGCGGTGGTCCGACATGATCCCGTGGACCAGCAGGGCGACGCGGTCGCCGGTTCCCCACTCGCGGGTGTACAGCTTCATCGTGGTGCCTTTCTCCCGTGCGTCACGCCCCGGCGCGGGCGGCCGGGCGGCATCTCACGATCTTGTACGGGGGGTGGTGGCGGAGGTTCGGCAGGGGGGCGTTTGCCCGGCGGCGTCGGATGTGACAGGTTTCCCGGCATGAACATGGGCATGGTCCTCGGCTGATCGCCGCTCGCGCGCGGCGACGCGGCCCCCGCATGCCCTCTCACCGGTCCTGACGTCCCAGCGGGCCGGTCACCGGTACGCACCTGCCGTTTCGGCATGTCGCGGGGTCCTCCGCGTCGCGGCGCTCTTCGTGTCCCAGCACCCGCGATCACGAGGAGTCCTTGATGCCCCGCATCGAGTGGACCGAGAACACCCACCTCGCCGACGCGCCCGTCCAGTACGTGCGTTGGCACTCCGAGAGCGGCGCCCCGCCGCCCCGCCGGGTCGTCGTGGCCGACGACCGGACCCCGGCGGCCACCGCCCACCGCCTCGCCTGCGAGGGCACCGCGCTGCTCTGGCGCGGCGACTTCCACGGCGCCCGGCAGCTGCTGAACGCCGTCGGCCGCCGCGTCGACCGGAAGACGCCCGCGCCGGACGCCACCACCGCACGCTCCTTCCACCTGCACCGCAGGGCGCGCGGCCACCGCGCCCGCGTCCTCGGCATGCTGCTCGTGCGCCTGGACGGCGAGCACCGGCTCGACCTGCGCAGGGCGCCCGACGTGCGCGCGGCCTGCCGCGAGGCGTACGGGCCGCCCGACGGGCCGCTGGTGGTCTCGCTGCGCGAACTCCTCGGCGTGATCGGCGCCCACGAGTGGCGCGCCAAGGGAGTACGGGTGCCCGCCCTCGGGGCCACGATCCATCCGCACTACGGGGTCTTCTCGCCGGTCAGGGGCGAGTACGTCGACCTGGTGGCGCGGGCCCCGCTGCCCGCCGCGCCGCGGGGCGGGACCCGGCCGCGTACGGCGTTCGACGTGGGCACCGGAACCGGAGTGCTCGCGGCCCTCCTCGCCCGCCGCGGGATAGACCGGGTGGTGGCCACCGACGTCAACCCGCGTGCCGTCGCCTGCGCGCGCGACAACGTCGAACGGCTCGGCCTCGCGGGCCGCGTGGACGTCGTGGCCGCCGACCTCTTCCCGCCGGAGGGCCGGGCCGCGCTCGCGGTCTGCAACCCGCCCTGGCTGCCCGCCCGCCCGACCTCCGCCGTCGAGCAGGGCGTGTACGACCCGGGAAGTACCGTGCTCCACGGCTTCCTGAACGGGCTCGCGGAGCGGCTGGAACCCGCGGGCGAGGGCTGGCTCGTCCTCTCCGACCTGGCCGAGCTCCTGGAACTGCGGTCACGGGCAGAGCTGTTGGCCGCCTTCGACGCGGCGGGGCTGCGCGTCGTGGACCGCCTCGACACCGCCCCGCGCCACCGGCGCGCGACGGACGCCGACGACCCGCTGCACGCGGCCCGCGCGGCCGAGGTGACGTCGCTGTGGCGGCTGGCGCCCCGGTGAGACGGCCCGGCACCCCGGGCCCCCGCCCACCCCGCGCGCACGTCGCGCTCACGTCCGGCTCACGTGCCCCGGCCGCACCGCCCGCCGACGCACTCCGGACATGCCCGGTATACCCCATCACCTGGCCGTTCATTGGCTGTTGATCGCGCGCGGCGATCCTCCGCAGGTCCGTGTCCGGCACGGATCAACGGAAACGACCGGAGGTACACACATGAAGGTTGTCCGCTCCCTCAAGAAGAAGATCACCGGCGAGAAGAGCCTCAAGGCCTACGCCTGGTACCACTGGTACTAGGCCGGCGAGCCGGTCCACCGCGCGCATCCCGCGCGGATGCGCATCCCCGTAGGGACGTAACGCGCCGTCGAGGCCCGCGCCCGGTGAGTCCTGCACAGGCCGCCGGGCCCGGGCCTCCCGCTTCTGGAGACTCCCGATGTCCATATCCGCCCCCGCCGGACTCGCGCGGACCACCGTCTTCACGCCACGACTCGACGCCCTGCTGCGCGACCACCGCGGCCAGGACGTGTTCCGCCTGGACGCCGACACCGTCGGTGTCGCAGGGCCCGCCCTGACCGACCGCATCCTCGCCGCGCGACCGGCCACCGAGCGCGAACGCCCCACCTTCAAACCGCTCCACGGGCGCTCCATCCCGCGCACCGAGGCGGCCGCCGTCATGCAGGCCATCGGCCGCGACGTACGGGCCGCGCTGAAGAAGCCCGTGCCGGGCCGCCCCGACCTCTCCGGACCGTGGCCGCACGTCGGCCACGTCTACCTGCGCGACCTGATCCTCGGCGCCGACCCCTACCGGCTGCGCATCCTCATGGACCGCACCCTGGAGCTGACGCCCAAGCTGACCTGGACGGTCATCGCCACCGGCGCCGCCCTGCCCGGCAGGCTCCGCCCCGGCGCGCCCGTCACCAGCATCGCGGGCCTCACCGCCGACGCCACGACCTACAGCGACCGCCGCTACGCCATGGGCCTGTACCGGCGGGCCGCCGCCCCGGTCTGCTTCACCGTCTCCACGCTCGTCGCCAACGCGTACTGGCTCGGGGCGCCCTTCGCCGAGGGCACGCCGAACGAGCACATCCTGTACGAGTCCATGCGGCTGCTGCCGCCCTCCTGGAACATCCTGCGGAACGCGTCCCCCGAGTACCCCGCCCTCGACGACCGGATCGGCGCGGGCGACGACGTCCTGCTGCTGCCGCTGCTCAGCCACCGCGACCCCGCGCTCTGGGAGGAGCCCGACGCGTTCCGCCCCGAGCGGTGGGAGACCCTCGACCCCGACGACCACCCCGGCTACCTCCCCTTCGGCCACGCCTCCGAGCGCTGCTGGGGCCGGCACATGGTGATGCCGCTCGCCGGGATGCTCCTGGACATCCTGCGCGCCGAGGGCGCGCGGGTCGACCCGCGGCAGACCACCGCGAAGGTGCCGCTGGCGGGGCTGCTCGGCGTCGACAAGGTACGGCTCGTGCGCACCCGCTAGCGAGCTGGTCCCGCGCGGCGGAACAGGGCCGTCCAGAGGAAGGGCTCGCCGAAGAGCCCGGAGCCGGGTGGCTCGTCGCGCATGCGGCGCATCTCGACCTCGGTCAGGTCGGCGAAGATCGCGCGCAGCGACCGGTCCGAGTAGGCGAGGCCGCCGTGCAGCCGGCCCTGCCGGTAGAAGTCCGCGTCGGACAGCTCGGACCCCATGCCGGACGCGCCCGCCGCGAAGCAGGTGAGGCCGTAGTGCCCGCCGGGCGCCAGGGCACGGTCGAGCAGTGCGAGATAGCCGACGCGGCGGTGCGGCGGCAGGTGGTGGAAGCAGCCCGAGTCGTAGATCAGGTCGTACGGTCCCACCGGCCCGGTCCCGGTGTCCGCGAAGGCGTCGCCGAGGTGGAAGCGCACGTCGGCGCCCGCCTCGCGGGCCCGGTCCGCCGCCCACGCGAGAGCGGCCGGCGACAGGTCGACGGCGTCCACCTCGAAGCCGAGGGCGGCGAGGTGGAGGGCGTTGCGGCCAGGACCGCACCCCAGGTCGAGGGCGCGGCCCGGCGTGATCAGGCCCCGCTCCACATAGGAGACGAGGTTTTCGTCGGGCTCGGCAACGAAGAACGGCACCGGCTTGGAGCGGTCGGCGTAGAAGCCGTCCCACCACGCCGCCCCGTCGGCCGACCAGCGGTCGGCCCCCGCCTCGAACAGGCCGTCCAGCAGCTCCATCACATCGTCGGTCGTGCGGATGTAGCGGTCCATCAACTCCCCTTTCCCGGACGGCGATTGTAGGTCCGGGAAGGGGCGAAGGCCCAGGTCAGAGGCGGTTCGCCGGGGCCCGCGGGAAGGGGTGGGCGCGCCGCTGCGCGCCCCGTGCGAGGCCGGCCGGCCCGGTGGGCGACCTCGGCCCCAAGAGGCGCCGAAGGGCCCGCCACGGCCCGCCGGAGGGGGATTCCGGGCCGCGCCGACGTGTCTTTTCGTTCACGCGACGTATCCCCAGAAGTAATCGCGGCTGGTTGTATGTCCCAGCGCCCGGCCGGAGCAGCCGTCCCACCGGCCCGAGAGGCGCCAACCACCCACTTGGACCCCAGGAGTTGTCGTGTCGCACTCGTCGCACCCGGCGCCGCGCAGGACCCGCGCGGCCGCGATCGCCTCGGTGCTCGCCGCCGCCACGCTCACCGCCACCGCCCCCTCCGCGACCGCCGCCGACGCGGCCGCGGCACCCGCCCCGCTCAAGGTGCTCACGTACAACACGTTCCTGTTCAGCAAGACGCTCTACCCCAACTGGGGCCAGGACCACCGCGCCCGGGCGATACCCGCCGCGGACTTCTTCCGGGGCCAGGACGTCGTCGTGCTGCAGGAGGCGTTCGACAACGCCTCGTCCGACGCGCTGAAGGCGAACGCCGCGGCCGCCTACCCGTACCAGACGCCCGTGATGGGGCGCGGCACGAGCGGCTGGGACGCCACCGGCGGCGCCTACTCCTCGGTGACCCCGGAGGACGGCGGCGTGACGGTCCTGAGCAAGTGGCCGGTCCTGCGCAAGGAGCAGTACGTCTACAAGGACGCGTGCGGCTCCGACGCGTACTCCAACAAGGGGTTCGTCTACGCCGTGCTCGACGTCAACGGCGCCCGGGTCCACGTCGTGGGCACGCACACCCAGTCGACCGACCCCGGCTGCGGCAGCGGCGAGGCAGCGACCACCCGCGCCGCCCAGTTCAAGGAGGTGGACGCCTTCCTTGACGCCAAGAAGATCCCGGCGGACGAACAGGTCATCGTGGCGGGGGACTTCAACGTCGACTCGCGCGGCGCCGAGTACGCCTCGATGCTCGCCGCCGCCGACCTGGTCCCCGCCGACGCCCGCACCGGCCACCCGTACTCCTTCGACACGCGGGAGAACTCGATCGCCGCCGAGCGCTACCCCGACGACCCTCGCGAGGACCTCGACCACATCCTCCACCGCAGGGGTCACGCCCGCCCCGCGACCTGGACCGACCACGTCGTCAAGGAGCGGAGCGCGCCGTGGACCGTCTCCAGCTGGGGCAAGGAGTACACGTACACGAACCTGTCGGACCACTACCCGGTGACGGCGTACTGACGCCGGAGCGCGCCGCGGGCGGCGGCCTCAGCGGCCCGTCGTCTCCTGGAGCCGCCTGCGGCACTCCGCCACGTCGAAGTCGGCCTTCGGATACCGCGGGTCCAGCTCGCGCAGGTGTTCCAGGAGGAGCCTGCTGACGGCCCAGTTGCGGTACCACTTGCGGTCGGCGGGGATCACGTACCAGGGCGCCGCCGGGGTCGAGCACCGCTCCAGGGCGATCTCGTACGCCTCGCGGTAGGCGGGCCACCGCGCGCGGTCGTCGATGTCGCCGGGGCTGAACTTCCAGTGTTTGTCCGGGTTGTCGAGGCGCTCGAGGAGACGGCGGCGCTGCTGGTCGTACGAGATGTGGAGGAAGCATTTGACGAGGGTGACGCCGTCGTCGGCGAGGGACTGCTCGAAACGGTTGATCTCGTCATAGCGGGCGGCCAGCCGGTCGCGGGGCGCCAGTTCGCGGACGCGGGCGATGAGGACGTCCTCGTAGTGCGAGCGGTCGAAGATGCCGATCTCGCCGGGGAGCGGCAGGGCCTTCATGACGCGCCAGAGGAAGGGGTGGTTCAGCTCCTCGGGCGTCGGGGTCCGGAACGCCCTGATGCGGCAGCCCGAGGGGTTGAAGAGCCCGATGACGTGCTTGACGGTGCCGCCCTTGCCGCTGGTGTCCATGCCCTGGAGCACCAGCAGCACCCGGCGCCGGTCGCCCTTGGTGCCGGCGGCGTAGAGGCGCTCCTGGAGGCCGGCGAGGTCTTCGCCCATCCGGGCGGTGGCCGCGAGCCCCGCGCGCTTGCCGGCGGGGCCCGCGGGGGTCGCGTCGGGGGCGATGGAGGTGAGGTCCACCGGTCCGCCCCCGGGGACGCGCAGCAGCTCGGAGAGGCGGGGCGGGTCGGCGTCCGTGCTCTTGCCGCCCTTCTTGCCCCGCTTCTTCGCGCCGTCGGCTTTCTTCTCTTTCCCGGCCACCGCGCACCCCTTCCCTTCGTCTGACTCGATCGTGCGCCGAAGGGCGACGGGCCGCTACCTGTGCCAGGGGCCCGTCACCGCGAACGTGGTGCCGGGCGTGTAGCAGTTCACGTACATCGTGTCGTGGTCCGGTGAGAACGTGACGCCCGCGAACTCGCCCCACTCGGGCTCCTCGGGGGTGCCGATGTTCTGCCGGCCGCGGGCCATCGCGTAGACCTCGCCGCCCCGGGTCAGGCCGAACACGTACTGGGCGCCTCCGCCGTCCTCGCACACCATGAGGCCGCCGGTCGGCGCGAGGCAGATGTTGTCGGGGGACTCGCCCGGCAGCTGGATGTCGGTGCCGGGGCCGAAGACGATCACGAGGGTGAGGCGGCGCCTGGCCGGGTCGTACCGCCAGATCTGGCCGAAGTGGTCGGCCGCGGAGCCGTCCTTGCTGCGTGCGAAGGACGACACGAAGTAGACGGACGAGCCGCCCCAGTAGCAGCCCTCCAGCTTCTGGGCGTGGGTGATGCCCTTCTTGCCGAAGTCCTGGAAGCGGATGGGGGTCTGGGCGGCGAGCGGGTCCGGTACGTCGACCCACTCGATGCCGTCGAAGCGCGTGCCCGTCTCCTGCACCGAGGAGAGGTCGGCCACGCCGGGCACCCGCATCGCCTGCAGCCGGCCGCCCGCGCGCAGCGAACCGTGGCCGCCCTCCGGCTTCTCGGGCAGGAAGCGGTAGAAGAGGCCGAAGGGCTTGTCGAAGGCGTCCTCGGTCTCGTAGACGACGCCGCGGTGCGGGTCGATTGCGATCGCCTCGTGCTGGAAGCGGCCCATCGCGGTCAGCGGCACCGCGCCGGTGCGGCGCGGGTCCACCGGGTCGACCTCGAAGATGAAGCCGTGGTCCTTGGTATAGCCGTTGGTGCCGGCCTTGTCCTCGGTCTCCTCGCAGGTGAGCCAGGTGCCCCAAGGCGTGGGCCCGCCCGCGCAGTTGACGGCGGTGCCGGCGATGGCGACCCGCTCGCCCACGACATTGTTGTGCCGGTCGAGCGCGAGCGCCGTACAGCCGCCCTTGCCCATCGGGTCGTACGTGATCCCCTTGACGATCGGCACCGGGATGCGGCCGGTGACGCGGTTCTCGTGGTTGCGCACGAGGTTCACGCCGCCGTTCCTGCCGCGGAAGGCGGCCATGCCGTCGTGGTTGCTCGGCACCTTCCCCTCGCCGGAGCGGAGGTCGTCGCCCTCGCGCGAAAGGACCTTGTAGCGGAAGCCTCTGGGCAGGTCGAGCAGGCCCTTGGGGTCGGGGACGAGGGGGCCGTAACCGGCCTTCCCGTGCGCGGCGGCGGTGCCCGCGAAGAGTTCCGACAGAGTGCCGGTGAAGGCGATCCCCGCGCCCAGCGCACCGGTGCGGGCGAGAACCTGACGTCGAGTGGCAGACATGATGGGCAACCTCCTGCTGGCGGACAGGAATGTGACCGGATGTGTGTACCACGCGCCTTGGTGCACGGGAACCACGCGCGTAGCTTCCGTTTCGCGCGCCGCCGTGCGGCCCCCGCCGGGGCGGCGTCACTCGCCGACGAGCCCCTTGGCGTCCCGCGCGAGCGCCGTGAGCCGCGAGATGGCGCGGAAGTACTTCTTCCGGTACCCGCCGTTCAACATGTCCTCGCTGAACAGCCGGTCGAAGGGCACGCCGGAGGCGAGTACCGGTACCTCCCGGTCGTACAACCGGTCGGCGAGCACCACAAGGCGCAGCGCGGTCGACTGGTCGGGCACCGGCGTCACATCGGTCAGGCAGACGGCGCCGAGGCCGTCGGTGAGCGCGCCGTACCGGCTCGGGTGGACCTTGGACAGGTGGGCGAGCAGATGCGGGAAGTCGTCGAGCGAGGCGCCGTCGGTGGCGTACGCCGCCTTGGTGACCTGCTCCTCCGAGTACGGGGCGGGGGCCTCGGGCAGGCCGCGGTGGCGGTAGTCCTCGCCGTCGATCCGCACCGCCCTGAAGTGGGCGGAAAGACCCTGGATCTCGCGCAGGAAGTCGGTCGCCGCGAACCGGCCCTCGCCGAGCTTGCCCGGCAGTGTGTTCGAGGTCGCGGCGAGCGCCACGCCCTGGTCGACGAGCTTGCGGAGCAGGGACGACACGAGCACCGTGTCGCCCGGGTCGTCGAGCTCGAATTCGTCGATGCAGAGCAGCCGGTGGTCACCGAGGGTGCGCACGGTCTGCTGGAAGCCGAGGGCGCCGACGAGGTTCGTGAGCTCGACGAAGGTGCCGAACGCCTTCTGCTGCGGCGCGGCCGGCGCCGCGTGCCACAGGGAGGCGAGCAGGTGGGTCTTGCCGACGCCGTACCCGCCGTCGAGGTAGATGCCGCGCGGGCCCGCGGGGGCGGCGGCCTTCCTCTGGAACCACCGCTTCTTGCCCGCCCCGGAGGCGTGCGCCCCGCCGAGCCCCGCCGCGAAACCGCTCAGGATCCGGACCGCCTCGGCCTGGCTCGGCTGGTTCGGGTCCGGGATGTACGTGTCGAAGCGCACCGCGTCGAAGCGCGGCGGCGGCACCATCTCGGCCACCAGGCGGTCGGCGGGGACGTGGGGCTCGCGGGCGCACAGGGACAGCGGAGCCACTTCGGCCATGCGGCTGTGCCCGGAGGCTGGGGTGGAGGACGACACGGTTCCCCAGCTTAAGGGGCGTGCGAGACTGCGGATATGCGACGCCTGTTCCCTGTGACCGACCAGACAGCCGACGTCACCGACCGGCCCCCCCGCCGGACGGCCGAGAGCGCCGACGGGGAGTGGGGCCTCGACGAGCTGGCGGAGGCCTATGCCTACCCGGCGGGGGAGACGACCTGGCTGCGCGCCAACATGGTCTCCACCCTCGACGGCGCGGCCCACCACGAGGGGCGCTCCCACCCGATCTCCGGCACCACCGACATGCGGATCTTCGGCACCCTGCGGGCCCTCGCCGATGTCGTGATCGTCGGCGCCGAGACCGTCCGGAAGGAGGGGTACCGTCCGGCCAAGGCGCGTGCCTCCTTCGAGCACCACCGGGCGGCGGCCGGGCAGGCCCCGGCGCCCGCCATCGCGGTCGTCAGTGCCAGTCTCGACCTGGACTTCTCGCTTCCGCTCTTCACGGCGCCCCTGACGCCCACCCTCGTGCTGACCGGCGCCGCGGCGCCGGCCGACCGGATCGACGCCGCCGAGAAGGCGGGCGCCGTGGTGGTGCTCGCCGGTGAGGGCGCCACCGTGGAGCCGGAGCGGATCGCGCCCGCGCTGGCGGACCGGGGGCTGACCCGGCTGCTGACGGAGGGCGGGCCGCGCCTCCTCGGCCAGCTCGTGGCCGCCGGGGCGCTGGACGAGCTCTGTCTGACGGTGTCGCCCATGCTCACCGCGGGTGACGCCCAGCGGATCGCGGGCGGCTCCGCGCTGGCGGTGCCGGAACGATTCGTACTGACGTCCGTACTGGAGGAGGCCGGGTTCCTCTTCACCCGCTACCGTCGTACCTGACATTCGGCGGAATCAGCCGTTCCGTTTGGCTTCGGCTGGGCACACTAGATCTCGCAGTCCCCGTGCGGTAACGGGGCAGGATGGTTTCCGCAAGGGCCTCAGGACGGCCCACGGATGAGAAGGGCGCCTGGCGTGTTCACAAGCGTATTGATGATCGAGAAGGCCCTGACGTCCGCCGACGTTGAGTTCGTCACCACGTTGCACGGGGACGAGCCCGTCGCCTTCCACGTGCTGCTCCAGCCGCGGGGCGACCAGGCGGACCGTCTGCTGCGGGCCATCGACGACGTCGCCCTCGGCGAACTCGACGAGGCGGCGCGCGAGGGCGAGACCCCGGAGGGGCAGGAGGCGACACACCTCGGCGAGCAGGCGCTGCAGGTCTCCCTGACGGCGCTGCGGGCGGCGGGGTGCGCGGCCCAGGGGCGGCTCATCGAGGACCATCCGCTGGACGCCCTGAAGACGCTGGTCGACGAGGCCGACGCCGACGAGGTGATCGTCCTGACCGACCCGCACTACGTGGAGGAGTTCTTCCACCGGGACTGGGCCTCGCGGGCGCGCCACAAGGTGGGCGTGCCGGTCCTCAAGCTCTTCTCGCACAGCGCGGCCGACGAGGGGTAGAGGCTCCGGCGGGGTGGCCCGGCGGCCGCTCCCCGCGGAGGCAATAGGCTGGGGCCTGCCCAGACGCCGTACGGCCCGACACGCGCCGTACGCCGTGACACCCGCACCACCAGGGGAGACACACGCATGGCACCCGGCCTGCCCCAGTCCATGGCCGCCATGGACCGACCGCACTTCATCGGCATCGGCGGCGCCGGGATGTCGGGCATCGCCAAGATCCTGGCCCAGCGCGGCGCCAAGGTCGCGGGCAGCGACGCCCGGGAGTCCGCCACCGCCGAGGCGCTGCGCGCGCTCGGCGCCACGGTCCACATCGGACACGACGCCGCCCACCTCGCCTCCGACGCCACCTGCGTCGTCGTCTCCTCCGCGATCCGCGCCGACAACCCCGAGCTGGCCCGCGCCACCGAGCTCGGCATCCCCGTGGTGCACCGCTCGGACGCCCTGGCCGCCCTGATGGCGGGCCTGCGCCCGATCGCCGTCGCGGGCACGCACGGCAAGACCACGACGACGTCGATGCTCGCCGTCACCCTCTCCACCCTCGGCCTCGACCCGTCGTACGCGATCGGCGGCGACCTGGACGCGCCCGGCACCAACGCGCTGCACGGCGAGGGCGACATCTTCGTCGCCGAGGCCGATGAAAGCGACCGCAGCTTCCACAAGTACGCGCCCGAGGTCGCCATCGTCCTCAACGTGGAGCTCGACCACCACGCCAACTACGCCTCGATGGACGAGATCTACGAGTCCTTCGAGACCTTCGCCGGCAAGATCGTCCCCGGCGGCACGCTGGTCATCTCGGCGGACCAGCCGGGCGCGGTGGAGCTGACCAGGCGCGTCCGGGACCTCGGAGAGCTCAAGGTCGTCACCTACGGCGAGTCGGACACCGCGGACCTGCGCATCCACAAGATCACCGCGCGCGGTCTGACCAGCGAGGTCACGGTCGTCCTGGACGGCAAGTTCCTCACCTTCCAGGTCTCGGTGCCCGGCAGGCACTACGCGAACAACGCCGTCGCGGCCCTCGCGGCGGGCATCGCGCTCGGCATCCCGTCCCGGAACCTGGCCGCCGCCCTCAAGTCGTACACGGGCGTCAAGCGCCGCCTCCAGCTCAAGGGCGAGGCGGCGGGCGTCCAGGTGATCGACTCCTACGCCCACCACCCGACGGAGATGACGGCGGACCTGGAGGCGATGCGCTCCGCCGCGGGCGACTCCCGCATCCTCGTCCTCTTCCAGCCGCACCTCTTCTCGCGCACCCAGGAGCTGGGCACGGAGATGGGCCAGGCCCTCGCCCTCGCCGACTCCTCCGTGGTCCTCGACATCTATCCGGCCCGCGAGGACCCGATCCCCGGCGTCACCAGCGCCCTGATCATCGACGCGGCCCGCGCGGCCGGCGCCGAGGTCACCGCCGCCCACGACAAGGCGGAGGCGGTCCGCGCGATCGCGGGAATGGCCCGGCCCGGCGATCTCGTTCTCACCATGGGAGCGGGCGACGTCACGGACCTCGGCCCGCAGATCCTGGCCGAGTTGTCGAAGTAAGCCGATTCGTCGAGTTAAGGGGATGTCACCCATGTCGTACGACGTCGAGAAGCCGGACGAGCAGTGGCGCGCGGAGCTGACCCCCTCGGAGTACGCGGTGCTGCGCCAGGCCGGCACGGAACCCGCCTTCGTCGGTGAGTACACGGACACCAAGACGAAGGGCGTCTACTCCTGTCGCGCGTGCGGCGCGGAGCTGTTCACCTCGCGGGAGAAGTTCGAGTCGCACTGCGGCTGGCCGAGCTTCTACGACCCCAAGGACTCCGACGCCGTCGAGCTGGTGCAGGACACTTCCCACGGCATGGTGCGGACCGAGGTGCGCTGCGCGCGCTGCGGCTCGCACCTCGGTCACGTGTTCGAGGGCGAGGGGTATCCGACCCCGACCGACCAGCGGTACTGCATCAACAGCATCTCGCTGCGGCTTGCGGCGGACGAGAGCTGAGTCCGGGGCGCCGGGCGGCCTGCGTGCCGCCCGGCGCCGCCGTTGCGCTAGAAGGTCAGCTTCCAGCTGTTGATGTACCCCGTGTCCTGGGCCGCCACGTCCTGGACGCGGAGCTTCCAGGCCCCGTTGGCCGGCTCACTTGACGCGTCGACGGTGTACGTCGCGATGACGTTGTCCGCCGAGTCGTTGCCGCTGGAGTTCTTCAGGCGGTACGCCGTCCCGTCGGGCGCCAGCAGGTCGACCACCACGTCGCCGCGCCAGGTGTGCCGGATGTCGACGTCCACCTTGAGGGTGGCGGGGGCGTTGCCGGTGCGGCCGGTCACGTTCACCGTCGAGGTCACCGCGGCGCCGTTGTCCGGGATGGCGACGTCCGTGGTGTTCTCGTACACGTCACCGGGCGGGACGGTGCCGCCCGCGCCGAGGGTCCAGATCGCGTACGCGATGGCGTCGCTGTTGCGGTCGAGGGCGGTGTCGTTGATGTTCGACGAGGTGTCGCAGGACGAGTGGTAGCAGCGGTCGAAGGCCTGGCCCGCCGTGCCGCCCCACTTCTGGGCCTGCGCACTGGACTTGGTGCGCTCGGCGCCGGAGAACAGGCCGCCGACCGGGATGCCCGCGCTGTCGAACGGGGCGTGGTCGGAGCGGCCGTCGCCCTCGGTCTCGATCTCCGTGGGGACGTTCAGGCCGGCGTAGTAGTCCTTGAACGTCTTCTCGATGGTGGGGTCGTCGTCGTAGACGAAGTAACCCGGGTTCGGGGAGGCGATCATGTCGAAGTTCAGATAGCCGCTGATCTTCGAACGGTCGGTCGTCGGCAGGTTGTTGACGTAGTACCGCGACCCGACCATGCCCAGCTCCTCGGCGCCCCACCAGGCGAACCGCAGGTGCTTGGCCGGCTTGAGCTGCGCGCGGGAGACGGCGAGCGCGGTCTCCAGGATGCCCGCCGAACCCGAGCCGTTGTCGTTGATGCCGGGGCCCGCCGAGACGCTGTCGAGGTGCGCGCCCGACATCAGGACCTGGCTCTCGTCACCGCCCGGCCAGTCGGCTATCAGGTTGTAGCCGGTGGCGCCGCTGGAGGTGAACTGCTGGACGCGGGTGGTGAATCCGGCCGAGTCCAGCTTGCCCTTCACATAGTCGATGGAGGCCTTGTAACCGGGGCGTCCGTGGGCGCGGTTGCCACCGTTGGCCGAGGCTATGGACTGGAGCTGGGAGAGGTGTGCCTTGACGTTGGCGAGGGGGATGTCGGGGGCCGCGAGCGTGGGCGAAGGCGCTGCGGCCGAGGGGACGGCGGTGGCGAGCAGGCCGCCGATGGCCAGGGTGGCCGCACCGGCGGCCGCCCGTCTGAAGAGCTTCATGTGGGGCTCCGTATTCCGAACAGCGTGAGGGACGGAACGTGCGAGGCGTCCTGCGACGCGGGTGTCGCAGGACGCCGGTTGGAGCTGTGCGTCGCCTGATATTGAGGGTGCGCCGAACCGCCGTCAAGAGCGGAAACCGGTCACAATCCGGGGAGTTGGGTTCGTATAGCGGACAGGCGGGCGGCGGCCCGCCGGGGCCGGAGTGCGGTCAGAAGAAGACCCCGCACCTCAGCAGCACATTCGCGTACGGCCGGGCCTCGCCGGTGCGGACCACCAGACGGGCCGCCGCCGACCGGCGCTTGACCTCGTCGTGCGGCACGAGATCGAGCGCGGGCAGGGACTCCCGCAGCAGCCGCGCCGCCGCCGGGTTCGCCTCCCGCACCTCGTGCGCCGCCGTGCCGCCCTCCACCACCAGCTCGGCGAGGAGGCCGTCGAGGACCTCCGCGAAGGAGGGGACCCCGGCGCGGAACGCCAGGTCCACCAGGCGCGGCCCGGCCGGCACGGGCATGCCCGCGTCGCAGACGAGCACGGTGTCGCCGTGCCCCAACTCCGCGAGCGCGCCCGCCAGATGACGGTTGAGGATGCCCGACTTCTTCACCGGGACGAGGCCTCGGGGGCGGCGGGCAGCTCCGCGGCCGTCGGATAGGAGTCCTGCGCCCCCTTGCGGGTGACCGCGGCGGAACCCACCCGTACCGCGTACGCCACCGCCGTCGCCAGATCCTCGCCGAGGCCGAGCCGCCAGCCGAGCGCGGCGGTGAAGGCGTCGCCCGCGCCGGTGGTGTCCACCGCATCGACCTTCGGGCTCGGAATCCGTACGGACGAGCCGTCCGGGCCGTCCGCGGCGAGCGCGCCCTCGGCGCCCAGCGTGATCACCACGGAGCGGGGGCCGAGCGCGAGCAGCCCGCGCGCCCACTCCTCGGGCGCCTCGCCCGCGTCCTCGCCGAGGATGACGCGCGCCTCGTGCTCGTTGACCACCAGCGGGTCGCACGCGGCGAGCACCTCGGCGGGCAGCGGGGCCGGCGGGGAGGGGTTCAGGACGAAGCGGGCCCCGGGCCGCAGCGTGCGGATGACCTCGGCGACCGTCTCCAGGGGGATCTCCAGCTGGCTGGAGACCACCCGCGCCGCGCCGAGCAGGCCGCCCGCCGCACGGATGTCCCCGGGGGTGAGCCGGGCGTTGGCACCGGGCGACACCACGATGCTGTTGTCGCCCGACGGGTCGACCGTGATCAGCGCGACACCGGTGGGCGCGCCGCCCACCAGGACCCCGTCGGTCTCCACGCCGGCCGCGCGCTGGGCGTCCAGCAGGAGCCTGCCGTGGGCGTCGTCGCCGACCCGGGCGAGCAGCGCGGTGCGGGCGCCGAGCCGGGCGGCGGCGACCGCCTGGTTGCCGCCCTTGCCACCCGGGTGGACGGCCAGGTCGGAGCCGAGGACCGTCTCGCCGGGCGCGGGGCGGCGCTCCACGCCGACCACCAGATCGGCGTTGGCGGAGCCCACGACAAGGAGTTCGTAGTCGTCGTTCATGTGGGGATTCCTGCTTTCGTACGGTGCGGGGGCGGCGGTCACCCGCGGTGCGGGGCCGCCGTCACGAGAAATTGTCGACGTTCTTCGCCGTGACGATCTTCACCGGCACCTTCACCGTCTCGCGGACCTTCTCGCCGCGCGCCGACCGCACCGCGTTGCGGACCGCGATCTTCCCGAGCTCCCTGGGCTGCTGCGCCACCGACGCGTACAGCGTGCCCGCCTCGACGGCCTTGAGCCCGTCGGGCGTGCCGTCGAAGCCGACCACCGGGACGGACCCGCGGGCCTTGCCGCCGAGCGCCTTGACCGCGCCGAGCGCCATCTCGTCGTTCTCCGCGAAGACACCGTCGACGCCCTTGTGGGACTGGAGGAGGTTCGTCATGACGTCCAGGCCCTTGGTGCGGTCGAAGTCCGCGGGCTGCCGGGCGACGACGTCGATCCCGGGGTACGCCTTGATGCCCTCGGCGAAGCCCTGCCCGCGCTCGCGGCTCGCGGAGGTGCCGGGCGTGCCCTGGAGGACGATCACCTTGCCCTTGCCGCCGAGCCGCTCGGCGAGCGTCTTCGCCGCCAGCCTGCCGCCCGCGACGTTGTCGGAGGCGACCAGGGTGGCGGTCTCCGCCTTGTTGACGCCGCGGTCCGCGGCGATCACCGGGATGTCCTGCTTGTTGGCGCCCCGCACGGCCGGGCCCACCGCGTCGGAGTCCACCGGGTTCACGATGATCGACTTCACCCCCGATCCGGTGAAGTTCTGCAGCTGGTTGCTCTGCTGCGAGGCGTCGTTCTGCGCGTCGGTGACGGTCAGGTCGATGCCCGCCTTCTCGGCCTCCGCCTGCGCGCCCTCCTTCATCTGCACGAAGAAGGGGTTGTTGAGCGTGGACAGCGACATGCCGACCTTCGTCGAGGTGCCGGACGAACCCGGGTCGAAGTAGGAGACCGCGCCGATCACCGCGGCCACGACCACGGCGGCGACCGCGTACTTCACCGCCTGCGGCCCCTTGCCCCGCACCCCGCCCGCGGCGCCCGAGGAGGCGCCGGGCGTCGCGCCCGCCTTGCGCCGCAGCGTGTCCAGGAGGACCGCGAGCGCGATGACGACACCGATGACCACCTGCTGCCAGAAGGCCGACACCGACAGGAGGTTGAGGCCGTTGCGCAGCACCGCGAGGATCAGCGCGCCGATGAGCGTGCCCGACGCCTTGCCGACGCCGCCCGCCAGGCTCGCGCCGCCGATGACGACCGCGGCGATCGCGTCCAGCTCGTACCCCTGCGCGGCCTGCGGCTGCGCGGAGACCAGGCGCGAGGCGAGGACGATGCCCGCGACGGCGGCGAAGAGGCCGGAGAGCGCGTAGATCACCAGTTTCTGCCGCTTGACCCGCAGACCGGAGAGGCGCGCCGCCTCCTCGTTGCCGCCGATCGCGTACATGGAGCGGCCGATGAACGTGCGCCCGAGGACGAGCGCCGTCACCAGACCCATGCCGACCATCACGATGACCGGTACCGGCAGCCGGCCGCCGATCGTGTCACCGAGGTGCGAGACCGAGTCGGGGAAGGCGATCGGGCTGCCCTGCGATATGACCAGGGAGAGGCCGCGGGCCACCGACAGCATGGCGAGCGTCGCGATGAACGGCGGCAGCTTCCCGTACGAGACGAGCAGGCCGTTGACGAACCCGCAGGCCATGCCCGTCGCCACGGCGAGGACCACCGCCAGCCAGACCGGCAGCCCCTGTGAGGTCGCCGTCCAGGCGAGGACGGTCGCCGACAGCGCGGCCACCGAGCCGACCGACAGGTCGATGCCCGCCGAGACGATCACGAAGGTGACGCCGAACGCCAGGATCGCGGTCACCGCGGCCTGCACGCCGACGTTGAGCAGGTTCTGGGTGGTCAGGAAGTCGCCGGAGAGCAGCGACATCGCCACCACCAGCACGATCAGGGCGCTGAGCGCGCCGTTGTCCAGCAGGACGCGGCGGAGCGTCGGTGCGCCACCCGCGTCGCGCTTCAGGGTTTCAGTGGCCACGGGAGCCCTCCGCTGTCTCGTCGTCCACGTTCCGTACTGTTTCTGCCTTTTCCGCCGCCGGGGCGGCCGCGTCCGCCGGACCCGCCGCGGCGCTGCTCACGGCGAGGGCCATCACGGCGTCCTGGGTGGCCTCTTCGGCCGTCAGCTCACCGGCGATCCGGCCCTGCGCCATCACCAGCACCCGGTCGCTCATGCCGAGCACCTCGGGCAGATCGCTGGAGATCATCAGGACCGCGTGGCCGGACGCCGTCAGCTCGTTGATCAGCTGGTAGATCTCGACCTTCGCGCCGACGTCGATGCCGCGCGTCGGCTCGTCGAGGATGAGCACCTTGACGTCGGCGAGCAGCCACTTGCCGATGACGACCTTCTGCTGGTTGCCGCCGGAGAGGGTACGGACGTGCTGGCCGAGCCCGGCCATCCGCACCCCCAGCTGCTCGGCGATCCGGGCCGCCGCCCGGTGCTGCCCCTTCAGGTCCACAAGGCCCGCCCGCGTCGCCGAACGCAGCGTCACCAGGCCGAGGTTCTCCCGCACGGACGCGTCCAGGACGAGCCCCTGCCCCTTGCGGTCCTCCGGGACCAGGCCGATGCCCGCGCCCATCGCCGCGTTCACGTCGTGCCGCGGCAGCCGCTCACCGTGTACGTCGACGGAGCCGCGGTCGTACGCGTCGGCGCCGAAGACGGCGCGCGCCACCTCCGTCCGGCCCGCCCCGACCAGACCCGCGAGACCCACGACCTCACCGGCCCGCACCTCGAAGCTGACGTCGTGGAAGGCGCCGTCGCGGGTGAGACCCTCGACCCGCAGCAACGGGGGCCCGATCTCGGGGCGTTGACGCGGATACTGCTGCTCGATGCTGCGCCCCACCATCAGACGTACGAGCTCGTCCTCGTCGGTCGACGCGGGCACCTGGGCGACGCTGCGGCCGTCGCGCAGGACGGTGACGCGGTCGCCGAGCGCGGCGATCTCCTCGAGGTGGTGGGTGATGAACACGACGCCGACGCCGTCCGCGCGCAGCGTGCGCACGATCCCGAAGAGCTTGTCGACCTCTTCGGAGGTGAGGACGGCGGTCGGCTCGTCCATGATCAGTACGCGCGCGTCCAGGCTCAGCGCCTTGGCGATCTCGACCATCTGGAGCCGGGCGATGCCCAGTTCGCGGACCTTCGCGCGCGGCGACACGGCCACGCCGACCCGCTGGAGCAGCTCCTCGGCATCGGCCTCCATCCTCTTGCGGTCGACGAGACCGAAGCGGCGCGGCTGGCGCCCCAGGAAGATGTTCTCGGCGACGGTCAGGTCGGGGACGAGGTTGAACTCCTGGTAGATGGTGGCGATGCCGAGCCGTTCGGCGTCCTGCGCGCCGTGGATGCGCACCTCGCGCCCCTCGGCGAGGATCCGCCCGCTGTCGGGGCGGTAGGCGCCGGAGAGCATCTTGATGAGGGTGCTCTTGCCCGCGCCGTTCTCACCGAGCAGGACGTGCACCTCGCCGCGGCGCAGATCGAAGTCGACGGAGTCGAGCGCGACGACACCGGGGAACGTCTTGCGTATGCCCTCGATGCGCAGCAACTCCTGCTGGCTGCTCACGGGTTGCTCCTTCGTGCGGAGGTGTCCCCGCCGGCCGGCTCGCCGCAGGAACGGCGGACGACGAGGCGGGCGGGCAGGGTGACGGAGTGCGGGCGCCTGCCCTCGATCAGGTCGATGAGCGCCCCGACGGCGGCCCGGCCGAGGTCGCCGGTGGGCTGGGCGATCGCCGTGACGGGCGGATCGGTGTGCACGAACCACGGGATGTCGTCGAAGGCGGCGAGCCCGACGTCGTGCGGGACGCGCAGGCCGTGCGCGCGGATCGCGTCGAGGGCGCCGAGCGCCATCAGGTTGTCGGCGGCGAAGACGACGTCGGGCGGCTCGGGCAGGGCGAGGAAGCGCTCGGTGGCGCGCCGTCCGCTGTCGGCCTGGAAATCGCCCTGCCCGATGTACGCCTCGGGCAGCGCGGTGCCGTGCTCGCGCAGCGCGTCCCGGAAGGCCTCGACGCGCTCGCTGCCGGTGGTGGTGGCGGCCGGGCCCGCGATGATGGCGAGCCTGCGGTGGCCGAGCCCGTGCAGGTGGGCGACGAGGTCGCGGACGGCCTGCCGGCCGTCGGAGCGGACGACGGGGACGTCGACGCCGGGGATCCACCGGTCCACGAAGACCATCGGGGTGCCGGCCCGGACGGCGTCCAGCATAAGCGGCGAGCCACCGTCGGTGGGGGAGACGAGCAGTCCGTCGATCCGCCGGTCGAGCAGGGTCCGCACGTGGTGGTCCTGGAGCTCGGGCCGCTCGTCGGCGTTGCCGATGATCACGCTGTAGCCCAGCGCGCGGGCGGCCTCCTCGACGGAGCGGGCCAGCTCGGTGAAGTACGGGTTGAGCACGTCGCTGATGACGAGCCCGAGGGTGCGGGTCTGGTCGGTGCGCAGGGACCGGGCGACGGCGTTGGGCCGGTAGCCGAGCGCCTCCACGGCGGCGAGCACCCGGCCGCGGGAGGCGGGGCTGACGGAGGGGTGGCTGTTGAGCACGCGCGACACGGTGGCGACGGACACGCCGGCCTCGGCCGCGACGTCCTTGATGCTCACCGAGCTGGTTGCCATCGTCGGTCCACCTCCTCGTGGAATCGATTACATCGAGGATTGGAAACGATTACACGGGGGCGTGACAAGGGGGTGAGGGGGCGTGAGACCTGATCGTGATGTGGGGGGCAGGTTGGTGCTGGGCCCGAGGAGACGGGGGGAGGCGGAACCTCACGGGCGGCGCGCCGCGTCGAACGGAGCGGACGCGGGGTCCCGACGGGAGGGGGTGCGGGTATGGCTTCCCGTGCGCAGGAGGAATCGGCCGTGGTCCGCTCCGAACTGCATAGCGCCAACACCCAGGCCTCGATCATGCTCGCTGGGCTCGCGGTCGCGGTGGCCTCGTTCGGCGGGCGGGCCGGGGACCTCTTCCGGCAGCCGTGGCCGGTCACGGTGCTGGGCGCCACCGGGAGCGGGGCGGCCCTTGCGGCGGGTCTGGACGCTCCTCGGGGTCGTCCTCCCGCGCCTCGACGCCTCGGGGCGCGGCAGTTTTCTGACGTGGGCGGAGTGCGAGCCGGACCGCCTGGGCGAGGCACTCGAAGCGGACCACGACCTCGACGAACTCCGGGTGCTGTCACGCATCGCCGTGGCGAAGTACAGGGGTCTGCGCCGGTCCGGGCGACTGATCAAGGTGGCGCTGGTCGCGTCGGCGGCGGCTTCGGTCCTTGGTGCGTGGTGAGGGTGGGGCGGGGGGTGTGGCGGTGGGGTCGTGGTCGGGGTGGGATTACGCGGCGGGGCGCGCGTCGATCCCGCGCCTTACGCGGCGACGCGCCCCGTACCTCACACGCCCCCGCACATCACACTGCCCTCCCGCCCCGCGCGGGTGCCTCGATGCGTAGCGTCTTCAGGCCGTTGATGAAGTGTGAGACTAGTCGGCGTGGTGGCTCCGTCAGGCGGATGACTGGCAGTGTGCGTGTCAACTCCTCCAGGAACACCCGGAGTTGGAGTCGGGCGAAATGGGCGCCCAGGCAGATGTGTGGGCCGTCGCCGAATGCCACGTGTGGGTTTGGTGAGCGGGAGAGGTCCAGGCCATGGGGGGTGGTGAAGACGCGTTCGTCGTGGTGGGCGGAGGCGTGGAAGACGACGACCTTGTCCCCGGCCGCGATGCGCGTACCGGCCAGCTCGGTGTCGCGGGCCGCCGTGCGGCGGAAGCTGAGCACCGGCGGGTGGCTGCGCAGCAGTTCCTCGACCGCGCTCGCGGCGGTGACCCGCCCTGCGCGCAGCCGCTCGTACTCGCCGGGGTTCTCCGCGAGCGCGAGCACCCCGCCGGGCGCGGCGCTGCGCACGGTGTCGTTGCCCGCGACGGTGAGCAGGAAGAAGAACATCTCCAGCTCCGCCGCAGTGAGTTCGGGGTCCGTGGCGAGCGTGGTCAGCACGTCGTCGCCCGGGTGCACGCGCTTGTGCGCGGCCAGCGTGTGCGCGTACGCGAACATGTCGCGCAGCATCGCGGGCGAGCGCGGGTTCAGCGGCCGGCCGTCGGGACCCGGCACCGGCGGGGCGGCCTCGTCCGGGTCCTGGTAGCCGATGACGCGCTGCGTCCAGCGCAGCAGCAGGCCGCGGTCGGAGGCCGGGATGCCGAGCAGGTCCGCGAGGCCGAGCAGGGCGTAGTCGTCGGTGACGGCGGTGACGACGTCGAACGTGCCGTCACCGTCCCTGGCCGCGTCCACCGCGGCCGCGAGCAGGGTCCGCGCCCGCTCGCGCGCCCCCGCCTCGAAGCGCTCGATCCGCCGGGGCGTGAACGCCCGGCTGACCAGTCTGCGCAGCCTGCCGTGGTCGGCGGCGTCCGCGCCGCCGGCCGGGGCGCGGGCCCCCGCGGAAGGGTCCTGGTTGAGCATCATGCGGCGGATGAACGGCAGATCCCCCGGCGCGGGATCGCGGATCTGGGTGGCGCCCAGGTACGAGGAGTACGTCGCCGGATCCTTGAGGACACGCACCACGTCCGCGTGCCGGGTGACCGCCCAGAAGCCCGGGCCCGCCGGCCAGCCGAGCACCTCCCGTTCCTCCTGCCACGCCACCGGATGGTGGTCGCGCAGCACGCGGTAGCGCTCGTGCGGGATGCCCTGCGCGTAGAGGCGCGGGTCGAAGACGTCGGGGACGGGCGGTGCCCCGGAGGGGGCGGCGCGCACGCTCACGCGGCGCCCCCGTGCGAGGGGCCTCCGGTGCCGCCGGTGTCGCCGTCCGGGGTGGCACCAGCACCAGCATCGGCACCGGTACCAACACCAGCATCGGCACCAGCACCCGCACCCGTGTCGGTGTCTGCGCGCAGGAAGTCCTCCACCGTGCGGATCAGGTCCAGGGGAGCCTCGTCCATCGCGTAGTGCCCGGCGCCGGGCAGCTCCGCGAGCTCACCCTGCGGGAAGGAGCGCAGCCAGGTGCCGCGCATGAGGTCGGCGGAGAGCGCGGGGTCGAGCGCCCCGGTGACGGCGAGCGCGGCGACGGGCGAGCCGTCCACCTCGTCCCGGAAGTCCTCGCCCGCCCAGGAGTCGAGCCAGGCGCGGACCGCCTTCACGTCGCTGACCGCGAAGGAGCGGCGCACCATCCGGTCGAGCCAGGCCCCCGGACGTACGCCGCCCGTGGTGAAGTCGATGATGGTGCGCCGGTTCTCCGGGGTGTGCGCGGCGGAGGCGAACAACTCCCATTGTTCCGGCGGGAGTCGAAGGCCCGTGGCCGGGACGGGCGAGACCCCGACGAGGCGGCGCACCCGGTCCGGGGCCGCGGCCAGGACGCGCTGGGCGACGCTGCCGCCCATGGAGTGCCCGACGAGCGAGAACCGCTCCCAGCCGAGCCGGTCGGCCAGCGCGAGCACGTCGGCGGCGCCCTCGGTCGTGGTGTACGCGCCCGCGGCGTCCTTGGCCTCGCCGTATCCGCGCAGATCCACCACCGCGTACTGGAACGCGCCGCCGTCGAGGTCCGCGAGCACCGGCGCGTACGCCGTCCGGTCGGCGAACCAGCCGTGCACCGCGATCACCTTGTGCGGGCCTTCGCCGAGCAGGGTGTGGGGGAGCAGGAAGGGGGTCACTGCGACTCCGATCGCCGACGGGTCCGGGCGGCTCCGGCCCGGAGCGGGGCCGTGACCACGGTGTCCCCAACCGGTGCGCCGCGCAAGAGTGCCCCCGGGCCGTCGTGTGTTCGACCGGGGGTGTGCGCGGTGTGTCCCGGGCGGGGGTGAACTTGGCGGACGGCCTGCGGGCCGGTGCCGCGGTTGGTCAGAATGTGGCATGGCCATCCGTCGCCTCAGTTTCCGGTTCGACCAGGAGCCGGACACCGGAACCGCCTGTCTGGTCCCCGCGGATCCGCCCGGGACCGCAGAGCAGCAACACCCGCCGGAATCGGCAGAGTTAGGGCCCGTCGTCGAGCGCGTCACGGGTGCCGGTGCCGGACTGAGCTACAGCCTGCTCCCGGACGGCGGCCGGCTCCTGTGCGCCGCCCTGCCCGAGCGGCGCGTGGAGGCCCTGCACCTGAGCGCCGACACCCCGGGACCGGGGCCCGCGTGGCCGATCGACACGTGGGACGCGGCCGTCTGGGAGCCGGACGCCGGGGCCGATCTCGGCGCCGGGTTCGTCGAGTCCGGACTGCCCGCGCCGAAGCCGCACTTCGACCGCGAGCCGCTCGTGGAGTTCGCCCGGGCGCGCGCGGACCGCCTCGCGCCCTTCCTCACCGATGTGCGCCGGCTCTTCGAGGACCCCGCCGGGCGGCAGATCGTCCTCGTCGAGGAGGACCCCGGGACCGTGGCCCGCTGGATCGCGCTCGCCTGCGCCTCCCTGCCCGAGATGTACGTGCCCGCGCTGACGTTCACCACCTGGACCACCGACCCGTGCCGCGCCCCGCAGCAGATCATCGGCGTCGGCCCGGACGCCGGGTTCGACCGCTCCGACGACGCGACCGTCGAGTATCTCTACCGGGTGTACGACAGCACGGGCGGCCCCGAGAGCCCGCCGCCCGCCGCACCCGACGCCTGGGCCCGCCTGACGGCCGAGCGGTGGCTCGCGGGGAACCCGCCGTGCCCCGCGGCGGGCCCCGAAGACCCCTTCGCCCTCCTCCCGCTGCTCTCCGCGGCGCCGGCCGACGCGGCAGCACCCGACGGGGCGGACGGTCTCTCCGGTGCCCAACTCGCCGGGCTGAGCGGCGAGTCACTGCGCGTCCTCTTCGACGCCCTCGCCGGCTCCGTGAGCCGGGGCGAGAGCGGCCCACACACCCTCGACGACCTCGACCGGCTCTGCCGCGGCCTCGACGGCGACCACGCCCTCGCCGCACGCCCCCTCGCCCTCGCCCTCGTCAGACACCGGCTCGACGCGTCCCGCGGCCACGGGACCCTCCCCGACCTGGCCGCCTTCGAGGGGCTCCCGCTCGGCCAGGAGGCCTGGCGGGAGCTGCGCGAGGAGTACGGTGACCGCGCCGACGGAGCGCTGCGCGCCCGGCTGCGCGACCCCATCTCCGCCTGGACGGAGCCGCTGCGCCTCGCCCTCGCCGTGGGCGCCGACGGCGGGCCCGGCCTCGCCGAGGCCATGGACCGGCTCGCGGACGCCCTGCTGCACCCCGAGCGGCGCGAGTGCGCCCAGGCGGTCGAGGTCCTGACGGCGCTCGACCACGTCGGGTTCAACCGCCGCGTCTTCCGGCTGATCCTGGTCGACTTCACCGAGCGCAAACTGGACCGCCTGCGCGCCCTCGCCAACTCCGCCCAGGGCGACTGGCTGCGCCGCAACATCGAGGACGCGCCGCTCACCATCCGCCTCGCCGCGGCCGCCGCGCACTGGAGCGGACCCCCGGACCACCTGCGCGGCGCCGAACTCTTCGAGCGGCTCACCGAACTCCTCGCCGGGCAGCGGGTCGAGGACGTCAGGACGCTGCGCCTGCTCTGGCGCCTCGTCTGGCGCAACGAACCGCCCGACCGCGCCGAACAGCCCTGGGTCGCCCGTACCTGCACGCCCCGCCTGATCGTCGAGGCCGACCTCGGCCGCCGCGTCATGGGCTGGCTCAAGGCCCCGGACCGCTGCGACCTCGAACTCGTCGAATTCGCCCGGGAGATGCGCCTCGACCGCAAGCTCGGCGCCCAGGACCGCGACACCGCCGAACTCCTCGTGACGGCCCAGGACCTCGCCGACGGCCGGCTCCCCGTGCGCCGCTCCTCCGTCGACCGGGTCAGGGAACTCTCCCGGAAGGTGGCACCGATCGGCGTCGTCCTGCAACAGGGCATCGACGAGCGGCTCGGCCGCGCGCTCGCCCGGGCCAACCCCCGCGACGTCTGCGAGTCGCACGGCCTCGAACTCCTCGTCGCCGGCCGCCCCGACCTGCTGAAGATCTACCGCGCACAGATCCTGGACCCCGGACACACCGACCGTATGATGCGCGAACTGCCGTCCAAACCAACCGAGTTGGCGGCCTACTACCATCTCTGGCGGCCCCGCAGACGGCACGGCGTCACCGAGCGGTGGCGGACCGTCGCGGCGGAACTCCTCGACCAGGCCCTCGCCCCCGTCCTCTGCCACCTCGACGAACACCACCTTGGACAGGTGGCGACCGTCCTTCAGCGCAAGGGACAGGACGTACAGGAATGGACGGCGTGGCGCCACCGGGTGGCCCAGGAGCAGAACTGACCGCGCCCGGACCGCGTCCAGTACGGAGCGGCACACCGGCCGCGCGTGCGGCCGTCCCCACCCTCTTCCCCACGAAAGGACCAGCGTGAGCGAGTCCCAGACCATCGTCGACAACTTCCCCGGCGGCAGTATGGCCAGCCGCCCCGTGCACTTCATCTGGATGCTCGACTGCTCGGGCTCCATGGGCGTGAACGGAAAGATCGGCGAACTGAACTTCGCCATCCGCGAGGCCATCCCCGAGATGCAGCAGGCCGCCCAGTCCAACCCCGCCGCCTCCCTCCTGGTGCGCGCCATCACCTTCGCCAGTGGCGCCAGCTGGCACGTCGGCGAACCCACCCCCGTGGACCGGTTCTCCTGGGAGGACGTGCACATCTACGGCGGTACGGACATGGGCGCGGCCTTCAAGCTGGCGGCCGGCGCGCTGCAGACCCCGCCGATGCCCCAGCGCGCCCTGCCGCCGGTGCTCGCCCTCGCCTCCGACGGGCAGCCCACCGACGACTGGCGGGCCGGACTGCGCGCCATCGACGCGACGCCGTGGGGCAAGCGCGCCGTGCGCGTCGCCGTGGCCATCGGCGACGACGCGGACAAGAGCATGCTCAAGGAGTTCCTCGGCAACCCCGAACTGGAGCCGCTCCAGGCGAAGAACCCCCGCCAGCTCGCGGCCGCCATCCGCTGGATGTCCACCGCGGTCGTCAAGGACGCCTCCACCCCGAAGGTCGACGACGGCACGAAGACCACGACGCCGATCGACGTGCCGTCGCTGACCAAGGGCGAAGACGACATCTGGTGACCGGACCGCAGACGACGACCGGCGCGGGAACCGGGACGGCCGCGCCCTGGGCGCTGCTCAGCGGGGCGGTCAAGGGAGTGGCGAAGAAGTACAGCCAGGACCGCGGCGCGGCGCTGCCCGCGGCCGGCGGCCGTGCCGTCGTCCTCGCGGTCGCCGACGGGCATGGCAGCGCCGCGCACTTCCGCAGCGACCTCGGGGCCGGCTGGGCGGTCGAGGAGTTCACGCGGTGCGCGCGGGCCTTCGCGCACGCGGCCGTCCGCGTCGGCGACGATGCCGCGCGCTGGCCCGCGCTGCGCGAGGAGGCGCGCCGCCTGCCGCAGCAGGTGGGCCACCGCTGGCACGAGTGCGCCCTGCTGTACGACGCCAACACGCCGGCCCACGGCGCCCGGCCGCTCCCCGCGGTCCCCCCGGCCGGACCCGCCGAGCGCCGCGGCACCCCGGACCTGGCCGCCTACGGCAGCACCCTCATCGGCGCGGTCATCACCGAACACATGCTGTTCGCCTGGCAGTTGGGGGATGGCGACATCGTGCTCGTCGACGACGCGGGCGTCCCGCACACCCCGCTCTCCACCGGGCCCGACATGGGGGACGAGACCGACTCGCTCTGCGAGCCGGAACCCTGGCGCAAGATGCGCTTCCACTGGCAGCCCTTCACCGGCGGGGCGCCGCCGTGCGTGCTGCTCTCCACCGACGGACTCTCCAAGAGCTTCGCCGACCACCAGGGGTTCCTGGATTTCGCCACCGGCCTCGGCGAGCGCGCCGCCGGACAGGGCGTGGCGGCGGTCCAGGCCCAGCTCACGGACTGGCTGGGGCGGGCCGCCAAGTTCTCCGGGGACGACACGACCCTCGTGGGCGCCATAACGGTGCCCCCACAGCGCAGCGACGAAGATCAAGGGCAGAGAGGAACAGAATGGTGAACGGCATGCTCGCCGCCGGAAAGACCCTGGTGGCCGAGTCGGGGGAGAAGCTCAAGGTCGCCGAGCTCTTCGGCTCCGGCGGCCAGGGCGAGGTCTACCGCGTCCAGAGCCCCACCGGCGACCGGGCCGTCAAGTGGTACTACCCCCAGCTCGCCGACGCGCGCCAGCGGGAGATCCTCGAAGGGCTCATCGCCAAGGGCTGGGACGACCCGCGCTTCCTGTGGCCCCGCTCCATCGTCATGGACCCCGAGGGCAGGCAGCCCGGCTTCGGCTACCTCATGGACGTACGTCCCGCACGCTTCTGCGACCTGCCCGCACTGTTCCGCCGTGACCCGTCGGTGGCCTCCGCCACGATGCGCACCCTGGTGACCGTCGCCCTGCACACCGTCGAGGCCTACCGCGCCCTGCACTCCCGGGGCATCGCCTACCGGGACATCAACTGGGGCAACATCTTCTTCGACCCGCGCACCGGTGACGTCCTGATCTGCGACAACGACAACGCCGTCGTGGAGGGCGCGGAGGCCGGCGTCGCGGGCACGATGGACTTCATGGCCCCCGAGCTGGTCCGCGGCGACAAGGGGAAGCAGCCCGGCACCCAGAGCGACCTGCACTCCCTGGCCGTCCTGCTCTTCCTGCTCCTGATGAACGACCACCCCTTCAACGGCGCCCTCGCCCTGAAGATCCGCTGCATGGACGAGGCCGCCAAACGCCGGCTGTACGGCACCGACCCGGTCTTCGTCTACGACCCTTCGGACACCCGCAACCGCCCCGTGCCCGGCGAACAGCCCACCGTCGAGGCGACCTGGGCGGCGCTGCCGAAGATCCTGCGCGACCTCTTCATCGACACCTTCACCAACGGCCTGCGCAACCCCGCGGTGCGGGTGCGCGAGACGGTGTGGCGCGACGCGCTCAGCCAGGTCCTCGACGCCATCACCCAGTGCGGCGCCTGCGGCAAGCAGAATCTGACCCAGCCCGACGGCGCCCCGCCCAACTGCTGGAAGTGCCGCACCGTCCTGACGCTGCCGCCCCGCCTCGAACTGTCCACCGGCACCGGCACGTTGCGCTCCAGGCGCAGCATCAGGCTCGCCCCGAGCGCCCGCGTCTACGCCCACCACCTGCGCGACGACCCCGACCGGCACGACTTCTCCGCGGTGGTCGGCGAGGTCACCGAACACCCGCAGCAGCGCGGCCGGTTCGGCCTCACCAACCGCACCACGTCCGTCTGGACGGCGCGCAAGGACGACGGCACGGTGCGCGACGTCGACCCGGGCAAGACGATCGCCCTGCGCTCGGGGCTGCTGATCGAGTTCGGCGGCGGGACGGAGGCGGTCGTCAAGGAGTGACGCCCTCCAGGGTCCTTCGCGCGCCGCGTCAGGACCACAGCCGCCTCCAGCGGCGCCACCAGCCGGTCCACCGGGGCGGCGCCGGAGGCGGCGGGGGCGGCGGGGGTGCGGCGGGCAGCACCGCGCGGGTGGCCGGCGCGCCGATCGCCACGGCGTCGGGGCGGGGGAGGGGGGTCACCGTGACGACGCACTCCGCGGCGGAGACGGGCAGGGTGACCGCGTGGCCGGCCCGATGTGTGCTGCGGGGCACGTGGTGTTCGCCGCCGCGCCGGCCGTCGGTCCACGCGGCGCGCACCAGGACCGCAGGCTCCGGCCAGTCGAAGTACAGCTCGGCACAGTCGTCGGAGACCCGGATCACCTGCAACTCGCCGATGGCAGCCGGGCGTTCGATGACGACGCTGGGCCCGGAGACGGCGCGCCCGCCGAGCACGCTGACCGCCGTGACCCTGACCCGGCGCTCCGGCGGCGGCGTCACTTCGGCGCTGGACTCCGCGCCGGTCACGGTCGCCGGGATCCGGTCCACGCGGCCCACCACATCGGAGACGTCGGTGCCCGGCGCGACCGGGCCCGCCGTCCACGGCAGAAGCAGCCCGTCGCCGACCTCGGGCCGCCGCCAGCCGATCGTGACCCGCCCGTCGTCCTCGTGCCGCCGCACGGTGAGCTCCGCCACCTGGGACGGCCACTGTTCGGCGCGGACGGTGACGGTGACACCGCGGGACCACTCCAGGCCGCCGCCCAAGTCGCGGTAGCCGCACCGCACTTCGTACGTGTACGTCCCCGCGGCGAGCGGCACGTCGAGCACCCGGTCGCGCTCGCAGGGGACCCGCACGAGAGAGGAACCGCCCCAGCCCTCGCTCTCCGTACCCGTCCCCGACCGGGTGACCCGCACCTCGGCGGCGGCCGGGTCGGGCCGCCAGTCGAGCCGTACCCCGCCGGGTACGACGGTGCCGCGCAGCTCGGTGACGACCGGGGTGAGCAGGACCGGGGCGGTCACGCGCGGCACCCCGGCGACGCGGCCCCGGCAGAGCGGGACGACGGCGTACCGCAGCGGACGGCCGACGGGCGCGTCCCGGTCGACGCCGCCGAGCCCCGTCCCGCCCGCCGCGGTCTCGACCGCCAGGTGCGGCGCGCCGTCCGGGAAGCGCAGGACGCGGTACGACACGTCGGCCGCGCGCCGGGTCGGGGCGCACCAGGACAGGCGTACCGCACGGTCGTCGGTCGCGGCGGTCACCCGCGAGGCGGCCGGGGTGGACGGGGCGCCGGCGAGGAGCGCGGCCGCCCGCAGCAGCCCCGTCCGCGCGTGCGGGTCGTCCCGGGCCAGGCGGAGCGCGCGGAGCCAGGCGCGGGCGGCGGTGTCCGGGGCGCCCGCGGCCTCGGCGGCGGCGCCGTCGGCGGCCAGCCGCCGGACCTCCGCGGAGCGGGCGCGGACGGAGTCGACGAGCGCGGCGAGGCGGTGGTCGTCCGGCCCGTCCGGGTAGTCGGACGGGTGGGGGAGCTGGGCGACGAGCCGCTCGGCCGCGCGCAGCCGCTCGCCCGGCCAGATGTCGTTGAGGGTCTCGGCGGCCTGCCGTCCCGGGCCGGCCGCGGGGAACCCCGCCGTGACGGCCGCGGCGAGCAGGGCCGCCTCGCTGCCGTGCACGCCGAGGGCGGTGGCGTCGGCCTCCGTGGGCTTCTCGGAGCCGTCCCGCAGCAGACAGCAGACCTCCCACAGGACCAGGCGCCGCAGCCCCATCGCGTCGTCCCGCACCAGGGTCTCCAGGGTGTCCACCAGGGCTGCCGCGGTGTCGGCACGCGGGTCCGACGAGGAGAGCCACCGACCGCGCGCCTGGCGGACGAAGGGCAGGTCGACGCGTTGCCAGATGCCGCCGCGCCCCGGGAACCAGAGCCCGTCGAGGATCCGGAAGCCGTCGTCCGTGGCGGCCCTGGGCAGGGTGCCGAAGACGGTCTCGTTCGTGGGGGCGGGCGCGGGGGCGCGCAGGACGTCCGCAGCGTGCCTGAAGCGCAGTTGGCGCAGCGCTTCGTGCAGGGGGACGTAGCCGCGCAGGCCGGGGCAGCGCGGCAGGGCGGGCAGCGGCGGGCGGCCGCCGCTCGCCTGCGGGTGTTCGCCGGGGCGCAGCACGGCCATGGCTCAGCCGCCCGGCGCCGTGTAGAAGTACACGCGGACCACGGCGGTCTCCGTGCGTCTGCCGAGGTTGTGGTAGTCGTCCGTGGCCGTCTTCCGCGTGAACATCCCCGGCCGGGCCTTGCCGAGCAGGGTGTTGACGCGGTGGGCGTAGACGGTGCCGTTCGAGCTGCCGCCGAAGGTGAGCACGAGCGCGGCCTCGCGCCCCGACCACTTGCGGGTGTCCCGGGTGATCTGTTCGACGAGGTCGCCCTTGTCCGCGCCCGCCACCTCGAACTCCTCGAAGTGGCGGTCCACGGAGCGGGGGCCCGTCGGGGTCGGGTGCGCCGTACGGCTCTTGGACGGGCGGGGCCCGGGGTGGTCGTCGGCCTTCGGGTCCGGGCGGTCGGCCATCGACACCAGCGCGAGCACCAGCAGCAGATCGGCGAAGAGCCACCCGGCGAGGACGACGACCCCGACCCGTCCGCCGCGCCGCCGCGCGGTCCGGCCACGGCTCACGCGGCGCCCCCGCCCCTCGGCCCCGGCGGCGGCAGACGCGTCGTCGGAGCGTCGAGGGGGGTGTCCAGCGGGGGATCGAGGGGGGTGTCGAGCGGGGGATCCACGGGCGGTTCCGCGGTTCGCCCCGGCGCCGGGACGGAACTGCCGTCGGTGGGACGGCCGTTGGCGTGCCCGCCGTTGGCACCGGTGACGGTATTCCCGCCGTACGTGCCGCCGCTCGGCGCGTACGCACCCGCGCCGGGGTCGTACGCCCCGCTCCGCTGCGGGGGCGGCGACGTGGCCGAGGACGGTGATCGCGGGTGCTGCGACTGCGGGTGCTGCGGGTGCTGTGGCGGCTGGTGGGGCAGTGAGGGCAGTACGCCCGCCAGCGTGTCCATGCGGGCGTCGAGCCGCGCCGCCGCGTCCTGCCAGTGGGCCGCCGCCGCGTCCCAGCGCTCAGTCGCCTCGCGCATGCCGTCCACCGCCTCGCCGGTGCGGCCGGTGCTCGACACGAGGGCCCGGGAGGCCTGTTCGGTCGCCTTCGCCACCGACTCGGACTTCGCGACGAGCGACTGCTGGGCGGCGACCAGGGCCTTGAGGGAGGCCTCCACGGTGTCGCCCGCCGACTTGACGTGGTCGGCGATGCCCCGGGCCGCGAGCGCGTTGGCCCGGCCCGCCTTCGCGGTCGCCTCCGTGCCGTTGCGCAGGGTGGTGTCGATGCGGTTCGCCGCGTCGCCGAGCTTGGGCACCTCGGTGGTGAGGGCCTGGGTCGCCTGTCGGAGCGCGTCGATGGCCTGGCCGACCGAGGCCGTGGCGCCGGTGAGCGCCTTGTGGCTCTTCTCCGCCTTCTCCGTCACCAGCTGCATCTTGTGGGCGGCCTTGGTGAGTTCGGCGGTGAACTGCTGGGGCGAGGCGCTGCGGTGCGAGGCGAGGAGCATCTGGGTGCGGGTGAGCACCGACGCCAGCTCCGCAAGGATCTTCTCCCTCTCCGCCTCCTGGGCATCCTCGTCGCGCTCGGCGCGCACCCGCACGCGCGCGTGCCACACCGAGAGCGTGACGAGGAGTGCGATCAGGAGGACGGCCATCAGGGCCACGTTCTCGAAGCGGCCGAGCGAGGCCAGGTGTCCGCCGAAGCCGGTCTGCCACAGCTGGAGGAAGGGGCGCGTGGCCTGGTCGGGGCGCTCCTCGGCGAGTTCCCCGTACGCGCGCACGGCCTCCCGCAGGCCGAACCAGGTGATCAGGAGCGGCACGAAGACCAGTACGCCGAGCGCCGCCTCCAGCAGGCGGTCGTGCCGCCCCGAGGCCGGGCCGGCGGCCGTCCGGACGCTCTCCGGGCGCGCGTAGGCCTGGACGAGGTCGATCTCGGCCCAGCGGTCGAGCTGGTTGGACGCGGCCAGATCCTGGTGCAGGACGGTCAGTTCGGCCGAGCGCGGGGCGAGCGCGGGCCGGTCCGCAAGGCGCCGCAACTCCTTGACGATCAAGGCCTTGTCGAGCAGTTGTGCGGGCGTCAAACGGGTCCCTCCCTGGCTTGCGGGGCGCTCACGGGGGCGGTTCGAGGGGTCTCTGTCCGAGGACGTCCCCCCTGCCGCGCCGGTTCCTGCCGTCACGGTTCAACCGCCGCAACAACGCTTCCGCGTCGGCGTGTTCAGGATCCCATGTCAGGCACTTCCCCAGGGCCTCAATCGCCTCATCCCGCTCCCCGCGCCGGTCGAGTTCCACCGCGTGCCGGAAGGTGCGCTCGGCGAGGAGCCCGCGCACCCGCACGTTCGTCGGGTCGTGGTTGTACGCGCAGTTGAGCCACTGCTCGGCGTCGGCGAAGTGCTCGGGCGCCATGTCGGCCATCGCGGCCGCGCAGTGCACGTCGATCATCGCGTCCAGCATGTCGGCGCCGGCCGGCCTGGTCGCCGCGTCCTGCCAGGCGAGGTGCGCCGCCTGCACCGCCTGGTCGTACCGGCCGAGCGACAGGAGCTCCCGGGCGCGGGCGAGCCGGCGCCGCGACGCGGGATCGAGGGCCGGCGGGTCGGCGGGCCCGGCCGACTGCTGGGGGACGGTCTCCGGGGCGGCCCGGGTGCGGGCCTGCGGGGGCGCGGGACGGTCCAGCGCGGCGAGCAGCTCCTGCGCCTCGCCGATGATCTCGCGCAGCAGCGCGGCGGCCTCCGGCTCGCGCCCCTGCCGGACGAGCAGCCGCGCCCGCTCCACGCCCAGCCCCCCGTCCCCGTCCTGCGCGACCCGCGGGTCGCGGTGCACGGCCGTGTCGTGGACCATGGGCGCACCGCTCGCGGCGCCCGTCTCCCGGACCGCCCGAACCTCCCGTACGCCCCCGTCCCGCACCCCTCCGTCGCGCGCGCCCCCCTCCCGTACACCTGACCCGTCGGATCCCTGCTCCTCCGCGCCCACCAGCGTCGCCGTGAGCGGCGGGGCGTCGGAGAGCGTGTCCTGGGCCGGCGCGGCAGGTTCGAGCGGGCCCTCCTCCAGGGCCGCCGGGCCCGAGGACGCCGCGCCGCCCGCCAGCCGCACCGCGTGCTTCAGCGCGCCGAGCGCCAGCAGCTCGGGCGGCGCCTGCACGCTCCGCCGGCCGAGCACCGCCACCCGCGAACGCACTTGCTCCATACGGGTGCTGCCGCCCACGAGCAGCAGCGTGTCGATGTCCGACGGCACCATCCCCGACTGGTCGAGCAGCGCCCTGGCCCGGTCCAGAGTGCGCCCCACATGACGCTCCAGATACGTGTCGAGATCGGGCCGCGCGAACCGCACCCAGAGCGCGGGACCCGCACCGAGCTCCAGGTCGAGCACGGCCGCCCGGGGACCGTCCGGCACACCGAGCGCCTCCCGCGCCCGCTGCCCCCGCGCGCGCAGGTCCTGCCAGACGGCCGGGTCGACACCGGTCACCGAGCCCGAGCCGCGGTGCCTGCGCAGCAGCCGGACCGCCGACGACAGCGCCTCCGCGTCGAACGCGCGCCCCCCCGACGTCGCCCCGCCCTCGTACCCGAGCGAGCGGAAGTGGCCGCGGACACTGCGGATCAGGCCGAGCTCGAACCCCTCGTACCCCATGCCGTAGACCAGGCACGTACCGCTGTCCCGCTCCGTCATGTGGCCGATCACCGCGGCCATCGAGTCGCTGACGAGCCGGGCCGGGTCGAGCCCGGCCTCGCGCGCCGCGTCCCGCAGCGCCGCCCGCTGCGCCGAACCGAAGTGCGCGGGCACGCTGATCACGGTCTGGGTCACCCGCCCCGGTGCCGCCGCCTCCACCCGCTCCCGCACCGACCGCAGCAGCCGCGCCACCACCCGGTCCGCGTCCAGCGCCTTGCCCCCGACGTGCACCGGACGGCCGCTGCCCAGCCGGCTCTTGAGGCTCGGGAAGGTCACCGGCAGCTCGCCCACGTCGGCCGGTTCGCACAGCAGCCACGGACCGTCGCCCCACTCGGGCTCCAGCCGCCGCCCCACGCCGTCCCGGGGCGCGTAGAGCGCCCGGATGCCCGTGGCGCCGAAGTCGATGCCGAGGCTGACCGGTGCCGCCTCCGCTCCCGTCCCCGCCCCCGTCGCGGGCAGGGCCGCCGGCCGCGCCTGCGTCATCCGCCCGCCGTCTCTTCGGCGAACCGCAGGATGCCCTCGTAGTCCGGCTTGTCGGGCAGCGCGGGCACGGCCCGCTCGGACTGGGCGATCGCCACCAGGTTGACCAGGTTGCGCGCCTGCTGCGCGGTGGTGACCTGATTGCCCTGCCGGTGCGCCTGCTTGACGTACTCGACGGCCTCGTTGATCTGCCGAACCGTCTCCGGCGGCGCGCCCTCCGAGGCGAGCTCGGCCTGCCGGAACTGGCTCGCCAGGCCGCACTGCCGGTACATGTCGTCGAGCAGCAGCTCGGTCAGCCGCTTGTACTCGCCGCTGTCGCCCATCGCCACCGCCCGCTGCGCCTGCTCGATGTCGCGGCGCACCTTCATCGCCTGCACCGGCTCGATGTAGGGCCCGTACCGCTTCAGGAAGTGGTCGGCCTCCCGCTCGGCGTAGCCCAGCTGTTCGCGCAGGACCGCGCTGTCCAGCTCCTCGACGGGCTCCGGGGGCGGGGTGCGCGGTTTCTCGCGGTTGGGGGTGGCCTCCAGGACCATGTCCGTGCCGCGCACGGAGATCTTCACCGTGATGATCCGGTCCGCCGAGTAGTTGAAGGAGACGTCCACCTGGCGGTTGATCTCGATCTCCTGCGGCAGCTCGAACTCGACCACGCCCTGCTCGTGGTTCTCGCTCGCCACCTTGCTGTCGCCCTCGTAGACGGGCACCCGGATGCGGCGGCTGTCCGTCGCGTGGAACGTGCGCCGGCGCGGCTCGGAGAGCGGATAGGGCGAGCCGGCCTCGATGATCTCGACGAACACGTCGCGCTGGCTGCCCTTGATCGCGGCGATGCCCATCGCCATCGGCGTCGACTCGTAGAGCCCCGTGTCGCCCTTGGAGCGCCCGTCGGCCAGGCTGCGGCCGCACGCCGCGCACGCGTCGGCACCGTACTCGTTGACCCTGGCGCACTCCGGGTCCGAGCACTCCACGCCGTGCAGCGTCTCGGCGAGCACGCCCGCGCCGAAGGCGACGCACTCCATGGGGTTGATGTTGCGGCGGACCTTGTCCGCCCCGAAGAACGTCTCGACCGCCTCGTACACCGGCCGGGTGAGCGTACCGCCGCCCACGAGCAGCACGTCGGAGATGTCGTCGGTGGAGAGCTCGTAGCGGGCCAGGGACTCCTGGACCAGGTTCATCGTCTGCGCGACCAGCGGCGCGATCATCGCCTGGAACTCGCCGCGGGTCAGCTTCATCTCGACGTCGAGGACGCCGTTCTCGCTGCGGTACGCGGCCGGGATCACGATGTACGTCTCCGGCAGGTCGTTCAGCTCCCGCTTGGCGCGCTCGGCGGCCTTCTTCGCCTGGAACAGGAACGCCTTGTCGCCGGCCGGGTCGACGTGGTGCTCCTCGCGCATCCACGTGATGATCCGCTCCACGATCGCCAGGTCGAAGTCGTCCCCGCCCAGCCAGATGTCCCCGGCCGCCCGCAGGACCTGGAACTGGCTCCTGCCCTCCTTGTCCTTGACCGTGTTCAGGATCGAGATGTCGAAGGTGCCGCCGCCCAGGTCGTAGACGAGCACCCGGCTGCGCTCGCCGCCGGGCTTGTGCAGACCGAAGGCGACCGCGGCCGCCGTCGGCTCGTCGACGATCTTCTTCACCACCAGGCCGGCCTTCTCGGCGGCCTCGCGCGTGGCGGCGCGCTGGGCGTCCCGGAAGTAGGCGGGCACGGTGATCACCGCGTGCGTCACGGGCTCGCCGAGGACCCTGGAGGCGTCCCTGACCAGCTTGTCCAGGATCACGCTGGAGATCTCGGCGGGGGTGCGGGCCCGCCCGCCGAGCAGGACGTAGGCGCGGGGGTCCTCGTCGGGGCCCTCCACGATGTCGTAGCTCATCCGGGCGCGGGCCTGCGCCACCGAGTCGTCGGCGAAGTCCCGGCCCATCAGCCGCTTCACGGAGACGATGGTCTCCTTGGGCTGCCTGATCGCCCAGTTCAGCGCGTCCTCGCCGACCAGCGGCTGGTCCTTGCCGTCGCGGTGCACGACGCCGACGACGGACGGGGTGAGCCGCTCGCCCTTGCTGTTGGTCAGCACCGCGATGTCAGCGCGGTGCGGATCGTGGGCGGCGACCGCGCTATTGGTGGTGCCGAGGTCGATGCCGATGGCCTTCATTCCCGCTCCGTCCCTTGCTCCGTGCCGCCGTCGGCGGCGACGACCACCCGGGCGGCGCGCAGCACTTGCCCCCGGTATCGATACCCGCGCTGGAGGATCTCAAGGACCTCGTCGCCGGCCGTTCCCGGCGGCGCGGGCCGCACGTCGGCGATGTGGTGCGTGGCGGGTTCGGCGCGCTCGCCGACGTGCCCGACGCGTTCGAGCCCCTCCTCGGCCAGTCCCCGCTCCAGCTGTCCGGCGATCAGCGCGAGGCTCCTGCGGTACGCCGCCACGTCGTCCGTCGTGCCGTCCCCGGCGAGGAGCCGGTCGAAGGAGTCCAGGACGTCGGCGCAGCGCAGCAACAGCCGTTCGGTGAGCGCCCGGTGGGCGGCGTCACGGGCGGCGAGCGCGCGGGCGTGCTCGTAGGCGAGCCGGGCCGTCGGGTCAGACATCGAACCGGATCAGTTCGTCCAGGAGCCGCGCGGTGGCCTCCGGGAGCGGCCCCGGCGGCGCCTGCGCCTCGTCCTCGACGCCGGGCCCGGCCGCGAGCGCCCGGTCGATGTCCGCCAGGGCGGGCGGCAGTTCGGCGGCCAGGTCCACGTCGTACAGGAACAGGTCGACGAGCAGCCTGCGGCGCACGCCGCGCAGCGCGTCCCACGCCTGCTGGGTGGCGGGCGTCATCAGATGCCGGGCCAGCAGGTCGAAGGAGACGTCCTGCATCTCCTTGTGGGTCGTCCAGGGGGTCACGCCCGCCGGGGCGAGCACGTCGTAGGGGGTTGATCCGGTCCCGTCCGCGGAAGGATCCTTGATCACGTGAGGCTGCCTCCTTCTTCGACTTGTTCGACTTCTTCGGCTTCTTCAGCTTCTTCGCCCGCTTGTCCCGCCTCGCCCGCCTCGCCCGCCTCGCCCGCCTCGACCGCTTCGTCGTCGAGTGCGCGGGTGCCGGGGTCCAGCTGGGCGAGCCAGCGGTGCACCGCGTCGAGCAGGGCCCGTCTGATCCGGCTGTCGGTGGGCTCCGCGCGGGTGGCGCGGATCAGGTGGTGCAGGGCCCACAGGATGTCGCCGCCGAGCAGCGCGCGCTCCGCACGGGCCGTCAACTCCGCCGCCCAGGCAGGCAGATCGTCGTCGTCCGGCGGGGCCTCCTGCCCGTCGCTGCGGATCAGGTCGCCCATGCCCTTGACGCCGAGGTGCCGGGTGAGGAGCTTCTCCATCTCGTCGAGGGCCTCGCCGAGCGTCTCGCGGTACCGATGGGTCAGCGCCTGGCCGAGGCCCACGTCGAGGAGACCGAGCGCCTCGTGGAGCAGCTTCAGCCGTGCGGGCACCTCATGGGTGCGGTCGTCGAGGGTGAAGACGAGGGCCCGCGCCAGATTGTCGCGGGCGTGGCTCGACTCGGGGTTGAGGGCGAGCGCCCGGCGCAGGTCGTTCTCGGCGCCGTACGTGTCGGAGCGCATGCCGTGCTTGGTGCGGGTGTAGCCCCGCCACACGCCCCGCATGGACAGCAGCGCCGACAGTTTCGCGTGCAGCTGGCTGAGCAGCTCGCGGTCGAGCGGGTGCAGGACGGTGATGACCGACTCGACGAGCGTGACGGCCTCGTCCAGGCAGTCGCCCAGCTGGACGCCGTCCTCGTCGGTGAGCGCCTCGACACGGCCGAGCACGGTGCGGATCACCGCCTTCTTGGAGCGGGCCTGCATGCCCGCGTCGCGGGAGACCCGCACCAGCTCGCCCCAGTGGGCCAGCGCCTCGTCGAGCCCGCCGTCGCCGCGGGTCAGGGCCGCCCTGCCGAGTGCGAGCCGGACGTGCACGGCGAGTTCGACGCCGTCCTGGAGGAGGCGGGCGTGCCGGCGCGGCAGCCGGACGTAGGCGGGGTTGCGCCGCACGAAGTCCGCGCAGTGTCCGCACCCCTCGATGTGGCCCGGGTCCGCCGAGGGCCCCGCGCAGTCGTCCGGCAGGGTCGTCAGGGTGCGAAAGCCCGGCAGCGAGCGCAGTGCGGCCTCGAACTTGCGCACCTCCGAGAGGGCGAAGCTCTGCGCCAACTCCGAGAACGCCCACCGCAGTTCGCGTGCCGCGTACTCTCCGGGGTCCTTGCCCCGCTGGGCGGCCGCGTCGAGCCCGGCGGCGAGCTCGGCGAGCGGCTCCTGGAGCCGCAGCAGCCGCAGATAGCGCGGCCCGCAGGCCAGCGTGGAGCCCGCACCCGGCACGGACGGCAGGCCGCCCACGTCCTTGAGGATCCGCGCGCCGCCAAGCTCCGACTCCAGGAGGGCCGCCAACTCCCGGTAGTCGGAAGCCTGTTGGGGCCTGTCCTGCTCGGTGTGGCGCTGCTCGTACGCCGCCAGCTGACCGAAGAGGTGCCGGCTGAGCTCCCAGCGCAGCGACGCCATGTCGTCGTGGGTCAGCTCCCGCCGGTACGCGGCGGCCCGCTCGGCACGCCAGCCGTCCCAGTACTCGTCGTCGCTGAGCAGCGTCGCCCAGTACGCGAGCGCCGACTCCCAGGCGCGCACCGCGTGTTCCCACGCCCCGCTCTGCTCCAGCTCCTGCGCCTGCCACAGCCTGGCCGCCGCGAGACCGTGCACCACGGCCATGTCACCGGGCGCCCGGCGCAGCCGCCGCTCCCACTCGGCGGCGGCCGTCTCCCGGTCCCGGGCGAGGAGGAGCAGCAGCGGCGCGTCCTGCGGGGAGCGCGCGCACAGCGCGTCGAGCAGGCCGGGCCCGTCGTCCGGCGAGAGCTCGGCGAGGGCGTCGCGCAGGGTGTCGGGGGAGTGCCAGCGGTAGAGCAGCGCGTCGAGCTGGAGGCGCCGCCCGGGCAGCCGCAGCCGCTCCAGGGCGACGCGCTCGTGCCAGGACATGGTGCCGCGTTCCAGCAGGGTGTACGAGGCGTTCTTGACGACGTCCATGGAGGCGCCGGGGTCCACACCGGCGTCCCGCAGGGCGAGGTAGGGGAACGCCCGGTCCCGTACGGCGAAGGGGTCGGCGACGAGCGGCGCGCTGATCAGCCCGTCCGCCCACGGGAGCAGCCCGATGAGCCGCCGCAGCCTGCGGCATCGCACGTCGGCCCGGTCCAGGGCGCCGCCCGCCCGCTCGTACGCGGCGACGGCCTCGCTCCACCGCCCCGCCGCCTCCAGCAACCGCCCCTCCGCGTACGCCAGATGGGCGTCGGCGTCCCGGTGGCCCCGGCACTCCCGGAACGCGTCCGCCGCCCGCTCCCACTCCTGGTGCGCGTCGGCGAGACGGCCGCGGGCGTAGGCGGCGACGGCGGGCGCGTCGCGGTGCGGGCCCAGCGCGTCGGCCTCGGCGGCCACGCCGGCCCAGTCCGCCTCGGCCTCGGCGGCCCGCACGCGCGCGTACCGCCCTCGCGCGGCGGCGTCCACGCCCGGGAGCTCCTCCCGCTCCAGGGCCGCGTAGGCCTCGGCGACGCGCTGCCACGCCGCCGCGTCCGCCGCCGCCTCCTCGTCGAGCCGCGCCTCCACGTACCGCCTGCGCACCCCGACGTCGCACCAGTCGTCGTCCATCTGCCGGCAGACGTCGAGCGCCTCCCGCCACTCCCCGGCCGCCTCATGGGCGCGGGCGAGGGCGTAGCGGTAGAGGTGGACGGCCTCATGGTCCGGCTCCTTCCCGGCCGCCGCGCCGGGTGCTGTCGCCTTCGGCACGCCTCGCGGGAAGGCACGCGCGTGGATCCCGCACGCAGCCGCCCAGTCACCGTTCTCCTCGGCGCGGCGCCCCTCCGCCTTGCGGCGCAGGGCGGCCACGGCGCCCTCACGTGCCGTGTCCGGCACGCCGGCCAGGAGGCTGAGGACCGCGGCCCAGTCGCCGCGCAGATCGGCGGCCACGCGCGCGCGTGCGTAGAGCCGCCGGGCGCCCACTTCACCCTCCGCGTACGTGTCGGGCAGCCGCCCGAACCCGTCGATGACGCCGTGCCAATCGCCGCGCGCGTCGGCGGCGCGCCCGCGCGAGTAGAGCACCCGGTCCGACACGTCCGCCAACGCGACCGGCAACGCCCCGAACAGCGCCACCGCGTCGTCCCACCGTCCCTCGGCCTGACACAGGCGTCCTTGGGCGTACGTGCAGCGATCGTGCGCGTCGGCTAGGACGCGGGGGGTGGCGGTGGGTGGGCCTGTGGCTGTGGCTGTGCTGGTGGCTGTGGTGGTGCCCGTGGCTGTGGTTGCGGGGGTGGCTTCGGGTTTGGTCGTGGTGGGGTGGTGGGGGGTGTGGGGCGGCCGGGATGGCCGAGGGGTGTCGTTCGGGCTGTCGGGGCCGTGGTCTCCGTGATCTCTGTGGTCTGTGTGGTCTCCGTGACCTGTGGGGCCGGTGTGGTCGGCCGGGCGGCGGGGTGCGCGGCCCGCCTCCCCGGCGGCGGGCGCGCCCGTCGTCCCGCCGCCCGCGGACGCGTCCGCCGTGCACTCGCCGAACGCCCGCGCCGCCGCGGACCAGTCGCCCTCCGTCGCCGCGAGCCGCCCTTCCGTGTACCGCCGCAGGGCCCGTGTGGCGTGGAAGTCGTCCGGGAGCGGGGCCGCATGGGTGAGTACGGACGGCCAGTCGCCCGCCTCCGCGGCGGACAGGGCCGCCTCGTACACGCGGCACCGCAGCTCACCGAGGAACGGCTCGGTGTCCCACCCCTGCGCCGACGCCGCCGCCAGGTCCGTCAGCGCGTCGCCGAAGCGGCCCGCGTCCGCCGCGCCGCGCCCCCGCGCGTAGAGGAGGCGTACCGCGCTGTCCAAGTGGCCGTCGGCCGCCGCGTAACCCTCCGCCGCCGCATCCCACAGCCCCGCCGCGTCGGCCGCCCGCCCCGCCGCGTACCCGCCCCACGCCCGGCAGTCGGGCCCGGCCTGCGCGAAGGCGTCCCGCGCCGCGGCCCAGTCGCCGCCGTCCGCCGCTTCCCTGCCCCGCGCGTACGCCGCCCGGGCCGCCGCGTCGCCGAGCTCCGCGCAGGTGGCGTACGCGGCCTGCGCCGCCCGCCAGTCCCCGCCCGCCTCGGCGGTCCGCCCGGCGACATAGGAGACCCAGGCGGTGGCCGTCCCGTGGCCCGGGCGCAGCGCCAGGACGGCCGCGTACGCCTGCGCCGCCGCGTCCCAGTCGCCCGCGTGCCGGGCCCGCTCCGCGTCCTCGCAGATCCGTGCCACGTGCAGTTCGTCCCGGGCCGCCGCGAGCCGTTCGGCCACGTCCCGCAGCCCGTCCGGCCTGGCCGCGAGCACCTCCTCGTAGCGGGCGATCGCCGTAGGCCAGTCGCCCGCCGCCTCCGCGGCCCGCGCCTCCCCGACCAGTGCGGCGAGCCGCCGCAGCCCGTCCACCTCCGCCGCGAGCGCGCCGGGCACCGGCCCCGGCAGCCGCTGCCGCACCACGTCGAGCTGGGCCTCCGCGCCCGCCGCGTCGCGCTCCCCGGCGAGCAGCCCGCACAGCTTCTCCAGCTCGGGCCAGGCCAGTTCGAAGGCCGCCTCCGCGCGCATCCGACGCTGCTCGTCGGCGTAATCCCGCGTCGGTGTCCGCAGGATGCGCTGCACTTGCTCCCAGTGCCCGAGATCGCGCTGGAAGCGGGCCGCGCCGATCAGGACGGCCGATCCGACGTGGCCGACAGGGCTCTGGAAGGTCCGCAGGGCCTCCGCGCCCTCGCGCAGCGGATCGGCCGCCGGGCCCGCGCCGAACGCGTCGTCACGCACCTCGCGCGCCTTGAACAGCCAGCCCTGCCTGCACTCCTCGTGCAGGAACAGCGCGGGGGTCGCCCACTCCACCGCCGTGTGCTCCGGCTGGTTGTAGAGGCGCAGCCGCGCGGCGGCCATCGCCTCGTCGACGGTCTTGTTCGCCGCGATGCCCTTCAGTAGCTCCGGGCTGAACGCGCCCGCGGAGACGTCGCTGACCCGCCCCCGCATCGCCACCACGGCCGGCACCCCGCCGCCGATCAGGGCCTGGGCGAGCCCGGAGAAGGGTTCGAGGTGCGAACTGTCCGCCCCGGAACAGAGATTGAGCGCGACGAGCCTGAGCCGCCGGGCGTTGAGGAGGGTGGCGCTGAGCAGATCCGCGGGCACCCGGTCGATGCCGCCGCTCTCCGTCTCCAGGGCCACCACGCCCTTGCCGATCTCCCGGTCGTACGCTCCGTGGGCGATCAGCAGCACGGCGGTGGGCAGTTCGGGGTGGCTGCCGAGCGCGGCGTCCAGGCTCGCCCGTGTGGTGCGCTCCAACACCGTGAGCTGCACGGTCACTTCGGGAAGATCCTGGCGCAGTACGGCCACCTCGTCGGCGGCGCGCAGCGGGTCGAGGCCGCGGGGGGAGGCGCAGGCCACCAGGAGGCGGATCACGCTGGGCTCGTCCGACGGTTCGGGGAGCCGCCGGCCCAGCGGGCCGCCCGGCAGTGAACGCACCAGCGAATAGCCGTGGTTGAGGGCGAGCGTCTGCTGTGGGCTGCCGGGCGGCGCGCACAGCGACTCCAGGGGCAGGTCGCGCAGTTCGGGCGGCAGGTCGAAACGGACCCGCAGCCCGCGCGCCGGACGCATCCGCTGGGCGCGGTCGAACGACGTGTCGACGCACCGGCCGACGCGCGCCCCCACCCCCTCGCACGGCCCCTGCCCGCCCCCCTCCTCGGCGGGCCCGCCGTCGCCGAAGAGCAGCCGGAACACGCCGCGCCCCAGCGCCCGCAGCTGGGGCACCGTGTGCTGCTCGCCCATCGGACCGAGCCCGAGCTCCGCGGTGATCAGCCGGTCCCACTGCTCGCGGAAGGCCGCGGGCTCCGAGCCGACCGCGATCACCTCGGCGGCGCACGCCGGGCCGCTCGCGGTCATCAGATAGCGGGCCGCGCCGACACGGCGGACCCGGATGCGGAGTTCCTCGTAGGCGAGCACGGCCGTCACTGCTCGCTCTCGTCGGGCTGCCACATCACGTGGTTGAGGTCGGCGACCGCGGCTTCCCGCTGCTCCTCCAGGTCGGGGTCGTCGGGGAAGTACGTGAGGGCGTCGGTGAGTTGGTCGATGGCCTCGCGCAGGGTGGCGCGCGCGCCCGAGAGACTCCCGGAGCTCCAGCGGGCCGCGGCGAGACCGCGCAGCACGATGCCGAGACTGACCTGCGCCCGCAGCAGATGAGGGTTGAAGGCGACGGACCGGCGCAGGTCGGCGACGGGCTGGTCGAGGAGTGCCTCCGCGTCGTTCGCCACCGAGATGCCGCGGTCGGCGAGGACCCGGGCCAGCTGCCCCTCCAGGCGGGCGCGCGCGTTGGCGCCGATCACCGCGCGGGTCGTGTCGAGCGTGGCGACGGCGAGACTCAGCCGTCCCGCGTGGTGGGCCGCGCGCGCCGCGCCGAGCGCCATGTCGACGATGGCGGTCTGTGTCTCGCGGTACCGGTCGAGCTCCCTGCTGTGCACCAGCGCACGCCGCCAGTACGCGGCCGCCGCCCCGAAGTCCGGTCGTACGGCGGTGAGTTCGCTCAGCCCCATGGTGAGCCGCGCCTCCAGAGCGAGCCCCCGCGCGTCGAGGGAGAGCCTGCGGTGTTTATCGGGGAGACCCGCGTAGCCGGGGTTCAGCGCGTCGAAGCGCGCACACCCGGGCTCACACACGGCCGCCGCCCGGGGTCCGCCGCGCGCCCGGCAGCCGGCGCAGCGCAGCTCGCTCAGGGCGGCGAGGGCCTCGGCGGGCTTGTCCTGGCCCAGGAGCAGCCGGGCGAAGCCGAGTTCGGAGAAGGCGTACGTGAGCGCGGGCTGCACGCCCGCCACGTCCTGCGCCGCCGCGAAGGCGCCGAACTCCGCCGACCTGCCGAGCTCCGCGACGCGCAACGGCCCGCAGAACAGCGGCCCGCTCCCCACGGACGGAAAGCCACCGACGGCCGCGAGCAGCTTCGCCGCGTCGGCCTCGCGGCGGAGAAGCGGCCCGGGCGGGACGCGCGTGCCGATGTCACCGTCGGGCATGCGCTGTTCGAGCGCCTCGCGCAGCCCGGCACGCAGGGCGGGCACGAGCCCGGCCTCCACGACGACGCCGTACCGCCGGGAGGCGGCCCCCAGGACGTGCTCCCAGAAGCGGGGGTCGTGCAGCAGGGCGGCCCAGGCGGCGATGCAGGGTTCCCAGAGGGGGGTGGGGGCGACACCAGAAGTGGGGTCGGCCGGGGTGGAGTTGAGGAGGGCCAGGGCGAGGGCGTGGGTCACGCGGTGGTCGGCGGGGTCGTCCCGTACGGCATCGGAGAGCAGCGCGACGGCGGCCTCCCGCCGTCCACCGCGTACGAGCGCCACGGCGTGCAGCGGGACGAACGACCAGGTCTCCCCGCCGACTCCCTCGGCGGCCTCGACCTCGCGCGCGGCCGCGATCAGCTGCCCGGCGCGCTCCCACTCCTGCGTGTCCGGCGACTCGTGCGTCGGCCCGGCGGCCCCCGCCAATGCGGAAAGGGCCGCTCTACGGAGCCGCAGCGCCACCTCACGCGCGGAACGGCACGACAGCGCGGCCAGCACCCAACGGGCATCGTCGTCCAGCGGCCCGGCCAGCGCGGCGGCGTGCAGATCCCTGCGGGCGGCCTCGGGGTCGCCCGCACGGGCGTGGACGTAGGCGCGCTGCACCAGACTGCGACGGTGCGGGACGGCGCAGGCGAGGGAGGCGGTGAGATGCCGCTCGGCCGCGACGAGATCCCCACGGTGCGCTGCCGCGCAGCCCAGCCAGTGCAACGGCCCCGCGGCGCCGGGCCGCAGGGCATGCGCACGCCCGAACTCGGCCTCCGCATTGTCGATCTCACCGCGAGCAAGCCGGACACGCCCGGCCCCGGTACGGGCCCGAGCAACAAGACGCGCCTCACCGGGCGTACGGGGGGCGCTGTTTGGGGCGCTGGGGGGCTGGGTTGTGTCGCTTTCGGCGTGGCGAGCGGGGGTGGGGCGGGGGTCGGGGGAGAGACCTTGGGCAGCTGGGCCCGGGGCATCCGGGGCCGGCGCATCCGGGCTCGGCGCGCCGTGGCCTGGTGCGGGGACGCTGGGTACGGGGTGGCGCTGACCCTGGGCCGGAGCGTTCTGTGGGGACACGCCCTGCACCGGAACGTTCTGAGGGGGCACGCCCTGCACCGGAACACCGGGTGCGGGACCGCCCCGTGAGGGCACGTCCCGCGCCGGACCGCTCGGCGAGGGAACCTCCCGCGCCGGACCGCTCCGTGGGGGCGCGTCCCGCGCCGGAACGTCCCGTACGGGCACGGTCTGCGCGCCCGCGCCCGGGCCCCCAGCGAGAATTCCCTGCGCCGAGCCACTCTGAGCCGGCACTCCGTCCGCGTCCGCATCCTGAGCCGGGCCGCCGTGAGCCTTCGCATCCTCACCCGGCTCGCCGTGCACGCCTGCATCCCGTGCCAGCGCTCCGTGCGCGGCCGCATCCTGCGCCGGGCTGCCGTGCGCGCCCGCATGCTGAGCCGGGTGGTCATGTGCGCCCGCATCCTGAGCCGGATTGCCGTGCGTCCCCGCATCCCCTGCCGGGTCGTGGTGCGCGCCTGCATTCCGTGGCAGCGTTCCGTGCGCGTCCGCACCCTGCGCCGAGCTGCTGTGCGCGCCCGCGTGCTGAGCCAGACGGCCGTGCGCCCCCTCATCCCGTGCCGGGTCGTGGGCGCCTGCATCTTGTACCGGGTCGTCGTGCGCGTCTGCGTCCCGTGTCAGCGCTCCGTGCGCGGCCGCGCCCTGCGCCGGGCTGCCGTGCGCGCCCGCGTGCTGAGCCGGGTCGCCATGGGCGCCCGCATCCTGAGCCACACCGCCGCGCGCCTCCGCATCCCGTGCCGGGTCGCGGCGCGCGTTCGTATCCTGAGCCGGGCTGTCGTACGCGTCTGCATCCCGTGCCAGCCCTGTGCGCGCCGCCGCCGCTCCCTGAGCCGGGCTGCCGTAGGCGCGCGGATCCGGTGCCGGGTCGTGGTGCGCGTCTGCATCCAATGCCGGGCTGCCGTGAGCCTTAGCCTCCTGAGTCGGCACCCTGTGCGCGCCCGTCCCCTGAGCCGGTCGGTCGTGCGCCCCCGCGCCCTGCGCCGGGCTGCCATGGGCGCGCTGATCCTGAGCCGGATTACCCTGCGTCCCCGCGCCCCGTGCTAAGTCGTCGTGTGTGTCCGCGTCCCGCGCCGGCGCTCCGTGTGCCCTCGCTCCTTGAGCCGGGCTGCCTTGGGCGCCTACATCCTGAGTCGGTACTCCGCGCGCTCCCGCACCCTGCGCCGGGCCGTCATACGCGCCCGCGCCCTGTCCAGGCCCGCCGTGCGCGCCTGCATCTCCTGCCGGGCCGTCCTGCGTCTCGGCATCCCGCGTCAGCGCTCCGGGTGCCTCCGCTCCTTGAGCCGGGCCGTCGTAGGCGTCCGCACCCTGAGCCGACCCGTCGTACGCGTCCCTACCTTGTGCCGAAACGTCGTGCGCGCCCCCATTCCGTGCCGGAACGCCGCCCGCACCCGCCCCCTGTGCCGGATCCCCGTGCGCCCCCGGACCCTGAGCCGTACCGCCGCGCGTCCCCGCACCCCGCCCCGGAACACCCGGCCCGCCCAAGCCCGAGCCGGCCACGCCCCGCTCGGTCATTTCCTCCGCAACGTCGTCCTGGCCGGCGTCGCCGTCACCGCTTCGGCCCCTGCCCCCGTCACTGCTCCGGCCGCCGCCGAGGTCACCGTCCCGGTCGGCGCCGACGTGACCGTCCCGGCCGCCGCCCTCCCCGTCACCGCTCCCATCTCCGTCCCGTAAACCGTCCCCCTCACCACCCCAGACGCCACCCCCAGAGCCGCTTCCCTCACCACCCCAGACGCCACCCCCAGAGCCGCTTCCCTCACCGCCCCAAGCGCCACCCCCAGAGCTGCCTCCCTCACCGTCCCCGTGTCCGTCCCCGGAGTCGTCCTCGGAGCCACCCCCGCCCCAACCCCCTGCACCCGTCGCCCCCACCAAAGACAGCGCGCGCCGGAAATGTTTCTCTGCCGACGGGAGGTCACCGCGCGCGAGGGCCGATTCGCCGTCGGCGCAGGCCTGTTCGGCGTGGGTCAGTTCCGCCGTGGCGGTCTGTGCAGTCACAGTCAGCCCCCCGATCCGCGGCGGCCGGCCCGCCGCGTCCTGTGGCCGGCGGGTCAGCCGGCGGCCTCGTCAAGGACCGAACGCCAGCGGCCCTGGGCGCGGTCGTAGTGCAGTGGCCCCACCGCGTACTCGCCCAGGTCCAGTGCGGCGAGCCTTGCGTACGCCTCGGCAGGAAGGTCGGGCTCCAGCACGACGTCGAGCCCCGTCGCCGCGTCCTGCAGCACGATGGGCCGCCCCGCGCGCGGGGAGCCGCCGTTCCCGCCCTGGGTGCCCGGCGTCCCCGGGTCGGCGTCCGACGCCGCCCGGCCCGTCCGCCGTACGACACCCTTGAACGTCTCGTACGCGTCCCTGACCGCCTCCGCCCCAAGCCCGCTGAGGAACGCCTGGAGCGGCAGCGACGCCAGGACGAGCCAGGGGATGTCGGCGGCCCCGCGGTGGCCGAGGGCGCGACGGACCCGCACCGGTGGGGCGCCGAGCCCGTCGAACGCGGCCACCAGCTCCTGGCGGAGATCCTCGGGGACCTCCCGGTCCAGGAGCAGCTCCGCTCGCAGCGGCGCATCGGTCATGAAGGTGCTTCCTTCCGGGGACGTGAACGGCAGCCTAGAGGCGCGGGTCCCGCGTACGCGGGGAAACCGGCGATTCGGTGGATGGACCTGGGCCATCGACTCGGGACCCGGCCAACGACTAGGGACCCGCGCCCCCGGCCCCGCGCCCCCGGCCCCACGAAGCCACGAAGCCCCGAAGCCACGAAGCCGCACCCACCCCCCACCCGCGCCCCCCTTCCCCCCGCACGCCCCCACCACCCCCCACACGCCCCCGATTCACGCGATGGTGCGATCATGTGCCCTGCCCCGGATGGCAGGTGGGCGCCCCGGGTAGGGCCGGGCCATGACGCAGCCGTTCGAACTGCCGCACTTCTACATGCCGTACACCGCCCGCCTCAATCCCCACCTGGACGAGGCGCGGGCGCACTCCGCGCGGTGGGCGCGGGACATGGGCATGCTGGAAGGTTCCGGCATCTGGGAGCAGAGCGACCTCGACGCGCACGACTACGGTCTGTTGTGCGCGTACACGCATCCGGACTGCGACGGCCCGGCGCTGTCGCTGATCACCGACTGGTACGTATGGGTCTTCTTCTTCGACGACCACTTCCTGGACACGTACAAACGCACGCAGGACAGCAAGGCGGGAAAGGCCCACCTGGACCGTCTGCCCCTGTTCATGCCGATGGACCTCTCCACCCCGGTGCCCGAGCCGCGGAACCCCGTCGAGGCGGGCCTCGCCGACCTGTGGGCGCGCACCGTGCCGGCCATGTCCGTCGAGTGGCGGCGCCGCTTCGCGGAGTCGACGGAGCATCTCCTCAACGAGTCGATGTGGGAGCTGTCCAACATCAACAGCGGGCGGATCGCCAACCCCGTCGAGTACATCGAGATGCGCCGCAAGGTGGGCGGCGCCCCCTGGTCGGCGGGGCTCATCGAGTACGCGACGGCCGAGGTGCCCGCCGCCGTCGCCGGGTCGAGGCCGCTGCGTGTGCTCATGGAGACGTTCGCCGACGGCGTGCACCTGCGCAACGACCTCTTCTCGTACCAGCGGGAGGTCCAGGACGAGGGCGAGCTCAGCAACGGCGTGCTCGTCCTGGAGACCTTCTTCGGCTGTACGACGCAGGAAGCGGCCGACATGGTCAACGACGTGCTGACGTCGCGGCTGCACCAGTTCGAGCACACGGCGGTCACCGAAGTGCCCGCGCTCGCCCTGGAGAAGGGCCTCACGCCGCCCGAGCTCGCGGCGATCGCTGCGTACACCCGTGGACTCCAGGACTGGCAGTCGGGCGGCCACGAGTGGCACCTGCGCTCCAGCCGGTACATGAACGAGGGCGCGCTCACCGCCTCGCCGCTCGCCGGGCCCACCGGCCTCGGCACGTCCGGCACCGACGTGGGCACGCTGCTCGCCGCCGCCGGTGCGGAGCGCCTGCGGGCCTTCACGCACGTGCCGTTCCAGAAGGTGGGGCCCTCGCGGATCCCCGAGCTCCACCAGCCGTTCCCGCTGCGGATCAATCCCGGCCTGGAGACCGCGCGGCAGCGGCTCACCGGCTGGGCGCGGGCGATGGGGGTGCTGTCCGAGGGCGTCTGGGACGAGGACAAACTCGCGGCGTACGACCTCCCGCTGTGTTCCGCCGGGATCGACCCGGACGGCACCCAGGAGGCCCTCGACCTCAGCGCGCAGTGGCTGGCCTGGGGCACGTACGGCGACGACTACTACCCGCTGGTCTTCGGCCACCGCCGCGACCTCGCCGCCGCGAAGCTGTGCACCCAGCGCCTCGTCGCCTGCCTGTCCCTGGAGGGCGAGCCGACCCAGGTGCCCGAGAACGCGATGGAGCGCGGCCTCGTCGACCTGTGGGCGCGCACGACCCGCGACATGACCGGCGAGCAGCGGCAGTCCCTGCGGCACGCCGTGACGATCATGGTGGAGAGCTGGGTGTGGGAGGTCTTCAACCAACTGCACAACCGCATCCCCGACCCGGTGGACTACCTGGAGATGCGCCGCGCCACCTTCGGCTCCGACCTCACCATGAGCCTGTGCCGGATGGGCCACGGCCCGGCCGTGCCGCCGGACATCTACCGGAGCGGACCTGTCCGCTCCCTGGAGAACGCGGCCATCGACTACGCCATGCTCGTGAACGACATCTTCTCGTACCAGAAGGAGATCGAGTACGAGGGCGAGATCCACAACGGCATCCTGGTGGTGCAGAACTTCTTCGGCTGCGACTATCCCGCGGCCCTGCGCGTCATCCACGACCTGACGACCCGGCGGATGGAACAGTTCGAGCACGTCGTCGCGCATGAATTCCCGGCCCTGTACGCCGACTTCGAGCTGTCCGGCGAGGGGCGTGCGGCCATGGACGGTTACGTCGACGATCTGCGGAACTGGCTGGCGGGCATCGTCAACTGGCATCGTGGCTGTCGCCGTTACGGCGCCGACGACCTGGCCCGGCGCGCGCACGGCTTCGTGCCCGACCTGGTGCCGCGGGCGCCCGCCGTGGCCGGCCTCAGCTGACCCACGAACCGCCGTTCCGGGCACCCGGGAGGGGGCTCCACCGGGCGAACCGGAGTGCCCCCTTCGGGCTATTTGATCCGGAATGCAGGATTCGCGGAACTGCACGGGTGCGCCGGGAGTCTTCATGAGTGAAGGCGGTCGGCGACGGCCGCGACACGGGGGAAAGAACACGGGGGTGTTCGACCATGACCGACATCATTGAGCGCGTCACGGACCGGCGCGCACATGAAGGAGCGGAGAAGGAGAGGCCCGCCGACGGTGAACTGACGCCGTTCGTCGCGCCGTTGACCGTCCCGCCGATCCTGCGGCCCTGCTCCGCGGACGTGCGCGAGGAGACGGAGATCGCCCTGCGGCCGACCTGGATCCGGCTGCACCCGCAGCTGCCGCCGACCCTGATGTGGGGGTATGACGGCTCGGTGCCCGGACCCACCATCGAGGTCCGGCGCGGACAGCGGATCCGCATCGCCTGGACCAACCGCATACCGCGCGGCGAGTATCCCGTCACCGCCGTCGAGGTCCCGCGCGGCGACCCGCGGACGGACCCGCCCGGCACCAAGCCGGGCCGCGCGGGCGTCGCACCGAACAAGGACGTGGCGGCACTGCCCGCCTGGACGGTCACGCACCTGCACGGCGCGCAGACGGGCGGCGGCAACGACGGCTGGACGGACAACGCCGTGGGATACGGCGACGCCCAGCTCTCCGAATATCCGAACGACCACCAGGCCGTCCAGTGGTGGTACCACGACCACGCCATGAACATCACCCGGTGGAACGTGATGTCCGGCCTCTACGGCACCTACCTCGTCCGCGACGACGAAGAGGACGCGCTGCAACTCCCGTGCGGAGACCGCGAGATCCCCCTCATCATCGCCGACCGCAACCTCGACACGGACGAGCACGACGGCCGGCTGAACGGCCGCCTGCTCCACAAGACCACGATCATCGACCCGAAGAACCCCGAGACCGGCAAGCCCGTCACCCTGCCCTTCCTCGGCCCGTACACCACGGTCAACGGCCGTATCTGGCCGTACGCCGACGTGGACCCGGCCTGGTACCGCTTCCGCCTGGTCAACGCGTCGAACGCACGCATCTACGACCTCGTCCTGATCGACGAGGACGACAACCCCGTCCGGGGCGTCCTCCACCAGATCGGCAGCGACGGAGGACTCCTGCCGCGCCCCGTGCCGGTCGACTTCGACGGGGCGCTGCCCACGCTCACCGTGGCGCCTGCCGAGCGCATGGACCTGCTCATCGACTTCAGGGAGCTCGCCGGACAGCGGCTGCGCCTGGTCAACAAGGGGCGGGACGGTGCGCCGGGCGAGCCCGACGTGGCGAACGACGTGCGCTATCCGCAGGTGATGGAGTTCCGGGTCGGCGAGTGGGCCGAGCCGGACACCTTCGAACTGCCGGAGATCCTCTCGGGTTCGTTCCGGCCTCTCACGCACGACGTCGCGCACGGCCACCGGATGATCGTGCTGACCCCGCCCGTCACGAAGGGCGGCGGCGGGCACCCCGAGATCTGGGAGATGGCCGAGGTCCCGGAGCCGGGCGACATCCAGATCCCCACCGAGGGGATCATCCAGGTCCGCGGCGAGGACGGCAGGGTCAAGACGTACCGCCGGATCGCCCGCACCTTCAACGACGGCCTCGGCATCACCATCGCGGAGGGCAGCCACGAGCAGTGGAGCTTCCTCAACCTCGCGGTGAACCCGCCGGTGACCCACCCCATGCACATCCACCTGGCCGACTTCCAGCTCCTCGGCCGCGACGCGTACGACGTCTCGGGCTTCGACGTCACCATCGGCGGCACCCGCGCCCCCATCGCCTTCGACCCGGGGCGACCGATACCGACGGCACCGAACGAGCGCGGCTGGAAGGACGTCTACCGGGTCCCCGGCGGCCAGCTGGTGCGCATCATGGGCCGGTTCGACGGCGCGTACGGCCGCTTCATGTACCACTGCCACTTCCTGGAGCACGAGGACATGGGGATGATGCGGCCCTTCGTGGTGATGCCGGCGGAGGCCATGAAGTTCGACCACGGCGCGGGGCACGGCGGCCACGACGGCCACGAGGGTCACCCGGGCCAGGACACGCCCTAGGCGGGCACGCACGCGTGGCGTACGGCGGCTCGGGCCAGCGCCCGCACGATCGGGTGCGGCCGCGAGCCGTCACCGGCCAGTTCCGGCTGGAAGAGGGTGGCCAGGAAGAAGGGGTGGCCGGGGAGTTCGGCGATCCGGGGCCGGCCCGCCTCGTCGGCGCCGCTGAAGCGCAGCCCGTGGGCGAGCAGCGTGTCGAGGTGCGCGCTCGGTCCGTAGGAGCAGTGGTAGCGCTCCAGGGTCCGGTCGGCGCCGAGCACCGACTCCGCGAGCGAGCCGGGGGCGACCGTCACCGTGCCCTCGTGCCCGACGAGCGAGCAGGCCAGGGGGGCGATGACCAGATCGTCGGCGTCGGCGTCAGGGTCGTTCTCGGCGTGCGCGGCATCGGCGAGGCCGCACACGTTCCGCGCGTACTCGAGCAGCGTGTGCTGGAAGCCGCCGCACGTGCCGAGGAAGGGCACGCCGTCCTCGCGCGCCGTGCGGATCGCGGCCAGCACGCCCGCCTCGCTGCGGTAGGGGCTGCCCGGCAGCACCCACACCGCGTCGAAACCGCGCACCGCGTCCGGCTCCTCGGCGTCCTCGGTCGGGATCCAGTACGCGTCGAGGACGAGGCGGTCGCGGACCGCGAGGGCTTCCAGGAGGAGAGGGATCCGGGTGTGGGAGACGACGTTCGGCGAGCGGTCACCGACCAGGGCGATACGGGCGGTGCGGGAACCCTGCGGGGCATCGGCGGTGTCGAAGGTGGCGGCGTGGCCGACGGCTTCGGTGGCGGCGTGAGTCTGCATGCCGTTCATCCTGGGCGCGCTCCCCAGATCACGTCCAACGACGAAATCTGCACCCTCCATAAGCGTCTCTGATGGCGCAGGTCATCCTTGCCGCATGGACCCGCATCTCCTGCGCACCTATGTGACGGTGGCCCGCCTCGCCTCGTTCTCCGAGGCCGCACGGCAGCTCGGCTACACCCAGTCCGCCGTCTCCCAGCACATCGCCGCCCTGGAGCAGGACCTCGGCGCACCCCTGCTGACCCGCCGCCCGGTCGCGCCCACCCCGGCCGGCGCCCGTCTCCTCGAACACGCGGGCCCCTTGCTGCTGCGCCTGGACGCCGCCCGCGCCGAGGTCGTCCGCATGGCGGCCGTCGACGGCGAGCAGGGACTGACGCTCGCGGCCGCGCCGACCGCGCTCTCCCCGCGTACGCTCAGGTCCCTGCCCCCGGCGGGCGTCACCCTGTCCGTGCTGCCCCGCGACGAGATACCCGCCGCCGTCGCGAGCGGCGCCGCCGACCTCGGCCTCGTCGACGGACTCGCCGCCCCCAGCGACCCCCTGCGCCTGCCCGACGTCGCGCCGCTGACCGCGCGCGGCATCGCCGAGGAAGCGGTCTCCGTGCTGCTCCCCGAGGGGCATCCGCTGGCCCGCCGTGCGGGACTGCGCCTCGGCGACCTCGTCGACGCCCGCTGGCTCGACGCCCCGGGCACCGGCCTGCCCCTGGCCCAACTCCGTACGGCCAACGGCACATCGGGGTTCCGGCCCGCGCTGCGCTGCGACGGCACGGACCTGCGCACCCTCGCCGCGCTGGCCGCCGCGGGCCACGGTCTCACCCTGCTGCCGCGGACGGTGGCCGAAGAGACGCGGGGCCGGGGCACCGTCGCCGTGCCGCTGACGGCACCCCGTGTCGTGCACCGCACCGAACTGCTGCACACGGGCGCCCTGAGCGGAGCCGCGGCGGCGCTGACCGCACAGCTGGACGTCACCCGTTCGTGAGGCGTCGGCGCGGGGTCACTCCGGGTAGAGCTGTGGCCGGAGGCGAGCCATGGATCAGACCACGTTGCGTCCCAAGCCGATGCCGGGCCGGCACCCCGGCCAGACCCCGGGCCCGGCCCCCGGAAAACGCCCGGGATGGTTCTCCCGTACGAAGAAGAGCCGCCGGCCGCATGCCGCGCGACGCCGGGGGAGGCGTCTGACGACCCTGCTGTTCGGGGTGGTCTGCGCGCTGGTCCTCCTGCTCTGCGGAGTCGGACTCGGCACGGTCGGCGCGACCGTCGTCGGCATGAGCAAACTCGCGGACATGCAGAAGGCGGCATCGCGCTCCGGTGGCGGCGCCCCCGGAGCGAAACCACCCGGCGCCCCCGCCCACGCCCCTGCTCCCGCTCCCACCCTCGCCCCGGCTCCCAAGCCGCTGGCCCCAGCCCCGGCCCCGACCGCCACCCTCGGCGTCGAGGCCATCGACGCGCCCGGAGGCGCGGGCGCGCTCCTCGTTGGGGTGCATGTCCCCGGCCCTGGCTACACCGCGGGGCTGGTGCGCGGCGACACCCTGGTCCTGTTCGGCAGGCGGCGCATCGACTCGGCGGCCGAACTCGCACGGTTCGTCGGCGCCGCGCGCCCCGGCAGGCAGGTGACCCTGACGGTCCGCCACCACGGCGGCACCCGCCAGGCCCTGTCGATCCGACCGGGCATCGTGACCTGACCTGACCTGACCTGACCTGCCCCCCCCACCCCCCCAATACAGGCTCGCGGTCGCCCCCGGGTGCAGGCAAGATGCAGGCGTAGCCAACAGGAGGTCTCCATGAGCACCGCGCCCTCGCCCGCGTCCGCGCCCACCCCCACGCCCTTCACCGCCGACGACTACAAGGCCCGCATGGAACGCGCCGCGCAGGCCGCCGCCGACGCCGGTCTGGCGGGCGTCCTCGTCGCCCCGGGCCCCGACCTCGTGTGGCTCACCGGCTACCAGCCGACCGCGGCGACCGAGCGCCTGACCCTCCTGGTGATCGCGCCCGGACAGGAACCCGTCCTCGTCGTGCCCACCCTGGAGGCCCCCGACGCCGAGCGCGTCGCCGGAGCGTCCGCGCTCACCCTGCGCGACTGGACCGACGGCAAGGACCCGTACGCCATCACCGCCCCCCTCCTGGACGCGACCGGTCGCTTCGGAGTGAGCGACAACGCCTGGGCGATGCATCTGCTCGGCTTCCAACAGGTGCTGCCCGGCACGTCGTACGTGTCGCTCACCGAGGGCCTGCCGATGCTCCGCGCGGTCAAGGACGCCGCCGAGCTCGAGCGCCTCGCGGCCGCGGGCGCGGCGGCCGACGCCACGTACGAGGAGATCCAGAAGGTCTCCTTCGCGGGCCGCAGGGAGAGCGACGTCGCCGCCGATCTCGCGGACCTGCTGCGGCAGTTCGGGCACTCGCAGGTCGACTTCACGGTCGTCGGCTCGGGCCCCAACGGCGCCAACCCGCACCACGAGGCGGGTGAGCGCGTCATCGAACGCGGGGACATGGTCGTCCTCGACTTCGGCGGCCTGCTGCACGGCTACGGCTCGGACACCTCCCGCACGGTCCACGTCGGGGAGCCGACCGCCGAGGAGCGGCGCGTCCACGACGTGGTGCGCGAGGCGCAGGCGGCCGGTTGCGCGGCGGTGCGGCCCGGCGTCGCCTGCCAGGAGGTCGACCGCGCGGCCCGCGCGGTGATCACCGAGTTCGGCTACGGCGAGTACTTCATCCACCGCACCGGCCACGGCATCGGCGTCACCACGCACGAACCGCCCTACATGATCGAGGGCGAGGAGCAGCCGCTCGTGCCGGGCATGTGCTTCTCCGTGGAGCCCGGCATCTACCTGCCGGGCCGGTTCGGGGTGCGCATCGAGGACATCGTGACGGTGACCGAGGACGGCGGTCGGCGGCTGAACACCACCGCCCGCGAGATGGCGATCGTCGACTGACCCCAGCACACCGAACGACCCCGCCAAAAATATGAAGTGACGGCCCCTCAGGCGTATTCGGTGCGCGGGCCGTCGCGCGGCTCGCGGCCCGGGTAGTTCGCCAGGACGTCGTACGGGTAGGGCAGCGGGCGCGCGCTCGCCGTCGTCAGCCGCTCCACCTGCCCGGGCGTCAACTCCCAGCCCACCGAGCCCAGGTTGTCGGTGAGCTGCTCGACGGAGCGCGCCCCCACGATGGGCGCGGTCACCCCCGGCCGCTGGAGGAGCCAGCGCAGGGCCACCTGGGCCGGCGTGCGCCCGGTCTCCTCGGCGATCTCCAGGACGGCGTCGACGACCCGCCACGTCTCCTCGGTGGCGCGCTCCCGCCACGTCCCCGCGCCCCGCGCCCCCTCGGGCGGCGCGGCCATCCCGCGCCGGAACTTGCCGGAGAGCCAGCCTCCCTGGAGCGGGCTGTACGGGATGACGCCGACGCCTTCCGCCTCGCTGAGCGGCAGCAGCTCCCACTCGGCCTCGCGGGCGAGGAGGTTGTAGAGCGGCTGCAGACAGGAGTACGGCTCCCAGTCGTGGGCCCGCGCCACGTCGAGCGCCTTTTGCAACTGTGCCCCGGAGTGGTTGCTCGCCCCCAGATAGCGGACCTTTCCGGCCTTCACGAGGGTGTCCAGGGTGGACAGGGTCTCCTCGACGGGCGTCGTCGCGTCCCACACGTGCGTCTGGTAGAGGTCGATGTAGTCGGTGCCGAGCCGCCGCAGGCTCGCCTCGACCGCCGACAGGAGGTTCTTGCGGCTCAGGCCGCCGGCGTTCGGTCCGTCGCTCATCGTCGCGAACACCTTGGTGGCCACGACGAGTTCGTCCCTGCGGCGGCCCTTGAGCCAGCGGCCGAGGATCTCCTCGGACACCCCGCGCCCGTACATGTCGGCCGTGTCGATGAACGTGCCGCCGGCCTCCGTGAACGCGTCCAGCATCCGGTGCGAGGTCGCCTCGTCCGCGCCGCTGCCGAACATCATGGCGCCGAAGCAGAGTTCGCTGACGCGCAGGCCGGTCCGGCCCAGGAAACGTTGCTTCATGATCCGACTCCTCGGGATGGCTCACTCACGCCGGATAATACGTACGGCCCCGCCCGCCGGTCCGCGCCGACCCGCGCGCCGACCCGCGCGCCGGGCGGCCCGTCACGCGGTGGCCAGGATCACGCACGACTCGGCGGGCAGGCGCACGACCCCGTCCGTGCCGGGCGCGGCGACGGGCTCCCAGGCGGCCAGCACGCGCGCGTGGCGCCCGTCCAACGGTACGACGACGGGCTCCTTGCCGAAGTTCACCGCGATCCGCAGGTCCCCGCGCCGGAACGCGAACCACCGGGCGCCCTCGTCGTACGCGACCCGCACCGCGGCGAGGTCCGGGTCGGTGAGGTCGCCGCGGGTGCGGCGCAGCGCGATCAGCTCGCGGTACCAGGCGAGGAGCCGGGCGTGGTGGCCCCGCGACGGTTCGGACCAGTCGAGGCAGGAGCGGTCGCGGGTGGCGTGGTCCTGCGGGTCGGGGATGTCCTCCTCGGCCCACCCGTGCGTCGCGAACTCCCGGCGCCTGCCCCGGCGTACGGCCTCGGCGAGCTCCGGATCGGTGTGGTCGGTGAAGAACTGCCACGGTGTGGCGGCGCCCCACTCCTCGCCCATGAACAGCATCGGGGTGAAGGGGCTCGTGAGGGTGAGGGCGGCCGCGCAGGCGAGCAGGCCGGGGGAGAGGGTGGCCGAAAGGCGGTCCCCCTGGGCGCGGTTGCCGACCTGGTCGTGGGTCTGGCTGTAGCCCAGGAACCGGTACGCGGGGGTCCGTGCGCGGTCCACGGGCCGCCCGTGGCCCCGGCCGCGGAAGGTCGAGTACGTCCCGTCGTGGAAGAAGCCGTGGGTCAGCGTCTTGGCGAGCGCGGCGAGCGGGGCCCGCGCGAAGTCCGCGTAATAGCCCTGCGATTCGCCGGTGAGCGCCGTGTGCAGGGCGTGATGGAAATCGTCGTTCCACTGCGCGTGCAGACCGAGGCCGCCCCCCGCGCGCGGGGTGACCGTCCGCGGATCGCCGAGGTCGGACTCGGCGATCAGGGAGAGCGGCCTGCCGAGCTCCTCGGACAGGGAGTCGACGGCCGCGGAGAGTTCCTCCAGGAAGTGGCACGCGCGCGTGTCCCGCAGCGCGTGCACCGCGTCGAGCCGCAGTCCGTCGATGCGGTAGTCGCGCAGCCAGGCGAGGGCGCTGCCGATCAGATACGCGCGGACCTCGTCCGAACCGGGCGCGTCCAGGTTGACCGCGGCCCCCCAGGGCGTCTGGTGGGTCTCCGTGAAGTAGGGGCCGAAAGCCGGCAGGTAATTGCCCGACGGGCCGAGGTGGTTGTGGACGACGTCCAGGACGACACCGAGGCCGTGCGCGTGCGCCGCGTCGACAAATCGTTTCAGCGCCTGCGGGCCGCCGTACGGTTCGTGCACCGCCCACAGCGACACGCCCTCGTACCCCCACCCGTGCCGGCCGGGGAAGGGGCACAGCGGCATCAGTTCCACATGGGTGACGCCGAGCTCCGCCAGGTGGGCCAGCCGGCCCGCCGCCGCGTCCAGCGTGCCCTCGCGTGTGTACGTCCCCACGTGCAGCTCGTACAGGACCGCGTCCCGCACCCCGCGCCCCGGCCACGGCGTGCGCCACGCGTACCGGTCGTGGTCGACGACGGCGCTCCGTCCGTCGGGGCCGTCCGGCTGGCGCCGTGAGCGCGGGTCGGGCAGGACGGGGCCCCCGTCGAGGGAGAAGCCGTAACGCTCCCCGTCCTCGGCCGGCGCCTCTCCCGACCACCATCCCGCGCGGTCCGCGTCGCGCTCCAGCGCGCGCGTGGCACCCCCGCACTCCAGCTCGACCCGCTCGGCCTCCAGCGCCCACACTTCGAACCTCACCGACGGTTCCCCTTCGTCCGCTGTCCGTCACACCGTGTGGTCCATGGTGCGTCAGAAACCCTCCTGTCGTGGCGGGAAGCCACCGATCGGCCGACCGTCGCGGCCGTTCTGGACACCTGTGGTGCGGTTGCCCGACAATCTCCTGGTGACCTCCTCTTTCGAGTTCTCCACGTACCCCGCGCGGGTGACGGACGCGGAGCGCGACCGGGCGCTGGACGCACTCAAGGAGGGTGCGGCCGTCGGCAGGCTCTCCCACGACACGTTCGTGCGCCGCATGGAGCTCGCGCTCGCCGCCCGCAGGCCGGAGGAACTCGCCGTGCTCACCGCTGACCTGCGCACCGAGGGCCGCTGGACGCGCCGGCTGCTCGACGGCGTCGGGGCGGTCTCCGGGTTCACGATGAAGCTGCGCAGGGCCTGGCAGGCCGAGCGGCTGCCGAAGCTGCTGCTGCCCTCACCCGACAACCCCCACCCGCTGCGCATCGGCCGCGACCCCGCCAACGGCCTGCGCCTCAGCCACGACACGGTCTCCCGGGTCCACGCCGAACTGCGCCGGCAGGGCGGCATGTGGGTGCTGCGCGACCTCGGCTCCACCAATGGCACCTCCGTCAACGGCCGCAGGGTGACCGGCGCCGCCCTCGTCCAGGACGGCGACATGGTCAGCTTCGGCCGGATGGCCTTCCGCCTCGCCACGAGCTGACGCCCTCGCCACCGAGGGCTGACAACCGCGCCGTGTCTCAATCGCGGTCCTCGCCGGACGCCACCCGCGCGTGCCACGCGGCCGCGACCGTCGTGCGCGACTGGTGTTTCACCTGGTGCTCCAGTGGCACCCAACGCGCCCGGAACCGCTCGGCGAACGCCTCGCTCCACTGCGTCACCAGCCGCTCCAGCCGGGGCGCCGCCCGGTCGCCCGCCTCGTCCAGGACCCGCAGCAGCATCGCCGCCGCCCGCAGCGGCAACCGCCTGCCGAAAGCGTCGACGCTCCCGATGTACGCCATGGAGTCGCCCGCGGGCGGCAGCCGCCGCCAGTCGTCGGCGAGGCCGGGTGCGAGGGCAAGCGCCCAGCGCGCCGCCCTCAGCAGCGGCCCGTCGGCGCCCGGCAGCCGCGGCAGCGCCTCGGTGAGGATCTCCTCGACGAGCCGCGCGTCCCGCCGCAGGCGCCGCGCCAGCACCCGCATCGCCCGTACCGGCGCCGGATGCCTCGCCGGATCGTCGACCAGGTCGCTCGCCCACATCGGCACCTCGACGATCGCGGTGCGCCCGCCGTAGCGGTGGGTGCGGTGCCAGGTGGTGAGCCGGGCGTCCTCGGGCAGGCTCGGGTACGCGGCCTCGGCGCCCGGGCCCGGAAGCACGTGGACCCCGGGCCCCGAGACCCGCCACCCCGCCGCGTCCGACGCCCCCGTCTCCACCGGTATGTGCAGCTCCGCCGCCGACTTGCCGAAGGGTTCGGCGAGACCGGGGATGTCCTTCGTCAGCTGCACCCAGCTGCCGCCCAGATCGGTGCCGTGCAAGGACACCTGGAGGTAGGGCCGCACCTCGTCGATGACGCCGTTCAGGGCGCGCGTCTCGGGCGGCAGCCGGTCGGGCGGCAGCACGGACGGCGACCACTCGGGCTGTTCGGGGCCCGCGGGGCGGAAGAAGTTCCTGTGGTAGTCCAGGAGCGTGCGGGGGGCCGGCGTGCGGTGCAGGCTCGCGCCGTCGGGGTCCGCGCAGAGCAGGAAGTGCCACGCGGTGTCGGCGCGCAGCCGCCGGTCGCGCAGGGCCTGTTCGGCGAGGTGCAGGAGGGTGGAGCCGCCGGTCGGCTCGTTGGCGTGCGCCCCCGCGACCACGAGGACCGCGCGCGCGGAGTGGCCCACGGAGAGCAGGTGCAGCGGCCGGCCCGCGCGCGAGACGCCGACCTGGCGCAGCGTGGTCAGTTCGGGGCGGTGGGCCGCCAACTGGCGGGCGGAAAGAACAAGTTCAGGAACACTTGGGTAGTGCTGCACCGCCGGTTGGCCCCCCGTCCGGTCCTCCACTGAGGCAATCGCAGTACGCCACGTGCCCGGAGTGGTGTCAAGGACGCCTGGGGGCGCGGTGCCGGGTGCGACATCACCCGTACGGCCGTACGCGGCCTGCGGCGGAGGCCGGGCGGTGGTCGGCTGGTCACACCCGCGCGGCCGCTCGCCGCGCCGACGCACAGGTCGGAGCCGCGGTGCGCTGCCTCCCCGTTCCGCCCGACGGTCCGATACCGGCCGCCGGGTCCTCGTCCGCGGCCCTTTCGGAGCATGCCGGCGGGCCCGCGCCCGCCCCGCGCGCCGGTCGGCGCCGGGTGCCGCCGCCGAGCCTCGCCTCGCCCGAGGTCGCCCGGAACCCGTACCCCGCCTTCCGCACGCTCCGCGAGCACCACCCCCTCGTACGCGACGAACTCCTCGGCGCCTGGCTGGTGAGCCGGTACGGGGACGTGCGCGACGCCCTGGCGTCCCCGCGGCTCGTCGCGCTGCCGCCGGGGCGGACCCTCGCCCACATGGAGGGCGCCACCCACGACGCCCACCGCGCGCTGGTCGAGCCGGGGCTGCGCGGCCGCGCCCTGGTCGCCCTGGCGGCCGGCGCCACGCGCACCGCCCACGTCCTGGCCCACCGCATCGCCGCGCGCCACGAGGCCGACCTCGTCGCCGAGTTCTGCCGGTGGCTGCCGGCAGCCGCGGTCGTCACCGCCCTGGGCCTGCCCCGCGAAGACGCCGCGCGCCTCCAGGAGTGGTGCCGCGGCGGCCTCACCCACCTGGGCGGCCACCACCACGACCTGGACGCCTCTCTCCGCCCCCACCTGGCGGGACGGCGGGCCCGCCCCGGCGACGACCTGCTCTCCGTGCTGTGCACCGCCGAGATCGGCGGCCGCCCCCTGTCGGACGAGACCGTCGCCGGCCTCGTCGGCTCGCTGCTCGGCGGCGGGGGCGATGCCACCGCGCTGGCGCTCGCCTCGTTCTTCGCCAATCTCCTCGCCGACCCGGGCCGCTGGGCGCTGGTCCGCGAGCACCCCGGGCTGATCCCGGCCGCCTGGGCGGAATCCCTGCGCCGCGACCCGCCCGTACCCGTCGTGCTGCGCCGCGCGGTCCACCCGGTCGTCGTCGCGGGCACCTCGCTGCCCGCGGGGGCGGTCGTCGCCTGTCTGGTCGGGGCGGCGGGCCGCGATCCGGCGCGGTTCGCCGACCCCGACCGCTACGACATCCTCCGGGCGGACGCGGGCCACCTCGCCCACGGCGCGGGCCACCACTCCTGCCTCGGCGCCCGGCTCGCGGGCGGCGTCGCCGAGTACGGCCTGCGCGCCCTGCTCGACGCCATGCCGGGGATGCGCTGGGCGCCGGGGTTCACGCCGGCGCCCCGGGGGCTTCTGACGCGCGGGCCGCGGACCCTGCTCGTACGACCGGCGTGAAGGGGTGGGCGTTCAGAGCCGGGCGTGCGGGTACTGCTCGGCGCGGTGCTGGAAGGCCAGGACCGCGGGGTTCTGTACGGTGCCGCCGCGGATTTCGATCGCCCGGTGAATCGTGCGGTCACCGTCCCAGCCTTCGGGCCCCTGGAGGACCGTCCGCAGGAAGGGGATCAGTGCCTCGCTGTTCTCCCAGGTGGCGGCGTCCCACAGGTAGGAGGGGCTGTGGTCCACGGCGTAGTGGTGGACGTGGTCGCCGACGGTGAACATCGGCTCGTCGAAGGTGGTGGGCCGGGCCCAGGCGAAGCCCATGCCCTGGTCACAGGAGACGTCGATGACGAGGGTGCCGGGTGCGAGCTTCGGCAGGTCCTCCTCTATCAGGAACATCAGCGGCGCCGCGGTGTCCTGGAGAACGCAGTTCACGATGATGTCGTGCCCGGCGAGGAACTCGGCCAGCGGCTGAGGCCCGCCCTCCGTGAGCACGACGCTGCGTCGTGGGTCGAGGGTGTCGTCGGCCGCGTCGTGGTCGAAGTGCACGATGCGCGCCGAGTGGATCGGTGAGCTGACGGCAGCTATGCCGCGGGCGGTCAGTACGTCCACGTCGTGGACGCCCAGCGCGCTGAGCGCGGTCACCGCGCCGCGGGCGGTGGCGCCGAAGCCGATCACCACCGCGCGCCGCCGACGCCCGTAGTCACCGGTCGTCCCGGTCAGCTGCATGGCATGCAGCACCGACGAGTAGCCGGCCAGCTCATTGTTCTTGTGGAAGACGTGCAGGTTGAACGAACCGTTCCTGGTCCAGTGGTTCATCGCCTCGAAGGCGATCACCGTGAGCTCGCGGTCGATGGCGGCCTGCGTGACCTTCTCGTCCTGCACGCAGTGCGGCCACCCCCACAGCACCTGCCCCTTCCGCAGCTCGGTCAGGTCCTCGTGCATCGGCTTGGCCTGCAGGATGACGTCACACTCGGCGATCAGCTCCTCGCGCGAGCGGAATCCGGCGACCCAGGGCGCGAGCTGCCGGTCCGGCACACCGAAGCGCTCCCCGTAACCGGTCTGCAGATGGATGCTGGGCTGGAGGTCGGCGTCGATGCGTTCGAAGTGCGCCGGGTGGATCGGCAGACGACGCTCGTTCTCTTTGCGGGTCTGCGACATGATTCCGAGCTTGAGCTGCTGCAAAGTGCCCCTTTGGTTACCGCCTGTCTAACACACTCCGGGGGCAGGAGAGTTGGCCGGCAGTGTTTCGCCGCGTGCGGGGGACGTGCCGTTCGCCACGAAGCGACCAGCACGATCACCGCATCGCTACGCCGTCTTCGGCCACTCCCAGCCGAGCTGGAGGAAGAGGCCGAGACGGTCGCTCACGGCACGGATCTCGCTGATCTTGCCCTCGGTGAGGGTGAAGATCCAGATCGCCTCGTTCTCGAAGCTGCGGCCCGTCGGCTCGGGCATGCGCGGGTGGGTGCCCCCGTGGACCCCACGCTGGGTGACGCGAGCGACCACCTGGTCGCCCTCGCCGATCAATTCGTGCGCGTGGACGGTGAGCGGTTCGAATGCGACCAACTGCTGACGTAGACCCTCGAACGCGGCGCCCGGCTCGTCGGCCTCTCCATGGATGATCTTGTTGTGGTCCACGACATCGCGTGCCATGAACAGGTCGAGGTCCGCGAGCCGACGGTCGCTGACCGCTTCGAAGAAGCCCAGGACGACCTTCTTGTTCTGATCCACCACTGAAACCCCCGCCTCATCGATTCTCAGGCACCGCATCCTAGTTGCGCTACTGGCCGACCCGTTCCAGGAGTGCCACCGGTGACACCTCGAAGAGCTCCGCCACGCGCGTGTGCCCCTCGAACTCCCGCCCGGGAGCGAGCAGATCGGCCCACCGGCCCGCGGGCAGCGCCAGCTCCGTCTCCCCCCACCCGCCCCGGTCGGCGAGGCGCAGGGAGAGCCGGGTCGCCGCCGCCACGACCTCACCGGCGCGCGCGAACGCCACGCAGTGCCCGGCCCCCGGGCCCTCGGCGGTCAGCGGCTCGTACGTCGACGCGGCCCCGAACAGCTCGGGCCGCCGCCGGCGCACCCGCAGCGCGGCCGAGGTGAGCGAGAGCTTCTCCGCCGACAGGTCCCCGTGCGCCTGCCGGAGATCCGGCCGCTTGGGAACGTCCCCGGGGAAGCGCACGGGATGCCGGTTGTCCGGATCGACCAGGGCGCGGTACTCGACCTCCGTGCCCTGGTAGACGTCGGGCACCCCCGGCATCGTCAGCTGGAGCAGCGCCGCCCCGAGGACGTTCACCCGTACATGCCCGGCCAGCTCCCGGGCGAAGTCCGCCACCGCGGCCCGCGGGGGCCCGCACGGCCCCGCCGCGACGAAGGCGCCCACCGCCTTCTCGTACGCCTCGTCGGGCTCTGTCCAGCTCGTGTGCAGGCCCGCCTCGCGCACGTGCTTCAGGAGCGCGTCGCGCAGCCGCTCGTCGTCGGGCGGGCCGAAGCCGACCGCCGTCTGCCAGGCGGCCCACGCCAGCTGCGGGTCGGGCGCGGACGCGCCGCCCACGCGCGCGGTCTGCTCGGTCAGCTCCACCAGGAGGTCGGCCCACCGGCCCGGGCACTGCGTCAGGACGGAGATGCCCGCCCGTACGTCGGCGCTGCGCTTGGTGTCATGGGTCGTCAGAACGGTGCCCGTAGAGGGCCAGTCGCGCTGCACGCGCGCGCAGTACGCGTGGAACTCCTCCACCGGCACCGCCGGACGCTCGGGCGCGCCACCCACCTCCGCCGCCGACAGGAGCGGCGCGTGCCGGTAGAACGCGGTGTCCTCGACGGCCTTGGCGCGCAGGGCGGACGCGGTCTGGGCGAACCGCACACGGAACTCCTCCCGCGCCTCCCGGCCCGGCGGCTCGTGCGCGGCCCGCGGCCGCCGGCCCAGTGCCAGATCCCGTACGACGTCCACGGCACCGGCCTCCTCGGGCACGGTGAAGGCCGCCCGCGCCTCCTCGGCCGCCCGGGGGGTGAGGACCGTCTCCGGCGCGTCGCCCCCGTGGGCGTACGGCCGGTAGACGGGCAGCCGCACCAGCAGCTCCCTGAGCGCCGTGCGCAGCGCCCACGGCGCGTGGTCGCGCAGGGCCGGGTCGGCCGCGCAGACCGCGGTGGCCACCCGCGTGAGCCGGTCGACCTCGGCGGCCAGTTCGTGCGTGACGACCCGGTACGCGGCGCGGCGCACCGTCGCGTCCCAGTCGCCGCCCCGGTCGGCGGGCGCGGCGGCGAAGCGCCGGTACTGGCCGAGCAGTTCGCCGGCGCCCGCCGGGTCGGCGAAGATGCCGTCCAGGTGGCGCAGCGCGTCGTAGCCGGTGGTGCCGGCCACGGGCCAGGCGGCGGGCAGGTGTTCGCCGTCGGCGAGGATCTTCTCCACCACGGTCCACCGGCCGCCGGTCGCCTCGTGCAGCCGTCGGAGGTACGCCCCGGGGTCCGCGAGGCCGTCGGGGTGGTCGATCCGCAGGCCTTCGACGACACCCTCGTGGAGCAGCCGCAGGATCGTCGCGTGCGTCGCGTCGAAGACGGCCGGGTCCTCGACGCGCACTCCGATGAGGTCCGAGATGGTGAAGAAGCGCCGGTAGTTGAGTTCCGTGCGGGCCAGCCGCCACCAGGCCGGGCGGTACCACTGCGCGTCCAGGAGCTCCGGGAGCGGCAGCCCTGCGGTGCCCTCCCGCAGGGGGAACGCGTGTTCGTGGTAGTGGAGGGTGTCCCCGTCGACCCGGAACTTCCCGAGCTCGTCGCCGAGCCTGCCGCCGAGGACCGGCAGCAGCACGCGTCCGCCGCCCGCCTCCCAGTCGATGTCGAACCAGCGCGCGTACGGCGATCCGGGGCCCTCGCGCAGGACCTCCCACAGGGCGTGGTTGTGGCGCGGCACCGCCGCCATGTGGTTCGGCACGATGTCCACGACCAGGCCGAGCCCGGCCGCGCGGGCGGTGCGGGACAGGGCGCGCAGCCCCGCCTCCCCGCCCAGCTCGTCCCGCACGCGCGCGTGGTCCACCACGTCGTACCCGTGCGTCGAACCGGGGACCGCCTCGAGCACCGGCGACAGGTGCAGGTGCGAGACGCCGAGCGAGGCCAGATGGGGGACGGCGGCCTCGGCGGCCGCGAAGGGGAAGTCCGGCTGGAGCTGCAGCCGGTAGGTGGCGGTGGGCGGCGGCGGGACCGCGGCCCCGGGGTCTTCCGGCGTCATACGCGTCATGTGAACGTACGTACCCCCCTCGGCGGCTTTCGTGTCATCCGCTCATGCGCGGACGGAGCACCGCGTCGTTAGCGTCGGACGATGGCTCAGAACACGCGGGACGCGTACCGCACGGTGCTGCACATGACGGGGGCGCTGCTGCCGGCCGTCTCGTTCTTCGGCAGGCTCCCCGTGGCCATGATCCAGTTCGGCAGCGTGCTGCTGGTGACCGAGACCAGCGGGTCGCTGGCGACGGGCGGGATCGTCGCCTGCGCCCTCGCGCTCGGCCAGGTGACGCTGGGGCCGTTCGTCGGACGCCTCGCCGACCGGCGGGGCCAGCGACCGGTCGTCCTTGCCTTCTCGCTCCTCAACGCCCTGGCGATCGCCGCGTACACCCTGGGCGCGCTCGCGGACCTGCCGACGCCCGTCCTCGTCGCCCTGGGCGCCCTCGCGGGCGCGACGGTCCCGGGCATCGGGCCGCTCGCCAGGGCCCGCGTCGTGCCGCTGGTCCGGGCCAGGGGCGGCGACGACCGGCTCGCGGGTACCGTGCTCTCCCTGGAGAGCACCATGGACGAGCTCTCCTTCGTGCTCGGCCCGGCCCTCGTCGGCCTCGCCGCCGTGGCGGGTCACCCGGCGTACGCCTTCGGGGCCGCCGCGCTCCTGGTCGCCGGCTGCGGCACGGCGTTCGCGCTGCACCCGACGGGCCGGACCCCCAGGGCGGCCGCCGAAGGGGGCACGCGCGCGCGTGGCCGGCGTCCGCGGCTGCCGCGCTCGGTGTACGTGGTGCGGGTCGGGCTGCTCTTCCTGGGCGTGCTGCTCGGCGCCTGCGGGGCCGGGATCACCGCGCTGACCCAGGAGGTGGGGAAGCCGGGGCAGGCAGGGCTGGTGTACGCGGCGATGGGGGTGATGAGCGCCGTGGTGGGCCTCTCCATGGCCGCGGTGCCCGAGCGCTTCGGACTGCTCGCCCGCTGGCGCGTGGCGACGGCGGCCGCGACGCTCCTGTCCCTGCCCCTGGTATGGACCGACAGCCTGACGGGCCTCTACGTAGTGGTCACTTTCTTCGGCGCGATCTACGCCCCGAACCTCATCACGGGGTTCGCCCTGACCGAGCGGGCCGTGCCGCCGCAGCGGCTTGCCGAGGGCATGACCTTCGCGGCGAGCGCCTTCGTCGGCGGCCAGGCGGTGACGCTCGCGGTGGCCGGGCGGCTCGCGGAGTCCCGGGGCGCGGGGGCGGCGTTCGCCCTCGGCAGCGCGGCCGCGGCGGTGGCGTTCGTGGTGGCGCTGATCGCCCGCCACGAAACACCCCGCCGACCGGCCCACGACGAGCCGCACGGCGCCACGGAGCACGCCGAGCCCACGGAGCACGCCGAGCCAACCGGGACCTCCGAGCCCGCCGCGACCCCCGCTCAGCCGCCCCGCGCCGCCGCCGTCACGCCGGACGCCGCAGCACCGTGAGGCTGCGGTCCGCCAGTGTGAGCCGGTCGCCGGCCCGCACCTTCGGCCCCGCGTCCGGCGGCACCCCGTCCTCCAGCGCCGTGTCGATCACGATCTGCCACTGCCTGCCGTGATTGACCGGCACCACGAACTCCGTCGGTTCCGGTGCCGCGTTGAACAGCAGCAGGAACGAGTCGTCACTGATCCGTTCTCCGCGCGGTCCGGGCTCGGAGATGGCGTTGCCGTTCATGAACACGCTCAGCGCCCGCGCGTGTGAGGCGTCCCAGTCGCTCTGCTCCATCTCCTCGCCCTCCGGTGTGAACCAGGCGATGTCGGACAGTTCGTCGCGCGTGCCCTGGACCGGGCGGCCGTGGAAGAAGCGGCGCCTGCGGAAGACCGGGTGGTCGCGCCGGAGCATCGCCATCGTGCGGGTGAAGGCGAGCAGGGAGTCCTCGCCGTCCGGCCAGCGCACCCACGCGACCTCGTTGTCCTGGCAGTACGCGTTGTTGTTGCCGCCCTGCGTGCGCGCGAACTCGTCGCCGTGGCTGAGCATCGGCACGCCCTGCGAGAGCATCAGGGTGGCGATGAAGTTCCGCATCTGCCGCGCGCGCAGGGCCAGGACGCCCGCGTCGTCCGTCTCGCCCTCCGCGCCGCAGTTCCAGGAGCGGTTGTGGCTCTCGCCGTCCCGGTTGTTCTCGCCGTTGGCCTCGTTGTGCTTGTCGTTGTACGAGACGAGGTCGTGCAGCGTGAACCCGTCGTGGCAGGTGGTGAAGTTGATCGACGCCAGGGGCCGCCGCCCGTCGTCCTGGTAGAGGTCGGAGGAGCCGGTGAGCCGGGAGGCGAACTCCGCGAGGGTGCGCGGCTCGCCCCGCCACAGATCGCGCACCGTGTCGCGGTACATGCCGTTCCACTCGGTCCACAGCGGCGGGAAGTTGCCCACCTGATAGCCGCCCTCGCCGACGTCCCAGGGCTCGGCGATCAGCTTCACCTGGCTGACCACCGGGTCCTGCTGCACCAGATCGAAGAAGGACGAGAGCCGGTCCACCTCGTGGAACTGCCGGGCGAGCGTGGCCGCGAGGTCGAAGCGGAAGCCGTCCACGCGCATCTCCGTGACCCAGTACCGCAGCGAGTCCATGATCATCTGGAGCACGTGGGGGGAGCGCATCAGGAGGGAGTTGCCGGTCCCCGTGGTGTCCATGTAGTAGCGGGGATCGTCCGTCAGGCGGTAGTACGAGGCGTTGTCCAGGCCCTTGTACGAGAGGGTCGGGCCCAGATGGTTGCCCTCGGCCGTGTGGTTGTAGACGACGTCGAGGATGACCTCGATGCCCGCCTCGTGCAGCGCCCTCACCGCCTGCTTGAACTCCAGGACCTGCTCGCCGCGGTCGCCCCAGGAGGCGTACGCGTTGTGCGGGGCGAAGAAGCCGATGGTGTTGTAGCCCCAGTAGTTGTTGAGGCCCATGTCCACCAGGCGGTGGTCGTTGACGAACTGGTGGACCGGCATCAGCTCCAGGGCCGTGACGCCCAGCTCGGTGAGGTGCTCGATGATCGCCGGGTGGCCGAGCGCCGCGTACGACCCGCGCAGCTCGTCCGGCAGCTCCGGGTGGAGCATCGTCAGGCCCTTCACATGGGCCTCGTAGATCACCGTCTCGTGGTACGGCGTGCGCGGCGGCCGGTCGTCGCCCCAGTCGAAGTACGGGTTGACCACGACCGACGTCATCATGTGCGGCGCCGAGTCCAGGTCGTTGCGCTTGTCGGGCTCATCGAAGTGATAGCCGTACACCTCCTCGCCCCAGTCGATGCGCCCGCTGACCGCGCGCGCGTACGGATCGAGCAGTAGCTTCGCGGAGTTGCAGCGGTGCCCCTGCTCCGGTGCGTAGGGACCGTGCACCCGGAAGCCGTAGCGCTGTCCCGGCATGATGCCGGGCAGATACGCGTGCCGCACGAACGCGTCGGACTCGCGCAGCTCGATGGCTGTCTCCGAGCCGTCGTCGTGCAGCAGACACAGCTCCACGCGCTCTGCGGTCTCGGAGAAGACCGCGAAATTCGTGCCGGCTCCGTCATACGTGGCACCTAAGGGATACGCCTGCCCAGGCCAGACCTGCATGTATACGACTCTTCCACTCACGCCCCCTCGAGACGGGGCCACTTTGGCCAGAGTCTGCCCGAAAGTGGGGCAACCACCCCGGAGTTGTGTCCGTCTAACCGTCTGACCACATGCTCGGCATGCCCCAAGGGGGGCGCCAGGGGAGTAGGGGGAGTAAGTGCGAGAGACAGTCAGACGCCACCTCGGGAAGATGGTGGCGGGCGCCGCGGTCGTGGCGACCGGCACCGCCGTGCTGGTGGGCGTCAACATGCCGAACTCGGGGGCGGGCGGTTCGGGGGACCGCCAGGCCAACGCGGCGGCCGCCGAACAGAACGCCATCGCCAAGGACGGCGTCGTGGAGGCCGCGCCCGAGGAGGGCGAGAAGGGCGTCGGCAGCGACCCGCTGACCGACGCCGAGATAGCACGGGCCGAGAAGGCATCCGTATCGGGCCAGATGCGCTCCAGCGCCCGGGACGTCGAGGGCGACCGCGGACCGCAGCTGCTGTCCACGAACCTCAGCGAGCCCGAGCCGTCGGACAGCGGGGCGGCACCGCCGCGCCGGGCCGAGGTCGTCTACTACGACTACAAGAAGGACGCGGTCATCACCAAGACCGTCGACCTGGCGAGCGGCAAGGTGGACGCCATCGTCACCACGCAGAACGTGCAGCCGCCGCCCAGCCAGGAGGAGCTCGCCGAGGGCGCCAGGCTGCTCATCGCCGACCCGCTCGGCAAGGGCCTGAAGAAGGACTTCCAACACGCCACGGGCAAGGCGCTGACCGGCCCCGGGCAGCTCCAGCTGAGCGGCATGGTCTTCCGCAAGGAGACCGTGAAGCGCGTGCCGTCCGACCTCACCGAATGCGGCAAGCACCGGTGTCTGCAGGTCGTCACCAAGGTCAAGAACGGCCCGTGGATCGACACCCGGTCCCTCGTCGTCGATCTGAGCACCCGCACCGTGGGCCGGCTCGGCTGACGCCGGGCGCCCGCGCACGACACCACACGCCACCTTCTCCTCGCACGAGGGAGTCCACTCAGCAATGCACGTCAACAGAGTCTCGCGCGCCCGCAAAAGGGTCACCATGGCCCTCGCGGTCCCCGCGCTCCTCGGCGGCGCCATGGCCGTCGCACCGTCCGCCTCCGCCGCCCCGCAGGCACCGCCCGCCGCCCCCGCCGCGGCGGCCGACTGCAGTGACGCCTACAAGATCGAGCAGACCGTCGACGGCGGCACGACCTGGCGCATGTGCTGGCACTACAACACGCTCTCCGGCCTGATCCTCGACAAGATCAGCTACCAGCCGAAGGGTGAGCCGAAGCCCATACCCGTGCTCACCAGCGCACGCCTCGCCCAGGTGCACGTGCCCTACGACGACGGCCAGGCGGAGTACGACGACGTCACCGGCACCGACTTCGGCCAGGCCCTGCAGAACCTCAACCCCGGCGAGTGCCCCGGCGGCACCATCAAGACCGTCAAGGTCCCCCACCGGGGCGACGTGAAGGGCCTGTGCGCCACCACGCGCGCGCGTGGCCACGCATACCGCCTGAACGACGACGCCTCGACCGGCGGCTCGGGCAAGGTCTTCTCCGCCCAGGGCAAGGACCTGCTCGTCTACACCGTCAACAAGGCGTCCTGGTACGAGTACATCACCGAGTGGCGGTTCTCCTCGGACGGCACCATCACCTCCAACGTCGGCGCGACCGGCAGCCTCTCGCCGTACGACTACGACGGCGGCGACAGCCGCGGCTGGCCCATCGGCAAGGGCGACCAGGCCAAGGCCGAAAGTCACTCCCACAACGTCTTCTGGCGGCTCAACTTCGGCCTGGACGGCTCCCCGAAGGCCAAGGTCGAGCAGTACGACTCCAAGGTCACCCCGCCCACCGGCGACGGCAGCCCCACCACCAAGACCACCCGCACCAAGGTCACCAAGGAGCTCACCGGCGACCACAAGGACATGCGCTGGTGGCGCGTGGTCAGCAATACCGGCAAGAACAAGGACGGCCACCCGCGGTCCTACGAGATCGTGCCCGGCCCCAGCAACAAGCACGCCGGGCGGGAATTCACCAAGCACGACGTGTACTTCACCCAGTACAAGGCGTGCGAGCAGTACGCGAGCAACAACCCCAGCTGCCCCAACGGCACGCCGACCAGCGTCGACAAGTGGGTGAACGGCCAGGCGATGGACCACCCCGTCACCTGGGTGCACATCGGCTTCCACCACATCGCGCGTGACGAGGACCAGCAGCCGATGCCGGTCCACTGGCAGGGCTTCTCGCTGGCCGCGCGCGACGTCACCGCTATGAGCCCGCTCACTCCGCAGGATCTCGCCGACCAGAACGGCCGTCCGCCGATGGGTGGTTGAGAATCCACCCCGTCCATCGGGCTGCACCGCCCGCCGCTCCCGGAGTACCCTTCCTTGATCGTTGACCGGGGGAGTGTTCGGGGGCGGAAGGCGGTGCGCGGGTGAGCTCGGGTGGTCGGGAGCTGCCCCCTGGTGACGAGCGTCACGAGGGGAGCTCCGCGGACGTGACCCCTGGAGCGGTGTCTCTGGCGCGGCCGATGGAGATGGGATCTCAGATCGGACCCGAACTGGACTGGGACGCCGACGCCTGGCGCGAGGTCCGTACGCGCGCACAGCGTGCCGGGCGGGCCTACATCTGGCTGAACCTGGTGGAGCAGCGGCTGCGCGCGGTCGTGGCCGCTGTTCTGCGTCCCGTCTACGAACCGGTCCACGCCGACGACTGGGTGGTCGCCGCCGCGGGACCCGCCGGCCAGGAGTGGGTCCAGCGGGCCGTGGCCGTCCGCGAGGTGAGCCGCCGCAAGGGCTATCTGCTCGACCCGGCCGACGACAACGTCCTCAGCTTCCTGACCCTGCCCCAGCTGCGCGAGCTGATGGTGCAGCACTGGCCGTGCTTCGAGCCGTACCTGGACGACCGGCGCGACGTCGAGCTTGCCCTGGACGAGCTGGAGGTCACCCGCAACGTCGTCTCCCGCAACCGCGCCCTCTCCCAGGCCGTCCTCGCCCAGGCCGAACGGGCCTCGGCCCGCCTCCTGGACATCCTCGGCGCGGGCACGGACACGCCGTCCGCGCGACGGCTGCCCGTCGACGCCGTGGAGGACCTCGTCGGCGACCGGTACGCGGACGTGGTGGCGGTGCACCCGGACCGGGTGCGGCTCCTGCGGCAGTTCCCCGCGGAGGACATCTTCGGCGGCGCCCGCCGCCTCGACGCGATCGGCATAGGCCTCAACCTCCTCGTGCAGAACTTTTCCGGACGCCGCCTGCTCCGGCTCGCGGAGTCCGGGTGCCGGGTGCGCCTGCTCTTCATCAATCCGGCGAGCAGCGCGGTCAAGCGCCGGGAGCGGGAACTGGGCATCAAAAAGGGCGAGTTGAGCCGTTCCGTCGAGATGAACATCCTGCACATGCGCCGGGTCAGGGCCCGCCTGCGCGACCCGGGCGCGTTCGAGATCCAGGTCTTCGACGAGACGCCGCGCTTCACCGCGTACCTGGTGGACGGGGACGGCGCGGACGGCGTCGCCGTCGTCCAGTCGTATCTGCGCGGGACCCGCGGGATGGAGGCGCCGGTACTGGTGCTGCGTGGCGGCAGCCGCGTGGTGAAGTCGGACGATCCGGGCGAGGGTGGTCTTTTCGCGACATACCGCGAGGAGTTCGAGCTGGCCTGGGCGGACTCGCGACCGGTGTCGTGACCGCACGCCGGGTACCGGTACCGGAGCAGGCCCGGTGACCTTTCGGCAGGGGTGAGACGGAACGCGCCACGTGGATTGTCAGTGGCGCGTGCGATCGTGGTGGTCATCGGGGGAAAGCACCACAAAGAAGGGGGCGGCCATGGGCTGGCACCGGGAGCTGCTGATCGGTTTCGACCTGGAGACCACGGGGACGGACCCGACCGAGGCACGCATCGTCACCGGCGCGGTGATAGAGGTGAAGGCCGGCGAGACGCTGGGCCACCGCACCTGGCTGGCGGACCCCGGCGTCCCGATCCCGGCCGAGGCGGTGGCCGTGCACGGCATCACCGACGAGCGCGTCGCGGCCGAGGGGAGGCCGGCCGCGGAGGTGGCGGAGGCGCTCGCGTCCGTCCTCGTCTCGTACTGGCAGGTGGGCGTCCCGGTCGTCGCGTACAACGCGGTCTTCGACCTGACCCTGCTCGCCGCGGAGCTGCGCAGGCACGGCCTGCCGTCCCTGCGCGACCGCCTGGGCGGCATGGACCCCGGCCCGGTGATCGACCCGTACACGATCGACCGCTCCGTGGACCGCTACCGCAGGGGCAAGCGGAATCTGGAGGCGGTCTGCACGGAGTACGGCGTGCTCCTGGAGAGCGCCCATGACGCCGCGGCCGACGCCCAGGCGGCGGCCCGCCTCGCCTGCGCGATAGCCGACCGCCACCCGAAGGTCGCCTCCCTCGGCCCGGCGGAACTGCACCTCAGCCAGATCGAGTGGTACGCGGCCTGGGCGGCGGACTTCCAGAACTTCCTGCGGAAGAAGGGGAACGAGGACGCGGTGGTGGACGGCGCCTGGCCGCTCCGGGGCTAGGCCGCTTCCGGGGGATCGGTCAGTACCTCTGCTTCATGTAGTAGAGGTAGGAGTAGGCCGTCACCGGGCGCGGAGGCCGCGTGGTGGCGGCGACGGCACTGGCGCCGGCCAACAGCGCTGCCGCGACGTCTCCCTGCACCGCGGTCCACGTGGCTCCCGCGAGGGAGAGGACGAGCGCCGCACCGGTGTGGCCGAATGCCCTTTTGAGAGATCCCCGCAGCTCGGCTGCCGTGTGGTCGATCTGCTCACTGCGATCACGCAACGCCGCCGCGAACTGGACGTCGGACATCTCCTCGGACGCCCTCACGAGATGTCGCAGTCCCGCCGCGTAGGCGCGGTAGTCCGCCCCGTGGCGGCTGCGGAAGTCCAGGATCTCATCGAGAGGAACCCTCGACAGGTCGACACCGACCTCACGCCAGTCGGCCTTGATCACACGGTGCATGGCCTGATTCCGGCGCCACGTCATCCGTGCGGGACGTTCGAGGTCCCGAAATGCCGGCCCCACGGAGTCCGGAAAGCTGCGCAGCCCCGTCATCACGGGCTGCAGCGTGATGTCCGCCGCCTGCATCTCCCGATGAAGGGCCCGGCAGTACGCCATGAGAATCATGAGGCGAACGTCCTCGTCGATCCGCCACAGGCCGTTGGCGGACTGGAATGTGCAACCTCGACGCCTCATCACCCGCATGAACCTCTCCGCCTCCAGGTTCGTCGACCAGTGGCGGGCCCAAGGCAGTGAAGCGACCGACGCTTCGACGACGCGACCGGGCGGAAGGCGGGGCCGGCTCTCCAACCAGTCGGTCAGCCCGCGGGCCAGCGTGGAGGAGGCCTCGGGACTCAGACTGGCGTCGGGGTCGAGGTTGACCAACAGCCCCTTGTCGTGCAGCGGCTGGGCCAGCCCCGGACTCCGGTCGAGCGTCTCGGCGGCGAGATCCGCCGGCAGGGAGAGCGCCACCCCGTCGAAGAACAGCAGGAGCGACTTGATGTAGCCCGCGTGATCGGCCGGCCAGATCCGGTCGGCCGCGTAGTAGAGGTAGTCCTTGGCACCCTCACGTTCGACCCCCATGAGGACGATGGTGCTCCGCGGGCACACATGTCCGTCCCCGGGTTGCGGCTTTCTCCGTAGGACTCACGCCCGGAACGCCAGGGGCTCCGCATGTTCCGTGCGTAGGCCGTCTCCCCCCCCAGACGACGGCACACGCATCGGCGCCCGTGCCGATCGGTGCTCCCCCGAGCGGACCGGACGCCGCGTATGACCCCGCGTACAACCCTCAGAAGGGATACCAGCGCACGGTCGGGTCGTCGTCTCGTAGCGACGCCACCCTTCTCCGGAACTCCGCGAGTGCCTTCGGGTTGGCCGGTGCGTGCTGCGCGACCCATGCGCAGCTGGCCGTCTCCCGGGCGCCACGCAGCACCTGACATCCCTCCCACTCCCGCACGTCCCAGCCGTACACCGAGACGAACCCGTCGTACGCCCGCGGGTCGAGCCCGTACCGGTCGCGGGAGAGGGCCATGACGACGAGGTCGTGCTCCCGCAGGTCGGCGGAGAAGGTCTCCAGGTCCACCAGGACCGGACCGTCCGGACCGACCAGGACGTTGCGGGGCAGCGCGTCCCCGTGGATCGGTCCCGGCGCGAGGTGCGGGGTCAGCGCGGCCGCGGCCGCCGCGAAGCCGTCCCTGCGCTCGCGCAGATAGTCGGCGTCGGCCGGATCGATCGCGTCACCCGCGAGCCTGAGCCACCGCTCCACGCCGCCGAGCAGTTCGCGGCGGGGGAGCTCGAACGAGGGGGCGTCCAGCCCGTGCACCAGACGGATCAGCGCGGCGAGGTCACGCGGCTCGGCGGGGCGCACGGCCTCCGGGAGCCGGTGCCAGAGCGTCACGGGGTGCCCGTCCACCAGGCGGGCGTCGGCCTCGGCGGGCCGCACGGCCGGCACGCCCGCCTTCTCCAGCCACCCGGCGACCGCCAGCTCCCGCCGCGCCCTCGCGAGGAGTTCGGGGGCGGCGCGGCCGACCTTGACGACCAGCTCGCCGACGGCGAACACCGCGTTCTCCCCGAGGGCGAGCAGCCGGGCACCCGCCACCGGAACCGCCAGCTCCGCCGCCCCCAGTACGTCCCGCGCCCGCGCCTCGTCCATCCGTGCCTCCGTGCCTTGGACCCAGTTCGCCGGACAGTCTCGCATTCACCCGGACCCCTGGGGCGTGCCGGGCGTGCCGGGCGGTGGCGCGGCGGGTGGCCGGGGCCGCTCGGGGGCCGTATTCGCGCTGGCCATGCGGTGTGCGCGGGTGCTTGACGTATACAGGTCGCATCAGCACGATGACGGGGGCCGCCCGGGCGGCCGCGCCCCGGCCGAGCCGCCCGAAGGAGCCGATTCCGTGACATTGGCGACCGCGCCGAAGCGGTCAGTGAGAGGTGCGCAGGGGCGCGGGTCCACGGATCTCGGCGCGTGGTTCCTCGTGCTGCCCGCGCTGATCCCGATCCTCGTCCTCAGTGTCGGCCCGCTCCTCTACGGCATCGCGCTGGCCTTCACCGACTCCCAGTCGGGCCGCACCGAGCCCACCCAGTGGATCGGTGCGCTCAACTTCCAGGACCTGCTGCACGACACGCTCTTCTGGGAGTCGTTCCGGATCGGCCTGCTGTGGGCGTTCGGCGTGACCGTGCCGCAGTTCCTGCTCGCCCTCGGCCTGGCGCTGCTGCTCAACCAGGACCTCCGCTTCCGCTGGCTGGCGCGGGCGCTGGCGATCATCCCGTGGGCCATGCCCGAGGTGGTCGTCGGCATCATGTGGCGGCTCGTCTACCACCCGGACGCCGGCGTCCTCAACGAGACGCTCGCCGACCTCGGCCTCGGGGACGGCAAGGACTGGCTGACCGGCACGGGCACCGCGCTCCTCGCCGTGATCGTCGTCGGGGTCTGGGCCGGCATGCCGCAGACCACCGTCGCGCTCCTCGCCGGGCTGCAGAACACCCCCAGGGAGCTGCACGAGGCCGCCGCGATGGACGGCGCGGGCGCCTGGCGCCGCTTCACCACCGTGACCTGGCCCGCCATCAAGCCCGTCGCCCTCGCCATCACGGCGCTCAACTTCATCTGGAACTTCAACTCCTTCGCCCTGGTCTACGTCCTCACCCAGGGCGGCCCCGGCGGCCGCACCCGCCTGCCCATGCTCTTCGCCTACGAAGAGGCCTTCCGTTACGGCCAGTTCGGCTATGCCGCCGCCATGGGCTGCGTCATGGTCGCGGTCATCTCGGTGATCCTCGCCTGCTACCTCGTCGGCCGGCTGAAGGGAGGCGACGAGGCATGACGCGTACGAAGAAGTCCACGCGCGCCGCACAGTACGCGGCGCTCGCCGCCTACCTCGTCTTCCTCGCCTTCCCGTTCCTCTGGCTGATCTCCACGGCCTTCAAGCCGGCCCGGGAACTGGGCAGCCTGCACCCCACCTGGATCCCCGAGAACCCGACCCTGGAGAACTTCCGGCAGGCCTTCGACGAGCAGCCGCTGCTGCGGGCCGCGGGCAACTCCCTGATCGCGGCGCTCAGCGCGGCCCTGATCGCGGTCGTCATCGCCACCCCCATGGCCTACGTCATGGCCAGGCACCGCAGCCGTCTGGCGAAGGCGGCGACGGGCTGGGTGGTGATCAGCCAGGCGTTCCCGTTCGTCCTCATCATCATCCCGCTCTTCCTGATCCTGAAAAACCTCCATCTGATCAACTCCCTGCCCGGCCTGATCGTCGTGTACGTGGTGTGGTCGCTGCCGTTCGCGCTGTGGATGCTCGTCGGGTACGTGCGCGCGGTCCCCGCCGAACTGGAGGAGGCCGCGGCGGTGGACGGCGCGAGCAGACTCCGCACCTTCGTCTCGGTCGTCGCCCCGCTGCTCGCGCCCGGCATCGTGGCCACGGCGATGTTCGCCTTCATCACCGCATGGAACGAGTTCTTCTTCGCGCTCGTCCTGCTCAAGACCCCGGAGAAGCAGACCTTGCCGGTCATCCTCAACCGCTTCATCGGCACGGAGGGCGTCGCCGACCTCGGGCCGCTCGCCGCGGCCGCGTTCCTCGCCACCATCCCCTCGCTGGTCATCTTCGCCGTCATCCAGAAACGGATCACGGGCGGCATGCTGGCCGGGGCGGTGAAGGCCTGATGCGTACGCGCCCCCGCCTCGTGACCGCCGCGGCCGCGGCCCTCGTCCTGCTGCTCGCCGGCTGCAGCGGCGACTCCGGCGGTGACGACGGCAGGATCACGCTCCAATTCCAGTCCCTGGCCTGGCAGAAGGAGTCCGTCGACGCCAACAAGGCGCTCGTCGACGAGTGGAACGCCACCCACCCCGACGTCAAGGTCGAGCTGATCCAGGGGAGTTGGGACAGCGTCCACGACCAGCTGCTGACCTCCTTCGAGGGCGGCGAGGCGCCGGACATCATCCACGACGCGACGGACGACCTCGCCGACTTCGCGTACGGCGGGTACCTCGCGGACATCGGCGAACTGCTGCCCGAGCGGCTGAAGTCCGACATCCCGCGGCGGAGCTGGCAGACCGCCACCTTCGACGACGGGATCTACGGCGTGCCGTTCCTCCAGGAACCGCGCGTCCTGATCGCCAACTCCAAGTGGCTGAAGAAGTCCGGCGTGCGCGTCCCGACACCCGCTAAGCCGTGGAGCTGGCAGGAGTTCCGGACCATCACCAAGAAGCTGGGCGACGGCACGGACGGAAAGTACGGCGTGGCCTGGCCGCTCAAGGAGCCGGTCTCCGCGACGCTCAACCTGTCGATGTCCACCGGCGGCCGGATGTTCCACCGCGGCGCGGACGGCAAGGTCGACGTCCGCTTCGACGCGGGGGACGAGGTCGTGCCGCGCACGGTCCACGACCAGGTCAACACCGACAGGAGCGCCTCGGGCAGCACCCTGGGCATGGGTGGCTCCGACACCCTGCCCGGCTTCTTCGGCGGCAAGTACGCGATGGTCCCGCTCGGCTTCTCCTACCGCCAGCAGATCGTCCAGCAGGCGCCCGAGGGCTTCGACTGGCAGGTGCTGCCCGCGCCGGCCGGGAAGGAGGGGCCCGCGCAGGGCGTCAGCCCGCAGACCCTGTCGGTCGCCGAGGACAGCCCGCACAAGAAGGAGGCGGTCGAGTTCATCGACTTCTTCCTGCGGCCGCGGAACATGGTGAAGCTGGCGCGCGGCGACTGGATGCTGCCGACCGGCGAGACGGCGCTGGAGGACCCGGCCCTGCGCACGGAGAAGAACGACTGGGCCGTGGGCACCGCCCTCGCCGCGCACCTGCGCCCGGCGCCCGCCCAGACCGTGCGGGGCTACCCCGAGTGGAAGGACAAGGTCGCAACCCCCGCGCTCCAGGAGTACTACAGCGGCGCGATCGGCCTGGACGAGCTGCGGAAACGGCTGGTGAAGGACGGCAACCTGGTCCTCGCCAGGTACCAGCGCTAGCCGCTCCCGGCAGCCGTACGCACGCCTCAGCCCCGGGTGCCGTTGCCCTGCCCCGCCCGTACGAGCCCCGACTCGTACGCCACGATCACCGCCTGCGCGCGGTCGCGCACACCGAGCTTGCCGAAGATGCCGGTGGCGTGGTTCTTCACGGTCTGGACGCCGATCCGCATCCGCTGCGCGATCTCGGTGTTGTCGAGCCCCGCGGCGATCAGACGCAGCACCTCGACCTCGCGCGGGGTGAGGCCGGAGAGGTCCTCGCCCGGCGGGTGCGCGGCGGGGGCCGGCGTCACGAACGTGGCGAGGAGCCGGGTGAGGAGGCGCGGTGCGACCACGGCCTCGCCCCGGTGCACGGTGCGCAGCGCGGCCACCAGCTCCTCGGGGGAGACGTCCTTGGGCAGGAAACCGGCCGCGCCCGCCCGCAGCGCGCCGACCACGTGCTCGTCCATGTCGAAGGTGCTGAGCGCGAGCACCCGGCAGCCGGGCAGTTCGGCGGCGAGCCGCCCGGTGGCCCCGACGCCGTCGAGGACCGGCATGCGGATGTCCATCAGGACCACGTCGGGGCGGAGTTCGCGGGCGGCCGCCACGGCCTGCTCGCCGTCGCCCACCTCGCCGACGACCTCGATGGCGGGGTCGGAGAGCAGGATCAGGGACAGGCCCCGGCGCACCAGCGGCTGGTCGTCGGCGATGAGCACGGTGATCCGGTCGGACCCGCCGCCGGCCCCTGGCTCGGTGGGAGTGGTCATCGGGTCCCTTCCTTGTCGTACGCGTCGGCGGGCAGCGGCACGCTCGCGGCCACCTCGAACCCGCCCTCCGCGCGGCTTCCGGCGCGCAGCGAGCCGTCGTGCAGGGCGATTCGTTCCCGCATCCCCAGCAGACCGTATCCGCCGCCCCGGGCGGACCCGCCAGACCCCCTGCCATCGCCTGCGCCGTCGTCGGCCACCTCCACGGTGACGCGGTCGGGGAGATAGGCGAGCCGCACCGTGGCGCGGGCCGGACCGGCGTGCTTGCGGGCGTTGGTCAACGCCTCCTGGACGATGCGGTAGAGGGTGAGGCCGACCGTCATCGGCAGCGGCCGCGGCCGGCCGGTGACGTGGAGTTCGGCGGGCAGGCCCGCGGCGGTCGTGTCGGCGACGAGCCGTTCGATGCCGTCGACTCCGGGCTGCGGCTGTGAGGGGGTCTCGTCGGGGGAGTCGGTGCTGCGCAGCACCCCGAGGAGCTGCCGCATCTCGCGCAGCGCCGTGCGGCCGGACTCCTCCAGGGTCACCAGGGCCTCGCGGGCGGTCTCCGGGTCGCGGTCCAGCGTCGACCTGGCCCCGCCGGACATCAGGTACATGGTGGTGATGTGGTGGGCGACGATGTCGTGGAGCTCACGCGCGATGCGGCGCCGCTCCTCGCCCACCGCGTGCTCGGCGAGGAGCCTGCGGTTGATGTCGAGCTGCCGCTTCCACTGGCGTACTCCGAGTCCCGCGCCGACGACGAGGGCGGGGGTGACCAGGACGTCGGCGGCGATGTTCGCGGCGGGCAGGTGGCCGAGAAGGTCCCGCACCAACTGGACGGGGAGCGTGGCCAGGACGGCGAGGGCCACGGCGCGTGGCCCGCTGTACCTGGCCACGGTGTAGAGGGCCACGGTGACGGCGCCGCCGTAGCTGTCCGCCATCGGGGTGCCCGGGTCGACGGCGAGCCCGAGATTGACGGCCGACTGCACGACGAGGACCGCGCCGAGCACCGGCAGCGGATGGTGGCGCCGATGGAGCAGCGGTGGCGCGGCGGCGACGACCAGCAGGACGCCGAGCACGGTGAAGCGCGAGCCCGGCGCTCCCTCCTCGCCGGGGGCGAGGTAGGCGAGGATGTCGAGCCCCGTGACGACGACGGCGAGCAGCGCGTCGCCCCACGTTGGCCGCGGCCCGCCCGTGGGCGGTACGGGCGGGAAGAAGTCGCGGCCCATCGGGGCGCCTCCAAGTCGAGCCGTTCTGTCGGGCCCTGGCGTCCCGATCTCCGTGCACCATTACATCCCGGTCCTCGCGCCCCCGGATCGGCGCGGGGGCGGTTCTCCCGCCCAGTACCCGAGTACTGCTCGCGGTGCCGTACCGGACCCGGGTCCCGGGCGCGTGCCCTTCCGGCGGCCGACGTCCGCGGGGGGCCCGGCGTGATGGCCTGTGAGAGGCCCCGGGGGGAATCTCGTGGGCCGTTCCGTCGCCCGGGAAAAGCAGGGAAAAGACCTCATGATCCGCAAGCTGACCTCGTTCTCCACCCGACATCGATGGATGACGGTCGTCGTCTGGACCGTCCTCGGGGCGGCGCTGTCCTTCGTGGGGCAGTCGATGATGTACGACGTCACCGGCTCCCGGGCCGGTGACTTCCTGCCCGAGAAGTACGACTCGGCCGTGGCGCTGCGCATAGCCGAGGAGGAGTTCGGCACCGAGCCGGACCCCAACGCCCTGACCGTGCTGGTCGCCAGGGACGACGGCGGCCGGCTCACCGCGGCCGACCAGCGGCGGATCGCCGGCACCGCGAACGACCTGGGACACCGGCGCGTCGTCGCGGCGAAACCCGAACCGCTGATGAAGGACCACTCCCAGACCCCGCGGGTCTCACCGGGCGCCGTCGCCCCGGACAGGACGTTCCGGCTGCTCACCGTGTCGCTCGACGGCAACCCCGCCGACCCCGGTCTGCAGGACGTGTACAAGAAGTTCCGGCACTCGGCGCAGGAGGAGTTCGCGGACGACGGTCTGCGCGTCGGGTTCACCGGCGGCATCGCCTCCACGGTCGACGACACGGACGCCGAGGAGTCCACGGGGAAGGTCGTCGGCGCCCTCACCATGGGCCTCATCGTCCTGCTGAACGTGCTGGTGTTCCGCAGCCCGGCCGCCGCCTTCGTGCCGCTGGTCGCGGTGGCGCTGATCGGCGGTGTCGCCTCGGGGGCGGTGGTCGGCGCGGCGAAGCTCTTCGACATCGGCCTCGACCCTTCCACCCCCTCCCTGATCGGTGTCGTACTCCTGGGCATCGGCATCGACTACTTCCTCTTCCTGCTGTTCCGCTTCCGTGAGCAGTTGCGCAACCACCCGGGACAGGACGCCCGCACGGCGGCGGCCGAGACGACCGGGCGGGTGGGCGGGGCGATCACGTCCGCCGCGCTGACGATCGTGGCGGCGTTCGCGACCCTGGGCCTCGCGAGCTTCGGGCAGTTCCGGGTGCTCGGCCCCGCCATCGCGATCGCGGTGCTCGTGATGCTCCTCGCCGCCCTCACGCTGATGCCCGCGCTCCTCGCCGTGTTCGGCCGCGGCATGTTCTGGCCCGCCCGCGCCTGGAAGAAGGAGCGCACGGGCGGGGTCGCCGCACGGCTCGGCCACGCGGTGAGCGAGCGTCCGCTGCGGTGCGTCCTGGCCGGACTGGTGCTGCTCGGCGCGCTGGGCGCGGGCGCGGTCGGCCTGAAGATGAGCTACGACCAGCAGGGACTGCACGAGACCGCGGCCGTCAGGACCGCCGAACAGATATCCCGCAGCCTCCCCGCGGGTGTCTCCGACCCGCATAGCGTCTACGTGCGCAGCACCGACGGCGGGCAGATCGAGGCCGGTTCCCTCACCGGGATGACCCGGTCCCTCGGCAAGGCGGAAGGGGTCGGACAGGTCGGCGAGCCGGTCTTCAACAAGGACCGCACCGCCGCCCGGGTCGACCTCTATCTGAGCGTGGAGTCCGCCACGCAGAAGGCGCGCGACCTGGTCTCGGGGCCCGTCAGGGACACCGTCGCCCGGACCGCGCCGCAGGGCACCGAGGCCCATGTCACCGGCACGGCGGCGGTCTTCGCCGACATCGCGACGGCCGTGGAGAAGGATCTGCGTCTGGTCTTCCCGGTGGCCGCGCTGCTGATCGCGGTGATCCTCTTCCTGCTGCTGCGCTCCCTGCTCGCACCGGTCGTGCTGATGATCGCCGTGGGGCTCGGCTTCCTCGCCACCCTCGGCGCGAGCACCCTGGTCTTCCAGCACGCGCTGGACCGCCCCGGCGTCTCGTTCACCCTGCCCCTGGTGCTCTTCCTCTTCGTCGTCGCCCTCGGCACCGACTACAACATCCTGATCACCGACCGGATCAGGGAGGAGATGGCGAAGCCGGTGACGGCCAGGCAGGCGGTGGCCGAGGCGGTGCGGCACACGGCACCGGCCATCGCGACGGCCGGCATCGTGCTCGCCGGCTCCTTCGCCAGCCTGGCCGCGAGCCCCGCCACCCAGGAGATCGGCTTCGCCACCGGCCTCGGGATCATCCTGTCCTCGCTGGTGCTTTCCCTGGTCCTGGTGCCCGCGCTGGCCGCGATCCTCGGCCGCGGGCTGTGGTGGCCGCGCAGGCAGCACCGGACGCCGGAGTACGGCGGGTCGCCGCGGGAGCCGTACGCCGCAGAGCACCACCAGCCGTACACCGCCGCTCCGGCCGAACCCGTCCACCGGTCGTCGTCCTGGTAGACCCTTCGCCCCCACCGGGCCGGCGCCCGGGAACCGAACCGGTCTTGCGGGTACGGGTGTTCGCCGCCGTCCCGCTCAGGCAGGACCGGTGGGGTCATGGGTGATCAGGTCCCCCGGCTGGCACCGCAGGACGTCGCAGATCCTCGACAGGGTCGAGAAGCGGATGGCCTTGGCCCGCCCGTTCTTCAGCACGGAGAGGTTGACGACGGTGATGCCGACCTGCGCGGAGAGTTCGGTCAGGGTCATGCCGCGCTCGGCGAGCATCCGGTCGAGGTGGATCCGGATCGAGTGGAGCTCCTCTTCGGCCATCAGATGGTCCCTTCGAGGTCCTCTCGCATCCGGACGCCTTCGCGCATGACCTTACCCATGATCACCGCGGCGAGTCCGGCCAGGACGAGTTCCATCGACCCGGAGACCGTGGGCCCCGAACCCACCATCGGCGCCATGCTCCCGACGAGCCAGGAGTGGGACCAGCCGGCGATGAATCCGGCCAGTGGTGTGCCGAGGGCGACGAACCAGCCGAGCCGGGAGAGCCGTTGGGCCACCTCCTCCGTGAACGGCCCCTGGTCCAGGACCGCCTTCAGGAGCCGGGAGAAGAGCAGCAGCGCGAGGGTGCCGAACAGCAGCCAGGGCAGCCGACCGCCGAGGTCGGCGGCGCGCTGTCCCACGGAGGGGCTGTCCCGGCAGAGGCGCTCGGCGCTGCTGGACGCCGTCACGCCCTTGGCCAGGGGCAACTCGTCGGCGAGCGACGCGTTGCGCCAGAACTGGGTCTCCACGCAGACCGCGCCGTCGTCGAGCATGTGCGTGACCGCCGTGCCGAGGAAGGCGAGCCCGCTGAGCACCGCCAGGAAGAAGGTGATCGAGGCCAGGGCCCTCGTGAGCCGCGTGTTCATAACGTCCCTCCCTATCGAATTTCGATATGCCCAACCTAGAGGAGCATATCGATATTCGACAAGTCGGGGCTGTCGGCGGCGTGGGCGCCGACGGGCCGGGGCGCGGTGTCACACCGCGACGGACTCCTCCATCTCCTCCTCGCGCTCGTCCTGTTCGGCGAGGGCCGTGTGCGGGGCGGCGGCAGGTGCCGGTGTGCCGCGCCGGCCCCGCTCCCAGAGCGCCGCCACGGCGACGGTCAGCAGGCCGAGCGCCAGCCAGCCGGCCAGGGTCCAGACGTGCGACGCCAGGTCGTGGCCGCCGAAGTAGAGGTGGCTGCGGATGCCCTCGACGAAGCCGGCGCCGTTCCAGAACGCGTGCAGGGAGCCGAAGAAGCCGTTCTGCAGCTCGGGACGGAAGAGACCGCCGGACGTCGTGAAGTTGAGCATCACGAAGAGCACCATCATGGCCAGCGTCGTCCAGCGCTTGAGGAACGTGTGCAGCCCGACGCCGATGAACAGGATTCCGGCCGCGTACAGCCAGGCCATCGCCCACACGCCCCACAGCCCGTGGTGCACCAGGTGGAAGATCGGCCCCGCGAGCGCCGCGCCGATCAGGCTGACGGCGAAGGAGACGCCCACGACGAGCCCGGCGCGGGCCCGCATCCGCAGCCCCGCGCCCGCCGCGCCGAGCACCGCCACCGACGCGTACGAGCCGATGCTCACGGCGACGAGCAGGAAGAACAGGCCCTGGCCCGTGGGGTCGTCGTCGACCGGGGGCGCCACGTCGGTGACCTTCAGGGGCAGGCCCTTGCCGGCCGCGACCGGCGTGAAGATCTTCTGCGCCGCCGTCGCGCTCATGTCGGATCCGGCGGTGGCCACGATCAGTTCGGGCGACTTCGCGTCCGGTACGTAGGCCCCCGCTATGTCCTGGGACTCGAGCGCGTCGACCGCCTGCGCGCGGGAGGTGAGGGTGCGCACATCCAGGGCGTCGCCCGCCTTGTCCTTGATGGTCTGGGCGAGTACCTGGGCCTCTGGTCCCGAGCCGACGACGGCGACCGGCATGTCGTTCGGCTCGGGCGTGACGAACGCGCCCATGTAGGCGAGGCCCATGCCGAGACACATCAGCAGGGGCGTGACCAGGTGCAGGAGGACATGGCGCAGCACGTCGCGCAGTCGGGGCGCGGGTTCCGCGGTGGCGGACATGGGGTCACTCCGGGGGTTCGGCCAGGGGGCTGGCGGAGGTGGTCGGTACAGGTAGTTGGTATATACAACTCTTTTCGATGTTGTACTCTACAACCATTCGCGGAGAGGGAGAAATCGTGACTGATCGAGACGGTGTGCGGCCCATGCCGGGGCCCGCGGGGCGCGACGGGTCCATCGAGGTCATCCAGCGGGAGATGACCGCCTTCGCCCGCCGGGCCAGGGCCACCGCCGCGCGGATGCACCCCGAGCTCTCGCTCGTCTCCTTCACGCTGCTCAGCCATCTGGAGTACCAGGGCGGCTGCCGGGCCACCGACCTCGCCGCGCACTACACCCTCGACAAGTCGACGATCAGCAGGCAGGTGGGGGCGCTGGAGAAGGCCGGCCTCGTCGAGCGGCGGCTGGACCCGACCGATCACCGGGTGCACGTCCTACACCTCACGGACCGGGGCAACGAGGTCCTCGTACAGGTCGGCGCCGCGCGGCGGGTCGCGTTCCGGGAGCGGCTCGCGGGGTGGAGCGAGGAGGATCTGACGCGGTTCGCGGAGTATCTGCTGCGCTACAACGAGGTCGCGGCGGACGGGGAGGGTGTCGCGTAAGGGGGAGCGGGCAGCCGCCGACGGTGGAGGCGAGGGCAAGGAAGCCTTGCACGAGACGTCTCGTCTCGTTTACTGTGTGAGGCATGATCACGCCTCGGCCCGCCCATATCGCCATGTTCTCCATCGCCGCCCACGGCCACGTCAACCCGAGCCTGGATGTCATCCGCGAGCTCGTCGCCCGGGGCCACCGGGTCACGTACGCCATCCCGCACGCCTTCGTGGAGAAGGTCGCCGCGACCGGCGCCGAACCGCGCCCCTACACCACGACCCTGCCCTCCGCCGACGACGACCCGGAGGCGTGGGGGACCGAACTGATCGACAACCTCGAACCGTTCCTCACCGACGCGATCGAGGTCCTCGACGAGCTCGCCCGCGCCTACGAGGGCGACGAGCCCGACCTCGTCCTGTACGACATCACCTCCTATCCGGCCCGCGTCCTCGCCCGGCGCTGGGGCGTCCCCGAGATCTCGCTCTCGCCGAACCTCGTCGCGTGGGACGGTTACGAGGAAGAGGTCGCCGAGCCGATGTTCGCGGAGCTGAAGGCGTCCGAGCGCGGGCGCGCGTACTACGACCGCTTCACCCGCTGGCTCACCGAGAACGGTGTCACCCAGCACCCGGACCCCTTCGTCGGCAGGCCACCGCGCTCGCTCGTGCTGATCCCCAAGGCGCTCCAGCCCCACGCGGACCGGGTCGACGAGAGCGTGCACACATTCGTCGGCGCCTGCCGGGGCGACGATGTGGCGCAAGGTCAGTGGGAGCGGCCCGCCGGGGCCGAGAAGGTGCTGCTCGTCTCGCTCGGCTCGGCCTTCACCAAGCAGCCCGCCTTCTACCGCGAGTGCCTCAAGGCCTTCGGCGACCTGCCCGGCTGGCATGTGGTGCTCCAGGTCGGCGCACACGTCACCGCGGACGAACTGGGTGACATACCCCACAACGTGGAGATCCACCCCTGGGTGCCCCAGGTCGCCGTCCTGGAGAAGGCCGACGCCTTCATCACGCATGCGGGCGCGGGCGGCAGTCAGGACGGGCTCGCCACCGCGACGCCCATGGTGGCCGTGCCGCAGGCCGTGGACCAGTTCGGCAACGCCGATATGCTCCAGGGGCTCGGCGTCGCCCGGCACCTGCCGATGGCCCAGGCGACCGCTGAAAGGCTGCGCGAGGCCGTGCTCGCCTTGGTCGACGACCCCGAGGCGGCCCGCAGGCTGGCGGAGATACGGGACGGGATGGTGCGGGAGGGCGGTACGGCGAGGGCGGCCGATCTCATCGAGGAGGAGCTCGCGAAGGCGCTGCCCGTTCGGGCCCTTGATAACACTCCGTGACGTTTTTGGTAACGTCCCGGTCATTCGGTAACGCTCAGGTAACGCGGCACCGTCCTGGAAGGGCCATCGACTCGTCCTGAAAAGGTGACCCATACCCCCGGCCAAAGGTTGTATGCGCCAGATCTTGTTCCTTGGACGAATGTCTTTCTAGCGTGGGGTGAACTTTCGCCGAACGCCAGGAAGTTGACCCCCATGCGTCGAGACATACCGCCCCTCGCCGAGGTGCGCCGCATCACCCAGAAGAAGCGCGACGCGTGGTGGACCGTGTTGCTTGTCGATCCGGTCGCCACGCCGTTGGTGCGGTTCACCGCGATGCGGACGAGAGTCACGCCCAACCAGATCACCTGGGGAGCGTTCATCCTCGGCCTCGGCTCGGCGGCGTGTTTCGCCTTCGGTGACTGGAAGTGGTTGGCGCTCGGCGCGGTCATCTACCACTTCAGCTTCATCTTCGACTGCATGGACGGCAAGCTCGCCCGGCTCACCGGGCAGGGCTCCGTCTTCGGCGCCTGGCTGGACTTCGTCTTCGACCGGATCCGCGTCATGGTGTGCGGCGTCGCGCTGATGTGGGGACAGTACGACCGCACCGGCGACACCCTCTACATCTGGCTCGCGCTCGCCGTCGTCGCGCTCGACACCCTGCGCTACATCAACTCGCTCGAGATCTTCAAGATCCGCCACACCATGCGCAAGCAGATCAAGTCGCGCATGCGGGCCGCACGCCGGGCGCAGAACGAGGCGGAGCTCGCCTTCATGGAGGACCTGCTCCGCGACAACCCGTCCGCGGACATCGAGCAGGACCTGCAGCGCGCCGCGGGCGAGGCCCCCTACGCGCAGCCGGCCGTGGAGGACGGTGCCGAGGGGGAGACGGCACCGGCCCCCAAGCCGCAAGTGATCGACCTGCACCAGGAATTCCGGCGCAAGTTCCCCGCGTACCTGCGGGCCCGTTCCTTCCTGCTGCGCCACCGCATCCGCGCGCACCTGGTGAGCGGCATCGAATTCCAGATGGGCGTCTTCATGATCGGCCCGCTCCTCGACGCGGTGATGCCCGCGACGATCATCTCGGGCGCGCTCCTGCTGATCTTCGAACTCGCCATCATCTACAAGCTGTTGCTCTCGACCCGGGACTTCACCCGGACCATCGACTCCTTCGAGGCGGAGAAGGTCGTCACCGCGGCGTGATCCGCGGTTCCTCACACCACCGGGCGGGCTGGAATCTCCAGCCCGCCCGGTGGTGCGTGTGGGGCGCAAACGCCTTGCTGTTACCGGGAGTTGCGGGTTCCGCGGCCCGGGATGTCCGTTCCGGTGGGACAGATCCGGTTTGTTATTACGGAACCTTGTTGAACAAGTCACAGCTGTATGTAGGTATTGATCTGCGCGCGTCAATCAGACAGGGTTTCGTCCCAACACCCGGAGATCTTCCGGCTCTCCAGGGGCGTCGCGATGAACCTGTCGCCGCGGCGAGCCTCTGGCGACACAGCTGAATACCCCCCACATCCCCCCACATTCACCACGAGGAGACCCCTCTTCATGGCAACTCACAAGCGTGCCCGCACGGTGAAGCTCACCGCCGCGATAGCCACCGCCGCCACCGCTGTCGGCGTGACCGTCTTCGCCACCTCCTTCGCCGGCGCGGCCACCCCCGCCGAGGGCAAGGTCTACGGCGCCGACGCCAAGGGCGCCGTCGCCGGGAGCTACATCGTGATGCTCGACGAGAAGGTCGACAAGGGCACCAAGTCCGAGCTCGCCGAGGAGTACGGCGGCTCGCTGGGGCGCAACTACTCCTCCGCCATCAACGGCTTCTCGGCCAAGGGCCTGACCGAGACCGAGGCCCGCCGCCTCGCCGCCGACCCGGCCGTCGGCAAGGTCGTCCAGTCGAAGAAGTTCTCCATCGACGCCACCCAGGACAACCCGCCGTCGTGGGGCCTCGACCGCATCGACCAGGCGGACACCGCGGGCGACAAGAAGTACACGTACCCCGACGCCGCGGGCGAGGGCGCCACCGCCTACGTCATCGACACCGGTGTCCGCGTCAGCCACAAGGACTTCGGCGGCCGCGCCACCTCCGGCTTCGACGCCGTCGACAACGACGACAACGCCGACGACGGCAACGGCCACGGCACGCACGTCGCCGGCACCATCGCCGGTGAGGCGCACGGCGTGGCCAAGAAGGCGAAGATCGTCGCCGTCCGCGTCCTGGACGACCAGGGCTCCGGCACCACCGAGCAGGTCGTCGCGGGCATCGACTGGGTCACCAAGAACCACAAGGGCCCCTCCGTCGCCAACATGAGCCTCGGCGGCGGCGCGGATGAAGCGCTCGACGCGGCCGTCCAGAAGGCCATCGACGCGGGCGTCACCTTCGCCGTGGCCGCCGGCAACGAGTCGACCGACGCCTCCCAGGGCTCCCCGTCCCGCGTGAAGGACGCCATCACGGTCGCCTCCTCCACCAAGGACGACAAGCAGTCCGACTTCTCCAACTACGGCTCAGTCGTGGACATCTACGCCCCCGGCTCGGACATCACGTCCGACTGGAACACCGGCGACGACGCCACCAACACCATCTCCGGTACGTCGATGGCGACCCCGCACGTCGTGGGCGCCGCCGCCGTCTACGTCGCCGCCCACCCGGATGCCAAGCCCGCCGACGTCGCCAAGGCGCTGACCGACGGCGCCACCCCGGACAAGATCTCCAACGCGAGCGAGGGCACGCCCAACAAGCTCCTGAAGGTCGTCGAGTAACCCGCACGGCCCCCTGAGCCGCGGCCGTCGTGCCCACCCCCACGGGGCACGACGGCCGCTCTATCGTGTCCGCATGACGATCACCACCTATGCGGCACTGCTCCGCGGCATCAATGTGGGCGGCCACAAGAAGGTGCCGATGGCCCGGTTGCGCACGCTCCTGGAAGGGCTCGGCCACGGCGGCGTACGCACGTATCTGCAGAGCGGCAACGCCGTGTTCACCGCGGACCACGGTGACGAGGAGTCGCTCGCCGCCGAGGTCCGCGCGGCGATCGAGGAGAGCCTCGGCTTCGCCGTCGACGTCCTGGTCCGCGACGCCGCCTACCTGAAGGCGGTCGCCGACGCCTGCCCCTTCCCGGCCGCCGACCTGGAGGCGAAACAGCTCCACGTCACCTACTTCTCCGCGCCCGTCGGCCCCGAGCGCTTCGCCTCCATCGACCGGGGCACCGCGCTGCCCGAGGAGTTCGCACTCGGCGACCGCGTCCTCTACCTCTACGCGCCGGACGGCCTCGGCCGCTCCAAGCTCGCCGAACAGCTGTCGAGACCCGCCCTCAACAAGGGCCTCATCGCCACCAGCCGCAACTGGAACACCGTCACGCGGCTCGTGGAGATGACCCGTGACTGAGCAGATGCCGGCCACACGCAACCCCGCCGTCGAAGCGGCCGTCGAGGCCGAACTGCGCCTGCTCGACCCACGGGTGCGCGCCTCTCCGGAGCTCTTCGGCGCGCTGCTGCACCCCGAGTTCACCGAGTTCGGCGCCTCCGGCGCGCGCTGGGACCGCGCGTCGATCGTCGAGGTCCTCACGGCGGCCCCGGCTCCCGGCGACCACCCCACCACCGCCTCCCGCATGCGGGGCGTCCAGCTCGCCGACGACCTGGTCCACCTGACCTTCGACACGGACAGCAACGGCCGCCGGGCCCACCGCAGTTCCCTGTGGCGGCGCACCCAGGACGGCTGGCGGCTCTGGTTCCACCAGGGGACGCCCTTCCACGAGGAGTGACCCGGGCGCGGCCCGGTCGGCGCCGGGAAGTGGCTCGGAGGAACAGGCCCTCAATGGCCCACGAGAGGGTGCCAATGGCCGGTTAGTGTCGGGGCATGACGAAGACGGCCACCGCATCCGATGCCACCACCGGCGCCAGCACCGGCGCCCCGACCCGCGTCGACTTCTACTACGACCCGGCATGCCCGTTCGCCTGGATCGCCTCGCGCTGGATCCTGGAGGTCGAACGCCACCGCGAACTCGACGTCCGCTTCCACGTGATGAGTCTCTTCTTCCACAACGTCGGCAACGACCTGCCCGACTGGTACCGGGACCTGGTCGACCGCTCGCTCACCCTCACCCGGATCGCCGCGGCCGCCGCGGACCGGCACGGCGAGGAGATCCACCGCGCCCTCTACACCGCCTTCGGCACCAGGATCCACCAGGAGAAGAACGAGGACTTCGACGAGGTCGCCGCAGAGGCCCTCGCCGAACTCGGCCTCCCCGCCGGCCTCGCGGCGGCCGGCCACGACGCCGCCTACGACGAACTGCTGCGCCGCAGCCACGACGCGGGCAAGGACCCGGAGGCCGACGGCTACGTGGGCACCCCGACGATCCACGTCGACGGCACCGTCTGGTTCGGGCCCGTGCTGCGGGCCGTCCCGCGCGGCGAGGAGGCCGCCCGCCTCTTCGACAGCTTCCGGGTCCTCGCCGGCCACCCGGACTTCTTCGAGCTCAAGCGCACCCGCACCGGCGGCCTGGACTTCTCCTGACGTCAGGCGGGTGTCACGCGCGAGGTGAGCTGGAGGGTGAGGGTGCCGTTCTCCTCCGGCACCTCACGCGTGCGCGTGTAGCCGAGCCGCTCAAGGACGGCGAGCGAGGGAGCGTTCCGCGCGTCCACCGTCGCGTGCACCTCGGCCAGCCCCAGGGTCTCGTGCCCGTACGAGGTGAGGAGCCCCGCGAGTTCGACGCCGAGCCCGAGACCCCAGCTCGACTTGTTCAGGCCGTAGACGATCTCGTGGCCGTCGAGCCAGGGCTCGGGCGAGGGCTTGATCTCGCCGTGCCCGATGTAGCGGCCTTCGTACCGGACAGCCCAGACGGGGAAGCGCTTCTCCGCGTAGATGACGCTGAATATCCGGCCGAACAGGGCACGGTCCTCCGCCGCGCTCTGCATGCCGTCCCCGAACCAGCGGCCCACGGGCTCGTCCTGGAAGAGCGCGACGAAGTCCGCCTCGTCGGCGGCGGCGTAGGGGGAGAGGAAGAGGCGCTCGGAGCGCAGTTCGGGAGTCACCCGGGTGACCGTAAGGGGGCGGACCCCACCCGGCAACCGGTTTCACCCGCCTCCCGGTGGTGATCGGTCACCCCACCGCCCGCGGCAGTCCGATCGGGTTCGGGAACGGCAGGACGTCCGAGTCCAGGATGCGCCGGGCGGCCGGCTCCAGGGCGGCGAGGAGGGCGTCCGTCTCCGCCCGGGACAGCGGATGCAGCAGCCGCCCGGCGAGGCGGTCCGTGTCGTCCTCGATCAACTCCCGTACGGTGACGCCGTGTTCCGTCACCCCGCCCGAGGCATCCAGCAGGCCCCTGGCGCGCAGCCGGTCCACGGCCGCCGTCCAGGCCTCCTCGTCCCAGCCGCGGTCCTGCCGGATGCCGGCCGGGTCCACGCGGTCGGTGGCGGCGGCCAGGACGAGGCTCTCGCGGGCGTCCAGACCGTGGTCGGCGAGTACCGCGATATGGGCATCGCCCCGGAACTCGCGTACGCAGGTGACCAGTTGCCACAGCCGCTCGACCGGGTCGGCGCGGTGCGCCAGGTCGCGGTTGGCGGCGAAGAGGGGACGGGCCAGCGAGGGGGCGTCCTCCACCATGGCGGCCAGGGGGTCGTTGACCGCGGCCGCCAGCGCGTCGGCGTAGGGGATCAGGTGGCGCAGGGCACCGGCGGTGAGCCGGGCCCGCTCCTCGACGACCCGGTCCGGGGAGGCGTACTCCCAGGCCGACGGGAGGGCGCGGGCCACCATGTCCGGCGCGAAGACACCGAGTGCCGCGGCCGCCACCCCCGGTCCGACCCGGCCCATCGGCGCGGTGCGGGCCGCGAAGTACCCCATCCAGAAGCCCTTGAGGCCGACGGCCCTGCCGAGGCCGCGGCAGCGCTCCTCGAAGTAGACCACCGCGTGCAGGGGTTCGGTCCGCAGCCACAGTGTGCGCGATCGGCTCGGGGTCATGAACCCACAAGCTAGGCCAGTGCGGGAATCCGCGCCAGGGGAGCAACGGGGCACGTGCCGGGCGCATAGGCCTCGTCGTAGCGCCGCAGCAAAAGGTGAGCCACTTCGGGGGCCGGGCCGAGGACGTCCGCGAGGACGTCGGCCTCGGCCTCGGCCGCGCCCCGGGCGATGCGGTCCGGCAGGAAGCCGGGGGCCAGGACATAGGGGGCGACGGCGACCCGCCGCACCCCGTCCACGGCCCGCAGTGCCCGCACGGCGTCCGCCGTGCGGGGCAGAGGTGCGGAGGCGAACGCAGGCCGCACGGCGCACCAACCGGTGTGCCGCCACTCCCGCGCGATGTCAGCGATCACTGCGATCGCCTCCGGGTCCGATGACCCCGCCGAGGCCAGCACGACCCCGGTCGAGGACTTGTCGGCGGGGTCGAGCCCCGCCTCGTACAGCCGCCGCTCCAGAGCGGAGACGAGCAGCGGCGACGGGCCGAGGACCGCCGCCCGGCGGATGCGGAGGCCGGCGGGGGCCTCCCGCAGCACCGCGGGGATGTCCGACTTGGCGTGGAACGCGCGGGTCAGCAGCAGCGGCAGCGCCACGACGTCGCGCACCCCTTCGGCCGCGAGCCGCTCCAACACACCCGAGACGGTGGGGGCGTTGAAGTCGAGGAACCCCGTCTCCACCCGCAGCCCCGGGCGCAGCGAGCGCACCCGGCGCACCAGCGCGCGCACGGTCGCGGCGTGCCGCGGGTCGCGGCTGCCGTGGGCGATGACGAGAAGGACGGGACGGTGCACGGTGGTTCAGCTCCTCACCAGGAGGCCGCGGCCGCGCAGGACGCGCCGCTCGAGCGGGCTGAAGATGAGCAGGTCGATGGCGATGCCGACGATGAGGATGAGGAAGATGGCCAGGAAGATCATGGGCATGGAGCTGGCGTTGCGGCCGTTCTCCAGGAGCTGGCCGAGGCCGACGCCCAGTTCGGGCGAGGAGGCGATGATCTCGGCGGCCATCAGCGAACGCCAGGAGAACGCCCAGCCCTGCTTCAGCCCCGCCAGGTATCCGGGCAGGGCCGCCGGAAGCACGATGTGCCAGGTGTGGAGCAGCCCCGTCGCGCCGAGCGTGCGGCCCGCGCGAAGGTAGAGCGGGGGCACCTGGTCGACGCCGGAGACCAGGCCGTTGGCGATGGAGGGCACGGCGCCGAGCAGGATGACCGCGTACATCATCTTGTTCTCCAGGCCCAGCCAGAGCACCGCCGGCGGGACCCACGCCACGGACGGCAGTGACTGAAGGCCGGAGAGGATCGGCCCGATGGCGGCCCGCACGAACCGCACCCGGGCCACGATCAGGCCCAGCGGGGTGCCGATCGCGAGGGCCATCAGGAAGCCGAGCAGGCCGCGCGAGACCGAGGTCCAGATGTAGTCGAGGAGCGTGCCCTGCAGCCAGGCCGCGCGCACCTCGTCCCAGACCGCGGACGGCGAGGGCAGCTTGCCCGGGTCGTCGACGATCTCGAAGGTGACCAGCGCCTGCCAGACCAGGAGCACCAGCAGCACCGCGGTGAGCGGCGGCAGGACCTTCTGCACCAGGACCTGGCGCACCGGGGTACGGGTGGGGCCCGCGGTCGACTCCAGGGCGTCGAGACCCGCCTCCAGACCGGCGAGGTCCTGGCCGTCGCCGGTCTCCTTGCGCGGCCCGCCCGTCTCGCCGGCCGGGCCGGTCGTCTCGCTGACCGGGCCGGTCGTCTCAGTCCTTGCCATGGCGGCGGATCTCCCCACGCAGTTGTTCGGTGATCTCGACGGACAGTTCCGCGACGGCGGTGTCCTCGATGCGGCGCGGGTGCTCGATGCCGACCCGCCACTCGTGCGCCACCCGGCCGGGACGCGACGAGAGGAGCACGACGCGCTGGGCCAGGCGGACGGCCTCGCGGACGTTGTGCGTGACGAAGAGGATGGAGACGTCCGTCTCGCGCCAGACGCGGGTCAGTTCGTCGTGCAGTACGTCGCGGGTGATCGCGTCGAGCGCGGCGAACGGCTCGTCCATCAGGAGCAGCCGGCTGTCCTGGGCCAGGGCGCGGGCCAGCGCCACCCGCTGGCGCATGCCGCCGGACAGCTCGTGCACCCGCTTGCCGTACGAGCCCTGGAGCCGGACGAGTTCGAGGAGTTCCTCGGCCTTCGTGCGGCGCTCGGCCTTGGGCACGCCGCGCAGTTTCAGGGCGAGTTCGATGTTCTTGCCCGCGGTGAGCCAGGGGAAGAGCGCGTGCTCCTGGAACATCAGGGCCGGGCGGCCGTCGGTGGTGATGGTGCCCGCGGACGGCCGGTCGAGCCCGGCGACCAGGTTGAGCAGGGTCGACTTGCCGCAGCCGGAGGCTCCCAGGAGGGTGACGAACTCGCCCGGCGCGACATCGAGCGTGATGTCGTCCAGGACCAGCTGGGGTCCGGCGGGTCCGCCGAAGGACTTCGAGACGTGCTCGATGCGGGCGGCGTGCGCGGCCGTGGTGCGGATGTCCTCCGCGGCCTTGGCGAGGGTGGTTGCCATGGTCGTCACCTCCTGGGAACGGTCGTCTTTCCGGGGTTACTTGACGCCGAGGCCGGCGTCGTCGACCGGGGACTTCCCCGCGGCCTTGAGGACCTTGTTGAGCGGGCGGAGGTCGTAGATGCCCTTGAGGTCGGGCTTCTCCAGGAGGCCTGCCTCGACCGCGTGGTCCGCCTCCGTGCGGAGCGTCGACGCCAGCGGGTCGTCGGTGGTCGTGATCGACTTCCACGCGGGGTCGAGCACCGAGGCGGGCAGCGGCTTGCCCACGTCGGCCTTGAGCCGGGCGTTCGCGGCGGCCTTCGCCTTGCCGGGGTTCTTCGCGATCCAGGCGTTGGTCTTCACGGAGCCGCGCAGGACGGCCTCGACGACCTTCGGGTGCTCCTTCAGGAACTCCTGCCGCACGATGATGTTGGTGATCACGAACTTCTTGTCCGGCCAGAGGTCGGCCTCGTCGAGCAGCACCTTGCCACCCTCGGCGACCAGCTTGGACGCGGTCGGCTCCGGCACCCAGGCGCCGTCGATGGAGCCGGACCGGTAGGCGTCCGGGGTGATCTTGTTGTCGGTGCGGACCACCGACACGTCGCCCTTGCCGCTCTGCGCGTCGGTGTGCCAGCCCCGCTCGGAGATCCAGTTGAGGAACGCGACGTCCTGGGTGTTGCCGAGCTGCGGGGTCGCGATCTTCTTGCCCTTGACGTCGTCGAGGGACTTGATCTTGTCCGGGTTGACCACGAGCCGCACGCCGCCGGAGGCCGAACCGCCGATGATCCGCAGGTTCTTGCCCTGCGACTTCGTGTAGCCGTTGATGGCGGGGGAGGGGCCGATCCAGCCGATGTCGATCGACCCGGCGTTGAGCGCCTCGATCTCCGAGGGGCCCGCGTTGAACTGGGAGTACTTCGCCTCCGTGCCGCCGAGCTCCTTCTGGAGGATGCCCTCCTGGTTGCCGACCAGGGCGGTGGCGTGGGTCAGGTTCGGGAAGTACCCGAGCTTCACGGTGTCCAGGCCGTCGATCTTCTCGGCACCGGCGGCGACCTTGGACTTCTCGTCGGTCTCGGCCGCATCGGAGCCGTAACCGCAGGCACCGAGGGCGAGGGCCAGCAGGGGCAGCGCCGCGAGGGCGGCGCGTCGGGTACGCGGGGCAGGCACGGGAGGTGGTCCTCTCGTAGGCCCGGTCTCACGCCGTCAGGTCGTGGCCGGGCGGTCGGCAGGTCTTCGTCGTCGAACAAAGCGGCCCCCGGGGAAGGGGCGGGCGAGGGCGCGCATGCGGTGCGCGTACGTCAGCGCGCACATCGCGCCACCCCGCCCTGTCCGCTGCCGAGGGCGCCGCTGCCGATGCGGCCGCCCTCTTTCGCGAACGTCGCGAACACGTCGACGTAGGTCATGTCAGAAGTCCCAGCTCTCGTCGTCCGCCGGGGTCCCGGCCTCCGCCACGGCATCGGCGGCCGCCGCGAACGCGTCGCCCGCCATGCCCGCCGCGAGCGTCGTGCCGTCCGCCGGGTCGATCAGCAGGAAGGAGCCGGTGCGGCGCGAGTCGGCGTACGCGTCGACCGCGAGCGGCTCGGCGGTACGGACCTTCACGCGGCCGATGTCGTTGGCGACGAGCTGCCCGGGCTCCGGGTGCTGGGAGAGGTCGTCGAGGGTGAGCCGCGACGGGATCTCCTTGACGATCGCCTTGACCGTACGGGTGGTGTGCTTGAGCAGCACCCGCTGGCCGACGGTGAGGGCGGTGTCCGCCACGTGGCAGACCGTCGCCTCCAGCTCCTGCGTGGTCGGCGGGGTGTCACCGCTCGGCACGATCAGATCGCCGCGCGAGATGTCGATGTCGTCCGCCAGGAGCAGGGTGACGGACTGCGGCGTCCAGGCCACGTCCACCGCCTTGCCGAGCAGGTCGATGCCGGTGATCCGCGAGGTGCGGCCGGACGGCAGGACCGTAACGGACTCGCCGACGCGGAAGGTGCCGGCCGCGATCTGGCCCGCGTAGCCGCGGTAGTCGGGGTGCTCGGCGGTCTGCGGGCGGATCACGTACTGCACGGGCAGCCGCGCGTGGCAGGAGGCGAGGTCGTGGCTGACCGGGACCGTCTCCAGGTGCTCGAGGACGGTGGGGCCGCCGTACCAGTCCATGTTCGAGGACGGCTCGACCACATTGTCGCCGGCCAGCGCCGAGATCGGGATGGCGGTGATCTCCGGGACGCCCAGCTCGCTCGCGTACGCCGTGAACTCCTCGGCGATCTCCGCGAAGACCTTCTCCTCGTACGCGACGAGGTCCATCTTGTTCACGGCGAGGACCACGTGCGGGACCCGCAGGAGCGCGGCGACCGCGGCGTGCCGGCGGGTCTGCTCGATGACGCCGTTGCGGGCGTCGACGAGGACCACGGCGAGGTCGGCCGTGGACGCGCCGGTGACCATGTTCCGGGTGTACTGCACGTGCCCCGGCGTGTCGGCGAGGATGAACCGGCGCCGGGCCGTGGCGAAGTAGCGGTACGCCACGTCGATGGTGATGCCCTGCTCCCGCTCGGCCCGCAGGCCGTCGGTGAGCAGCGCGAGGTCGGGGGTGTCCTGACCGCGGTCCTGCGAGACCCGCTCGACGGCCTCCAGCTGGTCGGTGAGGACCGACTTGGAGTCGTGGAGGAGGCGGCCCACGAGCGTGGACTTGCCGTCGTCGACGGAGCCCGCGGTGGCGAACCGCAGCAGGGTGGTGGCCGACAACTGCTCGGTGGAGAGCGGCTGTACCGGCTCAGTGGTGCTCTTGCTCATGGTTAGAAGTACCCCTCGCGCTTGCGGTCTTCCATCGCGGCCTCGGAGAGCTTGTCGTCGGCCCGGGTGGCCCCGCGCTCGGTGAGGCGGGACGCGGCGATCTCGGTGATGACGGCGTCCAGCGTCGTGGCGTCCGAGTCGACCGCCCCGGTGCAGGACATGTCGCCGACGGTGCGGTAGCGGACCAGCCGCCGCTCGACCGTCTCGCCCTCCTTGGGGCCGCCCCACTCGCCCGCGGTCAGCCACATGCCGGAGCGCTTGAACACGTCCCGCTCGTGCGCGAAGTAGATGCCCGGCAGCTCGATCTCCTCACGGGCGATGTACTGCCACACGTCCAGCTCGGTCCAGTTGGAGAGCGGGAAGACGCGGACGTGCTCACCGGGCGCGTGCCGGCCGTTGTAGAGCTGCCACAGCTCGGGGCGCTGGCGGCGCGGGTCCCACTGCGAGAACTCGTCGCGCAGCGAGAACACCCGCTCCTTGGCGCGCGCCTTCTCCTCGTCGCGGCGCCCGCCGCCGAAGACCGCGTCGAACCGCTCGCTCTGGATCTTCTCGGTGAGCGGCACGGTCTGCAGCGGGTTGCGCGTCCCGTCGGGGCGCTCGCGCAGCTTGCCCGCGTCGATGTACTCCTGCACGGAGGCGACGTGCAGCCGCAGCCCGTGCTCGGCGACGACGCGGTCGCGGTACTCGATGACCTCGGGGAAGTTGTGCCCGGTGTCCACGTGAAGCAGCGAGAAGGGGACCGGCGCGGGGGCGAATGCCTTGAGCGCCAGGTGCAGCATGAGGATGGAGTCCTTGCCGCCGGAGAAGAGGATCACCGGCCGCTCGAACTCTCCCGCCACCTCGCGGAAGATGTGCACCGCCTCGGACTCCAGGGCGTCCAGGTGGCTGAGCGCGTACGGGCTGTCCGTCTCCTCGGAGACGCCTGCGACGGTCGTCATGCGAGACCCCTCTCGGTGAGCAGCGCGTGCACGGCGGCAGCTGACTCCTGCACGGTCTGGTCCTGCGACTCGATGCGCAGATCCGGTGATTCGGGCTCCTCGTACGGGTCGTCGACCCCGGTGAGACCGGAGATCTCACCGGCCGCCTGCTTGGCGTACAGACCCTTGACGTCGCGTACGGAGCACACCTCGACCGGCGTGGCGACGTGCACCTCCACGTAGGCGCTGCCGGTCTCCTGGTGGCGCTTGCGGACCGCCTCGCGGCTGTCCGCGAACGGCGCGATCACCGGTACGAGGGCCAGCACGCCGTTGCGGGCGAGGAGTTCGGCGACGAAGCCGATCCGCTGCACGTTGGTGTGCCGGTCCTCGCGGCTGAAGCCGAGGCCCGCCGAGAGGAACGTGCGGATCTCGTCGCCGTCGAGCACCTCGACGCGGCGCCCTTCGGCGCGCAGCCGGCCCGCCAGTTCGTAGGCGATGGTGGTCTTGCCGGCGCTGGGCAGGCCGGTGAGCCAGACGGTGGCTCCGGTCGTCACGTGGTTCTCCCGGGTCTGTTGCTGCTGAGTCTGCGGCGCGGTCATCCGTGGATCCCGCACTCGGTCTTGGCGTTCCCGGCCCAGCGGCCGGCCCGCGCGTCCTCGCCCTCCAGGAGGCGGCGGGTGCAGGGGGCGCAGCCCACCGAGCCGTAGCCGTCCATCAGGAGCGGGTTGGTCAGGACGCCGTGCTCGGTGACGTACGCGTCGACGTCGTCCTGGCTCCAGCGGGCGATCGGCGAGACCTTGACCTTGCGGCGCTTCTCGTCCCAGCCGACGACCGGGGTGTTGGCCCGGGTCGGCGACTCGTCGCGGCGCAGGCCCGTGGCCCAGGCGGCGTATCCCTGGAGCCCGTCCTCCAGCGGCCGCACCTTGCGCAGCGCGCAGCACAGGTCGGGGTCGCGGTCGTGCAGCCTCGGGCCGTACTCGGCGTCCTGCTCGGCCACGGTCTGCCGCGGTGTCAGCGTGATGACGTTGACGTCCAGCACGGCCTCGACGGCGTCGCGGGTGCCGATCGTCTCCGGGAAGTGGTAGCCCGTGTCCAGGAACACGACGTCGACACCGGGCATGACCCGCGAGGCGAGGTGGGCGACGACCGCGTCCTCCATCGAGGAGGTCACGCAGAACCGGCTCCCGAAGGTGTCCGCGGCCCACCGGAGGATCTCCGTGGCGGAGGCGTCCTCCAGATCGCGCCCGGCCTGCTCGGCGAGCGCCTTCAATTCGTCGTCCGTACGCTTCAGTTGATCCTGAGCGGTCGTCATATCTGGTCCCCTCCACCGCTGGTGTGCTGAACGCCCCGGGCGAGGAGCCCGAGGAACTTCAGCTGAAAGGCGCGGTTGCACCCCGCGCATTCCCAGGCGCCGTGACCGGTCTCGTTCGGACGCAGGTCCTCGTCGCCGCAGTAGGGGCAGTGGAAGGGGGCGGCGCGCTCGCTCACTTGAGGGCCTCCTCGGACGCGCGGGCCGTCCAGGCGGCGAAGCGCTCGCCGTCCTCGCGCTCCGCCTGGAAGCGACCGAGGACCCGCTCGATGTAGTCGGGCAGCTCGGTGGCGGTGACCTTCAGGCCGCGGACCTTGCGGCCGAACCCGGCGTCCAGGCCGAGCGCGCCGCCCAGGTGCACCTGGTAGCCCTCGACCTGGTTGCCGTCGTCGTCGAGGACCAGCTGGCCCTTGAGGCCGATGTCGGCGACCTGGATGCGGGCGCAGGCGTTCGGGCAGCCGTTGATGTTGATGGTGATCGGCTCGTCGAACTCCGGGATGCGGCGCTCCAGTTCGTCGATGAGCGAGGCGCCGCGCGCCTTGGTCTCGACGATGGCGAGCTTGCAGAACTCGATGCCGGTGCAGGCCATGGTGCCGCGCCGGAACGGCGAGGCGTTGACGCGAAGGTCGAGCGCCTCCAGGGCGGAGACGAGCGAGTCGACCTGCTCCTGCTCGACGTCGAGCACGATCATCTTCTGCTCGGCGGTGGTGCGCAGCCGGCCCGAGCCGTGCGCCTCGGCCACCTCGGCGATCTTGGTGAGGGTGGCGCCGTCGACGCGGCCGACGCGGGGCGCGAACCCGACGTAGAAGCGGCCGTCCTTCTGCCGGTGGACGCCGAGGTGGTCGCGCCAGACGCCGGCGGGCTGCTCGGGCGCGGGGCCGTCGACCAGCTTCCGCTCGAGGTACTCGTCCTCCAGGACCTGCCGGAACTTCTCCGGGCCCCAGTCGGCGACGAGGAACTTCAGGCGGGCGCGGTTGCGCAGGCGGCGGTAGCCGTAGTCGCGGAAGATGCCGATCACGCCGCCGAACACGTCCGGCACGTCGTCGAGCGGCACCCAGGCGCCAAGCCGCACGCCCAGCTTGGGGTTGGTGGAGAGGCCGCCGCCCACCCACAGGTCGAAGCCGGGGCCGTGCTCGGGGTGGTGCACGCCGACGAAGGCGACGTCGTTGATCTCGTGGGCGACGTCGAGCTGCGGGGAGCCGGAGATCGCGGTCTTGAACTTGCGCGGCAGGTTCGAGAAGTCGGGATTGCCGATGAAGCGGCGCTGTATCTCGTCGATCGCGGGGGAGCCGTCGATGATCTCGTTCTCGGCGACACCGGCGATGGGCGAGCCGAGGATGACGCGGGGCGTGTCGCCGCAGGCCTCGGTGGTGGAGAGCCCCACGGCCTCCAGGCGGCGCCAGATCTCGGGGACGTCCTCGATGCGGATCCAGTGGTACTGGATGTTCTGCCGGTCGGTGAGGTCGGCGGTGCCGCGCGCGAACTCCTGGGAGACCTCGCCGATGACGCGCAGCTGCTCGGTGGTGAGCCGGCCGCCGTCGACGCGCACCCGGAGCATGAAGTACTCGTCGTCCAGCTCCTCGGGCTCCAGGATCGCCGTCTTGCCGCCGTCGATCCCGGGCTTGCGCTGTGTGTACAGCCCCCACCAGCGCATCCGCCCGCGCAGGTCGTTGGGGTCGATGGAGTCGAATCCACGCTTCGAATAGATCGTCTCAATACGTGTCCGCACATTGAGACCGTCGTCGTCCTTCTTGAACTGCTCGTTCCCGTTGAGCGGCGTGAAGTGACCGACGGCCCACTGGCCCTCGCCGCGGTGACGGCTCGCCTTGCGGCGGGGCGTGGCTGGGGCGGGCTTTTCTGGCGTGGCGGCCATGGTGGTACGTCCTTCGGGGCAGCGGGAAGCTTCTCTGACCTGCGGATATGGCACATGGCCGCGAGTGGTGGCACATGCGGAAATGTGCGCGCGGCGCTGCGCAGGGAGGTAGTTCAGGGAAAAGAGAGCGGCGGTGCTGAGTCGATCAGCGAGCCGGACACATGGCGCTGGACATGCGGCCGAGGTCGACGTGACGTCGACTCACCAAGGCGTTTCCAGTGCGATCCATGCCGGAAGCGTGTCATGGGACTTTCGGCCCAGTCCAGCATTATCCAAAATGTGGACACCCTTGTCCCGCATCGTGGACAAGGGTGTCGCCGGTCACAGGGGGCCGGGGTGGGGCAAGGGAGAAATCAGCCGCGCTCGGCGCCGGGCCACGGTCCCGGCGCGGGCACCTCGGCCTCCTGCTCGACCTTGGTGTCGAAGAGCCGGAAGCCGCGCCGCAGGTAATTGTCCATGGCGTGCTCGCCGTCCTTGGAGCAGGTGTGGAGCCAGACCCGTTCGGTCGGCGCGAGCTGCGGCCACCGCTCGGCCAGGTCCCAGGCGCGGGCGGTGGCGTACGACAGGAGGTGGCCGCCGATGCGGCGCCCGCGGAAGGCGGGGAGCAGGCCGAAGTAGACGATCTCGACGACGCCCTCCGCCGCGTCCCCCCGCTCGCCGCGCGCCGCCAGCTCCACGTACCCGGCGGGCGTCCCCCTGTCGTAGGCGACCCAGGTCTCCACGCCCGGCCGGTCGAGCAGTTTCTGCCACTCGGCGTGGGTGAGGGAGAGCCGGTCGGTCCAGTGGATGTCCCCGCCGACGGACGCGTACAGGAAGCGGCTCAGCTCCGGCGAGGGCACCTCGGCGCGCACGATCCGTACGTCGCCCTCGGGCGCTTCGGCCGGGAGCAGGTCGGAGGGAGAGGTCTGTTCGAGGGACCAGGTGGTGACAGTGATGCTCATGGGGCTCAGAAAATCATGGGTGGGGTCTCAAGGTTCCGCCGCGTGTCTCGCCGCCCGCACCGCCGGAGCCGTCGAGTGGGGCAGCAGGTCCACCGGGCGCTCCGGCATGATCACGTCCACGTCGACGTCCTCGTGGAGGCGGTAGGGGCGGTGGGCGAGGAGTCCGCCCAGATAGCGCCGCACCCGGGACAGTTCCGCGCGGACCGTCACCGTGCGGGCCGGGTCGCCGAACATGTCCTCGGCCAGACCGGAGGCGGTGCGTCCGCCGCGTGCGGTGCAGAGCAGATAGAGCAGCTCGGCGTGGCGCGGGCTCAGGTCGTGCGTCCAGTCGCGGGCACCGCCGAGCACGGAGAGCGTCCACCGGCGCGGGCTGCTCACGTCCAGGACGAGGCGGGTCGCGGTGGCCGGGCGGGGGGTGTCGCCGGGATCGTCGAGCCGCAGCAGCCAGCCGCCGGGCAGGGGCTCCACCAGGCAGGAGCCGAGCGAGGGGAGCCAGGTGCGGCCCGCGCCGAAGGACTTGGGCAGGGCGAGGCGGTCGGCCGGGGGCATGCCGGTCACCGCGGCGGTCCAGCCGTGCACGTCCACCGCGAGCGCCCGCCCGTCGAGCCGGGCCAGCACCGGCGCCGCCACCGCGCGCAGCCGGTCGAGTGCGGTCACGTGCCGGTCCCGCAGCCGGGCCTCGGCGAGCTTGGCGACCGAGTCGACCAGGGAGAGCGTCGCGGGGTGGATGGTCCGCAGCGGTCCGCTGACGTCGACCACGCCGAGCAGCCTGCCGTCGCGCGGGTCGGTGATCGGGGCGCCCGCGCACGTCCACGCGTGGTGGGTCCGCACGAAGTGCTCGGCGGAGAAGACCTGTACGGGGCGGCGCACCACCAGCGGCGTGCCGACGCCGTTCGTGCCGACCACGCTCTCCCGCCAGTCCGCCCCCGGTTCAAAACCGAGCGCGTCCGCCTTGCGCAGCACCGAGGCGTTGCCCTCCCGCCACAGCACCCGGGCGTCCGCGTCGCAGACCACCATGATGTGCTGCGCGGCGTCGGCCACCGAGACCAGCGCGTGGCGCAGGACCGGCAGGATCTCCGCGAGCGGCGAGGCGCGGCGGCGCTCCTCCAGCTCCTCCTCGCTGAGCAGCCGCGACCGGACGTCGCGGTCCGGGTCGACGCCGCCGAGCATCATCCGCCCCCACGAGTCACCGATCACCGGACGCGGCAGGACCTGTGGCGGCCGCCCGGAGAGCGTGGCGTCGCGCACGCCTTTGAGCAGCTGTGCGGCGTGCGCGAGGTCCATGGCGGATATCCGCGCGAGATCTATCGTCGACGGGGCGTTCATGGCCACTGGGTCCTTTCCGGCCAGACCAGTGTGCGGGGGCTGGTTTCCATCGTGCCCCGTCGGTGTCTCCCCGGGTGACGCATCGGCGATGAAACGGGCTGGCATCACAGCGAGTTGCAACCTCCTGCAACTCTGGCCAACGCCCGAGGGGTACAGGAATGTGGGCACAACACCGCCCGTGCGGTGTTCATGCTCCTCAAGGGGGCTGAGAGACGGGGGTGGTGCCGTGTCGGCGCGGCACCACCCCCGTATCGTCCCGCAGGCGCCCTAAAGCGCCGGAGCGGTCCGTTCCACCACGGCGGCCAGATCCAGACTGTGCGGCAGCGTGCCGAACGCCGCGCCCCAGTCCCCGCCGAGCCGTGAGGCACAGAACGCGTCGGCGACCTCGGCCGGCGCGTACCGCACGAGCAGCGACCCCTGGAGCACCAGCGCCATGCGCTCCACCAGACGGCGCGCCCGCGCCTCGATGCCCTCCAGGTCGGCCAGTTCGGTCAGCAGGTCCTTGATCGCCCCGTCCAGGCGGTGGTCGGCGCCGCGCGCCGCGCCGACCTCCCGCAGGAACGCGTCGAGCGCCTGCGGCTCGCGCTGCAGCGCCCGCAGCACGTCGAGCGCCTGGACGTTGCCCGAGCCCTCCCAGATGGAGTTGAGCGGCGCCTCGCGCAGCAGCCGGGGCATGCCCGACTCCTCCACGTAGCCGTTGCCGCCCAGGCACTCCAGCGCCTCGCCCACCAGCGGCGTGCACCGCTTGGTCACCCAGTACTTCGCGGCCGGCACCGCGAGCCGCAGGAACGCCCGCTCCTGCTCGCTGCCGTCGTCGTACGCCGCCGCGAGCCGCAGCGCCAGCGTCGTCGCCGCCTCCGATTCAAGGGCCAGATCGGCCAGTACGTTGCGCATCAGCGGCTTGTCGACCAGTTTGCCGCCGAACGCCTCCCGGTACGTGGCGTGGTGCACGGCCTGCACCACGGCCTGCCGCATCAGCGCGGCCGATCCGATCACGCAGTCGAGCCGGGTCGCCGCCACCATCTCGATGATGGTGCGCACCCCGCGCCCCTCGTCGCCGACCCGGCGCGCCCACGTCCCGTCGAACTCGACCTCGCTGGAGGCGTTGGACTTGTTGCCGAGCTTGTCCTTGAGCCGCTGGATGGCGAAGGCGTTGCGCGTGCCGTCCTCCAGGACGCGCGGCACCAGGAAGCAGGTCAGCCCCTGCTCGGCCTGTGCCAGCACCAGGAACCCGTCCGACATGGGCGCGGAACAGAACCACTTGTGGCCGGTGAGGGCGTATGTGCCGTCCTCCGCGAGCGCCCGCGCCCGCGTCGTGTTGGCCCGCACGTCGCTGCCGCCCTGCTTCTCCGTCATCCCCATCCCGAAGAGGACGCCGGCCTTCTGGGACGCCGGGCGCAGCCCCTCGTCGTAGACCATCGAGGTCAGGCGCGGCTCCCACTCGGCGGCGAGCGCGGGGTCGGCGCGCAGGGCGGGCACCGCGGCGTGCGTCATCGAGACCGGGCAGCCGTGGCCCCCCTCGGCCTGCGTCCACACCAGGAAACCCGCGGCCCGCCGCAGGTGCCCGCCCGGCCGCGACCAGGCGGCGGTCAACCCGCCGGAGACGGCCTTGCCGAGCAGCCGGTGCCACGCCGGATGGAACTCGACCTCGTCGATCCGGTTCCCGTACCGGTCGTGCGTGTGCAGGACGGGCGGGTTCTCATTGGCCTGATTTCCCCACTTCTGTGCCTGGGCCGAGCCCGCCGAGCGGCCGAGCAGGGAGAGTTCGTCGCGGGCGGAATCGAGGAGCGCGGGGTCCAGATGCCGCTCGACGCCCTCCACGAGGGCCCGGTCGGACGTGAATACGTCGTATCCCACCAGGGGCGGAGCCTGGTTGGTCACTGTGTGGGTGCTGGCTGCCATGCCGCTACGGTAAGGAGGTGCACCAGGCAAAAGAAACACCCGGGCGGCCGTCGGGCCGTTGGAAACGGGCCCGCGCTCTCTACCGGAACGTCTCCAAACGCAGGACCGCCTGGCTGCTGCTCAAGGACACCGTCAACTCGTGCGTCGAGTACCGCATCCTGGGGCTCGCGGCCGAGGCGGCGTTCTTCACGCTGCTCTCCGTGCCGCCGCTGCTCCTGAGCCTCATCGGGCTGCTCGCCTACGTCGACCGGTGGACCGGCGCCGACACCATCGCCAGCGTCCAGAACAACATCCTGGAGGCGTCCCGCACGGTCCTGTCCGACCGGGGCGTCAGCCAGATCGCGGAACCGATACTGGAGGACGTGCTGCGGGTCAGCAGGCCCGACGTCATCTCCATCGGCTTCCTCTTCGCCCTGTGGTCCGGCTCGCGCGCGGTGAACGTCTTCATCGACACCATCACCGTCATGTACGGCCTCGACGGCGTGCGCGGCATCGTCAAGACCCGCATCCTCGCCTTCGGCCTCTTCATCGTGGCGCTGCTCATCGGCTCGGTCGCGCTGCCCCTGATGGTGGCGGGCCCGGACGCGGTGGTGAACCTGCTGCCCGGCTCCACCACGGTGGTCCAGATCCTCTACTGGCCGGTCGTCGTCATCCTCTCCGTGGTCTTCCTGACCACGCTCTACCACGTCTCCGTGCCGGTGCGTTCGCCGTGGGTCGAGGACATGCCCGGCGCGCTGATCGCCCTCGCCATGTGGGTGCTCGGCAGCTTCCTGCTCCGCATCTACCTCACCAGCACGGTCGAGGGCCCCACCATCTACGGCTCGCTCGCGGCCCCCGTCGCCGTGCTGCTGTGGATCGGCGTATCGGCCTTCGCGGTCCTGGTCGGCGCCGCCGTCAACGCCGCCATCGACCGGGTCTGGCCGTCCGTCGCGACGGCCGCGGCGCGCGCCGCCAACGACCGCATAAGGGAGGCGCAGGCCGCCGAGGTGGTGGCCCGGGCGGCCGCCGCGCGCGAGGCGAGGGCGGAGCTCGACGACCCCGACGACCCCGAGATGCCCTCCGAGTTCCCCGAACGCTGGTCGCGCTTCCTGCCGCCCGACGACGTGACGTCCCGGCTGCGGGCGCCGGCGAAACCCACGAAGCAGCAGCCCAAACACGCGAAGCGGAACGGCACGGGGAGCGGGGGAAACAGCCCCTCCGGCGACTGAGGAGCGCGGCCGGGGCCGCGGCGTCAGCTCTTCCAGGTGCCTGCCTCGGCCTCCTCCCGGGCGAACTCCGCGAAGTCCCTGGGGTCCCGGCCGAGCACCTCCCGCACCCCCTCGGAGAGCCGCGCGTTGCGCCCGTCGAGGTTGGTCTCGAACAGCTCGACCAGGAACTCCACCTCCGGCGCCGGCACCCCGAACCCGGCGAGCGCCGCCCCGTAGTCGCGCGCCGACACCGGCACGTACGTCATCTCCCGCCCCGTGGCCGCCCCGATCTCCGCGACGGCCTGCCGGAACGACAGCAGCCGGGGCCCGGTGAGGTCGAGGGTCCGGCCCGCGAACCGGTCCCCGGAGGTGAGCGCGGCGACCACCACGTCGGCGATGTCCCGCGCGTCGATGAACGGTTCGAGGACCTCGCCGGCGGGGAAGACCAGCTCCCCGGCGCGCATTCCGTCGAGGAGCGGACCCTCGTTGAGGTTCTGCGCGAACCACGCGGCGCGCACGACCGTCCACCGCGCCCCCGCCTCCCGCACGGCCCGCTCCGTCGCGTGCGCCTGCGGCTCGCCGCGCGCCGAGAGCAGCGTGAGCCGCTCCACGCCGAGCCCGACCGCCAGGCGGGCGAAGGCGCCCACCGTCTCCGCCGCGCCCGGCGCGCCGACATCCGGCAGATACGCCAGGTGTGCCGCGTCGGCGCCCCGCAGGGCCGGTTCCCAGGTCGACCGGTCCGCCCAGTCGAACCGCACCGCGCCCGAGCGCGAGGCCGCCCGCACCGTGAGCCCGGCCGCTTCCGCGGACTCCACCACCCTGCGTCCCACCCGCCCGGTCGCCCCCGTCACCAGGACCGTCGTCTCCGCCGTGTGTGCCGTGTGATTCGTGTTCGTCGTCATGGCTTCAGTGAACTGCCCGGCGTCAGACGGAACCATCGCCGAGGAGCTCACGGCCATACGCGTGCGTCTACGCTGCCGTCATGGACGTACTGGCCGGCCTCCTGGAAGGACCGCGTGCGCGGGGCGCCTTCATGATCCGCGCGCTCTTCGACCCGCCCTGGTCCGTCCGCATCGCGGACGAGGCGCCCATCTCCGTCATGATCATGGTGCGCGGGACCGCGTGGATCGTGCCCGAGGACGGGACGCCGGCCCGGTGCCTTCGCCCCGGCGACCTCGCCATCGCCCGCGGCCCCGACCACTACACCTGCGCCGGCGAGGCGGACACCGCGCCCTACGCCGAGATCCGGCCAGGCGAGGTCTGCGTGCCCCTGGACGGCGCGCCCGTGGCGCGCTACCGCGACCTCGGCCTGCGCGCCTGGGGCGAGTCGCGCGACGGCTCGGTGGAGATGCTGATCGGCACCTATCAGCTGCGGGGCGAGATCACCGGCCGCCTCCTCGACGCGCTGCCACCGCTGCTCGTCCTGCCCGCCGACGTGTGGGAATGCCCGCTCACCCCGCTGATCGCGGAGGAGATCGGCAGGGACGAACCCGGCCAGGCCGTCGTCCTCGACCGGCTCCTGGACCTGCTCCTCATCGCCGCGCTGCGCGCCTGGTTCTCCCGCCCCGAGGCCGAGGCGCCCGCCTGGTACCGCGCCATGGGCGACCCCGTCGTGGGCCGCGCGCTGCGCCTGCTCCAGGACGATCCGGCCCACCCCTGGACCATCGCGGACCTCGCCGCGAAGGCGGGCGTCTCGCGGGCCGCGCTGGCCCGGCGGTTCGCGGAGCTGGTGGGGGAGCCCCCGATGACGTACCTCACCAACTGGCGGCTCGCGCTCGCCGCGGACCTGCTGCGCGACAGCGGGCTGACCATCGCCTCGATAGCCCGCCGCGTCGGGTACGGCAGCGCGTTCGCGCTCTCCGGGGCCTTCAAACGGGTCTACGGGATCAGCCCGCAGGAACACCGCACGGGCGCCGCCTGAATCCCCTCCGGCGTAGCCTTTTCCCATGGCCCACGACAGCGCCGGGCGCGCCGCCTACCGGGAACGGGCCGCCCTGCTGACCGACGCGGTGGTGTGGACCCGTGAGATCACCGGCGCCCCCGGCGACTCCCGCCCGGTGCTGCCCGACGGCTGCATGGACCTGCTGTGGACGGAGGGCAGGCTGTACGTCGCGGGCCCGGACACCCGCGCGTACGTCCCGGACGGCACCGTCGCGGGCGGCCGTCACGTCGGCGTCCGCTTCTACCCCGGCACCGCGCCCGCGCTCCTCGGCGTCGCCGCCCACGAACTGCGCGACCGGCGCGTGGAACTGGCCGACCTGTGGGGCGCGGGCCCGGCGCGCCGCCTCACCGAACGGGTGGACGGCGCGCGTGACCCGATGGCCGCCCTGGAGGCGGTCGCGGTGGAGCGCGCGGCCGGGGCCGGACCGCCCGACCCGTTCCTCACCGCGGTCGTCGGCGCCCTCGAAGCGGGCCGTTCGGTCGCCGGGACCGCGGCGGCGCTCGGGGTCGACGCCCGCCTGCTGCACCGCCGTTCCCTGCACGCGTTCGGCTACGGGCCCAAGACGCTGGCCCGGGTGCTGCGCCTGCAACGGGCGCTCGCACTCGCCCGCGAGGGGCTGCCGTACGCGCGCACGGCGGCCGTCGCGGGCTTCGCCGACCAGGCCCATCTCGCCCGCGACGTCAAGGAGTTCACCGGAGTGCCGCTGGGTGAGCTACTGGGCGGCGGCTGAGCCGAGCGGCGCGAACAGGTCGACGCCGTTGCCGTCCGGGTCGAGCACGACGGCGTACCGCTGGCCCCAGGGCGCGTCGAACGGCTTGAGCTCACTCGCGTGCCCGGCGCCTGTGACCTCCTCGTACACGGTGTCGACCCCGGCGGGCGTCCCGCAGTGGAAGGCGAGCCCGATCCGGCCCCCGCCCGTGGGCCGCCGCCAGCCGGGGTGGAAGGACCTGACGGTCTCCTCCGTGTCGAAGGCGATGCGCAGGCCGCCGGGGAGGTCGGCCTCGACGTGCGGCTCGCTCTCGGCCCCGGCGGGGAACCGGAGGCCGAGCCTGCGGTAGAAGGCGAGGGAGGCGGTCAGGTCGGAGACGACGAGACCGATGAGGTCGAAGCGGGGTGCGGGTGGCGTCGGTGTGCTGTCCATGTCCGGCAGCGTAGGCAGCGGCCCGCCGGCCGGTCTTGAAGAAAACGGACACCGGCACGGGTATCGGTGAGGGGGGCCGTCCGTCGACGCATGTGGGTGACGGCCTACGGCACTCTGTTGACGGACGTCTACGTTCCGTCCGGCCCCGACCAGCGGGAACGCGAAACGGTGGCCGAGGGCCGCCGTCCCGGCTGTCACGCCCCCCGATTCCCCGCTACGTTGGAAGACATGGACTATCCCGGTGACAACCGGCTCGCGGCGGCCGTAGTGGCCCACCGCGGGCGGGTGCTGCTCGTACGACGCAGCGAGACCGAGCGGTTCCTGCCCGGGGTGTGGGGCGTGCCGTGCGGAAAGCTGGAACCCGACGAAACGCCCCGGGACGGTGTCCTCAGAGAGCTGAAGGAAGAGACGGGACTGCTCGGCCAGGTGCTCCGCAAGGTCGGCGAATCCTCCTTCCTCAGTACCTACCGCGGCCACGAGGTGAAGAACTGGCAGGACAACTTCCTCGTCCGCCCCCTCACCTTCGACGTGACCCTGCCCCTGCCCGACCAGGCCCACCGCTGGCTCGCCCCCGCCGAGCTGGGCTCGGTCAGGATCGACGACTACAACCGCGAGATCGTCCGCCAGGCATTTGGTTGAGACCGAGGGGCCCGCCGGTCCGACGGCCGGCCGGACCGTCAGCCGAGCAGCTCCGCCAGTGCGGAGAGCTCCGCCAGATAGTCCCGCACATCCAGAGGCTTCTTCGCCACCGAGCGCCCGGTCATGTCCGCGCCGGTGAGGTCGGTGCCGGCCGCTTCCGAGCCCGGGCCGGCGAACACGTCCGTGTAGCGCCTTCGCCCCGCCCCCGTCTCCAGGAACAGCGTGACCGTCGTCCCGGACGAGGCGCACCAGGCGCGGTGCAGGACGTGCGGCGGCAGCGCGTAACCGCTCCCCGCCGCGTACCGCGCGGTCTGCGTCAGCCGCAGCCGCGCCCCGCCCACGGGTTCGAGGAGCCAGTCGCCCTCCTCGCCGGAGAGGGACTCCCGGTACCAGGACGTGTCCAGCCCCTCGCCCGCGTCGGTGCCGGGGGCGGCGGGTTCGTACAGCTCCATGCCGAGCGCGCCCCGCACCACGCACGAGGCCAGCGGCGAGCGGTGGTTGTGGATGTCCTCCTGCGTGCCCCGGCCGGGGTGCCACACGTGGGCGCGGAGCATGTGCCGCGGACCACCGTCGATCAGCAGCAGCTTGTCGAAGCCGAGGACGTGCCGGTACGAAAGGAGCGCGCACCCCGAGGGGTCGCCCGCGCCGGCCGCCAGCTCCCGGACCAGCGGCAACAGCAGGCCCGGGGCGGCCAGTTCGGCCACGGCCGTACGGGCGGCCCGCACCAGCGCGTCACCGGTGGCCCGGTCGAGGGCCTCCTCCAACAGCCGCCTGGCGTCGTGCACATGCTGACCGCCCACCGCACTCTCCCCCTCGTCCGCGCACGTGCCGCCCCCACGGCTCAGGCCCCCGCCTGATACATCCATACGGCATGTGCCCGCAGCGCCGAAAGGCCTTGATAGGTCATCCACAGCGGGTAGGCGAGATCGGCCCCGTCCCACGTCCAGATCCCGTTGTCCTGCTGCCGCCACACGCAGGCGGCGGCGCCCGCCAGCAGCTCCTGCCAGGCCGCTTCCCGGCCCTCGTCGGCGGCGACCGCGGGGGCGTCGGGGGTGAGCAGCGCCCGTACCACCCAGGCCGCCGAGAAGTGCCGCACGTTGAGCACCTCGGAGCGCGACGCGTCGGCCGGGTGCGGTCTGCGCACCGTCTCGTGGCCGCTCTCCAGGTCGTCGCAGCCGTCGTGCGCGGGCCCGGGGCAGGAGAGCAGCCAGCGGATGCCCTCCTCGCGCGTGGCGCGGGCGTTCGTGTCCTCGCCGAGCACCCGGGCCGCCCGGTCCAGGGCGACGACGGCCTGCGCCGTGTGCACGGCCGACGGCGCCACCGTCCTGCCGCGCGGCGGCGTGAGACGGGAGCCCCAGCAGCGCCGGTGGCCGCGCGCCGGATCGGTGACGGCCCCGTCGACGAGCGCGTCCCGCAGGACGGGCAGGGCGGGCGAGTCGGGTGCGGCGCGCAGCAGTCCGCGCAGCACCGTCGTGACGACGTGGGTCAGCTCCGCGCCTGCGGGCTCCAGTTCGCGGGTGAAGCGCTCCGTGCACCGCGCCGCCTCCGCGGCGAGGAGCCGGCCGTCGGCGCCCGCCCTGGCGAGCGCGCCGAGCACCAGCGCCGTCACCTCGGGACGCCCCACCGCGCCCTGCGAGCGGGCCGACCAGCCCCCCTCGGGCAGCCGCAGCCGCCAGAGCGTCTCCACCAGCTCGGACGCCCTCAACCGGCCGTCGGGCATGCCGAGTTCGAGGACGATGTGCAGTCCGTACGCGGTGCCGGTCGGTGTCGGCCTGACCGGCTGCGGCTGCTCGTCGAGCGCGTGCGACCAGCCGGTGAGGCGGCCGCGCGGCGGATCGTCGAAGACCGTCAGGCGCTCGACGAGGGTGGCGTACGTGGCGGTGGAGAGCCCCGGCAGCGGACCCGGCACCGGGGCCCTCGCGCCCGGTGCCGGGGCGCCCGCGGGACGGCGCCGGGGAGCGGGCACGCCGTCCGGGGCGCCACCCGCCCCGTCGTCCGCCCCGTCGTCCGCCGCCGGCCCGGACCGCAGCAGCGCGGCGGCCAGCCAGGCGCAGACGCCCGTGCCGACGCCGCTCACCACGGCGAGCGAGTAGCGGGCGGTCTCGCCGAAGAGCCCGTCGGGCAGCAGGCCCACCAGGGACTGGAACACGGCGTACCCCACGGCGACCGGGCCGAGCCTGCCCAGCCACGCCACGAGCCGTCCTGGCGGGTCTCCGGGCGGCGGCCCGGCCGGGTCTGTGCTTCCGCGCATGGGTGCTGTAGGCATGAACTTCACTTACCCATATGGCACTTGTGACGAAAGGGAGTGAGCACCGTGTCCGGTCCGAAATCGACGGCGGATCTCACCGGCTGGCAGAAGGCCCCGTTCACCGGCGCGGGACTCACCCATGATGTCCACGAGAAGGGGACGGGTCCGGGTGTCGTCCTGGTTCCCGAGATCCCCGGAGTGCACCCGGGAGTGCTGGGCCTGGGCGAGCACCTGGTGAAGGAGGGCTTCACCGTCGCCATCCCGTCCCCGTTCGGCGAACCGGGCCGCCCCCTCACCGCGCCGTACGTCCTGAACGTCTTCCCCCGGGTGTGCGTCTCCGCCGAGTTCCGCGCCTTCGCCACCAACGCCCGCCGGCCCTTCGCGGACTACCTGCGGGCCCTCGCCCGCGACCTGGCCGCCCGCACCCCGGCCGCCGGGGTCGGCGTCATCGGCATGTGTTTCACGGGCGGCTTCGCGCTGGCCGCCGCCACCGACGACACGGTCCTCGCCCCGGTGCTCAGCCAGCCCTCGCTGCCGCTGCCCGTCAGCGGCGCCCGCAAGGTCGATCCTGGCATGTCCCGCGCCGAGCTCGACACCGTCGTGGCCCGCACAAGGAACGACGGCCTGTGCGCGCTCGGCCTGCGCTTCACCGAGGACAAGCTGGTGCCGGACGAGCGCTTCGCCACGCTGCGCCGCCACCTCGGGGACGCGTTCGAGGTCATCGAGCTGGATTCGTCGCCCGGCAACGCGGCGGGGTTCGCCCGGTCGGCGCACGCCGTGCTCACCGAGGAGGTCCGCGAGGAGCCGGGCCACCCCGCCTACGCGGCGCGCGAGCGGGTCGTGGCGTTCCTGCGGGAGCGGCTGGTCCCCGCCGGCTGACCCACCCGCCCGGCCGGCCGGTCCGGCGACCGGGCGGGCACCTCGCCTCACTCCCCGGCGGGCGAGAAGACGCAACTGAACGACAACGGCTCGTGCCCGGCCCGCAGTTCGTACCGCGGCAGCACGCCAGGACCGCACGACCCGGTGCCGATGCCGTGCCGGGCGGCGTCGAGGTTGACCCAGACCGTGTCGCCGGGGACGAGGTCGGTGCGGTGCCGGGCCGCGTCGAGCTGCTCCGTGGTCCAGCGGCGCGCGGTGAACGCGGGTGCCCCGTCGCTCTCCACCCGCAGCCCGCCGATCTCCACCCACCGGATGTCGGGCCTTGACCCGTTCTCCTGCGGCCGTACGTACGGGGTCTGCAGCGCGTCGACGTCCGACTCCCAGAGGCCGATCATCGAGGCGGCCGTCGTGTCGGGGTAGGCCTCGCCGGGCCCGCCGCCGAACCACCGCACCCGGTCCGCCGCGCCCGGAAGCCCGAAGCGGACGCCGACGCGGGGCAGCGGCACCGGCCAGTCGCCCTCCGGCGTCACGGTCATCCGCAGCTGGAGCCGGACGCCGTCCGACACCCAGTGGTACTCCGTGCGCAGCGCCAGGTCGCTCGCCGCCGGTGCCATCCGGGTGCGTACGGTCAGGGCGTCGGCGCCCGGCTCGACGGCGTCGACGCGGTGCCGCATCCGGTCCAGGCCCAGGGCGCGCCAGCGGGCGGCGACGGAGGGTTCGGGGCGCCAGGGCATGCCGTTGTCGTTGTCGGTGGGGGCCCGCCACACGTCCAGGCGCAGCTCCTTGATCGCGCGGTCCCGGAAGGTGAGGAGCGTGCCGGTGCGGGCGTCGAACGTCGCCGCGCCGAGCGTGATCCGGCGCCCCGCCGCGTCCCGCACCGGTGCCGCGCCGCCGGGCACCGGCAGGATCACGCCGTCCTCGACGGGGAGTTGGGCCCAGGCCACCAGGTGTCCCGCGCTCGCCCACGCCGTGTCCCGGGCGAGCGTCGCCCGCACCGTCCACCGGGTCTCGGTGTCCGGGGCGCGGCGCGGCGGAGGCGGCAGTCTCACCTCGGCGCGCGCGCCGGGCCCGGTCGGCGGCACCGTGAGGACCCCTTCCGCGACCGTCCTGCCGTTCCTCTCGAAGGACCAGGTGAAGGCGAGGTGGGAGAGGTCGGCGAAGTCGTACAGGTTGGTGATCGTGACCGTGCCGGCCCGTCCGTCGCCCTCGATCCGGACCGGCTCGATCACCTTCTTGTACTCGACCAGGCCGGGGGAGGGCGTCCGGTCGGGGAAGACGAGGCCGTCGCAGACGAAGTTCCCGTCGTGCAGCTCCTCGCCGAAGTCGCCGCCGTAGGCGAAGCCGTACTCGGGGTGGGCGATGCCGTGGTCGATCCACTCCCAGACGAAGCCGCCCTGGAGCCGCTCGTGACGCTCGAAGAGGCGCTGGTACTCGCTGAGTCCGCCGGGTCCGTTGCCCATGGCGTGCGCGTACTCGCAGAGGACGAAGGGGAGGCCGCGGCGGTGTTCCGGCCCCTCGTCGACGCCCTGCCCGAGCCGCTCGACCTCGGCGTGGTCGGCGTACATCCGCGCGTACATGTCCGTGTCCGCGCAGGAGCGATCGCCCTCGTAGTGGAGGAGGCGGCTGCCGTCCCGCGCGCGGATCCACTGGGCCATGGCGGTCAGGCCGCGTCCCGTCCCGCACTCGTTGCCGAGCGACCAGACGATCACCGACGGGTGGTTCTTGTCGCGCTCGACCATGCGGGCCGCGCGGTCCAAGAGGGCGGGCGTCCAGCGGTCGTCGTCGACGGGGTTGTTGCGCCAGCCCACGGCCTGGAACCCGTGCGTCTCCAGGTCGCACTCGTCGATCACCCACAGGCCGAGCTCGTCGCAGAGGTCGAGGAAGGCCGGGTGGGGCGGGTAGTGGCTGGTGCGGACGGCGTTGATGTGGTGACGCTTCATCAGCAGGACGTCCGCGCGCATGGTTTCGGGGTCGAGGGCGCGGCCCGTCTCCGGGTGGAACTCGTGGCGGTTCACGCCCCGGAAGAGGAGCGGACGGCCGTTGACCGTGATGAGGCCGGACTCGACGGCGACCGTGCGGAAGCCGACCCGCAGCGGGATCCGCTCACCGGGCGTGGCCAGCGTCGCGTCGTACAGGCGGGGTGTCTCGGCCGTCCACGGCGCCACGGGGACGGTGACGTCCTCGCCGGTCGGCACGTCGATGCCGAGCTCGGGGACGGTGACCCGGCCGTGGACCTCGGAGTCGACCCGCAGCGTGCCCGTGCCGGCGCGGTGGTCGTACGCGGCGTGCACGAAGAAGTCGCGGGCACACCCCTCGGGCCGGTGCAGCAGCGTCACGCCGCGGAAGATGCCCGGCAGCCACCACTGGTCCTGGTCCTCCAGGTACGAACCGGACGACCACTGGTGGACGCGGACCGCGAGGACGTTGCCGCGGGGACGCAGCAGCGTGCCGACGGCGAACTCGTGGGGGAGGCGGGAGCCCTTGAAGTGGCCCAGCTCCGTGCCGTTCAGCCAGACGCGGGCACAGGACTCCACGCCGTCGAAGCGCAGGACGGCGGTGCCGTCCCGGGGCCAGTCGGCGGGCAGGTCGAAGGTGCGCAGGTGGTCGCCGGTCGGGTTCTCGGTGGGCACGCGCGGCGGGTCCACCGGGAAGGGGTAGAGCTGGTTGGTGTACCGGGGTGCGCCGTGCCCTTGCAGCACCCAGTGGCCGGGGACCGTGATCTCGGTCCAGGTGCCCGGGGCGTCGCGGTCGTGGCCGCCGGTCGCGAAGGTGTCGTCCTCGGTGTCGGCGGTGGGGGAGAGGCGGAAGCGCCAGGTGCCGTCGAGACGGAGAGCGGCGGCGTCCGACGTCGCGTACCACGCGCGGGGCGGGAGGCAGCCGGTGCCGGGGGACACGTCCTCGTGGTGGGGAAGCTCCATGCGTTCCATCAGACCGCGCGGGGGACGGGGGCCGCCATCGTCGCGGCGGGGGAGTCGTTGGATTCTTCGGGGACGACTTGGACACCGCACACGCGAGGTGCGGATATCGCAGAGATCCCCTTACGTGGCAGCGGAAACCGTCGAACCATGGCGTCGGGCACGCGATATCGGTAACTTGTCGCGGTGTGAACGATCACCCCGACCACCAGCTTCCCCCGGCTCCGCCGACCGGCCCGGACGGCGAGGGCGCCACGCTGTCCGCGATCCTCCCCGTCACCGACCGCACCCGCCACCGCCGCCTGCGCGAGCAGGGCAGCCTGGCACGCGCCGACCTGGAGGCGATCCTCGACGCCGGTTTCGTCTGCCACCTCGGCGTCGTCGTCGACGGCCACCCGATGGTCGTACCCACCGTCTACGGCCGCGACGACACCCAGCTCTTCCTGCACGGCTCCGTCGCCAGCCGCAGCCTCGCGGCCGACCCCGAGACGCCCGTCTGCGTCACCGTCACCCACATCGACGGGCTGATACTCGCCCGCTCGGTGTTCGAGCACGGCGTCAACTACCGCAGCGCGATGATCCACGGGGTCCCGCGCCGGGTGACCGACCCCGACGAGAAGCTGCGCGGCCTGCGCCTGCTCACCGAGCACGCGACACCGGGACAGTGGGAGTACGCACGCAGCCCCAGCCGCAAGGAACTCGCCGCGACCACCCTCCTCGCGCTCTCGCTCGCCGAGGCCTCGGTGAAGGTCGCGGTCGGCCCGCCGGAGGACGGGGATGGCCCGGACGCGGAACTCGGCGTATGGGCCGGAAACCTTCCGCTGACCGCCACTTGGGGCGCGCCGGTGCCCGATCCGCTGCTGCCCGCCGGGATCGCACCGCCCCCGCACATCGCGGACCGGGCCGGCACCCGGCAGGGCTGAGGACGCGACTCCGGACTCAGGGCAGCTTCGGCGTCGCGCAGCCGTGTGCCCGCGCCGAGTGCCGCGCGAACACCTTCAGGGCGGCGCGCTCGTACGCCAGGTCGGCCGCGGAGGGCCCGGCGCGCCGCTCCCTTTCGTCGTACGAGCCGGACCTGTCCGCGTCCCAGGCCGCTTCGTCGCGCACCGTGAACAGCGCGGGACCGCCGCCCCGGCACTCCGCGCTCGCCCAGTGACCGCCGCCCGGGAGCCGCCCCGCGGCGGCCTCGCCGGGGCCGGGCTTCCCGGAGTACCGGCCCCGGCGCTCCTCGTGGTCGAGCCGCTGGGCCTGCGCGTACGGGCCGTAGTACGCGGCGAGGTGGTAGCGGCGGGCCTCGCCCGGGACGGGGAGCGGCTCGCCGGGCCGGCCGGACGCCACGACGCAGACCTCCACCGGCCCGCCGTCGCTCGTGCTCTCCCACGCCCGGGAGATCCGCCCGCCCCGGCCGGGCACGCCCCGGCAGGTCCCGGACGCGTCGGCGAGCGGCACCTCCTCGTCGCGGTCGACCGGGAGCGCCACCGTGCGCAACGGCGTGCCCAGATCGGCGTCGCAGCCCCACTTCCCGGCGGCCTTCGCTGCCGTCGCGGTGGCGATCCGCGCGTATGCGGTGCGGTGGCGCGGGTCGTCGAGGGTGACGTCCTCCTCCTTCACCCCCACCGTGACGAGCAGGCCGCCGCGGTCGCGGGCGCACTCCAGGAGCACCGTGGCGGTCGCCGCGCCGTCGCCGGACGGGGACCCGTAGGACTCATCGGTGCTGAAGAGGCCGTGCCAGCCGTGGCCGAGCGGGGCGGGCGGCAGGTCGGTGGCGACCGGCGGGTACAACGGGCCGTAACCGCCCGGCAGTTCGGCGGGCAGGCCGGCCGAGCTGCCGTCCGTCGCGGGTTCCGGCACCCGCCGCACGTCGACGTCGACCGAGGCGTCGCGCGTCGGATGCCCCGCGTGGTGCTCGGTGTCGCGGCTGACGCTGCACGACACCTGCCGGCTCCCGCCCCGCTCGTGCTCCCCGGGGCGGCCCGCGTCGCGGAGGCCGGAGCTGCCGGGCCCGCTCCGGTACGGCCCGTCACCGAGCACGGCCCGCAGCTCCTGCGCGGGCAGCACGCCCCGGCACGCCTCGTCGAGGACCTGCCGCGCCACGCTGCGCTCGTGCGGGCCGCCCCACCAGTAGTAGCCGCCCGCGATCAGGGCCAGGGCGACGACCGCGCCGCAGGACGACAGGACCATGCGACCCGCCCTGGTCCGCCAGGTCATCCGTGCCACCCTGCCACCTCTCCGATGATCTTCGTGTCCCGGCAGTGCGCGCGCCGCGGCCAGCCGTCGGGCGCCTTCAGATAACGGTCGAGTACGGCACGCGCCCGCTGCGAGATCCGCCGCTGGTCCGCCGGTTCGAGGACGAGCGTGTCGTCCTCGCGTGTGGAGTCGGCCCGCAGCTCGGGCGTCACCGCCACGCGGTGGTAGGTCGGCCCCGCCGCGCACACCGACCGCGCCCACAGGGCGAGTTCGGGGTCGTCACCGGACCGGTCGACCTTCACCGGCTTCCTGGCCGCCGGTGGCGCCTTCGGGTCGGGCACCTCCCCGTCGGCCTGGTGGCTGTCGTACGCGCCGACCGCGAGGACGCCCGACCAGCTCCGCGCGCTGGCGGCCTTGATCGTGAGGTCGCCGGGGGAGCCCGCGGTGTCGTCCCACCGGCCGGCGCACGCACCGGCCCGGCGGCCGAACCTCTTGTCGCTCCCGGCGAAGGACCACTTCCCGGGGGTCAGCCGCAGCGCCTCGGGGGAGAGCCAGGCGCAGAGCTTCCGGCCCTTCTCGGGAGCGGGGAACGACGTCTTCGCGGCGCCGGTGCCCAGCGGCCGGCCGCCGCAGCCCTGCTCGGCGGTGACCCATTCGGCGACCCGCATCGCCGTGCGGGCGGTGAGCCGCCGGTCGGCCTCGGGCACGTGGTACTCCCCGGCCTCCGACGGCAGTTCCACGGAGACGAGCAGGTCCCGCGCGGGCCGGACCCGGCCCGTCAGCCCCTTCGGGCAGTCGACGAGCAGGGAGGCCGTCACCGCGCCGCCGCGCAGGCGGTCGTCGGTGCCCACGGCACCCGTCGCGCTCTGCGGCAGGGGCAGCCCGAAGTCGCCGGTGACCGCCTCCGGCGGGGTGCGGGTCAGGACGGCCTCGGCCCGTACCCGGGCGCGCGCGTCCGGCTCCCAGGCGTCACCGCCGCCGCCCCAGGAGAGCGTGCAGTCCAGGAGCGCGCGGCTCGGCTGCCGGGGCCGCAGCATCGTCCCGAACTCGTCGAGTACGCCCGGTTCGTCGTCCGGCACGTACGAGCGCAACTCGTCCGGGAGCAGGCCCGCGCAGGCCCGCGTCAACTGCTCCTGGTTGGCGGCGAGCCGGTCCTCGCGGTCCGCGGCCCGTGACACCGCGACCCACGTCACCGACGACCCGACGAGCAGGACCCCCGCCAGCGCGGCCGTCGGCCAGATGCGCCGCCATGGCGCACGCGACGCGCCCTCCTTCGGCATGGCGCTCCCCTTCCCCCGTGAACGGCACCATGATCGGAGCCATGACCGGCACCATGATCGGAGTGGACGCTATCAATCCGCCGCGGCGCGACGGCGGGCCGGGACCCTTGTCGCCGGTGGGGACCTCTGCTTGACTCCGCTCGCCGAACGCCCGCGGAACGCCCTGTACGTCACCGTTGGAGGCCGCCATGGAGATGACCCGCAGACGCCTGCTGTCCGCCCTGTCGGCCGCCGGTCTCCTGGCGGCGGTCCCGGTGGGCCCGGCGAGCGCGGCCACCGCCGCGGCGGACCGCACCCGGCTCCTCGCCAACACCGTGGCCGTCTTCGCCGGGACCACCGAGTCGAACGCCCGCCCGGAGACCGACGCGAAGCTCGCCGCCGTCGAGAGGACCGCGCGGGCCGGCCTGAAGTCGATGGACGACGCGGGTGAGGGCGAGATCTTCGCCGGCCTGGTCCTCGGCACCGACGAGGCCAACCTGAACACCGCCTACCGCAGGCTGTACGAGATCGCCCTCGCCACCCGCACCCCGGGCCTCCCCCCGGACCTGTACGGCAGCACCGCCGTGCAGCGCCGGGTGATCGACGCCCTCGTCCGGCTCCACGAGCACTACTACGGCGACCAGTCCAAGGGCTACTACGGCAACTGGTTCCACTGGGAGATCGGCATCTCCCAGCACATCAGCAAGACCCTGGTGCTGCTGGCCGACGCGGTGGCCGCCGACCGCCCAGGCCTCGTGGCCACCTATGTCGCGTCCATGGACGCCTACCTGCGCAACGGCACCGGCGGCGACGTCGACCTCGACTCGCGCTTCCACACCGGCGCCAACCTCGCCGACATCACCACCAACAGGATCCTGCAGGGCGCCCTGCTGGGCGGCGAGCCCGGCGACGCGCGGATCCGCAAGGCACTCACCGACCAGCTGACGGTCTTCGTCACCATCGACCCGTACCACCTCCGCCACGGCGTGACGGACGGCCACTACGCGGACGGCTCGTTCATCCAGCACTCCTCCGTCGCCTACACCGGCTCGTACGGCAAAGGCCTGCTCACCCGCGTCGTGCAGACCCTCAAGATCATTGACGGCACGGGCTTCGCACACGGCGTGGAGCTGGTGCCCACCGTGGTCGGCTGGGTGCGCAACGGGTTCGCCCCGCTGATCTTCGAGGGCTGGATGATGGAGACCGTCAAGGGCCGGGCCGTGTCGCGCACGGACTCCGGCTACGCCGACGTGGCCGCGGTCGTGGAGGCCGTCGTCGACCTCTCCTCACTCGCCGCGGGCGCCGAGGCCACCGCCCTCAAGAGCTACGTCAAGCACGTACGGGAGGCCTCGCGGGCCGCACTCGACCCCGCCCGGTTCGTCTCCCCGGTCAGCGTCGTGCGCTACGCCGACATCGTCGACGACGCCGCGATCCCGCCGGCCGACCTCAACCCCGCGGCGCGCAGCGTCGCCTTCAACGCCATGGACAGGACCGTGCACCGCAGGCCCGGTTACGCCTTCGCGCTCGCGCGCAGCTCCGACCGGATCAGCAAGTACGAGTACATGAACGGCGAGAACCTCATGCCGTGGTTCCAGGGCGACGGCGCGCACCACCTCTACCTCGCCGGACAGGACCAGCGGCAGGCGTACGGCGTCGACCACTACGCCACGGTCTCCCCGTACGGACTCGCGGGCGTCACCGCGCCCGTCGAAGAGCGGCGCACCGTACCGGAGTTGTACGGCAAGCCGTACTACGACAACCCCGGCCACCCCCTCCACTTCACCTCGTCGTCGGAGTCGCAGAACACGTACGTCTACTTCCCGCGCGGCACCAACCGGTACTCGGGCGGCGCGGTGCTCGGCGCGTACGGCTCGGCGGGCATGGTGCAGTCCAGCGACGTCGCCTACCGCGACCGGCGCCTGCTGCCCGACGACTTCGTGGTGTACCGGGGCGCGACGGCGACGAAGTCGTGGTTCCTGCTCGACGACGAGATCGTGGTGCTCGCCGCGGACGTCGGCGACCCGGCGGGCCGGGCCGTCACCACCACCGTCGACGCCCGCACCGCCGACCCGGACGACCGGATCTCGCTCACCGGCGTGCGCCGCGACGGCCGCCCCTGGACCGGCCCGGGCACCGCCGACCTGCGCTGGCTGCGCTGGGCCAACGCCACGCGGGACGCCGCGGTCGGCTACCTCTTCCTGGACACCCCGCCGGTGCGGGTGACCCTGGAGGAGATCACCCGCAGCCGCCGGGTGGTCCGCACCGCCAACCCCGATACGGACGTGACCCGTTCGGTCCTCGGCGTCACGCTCCACGGGCCGGCCGGCGCCCATCCCGCCCGCTTCGCCTACGCGCTGGTGCCGAACGCCGCCGACGACGACCCGCACGCCCGCCGCCACGGGCCGCAGCCGCTGAAGGTCCTCGCCAACTCCCGTCGCCTCCAGGCCATCACGCACACCGGGCTCGGCCTCACCGCGGCCAACACGTTCACGCCGGGCCGGCACGACACCGCGGGGCTGCGCGTGCACGGCCCCGCCTCGGTCATCGTGCGCGGGGACCGGCGGGGCGCGACCGTCTCCCTCGCGGTGTCCGACCCGACGATGGACCGGGACACGGTGACCGTCGAGCTCCGGGGCCGCCCCCTGCGGAAGGTCACCGCGGACCCCGGGGTCCGGGTGAGCCGGACCCCGGGCGGTACCCGTGTCGACGTCGACACGCACCACGCGTACGGGAGGAGCTTCACGGCCACGCTCGGCGCGTGAGCCGGCGCCGGGACCCAGCGCCGGTACTGGGTGCCGGGACTCAGCGCCAGCCCGTCGGTGTCAGGATTCCTCGACCGTGATGGCCTGGACCGGACAGGCCCGTGCGGCCTCCCGCACCAGGGGGTCGCCGCCGCCGTCCTCACGGCCCGGCAGCACCTCGCTGAAGCCGTCGTCGTCCTGGGTGAAGACGCCCGGCGCCGTGAGGGCGCACATGCCCGCCCCCACGCACCGGTCCTTCTCCACGTGGATCACCGTGCTCGTGCTCTTCATGCCGACTCCTACCAGGTGACGGGGAGTTCGAGCATCCCCTGGATCGTGTCGCCCGGCTTGAACGGGATCTCCTGGGCGGGCACCGCGAGACGAAGGCCCGGCAGCCGTTCGAAGAGGGTGCCGAGGGCGATCTCCATCTCGGCGCGTGCGAGGTTCTGGCCCAGGCACTGGTGGACGCCGAAGCCGAAGGCGATGTGGTGACGGTCCGGGCGGTGCCAGTCCAGCTCCTCGGGGGTCTCGTAGGTCAGGTCGTCGCGGTTGATGAGGGAGGTGGCGAAGACGACGCCGTCGTCGGCCCGGATGGTGCTGCCCGCGCACTCGATGTCCTCCGTCGCCACCCGCAGCAGCCCTTCGGCGATGGAGAGGAAGCGCAGCAGCTCCTCGACGGCGGCGGGCATCAGCGGCGGGTCGGCGCGCAGCCCGGCCCGCAGTTCGGCCAGCCGCTCGGGGTGCTGCAGCAGCGTGAACGTACCGAGGGAGATCATGTTCGCGGTGGTCTCGTGCCCGGCGATCAGCAGGATGGTGGCGAGCCGGACCAGCTCGTCGCGGTCGACGGCGCCCGAGTCGAGCTGCCGCTGGATCAGCTCGTCGAGGAGCCCGTCGCCCGGGTGGGCCCGCTTCTCGTCGATCAACGCGTAGAAGTACGCGTCGAGTTGGTCCCGCGCCTGCTCGGTGTCGTCGGCGGTGGGGCCGCGCAGCAGCCGGCGCGACTGCTCCTCGAAGAACTCGTGGTCGGCGTAGGGCACCCCCAGCAGGGCGCAGATCACCATGGAAGGCACCGGCAGCGCGAAGGCGCTGACCAGCTCGGCGGGCGGGCCCTGTTCGATCATGGCGTCGAGGAGCTGGTCGACGGTCTCCTGGATCCGTGGGCGCATCGCCGCGATGCGCTTGACGGAGAAGCTGGGGATCAGCATGCGGCGCTGGGTGTTGTGCTCCGGGTCGTCGACGCCGAGCAGGGCGATGCGGCGGTCGCTGAGCCGGGCGAAGCGTTCGGTCGGCGAGGGGAACGCCTTGTGCTGGCGGTCCGAGGAGAGGCGGCGGTCGGTGAGCAGCTCGCGCGCCACCTGCTGCCCGGTGACCACCCACACGGAGCGGCCGTCGAACAGCTTGACGTGGGAGAGCGGCCGGGTCTCGCGCAGTGGCGCGTACGCGGTGGGCGGCTGGTAGGGGCAGGTGCGGTCCTGGGGGAAGGAGACGGTTTCCATCGCCTTCGTTGACTCCGTCATGGATGTACCTCGCAAGCGCAGTTCTTCCCTTTTCCGTCCCCCATTGGATGCCTGGGGCATCTATCTCGTCCACGGCAAGACCGGCCAGATCGCCGCGGAACGACATCTGTCCGGAATCACTACCTCCGCTCAACCTGCCTGCGTCGACGGCCATGCGGAGCGTCGGGGTCCACGCGGACCCGGCTCTGCCAAGGGAATTGGGCCCGCGCCGTGCCACGGACGGCGCACCTCTCAGGGGCCGGGCCCCGCCATCCGCCCGCCGGCGCGCGCACGGAACGGCCGCACGGCGCGTAATCCGGCCGACTTCCCGGACGCGCCGTGCGAGGATCACGGAAACCGTGCGGTCATGGAGGAAGAGGATGTTCGCGATATCCCTGGGCGACGGCGCGCACCTGTGCCCGCTGGAGCCGTGGCAGGCCGAGGAGTTCCTCGCCCACATGGACCGCGGCCGCGACTACATCGGCCGCTACGTCGGACTCCCCGACGTCACGGCCGACCTGGACTCCGCCCGCGCCTGGCTCCAGCGGTTCGCCGACAAGGCCGCGGCCGACACGGGCCGCCTGTACGGCATCCGGCAGGACGGCGAACTCGTCGGCGGCGTGATGCTCAGGGTCTTCGACACGGCGACGGGCACCTGCGAGGCGGGCTGCTGGCTGGAACCGGCCGCCGCCGGCCGCGGCCTGGTCACCCGCGCGGTCCGTGTCCTCATCGACTGGGCGGTCGAGGAGCGCGGCATGCACCGGGTGGAGTGGCACGTCTCCCCCGAGAACACGCCGAGCATCAACGTGGCCAAGAGACTCGGCATGCGCCGCGAGGCACTCAAACGCGAGGACGACCCCTACCGAGGCATACGGCAGGACACGGAAATCTGGTCGGTCCTGGCGCGGGAGTGGCGTGCGGCACGGGACGCGCGCTGAGGCCCGGAACCACCCCTGAACATCCCACTACTGTGGCTCCGTATGACCGACTCCGAGAGCCAGCTCACCGCGGACGCGATCCGCGACCTGCTGCGGGAGCAGCACCCGGACCTCGCGGGACTGGAGATCCGCGAGGTCGCGGGCGGCTGGGACAACCAAATGTGGCGCCTCGGGGCGAAGTTGGCCGTACGCATCCCACGTACCGAAGGTGCCCCGGAACTCCAGCGCAAGGAGTGCCGGTGGCTGCCCGCGCTGGCCCCGCGCCTGCCGCTGCCGGTCCCGAGCCCCGTACGGACCGGTGAACCGTCCGCGCGTTTCCCCAGGCCCTGGGCCGTCATGACGTGGGTCCCCGGCGAGCCACTGGACCGCGCCGCGATCCGCCGCGGCGACCACGCGGCCGACACCCTCGCGGACTTCCTCCGCGCGCTCCACGTCCGGGCCCCCGCCGACGCGCCGCCCAGCGAGGACCGCGGCGGCCACCCCAAGACGTGCACGGACGGCTTCGACCACTTTTTTCACGCCGTCGTCCCCGGTGACCTCGCCACCGAGATCCGCGCCGTCTGGGACGACGCCGTCGCCGCGCCCGCATGGGAGGGCCCGCCGCTCTGGGTGCACGGCGACCTGCACCCGGCGAATGTGGTCGTCTCGGACGGGACGCTCTGCGGCGTGCTCGACTTCGGCGCCCTGTTCGCCGGCGACCCGGCGTGGGACCTCGCGGCGGCATGGGTACTCCTCCCCGCGGGCACCGCCGCACGGTTCTTCGACGCGTACGCGCACGCGGACGAGGCCACGATCCGCCGCGCCCGCGGACTGGCGGCCCTCAAGGCCCTGTTCCTCATGCTGATGGGCCAGAACGGAGACCAAGGACTGCCCGGCGGCAAACCGACATGGGGCCCCACGGGCCGTGCAGCACTCGAACACGTGGTTGAGGGGACGGCCTGACGGCAAGCCTTCGGACCCCGGCGGAAAAAAGAAGTGGTGCCGGGCCGGTGGGGTGGTTATGGTCTGGGTGTTGGCAGGCGGCCGTTCGGGTGCCTGGGGCGAACGAGTGCAGGATCTGGAGGTGTTGACCGATGGCTGTCGTTGTGATGGGCGCTGCCCGCATCCGGAAGTTCATCAAGTCCACCTCCGTGGCCTCCGGCTGACCTGCTCTCTCGCCCGCGCCGACAGTGCGCGGATGCCGGGGCCACCCCTGTGAAGGGTCACCCCTTGTCTTTCTCCTCTCTTCCGTTCTCCTCCTCCGCGGGTTCGGCTCCGTCCTCGTCGTCGTCCGCCCCGCACCCCCTCGCCCCGTACGGCTGGGACGCGGGCTGGGAGGCCGAGTTCGCGCCGTACGCGGCCCGGGGTCTGGTCGCCGGACGCGTCGTCCGGGTCGACCGCGGCCAGTGCGATGTCGTCACCGCCGACGGAAACGTCCGCGCCGACACCGAGTTCGTCACCCCGCGCGACCCGCTGAAGGTCGTCTGCACCGGCGACTGGGTCGCCGTGGACGCGGCGGGCCGCGACCCCCGCTACGTCCAGGCGTACCTGCCCCGGCGCACCTCCTTCGTGCGCTCGACCTCCTCCAAGCGGTCCGAGGGACAGATCCTCGCCGCCAACGTCGACCACTCGATCATCGCCGTCTCCCTCGCCGCCGAGCTCGACCTCGCCCGCATCGAGCGGTTCCTCGCCCTCGGCTGGGAGTCCGGCGGCCAGCCCGTCGTCGTGCTGACCAAGGCCGACCTCGTGCCGGACGCCGCCACGCTCGGGCATCTCGTCCAGGACGTGGAGACCGCGGCGCCCGGCGTGCAGGTCCTTCCGGTCAGTGCCACCACCGGCGACGGCGTCGACGTCCTCGCCGCCGTCGTCTCCGGCGGCACCTCAGTCCTGCTCGGCCAGTCCGGCGCGGGCAAGTCCACGCTGGCCAACGCCCTCGCCGGGACCGACGTCATGGCGGTCCAGGCGATCCGGGACGTCGACGGCAAGGGCCGCCACACCACGACGACCCGCAACCTCATCCTGCTCCCCGGCGGCGGCGTCCTCATCGACACGCCGGGGCTGCGCGGAGTGGGCCTGTGGGACGCCGAGAGCGGCGTCGGACAGGTCTTCTCCGAGATCGAGGCGCTGTCGGAGCACTGCCGCTTCCACGACTGCGCCCACGCGGCCGAGCCCGGCTGCGCGGTCCTCGCCGCCGTCGAGGACGGCACGCTGCCCGAACGCCGCCTCGACAGCTACCGCAAGCTGATCCGCGAGAACCAGCGCATCGTCGCCAAGACGGACGTGCGGGCCCGCGCGGAGATGCGGCGCCAGTGGCGGCTGCGGGGCGCGGAGGGCCGCGCGGCGTTGGAGGTGAAGCGGGGGCGCCTGCGGTGAGCCCCGGGCCCGGATGAGTCCGGGCAGAACAGGGGGGTGGGGCGGAGCGGGCCCGTTGCGTGAACGGGTGCGCCCTGCCCCGCCCCGCCGGGTCCCCGTGGCCCCGCCCACCGCCCTGTCCGAATTCCGCCAGCCGAGGCGCCCCCGGCGGATGACAATGGGTGACGTGATCGATGAAGAGACCAGGTACGAGGCCGTGCGCAGCAGGGACGCCCGCTTCGACGGAGAGTTCTTCTTCGCCGTCGAGACCACCGGCATCTACTGCCGCCCCAGCTGCCCCGCCGTCACCCCCAAGCGCCAGAACGTCCGGTACTACGCCACCGCGGCCGCCGCCCAGACCTCCGGCTTCCGCGCCTGCCGCCGCTGCCGCCCGGACGCCGTCCCCGGCTCGGCCGACTGGAACGTACGCGCCGACGTCGTGGGCCGCGCCATGCGCATGATCGGCGACGGGGTCGTCGACCGCGAGGGCGTGCCGGGGCTCGCCGTGCGCCTCGGGTACAGCGCCCGGCAGGTGCAGCGCCAGCTCACCGCCGAGCTGGGCGCGGGCCCCGTAGCCCTGGCGCGTGCGCAGCGCGCGCACACCGCCCGCGTCCTGCTGCAGACCACGGACCTGCCGATCACGGAGATCGCGTTCGCCGCGGGATTCGCCAGCGTCCGGCAGTTCAACGACACCATCAAGGCCGTGTACGCGCTCACGCCGACCGCCCTGCGCGCCGCCGCTCCCCGGCGCGGCACGGCGAGGGCGACGCCCGCCGCCGGCATCCCGCTCCGCCTCGCCCACCGGGGCCCCTACCGCGCCGGCCCCGTCTTCGACCTGCTCGCCGACGAGGCCGTCACCGGGATCGAGGAGGTCGCGGGGGAGCGGGGCAGCCGCACCTACCGGCGTACGCTCCGGCTGCCGTACGGCACCGGCATCGTGGCCGTCGAGGAGCGGCACAACGACCTCACGACGGGCGCCGGCGGGGGATCGAGCACGGAGGCCGTGCACCGCGGCGGCTGGCTCGACGCCCGGCTGCACCTGACCGACCTGCGCGACCTCACCACCGCCGTGCAGCGGCTGCGCCGCCTCTTCGACCTGGACGCCGACCCGTACGCCGTGGACGAGCGGCTCGGCGCCGACCCCCGGCTCGCCCCGCTCGTCGCCGCCCGGCCGGGGCTGCGGTCGCCCGGTGCCGCCGACCCGGACGAGTTCGCGGTGCGGGCGCTGATGGGGCGGGCGGGCACCGAACGGCTCGTGGAGCGGTACGGCAAGGTGCTGGACGCGGCGTGCGGGAGCCTGACCCACGTCTTTCCGACCCCGGCCGAGCTGACGGCCGAGCCGGGCACCCTCGGCGCGCTCGCCACGGCCCTCGCCGACGGTTCGCTGCGGCTGGACGCGGGCGCGGACCGCGACGACGCGGAGGCGGCGCTCCGGGCCCTGCCCGGGATGGACGCGCGGACCGCCGCGCTCATCCGGATGAGGGCGCTCGGCGACCCCGACGTGGCGCTGCCCGGCGCCCCGGACCAAGCGGCCGCCGACGCTTGGCGCCCCTGGCGCTCGTACGCCCTGCGCCATCTGTCGTCGCCGGGTTCCTAGGGGGCCCTCTCAGTTCCTAAGAGGCCCTCTCATCCGGGCACGGCAGACTCACCTGTGCCGCCATCCGACCAGGTGGAGGTGCCCATGCCGCTCGGACGTACAGGAAGAGTGCGACGTCTCGTGATCGCCGTGGCCGGCACCGCCGTGCCCCGACGGCGGCACGACATCGACCTGGACGAGGACCGGGACGACGGCAGGGACGGCGACGAAGGTGGGACCCGGACCACCCAGACCACCCGGCATCCCGCCCGCGGCCGCTGACGAAGCCCCACCGCACTTCCCGGCGCTTCCTCACCCCCACACCAGCGCCCCCAGCCAAGCCCCCAGAATCAGCAGGCAGGCGAAGAGTTCGGTCAGCACGCTGGTCCCGCCCATGCGCATGGCCGTCCGTGTCGCCACCGCCGCCTCCCCGTGACGGCCGAGTCGCAGTCGTTCCCCCAGGTAGATGCCGCCGACGAAGCCGGGGAGCGCCCCGATCACCGGCACCACGCAGAAGCCGAGCAGCGCCCCGGCCCCGGCGAAGACCGCCATTCGGCGCGTCGCGCCGCTCTCGCGCAGGCGCCGGGGCGGCAGCTGCCAGCGGATGGCCTGCGCCGCGAGCAGGACCGCGGTCGCGCCGACGAGGATGCCCCACGCCAGGCCGTTCGGGTCGTACAGCGTCCACCAGAGGACCGCGGCCCACACCAGCCACGGCCCCGGTACGCCGGGCACCAGCACTCCGCACAGGCCGAGCAGCATCACCACGCCGACCAGCAGGAGTTCCCACGCTCCCATCCCTCCAGCGTGCCTGAAAGCCAGTGAAACCGCAGGTCAGGATCGATCCGGAGCGGGGAGAGGGGCGGGTGCGTCAGTCCTGGGGCGGGCGGGCGCGGCGTGCCACCCAGTCCCGCTCGTACGCGTGCCAGCCCAGCTGGAGCCGCGTCGTGACGCCCGTCAGCTCCATCAGGCGCTTTACCCGGCGCTGCACCGTCCGCAGGCCCAGATCGAGCTGTTTGGCGACGCTCGCGTCCGTCAGACCGGCGAGGAGCAGCGAGAGAATCTCCAGGTCCGTGCCGTCCGGGCCGTCGGGGGCGGCCTCGGTGACCGTGCCGCCGTCCTCGCCGAGGCGCAGCGGCAGGGCCTGGCACCACACCGCCTCGAAGAGGCCCGTCAGCGACTCGAGCAGTCCGCTGGCGTGCACGACGAGTGCCGCGGGCTCCGCGGTGCGCGAGGTCAGCGGGACCATCGCGAGGGAACCGTCGGCGATCACCAGCTTGGTCGGGACGCGGTCGACCACCCGCACCTGCTCGTCGCGGCCCATCGCCGCCGACAGCTCGGCGAGGCCGGTCGGCAGGTCGAGGACGGCGCGCTCGACCACCACCCGGTAGCGCACCCCGCGCCCGGCGGCCTGCTCCTCCGCGCTGTTCTCCGTACCGGTGATCGCGACGGGGCTGCCGGTCACCAGCGCGCACACCTCCTCGCTCGCGCCCAGCTGGAGCTGGAGGAAGCGCTGGGAGACGGCGGCCGCCCCGGTGACCACCTCGACCAGGTCGTGGACGGCGGGCTCGGCGGCCTGCGCGCGGTACTCCTCGGCGAGCAGGGTCGCCGCGAGCTCGGCCTTCTCCAGTTCGTGGCGCTGCTGGGTGAGGAGCGCGCCGAGCGCGACACCGGGCGGCGCCGCCACCCAGCGGCCCGCCCTGCCCGACGCCTGCGCGGCCAGGCCGTGGCGCTCCAGGCGGCGCAGCGTCCGCTCGGTCTCCGGCTCGCCGAGGGTGAGCCGTCGCGCGAGATCGGCCACGTCGGCGGCGCCCACGGACACCAGCGCCCGGTACGCCGACTCGTGCGTCTCGTCCAGACCGATCGCTGCCAGCATGCGGCGACCTCCCTCCCCGAGGCTGTCGTTCCGGCGGCGTCGTGGCGGGAAACAGCCACGGCGTAAACCCGCCCCGGGACATCATCCCCGCACCCCCCGTCTCTCTGCCAAGGTGACGCCACCGCAGCACCAACCGTGGCCGGTTTCGCGGCCTTTGGGCCGTATCGGCCTGCGGTCTTGCGTGCCCGTCGAACCTGGGGAGAGCGATGCGCCCGATATCGCGAACGGCTTTGGGGGCGGCCTCCGCCGCCGTCCTCGCCGTCACCGCGGCCGTCCCGTCCGCGGCCGAGCCGAGCCCGCCGGCGGCCCGGAAGCCACCGCTGACGGGGAGTGCGCCACAGGGCGCCGCGCGGGACGGGGGCGGCTCCGTCGTCACCCTCGTCACCGGCGACCGGATCCTGGTGACGTCCGGCGGCAAGGGCGGCTCGGGGGCCGCCGCGCTGCCCGGCGCGGACGGCGCCGTACCGCTGATCCAGACGCGGCAGTCGGGCAAGGACCTGTACGTCTATCCCGAGGGCGCCGAGCACGCCATCGCACGGGGCCTGGTCGACGAGGAGCTGTTCAACGTCACCGGGCTCGTCCGCCAGGGCTACGACGACGCGCACACCAAGCAGTTGCCGCTCATCGCCGTGTACGACAGATCGGTGGACGTCGCCCGCGCGCTGCCCGCCACCCCGCGCGGTGCCGAGCGCGGCCGTGTCCTCGAACCGGTCGACGGCGTCGCCCTGAAGGCCGACAAGAAGAAGGCCGCCGCCTTCTGGGCGGACATCACCTCGACCAGGTCACGGGCCGCCGCCGACCTGACGAAGCTCTGGCTCGACGCCAAGGTCGAGGCCACCCTCGACAGATCGACCAGGCAGGTCCACGCCCCCGAGGCCTGGGCCGCCGGCTACGACGGCAAGGGCACCAAGGTCGCCGTCCTGGACACCGGCGCGGACGTCGGACACCCCGACCTCAAGGGCCGCATCGCCGCGACGGAGAACTTCACCGACTCGCCGGACACCGAGGACCGCCAGGGCCACGGCACCCACACCACCTCCACCGTCGGCGGCTCCGGCGCGGCGAGCGGCGGCAGGAAGAAGGGCGTCGCGCCCGGCGCCGAGCTGCTGCACGGCAAGGTCCTGAACGACAGTGGATCCGGGGCCACTTCCTGGATCATCGCGGGCATGCAGTGGGCCGTCGACCAGAAGGCCGACGTCGTCTCGATGAGCCTCGGCAACCCGGCGCGCACCGACTGCACCGACCCGATGAGCACGGCGACCGAGGAGCTCGCGAAGTCCGCGAAGGACACCCTCTTCGTCATCGCGGCGGGCAACACCGGCCCCGGCCTCAACTCCGTCTCCTCGCCCGGCTGCGTGCCCGACGTGCTCACCGTGGGCGCCGTCGACCGCGACGACACCACCGCCCCCTTCTCCAGCCGCGGCCCCGCCTACGGCTCGCACACCCTGAAGCCCGAGATCGCCGCCCCCGGCGTCGGCATCTCCGCCGCCGCGGCCGGCGGGCGCGGCGTCTACGCGTACCGGTCCATGAGCGGTACGTCGATGGCGACCCCGCACGTCGCGGGCGCCGCCGCCCTCGTAGCGCAACGCCACCCCGACTGGAGCGCCCGGCAGGTCAAGGCGGCCCTCGTCTCGTCCGCCGACAGCGCCGTCCCCGGTGACGCGCGCGAGACCGGCGGGGGCCGGCTCGACGCCAAGGCCGCGATCGACCAGACGGTCCTCGGCTCACCCGCCGTGCGCGGCGGCACCTTCGGCTGGCCGCAGGACTCCTCGGACCGCACCACGGTCGACGTGCCCTACACCAACACCACGAAGAAATCAGTCAGGTTGAGCCTTTCGGTCGCGGACGTCACCGGGAACGACGGCTCCGCCGTCCGCTCCGGCGTGGCACGGCTCGGCAAGCGCACCGTGACCGTCCCCGCCGGAGCCACCGTCAAGGTGCCGCTGAAGCTCACGCCCGACGCGGAGCTGAAGCGTGCCCAGTACGGCGACATCACGGGGCGCGTCCTCGCCACCGCGGCCGGCGGCACCCACGTCTCCACGCCGTTCTCCCTCTACGTCCAGCCGGAGACCGTCAGCCTCCGCGTGAAGCTCGTCGACCGCGACGGCAGGCCCGCAGACGGCCCGTCGTCCGTGGACCTCATCGGCACGGACACGGCGAGCGGTGAGCGCCGCTTCAACGAGGGCGCGAACGACCAGACGTACCAAGTGCGCCCCGGCTCCTACTTCCTGACGAGCTTCATCGCCACCGGCGACCGGACGGGCGGCACCCTGACGGACTCCCTCACGCACATCGCCCGCCCCCAGGTCGAGGTCGAGAAGGACACCACGATCACGCTCGACGCCCGCAAGGCACACCACCTCGCCGTCCGCACCGACCAGCCGTCCGAAGTGCGCGGCGCCACCCTGGCGTTCGCCCGCAGCTGGGGCAGGGACCACTGGCTGCACGCGGGCACCGCAGCGGGCCCCCGCACGGTCCGCGACTACTACCAGTCGGTCGGGAGCCGGCCGTCCGAGGGCACCTTCGAGTCCGGCAGCTACTGGCGTGCGGCCGCACCCCAGATCTCCCGGCTCGCCGTCGCCGGCGGCCGGACGCTCCACCCCGTCACCGCGTCGACCGGCTCCGCCAACCTGGACGGCACCGGCCGGGCGCGCCTCGTCGACGCCGGGACCGGCACCCCGGAGGAGCTCGCCGCCGCCGGGGTCAAGGGCAGGATCGCCCTCGTCAAGGTCCCGGACAGCGGCAACGCCACCACCGTGGCGGCCGACGCGAAGAAGGCGGGCGCGCTCGCCGTCCTCGCCCACCGCGCTGCCCCCGGCCGCTGGTACCCGTCGGCCGGCCTCACCGGCTCGCCGTTGCCGGTCCTCGGCATCCCGACGGACGACGCGGCGCACCTGCTGGCCCAAATCGCCTCGCGCCAGGTGACGTTGACGTGGCGGGCGACGGCCAAGAGCCCGTACGTCTACAACCTGGCGTTCCCCGGGACCGGGCCGGTCCGCGACGACCGGACCTACCGCGTGCGCGACAAGGACCTCGCCGCGAACCGCGCGACCTACCGGGCGATGGGCACGGCCACCGACTACGTGGACCTGCCCTCCGCCGCCCGACCCGGCGGACTCGAGGTCTTCTTCGGCGACCTCGCCTCCGTCCCGGCGCCGGGCAGCCGCACCGAGTACCACTCGCCGGGCACGACCGCCTGGGGCCACCAGGTCTCCAGCAGCTTCCCGTACGGCGAGTTCATGATCGACCCGGCGCGTACGTACAAGAAGGGGGAGCGGCGCACGGAGACCTGGTACGACGGGGTCCTCGTGCCCGGCACGCCGCGCGACGCCACGGGCGAACCGGCGCTCGCCGGGGAACGGCAGGGCAACCTGATCGGGGTCGCCCCCGGCTTCTGGTCCGACGCCGGACACGCCGGGATCCAGGGCGGCTTCGGCGACATCGGCTCCGTACGCCTCGAACGCGACGGCGAGCTCGTCGGGGAGTCCGGCTGGCCCGCCGGGGTCTTCACCGTCCCGGCCGAGGACTCCGCGTACGAACTCACCCTCACCACGCAGAAGATCGGGTCCCGGGTCTGGCACCGGTCCATGGCGACGGAGACGACCTGGTCCTTCCGCTCCCACCTCGACGAGGACACCTACTCGCAGGGCATCCCGATGCTCTTCCCGACCTACCGGCTGCCGGAGGACGGACTCAAGACGCTGCCCGCGAAGAACGGGACGCGGATTGAACTCGGCGTGACGGGGCACGCGGGCTACGAGCCGGGAGCGCTCGCGGGAGTGCGGCTGTCGTACTCCTACGACGAGGGCAGGACGTGGCAGGCGGCCACCACCGCCGAGCACGACGGCACGTGGCGCGCGACCGTGAACCACGCGGGCGCGTCCGGCAAGCAGGTCTGGCTCAAGTCCCGGCTGACGGACGCCCATGGCAACTCCGTCACACAGACCGTGGCCCGCGCCTACGACGTGCGCTAGCCACACCGGCCCCGCCGGGCGGTCCTCCTGTGGGGGGTGGGCCCGCCCGGCGGTCTCCGTCGTCCCGCGATGGCCGTAATTTCCGGATGCACCGTTTTCGTACGGCCTCAGCGGTGGAAAATAGGGGCATGAGCCAGCAGGGGGAGAGGCCGACCGGTCGCGACGACGACTGGTGGGGACAGCTGTACGACGACGCGGCGCCGGACACGGGGCCCGCGCCCGCACCGGACACCCTCGACGACAGGTTCGCCTCGGCGGCGGACGCGGTACGGGAAGGGTTCCCGGCCCCACGCGACCCCTCGCCCCCCGGCATGGCGCCAGGGCCCGCCGCCCCACATGATCCGACTCCGACTCCGGCTGCGGCTCAGGGCGCGGAACCGCCCCGGACCTCTGCCCCTCCTGTCCCACCAGTGCAACCCGGGCCGCCCGAACGAAACCACGGGGCCCCGCACCCGGAGAGCGCAGCCCCCGGATCCGAGCCACCCCACCGCCCCCCGGAACGCCCGCCACACGCCCCGGTGCCGCCACCCCCGACGGGAAACGCTCCCGGGGCCGACGGACGAGCAACGCAGACCGGTGGACCCCCGACCCAGGCCGACGGACGGGCACTCCAGGGCGACGGACACGCCCCCGCCGACCCACTCGCCGAGCCACCCGGCACCGCCCCACCCGCCCCCGGCCCGGACGCTCCCGCCGGACGAGGCCCCGCCGGGCCATCTGGGACCCCGCCCGCCCCCGCTGCCCCGACCGCCGTCCCACCCGGCACCGTCCCGCCCGCCGTCGGCCCGGACGCTCCCGCAGGACGAGGCACCGCCGGGCCACCTGGAACCCCGCCCGCCCCCGCCGACCCGACCGCCGTCCCACCGGGCACCACCCCGCCCGCCCCCGGCCCGGACGCTCCCGTGGGACGGGCCACCGCCGGGCCACCTGGAAGCCCGCCCGCCCCCGCCGACCTGACAGCCAGCCCACCTTCACCGCCCTTGCCCGCCCCCGCCCCGGACGCTCCCGCAGGACGAGGCACCGCCGGGCCACCTGGAGCCCCGCCCGCCCCCGCCGGGCCGCCCCCGCCCCCCACAAGCCCCCCGCCCGAACCTGCCGGGCGACCCCCTGAACCCACCGCACCACCACCCTCCTCCGCCGCTCCCGCCTCTCCGCCCACCTTCACCGCCCCCGCCCCCTGGGCCCCGCCACCCCCCACCCCCAGCGGGCCGGTGACCTTTCCGGCGGGCGGGCCGGGGGAGCGAAGGGGTCAGTCGACCCCGTCGACGGAGGGGCCCCGCGCCGAGGCCCCCGCGTCGCCCGGCCCCGAGTCCCGGCCCCAGCCTCGCCCCTCGGCGCAACCGGACGACCCCGACCCGCGCGACACCCAGGCTCTCTCCGAGCCCCACCCCCCAACCCCCGGCAACCGCCTCACCCCGCCACCGCCCGGCGCCGAGAGCCGCTCCTCGTACCCCGACCCGAAGCACCCGGACACCCCCCACCCCCGCCCCACCCCACCACCGCCCGGCGCCGGAAGCGGCCCCTCGCACCCCGACCCGAAGCACCCGGACGCCCCCCACCCCCCGAGCCCCGGCACCCGCCCCACCCCACCATCGCCCGGCGCAGGAAGCGGCCCCTCGCACCCCGACCCGGAACAACCCCAGCCCTCGCCGCCCGCAGGGCGCCCCCCTGCCCCCCGTGAGCCGGAGCGAGGAAGTGAGGGGGACCCAGGGGCAGGGCCCGGTTACGTGGGGGACGGGCCGCCGACGTATGACGCGGAGCCCACCGTGCTGCCCGCCGCGGATCCGGACGATCTCGGGGACCTCGTCGCCGACACCGTGCTCGACGGCGCGCGGTACGGGCCGAGCACGCTGCGGGCCGCCTCCGTGCGCGGGGATTCCGCCCGGTACCGGGGCGAGCCGCGCCGCGACTCCCTGCTGACGGCCCGTTTCGGCACCGGCGAGGACGCCCTCGTGCTCGTCGCCATGGCCACCGGCGCCCGCGCGACCCCAGGAGCGCACCGTGCCGCAGCCGAGGCCTGCGCGTGGATCGGCCGCGCCGTGGGCCGCAGCCACCGGCGGCTCGCGGAGGACATCCGGGCCGCCCGGCGCGGCGACCTGAAGTCGGGTCTGCACCGGCTCACCGACCGCAGCCTCGGCAAGCTCCGGGCGCGCGCCGTCGATCTGGGCCTCGAGCCCGAGGAGTACGCGGCGTCCCTGCGCTGTCTGCTCCTGCCCGCCGACCCCCGCTGCCGGACCCGCGTCTTCTTCGGCGTCGGCGGGGGCGGCCTCTTCCGGCTGCGGGACGGTGAGTGGCAGGACATCGAGCCCCGTGTCGCCGACGCCACCGGCGACGCCGTGGTCGGCTTCGGCTCGCCGCCCGCGCAGGGCCCCGACGGCGACCACCTCACGATGGACCTCGGCATCACCACCCCGCCGAGCCCCTACGAACCGGCCCCCGAGCCGCCCCGCGAACCCTTCCGGTTCCGGGCCTCGGTCGCCCGCCCGGGTGACACGCTCGTCCTGTGCAGCGGCGGCCTCGCCGAACCCCTGCGCGGCGAGCCCGAACTGGCCGAACACCTCACCCGCAGGTGGGAGAAGGCCGGTCCGCCGGGGCTCGCCGCCTTCCTCGCCGACATCCAGGTCAGGGTCAAGGGGTACGCCGACGACCGGACGTGCGCCGCGGTCTGGGAGGCATGACGGCCGCACCTGTGACTTCATGGACCCGAGGAATGACCGGGCGGGAGGACGAGTGAAGAGCGGGTCCACGGGTCACACGGGGTGAAGCACGGTTCACCAGCGTCGAGAGGTGCGTACCAGCATGGCCAAGCAGAACGTCGCCGAGCAGTTCGTCGACATCCTCGTCCGCGCGGGCGTGCAGCGCCTGTACGGAGTCGTCGGCGACAGTCTCAACCCGGTCGTGGACGCCATCCGCCGTACGAAGGCGATCGACTGGGTCCAGGTGCGGCACGAGGAGACCGCCGCCTTCGCCGCCGGTGCCGAGGCCCAGATCACCGGGAAACTGGCGGCCTGCGCGGGCTCATGCGGGCCCGGCAACCTCCACCTCATCAACGGCCTGTACGACGCGCACCGCTCGATGGCCCCGGTGCTCGCCCTCGCCTCGCAGATCCCCTCCAGCGAGATCGGTCTCGGATACTTCCAGGAGACCCACCCCGACCGGCTCTTCCAGGAGTGCAGCCACTACAGCGAGCTGATCTCCAGCCCGAAGCAGATGCCGCGGCTGCTGCAGACCGCCATCCAGCACGCCGTCGGGCAGAGCGGCGTCAGCGTCGTCTCGCTCCCCGGCGACGTGGCCGCCGAGGCCGCGCCGGAGAAGGCGGCCGAGACCGCGCTGGTGACGTCCCGGCCCTCCGTGCGCCCCGGCGACGCGGAGATCGAGCAGCTCGCGGCGATGATCGACGATGCCGACAAGATCACCCTCTTCTGCGGCAGCGGCACGGCGGGCGCGCACGCCGAGGTGATGGAGTTCGCCGAGAAGATCAAGTCCCCGGTGGGCCACGCCCTGCGCGGCAAGGAGTGGATCCAGTACGACAACCCGTACGACGTGGGCATGAGCGGCCTGCTCGGCTACGGCGCCGCGTACGAGGCCACGCACGAGTGCGACCTGCTGATCCTGCTCGGCACGGACTTCCCGTACAACGCCTTCCTGCCCGACGACGTGAAGATCGCCCAGGTGGACGTGCGGCCGGAGAACCTCGGGCGGCGCTCCAAGCTGGACCTCGCCGTCTGGGGCGACGTGCGCGAGACGCTGCGCTGTCTGACGCCGCGCGTCTCGCCGAAGACGAACCGCAAGTTCCTCGACAAGATGCTGAAGAAGCACGCCGACGCCCTGGAGGGCGTGGTCAAGGCCTACACCCGCAAGGTCGACAAGCACGTCCCGATCCACCCCGAGTACGTCGCGTCGGTCCTCGACGAGGTCGCCGCCGACGACGCGGTCTTCACCGTCGACACCGGCATGTGCAACGTCTGGGCGGCCCGCTATCTCACCCCGAACGGCAAGCGGCGCATCATCGGCTCGTTCAGCCACGGCTCGATGGCCAACGCCCTGCCGCAGGCGATCGGCGCCCAGTTCACCGACCGCAACCGCCAGGTCGTCTCGATGTCGGGCGACGGCGGCTTCTCGATGCTGATGGGCGACTTCCTCACCCTCGTCCAGCACGATCTGCCGGTGAAGGTCGTCCTGTTCAACAACTCCTCGCTCGGCATGGTCGAGCTCGAGATGCTGGTGGCCGGGCTGCCGTCCTACGGCACGGGCAACCACAACCCCGACTTCGCCGCGGTCGCCCGCGCCGCCGGTGCCTACGGCGTGCGCGTGGAGAAGCCCAAGCAGCTCGCGGGCGCCCTCAAGGAGGCCTTCGCGCACAAGGGCCCCGCCCTCGTCGACATCGTGACCGACCCGAACGCCCTCTCCATCCCGCCCAAGATCAGCTCGGACATGGTGACCGGCTTCGCCCTCTCCGCCAGCAAGATCGTCCTGGACGGCGGGGTGGGACGCATGGTGCAGATGGCCCGCTCCAACCTGCGGAACGTGCCGAGGCCGTGACGCCGGCCCCGGCACCCGCTGCGGCTCCCGCCCGGCTCAGGCCGGGCGCAGCCGCACGGTGACGATCTGGAACGGCCGCAGCGCGAGCGTCAGCCCGGCCTCGCCGGTCTCGGCCTCGCGCAGCGGCCGCTCCAGGAGGTCGGTCACCTCGGCCCGGGCCACCGGGAACGACGTGCCCAGCACCGCCGCCGCCCGGCCCCCGCGCGATTCGTAGAGACGTACGACGACGTCGCCGCTGCGGTCGTCGGCGAGCTTCACCGACTCGACGGTGACCGCCGGGTGGTCGACGCTGACCAGCGGCGGCAGGACGGGCGCGTCGGCCACCCGCAGCGGAAGGTTGAGGGCGAGCCCCTCCGCGACCGCGTCACCCGTTTCCGCCCCGGGCAGCAGCGCGTACGTGAAGCGATGTGTGCCCTGGTCGGTCTCGGGGTCGGGGGAGTGGGGGGCGCGCAGCAGGGTCAGCCGCACCGTGGTGCCGAGCGCCTCGCCGTGCTCCTCGCGCGTCACGTCGTGCCCATACGTGGAGTCGTTGAGCAGCGCGACGCCGTACCCCTCCTCGGCCACCCGCAGCCAGCGGTGCGCGCAGATCTCGTAACGCGCCGCGTCCCAACCGGTGTTGGCGTGCGTCGGCCGGTGCACATGGCCGAACTGGATCTCGGCGGCGGACCGTTCGGCGTGCACGTCCAGCGGGAAGGCGGCCTTGAGGACCTTCTCCGACTCGCGCCAGTCCACGTCCGTGACGATCTCCACGCGCCTGCTGCCCGCCGCGAGCCGGATCTCCTGCGTGATCCGCGACGCCCCGAAGGTCCGCACGACCCGCACCGCGACCCGCAGCGGCCCGTCCTCGACGAGCGCGACGGACTCGGCGTCCGTGAGGTCGGTGTGCCGGTGCCGGTAGTGCCGGTCGAGGTCCCAGGCGTCGTACTGCGTGGGGTGGTCGGGGTGCAGCTGGAGGAGGTTGCCGGGGGCCGCGAGGACCTCGCGCCCCGCGGCCAGGTCCGTCACGGAGGTGAGGAGCCCGGCTGCGTCGACGGTGACGCTCAGGTGCTCGTTGGTGAGGAGGATGGTGTCGCCGGTGGTGTGCGCGACCGCGCCGGTCCCCGTCTCCCGTGCGGCGTCCAGGGACTGCGAGCCGAGCGCGGGGACGTCGACGCGCACCAGCCGGCCATCGCCCGGGTCGACAGCCTCGCTGCGGGCGTACGGCGAGGCGTTGAGCGCGGCGGGCCCGCCCGCGCCGAGCGAGCGCACCGCGGCGGCGGTCAGCTCGTCGAGCTCGGCGAGGACCCGCTCGTAGGTCTCGCGCGCCTCCCGGTGTACCCAGGCGATCGACGAGCCCGGCAGGATGTCGTGGAACTGGTGCAGCAGGACCGTCTTCCACAGACGGTCAAGGGTGTCGTACGGATAGACGTACGCGGGGTCGCGCACCGCGGCCGCCGTGCACCACAACTCGGCCTCGCGCAGGGCGTGTTCGCTGCGCCGGTTGCCGCGCTTGGTCGCCGCCTGGGTGGTGTACGTGGCGCGGTGCAGCTCCAGGTACAGCTCGCCGGACCAGACCGGGGCCCGCGCGCCGTACTCCTCCTCGGCGGCGGCGAAGAACGCCGACGGCTTCTCGATCTCGACGCGCGGCGAACCCTCCAGGGAGCGCAGGCGCCGCGCCCGCTCCATCATCTCGCGGGTGGGGCCGCCCCCTCCGTCGCCCCAGCCGAACGGCACCAGGGAGCGCGACGCGCGGCCCTTGTCGGCGAAGTTCCGTTCCGCGTGGGCGAGTTCGGCGCCGTGGAACTGTGAGTTGTAGGTGTCCACGGGCGGGAAGTGGGTGAAGACGCGGGTGCCGTCGATGCCCTCCCACCAGAACGTGTGGTGCGGCATCTTGTTGGACTGGTTCCAGCTCAGCTTCTGCGTGAGGAACCACCGCACGCCCGCGAGCCTCGCCAGCTGCGGGAAGGCGGCGGTGTAGCCGAAGGAGTCCGGCAGCCAGATCTCCTCGGTCTCGACGCCCAGCTCCTCGCGGAAGAACCGCATGCCGTGCGTGATCTGCCGGGCCAGCGCCTCGCCGCCCGGCATGTTGGCGTCCGACTCGACCCACATCGAGCCCACCGGCGCCCAGTTGCCGTCCGCCACCGCCTTCTTGACGCGCTCCCAGATGTGCGGCTGGTGCTCCTTCACCCAGGCGTACTGCTGGGCCTGCGAGCAGGCGAAGACCAGCTCCGGATACTCCTCGGCCAGTGCCGTCACATTGGCAAAGGTCCGCGACGCCTTGCGCACCGTCTCGCGCAGCGGCCACAGCCACGCCGAGTCGATGTGCGCGTGACCGGCCGCCGATACGCGGTGGGCGCTCGCGTGCGCGGGCCTGGCCAGCACCTCGGCGAGCCGGGCGCGGGCCGCGGCGGCCGTGCCGGAGACGTCGTGCAGATCGAGCGTGTCGAGCATGTCCTCCAGGGCCCGCAGGATCTCGTGACGACGCGGACGTTCGGGGTCCAGTTCGCGCATCAGCTCGGAGAGGACCTCGATGTCCAGCGTCAACTGCCAGACGTCCTCGTCGAGTACGGCCAGATCGGCAGAGGCGAATCGGTACATCGGGGTATTGCCTGCGGTCAGGACGTCGCCGAGGGGCGTCGGCACGAAGTCGTGCAGGACGACAGGGTTGGCCGCCGCCTCCAGGAGCAGGTGCACCGGCTCGCCGCCCCGGGCGGGGGAGGCCACCGGAACATGCCGGTTGCGCGGGTGAATGCCCTTGAGGGGCACGCCGGCCGCGTCGTACACCAGCCCCTCCGCCTGGAAGCCGGGCCCGTCCCCGGTGAACCCGGGATCGATGACCACCTCGACCCGGCTGCCCCGCCACTCCTCGGGCACCTGCCCCTGGAGCCGGAACCAACTGGTGGACCAGGGGTTTCCCCACGCCGTGCCCCTCTCGAAGGGCTCGTACTCGGCTTCGAGGGCGGCCCGGACCGGCACCGGCTCGCCCGGCGCGTGCCAGACGGAGAGCGTCAGCGGGGTGCGCCGCGCGTATCGGGCAGGGCGGATGAACTGGCGGAGTGCCCGCTCCAGGCGGCCTTCGACCAGCAGTCTGTCGTCGTGCACTCGGGCTCCTCGGAACGCTCGGCGGTGGGGTCCTCCGCTTCACTTCCCCGCAATTCCCCGACGCACCCCCCGCCATTGGTTGACGATTCGACAAGCGTGCCGCCCCTGGCCCGGGGCATGCATCCCGTGAGGTTGTTCGAGCAAGGAGGCAACGCCATCGCTTTGTGGGCGGGGGTCATGACGAGGCAGTCACAGGGGGGCGGCTCCGGGGCAATCGGGGCCTCTTCGCCGAACGAACGGGACGAGAGGACCGGTGGGGCGCCGGGCGGGCCGGAGGGCGGCCGGTTCACGCGCAGGCTGGGAAGAGCCGATCTGCGCGCCGTCTCCGAGGTCAGGAGGGCGCTGAGGGAGTTTCTGCGGCACTGGGGGAACCAGGGAAGGGCCGACGTGGCCGAGCTCCTGACCAGCGAGCTGGTCACCAACGCACTGGTGCACACCGACCGCGACGCGTTCGTCACCGCGACCGTGGGCCGCCGCGGTCTCCGCGTCGAGGTACGGGACTTCGCGGGGAGCCGTCCCGAGCCGCGCGTACCGGACGCCGACGGCGGTACGAACGGGCGGGGCCTGATCCTCGTGCAGACCCTCGCCGACGCCTGGGGCGTACGGGCACACGGGGTCGGCAAGGTGGTGTGGTTCGAGCTGGGCGGCGGCGGCACGGGGTGAATCCTGCCGCCGCCGTCCGCGTGTGACGGGGCGTCACGGCACGGCCGCCGCCGCGGGGCCCGGCCGGTGCGGCGCGGGCCCGGCCGGTGCGGCGCGGGCCCGGCGGCGATCAGCCGAACTGCTGCTCCAGGTCCTTCAGCTTCTGCTCCAGCGAATCGAGCCGGGGCAGCGCCTGCGTGTCGTCCTCCGCCGTCAGGTCGACGGTGACGGGGGCGACGGGGTCGGCCCCGTCAGGGTCCTGCCTGACGGCCTGGAGGGAGGGACGGGATCGTACCGGCAGCTGGTCCTGCGCCGGTATGGCAGGGTCCGCGCCGACCTGCGCGGACCCGGCGGCCGGTGCGACGGCCTGCACCTCCACCTGGCGGCCGCCGCCGCGGCCCTGCCAGTTCCGGTGGCCCCGGCTGAGCGCCTTGAGATGCGCGCGTTCCAGCTTCTCCTGGTCGCGCCTGCGCAGCCGGGTCCGCTCCTTCTCACGGCGGTCCTCGCGGACCTCCTCGACGGCCTCGTCCAGGGTGCGTACGCCTTCGAGGAGCATCAGCGACCAGGCGCCGAAGGTCTCACGAGGCGCGCGCAGCCACCGCACGATGCGGATCTGCGGCAGCGGACGCGGCACCAGACCCTGCTCGCGCAGCGCCGCCCGGCGGGTCTGCTTCAGCGCGCGGTCGAAGAGCACCGCCGCCGACAGCGACATCCCCGCGAAGAAGTGCGGGGCACCGGCGTGGTCCAACCCCCGCGGCGCGTGCACCCAGTTGAACCAGGCGGCCGCGCCCGCGAACGTCCACACGAGCAGGCGGGAGCCGAGCGCCGCGTCGCCGTGGCTCGCCTCGCGCACGGCGAGGACGGAGCAGAACATCGCCGCGCCGTCGAGCCCGAACGGGACCAGGTACTCCCAGCCCCCGGAGAGGCTGAGGTTCTGCTGCCCGAAGCCGACCAGGCCGTGGAACGAGAGCGCGGCGGCGACGGCCGCGCAGCAGAACAGGAGCACGTAGGAGGCGGTGCCGTAGACGGCCTCCTTGCGCCTGCGGCGTTCCTCGCTGCGTTCCCACGAGTCGTCGTTGGCGCTCCCCTTGGCCGCTCCGTCGTGGCCTCGCCTGCCGCGCGCGAGCACCGCCACCGCCACCAGCAGGCCCAGGAGCAGGACGGCGCCGGGGAGCAGCCAGTCCAGCGATATGTCGGTCAGTCTCATCTGGGGGTCCCTTGCGTTGCGGTAGGGCGTAACGGGCGCCATATTGACCCAACCCCGAAGCCCCGCAGGGGGTTTCGGGGCAAGAGGACGCCATGGGGGTGCAAGGGAGCGTGCAGGGCGCACTTTTGCTCGAACTCACGCGGGAACGCCGGGTGTTGAGTTCGATTGATCGTGCGCTCCGCGTGCCCCGGTGAGACCGTGGGTCAGGCCGTGGGTCAGGCCGTGGGTCAGGCCTGCCCCTGCTGCAGGAACTCGGCGATCGGGTCCGTGCCGGAGCTGCCTCCCTCGCCGTCGGGACCCTCCAACGCGGCCTTCGCGCTCCGGGGGAACATGGCCTGCTCGTACGCGGTGAGGGCGGCCTCGACGTCACCGGGGTGCGCCGCGAGCGCCTCGGCGAGTTCGGCACCGTCGTACAGGGCGAGGTTGGCGCCCTCGCCGTTCGGGACCGAGAGGTGGGCCGCGTCGCCGATCAGGGTCACCCCGGGCACCCGCTCCCAGCGGTGTCCGACCGGCAGGGCGTAGAGGGGCCGCAGGGTCGGCGCCGTGTCGGCGTCGGTGATCAGGGCGGTGAGTTCGGGCGCCCAGCCGTCGAATTCACGGGCGATCCGCGCGGTGGCCGCCTCGGCGTCGGTGAAGTCGATGCCGGCGAACCACTCCTCCGTCTCGGTGAGTCCCACATAGGCGTGCAGGGTGTCGCCGCGCTCGCGGTGGGCGAAGATCTCCCTCCGCGGCGCGAACGCCAGCATCGAGCCCCCGCCGACCGCCTTCGCGGTGGCCGGGTGGCGGGTGTCGGCGTCGTGGAGGTAGGTCTCGACGACGGACCTGCCGCTGTACTCGGGGGTGACGGAGGTGAGCAGCGGGCGGACGCGGGACCACGCGCCGTCCGCGCCGACGAGCAGGTGCGTGGTGAGCGCGGCGCCGTCGGCGAACGTCACCTCGTGGCGGCCTTCGCCGAGCGCGCGGACGCCGGTCACCTTGCGGCCCCACCGGACGGTGCCGGGCGGCAGCGAGTCGAGCAGCATTTGGCGCAGCTCGCCGCGCTGCACCTCGGGGCGGCCGCCCGTGCCGTCGTCGGCCTTGTCGAGCTGCACGTTCCCGTCCGGGGAGAGGATCCGGATGGCCTGGCGGCCCGGCAGGACGAGGTCGCGGAACTCGTCCATCAAGCCGGCCGCGCGGAGCGCCAGTTGGCCGTTGTAGTCGTGGATGTCGAACATGCCGCCCTGGGCGCGCGAGGTGGGGGAGGGCTCCGCCTCGTACACCGTGGCGGGTATGCCGTGGAGGTGGAGGACGCGGGCGAGCGCGAGTCCGCCGAGTCCGGCGCCGATGATCGTGACCTCGGTCGTCATGGGGGGCTTCCTTCCTTACCGATGGCCCCCGGCCGGCACCCCGTGGTTCGCGGGCGTGTGCCGTTCCGGTGGACCGGAGCGATGCGGTGACGGTGGCCTGCGGTGCTGCCGACCGGCCCCGACCTGCTCCAATCTGCCGGTGCCCGGCGACAGATCCCCGACAGCCCACCTACAGCGGGCCGGCCCCTCCGACAGCGCACCGACAGCTCTCCGACAGCCCTCCGGCAAGGGCTCGATCGCCCGGACTAGCCGTTTATCCCGACCGCCCGAAGCAGCCGTACCCCGGCCTCAGTTCGCGGCGGCGGCCGCACTCAGCCGGGCGACGCGCTCCTCGTCGCAGGTGCGCGGGCACGTGACGCAGGTGTCGTCGGGGCGCAGCGTGTAGAACATGCAGCAGCTCGCCCGGTCGCGGGTGGGGAGCGACTCCCCGTCGGGCCCCGTCAGCTCCCTGAAGCCGGCCGTGCCGACGTACGGCTTGGTGGCGCCCGGCAGCAGCCGCTCCAGCTCCGTCACCGCGCGCCGCTCCTCGCCGAAGAGGTGCGCCACGTACCAGAGGCCCTCGACGATCTCGTCGGTGGCGAGGCTCCACAGGGCGCGCGAGCGGCGCCGCATGCGGGGGCCGAAGGCGTCGAGGAGCGGTTCGAGGTGCTCGGCGACCGCGGCCCGCACCTCCGCGCGCAGCGCCTCCTCGTCCGGTACGACACGGGCGCCGGGCAGACCGGCGGCCGGGTCGCCGGGGAGGCACGCGAAGCCCGCCGGGCGGACGGCCATGCGGCCCAGCGTGCGCTGGAAGGAGACGTCGGCGACGGGGAAGCGGGGCACGCGGCGGTGCAGGAACCACGGGACCGTGATGAGCAGGGTGGCCGGCCAGGCGTACCGGTGCAGCCCGAAGCCGGCCACCACGTCCGGCCGTGCCCGGGTGCCGTAGTCCTTCTGGACCTGCGCGTCGTCCCAGGCGAGGAACGCGTCGAGGTCGGCCCCGCCCTCCGCGAGCCGGGCGGCGGTGACCCAGCCGCCGCCCTGTGGGGCCTGTTCCTCGTCTCCGAGCTCGGTGATGCGCAGCCCTGTGTACACCTCGTGGAGGCGGGCATAGGAGTCCGCTACGGCACTGGGGGCGCCCTGGGTGGGTGCGGCCAAGGTGGGGACGGACATGCGAGGACCACCGAATCGCGATCGATAGCAGGTTAGCCTTACCTTACCCGACGTGATCGATGTTTCAACTCCGGTCGTGTCCGCCTATGGTGCCTGTCGTACCTTTCGGAGCGGACAAGGCAGGCGGACGTCGTGGAACAGACCGGAGCACGCGAGGGGGGACCCCTCGCCGGGGCGCCGCGCGTCCGGGTTCCGGAGCAGGCGGGGGCCGGGGCACGCCGCGCGGTCCGGCGCAACTCCGTGCGGGGGCAGATCCTCGACGCCCTGCGCGCCGCCCTCGTCGGCGGCGAACTCGAACCCGGCGAGGTGTACTCCGCCCCGGCCCTCGGCGAGCGTTTCGGCGTCTCCGCGACCCCCGTCCGCGAGGCGATGCAGCAGCTGGCCGTCGAGGGCGCCGTCGAGGTCGTCCCCAACCGCGGCTTCCGGGTCACCGAACGCGGCGGCCGTGAGCTGGCGGAGCTGGCCGAGGTACGGGCGCTGATCGAGGTGCCCGTCATGCTGCGGCTCGCCCGCACGGTGCCCGCGGCGCGCTGGGCCGAGCTGCGGCCGCTGGCCGACGCGACCACGGCGGCGGCCGCCGGCGGCGACCTCGCGCGCTACGCCGAGTCGGACCGCGCCTTCCACGGCGCGGTGCTCTCCCTTTCGGGCAACCGGGAGCTGGTGCGGGTCGCGGACGACCTGCACCGGCGCTCGCAGTGGCCGCCGGTGAGCGGCCCCGTCGCGGGCCGCAGGGCCGACCTGCTGGCCGACGCGGCCGAACACGTGGCACTCCTCGACGCACTGGCCGCCCAGGACCTGGGCGTGGTCTCGTCCCTGGTCGAAGAACACTTTATGGGCTCAGAATCCTGACGAGCCGCCAGGGAGGCGCGCACCCGTGCTCCCTGCGCCCAGCGGACGCCGCCCCGAGGCGGGGCACCCCCTCGCCGGCCAGGCGTCCCGGCTCGCGGCGGCACGCCGGTTGGCGTACCGCCAACCGGACGAACCGCCGGGCTCCCCGCTCTCCGAGCGGAAGCAGGCTCGCGCGGGCAGCGGGAGCGGCCGGGCCGCCCCCGGGAGGGGCCCCGTCCCGCAGACGGGAGCCATACCTCGGCGGCCGGTGGCTGTAGATGCTGGGCGAGCCAGGACGGTACCCCGCCGAGGAGTCGGAACAGGCGGGTGGCCTCGGCGCGCAGCCGGAGGAACCACCGGGCTCGCCGCGCTCCGGGCCGGCCCCTGCGTCCGGCGGACGCCGATTCGAGGCGGAAGAGCCCCTCGCCGCCCAGGTGTCCCGGCTCGCGACGCGCCGGGTGGCGTGCCGCGAGCCGGAGGAACCGCCGGGCTCCCCGCGCTCCCGGCCGCCCCCCCGGCAGCGGGAGCGGCCGGGGCGCCCGCGGGAGGGAACCCCGTCCCGCAGGCGGGAGTTATACCGCGGCAGCCGGTGGTTGCAGATGTTGGGCGAGCCAGGACGGTACCCCGCCGAGGAGTCGGAACAGGCGGGTGGCCTCGGCGCGCAGCCGGGTGGCCTCCGGCTCGGGCTCCGCGTCCGCGAGCGCGGCGAGCGCGGGGGCCGTGCCGACCAGATAGCCGAGCTCCTCACGGATGCGCAGGGACTCCGCGAAACCGTGCCGCGCCTCCGCCAACTCCCCGTCCCGCAGGGCGAGTCCGGCGAGGTGGCGCCAGGTGAAGGAGAGCAGCAGCGGGTCGCCGTGCGCGGTGGCGCCCGCGTGCGCCCTGCGGTACGCCGCCTTGGCGGACTGCGGCGAGTCGGCGATGTGCTCCGCGATCAGCCCCCTGCGGAAGTCGAGCAGCGGCCGTCCGGGGGCGTTCGGGGCGAGCAGCGCGGCCGCCCTGCCGAGCGCCGTACGTGCCTCGTCCGCCCGGTCGCGTACCCCCAAGACCGTTGAGGCGTAGGCCAGTTGGCCCCGTTCGCAGGCCGCGGCGCCCCGGTCGTCGTCGGCCTCGGCGATCGCTTCCGCGGTCCGCAGGACGTCCTCGGCCTCGCTCCAGCCGTCCCCCGTGAACAGACACCGCTCGACGAGGAGCGCCGTCCTCTGAAGTGCCGCCGCCGGCCCGGCCCGTGAGGCCAGCAGCGCCGCGGCGTCGGTCCAGCAGCCGCGTGAGCGCAGCCGCCATACCGCGGTCTGGAGTGGATCGTCCCCTGCAGTCGTTCCGGTACCAGACATGGCGGTATACGCCACGTTGCCCTCCCCGAGCGCACCATTGAGCTGTTGAGTCGTGGGCGAATCTCAGCATGGATCGCGGCGTCCGGCCAAGGGGCTGGGTGAAAGAATTCACAAAGGGTGGTCAAGGAACGGCGCCGAGGGCCGGCCGGCCTTCGGCGCCGCCGGCCGGCTCCGCGCCCGATGACCTCAGCTCATCCGCAGCGCGAGGAAGAAATCGAGCTTGTCCTCCAGGCGCGAGAGGTCACGGCCCGTCAACTGCTCGATGCGGCCCACCCGGTAGCGCAATGTGTTGACGTGGAGGTGCAGGCGCGAGGCGCAGCGCGTCCAGGAGCCGTCGCAGTCGAGGAACGCCTCCAGCGTCGGGATGAGCTCCGCCCGGTGGCGCTGGTCGTACTCCCGCAGCGGGTCGAGGAGCCGCGCCGTGAACGCCCGGCGCACGTCGTCCGGCACGAACGGCAGCAGCAGCACGTGCGAGGCCAGCTCCTGGTGGCCGGCGGCGCAGACCCGGCCGGGGCGGGCGGCGGCGACCCGGCGGGCGTGCCGCGCCTCCTCCAGGGCGCCGCGCAGCCCCTCGGCGGAGTGCACGGAGGCGCTGACGCCGAGGGTCAGACGGCCGTCGCCGTCGAGGCCGGCGGAGAGCGGGTCGTGGACGGAGGCGAGCAGCGCGTCCGCGATCAGCCCCGTCTCGTGTCCCTCGTGCTCGCCGGGGACCGCGGGCAGCGGCACGAGCGCCACGGCCTCGTCGCCGGTGTGCGCGACCGCGATCCGGTCGGAGGGCTCGGGGCCCGCCGACAGCGGGTCGACGAGGATCTCCTCAAGGAGCGACTGGGCGACCGTGCCGCCGTCGATCTCCCCGCCCTCCCACTCCACGCGGGCCACCACGACCTGCCAGTGCGGGGCCGCGCCCAGGCCGGGCAGGAGCACCGGGGCGGCGACCCGCAGCCGGGCCGCGATCTCGGCGGGCGCCGCACCCGTCTGGACCAGTTCGAGGACCTCCTGGGCGAGGCGGCGCCGCACGGTGCGGGACGCGTCGCGCCGGTCGCGCTCGACCGCGATCAGCTGGGTCACGCCCTGCAGCAGGTCGAGTCGCTCCTCGGGCCAGTCGCCCGCGTCGGCCTCCACGGCGAGTGCCCAGTCGGAGAGCACCGACTCGCGCACGTCGCGCGAGGCGCCGGCCGCTGCGCGCCCACTGGTCCGAATGGGGAACAGCGAGTACGTCACCGAGTCCACCGTCACCCGGTGCGGCCCGCGCCGGCCCGTGCGGACGGCCGCCAGATGCTCCCCGGCGAGCCGTGCGCACAGCGGTCCTGGCAGCGCCCCCGCCGGGCCGGACCCGGCGATCACGCGCCCCGCGGGCGAAAGCACCCAGGCCCGCAGGTCCAGGTCGGTGCCGAGCAGGTCGAGGACGACGTCGGGGCCACCGCCCGCCGGGCCCGAGGTCATCAGGCGGCGGTGCCGGTCGACGACGGCCGCCAGGTCCCCGGCGCGCTCGCCGGAGACCTGGCGCACCACGTGCTCGGTGATGGTCGCGAACGCCACGGACTCGTTGACCGCGAAGAGCGGGAGCCGGTGCCGGGCGCAGGCCTCGACGATGTCGTCGGGGATGTCGCCGAGCTCGGCCTCGCCGGCGGCCAGGGCGGCCACCCCGGCGCTCGCGAGGATGCGCACGAAGGGTTCCGTGTCCGAGGCGTCGCGGCGCCAGGCGAGGCCGGTGAGGACCAGCTCGCCACCGGCGAGGTAGCGGCTCGGGTCCCGCAGGTCCGTGGTCATCACACCGCGCACGGTGCGGTCCAGCTCGTCCTCGCCGCCGAGCAGCCGCAGGCCCAGCGCGTCGGTGTCCAGGAGTGCGCGCAGCCGCATGGTGTCGTCGCCGCCGATCTGTCTCGAATGGTGTGTACAAACATGTGCGCTCTGTAGCGCCCGGCCCCGCTGGCGCAGGGTGGCCGGTGTTTCCGGGGGGAACCCAAGAGGTTCCTGAGGCCCGTTCTTCATACGAATCTACAAGACGCGCGCCTTGGCCAGCCAACTCCTTCAGTGTTTCGGTGACTGACCCCATCGGACGAGCGGGCGGTGTACTTGCCCCACTCCGCGTTAACAGCACATGAACGAGCAGTCGAGGGACCAACGGCCCGAGTGGCCTAAACGGAATCCCCTGATACGGAATCTTCCGGTCCCTCGAAGCGAAAGACCCTCGACACGAAGAAGAGAGCCTCATGGACTTCCTTCGCCCCGCCAGCTGGGAGGAGGCGCTCGCCGCCAAGGCCGAGCACCCCACGGCTGTGCCGATTGCGGGTGGCACCGACGTGATGGTCGAGATCAACTTCGACCACCGTCGTCCCGAATACCTGCTTGACCTCAACCGCATCGTCGAGCTGCGCGAGTGGGAGGTGGGCGAGGAGACGGTCCAGCTGGGCGCCTCCGTCCCGTACACCCAGATCATGGAGGAGCTGCGCACCGAGCTCCCCGGTCTCGCGCTCGCCTCGCACACGGTCGCCTCCCCGCAGATCCGCAACCGCGGCGGCGTCGGCGGCAACCTCGGCACGGCCTCCCCGGCCGGTGACGCCCACCCGGCGCTGCTCGCCGCCGACTGCGAGGTCGAGGTGGAGTCCGTGCGGGGATCCCGCCTGATCCCGATCGACGAGTTCTACACCGGCGTGAAGCGCAACGCGCTCGCCGCGGACGAGCTCATCAAGTCCGTCCACATCAAGAAGGCGGACGGCCCGCAGCAGTACTCGAAGGTCGGCACCCGCAACGCGATGGTCATCGCCGTGTGCGCCTTCGGCATCGCGCTGCACCCCGAGACCCGCACCGTGCGGACCGGCATCGGCTCCGCCGCCCCCACCCCCATCCGGGCGAAGGCGGCCGAGGACTTCCTGAACGCGGCGCTCGAAGAGGGCGGCTTCTGGGAGAGCAAGAAGATCATCACCCCCTCGATCGCCAAGCAGTTCGCGGAGCTCGCCTCCGGTGCCGCCAACCCGATCGACGACGTGCGCGGCACGGCGAGCTACCGCCGTCACGCCGTCGGGATCATGGCCCGCCGCACGCTCGGCTGGACCTGGGAGTCGTACCGCGGCAAGGGCCGCAGCACTGAGGGAGTCGCATAATGCGCGTGAACTTCAAGGTCAACGGCCGTCAGCAGGAAGCCGACGACGTCTGGGAGGGCGAGTCCCTCCTGTACGTGCTGCGCGAGCGCATGGGGCTCCCGGGCTCCAAGAACGCCTGCGAGCAGGGCGAGTGCGGCTCCTGCACCGTCCGCCTCGACGGCGTGCCGGTCTGTTCGTGTCTGGTCGCGGCCGGCCAGGTGGAGGGCCGCGAGGTCACCACCGTCGAGGGCCTCGCCGACTACGCCAAGCACCGTGCGGACGCCCACCCCGGCGGCGGCTGCGCCTCCGGCGCGTGCGGCACCTCGATCCAGGACGCCCAGCAGTGGCAGGCCAACCCGGAGAAGGGCGCCACCGACTCGCAGACCGGTGAGGGCGGCGAGCTCTCCCCGATCCAGCAGGCGTTCATCGACGCCGGCGCCGTCCAGTGCGGCTTCTGCACCCCCGGCCTGCTCGTCGCGGCCGACGAGATGCTGGAGCGCAACCCGCAGCCGTCGGACGCCGACATCCGCGAGGCGCTCTCCGGCAACCTCTGCCGCTGCACCGGTTACGAGAAGATCCTTGACGCGGTCCGCCTCGCGGCCGCGCGCCAGTCCGAGGGGGTCTGACGCCATGGGAACCACAGGTACACCCACCAAGATCACACAGGGTTCCAAGACCAAGGGCGGCATCGGCGAGTCGACGCTGCGCCCCGACGGCACCCTGAAGGTCACCGGCGAGTTCGCGTACTCCTCGGACATGTGGCACGAGGACATGCTGTGGGGTCACACCCTGCGCTCGACCGTCGCGCACGCCGAGATCGTCTCCATCGACACCTCCGAGGCGCTCGCCCAGTCCGGCGTCTACGCCGTCCTGACCTACGACGACCTGCCGGCCGCGATGAAGAACTACGGCCTGGAGATCCAGGACACCCCGGTCCTCGCGCACAAGAAGGTCCGTCACCACGGTGAGCCGGTGGCCCTGGTCGCCGCCGACCACCCGGAGACCGCTCGCCGCGCCGCCGCCAAGATCAAGATCGAGTACCGCGACCTGCCCGTCATCACCGACGAGGCCTCGGCGACCGCCCCCGACGCCGTACTCGTGCACGAGGGCCGCGACGACCACCACATCGGTCACGTCCCGCACCCGAACATCGTGCACCGCCAGCCGATCGTCCGCGGCAACGCCGACGAGGCGGCGAAGAAGGCCGACTTCATCGTCAAGGGCGAGTACACCTTCGGCATGCAGGACCAGGCCTTCCTCGGCCCGGAGTCCGGCCTCGCGGTGCCCTCCGAGGACGGCGGCGTCGAGCTGTACGTCGCCACCCAGTGGCTGCACTCGGACCTCAAGCAGATCGCCCCCGTCCTCGGCCTGCCCGAGGAGAAGGTGCGCATGACGCTCTCCGGCGTCGGCGGTGCCTTCGGCGGCCGCGAGGACATCTCGATGCAGATCCACGCCTGCCTCCTGGCGCTGCGCACCGGCAAGCCGGTCAAGATCGTCTACAACCGGTTCGAGTCCTTCTTCGGTCATGTGCACCGCCACCCGGCGAAGCTCTACTACGAGCACGGCGCCACCAAGGACGGCAAGCTCACGCACATGAAGTGCAAGATCGTCCTGGACGGCGGCGCCTACGCGTCGGCCTCCCCGGCGGTCGTCGGCAACGCCTCGTCCCTGTCGGTCGGCCCGTACGTGATCGACGACGTCGACATCGAGGCCATCGCCCTCTACACGAACAACCCGCCCTGCGGCGCGATGCGCGGCTTCGGCGCCGTCCAGGCCTGCTTCGCCTACGAGGCCCAGATGGACAAGCTCGCCGACAAGGTGGGCATGGACCGGGTCGAGTTCCGCCGGCTCAACGCCATGGAGCAGGGCACGATCATGCCGACCGGCCAGCCGGTCGACTCGCCGGCCCCGGTCGCCGAGCTCCTGCGCCGCATCAAGGCCCGCCCGCTGCCGCCCGAGCGCCAGTGGGAGTCCAGCGAGGGCGCCGACGTGCGCCAGCTGCCGGGCGGTCTGTCCAACACCACGCACGGCGAGGGCGTCGTACGCGGGGTGGGCTACGCGGTCGGCATCAAGAACGTCGGCTTCTCCGAGGGCTTCGACGACTACTCCACCGCCAAGGTGCGCATGGAGGTCATCAACGGCGAGCCCGTCGCCACCGTGCACACCGCGATGGCCGAGGTCGGCCAGGGCGGCGTCACCGTCCACGCGCAGATCGCCCGCACCGAGCTGGGCGTCACGCAGGTGACCATCCACCCCGCCGACACGCAGGTGGGCAGCGCAGGGTCGACGTCCGCGTCGCGCCAGACGTACGTCACCGGCGGCGCCGTCAAGAACTCCTGCGAGCTCGTCCGCGAGAAGGTCCTGGAGATCGGCCGCCGCAAGTTCGGCACGTACCACCCCGCGTGGGCCACCGCCGAACTCCTCCTGGAGGGCGGCAAGGTCGTCACCGACGGCGGCGAGGTCCTCGGCGACCTGGTCGACGTCCTCGAGGGCGAGACCGTCGAGATCGAGGCCGAGTGGCGCCACCGCCCCACCGAGGCCTTCGACCTGCGCACCGGCCAGGGCAACGGCCACGTCCAGTACTCCTTCGCCGCGCACCGCGCGGTCGTGGAGGTCGACACCGAGCTCGGCCTGGTCAAGGTCATCGAACTGGCCTGCGCCCAGGACGTCGGCAAGGCGCTCAACCCGCTGTCCGTGATCGGTCAGATCCAGGGTGGTACCACCCAGGGCCTGGGCGTCGCGGTCATGGAGGAGATCATCGTCGACCCGAAGACCGCGAAGGTGAAGAACCCGTCCTTCACGGACTACCTGATCCCCACCATCCTCGACACCCCGACCATCCCGGTCGACGTGCTCGAACTCGCCGACGAACACGCCCCGTACGGGCTCCGTGGCATCGGCGAGGCTCCGACCCTCTCCTCCACCCCGGCCGTCCTCGCGGCGATCCGGAACGCGACGGGTCTGGAGCTCAACAAGACGCCGGTACGCCCCGAGCACCTCACCGGCACGTGATCCCCGCGGGGATCTGATCCCACGCGGATCACGCAGTCTCTCCGAGCGGTGTGCGCCTCCCAGGAACGTCACACTTCCCTTCGCCCACACCGCTCGGAGCCCCAGCTCCCCCTCATGCCGAGGGAGACGTCGTTCGTCTCGGGCCGTCCCCCGGGTCGTGCAGCCAACGCACCATCCCAAATCCCGCGAATCGAGCGGGTGCCCCTGTGAACCTTGGGAGTAGGCACCATGACCCAGTCGTCAGTGGAGCCCAAGACCACCGCAGAGGACGCGGGCCCCGGCTCACGCGTCCCGGCCGGAAGGTCTTGGCTCGACCGGTACTTTCACATATCCCTCCGGGGATCCACGGTCGCGCGCGAGGTGCGCGGCGGTATCACCACCTTCATGGCGATGGCGTACATCGTCCTGCTCAACCCGGTCCTGCTCTCCGGCAAGGACGCGGCCGGGGACACCATGGGCCAGAAGGCCCTGATCACCGCGACGGCCCTCGCCGCGGCGGTCACCACGCTCCTGATGGGGTTCATCGGCAAGGTGCCGCTGGCCCTGGCCGCCGGCCTCTCCGTCTCCGGTGTGATCTCCTCGCAGGTCGCGCCCGAGATGACCTGGCCGCAGGCGATGGGCATGTGCGTGATGTACGGCGCCGTGATCATGCTCCTGGTGGTCACCGGGCTGCGCGAGATGATCATGAACGCGATCCCGCTCGCCCTCAAGCACGGCATCACCATGGGCATCGGGCTCTTCATCGCCATCATCGGCCTGGTCAAGGGCGGCTTCGTGCACCCGGGCAAGGCCACCCCGCTCTCGCTCGGCCCCGCCGGTGAACTCTCCGGCTGGCCCGTCCTGCTCTTCGCCGGCACCCTGCTCCTGATCTTCATGCTGCAGGCGCGCAACACCCCGGGCGCGATCCTGATCGGCATCGTCACCGGCACCGTCGTCGCCGTCGTGCTCAACGCGCTCGACGTCATCGACCCCAAGCAGTGGGCGAACGGCGCCCCCGAACTGCACGGCAGCGCGGTCTCGTCGCCCGACTTCTCCCTCCTCGGCGACGTCGAGTTCGGCGGCTGGGGCGAGGTCGGCGCGATGACCGTCGGCATGATCGTCTTCACCCTGGTGCTCGCCGGCTTCTTCGACGCGATGGCCACCATCATCGGCGTCGGCACCGAGGCCAACCTCGCCGACGAGAAGGGCCGCATGCCGGGCCTCTCCAAGGCACTGTTCATCGACGGCGCCGGCGGTGCCATCGGCGGCGTGGCGGGCGGCTCCGGCCAGACCGTCTTCGTCGAGTCCGCGACCGGCGTCGGCGAAGGCGCCCGCACCGGACTCTCCTCCGTCATCACCGGCCTGTTCTTCGCGGCCTGCCTCTTCTTCACGCCGGTCACCGCGATCGTGCCCCAGGAGGTCGCGTCCGCCGCGCTCGTCGTCATCGGAGCGATGATGATGATGAACGCCCGGCACGTCGACTGGGCCGACCGGGCCACCGCCATCCCGGTCTTCCTGACCGTCGTGCTCATGCCCTTCACGTACACCATCACCACCGGCGTCGCGGCGGGCGTCATCTCCTGGGTCGCCATCAAGGTCGCCCAGGGCAAGGCCCGCGAGATCGGTGCCTTCATGTGGGGCCTGACGCTCGTCTTCATCATCTACTTCGCCCTCAACCCCATCGAAGGATGGCTGGGCGTCCACTGAGGCGCTGAGCCCTCCACACACCCGTAGAGCCTGAGGAGGCCGAGATGCTGGACATCGCCGACGAGCTGAACCGGTGGGTCGAGCAGGGACGTGAATTCGCCGTCGCCACCGTGGTGGCGGTCGGCGGGAGCGCGCCCCGGCAACCGGGCGCCGCGCTCGCCGTCGACAGCGAGGGCACGGCGATCGGATCGGTCTCCGGAGGATGTGTGGAGGGCGCCGTCTACGAACTGTGCCGGCAGGCCCTCGAGGACGGCGAGACCGTCCTGGAGCGCTTCGGCTACAGCGACGAGGACGCCTTCGCCGTGGGTCTGACCTGCGGCGGCATCATCGACATCCTCGTCACCCCGGTCCGCGCGGACTCCGCGTCCCGGCCGGTTCTCGGCGCCGCGCTGGCCGCCTCCTCCGCGGGGGAGCCGGCGGCCGTCGCCCGCGTCACCTCCGGCCCTGCCGAGCTGCTCGGCCGGGCCCTGCTCGTACGGCCCACCGGCTCGTACGAGGGCGGCCTCGGCGGCCACCCCGAGCTGGACCGCACGGTGGCACAGGAGGCCCGCGCCCTGCTCGACGCGGGCCGCACGGCGACCGTGGAGATCGGCGAGGACGGGTCGCGGTGCGGCTCGCCGCTGGTCGTGCTCGTCGAGTCGAGCGTCCCGCCGCCCCGCATGATCGTCTTCGGCGCCATCGACTTCGCCTCGGCACTGGTCCGCATGGGCAAGTTCCTCGGCTACCACGTGACCGTGTGCGACGCCCGTCCCGTCTTCGCGACGCCCAAACGCTTCCCCGACGCCGACGAGATCGTCGTCGAGTGGCCGCACCGGTACCTGGAGTCCACCGAGGTCGACGGGCGCACCGTGCTGTGCGTCCTGACGCACGACGCCAAGTTCGACGTGCCGCTGCTCCACCTGGCGCTGCGGCTGCCCGTCGCCTACGTCGGCGCGATGGGTTCGCGCCGCACCCACGAGGACCGCAACAAGCGGCTGCGCGAGGTCGGGGTCACCGAACTGGAGCTGGCGCGCCTGCGCTCGCCCATCGGGCTCGACCTGGGGGCGCGTACGCCCGAGGAGACGGCCCTTTCGATCGCCTCGGAAATCGTCGCCCACCGCAGGGGTGGCAGCGGAGTCTCCCTGACCGGCGCGCACACCCCCATCCACCACGACGGCCCGCGCTCCCCTTCGGGGCGGATCGGGTCGGTCGCCTAGGTCTCAACGGCCGCGTGCGAGGGGGCTGTTGAGTTGAGCTGTCGTGACGCCGCGCGGGCCGGAGATCGTCCGGGCCGCGCGGCCTCTCGTCGTCCCTTCACGGGAGTCACGGGAGCATGCCGACGGCATCCTCATCCGCCGCGGTGAGTCCGCGCCGGGCCGCTTCGACATCGCCCGCGCCGCCGACAAGGAGCACCTCGCGTTCGGGCACGGCGTGCAGTACGGCGTCGGCGCGCCGTCGGCCCGCATGGCGGCGGCGATCGCCCTGCTCGCCCTCTTCGAGCGGTTCCCGCTCCCGCGCCCGGACGGGACGGCGGGCCTGGCCCGGCCCGTCGGGTCCTTCAGCGCGGACGGCTTCGACGCGGTGCCGGTCCGGCTGCGATGAGGCGGTCGGCGGCCCGTGCGAACATCCGCCGGGCCACGGCCGACAGCACCCCGTCGCAGAGCGCGGGCAGCCACCGTACGTGCAAGTCCTCGCGCCACACGACCGTGGACCCGGACCCGGCGGCGGGGTAGACCTCGATCTCCGCCCAGCCCGTCACGAGCGTCCCCCGCTTCTCCAGACGGCACCGGCCCGGCACGGTGCCGTCCGGCGGGCACCACTCGACGACCTCCATCACGTCGTCGAAGCCGAGCGGACCCAGCGCGCTGCGGGCCACGAAGACCGTGCCGGTACGGGTCGGCGGGGGAGTGCGCACGGTGACGCGCGTGAGCGGGACGACGTCGCCGTGCCGCTCCCAGGTGGTCAGCCTGCGCCATGTCTCGGCGGCGGGCAGGGGCGCGTCTCTGGTGATCTGGAAGATGGCCACACCCGTGAGCCTGCCAGGCCGGCGGCCGGTCGGCAGCCGGTCCAGCCGGCCGGCCGGGGCCGGGTCCGCGCGGGTCCGGGTCCGCGAGGGCCGGGGGGATCAGCGGTAGATCTTGCCCGGCTCGGCCTTGCCCGGGGCGAGCAGCTGGGGGACCGTCACGAAGACGTAGCCGCGCTTCTTCAGCTCGTCTATGACGCCGGGGACGGCCGGCACGGTGCCCTTGTATATGTCGTGCAGCAGGATGATGCCGTCCCGCTTGGTCTGGTCGACGACCCGCTTCTGTATCAGCTTGGAGTCATTGGTGGTGTAGTCCTTCGCGGTGACGGTCCACAGGACCTCCGCGAGGCCGAGCTCCTTGGAGAGCTTGTTGACGTCGTCGTTGGTGCGGCCCTGCGGCGGGCGCATCAGGGTCGGCTTCTTGCCGATGAGCTTCTCGATCGCCTGGTTGGGGCGCTCCAGCTCCTCGCGCGCCTCCGCCTCGTCGATCTTCGTCAGGATCTTGTGGGACCAGGTGTGGCTGGCGACCTCGTGCCCCTCGGCGTCCATCTGCTTCACGAGCTCGGGGTACTTCTCTATGTGGTTCTTGCCGAGGGTGAAGAAGGTGGCGTGGACCTGTCTGTCCTTGAGGATCTTGAGCAGTCTGGGCGTGTTCTCGCTCGGCCCCGCGTCGAACGTGAGCGCCACGCACTTCGCCTTGCGGCAGTCGACGGCGCCGACCTTGCCCTGGTCGGCGGCCTTGACGTCCGCGGCGGCGTTGCGGACCGAGCTCGGCGAGGTGGTGTCGAGCTTGGTGCAGCCGGTCAGGGCGAGGGCGAGGGTCGCACCCGCCGCGAGGACGGGGGCGCCGCGACGCAACCTCTTGGGCAGAGGCGTCGTCTTGCTGGCGGAAGGCGTGTTCAACGAGGACATGCGGCCACTATACATAGCGCGTATACACGTCGTGCATAGTGGCTGGGGCAGGGACGGGTGCGGGCTCGCCGGGTGCGGATCCCCCGGGCCGTGCTCGGTGCCGCCGATGTCGGGCCCACTGCCGCTCGTACTCGCCGAGGGGACCCCGGACCCGGCGGCGGCGACATGGACAAGGACGGGCACGGCAGCGCGTACCGATCGGGATCCGTGGTCATGATGAGCGGCAGGACCGGGTGCGAAGATCCGCCGCCGCACGCGTGACGGCGTCGCACCGCCCGCCCCGGAGGAGGAAGATGTCCCCGTCCCGTCGCCCCCGCGCCGCGCTCGCCATGTCACGGGAGGCCGCCGACGCCGTCCTGGAGCCGCCCGCCCTCGCCTCCCTCGCCGAGGCCACGGACCTCGAACCGCCGCCCGCGCTCGACGACTTCCGCACCGACCGCGCACGCTCGGTCCTGGCCGGCGCCGAACTCCTGGTCACCGGCTGGGGCTGCCCGCCCCTCACCGCCGACGTCCTCGCCGGCGCCCCACATCTGCGGGCCGTCGTCCACACGGCGGGCTCCATCCGCGGCCACGTCACCGACGCGTGCTGGCGGCGCGGCGTCGAGGTGTCCTCGGCCGCCGCGGCCAACGCGCTGCCCGTCGCCGAGTACACCGTCGCGATGATCCTGCTCACCGGCAAGCGCGTCCTGGAGAGCGCCCGCGACTTCCGCGCCTCGCGCACCGCGCCGGACTGGGCGCGCACCCCGCGCGACGTCGGCAACTACCGGCGTACGGTGGGCATTCTCTCCGCCTCGCTGACCGGCCGCCGCGTCATCGAGCTGCTGCGCCCCCACGACCTGCGGGTACTGCTCCACGATCCGTACGTGTCCGAGCGGGAGGCCGCCGCTCTCGGCGCCGAACTCGTCACGCTCGACGACCTCTTCGCGCACAGCGACACCGTGAGCGTCCACACGCCGCTGCTGCCCGCCACGCGTGGCCTGGTGAGCCGCGCGCTGCTCGCCGCCCTGCGCCCCGGGGCCGTCCTCATCAACACCGCACGCGGCGCGGTCGTCGACCAGGAGGCGCTGACCGAGGCCGTCACCGCGGGCCGCGTCCGCGCGGTGCTCGACGTCACCGACCCCGAAGTCCTGCCACCCGGCCACCCGTTGTGGGAGTGCGACGACGCCCTGCTCACCCCGCACATCGCCGGGTCCCAGGGCAGCGAGTGGCGGCGCCTCGCCGAACTCGCCGTCGACGAGGTCCGCCGCTGGGTCGCGGGCGACGGCTTCGCTCATCCCGTACGGCACGAGAGGCTGCCGTATCTCGCATGAGCGCTGCTGACATCCCTGCGCCCCTGGGTCCCTGCGCCTCAGCGGCCGGCGCGCCGGTCCCTGTCATGCCGCAGCAGTACGCGTACGAGGCGCCACAGGCCCGCGCCCCCTCCCAGGACCGTGCCGAGCAGGCGCTGGACCCCGTCCGCCCGCGACGGCAGATCCCAGAAGAGGGCGGGCGCCATGACCACGCCGAACATCAGGAGACCGACGGCCGCGGCGCTCACGAGCGCGAACATGATCTCGACCGTCATCGCGTCCTTCTCCCACCGCGACTCGCGCCCCCTGTCCATGGACGGAGTCTCGCACGGGGCGGTCGGTCAGTGGCCGAAAGGCCAAGAGCTTCGCGATGCCGTTGCGCTGAATCTCCGACGAGCCGGTGATGCGGTCAGGCGGTCAGGCGGCCAGACGTCAGGCGGTCGGCACCGGGGTGAGGCGTTCGCGCAGTGCGCCGGCGAACTCCTCCGCCCGCGCCAGCTGTTTGCGCAGGTCGGCGACGCGCTCGGCGGCGGCCTGCTCGAAGAGGCGTACGCGCGTCAGGAGTTCCGCGCGCTCGTCGCCCACCGGGGGCTCCGCCGCGTCGAGACGGTCGGTGGTGTCGAGCAGGTCCCGCATCTCGTCGAGGGTGAAGCCGAGCGGTTTCATCCGGCGGATCACCGTCAGCCGCGCGACGTCGGACTCGGTGTAGAGGCGGAAGCCGCCCTGCGAGCGGGCGGAGGGGATGACCAGGCCGGTGTCCTCGTAATGCCGGATGGTGCGCAGCGACAGCTCGGTCCGTGCGGCGACCTCGCCGATCTGCATGTGCTCACTGCTCACGCGGGCGCCTTTCCTCGTCTGCCACCGAGGCCGTGGGGGCCGACCTCGATCTCTACCCTAACGTTAGGGTAGAGTAAGTGATCGTCGGGTCGGCTCGGTGCCGGCCCTCACCCATGGTGCGGGACAGGTCGCCCCGCGACCGTGCGCCGTGCCGGGGCCGACGACACCCCCGTCCCCGTAACTTTTCCCGGCCGCCCCGGCGGAGGCCGATGCCAGCAGGAGAGAGCGTGCGCATGTCCGTGATGCCCGGCGTCTCCGTGGTGCCCGGCGCCGCCGCCTGCCCGCCGTGATCCTTCGCCCCTGAGCGGCGAGCAGGGCCCTTGGCGGACCGTGCTCGCCGCCGCCGTGACTTTCCGCCCGCCGTCGCGGGCCCCGCGGATCGCCGCCCCGGTCTTCCGCGCCGTTCCGTACGCCTGCCGGTGACGCCGCCCCGCGGTGCCCCCGGGCGGGCCCGAGTACGACAGGTTCCGCTTCTCTTGTCCTCCTCCGCACCGTCCCCGGCCGCCCGGCTGCGTGGCCTGCGCCCCGACTGGTTCTCCGACCCGAAGGTCTGGCGCACCGAGATCCTGGCCGGTCTGGTCGTCGCGCTCGCGCTGATCCCCGAGGCGCTCTCGTTCTCGATCATCGCCGGCGTCGACCCCGCGATCGGCCTGTTCGCGTCCTTCACCATGGCCGTGACGATCTCGATCGTCGGCGGCCGCCGCGCCATGATCTCCGCCGCGACCGGTGCCGTCGCCCTGGTCACCGCGCCGCTCAACCGCGAAGACGGCCTCGGCCACCTGGTCGCCGCGGTGATCCTCGCGGGCGCCCTCCAGATCGTGCTCGGCGCGCTCGGCGTCGCGAAGCTGATGCGGTTCGTGCCGCGCAGCGTCATGGTCGGCTTCGTCAACGCGCTGGCCATCCTGATCTTTCTGACCCAGGTCCCCGAGATGCACGACGTGCCCTGGCCCGTCTACCCGCTGACCATCGGCGGTCTCGCGCTCATGGTGTTCTTCCCGAAGGTCACGAAGGTGATCCCGGCGCCGCTGGTCTCCATCGTCGTCCTCACCGTCATCACGGTCGCCGCCGGGATCGCGGTGCCCACCGTGGGCGACAAGGGCGACCTGCCGTCGTCCCTGCCGATGCCGGGTCTGCCCGACGTGCCCTTCACCCTCGACACGCTCACCACCATCGCCCCCTACGCCCTCGCGATGGCGCTGGTCGGCCTGATGGAGTCCCTGATGACGGCGAAGCTCGTCGACGACATCACCGACACCCGCTCCTCCAAGACCCGGGAGTCCATCGGCCAGGGCATCGCCAACATCGTCACCGGCTTCTTCGGCGGCATGGGCGGCTGCGCCATGATCGGCCAGACGATGATCAACGTACGGGTCTCCGGCGCCCGCACCCGTCTCTCCACCTTTCTGGCGGGCTCCTTCCTGATGGTGCTCTGCATCGTCTTCGGCCCGGTCGTCTCCGACATCCCCATGGCCGCCCTGGTCGCCGTGATGGTGATGGTCTCCTTCGCCACCTTCGACTGGCACTCCATCGCCCCGAAGACCCTCGGGCGGATGCCCGCCGGGGAGATCGCCGTCATGGTGATCACCGTCGCGGTCGTGGTCGCCACCCACAACCTCGCCATCGCCGTCGTCGTCGGCTCCGTCACCGCGATGGCCGTCTTCGCCCGGCGTGTCGCCCACCACGCCGACGTGACGGCGGTCCTGGACCCCGACGGCACCCAGGTCGTCTACTCGGTCACCGGCGAGCTGTTCTTCGCCTCCTCGAACGACCTGGTCACCCGGTTCGACTACGCGGGCGACCCCGAGAAGGTCGTCGTCGACCTGACCTCCGCGCACATCTGGGACGCGTCCTCCGTCGCCGCGCTCGACGCGATCACCGCCAAGTACGCGCAGCGCGGCAAGCAGGTCGAGATCATCGGCCTGAACGAGCAGAGCGCGAAGATGCACGACAACCTCAGCGGGGAATTGACCGCGGGTCACTGAGGGCGCGGGGAGGGGCGGCTGAACCCGGGGGAGGTCAGGGGTGGTTGGCGCCTTCCCCTACGGGCCATTCCAGGGTCTTTCCGGATACCGGTCGGAGCTCACGGCGAGCGAAGATCGAGATCCGGGTGAGACGGAGGGGGCGGTCATGGTGGTGGACAGGCATGCGGCGGGTGGGCGGCGGCCAGGCTGCCCGCGCCGGCGGGGACGACGGCCGTCCGGGAAACGGTTCTTACGCGTGTGGGGCGCGGCGATCGCCGTGACGGTCGGCCTCGCTGGCGTGGGGATCACGACCGCGTCGGCAACGGGGGCGCCTGGGGGACGGGACGGCGCAGGGGCGACGGGTGCGGAACGGCCGCGCGGACCCGATGGCGCGGGCACGCGCATCGCGTGGAAGCCATGCGAGAAGGACGCGTCGGCCCAGTGCGGGACGCTCTCGGTGCCGGTGGACTGGGGGAAGCCGGACGGGCGACGTTTCGGCCTCCACCTGGCCCGCCGCGAGGCGACCGAGCCCGCCGCGCGCGTCGGCTCCCTGGTGTTCGGGCCCGGCGGCCCGGGGGATTCGGGCGTCGACCGGATCGTGGGCGAGGGCAACATGAACCGGTTCAGCGACCGGCTCCGCGGCCGCTTCGACATCGTCAGCTTCGACCCGCGCGGCGTCGGACTCAGCAACCCCGTCCGCTGCTCGCGCAAGCTCCTGGAGAGCCGCCCGCCGACGGTCATCAGAAGCCGGGCCACCTTCGACGCCACGCTGAAGTACAACCGCGCCCTGCGCAAGGACTGCGCCGAGCACACCGAGAAGGGGCTCTTCGACCACGTCGACACCCTCAGCATGGTGAAGGACCTCGACGCCGTGAGAGCGGCCCTCGGCGAGCGGTCCCTCACCTTCCACGGCAGTTCGTACGGCACGCTCCTCGGCGAGCAGTACGCGGAGCGGTACCCGAAGCGGGCCCGCGCCCTCGTCCTGGAGTCGGTCGTCGACCACAGCCTGGGCACCGAGGAGTTCCTCGCCACGCAGGCCGCGTCGCTGCAGGACTCCTTCGACGAGTTCGTGGCGTGGTGCGGGCGCACCGAGCGCTGCGCCCTGCACGGCTCGGACATACGCTCGCTCTGGGCGGGCCTGCTGGCCCGTGCCGAGCGCGGGGAGCTGCGGCACGAGGGCGCGACGCCGACCCCGTTCGACCTCAACGCCCTGGTGATGAAGCGCCTGTACGCCCCGGAGTGGGCGCGTCTCGCGGTGCTGCTTCGGCAACTGGACGAGGCACCGCCGCAGCCCGCCACGGCCGAGGAGACCGGGCCCGGGCCGGCCGCTCTCTGGCCGGCCGATCTCGGCCCCAACCCGTTCGAGATCTTCTGCCAGGACTGGAGCCTTCCGGTCCGCGATCACGCGGAGTACGCGCGCCAGTTGCGTCGCGTCGCGCGCATCGCGCCGGACATGCGCTACCCCCGGGCCCTCATGTCCGTCTCGGCCTGCCTGGGCGCCCCCGCCCCCGACAACCCCCAGCACCGGCTCAAGGCACGGAACACCCGCCCCGTCCTCCTGACCAACGCGGTCCACGACCCCGCGACCGGTTACAACTGGGCCACGCACGTCGCCGGACAACTCGGCCGCCACGCGGTCCTGCACACCTACGAGGGCTGGGGCCACGGCACGTACAGCAGCAGCCCCTGCGCCCGTGAAGCGGTCGACGACTACCTGATATCGCTGAAGACCCCGCCGCGCGGCAGCAGCTGCCCGGCCGTCGAACCGACCGGGTGAGGCGCCGGCCGTCAGGCGTCGACCGCGCCGCGGCGGGTGAAGCGGTGCCACCAGTGGCGCCGGCGGGGGTGGACCGCACGGCCCAGGCGGCGTCCGAGGAGGAGGTAACCCAGCAGGGCACCGAGCGTGTTGAGGATGACGTCGTCTATGTCGAAGGTGCGCCCGGTCACGAAGGCGCCCTGCGCCAGCTCGACGAGGACCATGGTCACCGCCGTGGCCAGCCCCACCCGCACCAGACCCCGGGTGCCCGGCAGGACCACGGGCAGCAGCAGTCCGAACGGCACGCCCAGCAGGATGTTCCCGCCGAGCTGTTTGACCGTGTCGCGGAACGCGGGCTCCGAGAGGTAGGCGTCGATGGAGTCGCCCGGCGTGAAGTTGCTGTGGGTCAGCGCCTCGGAGGCCGCCGACGGCTCCAGCGTCAGCCGGGCGAGGACCACGGCGAAGGCGACCATGACCACGAACGCCACCAGCATCGTCGCCGCCCGCGCCAGCGGAGACAGCGGCGCCGCGCGCCGGGGCGCGGCCCGCCGGGCCGCCGCTCTCTCGGCTCGCTCACTTGCCTTGGAACGACCTGTTCGTGCCATCAGTGCCTCCAGGAAGGGCCATGGCGATCGTGGCGATCGGGCTGTGCGGCCGGCGGCGTTGCGCGGGCCGCTCGGCTCATGCCGGTTCGGTGCGGCCGAACAGGCCCGCGTGCCCGGGCGGGAGCTGGGTGAGGATGCGGCGCAGCAGCGCGTCGTCCGCGGTCCCCGCGAGGGTGCCGAGTACGGCGGTGACGGCGCGGCGCGCCCCGGTCGCGTCGTCACCGGTGCGCGCGGCCACCGCGTCGACGAATTCCACGGGGGTCAGCGGCTCGCTGGCCGGCTCCGCCCCGGCCAGTACGGACCCGCACTGCTCGGGGAGCAGTCGGGCGAGGTCGGTGCGGTCGTCGCCCACGAGATGGGCGCCGAGGATCGCCAGGACGTTCTCGACCGCCCCCGCCGCCTGCTGGCGACTGGCGAAGTCACCGCGCTCCTGCACCTGGTCCAGCAGTACTTCCAGAGATGTACCCATGCCGACTCCGTGCCTCATTGGTCCGGTTCTTGCTCCGGTTACCCGAGCCGGGCGGGCTGATGCGTGCCGGGGGTCCGCGGCCGCGGGGGCCGCAGGCGCGGACCCGGCGGCGGGCGCCTCACCGCACGGTGGCCCGCGCGCGGTCCATCTCCACCGTGAACTGCGCCCCGGCGAGCAGCGCCAGATTGGAGACCCACAGCCACACCAGGAAGACGACGACGCCCGCGAGGGAGCCGTACAGCTTGCCGTACGCCCCGAACCCGGACGCGTACAGAGTGAACAGGCCCGAGGAGAGAAGCCAGAGCAGCGCGGCCAGTACGCCGCCGGGCAGGATGTGGCGCCAACCGCGCGCCTCGGTCGGCGCGTTGCGGAAGAGCACGAGGACGAGCAGCGCCACCAGGCAGACCAGCGCGGGCCACCGCAGGACGGCCCACGCGGTCGTCCCCGCGTCGCCGAAGCCGACGCGCCGCCCCACGCTCGCCGCGACGGAACCGCTGAGCACCAGGAGCAGCGCGCTGGCGACCAGCAGCGCGAGCAGCGTCAGTGCCGTCATCACCACGCGGTGGCCCTTGCGCCAGGCGGGCCGGGTGTCCTCGACGCCGTGCATCGCGTGCAGCGCGCGCCGGAACACGGCCGCGTAACTGGAGGCGGACCACAGGGCGCTGACCCCGCCGGCGATCACCACCGTGAGCGCCGCCGAGCGCGCGTCCGCCATCTCGCTGAGCGCCGCGTGCAGGGAACGGCCGGACTCGGCGGGCGCCCAGTCCGTGACCTCGGCTATCAGCGCCTGCGTGGTGCCGGGGCTGACCAGGCTGATGAGGCTGACGGTGACGAGCAGCGCCGGGAGGAGGGCGAGTATCGCGTAGTACGTCAGCGCCGCCGCCCAGTCCGACACGTCGTCGTCCCACATCGACACGGGCGTGCGGCGCAGGGCGGTACGGCGCATGGCCCAGGCCGAGGGAGCGTCTGTGCCGTCGGGGGCGGGGGAGGAGCCGGCGCCGCGGCCGCGCGGGAGCCGGGGGGCCGCTCCGTGCACGGGGTGCGGTGGAATGTCCATGGGGGCTCCTTCGTGCGTACGGCGGCGCGGATGCGCTTCTTGTTCCCTTGTCCTTGTGCCCCTGCTCGGTTCTTGTGCCCCCGCCGGGACGCGACGCACGGGTAAGGGCGCGGTCGGCGTGAGAAAAGGCGGGAGTTGCCGGGGCGGGACACCGTCGCCGTGGGCGCCGCCATGTGCCCGGGACGACAGAAGCCCCGGACTCAGGGATACGGAGTCCGGGGCTTGTCCTGAGCGCTGGGCAGGCCTTGCACCTGCATTTCCCCGCAGGAAGCGGGGCGTCTTTCCTTGGACGACCAACGCCTGTCCCCCGACCGGAAGTCCGGCGCGAGGTGGCAATGACGATCTTAGTACATGGTGGCCGGTGCTCCGTACCGGGCCGGTCGCGGCGGCGGGCCGGGTGGCAGCCTGACGGTGGGTCACCGGAGCGGGTGCGTCTCCCGGACGGCCGCCGCCATCCTGCGCACGCCCTCGGTCAGGATCTCCGGGGACGTGGCCAGGTTCAGGCGGACGTGCCCCGCGCCGCCGGAGCCGAAGTCGGTGCCGGGACTGAGCGCGACCCGGCCCCGCTCCAGGAAGACGGCCGCGGGGTCGTCGCCCAGGCCGAGCCCGCGGCAGTCGAGCCAGGCCAGGTAGGTGCCCTGGCCCGGGCGGTGGCGTACGGCGGGCAGGTGCGCGCGCAGCAGCTCGGCCAGCAGGCGCCGGTTCTCGTCGAGCCCGGACAGCAGCGCGTCCAGCCAGGGGCCGCCCTCCCGCAGGGCGGCGGTGTGCGCGATGACGCCGAGGTGGCTGGGGCCGTGACCGACTTCCTCGGGAAGGCGCGCCAGGTCGTCGGCGGACTCGGGGCCGGCGACGGCGAGGGCCGCCTTGATGCCGGCCAGGTTCCAGGCCTTGGAGGCGGAGACGAGCGACAGGCCGTTCTCGGCGCCCGGCACGCTCAGCCAGGGCACGAACCGGGTCCCGGCGGCCACGATCGGCGCGTGGATCTCATCGACGACCACCCGCACCCCGTACCGGCGCGACAGCCGGGCCGCTTCGGTGAGTTCGGCGCCGGTGTGCACGGTCCCGGTCGGGTTGTGCGGGCTGCACAGCAGGTATACGGGCCGCCTGCCCGGTCCGGCGGCACGGCGGAACGCGGTCTCCAGGGCGGCGAAGTCAATCCGGCCCCGGTCGTCCAGCGGCGCCTCGACGACGGTTCGGTCGGCGTTCCGTACGAACTGGTAGAAGGGCGGATACACCGGGCAGTTGACGATGACGGGGTCGCCGGGGTCCGAGACCAGCTTGAGCATCTCGACGATGCCGAGCATCACGTCGGGGACGATCGCCGTACGTGCGGTCGCCACACCGTCCCATCCCCAGCGCCGCGCGGCGAAGCCGGCGAACGCCTCGGCATAGGCGTGGCCCGCCGGATACCCCGTGTCACCGCGCTCCACCGCATCGAGGATGGCCCGCGCCACCGGCTCGGCGAGCGGCACGTCCATCTCCGCCACCCACAGCGGCAGGACGTCGTCCGGATACGTTCTCCACTTCATGCTCGTACGTTCCCGCAGCCGCTCCAGGGACAGCTGCCGCAGCGGACCGGGGGTGCGGGGCGCGTCGGGACGGTTCGGCGAGTGATCCATGGCCCGAGGGTAGGCAGTGCGGGGCGGCCGCGGACAGAGCCGCCGCGGTGGGCACCGATCATCCGGTGTTAATCCAGTGGAACCCGAGCCGCCGCGTGGCCCACACTTGACTCCAGAACGTCACGGGTGGCAACCACTCCGTGACGATCTCCGGCGCCACCGCGTCCCGCCGGGACGCCCGACGGGAGAAGGAGGTACACCGTGCCCAAGCCCCTGCGTGTGGAATACGTCTTGACCAAGCCCAAGTCGCCCTCGTGGTGGAAGAGGAACCGTCACCTGGTCCTGCTCGTCGTCGGTCTCCTCGTCGGCGCATGGCTCGTCGACGGCCACGACAGCACGGCCGCACCCGCCCCGGACCGACCGGCGCCGTCCCACTCGGCGGTCTCCGGACGCTGACCCCCTGCCCGGGGTCGACGCCGGCCGAGGTGCCACGGGGTGGGGCGCAGCAGCAGGAGTGGTAATACGCCTCGTTGAAGCCGTCGGTGCAGTCCAGCGGGATGGGGACCCGCTGGACGTCGACGGTGCCGCCGAGCGCGGCCGCGAGCCTTTCCCGGGCCGGGTGGTGGCGCGCCTCGGCCTCCAGGACCTCGGGGGCGTACTCGTAGAGCCAGAAGTGGGCCGCGTCCGGAACGCTCCCGGAGCGCCCCCGCGGGCGACCGCGCATTCGAGGGCATTCGGGGGGCTTTCAACGGTGTTTCCGGGGTAGGCGCTCCCTCGTGAGGCAGGACTGCTTGGGTTACAAGGCGGGACCTATGGATCAGACGGGGGATGACGGTGGACGGAAATCGCTGGTCAGTGGGAACGTTTCGGTTTCCGAGGTCTTCGAGGGCAGTGACGAGATCGCCTCGGCCCGGCAGGTCGCACGGACCTTCCTGACGGACGTACAGGCCGTTCACGGCCTGCCCGTCTCTGGCCGCGCGATGGGCATGGTCCAGCTGGTGGTCAGTGAGCTGGTGACCAACGCGCGGAAGTACGCGCCCGGACCGTGTGTGCTGAAGCTGGAGGTCCACGGAGGCGCCGTCGAAGTCAGCGTCTGGGACAGCAACACCACGCTCCCCGCCGTCCTGGCGCCGGACCCGTCGCGGGTCGGCCAGCACGGACTGGAGATCGTGATGGCCCTGTGCCAGAGCTTCCAGGTGCACCGGGAGCCGGTCGGCAAGCGGATCACCGCGTCGATCGGGCTGGCCGACGACCCGGGGGGAGACCTCGCGGGCCGTCAGGTTTGACTCCGGATGTGACTACTGCCCGCGCTCGCCGTCGGGCCGGCGGCCGCGTCGTGCCGCGAGGAGGCCGAGCGCCGCGCCCACCGCGAGTACGACGAGGCCGCGCAGCCACACCTCGCGCTCGACCTGGGTGGCGAGCAGGACACAGGAGGCCGCCCCGAGGACGGGGAGGATCGTGGGGACCCGGAAGTGCTCCCGCTCGCCCGGGTCCCTGCGCAGCACGAGCACCGATACGTTGACGATGAAGAAGACGACGACCAGGAGCAGCACCAGCGTCGAGGCTAGCGTGGCCACGTCGCCGGTGAGGGCGAGCAGCAGGGAGAGCGCCGTCGTCGCGCCGATCGCGGCCCAGGGCGTGCGCCGGCCGGGCAGCACCCTCGTCAGGAACTTCGGCAGCAGACCGTCCCGTGCCATGCCGTAGGCGAGCCGCGAGGACATGATGCCGGTGAGCAGGGCGCCGTTGGCGACGGCCACCAGGGCGATGGCGCTGAACAGCTCCGTGGGGACGCCGCCCGCCGCCCGGACCACTTCGAGCAGGGGGCCGCTGGAATCGGTCAGCGTCTTCGTCGACACCGCGGCGGCGGCCGTGGCACCCACCAGCGCGTACACGGCACCGGCGGTGATCAGCGCCCCGAACAGCGCGCGGGGGTAGGAGCGGCGCGGGTCGCGGGTCTCCTCGGCCACGTTGACGGACGTCTCGAAGCCGACGAACGAGTAGTAGGCGAGCACCGCCCCGCTCAGCACGGCCGCCGCGGGCCCCTTCTGTGATGTGCCCAGGTCGTCCAGGCGCCCGAGGTCCCCGTCGCCGCGCAGCACGACCCACGCGCCGAGCCCGATGACGAGGAGCAGCCCGCTGACCTCGATCACGGTGGCGACGACGTTGGCGCGTGTCGACTCGCTGATGCCCCGCGCGTTCAGCAGCGCGAGCCCGCCGAGGAAGACGACGGCGACGAGCGCGATCGGCAGCGTGACGAACTCGACGAGGTAGTCCCCGCCGAACCCGCGTGCCAGGGCGCCGACCGAGACGATGCCGGAGGCGAGCATGCAGAAACCCGCGAGGAATCCGGTGAAGGGGCCGAACGCCAGCGTCGCGTAATGGGAGGCCCCACCGGCCCGCGGGTACTTGGTGACCAGCTCGGCGTAGGAGGCGGCGGTCAGCAGCGCCAGACAGAGCGCCACGACCAGCGGCACCCACACGGCGCCGCCCGACTCCGCGGCGACCTGGCCCACCAGCACGTAGACGCCGGCACCGAGGACGTCGCCGAGGATGAAGAAGTAGAGCAGCGGCGTGGTCAGGGCCTTTTTGAGGGGCGGCGGGGCAGCCTGTGCCGCAGGAGTCGTTCGGGTCGCTTTCACGCGGAGCCGTGTACCCGGTTCGGGGCGCGGAAGACAACGATTCCCCCGTATGCAGGATCACACCGCCGCGGCCGCGATCCGCCCCGTATTCCCCCATTAGGACCAGTTTGTTCCCGGAGTTCCAGGACACAAGGCCTTCGACGTGCTTGAGCAGCCAGGCACATTCACGGGAGCGGCCGCCGGACCGTCTCGCGGTGTGCTCGTCGCGCTCCCGTGCTGCCGACATCGACAGCTCTACGGGAAAGGCCAAGCGAATGCCGCGCAGCTCAGGACAGCCCGACCGCCACCTCGACCGCCACCTCGACCGCCACACCGACCGCCACACCGACACCCCGGAGACGGCCGCCGACTTCGAACGCCTGGCCGCACTCCCCGCCGGCGCGGAACGGCGGCGACTGGCCGAACAACTGGTGGAGGCCTGGCTCCCCATGGCCCGGCGGCTCGCCACCAAGTTCCGTGACCGCGGCGAGCCGCTGGAGGACCTGGAGCAGGTCGCCTCCCTGGGGCTGATCAAGGCGGTGGACCGTTACGACCCGGCTCAGGGGCCCTTCGTCCCGTATGCGATCCCCACCATCGTCGGGGAGATCAAGCGGCACTTCCGGGACCACGCCTGGCACGTCCACGTGCCCCGGCGCGTGCAGGAGCTGCGCGCCAGGGTGCGCACCAGCATCCGCGAACTGGCGCTCGCCGACGCCGATCAGTTCCCGACCGTGGCCCGGATCGCCGCGCACGGCCGGATGAGCGAGGAGGACGTGCTCACCGGCATGGAGGCCATCGACAGCTTCCGCGCGCTCTCCCTCGACGCCCAGCTGACCACGGGCAGCCCCGACGAGGGCGCCCCCGTGCTGGCCGACACCCTCGGGCAGAGCGAACCCGAGTACGACGCGGTGATCGCGCGCGAGACCGTCAGGCCGTGCCTGGCCCACCTGCCCGAGCGCGAACGCCGCATCCTGAACATGCACTTCTTCCTCGACATGTCGCAGGCCCGCATCGGCGCGGAGCTGGGCATCTCCCAGATGCACGTCTCACGGCTGCTCGCCCGCGCCTGCCGGAGCGTGCGCGAGCAGGTCGGGCACGACGCGGTCGCCGCCTGACCCCGCGGGCGGAGGGGGTCAGGCCGCGGCGGGCCGCAGGCGGACGGGCAGCGTCTGGTGGCCGTTGCTGAGCAGGGAGCCGAGGGGCTTCAACTCATGGGCGGGCACGGCGAGTTCCAGCTCGGGGAAGCGCTCGAAGAGCAGGCGCAGGGCCGTGCTGATCTCCAGGCGGGCGAGCGGGGCGCCCAGGCAGAAGTGGACGCCGTGGCCGAAGGCGAGGTGCTCCTTGAGGGTACGGGTGATGTCGAAGGCGTCCGCGCTCTCGCCGTGCCAGTCGGGGTGGCGGTTGGCGGCCGCGTAGGAGGCGAGGATCGCCTCGCCCCTGGCGATCGTCTGGCCGTCGGCCAGTTCGATGTCGGTCACGGCGAACCGCAACGGCAGGTGCCTGACCGCCGGTTCGAGCCGCAGGGTCTCCTCGACCGCGTCGTCCCAGGCGGCCTCTCCCGACCGGAGCAGCGCGAGCTGGTCGGGGTGGGTGAGCAGCTGGAAGATCCCCTGATCGATGACGTTGACCGTCGTCTCGTATCCGGCGCTGATCATCAGCAGCAGGGTGTCGCGCAGCTCGTCCTCGGAGAGGCCCCCCTCCTCGTCCCCGTCGCGCGAGGTGATGAGCAGCGAGGTCATGTCGTCGCCCGGTTCGGCGCGCTTGGCCTCGATGAGGAGGTGGAGCGCCTCGTAGAGGGCCTTGGTGTTGGCCTCGGACTGCTCGGCGGTCAAGGTGGTGTCGAAGACGCCGTCGACGACCCGCCTGAAGGCGTCCTGCTGTTCGGCCGGTACGCCCATGAGACGGCTGATGACCGCGATGGGCAGCGGGTAGGCGAGCTGTTCGCGCAGGTCGACGATGTCGCCGGGCGGCAGCGCGGCGAGGCGGTCGAGGATGCCGGTGACGACGCCGTCTATGTCCTCCCGCAGCGCCGTGATGCGGCGGTGGCTGAAGGCGGGCGCCACCATCCGCCGCAGCCGCCGGTGATCCGCCCCGAAGGCGGTGAACATGTTCTCCACCGCGACCCACAGGGCCAGCGGCCACCGCTGGACCGCCTCGCCGTACTCCGGCCAGTGGGCGCGGGCGTCCTTGGAGACGTCCGGGCTGGTCAGCAACTCCTTGAGCAGCGCCGGGTCGGTGACGGACCAGGCCGTCACGCCGAGGATGTCGACGCGCACCGCCTGCCCGTGCTCCCGCAGCAGCCGGTGCTCGTCGTGGGCGCGGGCCCCGGTGGGGTCGAGGGCGATCGGTTTCACGGGCGTGGCCATGGCGTGAGTCCCTTCAGACGGATGCGGCGGCGGTGGGGAACAGGACGGGCAGGGCGGTCAGTGCCCGGTGGAAGGGCCCGGGGCGCCAGACCAGCTCCCCGGGCGCGGTGGCGAGGTCCATCTCCGGCAGCGCGTCGAGGAGATGGGTGATGGCCGTCTCGGCGATGAGGTACGCGTGCGGGCGTGCGGGGCAGGCGTGCGGACCGGTGCTCCAGGACAGGTGGGCGCGGTTGCTCGCGATGCGCTGGTCCCCGAGGGCGGGGTCGTTGTTGCAGGCGGCCATCGAGATGACGACCGGCTGGTGCGCGGGGAGCAGGAACCCGTCTACGTCGACCGGGTGCGGCGGATAGCTGATGCAGTAGTTCGCCATGGGCGGGTCGGTGTAGAGCACCGTGTCGAGCGCCTCGCGGACCGAGGAGCCGCCCGCGTGCAGGTCTCCGGAGAACTGGTCGTCGGTGAGGATCCGCAGGACCGTGTTGGTGATGAGGTTGGTCAGCGGCTCGATGCCGGCCCCGTAGAGGGTGACGAGCTGGTGCGCCATCTCCAGGTCGTCGAGGGCCGCGGAGTGGGCGAGGAGCCGGGAGGTGATGTCGGCGCCGGGCTGCCGGCGGCGCAGCTCCACCAGGTCGCCGACGGCCTGCGAGAGGATCTGGTTGCCGCTGGTGGCGTCGACCCCCTCGAAGATCTTGGCCATGCCGTCGGCGATGCGGCGGCCCACCTCGTCCGGGCAGCCGAGCAGCGCGCTCAGGACACGGAAGGCGATGGGCCAGGCGTACTGGGAGAGCAGGTCGGCGCCCTCGGCGTCACGGAACTCGGCGATGGTGGCATCGGCCACCCGCTCGACGACGGTCCGCAGTTCGTGCTGGTCGACGGCGTCGAGCGCGGCGGTGTTCGCCGACCGGTAGCGGGTGTGCGCGGGGCCGCTCGAACGCAGCGCGTTGGGGCGGTACTCCATCATCGGCCGGACCGGACACGTGTCGGGAACGGACTGCTCCCACACCCGCGGGTCGGCCGGGAACCGCAGCGGATCGTTGAGGATGCGGCGGGCCTGGGCGTAGCCGATGACGAGGGTCGCGGGGACACCGGGGACGAGATCCACCGGCACGAACGGACCGAACTCGGCCCGCATCCTGGCGTACGCGGCGTGCGGATCGGCCGCGAACCCGGCCTCGTACAGGGCGATGCGGTGCTCGGACGCCACGTCGATCGTGGTCGGGCTGGTCACGGGCGGGGCTCCAAAACGGGTGCGTGCAGGTCGGTCAGGTACTCGCAGAGGGTGATCAGGGCCAGGACGCCGGACGTGCCGTCCCGCGCGTCGCACGTCGTCAGGGGGGTGTGCGGGTCCAGGTCGAGGGCCTGGCGGATCTCGTCCAGGTCGTAGCGCGGCGCCCCGTCGAAGAGATTGACCGCCACGGCGTACGGCGTGCCCTGCTCCTCGTGCAGCGCGAGGATCTCGAAGGACGCCTCCAGATTGCGGGTGTCGACCAGGACCAGCGCGCCCAGCGCGCCCTCGGTCAGCCCCGCCCACATGGGCCGGAACCGGCCCTGCCCCGGTGTGCCGAACAGGTACAGCACGAGGGCGTCGCTCAGGTGCAGCCGCCCGAAGTCCATGCCGACGGTGGTGGTCGTCTTGCGCGGGGTGCGCGCCAGGTCGTCGACCCCGGCGCTGGCCTGGGTGATCCGCTCCTCCATGCGCAGCGGCGGGATCTGCGACACGCTGCCCACGAGCGTCGTCTTGCCGACGCCGAAGCTCCCGGATATCACGATCTTCGCGGAGCGGGTCACGCCGGGAGGCACGTAGATGAGGCCGTCAGACGAGGGCGCGGAGACCACGCAGTACCTCCTGGAGCAGATCGGTTTGGGGTTGGTCGTCATCGGCCGCGACCGGGCGGGTCAGCAGGCCCGCGTCGATGAGGGAGGAGACGAGGATGCGCACCGTGGAGGGCGGGAACTCCAGCGCGGCCGCGATGTCCGCGACCGCGAGCCCGCCGCCCCTGGCGTGGGTGAACAGGCCCATCACCCGGCGGGCGTCCGCGCCAAGCCCCTCGCCCGGGCCGCTCGCGGCGAGCACCACGGTCTCCAGGCGCACATCCGGATCGGCGCGCACACGCCCGTCGGTACGGACGTAGGGCCTGACCAGATCCGGGTCCCGCCGCGGCCCGCTCACGTCGTCGGCAGGCCGGGTCCGGAAGGCTCCCGCGGGGCGACCTTCATCTCGTGGCCGACGCGCTGGGCCAGCTCCAGCATGTGATGGGTGATCAGGCCGATGTCGGCGTCCGGACCGCTGGTCTGCACCGACAGCATGGTGTTGCCGCCGGCCTGGGTGATCAGCCCCACGTGGTTGGTGAGCTCGATCAGCGCCTGCCGGGTGCCCCCGCCGCCGGTCTCCTCGTCGTAGGCGAGCGCGGCGGCGCGTACGGCCGCCGTGATCGCGGCGAACTTCTCCGCGTCGTCCTGCCCGATCCCGGACGTCCGGGAGTGCAGCAGACCGTCGGAGCTCATCAGCACCGCGTGCCTGACGCCCTCGATGGACCCCAGCGAGCGGTCCAGCAGCCAGCCAAGTTCGTTGCCGGTGGTCACGGTCAGGCTCCTTCGTGCGAGGTGGTCGGATCTTCGGTGCGGGCGCTGCGCGTCCCCTTCGCCCAGGCCGCGGCGACGGCGGGACGCCCCGGCGCCGCCTGCCCTCCGGAGGCCGCGGCCCGCTCCCCGTCCACGGCAGGCGGGCCCGCGGGCCGTGCCGTCCGGGCGCGCCCGGCGCCCGCCCGCGACCGGACGGTCAGCCCGCTGGCGGTGGTACGCCTTGCGGGCTCCGCCGCCGGGACCGGGGCGGGCGCCGCCGCGGCGGTGGTCAACAGACTCTTGGGGATGAACATGTAGACACGCGTGCCGCCGAAGGGGTTCGGGGCCTCCAGGTCGATCCGGAACCCATAGGCGTCGGCGAGGGCCGCGGCCGCCCGCAGTCCGGTCTGGGGGTGCGCGCCGAGCTGGTTGATGTCGTCGCGCCGCTCACCCGTGAGGATCTTCCTGGCCCACGTCAACTGCTCCTCGTTCATGCGCAGACCGGCGTCGTCCACGATGACCGAGACCCCGTGGTGGCCCTCCTGGAAGGCGACGTGGACCCGGGCGGAGGAGGGCGAGTAGCGGACCGCGTTGTCCAGGAGCACCGCCAGGGCGTGGACGATCGGCCCGACCGCCCGGCTCGTCACCGTGACCCCGAGCTCCTGGTGCTCGACGCGCTCGTACTCCTCGATGCTGCCCATGGCGGCCCGCACCACGTCGGTCAGCGGGGTGGCCGGCCAGCGGCGCGACAGCTTGCCCCCGGACAGGACCACGTAGTTCTGGGCGACGAGGAGCATCTGCTGCGTGGGGTGGTCGATGCCGACCAGCGTCTCGTACGCCTCGTCGCCCTCGTGCCGCCGCACGCCCTGGCTCACCCGCTGGCTCAGCTTCGAGGCCATGCCCACCATCGTGGACGAGACGGCCCGCACCGCCGCCCGGCTGGACTGCTCGGCGGCCTGCCGCGCGCGGGCGACGTCGTCCTGCGCGGTCTTGCGGACCTCGTCGATCTGGGCGCTCGTGCTGTTCTGGGCGTCGTACTGGACCTTGCGCACCGTGTGCGCGGCGGAGTCGGCCAGTTCCGTCAGGCGGCGTGCGAGCGGCGTGCCCACCAGGGCCTCGGGCAGTTCGATGTCGACCCCGTGGCCCGTGCCCAGACGCTCCGCCTCGGCCCCCAGCCTGGGGATCACGCCACCGGCGAGCTGGGCGAGCACCTCCTCGGTGGCACGCTGCCGTCCGGCGATCTCCTCGGCCTCGCGACGGAGGCGGCCGCTCGTGGCGCGTTCACCGCGGTACTGGTCCCAGAACCGCCAGGCCGCACCGCCGGCGGCCAGGGCCAGAACCGACGGCACCACGGTGGTGGCCTGTATCAGGTCTGTCATCACGTCCTCTACAGGTGTCAATGGGGGGGCGAGGCGGCCCGGTGCCGCCGGCTGGACGGGGTGACTGCGGGCGGACCGGCCCCCCGCGTCCGTGACGGGCGCGCCGCCCGGCGGGAGGGGGGTGTGCGGAGGGCGGGCGCCAACTACGAGAGGGCGCGGGCGGGTTGCCGGCCGACCGGGCGGGAGCGCGTCACGGGGGAGACGGTACGTCTCGTCGAACTCATCGGCACTTCCTGGATCCCTCGGTTCCGGCAGGCTTCCCACGGCACGCTTTTCGGCCAACTGGTGGCGCAAAAGAACCAGTTGGTCGCCGTGCGTCAACGATATCTTGTCGTGTCCACCGTTTGCGGACCGGATGACTTCGGTTAGCCGGAGGGTCAGGGTGGGGGCGCGTGGCGGGGCGGAGGCGCGTGGCTCCTCCCGGTGGCCCAGCGAAGTCAGGTGGGTGATCGCCGCGTCCAGGCGGACCGGGGCGGGAGCGAACTCGCCCGCCTCCGGGCGCGGCAGCAGGGCGCGGATGGGCGGACGGCGAGAGGTCGGCCTGAACTCGCTGGACCCGGTCGTTCCAGTCGGCCGACTCCGCAGCGAGGGTGACGAACTCCGTCGTGGCGGCTTTGAGGACTCCGCCCGCGTACAGCGCCCGTACGCGGGCCAGCCGCAGCCGTGTCGCGAGGCGGTCCTCCAACTCGCCCGCTGCCACGCCCGGTTCGGCCAGGCCTCGTGCCGCCAACTGGGCTACGAGAGCGCCGAAATAAAAAGAGAGCGGTCGTCGGGCCGCCCCGTAAACAACGCGCCCCCGCTCAGCGAAACTACCGCCGGGCCGGGGACGAACGGCCCCAGCCCGGCGGTGGGCTCAGCAGGCGCCGAGGTCCTGCCAGACGCCCCACTCGCCGGTGGTGCCGGGCTCCTCGCCCGTCGTCCACCACTTGGCCTTCCAGGTGTGCCCCTTGTGCGACACCTGCTGGCCGCCGGTGTAGACGGCGCCAGAGGCCCAGGGCGCGGCCGTGCACTGGTTGCCGCTGCCGCCCGTGACCGTCAGGGAGTACGTCGCCGAGTGCGCGGCGGACGGGCTCGCGCCGGTGACCACCAGCTTGTACGTGCCGTTGACGGCCGCCGCGGTCGTACTGACCGTGAGCGTCGAGGACCCGCCGGCCGTCACCGAGGCGGGGCTGAGGGAAGCGGTGACGCCGGCGGGGGCACCGCTGACGGTGAGCTTCACGCTCTGCGCGCTGCCGGACGTCACCGACGTCTTGACCGTGGCGGTGAGCGAGCCGCCGGCCTTGACCGTCCCGGAGGCGGGCGTCGTCGACAGCGAGAAGTCGTCGCTCGGCGCGGTGCCGCCGCTGGTGAACGGCGCGAAGATGCGGGAGAAATCCCAGGTGTTCTGCTCGATGCCGGAGCAGTTGTCCGCGGCGGCCCCGCCGGGGCAGCTGCCGTTGTCGCGCTGGAGCGCCCAGAACGAGATCATGTTGATCCCCTTGGCGACCGCCCAGTCGTACACGTCCCTGGCGTTGGCGAGGGTGAACGTCTCGGCCGGGCCGAAGTCGTCGACGCCGGGCATCTCGGTGACGCCGATCATGCCCCAGAGCTGGGTGGGGCTCTTGCCCGGGTAGAGCCGGGCGAGTTGGTCGTAGAGGCCCTGGGCGGCGGTCTTGGTGTCCTGGGCCATGTCGTGGGCGGCGTTGTCGTAGTAGTCGAACGTCATGAGGTTGACGACGTCGACGCGGGCGCCGTTGGCCACCGCGTTCCTGAGCACGGCGAGACCGCTGTCGGCCAGGCCGTGGGTCGTCGTCGGCAGGGTGTACGAGATCTCCAGCTTGCGTCCGCTCGCGGCGGCCCACTCCTGGACCTTCTTGATCGCCTTGTTCCGCCGGTCGATGCCGGCGGTGTTGTCGAGCGAGTCGACCTCGATGTCCATGTCGAGCCGGGGGATGTCGTAGGTCGTGACGACCTTCTCGTACACGGCGGCGATCTGGTCGACGTCCGTACAACTGTCGGCGATCTCGGTGCCGGTGGTGTCCGCCGTGTAGCCGCCGAAGGACGGGATGACGTCGCCGCCGCGCCCCTGGATCGTCTTGATGTCGGCGCCGAAGGACGACGCGGCGACGGGCAGTGAGGTGTCGCCGTTCCAGTAGGCGGTGCAGGAGCCCTTCGACGCGGTCTGCAGGAACGCCATCGTCAGGTGCTTGGCCCCGGACTGGGCGCTGAGCTGGGCGGGGCTCTCACCCGTCCACGACTCGAAGTAGGGCGCGAAGACACGGGCGGGGAGCGGGGTCGCGGCTTGGGCGGGGGAGCCCGAGATCGCGGTCAGGCCCAGAGCGGCCACCGCGGTGGCCGCCGCGGTGAGCGCGGCACGGAGGGAGCGCATACGTCTCATGGCCATCCAAGAGGGTGAAGCGGCGTCAACTGAGCTGTGACGCACGGGAGGTGCTTACGGAATAGTCCTGTGATCAGAGACATGTCAATGGTCTGAACCAAGTAAGGACTAGACCAATCCGCGTACCTCTCCGCGCCGGGCGTGCCCATACCGCACCCACTCGGCCCCGGCACCGCTGGTCAGACGGCCGCCCCGCCCGAGCCCTCGCCGGGACGGCCCACCGAACCACCCCGCCTCGCTGCCACCGCTGTGGAGGCGGCTACCCGCCGAGAAACCCTCCGAGAAATGCTCCCAGCGCGTCGCCGATCCGCTCGGGCGCGTTCTCCGTGGGGATGTGCCCCGCGTCCGGAATGCGTACGAGCGTGGTCCGCGGCATCTCCGCGGCGAACCGCTCCGCGTACTCGACCGTCTCGTACTCGTCGTCCTCGCCCCAGATCAGCAACTTGGGCACCAGGGAACGCCGCAGAGCCGGAACGAGACCGAGGGTGGAGCGGCTGTCGGCCGCAGCTGCCAGCGCCATCCACGACCGGCGGACGCGCGCGGAGGTCCACGGTTCCAGGTACTCGGCGACCCGCCGCCCGGTGGCGGCACCGGCCGGCGCCGCCGTCGCCGCGGCCCGGCGGGCTTCGAGGACGTCGTCGACGGTGGCACCGCCCGTACCAGGACCGGCGTCCCGGAAGCGGGCCACGTGCGGCGCGGGCCAGGAGTCGTAGGTGACCGAGTTGACGAGGGCCAGCCGAGACACATCCAACTGGCCGTGTACGAGAAGGTGTTGGGCGACGACACCCCCGATGTCATGCCCCGCAACGGCGACGGGCCCGGAGACCCCCAGAGCGTCGGCGAACCGAGCCACCCACGCCGCGAGAGCCGGAACCGTGGCCGTCTCGGGGGTGAGCTCCCCTCCCGAGCACCCCAGCCCCGGCATGTCGACGGCAACGGGCCGCAGCCCCGCCCCGGCGAGCCGCCCCAGAACCGGAAGCCAGACCCGGCTCCAGTACGTCCCGTGCAACAACAACACGACGGGCCCGCCCCGCTCGACGGTCAGATAACTGGCCACGTCACCGTCGACCTGCACTGCGGCCCTGAGTACGCCTGGATAGGCCGTATTGGCTGTAGTGGCTGTAGTGGCTGTATCGGAGATTTCCCTCATGGGGCCACGGTGGTTGGGTCGGGCCACCCGGACGAGAGTCCAAAAAGACATGCCAAGGCACATTCCTGCCATGCACGTTCCGCAGAGCCATGTCCTCCGCTGTCGCCGAACGAGTGGAGCTCCATAACCTGCACTCCTGAGTGCAGGAATTTCTCCAAGAGCGCGGCGTAAAGGCCCGGCTGCACGGAGACAAATCCGCGAGCCGCTGATGAGGGCCGGGCGCCGGGCGGCAGCCGCGAAGAGCCCCGCCCGCGGCCCCCGCCCCCACCCGACCCGTCACCTCTGCGCCAGTTCCTCCAGTTCCGCGATCACCGCGTCGCCGAGTGACTGGGCCTCGTCGGGGCCCATGTTGCACACCACCGACAGGGCGAAGGACTTCTCGGACGCGAGGAGGGCGAAGCTCGCGTTGCCCGGGCGGTGCATCGGGGGCAGCACGATGGCGCGGAGGAAGTCGTGTCCACGGAAGGTGCTCGGGTCGTCGGGCCAGCGCACGACCGTGGTGGAGGTGGCCATGAAGGACGGCCGGTACCCCCTCCCGGTCATCGGCCCGGTCGCCCAAGGGCACACCTTCCGCACGGCTTCCCCCGCCAAGATCAGGGGGGATTGGGCGGCCGCCCTGGACGGCACGGCCCGCAGCAGGGGCCGCGACCGCCGGAGCCGGTCCTCCGGCGTGTCCGCGTCGATCGGCAGCCGGACCCGGACGGCGGTGATGATGTTCCCGAGTTCGTCACGGTTGTCCTGGGTCCGCAGGTCGCAGGGGACCGCCGAGTAGACGTCCCTGCTCTGCGGCCCTCGCTCCTGCACCCCCTGCCCCTGCACCCCCTCCTCCGGCGGCCACTGCTCCGGTGCCCCGAACGTGGTGCGCAGGGCGCCGGAGACCGCGCTGAGCAGCACCTCGTTCAGGCTCGTGCGCCGCTCGCCGTCGGGCTGTTGACGTGCGGCGGACACCAGTTGTGGGGGAATGCTCAGCAGGGCGACGGAGGGGCACGTCTCGGTCGGCCGCGGCACGGGGAGCGCGCGGCCGGGAGCGGTCAGGGAACGGATCTCGCGGCCCAGCCCCCGCAGCCGTACCCGAGGCAGAGCCGTGGGCCGTGCGGACACCCGGGCCGGCGCGGTGCCGTCCATCAAGGCGCACAGCAGTGTCTGCAGAGAACGTCCGTCGAGCAGCATGTGCTGCGCCACGAGCGACAGGGCGAAACCCCCGTCGGGCCCTCCCGGCACGAGGTACAGCCGCCACGGGGGCAGCCCGCCGGGCAGCGGCCGGTCGATGGACTCGGACCACAAGTCGGCGAGTTTGGAAGGGGAGTTCAGCACGTGGGTCGCGGGGTCGAACGGCCCGGGGGTGACCCACCACGCGGACCGCCGCGGCGTCCGGCCTACGCGGGGGGCTTCGGCGCGACGACTGCCGGTGCGAAAACTGCCGGTGCGCAGACCGCTGGCGTGAGGCTCGTCGAGTACGTAACTCATCCGCTCCAGCGGCGTCCACCGCTCGGCGACCCGTTCCCGCACCTCGCGCAGATCCGGTGGTGGTCCCGAGAAGAGCGCCGCCATCCCCACCACCCCGGGGCAGCCGTTGCGCAGCAGCACCTCGTCGGAGAAGGACAGCTTCGTGCGATGTGTCGCCATGCTCGTTCCTCGAACTCGTCCGGTCTTCTTCGTCCTTGGGGCCCCGCCGCGCGGCGCGGGCCCGGCCCGGCGTCAGCAACTCCGCGCACGGAGCCGCCCTCAGGAATTCCGTGGGAACTCCGCGCGGGGCCCCAGCCTCAGGAACTCCGAGGGTCGGCAGAAGTCACGGACACACGGCCCACGTCCGACTTCGAATACGCGGCCGACGGTCACCTGTGAGAGGCATCGAATCACTCGGATGGCCCAACCGAGGCAGGCTTCCGGCGGACGCATCCCTAGCCTCGGGCAGATGGAGTACTCCCCTGCGATCCCCGACGACTCACGGCCCTCCTGGCCTCAAGCTGTGGCTGCCGGGATTCTGGTGACGCGCCGGCTGGGACGCCCGTTGACCCGGCTGTCCTGGCCCGCCGCCTATCTGCTGTGGACGCTGCCGATGCTGGCGGCCCATGCGACCGGGGGGTTGTTCGAGCAGGACGGCGCCACCGCGGCGGTCCACGGCCTCAAGGCACCGTGGCCGCGCCGGGCGCTCGCCCTCGTCATGCTGGCCGGTGTCCCGGCCGGGCTCACCCTGCTCATCGTCGGCCCCGCGTGGCTCGCGGCCGTCGCCGCCGCGGCCGTCGGCGTCCCCGCGCGTGTCACGATGCTCGTGGTCGGCGCCGCGACGGCCACCGTGATCGGCGCGGAGGTCGCCCGATGCATGCCGACCCTGGTCAAGTCCGTGCAGGCCACCCTCACGGTGCGGCGTCTGCGGGGTGACGGCGGCGCCTGGTTCCGGATCGGGATGTTCGCCGGGCCGGAGGACCGCCCCATGGCCGTCGTACGGTTGGTGCTCCACGCGATGGCGTGGCAGGACCAGCACCACCTCGGACTGGTCGCCTTCGCCTCCACGGCTCGCATCGGCCGCTTCCACACCCGCATGGGCTTCGTCCCAGACGAACACTGCCCGAACCTGCGCGTACGCCCGGCAGGGGGAGGCAAGCCGGCCGTACCGGGCGAAAAGACGTAACCTTTCGGCTGGTTGCGGCAGCGGCGGGGACACCCACCCGGAGCCCCGGCCGGGCTGTCAGTGCACGGGCCGCCGGTCGCGTAGGGGCTAGGGTCTAGCCTCCCGTCGTGCCGTCGAGCAGCTCGCGCAGGATGTCCAGGTGGCCGTTGTGGCGGGCGGTTTCCTCGGTGAGGTGGAGGAGGATCCAGCGCAGGTCGACGTGGAGGCCGTTGCGGATGGTTCCCCGGGCCCGCGCGTCCAGATCGGTTCGGGCGACCAATTCGCGGTAACGGGCGCTCTGTTCGGCATACTCGTCGAGCAGCTGCGGAAGAGGGAAGTCGACGGCGATGCGCATCTCGCGGTCGGGGTCCTCGTCGGTCCAGGGACCCTGGTCCTCCTCGCCGAGGAAGATCACCTGGAACCAGTGGTACTCGACCCAGCGGAGGTGGTTGACCAATCCGCTCATCGTCATCAGCGGTGAGGCCGGCAACAGGGCCTTGCGCGCATTCTCCGCGGAGACGCCCTCGCACTTGGCGCGGGTGGTGGCACGTGCGTAGTCGAGGAACGTGGTGAGCTGGGTGCGTTCGTCCCACGCGGGTGGTGTGTCATCGATTCTTGTCATCGCGCGAAGCGTCCACGATCACCGTGGCCGATGTCGAGGCATTTATCGACCATGCCCTCGGCTTGTCCCGCCCGACTCACCCCTTCCCTTCACCGCAGAGTTGGCGGTCCACGAGTTTCATCATGCTGCGCTCGGTGTCCTTGCCGCCGTCGCTGGTGACGTACACCGAGGCGGTCCGGGTGCCGTCCCGGGTCGCGCCTCCCCAGGTGACGTAGCCGAGCAGTTCGCCCCGGTGGCCGAAGTAGCTGCCGCCGCAGGAGAGCGGGATCTCGGCCAGACCGAGTCCGTACCCCGCACCCAGCTGGGGCGCTGGCATCGTGGTCGTCATCGCGTCGAGCTCCGCCGGCTCCAGCAGGCGGCCGCCCAGCAGCGCGGCGTAGAACGTGTTCATGTCGTGCGCGGTACTGATGATCGAGCCGGAGCCGACGGCCATGCTCGGGTCGAGCGTCGTGACGTCGGTGCCGGTGTTCGTTCCCGTGCTGGTGCCGGTGCCGGTGCCGGTGCCGGTGCCGGTGCCGAACGAGGTGTAACCGCGGGCGTGCGGGCCCGTGATGAACGGGAAGGTGCCGGGCGTACTGGTGTCCGTCAGGCCCAGCGGCCGGATGATCCGGTTTTTCACCTCCCGCTCCCAGCTCCGGCCCGTGACCTTTGGAATGATCATCGCGGCGAGGATGTAATTGGTGTTGGAGTACGACCAGTTGGCGCCGGGGGAGGGCTCACTGGGATCACTGGTATCACCGGGGTCGCGGGGCAGCGGCGGGTGCCGCATGGCCAGTCTCACCAACTCCTCCGGGGTGTACGTACGGAACCGCTCGGCCCGGTAGCCCTCCGCACTCCGCAGCGCCGGCACGTCCGGCCCGATGTCGTGGATGCCGCTGGTGTGCTGAAGCAGCTGTCGCACGGTGACCTGGCTGCCGTCGTTGCCGTTGCCCTGGACCACCCCCGGCAGCCACCGTTCGACGGTGTCGTCCAGGGACATGCGCCCCTCGCCGACGAGTTGCAGCACGACTGCGGCGGTGAAGGTCTTGGTGGCGCTGCCGATCCGGAACCTTCCGTTAGGTGGCATCGGCCTCTGGGTCCGCGTACCGGACGTCCCGGCACGCGCGCTGTCCCGTCGGCCCGGGGAGGTGACCTCGGCCTGTACGCCGACGACGCCGGATGCGCGGAGGGCGTCCACCTGCCGCTGGAGCGGATCGTCTGCCGGGGACTCCGCCACCGCCGCCGTAAGACCGGACGACGCGGCGAGGAGGGCCGCGGCCAGCCCGCACGGGACGACGAGCAGACGCCGCCGACGCCGTCCGGAGGAACGTACGCCTGCAGCCTTCGTCATAAAGATGCCTTCTCTTTCTTCATGAAGATGCCTTCGCTGTCGAGGAGTGGGCGGTCGGCGACCATCCCACCAGCGGGGAGGGGGACGGCACAGCCGGATGTCCCCCTGGTGCGCCGATGCGCTGGCCTCAGGGTGGGGCGGGGGTAAACCCCCGGGCTGGGGATGGCCTCCCTGAGGTCCGGGGGACAGCCGTAGTGAGTGGGGGCTGCTGTTCCACTTAGCGTCTGACGGTGTGACAGAGAAACGGAACAACCCCCTCGGCCCGACCGCCCGCCGCGCCTCCCTCGCCGGAGTCACCCTCGCCGCCTGCCTCGGTACGGCCCTCGCCAGCGCCAGCGCCAGTGCGGTCACGGCCGCCCCCGGCGACGCGACCACAACGACGAGATCCGGATCCGACTCGCTCGCCCGTTACTACAACCAGCCCCTGAACTGGGGCAGTTGCGCCCAGAACCCGGACGACGCCAAGGGCCGCGACCTGGACAAGGCGGGCGTGCAGTGCGCGGACGCCGTCGTACCGCTCGACTACACCGCGCCCCAAGGCCGTACCATCACCGTCGCGATATCCCGGCTCAAGGCCACCGACACCCGCCACCGCATCGGATCGATCCTGCTGAACAACGGCGGGCCCGGCGGCACCGCCCTCGAGTCACCGCCCGAATTCCACGCGTGGATGAAGAAGGCGGGACCGCGTTACGACATCGTCGGATTCGACCCGCGCTTCGTGGGCCGCAGCACCCCGCTGGACTGCGGCTGGCCCGTCGGCACGAACCTCTTCTCGGCCGGTCTCGGCCGGTCGGGTTACGACCGTCAGGTCGCCCTCAACAAGAGCCTCGCCGCCAAGTGCCGTGCCACCAACGCCTCTCTGCTGCCGCACGTCAGCACGCGCAACACGGCCCGCGACATGGACGTCATCCGCGGTGCGCTCGGCGAGCGGAAGATCTCCTACTTCGGTTACTCGTACGGGACTTACCTCGGCACGGTCTACACGCAGATGTTCCCCGGCCGCACCGACCGCATGGTGCTCGACGGCGCGATCGACCCGCGCAAGTTCGGCCCCCGACTGCTCCAGGAGGCCGTCGGCGAGAACGAACGGGCGCTCGCCGACTGGGCCACCTGGGCCGCCACCCGCGACACGACCTACGGCCTCGGCCGCACCCGGGCCGAGGTGCTCGCCACGGTCGACCGCATCATCAGGGAGTCCGCGCGCAAGCCGTTGACGGTGGGCACCGCCCCGGAGACCTTCCAACTGGACGACACCCAGGTCCCGTTCGTCCTGCTGTCCGGCGTCGACAGCGACACCGACGCATCGCGCACGGCGCTCGCCGAGAAGATCTCCGTACTGCACAAGGCCGCGAACGGGCAGCCGACCGAGCTGTCACCGTCCTTCGCCGGCCTCCTGAAGTTCGCGATGACCGGCGAGCAGTCGCACACGGGCAGCGTCCAGTCGGCGATCATCTGCGGCGACCGGGCGGCCCCGCGCGACCCCGAGGTCTACTGGCGGGACATCGAGCGCAGCCGCGCCACAGCCCCGCGTTTCGGCGCGCTGGCCCACAACATCAGCCCGTGCGCGTTCTGGGACCGGCCCCGAGAGGAGCCGACCCGGGTGAAGCACGATGCCAAGGTGCTGATCGTCTCGGCCACCGGCGACCCGCGCACCACGCACAAGGGTGCCACTGCCCTACACGGACTGCTGCCCAGCTCCAAGCTGCTCACGGTGCGGGGCGCCAACCGCCACGCGATCTACGGCCTCTACGAGAACGCCTGCGTCGACACCAAGGTCAACCGCTACCTGTCCACCGGCAAACTGCCCGCCCGCGACCAGACCTGCCCCAAGTAGGTCGCCGCCCGAGACGTGCCGAGGTATGCCGAGGTATGCCGAGAGAAGGATCGGCATCTCCCCTGTGGCAGCGTTTGATCACAGCCAGTGACCACCGTATCGAACTGGACGATGATTCCGCGCCCGGACGACCGCCTCCGGCATACCCGTACGTTCCCGGATGCTCCGTCAATGCGCCGTACCCGTACGGGATTTCGCTGTCTGCCCGCAGCCTCCACCCCTCCTCAAGTGACCTTGGTGCATTTGCCCGAGAACACGTGGCAGCAAATGCCGCAGTCCCGGCGACGCACAGCCTCAGTACTGTGACCGGCGGGCCCGGTCACAGATGGCTACGCCCGCCCGTCGCATGGCCGAAACCTGAGGCTGAGCACCCTGGCAATCCTGGGATTCACTGGCCATGCGCCTCTCCAGGCACTTAAGTACCTTCAGGCGGTCGCTGCCGACCACGGGCGAGAGCCACGGACCGGGTTTGCACCAGCGGCGGCCTCCTTCCTGCCCACCCCCCCCGCCCCTTGCCCACCGTCCTCCGCATGACCGCGCTCGCCCGTCCCAACTGCCAAGAGGGTCCTTCTGCCATGCTCGCCAGTGCACACCGTCCGGTGTCGTGCTCACACCGATCGGGCCATGCGCAGGCGCCCGGGCAGCCGCCCCATCGGGGGCCGCGCTGATGGGGAGTTCGAGCCCGGCCGGCCGGGACGCGGACCTGCATGCGGCGGTGCAGGACATCCAAGCGGGATATTGGATGCAGATGCGGCAAGTGCTGGCCCGGACGGGCAACTGGCCGCAGTGGACGTCTCGTACTCAGGTACTGGGAGTCGTCGCCGCTCAGGCCAATGTCGTGGAGTTGTGGCTGAAAGAGGAACCGGAGAGCCTCGCCGCCCGGGTGATGTACGCCAGAGTCGCCACCGAACGGGTGTTACAGGCCCACCGCAGGCACTGGGGGCGTGACCACCGGCGGGCGGGGGACCTGGAGAAACTGGTGGCCCGGGCCCGGGAGGCCTGCCATCGGGCGGGCGAGGGAAATCCCCACGACTCGGTGCCGTGGATCTGTCGCCTTGCTCTGGCCGAGACGGACACGGAAGGACGCTACCCGGAGCATCGCGTGGCCCCGCCGCCCCACGAGTACCTGCTGCCCGGCGGACCGTGGGGTCTGCTGGGGGAGGTGCACCGACGTGATCCGTTCAATCGCGAGGCGTGGCACCGCATGTCCCAGGCGCTCCAGGCCCGCCCGGGGCCGGCGGGCCGCCAGGCGGTCGCGACGGACTTCGCCCGCTGGACGGCCTCCTTCGCGCCGGTCGACTCGCCCCTGCTCATGCTGCCCCTCTACGCCCGCGTACAGGAGTACCGGCAGCGGCGGGACAACGGCGCCGAGGGCATGCTCAATCTGCTGTGGACCAGGGAGGACACCACCCGGGCCGTGACGCAGGCATTCGAGGGGTGGTTCCAGAAGTGCGATCCGGTCACCAGCTCCCAACTGGACCTGAACTACCTCGCATACGCCCTGGCGAGAGGCGGCTTCGCGCAGTGGGCGACCGAAGTCTTCGACGCCATCGGCGACTTCGCCACGCCCGCCCCGTGGCAGTACGACCCGCGTAACCCGAAGGGCCAATGGCGGAAGGCATTTGAGGAGGACCGCGACGCCTGCCTGAGGTCCCGCCCGCGGTACACGGGAGAACATCCATGAGTACCGGCCCGGTTCCACAGGCGTGCGACGCCACGCCCCACGTCCCGGCTCTCACGCCCCGCCCGGCGGCCCGGCGGCCGGCCCACCTGCCCCCCTCGATCCAGCTTTCCTGTGCGGAGATCCCATGACTTCGGTAAGAACACCGCGCCAGCAGTCGAACCCGGTCGACGACGGAGAGGACGCGCGCATCCTCCAGTCGCTGGGCTACACCCAGCAACTGCACCGCCGGATGGGGGCCTTCGGTAATTTCTCGGCGTCCCTGTCGGTGATCTCGATCATGTCGGGGACCCTGCTGCTGTTCGGCTACGGCCTGAACTCAGGAGGCCCCGCGGTGATCACGTGGGGGTGGCTCGCCGTCGGGCCGCTGGTGTTGTGCCTGGCCGCGGCCCTGGCGGAGATCACCTCCCGGTACCCCACCAGCGGTGGTCTGTACTACATGGCCCGCCAGCTCGGAGGTGAGCGGTGGAGCTGGTACACCGGCTGGCTCAACCTCCTCGGCCTGCTCGGTGGAATCGCCGCCCAGGACTACGGCATCGCGACGTTCACCGCCGCGTGGATGAACCTGCAATTCGACTACACGCCGTCCCCTGGCTCCCTGCTGGTCTTGTACGCGGTCATCCTCGCGCTGCACGCGGTCCTGAACCTCTTCGGCACACGGCTGATGAACATCCTGACGTCCCTGAGCGCGTGGTGGCACCTGGCAGGCGCCGTCATCATCATCGGCGCCCTGACCTTGGTGCCCTCCCACCACCAGTCGGCCGGCTTCGTCTTCTCCGAGTTCACCAACAACACGGGCTGGAGCGCGCCGATTTACGTGATCCTGCTCGGCATGCTGCTGCCGGTCTTCGCCCTGGCCGGTTACGACACCTCGGCCCACCTGAGCGAGGAGACCAACCATGCCTCCGTGGCCGCGGCCCGCGGGATCTTCCGCTCGGTGGCGGTGTCGTGGGTCGCCGGCGGCGTCCTGCTGACCACGCTGCTGTTCGCCGTCCAGGACTACGCCGCGACCCTGTCGGGGCCGACCGGCGTACCGGTCGCGCAGATCCTGCTGGACGCGCTGGGCATGGCGGCGGCCAAGGCCCTGCTGCTGGTGATCATCGTGGCCCAGTTCCTGTGCGGCTACACCGTGACCGCCAGCGCCAGCCGGATGATCTACGCCTTCGCCCGGGACGGCGCCCTGCCCGGATCGGTGCACTGGAAGAAGATCAGCCGTCGCACCGCCATCCCCGCCAACGCCGTCTGGCTCGCGGTCGCCGTGGCCTTCGTGCTCGCGCTGCCGTCCCTGTACTCCACGACCGCCTTCTCGGCGGTGACCGCCATCTCGGTCGTGGGCTTCACCTCGGCCTACGCCATCCCGGTGCTGCTGCGACTGATCCACGACGACCGATTCGTCCCGGGCCCCTGGCACCTGGGCCGCTGGAGCCGGCCGATCGGCTGGGTGGCCGTGGTGTGGGCGGCCGCGGTCACGGTCCTGTTCCTGCTGCCGCAGAGCAGCCCGATCACCACCACCACCTTCAACTACACCCCCGTCGCGGTCGTGGTGGCCTTCCTGATAGCGGCCCTGTGGCGGCGCTTCGGACGCGACTCGTACCACGTGCCCCGCTCCAGTTCCCCGACCGAGGAGAAACAGTTCGAAGGCATCATCTGACGACAGCGGCACGGCACGACACGGTGTGCCGCACGTAGAGTTCCAACGACCTCAACAACGCATGGGAGTACGGTGACTGCCCTCACGGAGTCCATCGAATCGGCGCAGCAACTCGCGGTGGCCTGGCGGGCTTTGGTGCTCGACCGCGATGCGGACGCAGATGTGCGGGACCTTCCCGGCATCGCCGTCCGCTGGGCGGACTGCCGGTTCTCGTTCTACAACTGCATCACTCTGACCGAGCCGGGGGCAGGGGCTGATCTTCTCGCACGACGCCTGAGCGAGGCGGCGGACATCATGCGTGCGAAGAAGCACCCTGGCTATCTGTGGCTCTTCGAGGACCTCCTGGACGAGGAGGGCCGCACCACGCTGGCCACGGCGTCCGAACAGGCCGGACTGCAGTACGCCTTCCCCGGCAGAGGCATGGCCGGCGACATACTGCCCATCCCTGACCCGGTCCACCCGGACCTGACGTTCGTACGTGGGCGCACCGACGAGCACCTGCGGGCGTACGCGGACCTCCAATCGCGCGCCTACGGGTTTCCCCTGGAGGAAGGCCGCGACGGCCTGGTCGGATCCGCGTACTGGAAGAGCGAGGTCTACGCCTACCTGGCCATGCGCGGCGACACTCCGGTGGCGTGCGCCGCGACGGTCGAGGCACAGGGCCGCCTCTTCGTCGCCTTCGTCGCCACGGACCCGCAGTGGCAACGCAGAGGCTACGGCGAGGCGGTCACACGCAAGGCCCTGCACGAGGGCGCCCGAGCCACCGGCCTGACCCGCGCCACCCTGCACGCGACGGTCGCCGGCGCCCCGGTCTACCCACGCATCGGCTTCACCCCGAACTCGCCCATCCACTTCTACAACTTGAAGGAGTGAGCCGCCGAGGGCCGAGTCTCACGCCTCCTACGTTCTTCTGACCCGGGGTATACGGGCGGCTTGGAACGCCTGGTTGGAACGGGCATGTTGACGGACTTCCGGACGTCCGGATTTACCGACTTCCGGGGTTCGTGGACCGTGTGTCCAATCCTCGAAGTGGCCCGCGGTACTCTTACCGACCTGTGATCCACGCCACATCCACTTCCTGTCAGAAATCGGGACGCTGCCCCGCTCAAGTCACCGGGCGCAAGCGAACCGACAGGAGCGAGACATGAAGCACTGCATCGTCGTCCTCGGCGCCGGATATGCCGGGGCCTACGCGGCCGGGGCCCTGGCCCGCCGACTGTCCCCGGCGGACACCGAGATCACCGTCGTCAACGCCGAGTCGGACTTCGTCCAGCGACTGCGGCTGCATCAGCTTGCGGCGGGCCAGGAGATCGAGGCCCCACAGCTCGCCGACGTCTTCGCGGGTACGGCGGTACGGCTGCGTCGCGCTCGTGTCACCGCCTTCGATCCCGAGCGCCGGGTCGTCGCCGTGGCCGATGCCGACGGGGGCGGCGAACTCGGCTACGACACGCTTCTCTACGCGCTCGGCAGCCACGCCGCCGACCATGGCGTCCCCGGCGTGGCCGAGTACGCCTTCGACGTCGCCGCCCGGCCCTCCGCGCTGCGCTTGCGCAAGCGCCTGGACTGCTTGGAGGGGCGGGGTGAAGGCGGCCATGTGCTGGTCGTCGGCGACGGGTTGACGGGAATCGAGACAGCCACCGAGATCGCGGAATCCCGCCCCGGTCTGTCGGTGACGCTGGTCGCCCGCGGTGAGCTGGGCGCCGCGCTCTCCGCCGGGGCCCGCAGTCACCTGCGCCAGACCTGCGACCGGCTGGGCATGACCGTCTTGGAGCACACTAGGGTCGAAGCCGTCGAAGAGAGGTGGGTGTTGTGCGCCGACGGTTCCGCCCTGGTCTCCGACGCGACGGTGTGGGCGGCCGGGTTCGCGGTCAGCCCCATCGCCGCCGTGAGCGGGCTTCAGGTCGCGGAGAACGGTCGGATCGTCGTCGACAGCACCATACGGTCGGTCTCGCACCCGAACGTCTACGCCGCCGGTGACAGCGCCTGCGCCATCGGCGACAACGGCCGGCCACTGCCGATGTCCTGCGCTTCGGCCGGCCACACCGGCCGGCAGGCCACGGACGCGATCGTGGGACGCCTGACCGGAAGCAGGATTGCGAACACCAGGCTGGAGTACCTGGGCAACCACATCAGCCTCGGGCGGCGGGACGGAATCCTGCAGATGGTCGACCACGAAGGACGGGCAAAGCCGACCTACATGGGCGGGCGCAAGGCCGCGCGGATCAAGGCGGGCATCGTAAGGATGTCGCTGTGGGCCACCTCGCACCCGACCTTCGGCCTGCCCAGGCGCAAGCACCGCCTCGCCAGTGCCGCCTCGGATGTGTCCACCGCCGAGAAGACGGTCGCGTAGCCGCGTCCCCAAGCTCGCCGGGCAGTACACACCCAGCTCTCAGCGGGGGTACGGCGGCGCGGGCTCCGTTCCGCCTGCCGGCAGCCCGATCTCCTCCTCGCCCGAGCGTGCCACTACACCCAACCGCCGCAACACTTGGTTCGACTGTATGCACCGCATTGGAAGCTTCTGCGATTCCGCGACGTGGCTTCGGAGCCGTCATGCAGGATGAGTGCTCGTCAACACACCAAACAGCAAGGAGCGTTGGTGGTCGGGTACTTGACCAATGCCAGTGGGGATGAACGCGGCGTGGAGCCTGCGGCAGGCGGGCGCGGCGGGGTGCGCTTCTTGCACAACGAGGCTGCGCCGTCGGCGCAGCGTCGCCTGTTGGGTCTCGAGCTGCGGGACCTGCGCCTGAAGGCCGGGCTGAAGCAGGAGGAGGTCGCACGTCGATTAGGTGCGTCCGAGTCGAAGGTCAGCCGCATCGAGACGGGCACGTTCAAGGCCAAGCCCACCGACTTGGAGCGGCTGTTCGCCGCGTACGGGGTCAGTGCCGCCGCTGAGCGTGAGCGGCTGCGCAACCTCGCGGCGGTCGCCGGCGAGTCGGCGTGGTGGCAGCCGTGGGCAGGGGTGACGCAGCGCTACTTGCAGGCCATGGTGAGCTATGAGGACCTGGCGGTACGGGTGAAGTCGTACGAGCCGTCGGTCCTGCACGGCCTGCTGCAGACGCCCGCCTACGGGCGGGCGTTGATCGGCAGGGGCCGTGGTGACAGACAAGTGCACGAGAAGCTCTGGCAGTTGAGGGCCGAGCGGCAGCGGCGGTTCGCGGCCGCTCCCGGCAAGTTGTTCATAGCCGTGGTGGACGAAGGGGCCCTACGGCGGCCGGTGGGCTCCCCGGCCGTCATGTTGGAGCAGATCGAATACTTGCTGCACCTGATGGACGGCGGCCGCCATCAACTGCGCCTCGCCGAGCTGGGCAACCCGCACGTGCACGCCGAGGTCGGGCCGACGACCATCTTCGACTTCACCGAGCGAACCATGCCTTCGGTCGTATACGCGGAACTCTACGAGGGCGGAGTGGTCATCCAGGATGAGGACCTGGTCGACCGGCGGGTCCGGGAGTTCGACGCGCTGCGATATGCCTCGCTCGCCCCTTTGGCGACCCGTCGCAAGCTGCAGCAGCTGCGCGCCCTCTACCGGTGAGCCCCCTGGGCCGCTCGGCCGGCCGGGCACGGCCTCGGGGGCTCAGGGTTTGCGCGCCACTCCGGCGTAGAGGGATACGAGTCGGTCGGTGAGGACGGCGGGGCCGCTGCCGAGTTCGGGGCGCCACTGGTGAGCCAGGACCACGCCCGGATCGATGAGTTCGAGGCCGTCGAAGAAGGGCAGGAACTCCTCGCGGGAGCGGACCTGCGCCGGAGTGCCACGAGCGACATAGGTGTCGATGATCTTTTGCCACGCCTCGGGGGCGAAGTCACCGGTGCAGTGGGTGAGGCTGAGGTAGGAACCGGAGGCCATCTGCTCCAGGAGTTCGGACACGATCCGGCCGGGCTCAAGGTGGTCGGGGATGAAGTGCAGCAGCGCGTGCAGGCTCAGCGCCACCGGTTTCTCCAGGTCCAGGATGCCTTGATCGCGGACGGCGGCCAGGAGACGTCCGGGATCGGTGGCGTCGGCGTGGACGTAGGCGGTGCGGCCCTGGGGACTCCCGGCCAGGAGCGCGTCGGCGTATACGAGCACGATGGGGTCGTTGTCGGCGTAGACGACCCGGGATTCCGGCGCGATCTCCTGGACGATGTCGTGGAGGTTGGGTGCGGTGGGGATACCGGTGCCCACGTCGATGAACTGCCGGACGCCTGCAGTGGCGAGGTGGCGCATGACGCGGTGCATGTACGCCCTGTTGACCCTGGCGACGGTCTCGATCGCCGGAAACGCCCTGATGACCTGCTCCGCGGCTTCACGGTCGACCGCGTAGTTCGTCTTTCCGCCCAAGTAGTAGTCGTACATGCGGGCGCTGTGCGCCTTGTCCTGCCGTAAGTCGATGCTGTCACCACTGTCACCACGCTCGGACACGGGTGCTCCCCCCACTGCAGCTCTCTCAGGCGTACGCGCCGAGGTCCGCCCACGTCAGGGCGGAATGCACTTGCACTGCCTCTATCCTTACTGACTGGTCACTTCCGGTGTCCAGCCTTCAAGCGCTTTCTCGATAAACCGCTTCTGGCTGTGCCCGGACAACCCGTGGCGCGCTTCCGCCGCGTCATGAATTTTCCGGGCTGATCGTCAGAGACTCCCGCGCACCAACGCGGCCGCGAACACCGCGGCAGACTTCGCGCGGACCCGGATCACGGCCCCGTCAGTGACCTTGGAGTCGCGGAAGAACACGTCGCCCTCGCTCGGGCGGGCGATCTCCACACAGGAGCCTTCGGGAAGGCTGTAAGAGCTCTTGCGCCAGGCGTAACGGACGGTTTCTGCCGGAGCAGGCAGTGACGTCTTTGCTGAGGTCCTCACCGGATGCCCTCCTTGGTTGCCCAACGTCCCCCCGCCGGAATGCAATTGCGTTCCGGCAGCTCTAGTCAGGTTCACCCCTGCGGGCGGGGTCTATGCCAGCGGCAGGGACAACGACTCGTTTTCAACCGGTGTCCGCCACATGCAAGTGCGCTCGGCAAGCGGAGCGATTCATCCGACAGTCCGACCGCGCCTGAGGGCTTGCGCGAACGCGCGTCGCCCATTCGCACATGCCACCGTTGTCCACCCGTCCACGGGTGCGGCTCAAGGCTCTCAGCAGGAGCATTGACGGCGTACGGGCCCGCGCATTGCTCCGCGGGCGAATCGAACGCCGCCCTCCGGATGCCCGGCCGCCCTCCCGGTGCCGGGGCCGCAAACGAGCCATCGGGTGCGCCTTCTGCCCCAGCAACTGGGCCCGTAGCAGAACTGGTTCGGCTTAGCGTTCACCTGCGCCGGCCCCAGGGCGCGGCCCGCACGAGGGCCCCAGCTCACCGATTGACGTCAGCGGCTGGGGCCCAAGCCACGAACGCCTCATCACAGGAGAACGCCATGGCCCCCTCCCTCCGGCGGCGCCGCCGTAAACCGCGTCACGCCCGCCCGCGCGCATCCCGCCTGCCGCGCCCGTGCCCCTGGTGCGTCAACGACATCCTCGACAGCACGTCCGCCGCCGGGGGGCAGCTCCTGATCGTCCAACCGCCCGCCCACTGGCAGCCGGCTCTGCTCGCGGTCTGCCTGCTGCTTCTGCACAGCGCGGCCCGCTGCTGCCCGCACGTCGACACCGCGACGGCCGAGCCGTACTCGCCCCACGAACAGATCACGGGCCGATGACGCGAGGACGTCGCCCCGCCTCCCTGCCCCTCATCGCCGTACACCACCGCTTCGCGTACGCAAAGTCGAGCAATGTGTCCGAGCCGCTCCTAAAGCCAGTCCCGTCGCTTGAAGATGAAGTACAGGCTCACGCACACCACGGCCATCAGGAGGATCGCGAAGGGGTAGCCGAACGACCAGTTCAGTTCCGGCATCGTGTCGAAGTTCATGCCGTAGATCGTGCCGACCAGGGTGGGGGCGAAGAGGATGGCCGCCCAGGATGAGATCTTTTTGATCTCCTCGTTCTGTTCGAAGCCTGCCTCCGCCAGTGCTCGCATCTCCGCGTTCTGTTGTTGGGTCACCAGGGTCGCGTTGACCGTGAGGATGTCGGTCAGGGCCTGGCGGAAGCCGTCGACGCGTTCGCTGGTGTGGGTGACGTGGTCGGCCACGTCGCGCAGGTAGCGCTGGAGTTCCTCGTCCGTGCCGTACTTGGCGAAGCCCGCCATCAGGGCGTGCAGCATGCCGACGAGGGGGCGGGTGGCGCGTTGGAACTCGACCATTTCGCGGGAGAGTTCGTAGATGCGGCGGGACACCTCGGGATCGCCGCTGAACACCTCGGTCTCGATCTCGTCGATGTCGTTCTGGACGCCGGCGACGACGGGGGCGTAGCCGTCGACCACCGCGTCGAGGATCGCGTAGAGCACCGCCTCGGGGCCGAGTCTGAGGAGGTCGGGGGAGTCCTCCATGCGGCGGCGGACCGCCGTCAGGTCGGGGGCCGCGCCGTGCCGGACGGTGATGACGAAGTCCGGGCCGACGAAGACGTGCAGCTCTCCGAAGTCGACCTCTTCGGGGGCGTCGAGGTAGCGGGCGGCGCGCAGGACGACGAAGAGCGTCTCGCCGTAGCGCTCCAGCTTCGGGCGCTGGTGGGCCTCCATGGCGTCCTCTACGGCCAGTTCGTGGAGGTCGAACTCCGCGGCCAGGGAGAGGAGTTCGGTCTCCGTCGGCCGTGCGAGGCCGATCCATGCCATGCCGTCGGGCTGGTCGCGCAGCTCGCGGAAGGTGTCCGCCAGGGACGTGGGCGTCGCCACCCGGACGCCGTCTCGGTAGAGGGCCGCCTGGACGACGCTGTCCCCGTTCGGCCGCTCGGGCTGTGCCGACTCTGCCGAGGTCGGTTCCGCGTCCTCGGGAGGCCTCGGGGTTCTGGAGTTCTTGGCCGGTGGGGTCGCCGACGTGCGTGTCCGGCGCATCCACGCGTGCTTCTTGGCGGTCTTCGCGGTCTTCGCGGTCTGTGCGGGACGGGCTCGACGCTCCGTCATGCTGGCCGCCTCCTGTGTCGAACGTCTGCCCGTCATCTGGCGTCCGGCCGTCCTCTGACGTCTGGTGACGTTTGGTGACGTCCGGGACGTCTGGCCGGGTCTCTGAGCAGGATAGGTGTGGGGGCTCCCGGTGGACGGCATGGCGCGTGGCCGGGTTCCGCCTGGCTTGCGGACCGTACCTGTCCGCGACTCCCGCTAGCGTGCCCCACATGACCGAGAGGCAGAGCAAGAAGAGTAGGGGCAAGTGTGCGAGTGGTAGACGTAGTGGTAGGAGCGGTTCCCTGGCCCCTGTGCTCAGCGCGCGTGCCCTCAATCGGGCCACCCTCGACCGGCAGCTCCTGCTCCGGCGTTCCTCTGACCTGTCCGTGAAGGACGCCGTCGGTCACCTCGTCGGGCTCCAGGCGCAGAACGTCAGGCCGCCGTACTACGCCCTCGCCGCGCGCCTCGCGGACTTCGACCCGGCCGAGCTCTCCGCTCTCCTGGAATCGCGCGAGCTGGTCCGCATGGTCACCCTGCGTTCCACCATCCATCTGCACACCGCCGAGGACGCCCGCACGCTGCGGCCCCTCGTGCAGGACGCGCGTGAACGCGAGCTGTCGGCGTTCCGCAAGGGGCTGGCCGGCGTCGACCTCGTCGAGCTGGCGCGGATCGCCCGTGCGGCCGTCGAGGCGGAACCCCGCACCATGAAGCAGCTCCGCGAGTTGCTGCTCGTCCGGTGGCCCGACGCCGACCCGCAGTCGCTCGCCGTCGCCGCCCGGTGTACGTTGCCGCTCGTCCAGGTCACCCCGCGCGGGCTGTGGCGGCGCAGCGGGCAGGTCGCCCTCACCACGCTCGGCCAGTGGCTCGGCGACCAACCCGACCGAAACCCCACCCACGATCCCGACGTCGCCGTCCTGCGCTACCTCGCCGCCTTCGGTCCCGCCTCCGTCAAGGACATGCAGACCTGGGCGCGGCTCACCCGGATGCGGGAGGTCTTCGAACGGCTGCGGCCCCGGCTGCGTACGTTCCGCGACGCGAACGGCGTCGAGCTCTTCGACCTGCCCGACGCGGCCCGCCCCGACCCGGACACCCCGGCCCCGGCCCGCTTCCTGCCCGAGTACGACAACCTGCTCCTCTCGCACGCGGACCGGACCCGGGTGGTCCCCGCCGAGTACAAGGGCCGCACCTGGAAGGGGAACGTCCCGTACTGCGTCTTCCTCCTCGACGGGTTCCTGGCCGGGCTCTGGCGGCTGGACGAGGACGCCAGGGCCGGGACCGCCGTACTCACCGTCGAGCCGTTCGGGAGACCCGGCCGGGAGCAGCGGGATGAGCTGGTCCGGGAGGCCGGGCGGATGCTGACGCTGATCGCCGAGACCTCGTCCCCGTCCTCGTCCCTGTCCCTGTCCCTGTCCTCGTCCCCGTCCTCGTCTCCGTCACCGGCCCTGTCCTCGCCCTCGTACGACATCCGTTTCGGGCAGGTCTACGGTGCGTGAGGTCCCGTCAGCCCTTCTGTTCGGCCAGGAACGCCTCCCACGTGCGCTTGCCCACACTGGCTCCCGGCTCGGCGAGGTTCTCCCCGGCGCGGTACGCGCGGCCCATCTTGCCCGGCACCCGGACCGGCAGCAGCGGCCGCCGCCTGCCCGTCGACTTCAGGTAGCCGCGCACCAGTTCGCCCAGCCCGTACACCTCCGGACCCGCGAGGTCGGGCACCCGGCCCGCCGGGGCGTCCAGGGTCAGCTCCACCAGGCGGGCCGCCACGTCGCGGGCGTCGACCGGCTCCCAGCGCAGCCCGCCCGGCGACGGGACCACGGGCATCTTCGCCATCTTCTGGGCCACCGTCAGCGTCAGGTCGTGGAACTGCGCCGCCCGCAGCGTCGTCCACGGGATCCCGGACTCGGCCACGGCCCGCTCCGCGCCGTACTTCGAGCGGAAGTAGGCCAGCGGGATCCTGCCCGCGCCGATCACCGAGATGTACACCAGGTGCCGCACCCCGGCCGAACGCGCCGCCCGCACCAGATTCCCGGTCGCCTCGTCGTCGCCCTTGGGGCCGCCCGCGAGGTGCAGCACCGTCTCGACCCCCTCCAGGGCGGCGTCGAGGCCGTCGCCCCGGAGCAGGTCGCAGGGGTGGTACTCGATGCCGGGCGACGGCTCGCGGCCGTTCCGGGTCACGATGCGCACGTCGTGCCCCGCTTCACGCAGGAGCGGTACGACATGGCTCCCGAGCGTGCCGGTGCCTCCGGTGACCAGGATGGGGCTAGAGGTCTTCACGATGTCTCCCAGACGTCAGACGTGGGCGGCGTGCGCCGTCCGCTCACTGCCATGACGTACGGCCCGAAAGGAATGTGACCGGTCGGCCGAGAATTTTCGAAGACGCGTCGCGAGGCGGCCGGGAAAAGAATTTTTCCGAGAGCTGTCACGTTCTTCTCCCGGGCTCCGTCAGGGCAGTGCAAGCACCAATCGAAAGCCCTGAGGAGTTGTAGACCATGGATGCACGTTCCATCACCGCTGAGATCCCGATGGTTCCGCGGATGACCGAGGACCCCGCCCAGCTCGTCCCCGAACTGGCCGACGTATCGGCGGCGTTGTTCAAGCTCGTCGGCAACGGCTCGGTGCCGCGTCCCACGATCGGTCTCGTCCACCTGCGTGCGGGACAGATCGTCGGCAGCACCTATCTGACCGTTCTGCACACCGGGTTCCTGCGCACCGGCGGCGAGTCGGAGGAGCGCATCACCTCGGTGTCGTCCTGGCAGGACTCGCCGTACTTCACCGCCGCCGAGCGGGCCGCCCTGGCGCTCGTCGAAGCGGTCCTCCAGCCGTCCCTGGACGGCGAGCGGGTCTCCGACGCGCTGTACGCCGAGGTCGCCGAGCACTATGACGCGAAGGCCCTGGCCACCCTGATGTTCGCGATCGGCCAGGTCAACTTCTTCAGCGCCGTGGCCCTCGTCGCCAAGCCGGTCCCGGGCCGGTCCTTCAAGGACCCCTGGAACTGACACCAGCCTCCCCCTTCCCGACATCGAGCACGACACCGAGTGAGTGGCCGCCCCGTATTCGTACGGGGCGGCCACGCCCGTTCCCCCGCCGACCCCGAAGGAAGCCGCACCGCCCATGACGCGTCCCACCACCGGCCCCTACGACCGACCCGGTTACGTCAGTTACGTCGAAGTCCTCCTCGACGCGCTCGCCCGCCGCCCGGACCGGCCGGCGCTGATCACTCAGGAGGGGCGCTCCGTCCCGGCGGGAACGGTGCGCGACAGCGTCCACCGCACCGCCGCCGAGCTGGCCGCCCACGGCATCGGCCGCGGGCGCACCGTCACGCTCCTCACCGGCAACCACCCCGGCGCACTCATCGCGCGTTACGCAGCCAATCTCCTCGGCGCCCGCGTCGTCTTCCTCGGCCAGGGCCTCGCCACCGGGGCGCAGGCCGAGATCGTGGAGAGCGTCGACACCGCGATGCTGCTCGTCGACCCCGCGCTGAGATCGGCCGCCGAAGCCCTGCTCCGCGCGACCGACGTGCCCCTCGTACGCACCCTCGGGCCCGATAGAGACAGGGACAGGGAGAGGGAGAGGAGCAGGGGCGAGGCGGAGGTCCTCGCCGGCGATCTCATGGCGGACGCGGCCGTCCGGCCCGCGCTGCCCGTGCCGGGCTGCGCCCACCCCGGGGACGACTGGTGCATCCGGCACACGGGTGGCACCACCGGCATCCCCAAAGGGGTCCGGATGGCGCACGGGCCGTACCGGCGCCTGCTCACCGACACCGTCGCCGGGCTGGCCCCGGACGAGCGGCCGCGCTTCCTCGCCTGCACCCCGCTCGCCCACATGGCCGGGATCATCGCCGACATCGCGCTGCTCGCCGGCGGGACCGTGGTGCTGCGCGACGGATTCGACGCCGGGGAGGTGCTCGCCTCGCTCGAACACGAACGCGTCACCGACCTCTGGCTCCTGCCCCCTCTCCTCTACGAGCTGCTCGACCACCCCCGGCTGCCGGCCACCGACATGTCGGCGCTGCGCCGGATCATCTACGGCGGCACCCCCGTCGCCGCAGGCCGGCTCGTTCAGGCGGAGCAGGCGTTCGGGCGCGTGCTCCACGGCTCGTACGGGCAGACCGAGGCGGGCTGCATCACCGAACTGCGACCCGACGAACACGACCGCGGCCTGCGCCGATGCCCCGGCGGGGACGAGGGCGCGACGGAACCGGCCGTGGCGGTGCCGGTCGAGGCGGAGCAGGGACCCGGACCGGGACCAGGACCAGGACCCGTGACCGTCGGGCGCGCGGCTCCCGGTGTCGACATAGAGATCCGGGACGCGGCCGGTTCGGTGCTGCCGGCCGGGACGAACGGCGAGATCTACGTCCGTACGCCCCTGATGATGACCGGCTACTGGCAGCAGCCCGAACTGACCACCGAGGTCCTCGTCGACGGATGGATACGGACGGGAGACGTCGGACACCTGGACGCCGACGGATATCTCCATCTCGTCGACCGGCTCAAGGAGGTGGTGATCGTGGTGGGCGGGCACGTGTATCCGGCGGAGCTGGAACAGCTGCTCCTCACACACCCCGGCATCGCCCAGTGCGCGGTCTTCGGCGTACGTGACCCGGAGGGGGCGGAGCGGGTGCACGTGGCGGTCGTCGCCGCCGACAGCGGTCCGGGTCCCAGTGAGCCGGCTGAGTCGCCCGCGCCGACCGAGTCGGGCGCGTCGGGACAGGCGTGTGAGCCCCTCACGGAGGTGGTCCCGGAGTTCGTCACGCGGCACAAGGGCGCCATGTACGCCCCCGCCCCCGCCGACGTGCACGTCGTGGACCGCATCCCGCTCACCGAGGTGGGCAAGCCGGACAAGAAGCGGCTGCGGGACTCCTTGCGCCTGTCCTGACGTCGCGCCGCATAGGCTTCCCGCATGGAATTGCGGCAGCTCAGATACTTCGTGACCGTCGCCGAGGAACTTCACTTCGGGCGTGCGGCCGAGCGGCTGCACATCGTCCAGTCCGCGGTCAGCCAGCAGATACGGCGGCTGGAACGGGAGTTGGGCGTCGACCTCTTCGACCGGTCGCCGCGCCACGTGCGGCTCACCGGGGCGGGGGAGCGGCTGCTGCCCGAGGCGCGGGCGGTGCTCGCCGCGGCCGAGCGGGCGCGGGCCGCGGTCGCCCCGCCCGCCGGGCTGCGGCTCGCCACAAGCACCGGGCTCGGGGAGCATCTGGACCGCGTGCTCGCGGAGTTTGCCGTACGGGCGCCGGGCGTGCCGGTGGAGCTGGTGTCGGGCAGCGCGCGCGAGCGGATCGAGCAGGTCGTCGACGGGCGGGTCGACGCCGCCTTCGTACGCTCGGCGGAGCCCGTACCCGGTGTGCGGATCGTGCCGCTGTGGGACGACCCGCTGGTCGCCGTCGTCCCTGCGGGGCATCCGCTGGCCGCGGGCCCGGACGTGGCGCTCGCCGAACTGGCGGAGCTGCCGCTTGCCATCACCGCGCGGCGCAACAACCCGGCCCTCGTGGACCTCGTCGTCGGCGCCTGCCGTGACGCCGGGTTCACGCCGCTGCCCGGGCCGGTCGGGGGTTCGCTGCAGGACCGGCTCGCCACGATCGGGGCGGGGGTCGCGCGCCAGTGGACGGTGGTCTACGCCTCGCACGCGCGCGTGCTGCACAGTCCGCGGGTGGCGTTCCTGCCGTTCCGCGCGCCGGGGCTCGCCCTGCCGACGGGGCTCGCGGTGCGGGCCGGGGAGCCGGCGCCCGCTCTCCGCGTCTTTCTCGCCGCGTGCGGGGTGGTCGCGGCCGCCAACTCGCCGGTGACCTGCGACGATCACGGAAGCTGATGGCTGCGCTCGCGGGCTGCTTCTTGGTCGCGCGGCGTCGGCGCGATGGACTGGGGTCGTACGGAACGCCCCGGCGGATCACCCCCGGGGCGGAAACGAAGCCGGTGAATCCGGTCCTACGCAAGGGAGTTCAGCCATGCCCACCGTGACCATCCAGCAGGGACCCCGCGACGTCGAGCTCAAGCGCGAGCTGGTCAAGCAGATCACCGACGCGTTCGTGGACGCGTACAAGATCCCGGCCGAGACAGTGACCGTCTGGATCCACGAGACCCCGAAGGACAGCTGGGGCGTGGCCGGGAAGCTGACCGCCGACAAGTAGGAAGACTGACCGCCGACGAGTGGCAGGGGCGCGCCTTACGCGTCCGGGCGGGCGCCCAGTGTGGCGCCCGCCGACGCGGTGACCACGCACAGCACCGCGATCCACTGCGACCAGAGCAGCGCCTCCTGGAGCACGACGAGGCCGATGAGCGCCGCCATCGCCGGTTCGAGGCTCATGAGGATGCCGAAGACGCGCGGCGGGATCCTGCGCAGCGCCTCCAGATCCAGCGAGTAGGGGATCACCGAGGAGAGCAGGGCCAGGCCGGCCCCCAGCACCAGGACCCACGGCTCGACCAGCGCCGTGCCGCTCTCGGCGGCGCCGAAGGGGACGGCCAGCAACGCCGCGACTGCCATGCCGAGTGCCAGGCCGTTGCCCTCCGAGGTGTGCCGGCCGAGGGCCGCGCCGACCAGGATGTACAGGCCCCAGCACGTGCCCGCGGCGAGGGCGAAGAGGAGGCCCACGAGGTCGAGTTCGCCGCCTCCCTCCATGAGGAGCACCACACCGCCCGCGGCCAGTACGGCCCAGAAGGCGTCCAGCCACCGCCGCGATCCGGCGAGCGCCACCATCAGCGGCCCCAGGAACTCGACGGTCACCGCGATCCCCAGTGGGAGGCGGGACAGGGCCAGGTAGAAGCAGAGGTTCATCGAGCCGAGGGTCACGCCGTAGCCGAGGACGACGGTCCAGGTGCGGCGGCTCATGCGCAGGGACGGTCGCCACATCAGCGTCAGGATCGCCGCGGCGAAGAAGAGCCGCAACGCGACCGTCCCGAAGCTGCCCACCGCCCCGAACAACTGCTTGGCCAGCGCCGATCCCACCTGGACGCTGACGATGCCGAGCATCACCAGGGCCGTGGGCGGGATCGCGCCGAAGGCACGTCCGGTCGCCGCGGTCAGGGAGAACCGCGGGGCGGGGTCGCGTTCGATCCGGTCGAGGTTCATGGTGGCCACGCGGGGATTGTGGCCGAACGGGCGCCGCGGGGCACGTGATTTTCCCGGGACCGGAATTCCCCTGCGGCCGCGCGGGGCCGGACCTCACCGCGCGGGTCCGGGCCCCGCCGCGACACGCCCTAGGGGAGCAAGCCGGCGCGGCGGGCCGCGACCACCGCCTCCAGGCGGGTGTGGGCGCCCAGTTTGCGCATCGCCGAGCGCAGGTAGCCCTTGACCGTCTCCGGGCGCAGCCCGAGCCGTCGGCCCGCCGTCGCGTTGGTCACGCCGGCGGCGACGCACGACAGGACGTCCACCTCGCGCGGGGCGAGCGAGACGGGGCGGTCGCGTTCCCGCTCGGGGACCGTCGCCGCCGACTCCAGTCGGCCGCAGACGGAGAGGAGTTCGGCCCGCAGCGCCGGGTCGGCGATGCGCGGGGCCAGCGCGCGCAGCGCGCCGTGCGCCTCGCGGACCTGTTCCCACGCCCCCGGGCCCGCCACCGGCTCCCGGGCCGCCGCCAGCAGCGACCGCACCTCGTCGCGCACCACGAGGGCCTGCTCGACGTCCCGGGCTGCGGCCACCGCCGCCGACAGCGTGCGGTCACCGAGCGGCTGGGCGGTGCGCAGCGCCCCGTACAGCACGCCGCGCACCTGGCGGCGGACCACGACGGGCACCGCGAGGACCGAGCGCAGGCCCTCGGCGGCGACCGCCGCGTCGTACTCGTGGCTGATGTGCCGCGACACGTGGTAGTCGGTGACCGCGCACGGCCGGGACAGGGCGACCGCCTTGCCGCCGAGGCCGTTCCCCGACGAGATGGCGAGGCCGTTCAGGGCGCGCGTCGCCGTACCGCTCAGCTCACCGATGCGCACCTGGCGCGACCCTTCCAGGAGGCCGCCGAACGCCACGGGCAGTCCCGTGCCGCGGCGCAGCCGCAGCAGAGCGGCCCGAATCTCCACCGCCTCGCCGCCGTCAGCCGACACCCGTCCGCCCTTTCCTCGCGCGACACCCCCGTCCGGGGGTAGTGAGACCCGCATCACGAATTACACGATGTCACGCAGCGTCCGGCAATGAGTACGGCAGTAACGCGGCAGGTGTCGCCGGCACGACCGCGCGATGGAGTAGGGGTTCATATGACGAGTACCGGGGCGAGCGCCACGGAGCAGTTCCGTACCGCACGGGACTTCCTCCTGCGGCACAGAGAGGACTACGCGACCGCGTACGAGGGCTTCGCCTGGCCGCGGCCCGAGCGGTTCAACTGGGCGCTCGACTGGTTCGACGTCATCGCCGAGGGCAACGGGCGGACCGCGCTGCACATCGTGGAGGAGGACGGCAGGGAGGACCGGTTCTCCTTCGCGCTGCTCTCCGCCCGCTCGAACCAGGTCGCCAACTGGCTGCGCGCGCACGGCGTCCGGGCCGGTGACCGCGTCGTCGTGATGCTCGGCAATCAGGTCGAGCTGTGGGAGCTCGCGCTCGCCGCGATGAAGCTGCGCGCCGTCGTCATCCCGGCGACACCGCTGCTCGGCCCCGCCGACCTGCGGGACCGCATCGAGCGGGGCCGCGCCCGGCACGTGGTGGTACGCCCCGAGGACACGTCGAAGTTCGACGACGTGCCCGGCGACTACACGCGGATCGTCGTCGGCGGCGCGGCGACCGGACGCTGGCTCTCGTACGAGGGTGCCGGCGACGCCCCCGAGGCCTTCGAGCCCGACGGGGTGACCCGCGCCGACGACCCGCTGATGCTCTACTTCACCTCCGGCACGACCGCCCGCCCCAAGCTGGTCGAGCACACCCATGTCTCGTACCCCGTCGGCCACTTGGCGACGATGTACTGGATCGGGCTCAAGCCCGGCGACGTCCATCTGAACATCTCCTCGCCCGGCTGGGCCAAGCACGCCTGGTCGAACCTGTTCGCCCCGTGGAACGCCGAGGCCACCGTCTTCATCCACAACTACTCCCGCTTCGACGCGGGACGGCTCATGGCGGAGATGGACCGGGCGGGCGTGACGTCGTTCTGCGCGCCGCCCACCGTGTGGCGCATGCTCATCCAGGCCGACCTGACGCAGCTGCGCACCCCGCCGCGCGAGGTCGTCGCCGCCGGTGAGCCGCTCAACCCGGAGGTCATCGAGCAGGTGCGGCGCGACTGGGGCGTCACCATCCGCGACGGCTTCGGGCAGACCGAGACCGCCGTGCAGGTCGCCAACTCACCCGGCCAGCAGGTGAAGCCGGGCTCCATGGGCCGTCCCACGCCCGGCTTCTCCGTCGTGCTCCTCGACCCCGTGACCGGCGAACCGGGCGCGGCGGAGGGCGAGATCTCCCTCGACCTGGGCGCCGACCCCGTCGGCCTGATGGCCGGCTACCACGGCGACCCCGAGCGGACCGCCGAGGCCATGGCGGGCGGCTACTACCGCACCGGCGACATCGGCGCGCGTGACGCCGACGGCTACATCACCTACGTCGGACGTTCCGACGACGTCTTCAAGGCCTCCGACTACAAGATCTCCCCGTTCGAGCTGGAGAGCGCGCTCCTGGAACACGAGGCGGTCGCCGAGGCGGCCGTCGTACCGGCGCCCGACCCGGTGCGGCTCGCCGTCCCCAAGGCGTACGTCGTGCTCGCCGAGGGCTTCGAACCGGGTCCGGACACCGCGAAGCTGCTCTTCGAGCACTCGCGGGCGGTGCTCGCGCCGTACAAGCGCCTGCGCCGACTGGAGTTCGGCGCGCTGCCCAAGACCGTCTCCGGGAAGATCCGGCGCGTGGAGCTGCGCGAGGCCACCGCCGCGGGGTCGGAGGCGGAGTACCGCGAGGAGGACTTCCGGTGAGCGAGCCGTCGTACGCGCACGGCACGAGCCGTACGCCCCTGCTCGGCGACACCATCGGGCAGAACCTCGACCGGGCCGTGCGGTCCTGGCCGGATCGGGACGCGCTCGTGGACGTCGCGGCGGGCACCCGCTGGACGTACGCCGAATTCGGCGACGCCGTCGCCCGGTTGGCGCGCGGCTTCCTCGGGGCGGGCGTGGCCAAGGGGGACCGCGTCGGGATCTGGGCCGTGAACTGCGCCGAGTGGGTGCTCGTGCAGTACGCCACCGCCCGCGTCGGCGCCATCTTGGTCAACGTCAACCCGGCCTACCGCGCCCACGAGTTGGAGTTCGTCCTCAACCAGGCGGGCATCTCCGTCCTGGTCGCCTCGCAGCAGCACAAGAGCAGCGACTACCGCGCACTCGTCGACGAGGTGCGGCCCCGCTGCCCCGAACTGCGCGCCGTGCACTACATCGGGGACCCCTCGTGGGACGCGCTCCTTGCCGCCGCCGACACCGTCGAACCCGACGAACTGGCCGCCCGCGAAGCCGCGTTGAGCTGCGACGACCCGGTGAACATCCAGTACACCTCCGGCACCACGGGATTCCCCAAGGGCGCCACGCTCTCCCACCACAACATCCTCAACAACGGATACTGGGTGGGCCGTACGGTCGGCTACACCGAGCAGGACCGGATCTGTCTGCCCGTGCCCTTCTACCACTGCTTCGGCATGGTGATGGGCAACCTCGGCGCCACCTCGCACGGGGCGTGCGTCGTCATCCCCGCCCCCTCCTTCGACCCCGCCGCCACCCTGCACGCCGTCGAACGCGAGCGCTGCACCTCGCTGTACGGGGTGCCGACGATGTTCATCGCGGAGCTGAACCTCCCCGACTTCGCGACGTACGACCTGAGTTCGCTGCGCACCGGCATCATGGCGGGCTCGCCCTGCCCCGTCGAGGTGATGAAGCGGGTCGTCGCCGAGATGCACATGGAGGAGGTCTCCATCTGCTACGGCATGACCGAGACCTCCCCGGTCTCCACCCAGACCCGCCGCGACGACGACCTGGGGCGCCGCACGGGCACGGTCGGCCGCGTCCTGCCGCACATCGAGGTGAAGGTCGTCGACCCGGCGACCGGCGTGACGGTGCCCCGCGGCACCTCCGGCGAGCTGCGCACCCGTGGCTACAGTGTGATGCTCGGCTACTGGAACGAACCCGAGCGGACCCGCGAGGTCCTCGACGCCGGGCGCTGGATGCACACCGGCGACCTCGCGGTCATGCGGGAGGACGGCTACGTCCAGATCGTCGGCCGCATCAAGGACATGATCATCAGGGGCGGCGAGAACATCTACCCCCGGGAGATCGAGGAGTTCCTCTACGCCCACCCGAAGGTCGCCGACGTCCAGGTGGTGGGCGTCCCCGACGAACGGTACGGCGAGGTGCCGCTGGCCTGCGTGATCCTGCGCGAGCCCGGCGCCACCCTGACCCTGGAGGAGCTCCGGGCGTACTGCGAGGGGCAGTTGGCCCACTACAAGATCCCGGCCGCCCTGGAGATCGTGGACTCCTTCCCCATGACGGTCTCCGGAAAGGTGCGCAAGATCGAGCTCAGGGAGCGGTACGGGGCGTGACGTCCGCCCGGCCCGGCGCCGGGGCCGGGGCCGTCAGGGATCTGCGCATGCACAGGCGGGGCCACCGGTCGAGGCCGAGCTCCGCCTCGTGTGCGCGGATCTCCCGCAGGGCCGGGAAGAGCTCGTCGTCGGCGAGCGGGCGGAACCCGATGCGGGCGTAGTACGGCGCGTTCCACGGGACGTCGGCGAACGTGGTCAGGGTCAGCGCGGAGAGACCCGCCGCGCGCGCCCGGTCCGCGGCGTGCTCGATCAGGGCACGGCCGACACCGCGGCGGGCGGCGCGGGGGTGCACGGAGACCTGCTCTATGTGGAAGACATCGGGGGTGGGGCTTGTGCCGGTGCCGGTGCTGAGGCCTGTGCCGATCAGGTACGCGAGCGGCGCGTCGTCCCCACCCTTCTGCACATCCCCCTCCCCCTCCCCGTGCACGGCGACCCAGGCGTCGCCCGCGCGTCGGAAACGCTCCAGCTCTTCGACGGTCGGCGGTTCGTCGTCCGCGACGGCGGCCATGCCGAGGGCACGGAACGGCTCGCCCGCGGCCCGCTCGATGTCCTGCAGCGCGGGCAGTTCGGCGGCGGTGACGGGACGGATCAGCATGGGGCGAGTATGCCGTGGCCAAAATCGCTTGTGCGGCAGGGGGCCCACCGGCCATCGTGAGCCGGTCCGTCGGCCGATCCGCGAGGTGAGTGTGCAGCTGTCCAGAGCCGGTGAGCCCGAGAGAACGGGGACCGAGGAAGGACCGGAGGGTGAGGCGCCGGAGCCTGCCGGGCCGCGCGGGCTCAGCCGCGGCATGGTGCTGCTGCTCGCCGTCCCCTGCGGCGTGGCCGTCGGCAACGTCTACTTCCCGCAGGCGGTCAGCCCCCTGGTCGCCGACGGCCTGAACGTGTCGGCCGACACGGCGGCCCTCGTCGTCACGGCCACCCAGTTCGGCTACGCGGGCGGCATCTTCCTCCTGGTGCCGCTCGGCGACCGCATCCCGTACCGGACGCTCATCGTCACGCTCCTCGCGCTGACCGGACTGGGCCTGCTCGGCGCGGGCGCCGCCCCGGGGCTGTCGCCGCTCGTCGCCGCGAGCGTCCTCATCGGCGTCACCACTGTGGTCGCGCAGGTCATCGCGCCCACCGCGGCCGGCCTGGTCCCCGAGAACCGCCGCGGCGCCGTCGCCGGCACCCTGCTGAGCGGCTCGATCGGCGGCATGCTGCTCTCCCGCGTCTTCGGCGGGGCCGTCGGGGAGTGGCTGGGCTGGCGGGCCCCGTATCTGATGACGGCGGCGGTCACCCTCATCATCGCGTGTGTCCTGGCCCGCGCGCTGCCGAGGTCGACCGCGCCGTCCCGGCAGCGGTACCCCGCGCTGCTCGCCGAGGCGCTCCGGCTGCTGCGCACCGAACCGGACCTGCGCCGCTCCGGTTTCTACCAGGCGATGATCTTCGGCGGTTTCTCCGCGCTGTGGACCGGCGTCGCGCTGCTCCTGACCGGTCCCGAGTACGGGCTGGGGGCCTCGGCGGTCGGGGTGCTCGCCCTGGTCAACGCCGCGACCATGTTCTGTACGCCGGTGGCGGGGCGGCAGGTGGACCGCCGGGGCTCCGACGCCGTCAACCTGGTCTGCATGGTCGCGGTCCTGGTGGCCTCCGCCGTCCTCTTCGTCGGCGGTGCCGGCGGAGTGGTGGGGCTCGTCGCCCTCGCGGTGGGGTCGCTGCTGCTCGACGTCGCGATGCAGTCGGGGACGGTCGCCAACCAGGTACGGATCTTCGGGCTGAGCGACGAGGCGCGCGCCCGGCTCAACACGGCATACATGACCTGCGCCTACCTCGGCGGAAGCGTCGGCTCCTGGCTGTCGGTGCGGGCTTACGGCGTCTTCGGCTGGCCGGGGGTGTGCGGGCTGGTCGCGTCACTGACCTGCCTGGCGCTCGCCCGGCACCTGGCGCATCTGCGGGGCGCGCGCCTGCGGGGTGGGCTGCTGGGCCGTGAGCGGCCGGGCGGGGAGCGCGGCTCCACCGTCACGCCCCGGTAGCGACCAGCTCGTCCGCGGCGCTGTTGACCGGCTGGGGCGTGCCCGTCAGGTCCAGGGTGAACAGGGGCACGCCCAGGGTGTCCGCACGGGTGCGGGCCCCGGCCGTATACCCGGCTAGGGAGAAGCAGACGCAGGTGACGGGAGTGTCGCCCGCCTCGGTCATGGCCGTGAGCCAGAGGCACTCCACGTCCCGCAGGGTGGTGGGCCGCAGCGCGGGCTCGACCTGGGCGAGCATGCCCCGGGCGGCGATCCGGGCCCCCGAGGGCGGGCGCCGGGCGGCCGTGCGCGTGTTCAGGTAGCCGAGCCACCGCAGGTACAGCGCCGCCACGGTCACGGTGTCGCGGGCGTCGCGGATGGTCACGGGCCGGAAGGCGGGCCGCGGGCGCGGGGCGGTGCGGGGGAGGGGGATGTGAGCGGGGAGGACGGGCCCGTCCCCGCCGGTGACCTCGCGGCCGGTGACCTCTCCGCTGGTGACCTCTCGGCCGGGGGGCTTTCCACCGGTGACCTCTCCACCGGTGACCTCTCCGCCGGGGGCTTCGGTGCCGGTGACCTCTCCCGCTCCCGCCACGCCCTCCGAGGCCTCCGCCGCGTCCGAGACCACCGGCACCCGCAGCACCGCCCCGCAGGCGCACCCCAGCTCCGGCCGCGGCCACTGGCCCCGGCGCCCGCAGGACCCGCACCGCACCGTGATCCACTCGTCCGCCCAGGCCCGGTCGGTGACCGGCACCGGCGCCGTGCCGCCGTCCACGGAAGGGCTGACCGGGGCGCCGCAGGCGCAGGGGTAGGCCGGGGGAGCGTACAGATGCTCGCGCAGGCAGCCCGGGCACCGTATCGGCACGTCACTCTCCGCCACCGTCACCACCGCCCGCCGTGAGCCGCCCCGCCGCGTCGCCCGTCGCATCGCGCCGTCCCTCCCATCCTCCACCCAAGGGGTGTCCGGCGGCCGGAAGTTGGGTCAACGGGTGCCGGGGGCCTTCGGGGAGCAGTTCGCCGGTTCTCTCTTGACGGTCTCCGGGCCGCCCGCTTACATTGCTTCCATATAGCAGAACAAACTTTCCACAATGCGGAAACAGGAGCTCACCGCGGGGCGCGACGGGAGCCGGATCCGCCAGCCGTATCCGGCAGCCGAAGAGCTGTCGAAGCTGTCGAAGCAGGAGAACCCCATGGCTCGTATGACCGCTGTCCGTGCGGCAGTTGAGATCCTCAAGCGCGAAGGCGTCGACAACGCCTTCGGTGTGCCGGGCGCCGCGATCAACCCCTTCTACAAGGCGCTGAAGGAGGGCGGTGGCATCGACCACACCCTCGCCCGCCACGTCGAGGGCGCCTCGCACATGGCCGAGGGCTACACCCGGGCCAACCCGGGCAACATCGGTGTCTGCATCGGTACGTCGGGTCCGGCCGGCACCGACATGATCACCGGCCTGTACTCCGCGATCGGCGACTCCATCCCGATCCTCTGCATCACCGGCCAGGCGCCGACGCACCTCCTGCACAAGGAGGACTTCCAGGCCGTCGACATCGCGACGATCGCCAAGCCGGTCACGAAGATGGCCGTCACCGTCCTGGAGGCCGCGCAGGTCCCCGGCGTCTTCCAGCAGGCGTTCCACCTGATGCGCTCGGGCCGCCCGGGCCCGGTCCTGATCGACCTGCCCATCGACGTCCAGCAGACCGAGATCGAGTTCGACCCGGAGACGTACGAGCCGCTGCCGGTCTACAAGCCGGCCGCGACCCGCGCCCAGATCGAGAAGGCCATCGGCTTCCTGCTGGAGTCCGAGCGCCCGCTGATCGTCGCGGGCGGCGGCATCATCAACGCCGACGCCTCCGACCTGCTGGTGGAGTTCGCCGAGCTCACCAACACCCCGGTCGTGCCGACCCTGATGGGCTGGGGCACCATCCCCGACGACCACGACCTGAACGCCGGCATGGTCGGCCAGCAGACCGGCCACCGCTACGGCAACGCCACGTTCCTGGAGTCGGACTTCGTCCTCGGCATCGGCAACCGCTGGGCCAACCGTCACACCGGTTACAAGCTGGACGTCTACACCCAGGGCCGCAAGTTCGTGCACGTCGACATCGAGCCGACCCAGATCGGCAAGATCTTCGCGCCGGACTACGGGATCGCCTCCGACGCCAAGGTCGCCCTCGAGCTGTTCGTCGAGGTCGCCAAGGAGCTCAAGGCCGCCGGCAAGCTGCCCGACCGCTCCGCGTGGGTCGCCTCGCACCTGGAGCGCAAGGAGACCCTCCAGCGCCGCACGCACTTCGACGACATCCCCATGAAGCCGCAGCGCGTCTACGAGGAGATGAACAAGGCGTTCGGCCGGGAGACCCGCTACGTCACCACGATCGGTCTCTCGCAGATCGCGGGCGCGCAGATGCTGCACGTCTACAAGCCCCGCAACTGGATCAACTGCGGCCAGGCGGGCCCGCTTGGCTGGACCATCCCGGCCGCGCTGGGCGCCTCCAAGGCCGACCCGGACACCCCCGTCGTCGCGCTCTCGGGCGACTACGACTTCCAGTTCATGATCGAGGAGCTGGCGGTCGGCGCGCAGCACCGCATCCCGTACGTCCACGTCCTGGTGAACAACGCCTACCTGGGCCTGATCCGCCAGGCGCAGATCGGTCTGGACATCAACTTCCAGGTCAACCTGGAGTTCGAGAACCAGAACAGCCCCGAGCTCGGCGTCTACGGCGTCGACCACGTCAAGGTCGCCGAGGGCCTGGGCTGCAAGGCGATCCGGGTGACCGACCCGAACGAGCTGGCCACCGCCTTCGAGCAGGCCAAGAAGCTCGCCCAGGAGCACCGGGTCCCCGTCGTCGTCGAGGCGATCCTGGAGCGCATCACCAACATCGCGATGAGCCCGACCGCGGACATCAGCGCGGTGAAGGAGTTCGAGGAACTCGCCACCGAGCCGGGCCACGCGCCCACGGCGATCCGCCCCCTGAAGGTCTGACACACGGACCCCCACTGACCGGGGCGGCCCACCCGTGGGGGGTGGGCCGCCCCTTCGGCGTGCGCGCCTGCCGGAGCGCCGCTCAGGCCGACCGGAGCATCCGCCACGTCTTCGGGCCGACGATGCCGTCCACCGGGAAGCTGGGGTGGTACGAGTGGTAGACGGACTGGGCCTGCCGTACGGCGGAATAGGTCGCGGAGCCGAAGTCGCCGTCCACGGCGATCTTGGCGCCCTCGTACCAGGCGCTGTTGTTCAGCAGGCACTGGATCTCACGGACCATGTTCCCCTCGGCGCCACGGGCGACCTCGGTGTTCCAGGCCCAGCTGTAGCCCGCGGTGAAGCCCGCGTGGCCGCCGCTGTTCTTCCAGTGGATGGAGCAGCCGGCCGCGGCGGAGACGTCCGCCGGCGCGGTGGCCGCGACGGCGACGGACGTGCCGGCGCCGAGGAGTACGGGTAGGACGACGGCGGTGACGGCGAGCTTGCGGATGCGCATGGTTGTTCCCCCTGGACGGTGATCGACGTGCCGCCTGGCACGTCCCAGAAGGTAGGGGACGGGCGCCGCGCGGGGCGTCAAACCGGGGGTGGAAGCGCGGTAAACCCACGCGGTACTCGGCGGGGCCGGGGCGGTGTGTGGAGTCCCGGGGACACAGAAGAGCGGCGAGTACGGGGACCGTCCCGTACTCGCCGCTCTGGCTCTACCGCCCGCCGGGGGCTGTGGAGTGGTGACCGCCCGGCTGCGCGCGACTGGCGGAACATGCATACGCGCTGCCGGGCGGAGTCGTGGGGACCCCCGGTGCGGCCGGAGGTTGTGGCCGGGGACCGCGGCGGCTGCGATGGACCGTGGATTCCCCTCCCTCAGGTCGAGAAGGAAGCCGTCGGACCTTGACCACCGCACTGGCTCGCAGAACCGCCGCGGACCCGTGCCTGTCCGCGTCAGCGGACTGCCCGCGGTGACCACGGGACCACCCCTCATCCGGGTCCGTGGCGGTGCGGGCTCAGCGTCGGCGGGTCGACCTCCCGTCAACCCACCGACGCAGCCTGGGAGTTACCGCTCGCTCAGTCCTCGCGCAGGGCGCGGACGGCCTCCTCGACGCGCTTGCCGTAGTCGGCGTCGGCGGCGTGGAAGTGGGCGAGGTTCTTCTCGATGACGTCGTCGCGGGAGACCTGCGAGAGGCCGCCGGCGATGTTCGCCACCAGACGGGACTTCTCGTCCTCGGACATCAGGCGGTAGAGCTCACCGGCCTGGAAGAAGTCGTCGTCCTTGGTGTGGGTGGCGGCCGCGTGCGTGCCGGTGTAGCCGGCGACGGCGAGCGGCGCCGACAGCGGCTGACCGGTCTCGGCGGGGCCGTCGTACGAGTTGGGCTCGTAGTTCTTGCGGTCGCGGCCGTAGGCGTTGGACGCCATCAGACCGTCGCGGCCGTAGTTGTCGACCTTGGTCGCCTTGGGCGCGTTCACCGCGAGCTGGGTGTGGTTGACGCCCAGGCGGTAGCGGTGCGCGTCCGCGTAGGCGAACAGGCGGCCCTGGAGCATCTTGTCCGGCGAGGGACCGATGCCGGGCACGAAGTTGTTCGGGGAGAACGCGGCCTGCTCGACCTCGGCGAAGACGTTGTCGGGGTTGCGGTCGAGGACCAGGCGCCCGACGCGCTGCAGCGGGTAGTCCGCGTGCGGCCACACCTTGGTGAGGTCGAACGGGTTGAAGCGGTAGTCCGCCGCTTCGGCCGCCGGCATGATCTGCACGTGCAGCGTCCAGGACGGGTTGACGCCCCGCTCGATGGCCTGGAGCAGGTCCGTCTGGTGCGAGTTGGGGTCCTTGCCCGCGATCTCGGCGGCCTGCTCGGCGGAGAGGCTGCGGATGCCCTGGTTCGTCTTGAAGTGGTACTTGACGAAGAAGGCCTCGCCCTTGGCGTTCGTCCACTGGTAGGTGTGCGAGCCGTAGCCGTTCATGTGGCGGTACGAGGCGGGGATGCCGCGGTCGCCCATGAGCCAGGTGACCTGGTGCGTCGCCTCGGGGGAGTGCGCCCAGAAGTCCCAGACATTGTCCGGCTCCTGCTTGCCCGTGAAGGGGTCGCGCTTCTGGGAGTGGATGAAGTCGGGGAACTTGATCGGGTCCTTGATGAAGAACACCGGGGTGTTGTTGCCGACGAGGTCGTAGTTGCCCTCTTCGGTGTAGAACTTCAGCGCGAAGCCGCGCGGGTCGCGGACCGCGTCCGCGCCGCCGAGGCTGTCGGCCACGGTCGAGAAGCGCAGGAAGACCTCGGTGCGCTTGCCGATCTCGTTGAGGAAGTCCGCGTGGGTGAAGCCGGTGACGTCGTCGGTCACCTCGAAGTAGCCGTACGCGCCGGAGCCACGGGCGTGCACGACGCGCTCCGGGATGCGCTCACGGTTGAAGCGGGCCAGCTTCTCCAGGAGGTGCTGGTCCTGGAGGAGGATCGGGCCACCGACGCCGGCGGTGGCGGAGTTCTGATTGTCGGCGACGGGGGCGCCGGACTCGGTCGTGAGCACACGCTTCGACATGGTGGCGAGGTTGACCTTCCGTACGGAACTGCTTCGACTGCAGACGGTGTTCGGGAGCGTATGGAGCCCTGAGCAGCTACGTCAACAGTTTGTTGAAGTTTTTGGGTGGGCCGTGTCCACGGCATGGAGTACGGCATGGGGTACGACGGGGGTTCCGGGCCGCGGCGGCGCCTGGGCGCGACAGGACAGGTGTCAGCGCCGCCACGGCCCGGAAGTTCAGGGGAGCTCGGTGATCAGAGCTCGGCGCCCGAGAGGCGCTCGACGGAGCGCAGCAGGGCGGAGTGGTCCAGGCCGCCGTCACCCTGCGCGCGGAGCGAGGCGACGAGCTGGGCGACGACACCGCCGACCGGCAGGGCGGCGCCGACGTTGCGGGCGGCGTCGGTGACGATGCCCATGTCCTTGTGGTGCAGGTCGATCCGGAAACCGGGCTTGAAGTCGCGGTTCAGGAAGTTGTCCTTCTTGCGGGTCAGCACGGTCGAACCGGCCAGACCGCCGTTGAGGACGTCGAGCGCGGCCTTCAGGTCCACGCCGGACTTCTCCAGGAAGACCACGGCCTCGGCGCACGCCTGGATGTTCACGGCGACGATGAGCTGGTTGGCGGCCTTCACGGTCTGACCCGAGCCGTGCGGACCGCACAGCACGATGGTCTTGCCCAGGGCCTCGAGGAGCGGCTTGGCCTCGTCGAAGTCGGCCTGCTCGCCGCCGACCATGATGGAGAGCACGGCCTCGATGGCGCCGGCCTCGCCGCCGGAGACGGGGGCGTCGAGGACGCGCAGACCCTTCTCCTTGGCGGCCTTGGCCAGGTCCACGGAGGTCTGCGGCGTGATCGACGACATGTCGACGATCAGCGCGCCGGACTTCGCGTTCTCCAGGATGCCGTCGGGACCGTACGCGATGGCCTCGACCTGCGGGGACGCGGGCACCATGGTCACCACGACATCGGCGTCCTTGACCGCCTCGGCGATGGACTTTGCGGCGGTGCCGCCGGCCGCGGCCAGGCGGTCCAGCTTGTCCTGCTCCAGGGTGTAGCCGGTGACGGAGTAACCCGCCTTGATCAGGTTCTCGGACATGGGGGAGCCCATGATGCCGAGGCCGATCCACGCGATCTTGGGAAGGTTGCTCATGAGGGTGCCTCTCTCAACTGCTGTCGTACGTCGGGGGGTTGGCGCTCAGCGCGCGGCGCGGGCCTCGGCGGGCAGCCAGTCGAAGGCCTCGGCGCTCGGGCGGTCGCCGGCCTTGTACTCCAGGCCGACCCAGCCCTCGTAACCCGCCTTCGCGAGCTGGTCGAGGAGACCTTCGAGGGGGAGGGAGCCGGTGCCGGGGGCGCCGCGGCCGGGGTTGTCCGCGATCTGCACGTGGCCGGTCTTGGCGGCGTACTGCTCGATGACCGAGGGCAGGTCCTCGCCGTTCATGGACAGGTGGTACAGGTCCATGAGGAACTTGGCGTTGCCGAGGCCGGTGGCCGCGTTCACCTTGTCCACGATCTCGATCGCCTTGGGCGCGCTCACGATCGGGCAGCGCGGCGACTCCGGCTTGTTCAACGCCTCGATCAGCAGGATCGCGCCGACGCGGTCGGCCTCGCGGGCGGCGAGCACCAGGTTCTCCAGGGCGAGTTCGTCCTGGGCGGCCGGGTCCACGCCCTCGACGCGGTTGCCGTACAGCGCGTTGAGCGCGGTGCAGCCGAGCGACTTCGCGAAGTCGGCCGCCACGGCGAGGTTGGCGCGGAACTTCTCGCTCTCCTCGCCGGGGATCGACAGGGCGCCGCGGTCCGGGCCCGGCAGCTGCCCGGCGTAGAAGTTCAGGCCCACCAGCTGGACGCCCGCGTCCTCGATCGCCTTTTTCAGGGCGTCGAGCTCGGACTGCTCGGGGGTGGGGGCGTCGACCCAGGGCCACCACAGCTCGACCGCGCTGAAGCCGGCCTTCGCGGCGGCCGCGGGGCGCTCCAGGAGCGGGAGCTCGGTGAAGAGGATCGACAGGTTCACATTGAAGCGCTGGTCGGAGTATCCCATGGGGCTTCCGCGCTCCTTCCGTATTGCGGAAGTTCATTTCTGCTTGATGGAAGACTGCCTCCGATCTGCGGAAGCTGTCAAGAGGGGGCTGCCGAAAAATCGAGCGGCGGCATTAGGTTGTGGAGCGTGCGATTGAGAGTGGAGTTCACGACCGAACCCTTCGATCTCGACGAGGCCCCCGCGCATGCGCTGGTGGCCCGCGAGGTCATCCAGGGGGCCCCGCTGGACGCCGTGGACGTAGGTCCGTTCGGCAATACGGCCGAGGGGGACGTCGACGCGGTGCTGACCGCGGTCGACGCGATGCTGCGCCGCTCCCTGGGCGCGGGCGCCACCCGTGTCTCGCTCCAGGTCAACGTGATCGGCGAGCCGGGCGAGCCGGCGGACCCGGGGGAGGTGGATAAGTGACCGGTTTCGGGGACGACCCGTTCGTATCGGCGGTGAAACCGCTGGTGGACGCCATGGGCGGCGAGATGATGCCGCCCGACGAGGCCGGGGCCGATGATGTCGTCCTCGCCTGGGAGGGTGAGGACGTGGTGGCCGTGCGGCTGCCCCAGCTCGCCGACTCCCTGGACCACATCCTGCTCGCCCTGGAGCGCAAGCAGGGCCGGCCGCTCGCCGAGCTCGACCGCAAGGCCAAGCAGGAGGTCGTGCGCATACTGGAGGCGCGCGGCGCCTTCTCCGTCCGGCACGGCGTCGAGACGGTGGCCGGCGCGCTCGGCGTCAGCCGTTTCACCGTCTACAACTACCTGAACAGGGAAAACGCCGCCAAGGGTCAGTAATCCCCGCGATCGGGCCGAGGCCGGCCCGTCCCTGCCGTCACTGTGAGCGGCCGAGCCGTCACCCGTATCGCCGGGTGACGGCTTCTTTGTTCAAGTTATTTCAACAAACTGTTGACGCGGTGTTGTTGAAGGTCTTAGCTGTTCCGCAGCCCGTCCAGCACAAGGCCACGGAGGCTCCCCGTGACTTCGAGTACGACACCGGGTCTCACCCGGTTCAACGCCTTGGAAGAGGCCGCGGCCACCGCCGCCCTCCACGAGGCCTGCGCCTCTTCGGCCTGGGGAAGCAGACTGCTCTCCCAGCGCCCCTACGCCACCGTCGAAGCCCTCTTCGCCGCGAGCGACGCCGCCATGGCCGAGCTCACCGCCGAGGACCTGGCCGAGGCGATGGCCGGGCACCCGCCGATCGGCCGCCCGAAGCCCGGCGACCCGACCTCGTCCCGCGAACAGCGGGGCATGGCCGGCGCCTCCGAGGAACTTAAGGCCGAAATGCTCGAACTGAACCTGGCCTACCAGGAGAAGTTCGGCCACGTCTTCCTGATCTGCGCCACCGGTCGCACCGGCGAGCAGATGCGGGACGCGGTCAAGGAACGGATCGGCAACTCGCCCGAGCAGGAGCGGGAAATCGTCCGCACCGAGCTGGGCAAGATCAACCGCATCCGCCTGACCCGCCTCCTGGAAGAGGAAGCCGCATGAGCACGGAAACGACCGCTTCGGTGTCCACGCACATCCTGGACACCAGCATCGGACGCCCCGCCGAGGGCGTCACCATCTCCCTGTCCGCCCGCGGCGGCGCCGGCGAGGAGTGGAAGGCGCTCGGCACCGGCGCGACCGACGCGGACGGGCGCTGCAAGAACCTGCCGGCCCTGCCGGTGGGGACCACGCACGTACGGCTCGACTTCGAGACCGAGCCGTACTTCCTGACCAAGCAGAACAAGCAGAACAAGCAAGCCGAGGCGCAGCAGGACGCCCCCGCGAATCGGGACAGCGGTGCGACCGGAGTGTTCTTCCCGGAGGTGGCGATCACGTTCGCCGTCGTGTCGGGCGAGCACTACCACGTACCGCTGCTGCTCAACCCGTTCGGCTACTCCGTTTACCGAGGGAGCTAGCAGACATGCCCACCATTCTGGGACAGAACCAGTACGGCAAGGCTGAGAACCGGGTCGTTAAGATCACGCGGGACGGCGACACCCACCACATCAAGGACCTGAACGTCTCCGTCGCCCTCTCCGGCGACCTGGACGACGTCCACTACTCCGGCTCGAACGCCCACTGCCTGCCGACCGACACCACCAAGAACACGGTGTACGCGTTCGCCAAGGAGTACGGCATTGAATCCGCCGAGCAGTTCGGCATCCACCTGGCCCGTCACTTCGTGACCTCGCAGGAGCCGATCCACCGGGCGCGCATCCGCATCGAGGAGTACGCCTGGGAGCGCATCGCGACCTCCGACGCCAACTCGAAGTTCATCGGCTCCGACGAGGTGAAGCACTCCTTCGTCCGCCAGGGCCAGGAGACCCGGGTCACGCAGATCACCTTCGACGGTGAGAAGTGGGAGGTCATCTCCGGCCTCAAGGACCTGGTCGTGATGAACTCCACCAACTCGGAGTTCTGGGGCTACATCAAGGACAAGTACACGACCCTGAAGGAAGCGTACGACCGCATCCTCGCCACCCAGGTGTCGTCCCGCTGGCGGTTCAACTGGACCGACGACGAGCAGCGGATGCCCCACTGGGAGAAGTCCTACGAGCAGGTCAAGAAGCACATGCTCCAGGCCTTCGCGGAGACGTACTCGCTCTCCCTCCAGCAGACCCTGTACCAGATGGGTTCGCGCATCATCAACAATCGCGCGGAGATCGACGAAGTCCGCTTCTCGCTCCCCAACAAGCACCACTTCCTGGTCGACCTCGAGCCGTTCGGTCTGAAGAACGACAACGAGGTCTACTACGCGGCCGACCGCCCCTACGGCCTCATCGAGGCCACTGTCCTGCGGGACGGCGTCGAGCCCAAGATCCCGGTCGACATGACCAACCTCTGACGCGGGATGCGCATCCCCGCCCCGCCGCAGTGGGCGGGGGTGCGCCACACCGGAGGGAACAGCAATGGCAACGCCTGCATCGGGGCCGGCAGAAGGCCCGTGTTCCACCCCACCGGACGTGACCGACGCCGCCCCGGCCGTCGACTGTCACCCGGTGGACGAGAAGCTCCACCCCTCGCGGCTCGTCCCCGCCGCGCTCCAGCACATCGCCGCGATGTACGCGGGTGTCGTCACCCCTCCGCTCATCATCGGCCAGGCCTGCGGCCTGGACACCGTGGCCCAGACCCGGCTGATCGCCGCCGGACTGCTGATCGCCGGTCTCGCCACCATCCTGCAGACCCTCGGCGTCAAGGGATTCGTCGGCAACCGCCTGCCGTTCGTGAACGCGGCCTCATCGGCCGGCATCGCGCCCATCCTCGCCATCGCCGAGACCAACGCCAAGGGTGACCAACTCCCCGCCATCTACGGCGCGGTGATGGTCGCGGGCGTCTTCTGTCTCGCCGTCGGACCCTTCTTCGGCCGGCTGCTCCGCTTCTTCCCGCCACTGGTCACCGGCGTCGTCATCACCCTCATCGGCGTCACGCTGATGCCGGTCCCCGTCAAGTGGGCCCAGGGCGGCGACGACACCGACCCGACCTTCGGCGACATGAGGTACCTCGCGCTCGCCGCCTTCACGCTCGTCGTGATCCTGCTCTTCCAGCGCTTCGCCCGCGGCTTCCTCAAGCAAGTCGCCCTGCTCGCGGGCATGTTCATCGGCACGCTCGCCGCGATCCCGTTCGGCATGGCGGACTTCACCTCCGTACGGACCGCACCGCTGGCCGCGCTGCCCACGCCGTTCGCCGCCGGAGCCCCCGTCTTCCAGCCCGCCGCGATCCTCTCGCTCTGCATCGTGATGCTCGTCCTGATGACCGAGTCCGCGGCCGGCATGCTCGCCCTCGGTGAGATCTGCGAACGCAAGACCGACGGGAAGACCATCACCCGCGGCCTGCGCACCGACGGCATCGCCACGCTCGTCGGACCCGTCTTCGGCGGCTTCCCGACGTCCGCCTTCGCCCAGAACGTCGGCGTGGTCTCGCTGACCCGGGTGCGCAGCCGGTACGTCGTCGCCGTCGCCGGTGGCGCGCTCATCGTCCTCGGCGCCTTCCCGGTGCTCGGCGCGGTCGTCAACGTGGTCCCCATGCCGGTCCTCGGCGGCGCGGGCATCGTCCTCTTCGGCTCCATCGCGGTCAGCGGCATCCGTACGCTCTCCGAGGCGGGCCTCGACGACAGCTCCAACATCATCCTGGTGGCCGTGTCGCTCGGGGCGGGCATCATCCCGCTCGCCGCGCCCACCTTCTACGCGGACTTCCCCGCGTGGGCCCAGACCGTGCTCGGCTCCGGCATCAGCGCCGGCGCGCTCGTGGCGGTCTCGCTCAACCTGTTCTTCCACCATCTCGGCACCCGTGGCGGCGCGCAGAGCGCGGCCGCGGCACTCAAATCTTCCTAGGGTCATGCCGTGCCCACATCGCATCGCCACCAGTAGAGAAGGAAGCACCATGGCAGCAGCATCGGCAACCCGGGAAGGCGCCGTAGAGCGCATCGTCATCGAGAACGCCGCCATCGCGACGGTCGACGCCAACGACACCGAGTACGCCTCGGGACACGTCGTCGTCGCCGGCAACAAGATCGAGTCGATCGGCGCGGGCAAGGCCCCCGAGGGCCTGGCGAACGTGGTGCGCCGCGTCGACGCCACCGGCCACCTGGTCACCCCCGGCCTGATCAACACGCACCACCACTTCTACCAGTGGATCACCCGGGGCCTGGCCACCGACCACAACCTGTTCAACTGGCTGGTGGCGCTCTACCCGACCTGGGCGCGCATCGACGAGCAGATGACGTACACGGCCGCGCAGGGCTCGCTCGGCATGATGGCCCGCGGTGGTGTCACCACCGCCATGGACCACCACTACGTCTTCCCGCAGGGATCCGGCGACCTCGCCGGCTCGATCATCCGCGCCGCCTCCGAGATGGGCGTCCGCTTCACCCTGGCCCGCGGCTCCATGGACCGCAGCGAGAAGGACGGCGGCCTGCCGCCGGACTTCGCCGTCGAGACCCTGGAGGGCGCGCTCGCCGCGACCGAGGAGACCGTCAAGAAGCACCACGACGCCTCCTTCGACGCGATGACCCAGGTCGCCGTCGCGCCCTGCTCGCCGTTCTCCGTGTCGACCGAACTCATGCAACAGGGCGCCGAGTTGGCGCGCCGCCTGGGCGTACGTCTGCACACCCACGGCAGCGAGACGGTCGAGGAGGAGAAGTTCTGCCACGAGCTGTTCGGCAAGGGCCCGACCGACTACTTCGAGTCGACCGGCTGGCTCGGCGAGGACGTGTGGATGGCGCACTGCGTCCACATGAACGACTCCGACATCGCCGCGTTCGCCCGTACCGGCACCGGCGTCGCCCACTGCCCCTCCTCCAACGCCCGTCTCGCGGCCGGCATCGCCCGGGTGCCCGACATGCTCAGGGCGGGCGTCCCGGTCGGCCTCGGGGTCGACGGCACCGCGTCCAACGAGTCCGGTGAACTCCACACCGAGCTGCGCAACGCGCTGCTGATCAACCGCCTCGGCGCCCACCGCGAGGCCGCCCTGAACGCCCGTCAGGCGCTGCGCCTCGGCACGTACGGCGGCGCGCAGGTCCTCGGCCGTGCCGCGCAGATCGGCTCGCTCGAGGCCGGCAAGCTCGCCGACCTCGTCCTCTGGAAGGTCGACGGCATCGGGCACTCCTCGATCGCCGACCCGGTGACCGCCATCGTCTTCGGCGCGGCGGCCCCGGTCACGCTCTCCCTCGTCAACGGCAGGCCGGTCGTCGAGGACGGCCGCCTCCTGCACGCCGACGAGGACGCCATCGCCCGCTCCGCGCGGGAGCAGGCGCAGCGGCTCGCGCGGATCGCCGCCGAGAGCTGAACCCAAGAACTCCGGTCAGGGGGGACGGCCCTTGACCGGACTTGAGCAGCCGAGCGGGCTGCTCAAGTGCCGCCCCGGAACGTGGCCCAAAGCTTCACGTTCCCGGGGCGGTCAGTAATACCTGGGCGCTTTTCCCACAACCGCATATCGAGCAAGTCCTTGCACCACGCACCACCTCCCAGAAGCGAAAAGTGCCGGCGGTTCAGCCGGTACTGGAAAACAACCGGAGGAGCCACAGTGGCCACTCAGCCCAGGTTCACCAAGCAAGGCAACACCCCGGAGCCACCACCCGTAAGCGACGGCGAGACCGCGATACATCCGGTCGACGAGAAGCTCCCCGCACTGAAGATGGCGACGACCGGCCTCCAGCACGTGGCCGCGATGTACGCGGGGGTCGTGGCCCCGCCGCTCATCGTCGGCGCCGCGGTCGGCCTCTCGCCCAAGGAACTCACCTTCCTCACCGGCGCCTGTCTGTTCACCGCGGGCCTCGCGACCTTCCTGCAGACCCTCGGGTTCTGGAAGATCGGCGCCCGGCTGCCCTTCGTCAACGGCGTCACCTTCGCCGGTGTCGCCCCCATGCTCGCGGTCGTCGACTCGACCGACAACAAGGACGACGCGCTGCCCCTCATCTTCGGCGCGGTGATCGTCGCGGGCGTGCTCGGCTTCATCGCCGCCCCGTTCTTCTCGAAGATGGTCCGCTTCTTCCCGCCCGTGGTGACCGGCACGGTCATCACCCTCATCGGCATCTCGCTGATGCCCGTCGCCTTCGGCTGGGCGCAGGGGCCCGTCCCGGGCGCCCACGACTACGGCTCGATGAAGAATCTGGGCCTCGCCGGCATCACCCTCGTCATCGTCCTGCTGCTGCGCCGCTTCACCACCGGCTTCGTGAAGCAGATCGCGGTCCTGCTCGGTCTCGTCATCGGCACGGTCGTCGCGATCCCCTTCGGCGCCACCGACTTCAGCCCGGTCGGCGACGCCGACATCGTGGGCTTCCCCACGCCGTTCCACTTCGGCGCACCGCAGTTCGCGGCCGCCGCGATCGTCTCGCTCTGTGTCGTCATGGTCGTCTCGATGACGGAGTCGACCGCCGACATGCTGGCGCTCGGCGAGATCGTGGAGCGGCCCGCCGACGAGAAGACCATCGCGGCCGGACTGCGGGCCGACACCCTCGGCTCGGCGCTCAGCCCCCTCTTCAACGGCTTCATGTGCAGCGCCTTCGCGCAGAACATCGGCCTCGTCGCCATGACGAAGATCCGCAGCCGGTACGTGGTCGCCGTGGGCGGCGGTTTCCTCGTCCTGATGGGGCTGTGCCCGATGGCCGCCTCGCTGATCGCGGTCGTGCCGCGCCCGGTGCTCGGCGGCGCGGGCGTGGTGCTCTTCGGCTCGGTCGCGGCGAGCGGCATCCAGACGCTGGTCAAGGCCGACCTGGAGCGGGACAACAACGTCCTGATCGTCGCCGTCTCGCTGGCCGTCGGCCTGATCCCCATCGCGGCGCCGGAGTTCTACCACGCGTTCCCGGAGACCGCGAAGATCATCCTCGACTCGGGCATCTCCACCGGGTGCGTGGCCGCCGTACTCCTGAACCTGGTCTTCAACCACATCGGCGGACGGGGGGCCGCGGACGAGGTGACGGCGCCCATGGAGCCCGGCGGGGAGATCGCCGAGACGCGGGTCCCGGGTCAGGCCGTGGCGCACTGACCCACCCGTCACCCCCTCCGGGCGGGCGGCCTCTCGCGCGGTCAGGTCCCGCGCGAGGGGCCGCTGTTCAGCCGTCGATGTCCATGGCGTCCGTCTGCTGCGGAGCGGCGCCACCGCCCTGCGCGGGGAAGACCTTGATGACGTTGCCGTTCTTGTCGCACAGCTCCGCGCGGAGGATGAAGCCCGGCTTCATGCCGCGCCAGAAGATGACTTCCTGCTGCTGCACGAAGGCCGTCGTGCCCAGCGTGTCCACCAGGTCGATGCCGCCGGGAGCGCTGATCACATAGCGGTAGCCGCTTCCGTCCGGCTGCCGCGCCCAGTCGGGCACGTATCCGCCGGGGGAGCGAGTGGTGCTGACGAAACCGGTCTTCTGCAGCAGCTTCTGATAGTGCCTGAGACTGGCCGGCAGCTTCTCGTTCCAGGCGTCGAAGCCCTTGCCGAGGATCTCGTCGGGCGTCCGCTTGTCCCAGCGGTACAGCAGCTCGTTGTCCTTGCGGTAGCGCAGCGGCGGCAGGGCGCGTCCCTGTTTGCGGTCCTCGCGCATGGACTTCACCTTGCCGGGGTCGGGACCGTACGTACTGTCCCCGAACCCCACCGCGGGCTGCGGGGTCGGCGTGGTGGCGCGCGGGTACTTGCCGCGCTCGGCCGCGAACGTCGCGTAGTCGTACTCGTCCGCCTCCGAGTCGATGCCGCCGTCCGAGAGTTCCTCGGCGTCGGAGTAGTCGCGGGCGTCGATGTCCATCGCCATCGGGTCCTGGCCGGGAGCGCGCTGCACCGCGGGCCCGTCGTCCTGCCGGTGGCCGCAGCCCGCCCCGTGCCGGTGCCGCTCCTGCTCCCCGGCGCCGCCCTCTCTGGCCAGCAGCTGGACGACGGCGGCGTTGCCCGCCGCCCCTTGCAGGGCGCGCAGCCGTTGCAGCCGGTCGCCCGCGCCGGCCGCCGGGGTGCGGGGCACGGCCCCCGTCCGGCCGGCGGTGTTCTTTCGGTCCTGTTCGTGTGCGCGCAACGGGGCTCCTAGGTCCACGGAGACACCCAGTCTTCCCCGCGGACGCTCCACGGGGCCAGGAACCCGAGGGCACTCTCCGGTGACTGAAGGGGCAGCGCGGGGTTGGTGCGCCGGCACAGCTCAGAGTGTGAGGTATATCGGAGCGGTCCACCCCTGGCGGCAGGAGCGGCGCAGGCCGCCGTCGCACCCTTCTACGGCGATGCGGTAGACACCGGGCTGGAGTGTGTACCACCACACCGTGCCGTCGTAGCGCCCGCAGTCACCGCTGCCCCCGCCGTGCGCGATGCACTCCTGGTCCCCGTGGATGTCCTCGGTGTAGCGCCTGATGTTGATCAGCCAGTTGTCGTAGTTCCAGGGGTCGCTCAGACCCCAGTCGAAGCGGATCCCCGATCCCCAACGCTGGGCGGAGACCACCATGTTGTTGCCCTGGTCGGGTGTCCAGGCCATGACGCCGTTCTGGAAATTCTGCAGCAGCCCCCGCCCGTACGTCGTCGCCGCGGCGACAGGGCACCCGAAGGAGCCCTGCTCGGAGCCGTGTTGGTTCCACCGCGTCAGCAAAGGCTGCGGGACCGCGTAGCCGCAGGCCGCGGAGGCGGCGTGGGCGGCAGGGGGCGGGGCCGCGAAACCGCCGCCGACCACGGCGAACGCGGCCATCGCAGTCAGCCACAGAGCACGGAATCGTCTCATCGTGATCCCTTCGGCAACCTCCGGAAACCGGCTGGCGCGTGCGGCCCGCTTCTCCGAAGATTTTCAGCGTAGGGGAGGGGTTCGCGCGACACAGGCTCTGTTCCGGTCAACGGTTCACGACAAGGAAGCTGTCCGGCCGTTGCCGGTTCGCGCGGTGGGTCCCGGACCGAATTCTTTGCCCGCTTGAAGTTGCCGCAGCGTAAGCCTCTACCGTTCTGAGGAGAGCCGGACGCTCCGGATCGGTGGAACACATGTGAGGGAGGTAGCGATGGCCTGGCCGATCGCGCAGGTCGCCCGGATGTCGGGTGTGACGGCGCGAACGCTGCGGCACTACGACGAGATCGGCCTGCTGCCGCCGGCCTGGATCGGGAGCAACGGCCACCGCTACTACGAGGAGCGCCAACTGCTGCGGCTGCAGCAGGTCCTCGTCCTGCGGGCGCTGGGCCTCGGGCTGCCCGAGATCGGCCGGATACTGGCCGCGCAGGTCGACGAGTTGGAGGCGCTGCGGGGCCACCATCGCCGGCTGCTCGCCGAGCGCGACCGGCTCGATGCCCTGGCCGGCACCGTCGCCCGCACGATCGCCGAACTGGAGCAGTCCAGGAAGAACGGCACGGGCGTGATCAAGGTCAGCCGGCCGGAGAACCTGTTCGAGGGCATCCGGTCCACCCAGTGCAGGGTGGTCCTGCGCGGTTTCCCGGAACTGGCCGGAGCCATCGAACGGCACACGTCGGCGTGGAGCCAGGCCGAGATCGAGGCCGAGGAACGCGAGCGCACGGCCCAGATGGTGCGCCTGGCCGATCTGCTGGCCGCCGGCGTGCCCGTGGAGGCCGACGAGGTGCAGGCCGAGGTCGAGGCCCAGTACCGGATAGTGGCCCGGATCCGGGTGCCCACCGCCGAGGAGTACCGCGCGATCGGGCGTACCTGCGTGGAGAACGAGCACTGGCACGCGGTGTACGAGGCGATCGCACCGGGCCTCGCCGCATACCAGCGCGCCGCCATCGAGGTATACGCCGCGACTCGGTTGCGCTGAACCGACTGGGGCCGCCGCCACGGGGGTGTGGCGGCCCCAGCCGGGTCGAATCATCCGTCGGTCCCGCCGACATCTTGACCGAAGCGAAAATATGGAGCTTAAAGCCAAACTTCAATTAATCAGGCCATTCGCTGCATAGGATCACTCAATGTGATGAATCGGGCGTCTCTTCGGCTAGGGTGATGAGTTGTCAGCCGGAGAATTTCTCCGGCTGAGCGAAAGGGAAGGCGTACCTCATGCGCTCCACGCGCACCAACCTCGTTCCCCGTACGGTCTTGATCGCCGCGATCGCTGTGGCCGGCCTGGCCTTCACCCCCACCCTGGCCTCTGCGACGGCCCGGGCCGAGACGAGCAGCTCCAGCGCAGCCACCGGCTTCGGCATCCTCGGTCTGCCCGGTGCCAACGGTGCCAACGGCGTGGGCAGTAACGGCGGCATCGGCGGCCTGGGCGGTACTGGAGGCGCGGCCGGCGCTGTCGGCAACGGCGGCACCGGAGGCGCGGGCGGCAACGCCGACGGCAGCGCGAGCACCGGCGGCGGGGGCGGCACCGGCGGTGCCGGTGGCGCCAACGGCAACGGCGGCAACGGCGGCTTCGGCGGCGAGGCCAAGCTCGGTGGTACCGGCGGCAAGGGCGGCGTAGGCGGCGTGGGCGACGCCGGCCTCGGCATCGTCGGCGGCAAGGGTGGCAACGGCGGCGTGTCCATCGTCGGCGGCGGCCACACCGGCGGCAAGGGCGGAGCCGGCGGCGCGGCCAGCCCGGTGTGCCCCGGCAAGCCCGGTGGCAATGGCACCGCGGCCACCCTCACCGCTGACGGCACCACCGGTGCCACCGGCGCGGCCGGCAGGACCACTCTCCCCTGCTGAACCAACAGCACTGAGGAGTGGTGAACGGTTCAGGCAAGCGCCCGGCTGGGACATCCCGGCCGGGCGTTCTCGCGTCCGGGAGCAGTAAGGGCACACGCAGAGCGGCGGCCCATGCGGGCTCCAGTCCTTACGCGGTGTGAACAAGGTGCTGCTGTACTGTCAAAACAGGATGCCCCAGCCCTTGGCTGCTCTTCCCCGGGTTCCGGGAAGACGTACAGGCGTCCGCACGGCAGCTGTGACGCGGGCCTGAACCGAGCAACGCGTCGAGCCCTGCGGGCCCGATCCGCACGACGCGTCGTCTCTCACGACGTGACTGATTCCGTCGATACCGCCCCCCTGATACCGCTGTGACGGTCTGTCCTGACGTCCGAGCGACCGGGCCCGTGGCGGGGAAGAGGCACCATGCCAGCCACCCTCAGCACCCCACTCCCTGTCCGCACCCTCACCCGTCGAGCGCGACGCCGGGCCCAGCGATGAGTACGCAGGCGCCGCCCCAGGCCAGGGCGGCCGTCGCCACGCGGACGCGCCGCGAGGGCAGTGACTTCGCGCGCCTGTCGAAGGAGATCAAGGACGCCGGGCTGATGCGGCGCCGGCACCTCTACTACGGCGTACGGATGGCCATGGTGATCGCGGCCTACGCGGGCGGCTGGCTGGTCTTCGCAGCCGTCGGTGACAGGTGGTGGACGCTGGCCGTCGGCGCGTTCCTCGCTCTGGTCTTCGGGCAGGTCGCACTGGTCGCGCACGATGTCGGTCACCGCCAGGTGTTCCGCAGGACGCGTTCGAGTGCTGGCACTGGAAGGCTTCAATCTCCACGTCGCGGGAGTACGCGGTCTGGCCGACCGGTCGCTCAAGCAGCGGCGGCTCGAAGGCACGCTGCTGTTCGGGCACTTCGCGCTCTACCTCGCGGCCGTGTTCCTCGTGCTGTCCCCCGGCAAGGCGGTGGCATTCCTCTTCGTGCACCAGTGCCTGTTCGGCTTCTACCTCGGCTCGATCTTCGCTCCGAACCACAAGGGCATGCCGACCATCACCGGCAGTGACCGCCCTGACTTCCTGCGCCGTCAGGTCCTCACCTCCCGCAACGTGCGAGGTGGTCTCCTGACCGACGTGGCACTGGGCGGACTGAACTACCAGATCGAGCACCACCTTTTCCCGAGCATGCCTTCCCCGAACCTGCGCAAGGCCCAGATCCTGGTCCGCCGTTACTGCGACGACCTCGGGGTGAGCTACCTCCAGACGTCCCTGATCGCCTCCTACGGCCAAGCGCTCAAGAGCCTGCACCAAGCAGGGCAGCCCCTGCGCCGACAGCGGCCAGGCCACCCTGCCGAGCGATCGGAGACGGCCTAGCCCAGCGCCCGGGCGCGGGTGAGGACTTCGGCCGGTGCCTTGGCCACCGAGCCGGTGTCGAAGGGCGGTTGCGGGTCGTACTCGGTGTAGAGCTGGATCGCCTGGGCGGTCACCTCGTCGGTGAGCAGGGCCGCCAGGTGGATCGCCATGTCGATGCCGGAGGAGACCCCGGCCGAGGTGATCACCCGGTCGTGCCGGACCACCCGTTCCGGAGTGTAGACGGCGCCGTACGCCTCCAGGTCCTTGGCCGCGTCCCAGTGGGTGGTGGCGGTGAGGCCCTCCAGCAGACCGGCCGCGCCGAGCACCAGGGCGCCGGTGCAGACCGAGGTGGTGAAGCGGGTGCCCGCGTGCATCCGGCGCACCCAGTCGAGGAACTCCGGGTCGGCCACCATGGCCTGGAAGCTGCCGCCGCCCGGGATCAGCAGCACGTCGCACCGCTCCACCTCGGCGTACCCGGTCGGCACGTGCACCGGCAGGGAGCCCAACACGTCCTGCACCAGGCCTGGTTCGGCCGTCACGAACCGTACGGTGGCGCCGGGCACGTACGCGAGGATCTCGTACGGGCCGATCGCGTCGAGGGGCTCGAACCGGTCGAAGAGCGGGATCACTATGTCCATGCCGTGCAGCCTAACCAGCGCCGTCGAGGCAAGTCGTGGGCACGAGGGGCCGTTTGGCCTCCCTTGACCTCAAGTGGCCTTCAGGTTCGATGATCCCGTGAGGGACGGATGCTCCGGCCCGCGTCATCCGACGACCCGCACGGGGAGAGCTGTCATGCGCAATGAGTCGCCTATCGTCGAAGCCGCCACCGAAGACGCCATCACCGAAGACGCCGCCATACGTCAAGTCGTCGCGGACGCCGTCGCGTTCCAGAGCGACCCGGACCGGTTCCTGCCGCTGTTCACCGCCGACACCACCGTCGTGAACTTCGGCGGGCGCCGGGTCGCGGGGAAGGACACCCTGGCACAGGCGATGCGCGAGGCCCTGGCATCACCGCTGGCGGACGTCATCACCACCGTCGACATCGAGGACATCCGCTTCCTCCGCGACGACATCGCGATCGTGGCGAGCGTCAAGCACGTCTCCGACCGTCGGCGGCCGGGTGCCGACGGCGGCCCCGTCACCCCGCTGCACGCCACGTCGGGCCGGCTCACGCACGTCCTCGTGAAGGAAGAGGGGCGCTGGCTCATCAGCTCCTCCCAGACCACGCCCATCCTGGACGGGTCGACCGGCTGATCGGCCGACCGGCCGACCGGCTGACCGGCCGCTCCCGCCCCGCCCGCCCCGGTCGGCGTTGACGTCGCATTCATGCCAGACCCGGGCGGGGGAGCGCTGCTGGACTCGGGGCATGTCCGCACCTACCCCTACACCCGCACCCACGCCCGCCCCGGCCCCGCTCCCCGGCACCGCACCCCCTGCCCCGGGTCCCGCCCCCGCCCCCCGATCCCCCCTCGTCGGCAAGCTCGCCGTCCTCTCCGTGACCATGGGGATCTTCTCCATCGTCACCACGGAGATCCTGCCCATCGGTCTCCTCACCCCCATCGGGGACACCTTCGCCACCTCCGACGGCACATCGGGCCTGATGATGACCGTGCCGGGCATCGTCGCCGCGGTGGCCGCCCCCACCGTGACGGTCACCACCCGGCACGTCGACCGGCGCCGCATGCTCTGCCTGCTGATGCTCGTGCTCGCCGCGGCGGACTTCCTCGCCGCGGCCGCCCCCGCGTTCTGGCTGATGATGGTCTCCCGCGTCCTCGTCGGCCTGGTCATCGGGGCGTTCTGGTCGATCGGCGCGGGGCTGGCCGCCCGGCTGGTGCCCGAGGCGCAGGCGGGGCGGGCGACCGCCGTGATCTTCTCCGCTGTCCCGCTGGGCTCCGTACTCGGTGTGCCGGCCGGCACGCTGCTGGGTCAACTCCTCGGCTGGCGCGCCTCGTTCGCCGCGATGGGTGTCCTCACCCTGATCGTCCTCGGCGCGCTCCTCGCCACCCTGCCGCCGCTGCCGCCCCGGCAGGTCACCCGACTCACCGTGCTGCGCGGCCTGCTCGGCACGGTCCGGGTGCGGGTCGCCCTCGTCGTGACGTTCCTGATCGTGACGGCCCACTTCGGCACGTACACCTACGTCACCCCCTTCCTCGCGGACGTGACCCACGCGGGCCCGACCCTCATCACCGTGTTCCTGCTCGCCTACGGTCTGGCGGGCATTGTCGGCAACTTCCTCGCGGGCGAGTGGGTACGGCGCGCACCCCGGCCCGCCTTCGCGACGGCGGCGGGCCTGCTCGCCGCGGCGACCCTGCTCCTGCCGTCGCTGGGGGCGGGCCGGGCCGGCGCGCTCGTCCTGCTCCTCGTCTGGGGGCTCGCGTACGGTGCGGTGCCGGTCTGCTCGCAGACGTGGTTCGTGAACGCGGCGCCGGGCGCGCCCGAGGCGGCGTCCGTCCTGTTCACGTCGTCGTTCCAGGCGACGATGTCACTGGGCGCGCTGGCGGGCGGCACGGTCGTGGACGCGACATCGGCCTCCACGGCGCTGCCCCTGGGCGGGCTCGCCGCGCTGCTGGCGGCGGGCCTGGTACTCGGGATCAGGCCCGCGGACCGCAGCAAACAAGGCGGGACGACGTGAGGGGCTCAGGAGTCGGGGCTCAGGCGCGGTCGTGCCACGAGAACGCGGCGATCCGCCAGCCCTCCGGGGTACGGACGTACTGGAAGGCCGTCGTGCCGCCGCCGCCGAACGGTTCGCCGTCCAGGAGGCCGGACTTGCCGTACTCGCCGGAGCGCGACGCGATGTCCCCGCTGATCTCGGTCCGTTCGGAGATCTCCCACTCGTGGAACTCCGTCACCCGGCCGTCGGTCAGCAACTGCTCGCGCGGCTCGATGAACCCGTCCACTGTGTAGGCCTCGAAGTCCGGCCCGGCCTTGACGATCACGCCGCCGGGCAGCATCAGCCGACGGAGCCGGGCGAGGTCGGCGGCCCTGCCGCCCCGGTTGTCGAGACAGTCGAAGAAGTCGGCGGTCAGCGCGTCGATCTCAGCCTTGGACATGCCGGGACGGTAACACCTGGAGTCTGGAGTATTTCCTCGGGGCCGTGCCACGGTGGCAGCCATGGATTGGACTGCGCCGGTCAGTACGGCCCTGGGTGGATTCATCAGTGTGGTCTCGGTGTTGGTGGCACATCGTGCGCAGTGGGGGAAGGAGGTCAAGAAGCAACGGCGGGAAGAGTTGCGGACCGCATGTGTCCAGTTCTTGTCGGCCGTGACTCGGGCCAGGGAGCAGATACACCGTGCGGGCAGGGACAGCAGCGACGAGGAGAAGGTGCGTCGGGTTCAGGACGCGTTGGCCGATCACGATGTATTCCCCGCACGCATACAACTGCACCTGGTGGCACCGCCGGACCTCGCGGAGATGTCCCGTGAGCTCGTGCATCTGCTGATCCGCTACCGGGACGCGATGACCGGTGGGGAGCCGCACCAGGAGGCTGAACTCGCGTTCACCAACCATCGCAACGCGGTGACGCAGGCCATGCAGACAGCCCTGTCTTAACCGCCGCACACCTCCGCGGAGTTGACGGAGCCGCCCGCGTTTTCGTCGTCGGTGGCGAGGACGGCGTCCCTGGTGCCCGGCACGCACTCGACGGCCTCGATCTTGTGGCCCTTGAACTTCCGCAGCACCTCGGGGTGGCGGGCGACGCTCAGCTGTACCATGCCGTGGCGGCCCACGGTGATCCGGCCCGCGTCCATGACCGCCGAGTCGAAGGGCCCGTCGTCGCCCGCGTCCGACGCCGAGCCGACTATCAGACGGCCGCTCGCGGTGACCGAGATGTCCGAGGCGTGCCGGACGTTGCCGTTCGGGTAGGGCGCGCGCAGGCGGGCCGTGGTGACGCGGCCGAAGTCGGCCTCGCCGTACTCGTTGAAGGAGAAGGGCGCCGCGTGGACCGTCGCGGGCCGCTCCTCGCCCGCTCCCCGGTCGGCCCAGACCGCCGCCAGCTTTCCGTGCCGCCTGGTCAGCGCGAAGCTCTCGTAGTCGTCGCCCTCGGCGATGGCGGGGAGCGGGGAGGTGTCCAGGACGCCGACCTCGGAGCCCTTCAGCTTCAGGTGGTAGACCAGCCCGCGGCTGGCGAGTGCCACGTACTCGGTGGAGGTCCCCGGCACCGCCTCGATGGCCTCCAGGTCGATCGGCTCGGCCCCGCCCGTCCAGGCGAGGGGTTCGATCCGGGCCGAGCGGCCGGAGCGGTAGGTGAGTTCGGCGACGCGGTTCTGGCCCGGCTTCTTGTTGTCGCGTACGACCAGGGCGTGGGCGGTGCCTCCCGTACGGCCGGTGAGGGCGAGACCGCTGATGCCGGAGGTGATGTCGTCGCCGGCCCGCTGCCAGCCGGGCGCCTGCGCGGGGGCCGCGGCGGCACCCGTACAGGCGAGGACGGCGGCACAGGCGGCGGCGGTGGTCAGCACGGTCGTTCGGAGGAACATGGGGATCTCTCACCTCGGTACGGGGGCTGTCCGTGGCGCGCGCAGGTGGACGCGCGTAGACGGGGAGTTGGGCGGGACCGTATCCAGTTCGACCCGCGGGAGGCAAGAGGAGAGAGGTAAGAGGCAGGAATAGACGCGCGGGGCGCACGTGGCGCCCCGCGCGTGGGGCGGGAACCGGGGAGGGCCGGCCGCCGCCCGTTGACGGGCGGGGAAAATCACCCGATGTGGTACGGGTCCCCGTAGACCTTCCAGTCGAGCGGTGTGTCCAGGTTGAGGTTGCGCTTCTTCAGGAACACCCGCTGGGCGGTGTCGACCCGGCTGGTGTCCTCGTGGGCCTCCTCCTGCTTCATCGCCCAGACGCGCGCGTCGAGGAAGGCGTTCAGATACGTCACTTCGTCGCCACCCTGGGCCGGCGGCTTGGCCGAACGCAGCGCGCGGGCCCGGATGTTGCGGAAGCTGGTGGAGTCGTCGCCGTTGCCGTGCATGACGATGGCGTCGTAGTAGCAGAACTGGCCGAGGACGCCGATGCCGTCCGTCTTGCCCTGCTTGACCGACGGGTTGAAGTAGACGCGGTCGCGCTCGTCGTTCTGCGCCCTGCGGAACTCCGCGTCCGTGTCGGCGGCCCGCTCCCAGTCGGGCTTGAAGTGGGGGTCGAGCCCGTCGTGCGAGTCGGTGCCGTCGACCTCGCGCAGGGCCGGGAGGTACTTGGCCAGCCGGTTGCCGGGCTTGCGCCGGGTGTAGAGCTCGACCAGGTCGAGCATGTCGCCGGTGCCCGAGCAGAAGCCGATGATGCCCGCGGTGTAGCCGCGGCCGTCGTCGATGTCCTCGCAGTATCGATACTGCTTCTTCCAGTCGAGCGAGGAGTTCTCCGCGCTGCAGACGATCTGCATCGCGATCTCCTTCTTCGCCGGGTCGTCGAGCCCGACGGCGGCGAGCCGAGAGGTGGCGAGCCGGGAGGCGGCGGACCCGGACGGGCTCTGCGTCGCGTTCGCCGCCCGGGCGCCGAGGAGCGGGCCCGCTACGGCCGCGGCGCCCATGAAGGCGAGCAGCGTGCGGCGGGAGGTGTGGGTGGTGCGCGGGACTATGTGGGGGGTCTCCACGAGGGCCTCCAAAGGGGGAAGTTCATGGTTCCGCGTCTGTTAGGAAGGTTTCCTACCAGAGATTGGAGGTGACGTATACCCGTCAAGACAGAATGGGCGCCCTGTGCCTACCGGGCGTTCAGGTGGGCCCAGACCCGGGCCGCCACGGCATACGTGTCGCCGGTCGGGCGAGTGGACAGGGGCCCGGGGTCGCGGATCCACGCGTCCTCGACGGCGAACCAGTCGATCCGCTCCGGGGCGCGGCCCTCCGCGAGCGCGGACCGCAGTTCCTTGAAGTACCGTTCCCAGCGCAGCCGGTAGAGGCCGCCGACGAGACCCGCCCACTCCCGGTTGGCGTAGTCGCGCAGTCCCGCGTCGGCGCCCGCCCGGGTGCCCCACACCGTCAGCAGCGTGAGCTGGTCGTGGGCGAGCCGGTCCCGTTCCTCGCCGTCGGCTCCCCACGCGCGGGCGTCCGCGACCCAACGGCCCAGCAGATGCCGGGAGTCGGTGGCCACAAGACGGTCGAGCAGCTTCATCAGGGTCAGCCAGTCGCGCGTGAGCGCGTCGAAGCGGGCGGTGTCACCGGCGTCGTACGCGTCCTTGAGGCGCGGCAGCAGCACCCGGCTGCGGTTGGAGAGTGCCTGCCGGGCGACGTCGAGCAGGTCGCGGCGGTACGCCGACGAGTGCCGCAACCCGCGCCGGACCGCCAGGAGTTCACCGAGGGCGGGCTCGAAGTCGGCCGGCTCGTACCGCATCCGCTTCGGCGACCAGGCCGCCGCCGACGTCGCCGCGAGGTCGGGCCGCGCCCCGAAGAGGCCGTCAGCGCCCTCCGCCCACCGGTCGGCGCGGGTGGTGCCGTACGCGGTGCGGCGCAGGATGTCCCAGGCGGCCGCGGCGTGCGGGTCGGCGGCCCCGTACCGCGCGGTCGACCACTCGGCGAACCAGGACTCCAGGTCGAGGTCGCCCGTGCGCCAGGCGAGTTCCGAGAAGAGCTCGAAGGCGGCCGGGTTGTTGTCGGCCGCCTCCGGCATGAGCGAGATGCCGCGCAGCGTGCTGCCGTCCCGCGTGCGCCACTTCTCGTACAGGGCCGCCCAGTCGGGGGTGTTGGCGCCCAGCGTCGTGTGACCGCCGAAGTTCCAGATGGAACCGAAGGTGTACGGGGTCGAGCCCCAGTCCGACTCGCGGTCGGTGATGTCGGGGAAGCGGTCGGAGAGCCCGTCGACGACGAGCATCCGCTGCTTGTCGACGGCGTCGGTGAGGGCCTTCGGCGGATTGTGCTGCCAGCCGAGGATCACCCACGTGGCACCCGGGTGCGCGGTCCGCAGGGCCTTCTCGACGCCTCTGGCGGCGTCCCCGACCGGTACGTCGCCGGGCTTGCCGCCTTCGTGGAGGAGGTCCATCTTGTACATCGTGGTGGGGCCGAACAGCTCGTCCTGCGCCCGGTAGTACGCGGCGGCCACCCGCGCGAAATGGCCGGTGCGCGGATCCAGCCAGTCCGGTCGCGCGAAGCCCACCCAGTCGCCCTGCGGGATGGTTCTCGCGCCCGGGTTCTTCGCCTCGAAGCCGGGCGGCACGGTCCCGAAGTATCCCGGCAGGACCGGCGTCATGCCCAGCTCACGCAGCCGGTCGCAGATGCGCCGGCCCAGCCGGGCGCGGGCGTCGAGCAGCTGCCGGGAGACCGGGTGCGGGAACGACGACATGTTCTGCAGGAGCCACCACGGCTGGTGGGCGGGGCCGGGTATCCAGGCCCGCAGTTCCTCGTCGGTGTGGCCGAACTCCTGGAAGGCGCGGTGGTACACGGCGTCCGCGCCCGCGTAGACGAGGACTTCGTTGTAACCGTGCAGGGCGAGCACGTCGATCTCGTGCTCCCAGTACTCCCAGTCGTGATAGGCGCCCGTGTAGCCGTCGTTGGTGTCGTTCAGGACGAAGCGGTGCGGGGTGTTGGCGGCGCCGGTGAGGGGCGCGGAGGGGGCGGGGAGCCGCTCGGGGAGGTGGTCGGTCCGGCTGCCGGCCCAGGTGATGCCGGCGTGCGTGACGTGTTTCAAGTAGTGGCGCAGTCCGGTGAGTTGGGTGGCCGGGCCGGTCGCCGTGACGGTGATGTGGCCGCGTTCGCCGGTGACCCGGAAGGAGTCCCCGGCGCCCGGCTTCACGGGAGCGGTGCGGAAGGTGATCTGGTCCCAGTGGCGGGGGAGCAGCCGCCGGGCCGCTTCGGCGGCGGAGGTCCGGCGCGGGGCGGGTGCGCCGCCGGCCGGGGTGGCGCCGCCGGCCGGGGTGCCGGAACAGGCGACGGCGGCGGCGCCGGCCGTGCCGGCGATGCCGGTGAGGAACGTGCGGCGGGGGAGAGGCATACGGGCTCCGTCGGTCGGAAGATCGGAAGAGGGGTGCGGGCGCGCGGTGCATACCGAGGTGTCTCTTCCCGCCCGCCGCGCCCCCGACGCGCCCCCGACGCGCCGGTGCGGCCCGCGCGTGTCCGGATCGGTTCGAGCTTGTTGGTTTCGGTGAACGGCGTCCTTGGGCCGCTCATTCATCGGAGCGATCGGCGCGGATTCGGCCAATAACACTGAACGAGCGCCCAGTTGGGCCCATTGACATCCGATGTATTCATCTCTACGTTCCCGAGCGACCCCCCACCCAGGGAAACCCCGGGAGCCGCCCCATGCGCCACAGAGCCACTGGACTCGCCCTGCTCCTCGCCGCCACTCTTGCCGCCACGGCCGTCCCGTCCGCCACAGCCGCCCCGGCCATCACCCCAGCCCCCGCCACCGCCCCCGCCACCACCTCCGGCCCGGGCACCGACCACGCCTCGGACGACCCCTTCACCGCCGACCGCACCAGCTGGTTCCGGCAGGACCGCTTCGGCATGTTCATCCACTTCGGCGCGTACTCGAACCTGGAGGGCGAGTACCGCCGCCCCGACGGCACGACCTGCCGCAACGCCGAGTGGATCAAGCGGCGGTGCGACATCCCCATGGACGCGTACGAGAAGCAGGCGCAGGACTTCGACCCCGCGGACTTCGACGCGAAGGCCGTCGTGAAGGCCGCCGCGGACGCCGGGATGCGCTACATCGTCATCACGTCCAAGCACCACGAGGGCTACGCGATGTGGCCGACAAAGGTGAACGACTGGAACCTGCGCGACCACTCGTCCTTCGACAAGAACCGCGACATCCTCGCCGAGCTGAAGAAGGCCGCCGACGACGCGGGCATCAAACTCGGCTTCTACTACTCGATCTGGGACTGGCACGACAAGGACTTCCCGGACCCTGCCACCTTCCCGAAGTACGAGAAGCGCATGTACGCCCAGCTCAAGGAGCTCGTCGAGAACTACGACCCCGCCCTGCTCTGGTTCGACGGCGAGTGGGACACCGAGAACCCCCACAACCCGTGGACCGCGCGGGACGGCGAGCGCCTGGAGTCCTACCTCCGCGGCCTCGACCCCGGTCTGGTCATCAACAACCGCGTCGGCAAGCGCCGCGTGGTCGACGGCGACTACGGCACCCCCGAGCAGGAGATCCCCGGCGCCCCCGTCGACGGCCAGCTCTGGGAGTCCTGCATAACCCTCAACGACCACTGGGGGTACGCCCGTTACGACGAGAGCTGGAAGTCGCCGCAGACCCTGACCCGCAACCTCCTCGCCACCACCTCCCGCAGCGGCAACTACCTCCTGAACGTCGGCCCCGACGCCCGCGGCCGCATCCCGCAGCCCTCCGTCGACCGCCTCAAGCAGATGGGCGACTGGCTGCGGAAGGACGGCCAGGGGAACGCGGTCTTCGGCGCCCGGTACGGCGGCCTCGTCGAGGAACCCGACTGGGGCTCGGTGAGCCGCAAGGGCGACAAGCTGTACGCGGCGGTCACGCGGTGGCCCGCGGCGGGCGGGACCCTGCACCTGAAGGCGCGCACGGAGTTCACGGTGCAGGAGTCCCGGGTCCTCGGCAGCGGCCAGAAGGTGACCGTCACCAGATCCGGCGACGGCTACGACCTCAAACCCTCCGGCACGGCCACCAACGACACGGCCACGGTGATCGAGCTGAAGGTCGACCCGGGCCCGACCGCCCGGCCGGGCCACGGCACGGGCCTGAAGCAAGAGCTCTTCGACAACCCGACGCTCACGGGCACCCCGAAGATCACCCGAACCGACGCCACCCTCAACCACGCCTGGAAGTACACCGGTTCACCGGCGGCCACGATCCCGGCCGACCGCTTCAGCATCCGCTGGACCGGATCGATCGTGCCGCGCCGCACCGAGACGTACACGCTGTCGACCGTCTCCGACGACATGGCACGCGTCTGGATCGACGGCAGGCCGGTCATCGACTCCTGGACCCCGCACGAGCCGAAGCTCGACAAGGCCCGGGTGGAGCTGGTGGCGGGCCGCCGCCACACGATCAGGGTCGAGTACGCGGAGCAGACGGGCGAGGCCCATCTGAAGCTGCTCTGGTCGAGCCCGGGGCAGGAACAGCAGATCGTTCCCCGAACGCAGCTGTTCACACCCTGACGGAGCAGATTCGCGGCGAATCAGGTCCCAAGTCCCTGATTCCTGGGACTTGGGACCATTGCCTCCGGGACCAACGGCGGGCAATCGCAGCCGTCGGTGTTGGCAATGTTGATCGACGTCCGTCTCCGAGAGCCGGACGTCCGACCACGGTGCCGACAGAGAGAGTGAACAGCCACGTGAGCGCGCCCGAAGCCCCCGAGACACCGGCACCACCCGCGCCCGAAGCCGTGGCCCGTCACCGTGCGCTCTTCCGCGCCATCCACCGCCGCAAGCACCCGCGGCTGCGCCGCTCCGACATCACGGTCACCGAAGAAGCCCAGGTCAAACGTGCGGTGAAGGCGACCGCCCTGGGCAACGCCATGGAGTGGTACGACTTCGGTGTCTACGCCTACCTCGCCGTGATCATCGGCAAGGAGTTCTTCCCCTCCGGGAACGACACCGCGCAGACCCTCTCCTCCCTGGCGACCTTCGCCGCGGCCTTCCTGGTGCGCCCCATCGGCGGCATGTTCTTCGGCCCGCTCGGCGACCGGGTCGGCCGCAAGAAGATCCTCGCCCTCACCATGATCATGATGTCGTCGGCGACGCTCGCCATCGGCCTGATCCCGAGCTACACCTCGATCGGCGTCTGGGCACCGGTCCTGCTCGTGCTCTGCCGCATGGTGCAGGGCTTCTCCACGGGCGGCGAGTACGGCGGCGCGGCCACCTTCATCGCCGAGTACGCCCCCGACAAGCGCCGCGGCTTCTGGGGCTCCTTCCTGGAGTTCGGCACCCTCATCGGCTACACCGTCGCCGCCGTCCTCGTCACCGCCCTCACCATGGGCCTCAGCGAAGACGCCATGCAGTCCTGGGGCTGGCGCATCCCGTTCCTCGTGGCCGCCCCGCTCGGCCTCATCGGCCTCTACCTCCGCCTGAAGCTCGACGAGTCGCCCGCCTTCCAGAAGATGGAGGAAGGCGAAGGCCCCGCGGCCGAACGCCAGAAGAAGTCCTTCAGGGAGTCCTTCTTCGGCCAGTGGCGCGCGATGCTGCTCTGCATCGCCCTGGTCGCCGCGTTCAACGTCACCGACTACATGCTGCTGTCGTACATGCCGACCTACCTCACGCAGCTCGGCTTCGGCGAGACCGGCGGCCTGATGTCCATCGTCCTCGTGATGCTGATCCTGATGGCCCTCATCAACTCCGTCGGCCGCCTCTCCGACCGCATCGGCCGCAAGCCGGTCCTGATGGCCGGCTCGGTCGGCTTCTTCGTCCTGGCCCTCCCCGCCTTCCTCCTCATCAAGCAGGGCGGCACGGTGGCGGTCTTCTCGGGCCTGCTCATCCTCGGCCTGGCCCTGGTCTGCTACCTCGGCGCCATGTCCTCGTCGCTGCCGGCCCTCTTCCCGACCGACGTGCGCTACGCCTCGCTCTCCATCGGCTTCAACATCTCCGTCTCCCTCTTCGGCGGTACGACCCCGCTGGTGGTCGCCGCCCTGATCGGCGCCACCGGCAACGACCTGATGCCCGCGTTCTACACGATGCTCGCGGGCCTGGTCGGCATCATCGCCGTCGCCGCGATGAAGGAGACGGCACGGCGCCCGCTGGAAGGCTCCCCGCCGTCGGTGGGGACGGACGAGGAGGCGCGGGAACTGGTGGAATCCCAGCGTCAGATACGCGAGGCGTAACGCACGAACTGCGCCCAGGCGCGGGGCTCCAGGGCGAGCCGGGGCCCCGCGGGACGCTTGGAGTCGCGGACGTGGATGGTGGTGGGGCAGGGGGCGACTTCCACGCAGTCGTCGCCTGAACCGCTGCTGTAGCTGGACTTGCGCCAGGTGAGGGCGACTTCAAGGCAGTCGCCGTCGCCACTGCTGCTGTAGCTGCTCTTGAACCACGCCAGTTCGGGGGTGCTCATTGCGCTCCTCGCATCCGCTCCAGCAGGCTCACCGAGTCTGCAAGGGAGAGAGCCTGTGAGCGCATCCTGGCATATCGCGCCTGGAGGACGCTGATCTCCTTCGGCTCGGAGATGAACTGGCCATTGCGCTGCCCCTCGTTGTAGGCATACCACTTGTTCTCCGGGGTCTCCAGCAGTTGCATGGGGCCCGCGAGGCCTGCATGGCTTCCACTCGCCAGAGGCATGATCTGAATCTCGATATTGCGGCGTTCGGTGAGACCGAGAATGTGCTGGATGACCTCCTGGGTGACGCTCGCCCCGCCGACGTGGCGCAGGAAGAGGTGTTCCTCAAGGATGAAGCTGTAGGCCGTGTTGGGACGGTCTATCAGCAGCTTCTGGCGCTCGGCGCGTGCCACCAGGTGAGTCTGCACCTGGTCGTCACTCAGCGGCGGAAGCTGGTCGACGAAGAGCGCCCGAGCGTATGCCTCGGTCTGCAAGAGGCCGGGAATCATGCGGCATTCGTACGTGTAAAGAGTCACCGCCTCCTGCTCCAACTGCGCCCACCTGCGGAACCAGGAAGCCAGCCCCCGCTGCCGTGACAGCTGGTGCACGGTCACCCGGAGCGTGCCGAACGCGTCCAGCGACGCCTCGCACCGGTCGACGAAGCGCGCCGGCGGGAAGCGTCTGCCCTGCTCGACGGAGGCGAGGAAATGGGCCGAGTAGCCGATCTCCGGGGCCAGCGCCTCCTGGGTGTAGCCCGCGCGTTTGCGGAAGCTCTTGAGGACCGCGCCGAAGGCCTTGAGGCCATCGCTCGGTTCGGGCTCGGTACCGCCCGGCGTACTTGACGACATCACGGGTATCCCCTGACGCTCGTTTACCTTCCCCGCCAACTCGCCCATCGTCACGTTGGGTCACCCGTACTGTCCACCGTTCGCACTCGTACAATTACTGAGCGTACGAGTTTCGCCCCTGGTGCCGGATCCCGTGGCGCGGCCACGGTGGGCGCATGCCGATCCGAACCGGAACCGCGCGGCCCGCCCGGGACTTCGCGCAGTGCTTCAGCGCCACGCCCCGAGGGGCCCGCCTCGCGAGGAGGCTGGCCAGGTATCACCTGGACGGCTGGGGCATCCCGTACGACAGCGAACTCTCGGACGCCGCCGAGGCGATCGTCGCCGAGCTGGCCGCGAACGCGGTGACGCACGGGCGCGTGCCGGGCCGTGACTTCCGGCTGCACCTGACGCTCCGCGCGGACACCCTCCGTATCGCGGTGACCGACACGCGGGGTGAACGGCTTCCTCCCGGCGTGGTCGAACTCCCGGACCCGGAAGCGGATTCGGGGCGGGGGCTCGTGATCGTGGCGGCGCTGGCCGCGGAGTGGGGGGTGGTGGGACAGGGCGTCGGCAAGACGGTGTGGGCGCACCTTGCCGTGAACGCTGTTGATTCCGGGGGGAGTTCGGGTCCGGAGTAGGCGGGGGCGGTGTTCACCGTGTGTACATTCGGGTGGGGTGTCACCGGACGCCCGGCGTACGCCGGGCCGACACGGACGGGCCCCACTCTCACGCAAGATCCATCCGTTCCCGGAACGAGGAGACATCGCGTGACCAGACACTGTCCGACCCGTCGAACAACCATAGGTGCGGTACTCGTTGCCCTGGCGGCCACGCTCACCGCGACCACGGCTGCCGCCCCGGCCGCCGAGCCGCTGCCCGCCGTCACGCCCCGGGCCGAGACGCCCGTGCTCCACGACGACGACGCGGGCGGCAACGCGGACGCCGACGATCCGGCGATCTGGCGCGACGCCGCGCACCCGGCGCGCAGCCTGGTGATCGCCACGGCGAAGGAGGGCGGTCTGCGCGCGTACGACCTGGACGCGCGCCTCGTACAGTCGGTCGCCGCCCCGCCCGCCACCGGCCCGGACGACGCGCCGGGCCGCTTCAACAACGTCGATCTCGTGCACGGCCTGAAGCTCTCCTCCGGCCGCGCCGACCTGGCCGTCACCAGTGACCGGGGCAACGACCGGCTGCGCTTCTACCGCATCGACCGCGACCGCCCCGGCGGCCCGCTCACCGACGTCACCGACCCGGCCGCCCCGCCCGTCTTCTCCGCCGACCAGACGGAGATCAACGGGCAGCGGACCGCGTACGGGCTCGCGACCTGGCAGGACAAGGCCAGCGGTCATTCGTACGCCCTGGTCAGCCGCAGGGAGCGGACCACCGTCGCGCTCCTCGAACTGCTCCCCGGCCGGGACGGCAAGGTCGGTTACCGCACGGTCCGCACCCTGGACCTGCCGTCGACGTTCCGGCTGCCGGACGGCACGTCGTGGACGCCGTGCGCCGAGCCCGGTGAGCTTCCGCAGGTCGAGGGCATGGTCGTCGACCCGGCGGACGGCACGCTCTACGCGGGGCAGGAGGACGTCGGCATCTGGCGCATGCGCGCCGACCTCACCGGAAAGCCCCGGCTCATCGACAAGGTGCGGGAGTACGGCGTCCCCGGCGTCTACGACGAGGGGACGGAGGAGTGCGTCCCGGGCGCCGACCCCGGCTACGGCGGCAAGCGGATCGCGGCCGACGTGGAGGGTCTGACCCTGGTCGCCGAGTCCGGCGGGGACGGCTACGTGCTCGCCTCCAGCCAGGGCGACAACACCTTCGCCGCGTACGACCGTGAGCCGGGCGATCACCACGAGTACGAGGGCGGCTTCCGCGTCACACCGGCCGGTGGCGCCCTGGACGGTTCGGAGGAGTGCGACGGGGCGGCGGCCCTGAACGAGCCGCTCGGCCCGGCCTATCCGCACGGCCTGCTGGTCGTCCAGGACGGTCACGACGCCCCCGGAGAGGGCGACCGGCCGGCCACGAACTTCAAGTTCGTGGACCTGGGGAAGGTCTTGAAGGCCTTGGACGACTGACCGGATCCTCATGGCGTCAGGGGCCGTCAGGGGTGCCAGGGCGTCAGGGGCGTCGCGGGCCCGGCCGCAGCACCGCCGTCGCCAGCGCGAGGCCGGCCGCCGCGATGCCCGTGGCGACCCAGAAGGCGAGCCGGTAGCCGTCGGCGGTGGCGGTGACGAGGTCCGTGCCCTGGCCGGTGAGGGAGTCGGTGCGGCTCGCGGCCAGGGTCGTCAGGACGGCGAGACCGAGCGAACCACCCACCACCTGCGTGGTGTTGAAGAGACCCGAGGCGAGTCCCGCGTCCTCGTCCGAGGCCCCGCCCATCGCGAGCCCCGTCACGGCGGGCATCGCGGCGGCGAACCCGGCCCCGAGCAGCAGCATCGCGGGCAGGACGTCGACGGCGTACGAACCGTCGGCGGGCAGCCGGGCGAGGAGCGCGAGGCCCGCCGTGATCAGGGTGAGCCCCGCGAGCAGGGTGCGATGGGCGCCGTACCGGCCGATGACCTTCGCGGAGAGTCCCAGCATCAGCACGCCGATGACGACGGGGGCCGGCAGGAAGGCGAAGCCGCTCGCCAACTCCCCGAAGCCCAGGACGCGTTGGAGGTAGAGCGCGCCGATGTACTGGAAGCCGTACATCCCGGCGATCATCAGCATCTGCACGGCGTTGGCGCCGGTCAGGGTGCGGGAGCGGAAGAGGCGGAGCCGGAGCAGGGGGTGGGCCGCGCGGGCCTGGCGGACCGCGAAGACGACGAAGAGCAGGAGTGAACCGGCGGCGAGGAGCGCCGTTTCGGCCGTGCCGTGCTCGGCGGCGGTGACGATGGTGTAGACGGTCAGCATCAGTGCGCCGGTGACGAGCGCGGCACCCGGGTAGTCGGCCCCGTCGCGCAGGCCGGCGCCGCGGTCGGCGTCGAGCACCCGTACCGCCGCGACCAGCGCCACGACACCGATGGGCAGGTTGATCAGAAAGATCCAGTGCCAGTCGAGGGTCTCGGTGAGCGCGCCGCCGAGGAACGTGCCGATCGCGCCGCCCGCCGCGCCGACGGCACTGAACACGGCGATGGCCCTGGCCCGGTCGCGCGGCTCCGGGAAGAGGGCGACGAGCATGCCGAGCACCACGGCGGAGGTCATCGCGCCGCCGACACCCTGGAGGGCGCGGGCCGCGACGAGCAGGCCGGGGCCGGTGGCGACCCCGCACAGCACGGACGCGACGGTGAAGACGGCGAGCCCCGACACGAACATCCGCTTGCGGCCGACCAGATCGCCCAGCCGTCCGGCGAGCAGCAACAGCCCGCCGAAGGCGATGAGATAGGCGTTGACCACCCAGGCGATCCCGGCCGCCGAGAACCCCAGATCGCTCTGGACGGACGGCATCGCGACGGTCACGATGGTGCTGTCGATGATGGTCATCAGCGCGCCGGACGACAGGACGGCGAGCGAGGTCCACGGGGACGCGCGCCGCCGGGGCGCCGGGGCGGGCAGCGTGGGGGCCTGCGACGCAAGGGCCTGCGGCGCTGGGGAGTTGACCTCGGACACGGCCTGGGACATGGTGACGACCTCCGTACCTGGCACCGTTGACCTGCAAAGGTGCACGACTTGTAACGGGGTTCATCGTGGGTGACCATGGTCGCCGGCAGAAGGAGGCACTTTGATGTCCCAGGGGAACACGCGTGTTACCGCCCAGGTCGTGAACGCGGAGGCGTGCCCGGTGCGGGAAGTTCTTGACAGGGTGGTCGGCAAGTGGAGCGTGTCGATCATCATCGCCGCAGCCCACGGCCCCATCCGCTTCACCGAACTGGAGCGCGCGGTCGAGGGCATCAGCCGCCGCATGCTGACCCTGACCCTCCGCAACCTGGAACGCGACGGCCTCCTCGTACGAACGGTCCACCCGACGGTCCCGCCGAAGGTCGAGTACGAACTGACACCGGTGGCCCGCGAACTCCACGGCACACTCCTGCGCCTCACCGGCTGGGCGGAAGAACACAGAGTGACGATCGCGGAGTCCCGCGCGGCCTACGACGAGAGGAAGGGCCTGGTGGACGCGTAAAGCCTCCGGTCGCCCGTAGCGGCTACTGTCTGACATTGGCTTGTGCACCTTGCAACGTGAGGCATCGGGGGTAGTCGGCCATGGGGGACCTGGGCAAGGGCGACTTCGAGGTGGCCTCGCACGGCCTGTCAAGGGCGGCGGCGGGAGCCCGGCCCGCCCAGGTGGCGTGGGCTTCGAAGAGCGACGTCGCCGAAGGATCGGCCACGGCGGATCAGGTGGCACTCATGGAGTCGTTCGCGGCGGATCACATCAGTGGCGAGGAGTTCGCCGTGGCGTGGCTGGGTGCCCGACGGACTCGACTCAGCCGGTGACCGGGGCGCGGGCCTGCGTGTCACCGGAGGGGGTTTTTCGAGAGGGGACATGGGGCGTGGGCCGGTCCGGAAATGGTGGTAGGTCCCTGGAGGAGCTGGAGGGTCGGCGCTGGCCGGATCCGCCCGCGGACGCGACCCCCATGGTCAGGAACGTGTACGAACTGCGGCGTCGTCCCGTCGGGACACTGGAGCCCCACGAGCTGGCCCGGCTGATCCGGCAGGACGTCGGGGTGCCCTGGCTGCTTCCCCCGGCCGTGGAGATCCTGCGGGACACCGTGCCGGAGCAGGCGGAGGGCGGCTGGTTCGACGAGGACCTGCTGTATGCGGTCGTCGCCGGCAAGCCCGAGGTCTGGGCCGCCGCCCCCGAACTCGCCCTGGAGCTCCGCGACATCGTGGCCGGCCTGACCGGCCTCTCGCGCTACGTCCGCAAGGAGATCGACGCGTTCCTCGCGGCGGCCTTCGGGGACGGCTGAGAGTACGCGCGGCCCGGCAACCGGCTTTTTCTGGAGCCGCACGTTCAACGCCGTGTCGCCCCTGTCGCCCCACCTCTCTCCCCGTACTCCAACTCCCGTGCCCGCAGCCCCGCCTGGAAGCGTGACGTGGCGCCGAGCGTCGTCATCAGCTCCGCGACCCGCCTGCGGTACGTGCGCAGGGACATGCCCAGTTCGCGTGCCGTCACCGCGTCCGTCTGACCGGCCCCGAGCGCCCGAAGGACCCGGCGCGCCTCCTCGTCCAGTACGGGCGGCCGCGTACGGCGGAACTCCGCGAGGTCGATGGCCGTCTCCCACGCCGCGTACACCAGCGTCCTGACGCCCTCGACCGCGACCGCGGACCGGATCACCGTGAAGGGCCGGACGCCCCGGACCGGTGCGCCCGCGAGGATCGCGATCCGCCGGTCGATGACGATCGCCTCGTGCACGAGCGGCGCCGCGGAGATGCGCACCTGCGCGCCCGACTCGGCGATCCGCAGCAGCCGTTCCTCGGACTCCTCGTCCGCGAGGGCTCGCGGCGTGTACAGCTTGCGCATCACCAGGCCGCCGGGGGTGAGCGGCGGCCGCCTGCCTCCGGCGAACGCGGCGTTGACCCCGGGCGAGAACGTCACCAGGTCCGCGGCCGCGCACAGAAACTCCTCCCGCGCTCCGGTGATCAGGTCGCCCGCCCGGCGCACCAGCTCCCGCTCGCCCCGCAGGGACACGATCTGGTCGTTCTGTGATGTGCTCGGCATGGTGGCGACAGTCTGCGGGGCCCCGCGCGGGGGGTCAACGCTGGCAGCAAGTGGCCATGTGTTCGCGTACGAAATGCGTACGCCGGAGGATCTGGCCATGGCGATCACCGAGAGCACCACTCAGCACCCGGGCGGCGCGGCCGCCTGTGCCGGCCAGTTCCGCATGGGCGGGGAACTCCTCGTCCACCGCATGGGATTCGGCGCCATGCGGCTTCCCGCGCCCCGCTGGGAAGGGCCCGCGCGCGACCCGGAACGCGGCATCGCCGTGCTGCGCCGCGCCGTCGAGCTCGGCGTGAACCACATCGACACGGCGGCCTTCTACTTCTTCGAGGACATCGCGGCCAACGACCTCATCCGCAGGGCCCTGCACCCGTACGCGGACGACCTGGTCATCGCCACCAAGGTCGGGCCCGGCCGCCTCCCGGACGGCAGCTGGACGGATCCGGCCGGCCCGGCGGAGCTGCGCGCCGCCGTCCACCGCAACCTGCGCGAGCTGGGCCGCGACCACCTCGACCTGGTCTACCTCCGCTTCCTGCGGAGCGACGGCCCCGGCGAGGACCGCTTCGCCACGCTGGCGGCGCTGCGCGAAGAGGGGCTGATCCGGCACCTCGGCGTCAGCAGCGCCACACCGGAACAGCTCGCCGAGGCGCGGGAGATCGCGCCCGTCGTCGCCGTACAGAACAGGTTCAGCCCGCTCACGCGCGAGCACGCGGAGCTGGTCGACCTGTGCGCGGAGCAGGACATCGCCTACGTCCCGTACTTCCCGTTCGGCGGCGCCGGAGCCCCCGACCTGGAGGTGCTCCGGCGCGTCGCCGACCGGCACGGGGCCACGCCCGCCCAGATCACGCTGGCCTGGCTGCTCGCCGTCTCCCCGGCGATGCTGGTCATCCCGGGCACGTCCTCCCCGGACCACCTGGAGGAGAACGTGGCGTCGGCCGCGCTGCGGCTCGACGCCGACGACCTCGCCGAGCTCACCTCACTCGCCTACCAGACCGCTTCCACCCACTCCGGGTGATCGATGAACGGGTTCCGGTTGTGCTGGAACCGGTCGAATATGACCTGGTTGCGGTTCTTCTCGAACGCGTCCGGCGGGTCCTCGTCGCTCCACTGCTTCAGGACGGAGAGGCGGCCGATGGCGGGCGCGCTGCCGTTGTCCACCTTGTCGTTGGGCTCCAGGTCGGGGAAGCCGTCCTCGCCGTCGTACCGCACGGCCATGTAGAGGATCATCCGGGCCACGTCGCCCTTGACCGCGTCGCGCGGTTCGAAGGAGTCGCCGTCGGTCAGGCTGCCGGGGGCTCCCGCGACGGCGCTGCCGCCGTTGTCGAAGTCCTTGTTGCCGCGGATGCTGTTGACCGTGACGTCCTCGGGACGCAGGTGGTGGATGTCGGTGCCGGGCCCGGTGGACGTGCCGAAGTCGCCGTGGGACTTGGCCCAGACGTGCTCGCGGTTCCAGTCGCCCTGGTCGCCGCCGCTCGCGCTCTTGCTCCGTGAGGTGCCGCTGTAGAGCAGGATCACGTGGGAACTGTCCGCCGGGTCCTGATCGGTCGTCTTCAGCGCGTCCCAGACCTGGTCGTACGTGAGCTTCGTCTGGTGGCTGACGATCGTGTGCAGCGCGGACTTGAGCTCGGGGCCCGTCTTGCCGAGCGCGTCCTTGTAGTACGTGTCGTCGTACGCGGCGCGGGGCGCGGTGATGGGGGAGGGCGCGGCGGAGGGCGTGGCGGAGGGCGTGGCCGTCGCGGTGGCCGGCAGGGTGATGCCGGCGAGCACCGCGGCGGCGGTCAGGGCCAGTGGTTTCCAGCGGTGTACACGCGGGAGGGGCATGTGGGGGTGTGTCCTTTCCCGGAGGTCTCGCGCGCGCCGAGCACCGGGCCGGGCGGCCAATCGGCGGGCGGTCTACGCGAGTTGACTAATCAACCATCGGGAGAGTGGCACGGATGTGCGTACGGCCGCGTGAACGGGATGGGTTGGTTGGGTGACGATGTCATGGACACGCTCTCGATGGCGCCGTCTACACCGCCTGCACGGTCACCGCCGCCCCCCGGACTGGCCCACGCCACCGGCGGGTTCGGCCTCTACGCCCTGACAGGGGGCGAGGCACTCGTCCTGGTCCTAACGGCCTTCGCCTCACGCTGAGGGGCGCCCGGCAGTCTCACGGTGAGCCATCCGCAAGGGCGGAGTCGGCGTGAGTGGTGCCAGTCGGTTGCCGTTCCTAGGGGTCCTAGGTTAAAACTAGGACCCCTAGGAAATGAGGAGTGTGCATGGCGCGGGCAGGGCTGACGGCGGAGCGGGTGACGATCGCGGGTGCCGAGCTGGCCGACGAGGTCGGACTCGACCAGGTGACCATGTCGCAGTTGGCGCGGCGGCTCGGCGTGAAGGACGCGAGCCTCTACGCGCACGTCCGCGGCCTCGAGGATCTGCGCGGACGGATCGCCCTGCTGGCGGCGGACGAGAAGACCATCCGCATCGCGGAGGCGACCTCCGGGCGGGCGGGCAAGGACGCGCTGGTCGCGTTCGCCGACGCATGGCGGGAGTACGCCCACGAGCATCCGGGCCGCTACGCGGCCACGCAAGCCGCGATCCAGATCGACCCCGAGCTGGCCGCGAACGCGCCCGGACCACGGCGTGCGGTCGAGCTGACCTACGGCGTGCTGCGCGGCTACGGACTGGCCGAACCCGACCTGACCGACGCGGTCCGGTTGCTGCGCAGCACGTTCCACGGATTCGTCGCCCTGGAGGCGGCAGGCGGGTTCGCACACGAGCGTGCGCCACAGCACTCCTGGATCCGTGCCCTCGACGCCCTCCACACCCTCCTGGAGCACTGGCCCCCGTCCCGAGAAGGAGACTCTTCATGACCGCCCCCGCCATCGGCAGCCTGCGCGTGAACGGCGCGAACCTGCACTACGAAGTACGCGGCCAGGGCCCCCTCCTGCTGCTGATCCCCGGAGGCGCGGGCGGCGCGGCATCCTTCGACGGCATCGCCGAGGACCTGGCCGCCGAGTACACCGTCGCGACCTACGACCCGCGCGGCATGTCCCGCAGTACGCTGGACGACCCCGAGGCCGACCAACGCGTGGCCGAGCACGCCGACGACGCGCTGCGGATCATGGATCTGCTGTCGCCCGGAGAGCCCGCCCGGGTGTTCGGCTCCAGCTCGGGCGCGATCACCGCCCTGCACCTGCTCACCGCCCACCCCGAACGCGTCGAGCGCCTCGTGGCGCACGAACCGCCGCTGGTGGAGGTCCTGCCGGACGCCCCCGTTCATCGCGCGCTCATCGCGCGCGTGCAGGAGACCTTCAACTCCGAAGGGCTCATGCCGGCGATGGCCGTGTTCGCCGCCGGCATGAGGAAGGACGGCGACACCGCCGAGCCGAAGGCCGCGGTCGAGCTGCCACCGCAGGCGGCGGCCCGGGCCGAGCGGACGATGGCCAACCTTCCCTACTTCGTCCGGCGCATCGTGCCCGGCTTCATGTCCTACGTCCCGGACATCCAGCGGCTGGAGGAACTGTCGGACCGATGCGTGCTCGCTGGCGGTGAGGACTCGCGCGGCGAGCTGCCCTACCGCCCGGCCGCCTTCCTGGCCGAGCGTCTCGCCATGGAACTCCGGCACTTCCCCGGCGGGCACACCGGCCTGACCACGCACCCCGCTGAATTCGGCGAGTTCCTCCGGAAAGCACTCCGAACCTGACCCCGCGTCCCCCCTCGGCGTGCTCGACCGTGGCCGGCAGAGATGGTTGCGCCGCGTTGCGTGCCGCAAGGCGTTCCACTTCTCGTACGAAGGCGGCGGCGAGGGACGCCTGACCTGCGGCCCGGGCCGCGACCCTCGTCCCCATGGCGCGGCCCGTCCAGTGGTGTCTTGAGGAGCTGCTGGCGTCGGGCGGTCAGCCCGGGGGCAGGGGCGGTGCCGGCGTCGCGGAGTGTGCGGGATGAGGTCCGCTCACGTCCGTCGCGGCGACGCGAGGACGTAGCGGCCGCCGCCGCGCGGCTCGGTGTGCTCGCCGGCCTGCCAGCCCGCCCGCTCCAGGGCCGCCGCGCACGCCCGCAGTCCCTCCGGCGTCGGTTCCCGGACGGCGACGGCCTCCGGCTGCGGCGTCTCCACCACTCGGTACCCCTCCTCGCCGGGGCCCGCCGGGCGGCACCCCGCCGCCTCCAGGGCCAGCGCCGCCGCCCGCACGAGATGCGTGCGCTCCCACGCGCAGGGGCGGTCCCTCGCCCCGTCCGTGTTGGTCATCCGGCGCAGCTCGACCAGGCCCTCCCAGGCGCCGCGTACCTCCCGCGCCCGTGCCGGGCCCCCGGGTCCCGGTGGCGCGGGCTCCGTGCCGGTGCGGGCGGCGAAGCCCCCGGAGGCGGCCGGGGGTGGGGGCGCGGCGGGGGCGGGGGTCGGCTCCTCGTCCGCCCCGTCCCGTATGCGATGGCCGGCCGGTGTCAGGAAATACGCGTGCGGGGGCCGGGGATGGCGGAAGGCGAGACGCGCCCGCACCAGGCCCGTCAGCTGGGACTCGCTGCCGGACAGGCGTCCGGTCCGCGGGTCCGCGGCCTCGATGATCCGTCGCTGGGCGGCTGTCGGAGGCTTCACCGCGCACGCACCCCTTTCCCGGCCGGTTCCGTCACCTGCCTTTGATGGTGCCCTGTGCCACTGACATCAGGAGTTCGAGGACCCGGCGGTCCTCGTCCGCGTCCGCCCGCTCCCCGGGGTCGCCCGGATACGTGTCGAGGAGCACGTCCGTCGCGCCGAGTCCCGCCAGTGTCTCCAGGTCGTCGCGGATCTGCTCCACGCTGCCGTGCCCGAGCGGCCGGTCCGGGGTGTCCTGCCGCTGCCCGAGCCGGATCTGCAGGCGCGGCACCAGGGCGGGGGCGGGGCGGCCCGCCTCATCGGCCTCGGCCGCGATGCGGGGGAGCGCCGAGTCCAGCAGCTCCCTGCTCGGCATGAACGGGTGCCAGCCCTCGCCGAGGCGGCCCGCGCGGCGCTGCGCCGCGGGGGAGTTGCCGCCCACCCAGACGGGCAGGTGCGGGCGGGTCGCGGGGGCCGGGGCGGTGCGGACGCCCTCGTACGAGACGTACTGGCCCGAGAAGGACGTCGGGTCCTCGCGCCACGCGGCGCGGATCGCCATCAGGTACTCGTCGGTGATCGCACCGCGCTCCCGGAAGGGCACGCCGAGCACCTCGTACTCGGCGGCGGACCAGCCCACACCGGCGCCCAGGATGAACCCGGCGTCGTTCAGCCGGTCGATGTTGGCGGCCATGCGGGCCGTCTGCAGCGGGTGCCGGTAGGGGATGACGGTGATGGTGGTGCCGAGCCGCAGCCCCGGCACCCGGCCCGCGAGATGCGCCGCGAGCACGAACTGGTCGTAGAACGGCGCCGGATAGACCTCGTGGACGTCGGGCGTCACCGCTATGTGGTCGGAGATCATCGCGAACTCGAAGCCGAGTTCACGCGCGTCGGTCGCCTGCCGGACGAGGGAGTCGGGGGTGGTGCCTGAGCCGAAGTTGAGGAGGTTCACGCCGTATCGCATGAGCGCAGTCTTGATGATCATCATCGCGCCTGTCGAATGCGGGGAGCCTCGCCGGCCGGGCCGCGACCACCGGCCGGGCCCGGCCCGCTCACCCGGCCGGGCCGGTCAACTCACCAGCTGCGGACGCAGGTTCCAGCTCGCCACCACATGCCGCCGGTGCTCCGTGGACAGCCGGCTCACCGTGCCGGTGGCCAGCAGGAACATCGAGCCGCCCGACGCGGGCAGGCCGAGACGGCGGGCCGTCAGGACGCGCAGGAAATGGCTGTGGGCGAAGAGGACGACGCTGCCCTCGTTGTCGGCGAGCGCCGCGTCCACCTTGGCCAGCATGCGGTCGGCGCGCTCGCCCACCTGCTCCGGGCTCTCGCCGGGGTGCTCCGGAGGCCCGGGGGCGACACCGTCGGTGAAGAGGTACCAGTCCGGCCGGGTGCGGTGGATGTCGAAGGTCGTGACGCCCTCGTACGCGCCGTAGTCCCACTCGCTCAGATCCGGGTCGACCCGGGCGTCCCCGAAGCCGGCCAGCTCCGCGGTCTCCCGCGCACGCTGCCGCGGACTGGTGAACGCCGCCCCGATCCGGAACCGCCCGATGAGCGGGGCGAGCGAGCGGGCCTGCTCCCTGCCGTTGTCCGTGAGGGGGATGTCCGTGACGCCGGTGTGCTTCCCCGAGAGGGACCACTCCGTCTCGCCGTGCCGGACGAGGAGCAGATCGCCCATGGTCGTGCCGTTCCTGTTCTTCCGGTGGTGGCGGCGCCGTCCGGCACCGCCACCACCGAGCCTGCCACGCCCCCCGGGCCGCACGCCCGGCGGGACCCGGCAAGCGGGTCCCGCAGCGACCCCGCGTCCCTACATGCCCTGCGGCACCCGGGCGGGGCGGCCCGAGCCGCGCGTCAGGGCGTAGCCGCCGACACCCGCGAGCGCCGCGAGGACACCGCCGGCCGCCGTCCAGAGCCAGCGCGAGGACCACCAGCCGCCCGACCAGCCGTCCTCCGGCTCCACCGCGGCCGCGGTCTGCCGCTTGTCCGAGCCCGCGCCCGGCACCAGCGGCTCACCGAGCGAACCGTCCACCGCCTGCGCGCCGCCCGCGTCGGTCGCCGTGACCTTCGCCTCGGCCCGCACCGGCAGCCCCAGGTCGTCCGCCTCGAGGTCGGTGACGGTCAGCCGCGCGTAGTAGGTGCCCGGCAGCGGATCGTTCGCCCACTCCTCCGACCAGGCCCTGACCGTGCGCAGCGTGCAGGAGAGGGAGACCGAGGCGGCGTCCTGCGCTGCCGTCCGCGCGGGCGTGCCGAGCCGGCAGGCCTGGCGGCGCCGCAGCCCGTCGTACACGTCGATCCGCCAGGTGGACGCGGCGTGCCGGGCCGCGGCGTCGGGGAGCTTCACCGTCGCGTGGACGGTGGCGCGCTGCCCGGTGTCGACGGGGAACGCCCAGTAGAGGTAGTCGCCCGTGGACGCCTCCGCCGTGGCCTCCTGGTCGATGCGGAGCGCGGGCGCGGTACGGAACGACGTGCCCGCCTCCGTGACCTTCTCCGCCGGCTCGTCGTCATCGGCCACCGCGAGTCCCGCGGCGCCGGTCACGGCGAGCAGGGCGGCACCGGTCACCGCGGCGAAGCGCCGCACCACACGTGTCGTACGCATCAGTTGGTCCTCCAGACCGCGAAGCGCCAGCGCGAGAGCCAGCCCCACACCAGGCCGGCCAGGAAGCCGACGAGGACGAGCAGACCGAGCAGCCACCAGCCGTGGCCGAGCCCGAAGAAGGCGACGTCCGAGGCCTCGTCGGGGGAGTCGACCAGGTCGACGGCGAGCTCGACCGGCAGACCCGGCGCCTTCTTCACGGACGCGGGCGCGGAGAACGAGTTGCTGACGCGCAGACAGACGGTCTCGGCCTTGTTCCCGCCGTCCTCCTCCTCGTCGTCCGCCTCCGGTATCGGATGCCGCAGCCCGGTCGATATGACGTCGGTGCGCCCGTCGCCGGACTCCTGGCCGCGCACGAGCTCACGGCCCTGCGGTGTCTCGGCGCGCAGCAGCACGCCGTAGTCCTGGTTGACGGCCCGGTCCGCGGCCACGCTCACCGAGGCGCGCAGCTCCTTGCCCGCCGGGACGCTCACGCGGTACCAGCGGTGCTCGCCGAACTTCTCGCGGTCGGTGTAGAGACCCGGCTTCAGCTCGGGGGCGTCGGTGCACTGCGCGGCGCCCTTCGCCTCGACGGGCGTGACGACCGGATCGGCCGCGCGGTCCACCAACTGCTTGACGCGGCCCGCCAGTTCGTCGGTGTGCCGGACCGAGGTGTAGGTGCCGCCGCTGGCCTCCGCGATGCAGCTCAGCTGGTCGCGGGTCTTGGCGTCGGGGACCAGGCCGAGGGTGTCGATGGTGAGGTGGATGCCCTTGGCGGAGATGTCGCGGGCGACCACGCACGGGTCGAGCGGCTGGCAGGTGTCCTCGCCGTCGGAGATCAGCACGATGCGGCGGCTGCGCTCGGCGGTGTCGTCCGTCAGGTCGTCCGCGGCCTTGAGCAGCGTCGGGCCGATCGGGGTCCAGCCGGTCGGCGCGAGCGTCGCCACGGCGGTCTTCGCGTCGGTGCGGCCCGCCTTGTCGAGCCGCTCCACGGGGTAGAGCAGCTCGGTGTCCTTGCAGCCCGTCCTGCGGTCGTCGCCGTGGTAGTTGGCGCCCAGGGTGCGGATGCCGAGCGCGACCTCGTCCGGGGTCGCGTCGAGGACCTCGTTGAAGGCCTGCTTCGCGGCGGCCATCCGGGACTTGCCGTCGATGTCGCGGGCCCGCATGGAGCCGCTGACGTCGAGGACCAGCTCGACCTTGGGTGAGGGCTGTGCCGGTTCGTCGTCGTCATCGGCGGCGGCGGGGCCCGCCGTGACGACACCGGCGGTCAGGGCGGCGAGCAGGGCGATGACCCAGGCCGCCGGCCGTTGTCTTGTGATCATCGCCGGATACTATTGATCTCCGGCGCGCATCCCCAAAACGAGGCCGGAACGGCACGCACAGCCACCGCCTGACCACACGTCACGCGCGGACGCGCGGCGTCAGTCAGTACGCGCACGCGTGGATCAGCGCCGCAGCTCCCGGCCGCCGAACGCCCCGGACCCGTCCGCCTGCTTCCACCACGTCTCCATCGCGGCCTGGTCCATGGCCCGCCAGTCCGGGGTCGCCTGGACGAGGGCCGCGCCGAGCCGCCGCCCCAGATCCACCATCGAACGGCCTGAGGGGGTCCGGTCCGCGTCGTACGCCGCCAGGGCCTCTGCCCAGGTGTCGGCCGCGGTGAGGGCCGACTCAAGGACCGTGGCGTCCTGCAACGCCTTGACCGCGCCCGCGCCGGTGTGCGGCCGGGCCACCGCCGCCGCGTCGCCGACCAGCAGGACGCGCTCGGCGGTGCAGCGGGGCGCGGTGAAGTCGTACATGGGCTGGAGGAACAGTTCGGCGGGCGCCGTCTCGCGCAGCACCGCGCCCCAGTAGGGCGGCAGCAGTTCGTCGGCGACGTACGCGAGATGCGCGGCGAGCGCCTCGGTGAGACCGCCCGGCGGCAGGCTGGTGGGCCCGGTGAGCCGCAGGTCGAGGCCGAGCCCGAGGTCGAGTCCGGGCGGCGGCGCGGTGTACAGGACCCAGTTGACGCGGTGGCCGCCCGCGCCGTCCGGGATGCGGTAGATGATGACGTGCCCGCCGGGGAAGACCGCGTAGACGCAGTCGTCCTCGGCCCACAGCTCCGGATCGGCCAGCCGTGCGTCGGGGAACGCGCCGCGCCAGGCGAGATAGCCGGCGTAGGCGGGCCGCACGTCCCCGAAGCGGGCCGCGCGGACCGCCGAGCGGTAGCCGTCGGCACCGATGACGAGGTCGTGGCGGGTGCGTTCCGCGTCGGTGGTCACCTCGACGCCCCCGTCGCCGCCGGGACCCACCGCCCGTACGGTGGCGCCCGTGCGGAACCCCACGTCCCGCGGCAGGCGGCCGCGCAACTCCCGCCAGAGCGGACCCCAGTTGTACGTACGGAAGGGGAACGGCAGCACGGCGATCTGCCGCCCCACGGGCGAGGGCGCCGCGTCGTCCCGCACGTACCAGCGCCGCCGCACGAGCTGCACCCAGGGCATGCCCGCGTCCATGTACCCGGCGGATTCCAGCTCCGCGTAACGGGAGTCGTGCACGGCGAGCCCCACGCCCCGGTCGGCCAGGTCCCCCGCGGCGCGCTCGTACACCGTGATCTCGTCCGCGCCGCCCCGGTGCGCGGCGAGGGCCGCGGCGCACCCGGCGATGCTGCCGCCCACGACGGCGACGCTGCCTCCACGCATCATGCGGCCATCCTGGCAGGCACCGTGACCACCTGTCAGCGCAGCGAGACCCCGCGCCCGGCGAAGAAGGGCTCGAACTCGTCGGCGGACAGTTCGGCGGTTCGGGTGCGGGCGTCGACGCCCGACGGGTTGTGGAAGTGCAGCCGCCCGTCGGCCGTACGCCCGGTGACCAGCACCAGGTGGCCGCCTCGGCCCGGCGAGGGGCGGTGCGGGCGGCGAATCTCGAAGTGCACCGACGCGATCACCTGCCGCCCCTCGTCGAGCAGCGCGCCGATCTCCTCGACGGTCAGGTGCCGGTGCACCTCGGCGCCGACGCCGTGCTCCTCGCGGGCGTACTCGGCGAACGGGGCATAGACCAGCCCCCGGATCACCCCGTCCGTCTCGGTGTACGCGCCGTACTTCAAGGCGCCGTCCCGCAGCGCGAAGAGGGAGGGCGCGGACTGGCCGAGCGCCATCCGGAAACAGGTGAGGCCGCACAAGTGGCCACACCAGCGCGCGTAGTCGTCGAGGGTGGCCGCGCCCGAGGTGCGCCACGCGGGGTCGGCGGCGCGGTCGAAGCCCTCGTACACGATGGGCGCGACGAGCTCGGGCGAGGCGAACTGCGTGTGGACGGGCACGGCACAGGTGGTGCAGGACGGCACGGTGCTCCCGGGGTCGGCGTCGGATCAAGGATTCACTGACGGTATCCGCTCAGGAAGCGGCCGATGCGGCTGATCGCCGCGTCCAGGTCGTCGGCGTGGGGGAGGGTGAGGATGCGGAAGTGGTCGGGGCGGGGCCAGTTGAAGCCCGTGCCCTGGACGACCTGGATCTTCTCCTGGAGGAGGAGGTCCAGGACGAACTTCTCGTCGTCGTGGATCGGGTGGACCTTCGGGTCCAGGCGCGGGAACGCGTACAGGGCGCCCTTCGGCTTCACGCAGGAGACGCCCGGGATCTCGTTCAGCTTCTCCCAGGCGCGGTCGCGCTGCTCGTGCAACCGGCCGCCGGGCGCGGTGAGTTCGCGGATGGACTGGCGTCCGCCGAGCGCGGCCTGGATGGCGTACTGGGCGGGGGCGTTGGGGCACAGCCGCATGGAGGCGAGCATCGTCAGCCCCTCCAGGTAGTTCTTCGCGTGCTGGCGCGGGCCGGTGACGACCAGCCAGCCCGACCGGAACCCCGCCACGCGGTACGTCTTGGAAAGACCGCAGAAGGTGAGGACCACGAGGTCGGGGGCGAGTGCGGCGACGCTGTGGTGCACCGCGTCGTCGTACAGGATCTGGTCGTAGATCTCGTCGGCGAAGACCATCAGGCCGTGCCGGCGCGCCAGGTCGAGGATGCCCTCCAGGATCTCCTTCGGATAGACCGCGCCCGTGGGGTTGTTGGGGTTGATGATCACGACGGCCTTGGTGCGGTCGGTGATCTTCGAGGCCATGTCGTCGAGGTCGGGGTACCAGTCGGCGGACTCGTCGCACACGTAGTGGACGGCCTTGCCTCCGGAGAGGGTCGTGACGGCGGTCCAGAGGGGGAAGTCCGGGGCAGGGATGAGGACTTCGTCGCCGTCCTCCAGGAGGGCCTGCACGGCCATGGTGACGAGCTCGGAGACGCCGTTGCCGAGGAAGACGTCGTCCACGGAGACCTCGTCGAGGCCGAGCGCCTGGTAGCGCTGGGCGACGGCGCGGCGGGCGGAGAGGACGCCGCGCGAGTCCGTGTACCCGTGGGCGTTCGGGAGCATCCGGATCATGTCCTGGACGATCTCCTCGGGCGCCTCGAAACCGAAGAGCGCGGGGTTGCCGGTGTTGAGGCGCAGCACGCTGTGGCCCGCCTCCTCCAGGGCGTTGGCGTGCTCGATGACGGGGCCCCGGATCTCGTAACAGACCTCGCTGAGCTTGCTCGACTGCCGGAACTCCATGCGGTGCGCCTCCCGTGACGTGTGTTACTTGGTTTTACCAAGGCTCCGCTTGGAAAGTCCAACAACTTGCATAGACTATGCCGCATGCCACCTCGCCGAAGCTACGACCAGTACTGCGCGGCAGCCCGGACCCTCGACGCCGTGGGCGACCGCTGGACCCTGCTGATCGTCAGGGAGCTGCTCGTCGGCCCCCGCCGCTACACCGACCTCCACGCCGACCTGCCGGGCGTCAGCACCGACGTGCTCGCCTCGCGCCTGAAGGACATGGAGCAGCGGGGCCTGGCGACCCGCCGCAGGCTGCCCCCGCCCTCGGCCGCGTACGTCTATGAACTCACCGCGAGGGGCCAGAAGTTGCGGCCCGTCCTGGCCGCCCTCGCCGCCTGGGGCGCACCCGCCCTCGCGGAGCGCGCGCCCACGGACGCGGTGCGGGCGCACTGGTTCGCGCTCCCGCTGCTGCCCCGGCTCGCCGCGACCGGCGCCGAAGGCGTCGTGGACGTACGCCTCGACGAGGGCTGCTTCCACGTACGCCTGACCGAGGGGGAGCCCGCCCACGGCGACGGGCCCGCGCCCGACGGCGCCGACGCGGGCATGGTCCTGGACGCGGCCACCTGCGTGGCGGTGAGCCGCGGCGAACTCACCGTCGGACAGGGCGTGAAGGAGGGCAGGATCGAGGTCACCGGCGATTCGGTCCTCGCCAAGGCGCTGCGCGCGACCTGAGGGGACCGCGCGGGCGGCGACATCCCTGGGGTGCCCTCGGCGTCACGGCAGGGGCGCGCCCCGGGCCGTGACCCACAGCTCGTACCACTCCTCGTGGGTGAGCTCGGGCTCGCGGCCGACCGCGTCGCGGCAGGCGAGGATGCGCTCGGGCCGGCTGGTGCCGATGACCGGCGCGATGCGGGCGGGATGGCGCTGGAGCCACCACAGCAGGATCGTCTCGGGCGTGGTGCGTTTGCGCGCGGCGAGGTCGGCGACCAGCCGCGCGGCCGGCGAGTCGACGCGGCCCGTGAAGCGGCCCTGGGCCAGGGCGCCCCACGCCTGGAGCCGCACGCCCTGCGCCACGCAATATTCGAGCGTGCCGTGCGGGAAGCCGTTCCCGGCCGCCGCCGGGGTGTTGACCAGGACACCCGCCTCGACCCAGTCCCGGTCGGCGAGGCTCATCTCCAGCTGGTTGGCGACGAGCGGGACATCGAGGTGCGCCTGGAGGTGCGCGATCTGCGCGGCGCTCATGTTCGACACGCCGAAACGGCGCACCAGACCCTGCGCGTGCAGGGAACCGAGCGCCGCCGCGATCTCCTCCGGCCCGGTCAGCGGGTCGGGCCGGTGCAGCAGAAGCACGTCGATCACGTCGGTCCTGAGCCGGGTGAGGCTCTCCTCGACGCGCCGGACGATGCTCGGCCCCCGCAGGTCGTACAGACCGGGCCTGCCCCCCTCGGCCTGCCGGATGCCGCACTTGGTCTGCACGACGATGCGCTCCCGCAGGCCGGACGCCCTGGCGAGCAGCTCGCCGAAGACTGCCTCGGCCTTGCCGTGCCGGTAGATGTCGGCGTGGTCGAACGCCGTGATGCCGATGTCGAGCGCGGCCGCCACGGCCGCCTCGGCGTGCGCGATGTCCGCGGCGGTGTGCGGCGCGGTGTCCCAGGTGCCGCCGAGCCCCATGCACCCGTACAGCGGCCGCCCGGCGGGTACCTCGTGGTCCGCGCTCAACGTCACTCCCTCCATGCGGCCGCTCAGGGGCGGAGCCGGGTGGCGGTGTCGAGGTAGAAGGCGTCGATGCTCTGGACGGCCTTCTCGAACTCCTCCAGGTTCACCGGCTTGGTCACGTACGCGTTGGCGTGACTGCTGTAGGCGCCGGTGACGTCGTCGGGCGCGGAGGACGTGGTGAGGACCACCACGGGGATCGCGTGCAGGTCCTCGTCGCTCTTGAGGACCTTCAGCAGGTCCCGGCCGTTCATGCGGGGCATGTTCAGGTCGAGGACGATGAGGTCGGGGCGCGGGGTGTCCGCGTCCCGGAGGTGCTCCAGCGCGGCCACTCCGTCCGGGACCTGGACCAGATTGCGCGCCCCGCGTTCGCAGAGGGCTTCCTGGATGAGCATCGCGTCGGCGATGTCGTCCTCGACGAGCAGCACGTCGAAGGGGCGGGCGGGGGTGGTCATCATCGGGTGCTCCGTGGGTCGTTCGTCGGAGTGGTGGAAGAGCCCGGGCCAACGGCGTCGGGCTCCCTGACGGGTCATGCCGCAGGCGGCACCGATCTGCGGGTAGGCGGCACCCGCACGGGCCGCGGCCACCGCCGCCTCCCGCTGGAGCCGCTCCGTGGCCTGCCGTACGTGGTCCAACAGGTGGAGCAGAGCCAGGGCGTGTGCCGGGCCCCCCGACGCCGGGGACGAGGAGGAATCCAGCAGCTCGCGCGTGAGACGCCGCGCAACGTCACTGACCGCCGCGTCCGCGACGGCAGCCGTCTCCTGCGCGGTGGTCCGCAGAGCGAAGTCGTTGCCTGGCATACCCCGCACCCTAGATCCCCCGGGCGGCGGCGACAACAACGGTTGTCGGCCTCTAGAGTGTGCTGGCCGTGATCCCTGACGGCCGAGAACCGGAGGAGCCCACACGATGACCGGCGACGAGAGACCACCGCACCCGCGGGGACTTTCCGCGTGGACGACCCTGCGCTGGCTCCGCGTGGGCGTGGCAGGTTCCCTGACGGTACTGGCACTGCTCGGAGCGGTGGGCACCTGGGTCCTTGGCAGGAGCCAGTCCATCAGCGACGACCTCGTCGACGTGCGCTCTCCCGCGGTGATCACCGCGATCCGCCTGGAGTCGGCCCTGCTCAACCAGGAGACCGGCATCCGCGGCTACGGACTCACCGGAGCGCCGGAATTCATCACCCCGTACGAGAAGGGGCTCGCCCGGCAGAAGGCGGAGTCCCGGCGTCTCACCGCGCTCCTCGACGGCGACCGGGCCGGCCTGGCCGACCTGAAGAGGGTACGGACCGCCGCCGAGGCCTGGCAGCGGCGGATCGCCCGGCCGATCGCCGCCGAACCGTCCGGCGCCCCCTCCGAGCTGGCCATCCGCCGGGCGGCGGAGGGCAAGAAGACCTTCGACGCCGTGCGCAGTGCCCTCAGCGGCCAGCAGGACCACCTGCGCGCGGACCGCGCCCGGGTCAGGGACGACCTCGAGGCCACCGTGGCCCTGCGCAACTGGGTGTTCGGCGCCATCGGGGTGCTCATCGTCGCCCTCGCGGGACTGGTCTTCGAAGGCCTGCGGCGCGGCATCAACCGGCCGCTGGAACAGCTCGGCACGGACGCCCGCGCCATCGCCGGAGGTGATTTCGAACACCCCATCACCCCGACAGGCCCCGCCGACCTGCGGCACCTGAGCGTCGAGATCGACTTCATGCGCCGGCGGCTCGTACGGGAACTGGCCTTCGCCGAGGAGGCGCGCCTGCGGCTGGACGCGCAGACCGCGGACCTCCAGCGCTCCAACGCCGAGCTGGAGCAGTTCGCCTATGTGGCCTCCCACGACCTCCAGGAACCGCTGCGCAAGGTCTCCAGCTTCACCCAGCTCCTCCAGCGCCGCTACGGCGGCCAGCTCGACGAGCGCGCCGACCAGTACATCGACTTCGCGGTCGACGGCGCGAACCGCATGCAGATCCTCATCAACGACCTGCTGGACTTCTCCCGGGTCGGACGGATGCACAACACCCACCAGAGCGTCGACCTGGGCGAGGTGCTCGACCAGACGCTCTCCGCGCTGAGCGTCTCCATCGAGGAGTCCGGGGCGGTCATCACCCACGACCCGCTGCCGACCCTGATCGCCGACCCCACGCAGATGGGCATGCTCTGGCAGAACCTGATCGGCAACGCCGTCAAGTTCCGCCGCCCCGACGTCCCGCCGAAGATCCACGTCACGGCGGCCCGCGACGGCGACCTGTGGTCCTTCACCGTCACCGACAACGGCATCGGCATCGCGCCGGAGTACGCCGACAAGGTCTTCGTCATCTTCCAGCGGCTGCACACCAAGGACGCCTACAGCGGCAGCGGCATCGGCCTCGCCATGTGCAAGAAGATCGTCGAATTCCACGGCGGCACCATCGGCATCGACACCGACCACCGCGACGGCGCCCGCATCGCCTTCACCCTGGCCCCGGAGCCCGCCGAGACGCCCGACCTCACGGTCCTGCCCGAGGCGACCCGCTCCGACCTGGAGCAGGCCCGATGACCGCGGTCACCGCGCTGGGCCCCCAGGAGGCCGCCGACGAGCCGGTCTACCGCATCCTCCTGATCGAGGACGACCAGGGCGACGCGCTGCTCGTCGAGGAACTCCTCCACGACACCGGGCTGCGCTTCGAACTCACCACCCGCACCACCCTGGCCCTGGCCCGCGCCGAGCTGGCCGCGGGCCGGACCGACTGCGTCCTCCTCGACCTGCACCTGCCCGACGTCTCCGGCATCGACGCGCTCGTCGGTGTCCGGGCCGTCGACCCGCACACCGCGGTCATCGTGCTGACCGGCCTCTCCGAGGCGCAGGCCGGCGCCGACGCCATGGGCGCGGGAGCCCAGGACTACCTCGTCAAGGGCAAGGTCGAGGCGGAACTGTTGCGCCGCACCGTGCGCTACGCCGTCTACCGCAGCAAGACCGAACGCGCCAACTCCGAGGCGCAGGCGGCCAAGTTGCGCGCCGAGGAGAACGCCCGCCTGGAACGCGGCCTGCTGCCCCAGCCGATGCTCGACACCTCCACGGTACGGGTGACCACCCGCTACCTGCCGGGCGCCGCCCTCACCCTGCTCGGCGGTGACTTCCTCGACGTGGTCGAGGGAGACGACGGAGTGCTCCACGCCGTCGTCGGCGACGTCAGCGGACACGGCCCCGACGCCGCCGCGCTCGGCGTCTGCCTGCGCATCGCCTGGCGTTCCCTCATACTCGGCGGCCACCGCGGCGCCGACCTGCTGCACCTTATGGAACGCATCCTGATCGCGGAGCGCGGCAGCCGGCACCTCTTCGCCACCTGCACCCTCCTCACCCTCGACCAGGACGCGGCCACCGCCACCCTCCACCTCGCCGGCCACCACGAGCCCCTCCTGACGACGGCCGAGGGCACCCGCGAACTGACCGCCGCCCACGGCATCGCCCTCGGCATCGCCCCCGGCCTGCGCGGCTGGCCCGCCACCGTCATCCCGCTCCCCGCCGACGGCGCCCTGACCCTGTACACCGACGGCCTCACCGAAGGCCACAGCGGCCCCGGCGACGAACGCCTCGGCGTCGAGGGCCTGCTCACCCTGATGGAGAACCTGCCGCCCGCGGACCCGGCGGCCCACGTCGACCTCCTCATCAAGGAGACCCACGCCCTGAACGCGGGCCGCCACTCCGATGACCTGGCGGTACTCCGCCTGGACTGGGGCAGCGGGGGCTGACACCACGCTGGATTACGATGGACACTCCCTGCCGGAGGCCAGAGAGTTGGGCGGCTCGAGAGAATGCTGACCGAGGTCACCGCGACCCGCTACGTGGAACCCCTGCGCACCGGTGGCTCCGTCCCCGGTGTCGTCGAGGCCGACGATCTGGGTACGTACGTCGTGAAGTTCACCGGGTCCGCCCAGGGCCGCAAGGCGCTCGTCGCCGAGATCATCGTCGGTGAGCTGGCGCGCCGGCTCGGGCTGCGCTTCCCCGAGCTGGTCCTCGTGCACTTCGACCCGGCGGTCGCCGCCGACGAACCGCATCAGGAGGTCCAGGACCTGCTGCGCGCCAGCGCCGGGCTCAACCTCGGCATGGATCTGCTGCCGGGGGCCAAGGACTTCACCCCCGAGGCCATCGACGTCGACCCGCTGGAGGCCGGCAAGGTCGTCTGGCTCGACGCGCTCACGGCCAACGTCGACCGCACGGTGCACAGTTCGAACCTGATGATCTGGCCGACGTTCGGCGTCCGGCCGCCGCGGCTCTGGCTCATCGACCACGGCGCGGCCCTGGTCTTCCACCACCGCTGGGGCGCGTCCGCCCCCGACAAGGCGTACGACTTCCGGCACCACGCCCTCGGGGTGTACGGGCCGGACATGGCGGCGGCCGACGCCGAGCTCGCGCCGCTGGTCACGGAGGCCGTGCTGCGCGAGATCGTCGGCCTCGTGCCCGACGCCTGGCTGGCCGCCGAGCCCGGCTTCTCCTCGCCCGCCGAGGTCCGCGAGGCGTACGTCGGCCACCTGCTGGCCCGCGCCCGCGCCTCGGCGGCCTGGCTGCCCACCTGCTTCCCCAGCAGGGGCGAGCTGGCGGCCGCGGACGCGCGCCGCGCCGCGGCCACCGAGAAGGGCCGGCCCGACTGGCTCAAGCGCGTTCCCGACCTGCACGGGAAGCCCGCGGCGGAGCAGGACTGGTCGCGTCACGTGGGCTGAGGCGCGGCCCGGGATGCCACTTGGCCCCCGGCGCTGTGCGGTGCCGGGGGCCAGGTGGTGACGGTACGGGAGACTCAGCCGAGCTGCTCGTAGGCCGGGAGGGTCAGGAAGTCCGCGTAGTCCGCGTCCAGGGAGACCTGGAGGAGGAGGTCGTGGGCCTGCTGCCACTTGCCGGCCGCGAAGGCCTCGTCGCCGATCTCCTCGCGGATCGCGGCGAGCTCCTGCGCGGCGACCTTGCGGGCCAGGTCGGCCGTGGCCGTCTCGCCCGTCTCGAAGACGACGCCCGCGTTGATCCACTGCCAGATCTGCGAGCGCGAGATCTCGGCGGTGGCCGCGTCCTCCATGAGGTTGAAGATGGCGACGGCACCGAGGCCGCGCAGCCACGCCTCGATGTAACGGATGCCGACCTGGACGGCGTTGACGAGACCGTCGTAGGTGGGCTTCGCGTCGAGGGAGTCGATGGCGATCAGGTCCTCGGGCGCGACCTTCACCTCCTCGCGCAGCCGGTCCTTCTGGTTCGGCTTCTCGCCGAGCACCGCGTCGAAGGACTTCATGGCGATCGGGACCAGGTCGGGGTGGGCCACCCACGAGCCGTCGAAGCCGTCGCCGGCCTCGCGGTCCTTGTCGTTCTTGACCTTCTCGAACGCGACCTTGTTGACCTCCGCGTCCTTGCGGGACGGGATGAAGGCGGCCATGCCGCCGATCGCGTGCGCACCGCGCTTGTGGCAGGTGCGGACGAGGAGTTCGGTGTACGCGCGCATGAACGGCGCGGTCATCGTCACGAGGTTGCGGTCCGGCAGGACGAACTTCTCGCCGCCGTCACGGAAGTTCTTGACGATGGAGAAGAGGTAGTCCCAGCGGCCCGCGTTCAGCCCCGAGGCGTGGTCGCGCAGCTCGTAGAGGATCTCCTCCATCTGGTACGCGGCGGTGATCGTCTCGATCAGGACGGTCGCGCGGACCGTGCCCTGCGGGATGCCGACGTAGTCCTGCGCGAAGACGAAGATGTCGTTCCAGAAGCGGGCCTCCAGGTACGACTCGGTCTTCGGGAGGTAGAAGTACGGGCCCTTGCCGAGCTCGATGAGGCGCTTGGCGTTGTGGAAGAAGTACAGGCCGAAGTCGACGAGCGCGCCGGGGACCGGCTTGCCGTCGACCTGGAGGTGGCGCTCGTCCAGATGCCAGCCGCGCGGCCGCATGACGACCGTGGCGAGCTCGCCGGCGTCCTTGAGGGCGTACGACTTGCCGGTGCGCTCGTCCGTGAAGTCGATGCGGCGCTCGTAGGCGTCGGTGAGGTTGAGCTGACCGAGGACCACGTTCTCCCACGTGGGGGCCGAGGCGTCCTCGAAGTCGGCGAGCCAGACCTTGGCGCCCGAGTTGAGGGCGTTGATCGTCATCTTGCGGTCGGTCGGACCGGTGATCTCCACGCGGCGGTCGTTCAGCGCGGCCGGGGCCGGCGCGACCTTCCAGGAGTCGTCCTCGCGGATCGCCGCGGTCTCCGGGAGGAAGTCCAGGGTGGAGGTGCGGGCGATCTCGGCACGGCGCTCGGCTCGCCGGGCGAGGAGTTCGTCACGCCGGGGCGTGAACAACCGGTGCAGCTCGGCCACAAAGGCGAGGGCCGCGTCGGTGAGCACCTCTTCCTGCCGGGGCAGGGGCTCTGCGTCGACGATGGCCAGCGGCGACGGCGCTAGTGCGGACATGAGCTGTCACTTCCTTCAGAGAGCTGCACGGACGGTGCCGGGCGAGCCGCCGGGCAGACGCGATGGCACTGGGTGCCACAGGAGCCGAGGTGCGACTGTGGGCCCCGTCCGAGATAACGGGCCTTCTGGTCAGTGGATACTAGTTTCCTCATAGTGGAAGTTCAATGGTTTGTTGATGTCGAGATTCTTCTCGTCGACAGAACGTGTCGCTGAGTGCCACCCCGGTCACTCCACGTGGGCCGGTGTTCCGGGCGCCCCGGGGGGCGCCGTGATCCCGGTCTCGAGGCGGCTCAGATCCTCGGCCGTGTCGATGTCGTACGCCTCGGCCACGTCCCCGCACTCGACCAGCTCGATCTCGCGGGCGTGCTCCCGCAAGTAGTCGCGCGCCCCCCGGTCGCCCACCGCGAGCGCCTCGATCCCGGCCCAGTGCGCGGAGCCGAACAGGACCGGATGGCCGCGCCGCCCCTCGTACGCCGCCGCCGCGAGCGTCGAGGGTGAGCGGTAGGCGGCGCGCACCCGGCCGGTGGCCAGGGCGCCGATGCCGGGCTGGTCCACGAGCGAGACCAGGGCGGCGGCCGCGTCCGTGCCGCGCAGTGAGCCGAGGCCGGCCCGCAGCGAGGACCCCATGCCCTCCTCCCACTCGGGGTTGTCGACCAGGACGCAGCCGGGGAGCGAGGCCCGCGCGCGCACGGCGTCGGCGGACGCGCCGAGGACGACGTGCACCCGTGCGCACCCGGCCTCGCGCAGCACCCGCACGGCGTGCTCCACCAGCGGCCGCCCCCGGTGCTCCAGGAGGGCCTTCGGCCGCCCGCCGAGGCGCCGCCCGCCGCCCGCGGCGAGCAGCAGCCCGACGACCTCCTCCGGTCCGTCGGCCCGCGCGTTCATCGCTTCTGTCGTCATGTCTCCTGGATACACCCGACGCGGCGGCCTCCGCGCCCGCCCGCCTCGCGTACGCGTCACTTCCGCCCCAGGTCCCACAGCGTTCACAAAGTGGCGCTTCCCTATCGGGAACGGTTTACTGACCCGCGGTCCCCAGGTGCCTGACCAGCACCACGGGGCCCAGGGAACACGCACGAGAACGGCGCACGGAGACGTGCGAGGGGGAGAACTGTGTTGCGGAGTGTGGAGCAGAGACGGATGAGCGGCGGCGACGAGGACCCGCGGGTGGCGGAACTGCGTACCGCCGTGGCCCGGCTGCGCCGTGAACTCGCCGCGCATCCCGCGGAGTTCGCGGACCGCGGCATCGCGGAGGAGGAGCTGGCGGCCCTCGCGGAGATGGCGTACGGAGACGCCCCCGAGATCCCCAGGATGCGCAGGTCCCTGCTCCTGGTGGCGGGCGCGATCGGCTCGGTCAGCGCGCTCTCGGCCGGGCTCGCCGGGGTGCGGGGCGCGGTGGAGACGTTCGGGGAGCCGGAGAGGCGCTGAACGCGCGGGACGCGACGCACATCACATGCCGCCCCGCGTCCGGCGTCGCTTAGGAGACCGGCGAGCCACCGGCCCCGACCGCCCCGAGCGCGAGCGGCGTCGGCGTCACGCCACCCAGTGGCGGCCGTTCACCTCGTCCTCGGTGGCGCCGGTGGCGCGCAGGTCGCCCGCGAGCGCGGCGGCCAGCCGCCGGACGGCCTCTTCCAGCTGGTCGGAGGGGAGGGTGAACGGGACGCGGAGCCGGTTCTCGTGCGTCCCGGGGTCCGCGCCGAAGCGGGAGCCGCCCTCGATCCGTACCCCCTGCGCGAGCGCCGCGCGGGCCAGCGCGGAGGCGATCGGTCTGCCCAGGTCCACCCAGAGCGAGAGCCCGCCCGGCGGCAGCTGCCAGCGCCACTCCGGCAGGTGGCGGCCGAGCGAGGTGGCGAGCGCGTCCCGCTGGGCCCGCAGCCGCGGCAGCCGCTCGCGCAGCACGTCGTCCATGCCGCGCAGCAGATGGAGCGCCATCAGCTGCTCGATGACCGGCGTCGCCATGTCGCTCGGCACGCGTTTCGTCGTCAGCTCGGTGATCAGCCCCGACCCGGCCCGCACCCAGCCGATCCGCAGCCCTCCCCAGTGCGTCTTGCTCAACGACCCCACGGTGACGACCTGTTCGCCCGTCCCGTGCGGCGCGAGCGAGGCGAAGGGAGCGGGCGGCGGACCGTCCAGGGCGATGTCCGAGATGGTCTCGTCGATCAGCAGCCAGGTGCCCGTGGCGCGGGCCGTCTCCAGGACGCGCACCCGCTGCTCGCGCGGCATCAGGCTGCCCGTCGGGTTCTGGAAGTCCGGTACGAGATACGCGATGCGGGGCGCCGCCTGCCGCAGCGACGACTCGACGAGATCGCTGTCCCACCCGTCCTCGGTGACCGGTACGGGGACCGCGCGCAGTCCGGCGCCGCGGATCGCGTCGAGGGCGTTGGGGTAGGAGGGGTTCTCGACCAGGACGCGGTCGCCCTGCCTGCCGAGCAGGGAGAGGGAGAGCGACAGGGCGTGCTGGGCGCCGGTGGTGATCAGGATCTGGTCGGGCAGCGTGGGCAGTCCGCGCCGGGTGAACCGGTCGGCTACGGCGGCCCGCAGCGCCGGCAGCCCGTACGGGTGGTAGCCCGGCGTCGGCGCGTGCTCGGCCAGCATCGCACCGGCCGCGGCGAGGGCCGCGCCGAGTTCCGCCTCGGGGGCGCCGGGCGCGGCCACCGCCAGGTCGAGGACGTCGTCGCCGGCCAGGAAGGCGGCCACGTTGGACGGGCGGCGCCCGTGCGGCAGTTCGGTCCAGGTGCCGGCGCCGCGGCGGCTGCGCGCGAAGCCGCCCTCGCGCAGGACGTCGTAGGCCGCGGTGACGGTGGCCCGGCTGACGGTCAGCGCCGAGGCCAGCTCGCGCTCGGCGGGGAGCCGGGTGTGCAACGGGATGCGGCCGTCGAGGAGCAGGGTCCGCACGCCCTGGGCGAGCGCGCGGTAGCCGGGGTGCTCGCCGGTGATGCCGGTCAGCAGGCCGGCGAGACCGCGGCTCCCGAGCCTCCTGTCCACGGTGTGGACCACACGTGCGTCATCCATGCCAACTCCCGTTGATTGGCCCTGCTCCCCAGGCCAATCAGCGTACAGACTCCCCCTCATGGAGCTTCGGACAGGAGCTTGTGACGACTTCTTTGGCGGCTGCGGCCACTTTGGCCCGGGGAAGGTGTACGGATGTCAGCGCGTGGAGCGGATGCGGGAGCGGGGCGCGTCGTGGTGGGGGTCAGCGGTTCACTCGCGAGCCTGGCGGCGCTGCGGGCGGGTGCGGAGCAGGCGCGGCGCGGGGGCGGTGTACTGCTCGCGGTGCTGGCCTGGGAGCCGCCGGAGGGCGAGGGGTTGTACGCGCGCCGCCCCGATCCGCAGTGGGCCCGGCACTGGTGGACCGAGGCCGGGGCGCGTCTCGACGGCGCCTTCGACGAGGTCTTCGGCGGTGCGCCGCCCGGCGTGGAGGCCGAGCGCCGGGTGATCAGGTCCCGTCCGGGCCCTGCCCTGTGCGACCTCGCGAGCGGCCCGGACGACCTCCTTGTCCTCGGCACGCGCCAGGCCGCGCACGGCGTGAGCCGCACCCAGCGCTACGTCCGTACGCACGCGTCCTGCGCCGTCCTCACGGTCCCGGCGCCCGCGGCGCCGAAGGGCTTCCGCCGGACGCTGCGCAGGATGACCCCGGACGACTTCGCCCTGGTGGGCCCCACATTCCAGAAGGCGACCCACCCGAACCCCGGGTGACGGCGCGCCCGAACCCCGGGTGACCGCGTCAGGAACCGGGCCCCGCGCTGACCAGAGCCGCCGACAGCTCCACCGCCACCTGCTGCAGCACCGGCACGATCTTGTCCGTGGCCGCCTCGGTCACCCGGCCCGCGGGGCCGGAGATGGAGATCGCCGCGGCGGTGGGGGAGTCGGGCACCGGCACGGCAAGGCACCGGACACCGATCTCCTGTTCGTTGTCGTCGACCGCGTACCCGGTGCGGCGGACCTCTTCGAGGGCTGCGAGGAAGCCCTCGGGAGTGGTGATCGTCTTCTCCGTGGCGGCCGGCATGCCGGTACGGGCGAGCAGCGCCCGCACCTCCTCCGGCGACGCGTGCGCGAGCAGCGCCTTGCCGACCCCGGTGGAGTGCGGCAGGACCCGGCGGCCGACCTCGGTGAACATCCGCATGGAGTGCTTGGACGGCACCTGCGCGACGTACACGATCTCGTCGCCGTCGAGCAGCGCCATGTTGGCCGTCTCGCCGGTCTCCTCGACGAGCCGGGCGAGGTAGGGCCGCGCCCACGTGCCGAGCAGGCGGGAGGCGGATTCGCCGAGGCGGATCAGGCGCGGGCCGAGGGAGTAGCGGCGGTTGGCCTGCTGGCGTACGTACCCGCAGGCGACCAGCGTGCGCATGAGGCGGTGGATCGTGGGGAGCGGCAGGCCGCTGCTTGCGGAGAGTTCGCTGAGACCGACCTCGCCCCCCGCGTCCGCCATCCGCTCGAGCAGATCGAAGGCGCGCTCGAGGGACTGGACGCCACCGCTGGCGGCGGGGGCTTTGGAGGCGGCGATTTCAGCAGGGGCGTCGCTGGCGCTTGACGTCGGCACGGCGCGTTCCTTTCGGTGCTGGCGGGCAAGGATGCAGCCTACCGGTCGGTTCTTCACCAGGACTCTTGCTCGTCCTGCCGTCGTCGCCGGTCAGGGGGTCTTTGTCCCCGTCTTCGCGGGGTTGTCCCCGGACCCCTCGGCGCTCGCGTTGTGCGTAGCTACGTTCTGGTAAGCGGAATTCTAATTCCACGTTGTGGAAACGTCCAGTGCGGACCGGAATGAGAGGAGTACGGGACCGGAGTGCCGAAGCGCACCCTTGACGCCGTGGACGCAAGCGTGAAAACTCCTTCAACAGAACGTTGAATTCCGTTAAGCGGAAGCAAAAGGTCTGTGTAGCGGAACAGAAGAGAGGGGACGCGGTGTCCGGACAGGACGTGGACGTGGACACGACGGCGGGTGCGGGTGTGGAGCTGGTGCTCCGCTCCACCCGTGTCATCACCCCGGAGGGGACCCGGGCCGCCTCGGTCGCCGTCTCCGGCGGGAAGATCGTGGCCGTGGGCGCGTACGACGCCGAGGTGCCGGCCGGCGCACGCCTGGAGGACTTCGGCGACGACGTCCTGCTGCCCGGCCTGGTCGACACACACGTCCACGTGAACGACCCGGGCCGCACCGAGTGGGAGGGGTTCTGGACCGCCACCCGCGCCGCGGCCGCCGGCGGCATCACCACCCTCATCGACATGCCCCTCAACTCCCTGCCGCCCACCACGACGGTGGAGAACCTGCGCACCAAGCAGGAGGTGGCCCGCAGCAAGGCCCACATCGACGTCGGCTTCTGGGGCGGGGCCCTCCCCGACAACGTCCAGGACCTCAAGCCGCTGCACGACGTCGGCGTCTACGGGTTCAAGTGCTTCCTCTCGCCCTCGGGCGTCGAGGAGTTCCCCGAGCTGAACCAGGACCAGCTCGCCGCCTCCATGGCCGAGATCGCCGGCTTCGGCGGACTTCTCATCGTGCACGCCGAGGACCCGCACGAGCTGGACGCCGCCCCGCACAAGACCGGCCCCAAGTACGCGGACTACCTCCAGACGAGGCCCCGCGTCTCGGAGGACACCGCGATCGAGGGCCTCATCGCCGTCGCCAAGCGGATCGGCGCGCGCGTCCACGTGCTGCACCTGTCCTCCTCCGACGCCCTGCCGCTCATCGCCGCCGCCAAGCGCGAGGGCGTCCGGCTGACCGTCGAGACCTGCCCCCACTACCTGACGCTGACCGCCGAGGAAGTCCCGGACGGCGCGAGCGAGTTCAAGTGCTGCCCGCCCATCAGGGAGGACGCCAACCGCGACCTGCTGTGGCAGGCGCTGGCCGACGGCACCATCGACTGTGTCGTCACCGACCACTCCCCGTCCACCGCCGAGCTGAAGACCGACGACTTCGCGACCGCGTGGGGCGGCATCTCCGGACTCCAGCTGAGCCTGCCCGCCGTCTGGACCGAGGCCCGCAGGCGCGGGCACTCCCTGGAGGACGTGGTGCGGTGGATGTCCACCCGTACCGCCGAGCTGGTCGGACTCGACCGGAAGGGCGCCATCGAGGCCGGCCGGGACGCCGACTTCGCGGTCCTCGCGCCCGACGAGACCTTCACCGTGGACCCCGCTGAGCTGCAGCACCGGAACCGGGTCACGGCGTACGCGGGCAAGACTCTCAGCGGCGTCGTGAAGTCCACCTGGCTGCGCGGCGAACGCATTCTGCACGGCGGCGAGTTCAGCGAACCCGCCGGCCGTCTTCTGGAAAGGAACAACTGAACGTGACGGCGATACCTTCCTTCACCGGCGACGCGAGCCCCTACGGCGGCGGCGAGCCCTACGCCGACTACCGCACGGCCGACTTCCCCTTCACCCAGTACGCCAACCTCGCCGACCGGCAGCTCGGCGCCGGTGTGATCGCCGCCAACGACGAGTTCTTCGCGATGCGCGAGAACCTGCTGCTCGCCCACCCGGCCGTGTTCGACCCCGAGCACTTCGGCCACAAGGGCAAGGTCATGGACGGCTGGGAGACCCGCCGCCGGCGCGGCACATCGGGCGAGCACCCGTGGCCCACCGCGGACGACCACGACTGGGCGCTCGTGCGGCTCGGCGCCCCGGGCGTCGTGCGCGGCATCGTCGTCGACACCGCCCACTTCCGCGGCAACTACCCGCAGGCCGTCTCCGTCGAGGGCACCAGCGTCGACGGCTCGCCGACGCCCGAGGAGCTCCTCGCCGACGACGTGAAGTGGACGACCCTCGTCCCGCGCACGCCCGTCGGCGGCCACGCCGCCAACGGCTTCGCCGTCGACGTCGAGCAGCGCTTCACGCACCTGCGCGTCAACCAGCACCCGGACGGCGGCATCGCCCGCCTGCGCGTCTACGGCGAGGTCGTCGCCGACCCCAAGTGGCTCGCCGCGCTCGGCACCTTCGACGTCGTCGCCCTGGAGAACGGCGGCCAGGTCGAGGACGCGTCCGACCGCTTCTACTCGCCGGCCACCAACACCATCCAGCCGGGCCGTTCCCGCAAGATGGACGACGGCTGGGAGACCCGCCGCCGCCGCGACAACGGCAACGACTGGATCCGCTACCGGCTCGTCCAGCAGGCCGAGGTGCGCGTCGTCGAGATCGACACCGCCTACCTCAAGGGCAACTCCGCCGGCTGGGCCGCCCTGTCCGTCCGGGACGGCGAGAGCGGTGAGTGGACCGAGGCGCTGCCCCGTACGCGGCTGCAGCCCGACACCAACCACCGCTTCGTCCTCGGCGCCCCGGTCGTCGGCACGCACGTGCGCGTCGACATCTTCCCGGACGGCGGCATCTCCCGCCTGCGCCTGTTCGGTTCGCTGACCGAGGACGGCGCGGCCAAGCTGGCCGCCCGTCACCAGGAGCTGGGCGGCTGACCCGCCCTTGAGCGTGGGGCGCGCCGGGTGGACAGCCCCGGCGCGCCCCACACCCATGCCCGGACCGCGCCGGCGCCCGGCGGCCCCGCTACGCCGAGTGCCCGCCGTCCACCGTGAGTTCGGTGCCCGTCAGGTACGCCGCGTCGTCGCCGGCCAGATAGCCGACCAGCGACGCCACCTCGTCGGGCGAACCGAACCGGCCCAGCGCGGTGTTCTTCCTCTGCGGCTCGGCGAACGGCCCGTCCGCCGGGTTCAGCTCCGTGTCGACCGGGCCCGGCTGCACCAGGTTCACGGTGATGCCGCGCCCGCCGAGCTCGTACGCCAGCGACCTCGTCAGGCCCGTCAGTGCCGACTTGCTCAGCCCGTACAGGGTGCCGCCGGGACCGCCCGCGTAACGCGTGAGCGCCGTGCCCACGGAGACGATCCGGCCCCCGTCGCGCAGCAGCCCGGCCGCCGCCTGGGAGGCGAGGAACACCGAGCGGACGTTGACGGCAAGCACCCGGTCGACGTCAGCGAGCGTCAGGTCGCCGATGGGGCCGAGTACGCCGATGCCCGCGTTGTTGACCAGGATGTCCAGGCCGCCCAGGTCGTCGGCGGCGCGCTCCACGGAGCCCGCCGCGTCCCCGGCGTCGGCCGCGTCCGCCCGCAGCGCGAAGCCGCGCCGGCACATGGACTCGATCTTCGCGACCACCTCGTGGGCCGCGCCCTCGTCGCGTACGTAGGTGATCGCCACATCGGCGCCCGCCGCGGCCAGGCGCAACGCGATCGCCGCGCCGATGCCGCGGCTGCCGCCGGTGACCAGAGCCGTCTTGCCGTCGAGAGAAGACATGTCCGTACCTCTTCGTGTGATGGTGAGCTTCATGCGCTGAAAAGTGCCGCAATGGGCAAGAAGTGCTTGCGGGTTCAATGAAAGTCGTCCGGCGGCGCGACGGCTGGCGGCTATCGGACGCGGATCTCCGCCCCACGCGGGGACTTCCTGCCGTGATCTTGGGCCGGTACGGTGTGCGCTCCGCGTGCGAGCCGCCGAAGTCTCCACACCGGCCCGCCCGTTGGAGACAGCCCCGTGTCGACGCTCGCCACCCCCGCCGCGCTCGCCCCGCGCCGCACCTGGCACACCGATCTGCCCGTCCTGCTCGTCGCCGTCGTCTGGGGCGCCAGCTACCTCGCGGCCAAGGGCATCACCACGACCCACACGGTCGTCGCCGTGCTCGTCCTGCGCTTCGCGCTGGTCCTGCCCGCGCTCGTGGCGGCCGGGCTGCGCCCGCTGCGCGCGCTGACCGGGGCGCAGTGGCGCGGGGGAGCGGTCCTCGGGCTGATCCTCGGCGGGATCTTCCTCCTGGAGACCTACGGGATCGTCCACACCTCGGCGACCAACGCCGGGCTCATCATCAGCCTCACCATGATCTTCACGCCGCTCGCCGAGGCCGCCACGGAACGCAGGCGGCCACCGCGCGCCTTCCTGGCGGCGGCGGGCCTCTCCGTGCTCGGGGTCGTCCTGCTGACCCAGGGCGCGGGCTTCACCCGGCCCTCCGCCGGTGACCTGCTCATCCTGCTCGCCGCCCTGGCCCGCACCGCGCACGTCCTGGCCATGTCGCGCCTGCGGGCGGTACGGGGCGCCGACTCCCTGTCCCTCACGACCGTCCAACTCGGTACGGCCGTCACGGTGTTCGCCGCCCTCGCCGCGGCCGGCGCAGGGGAGCCGCCGTGGTCGGCCGCCGCCGGGTTCGGCGCGGGGGAGTGGGCGGGACTGCTCTTCCTCTCGGTGTGCTGCACACTCTTCGCCTTCTTCGTGCAGATGTGGGCGGTGCGCAGGAGCTCGCCCTCCCGGGTCAGCCTGCTGCTCGGCACGGAACCGCTGTGGGCCGCGGTCACCGGCATCGCGCTAGGGGGCGAACGGCTCGGGGTCGCGGGGCTGGTGGGAGGCGTGCTCGTCCTGGCCGGGACCAGTTGGGGGCGGCGGGCGGTCCGTTGAGCGGGCGACCCGCGGCCGACGGTGTGACCGACCCGTGAACTCCCGGAAAACTTCACAGACTTGACGTTGACACGCCAACCTCTACGCGCGTCACACTGGGCGCATGCGAATCCCCCCACGAAGCCGATTCCTCGGCGCCACCGCCCTCGCCGCCGCGCTCCTCGTCGGCGGCCCCGCAGCGGCCGGCGCGGGCGCCGCCCCGGCCGCCCCGTCCGCGTACTCCGTCTCCCACACCGCCCCCCGCTCCGCCGCCGCGGTCGGCGACATCTGCTACTCCGCGCTGCCCTCCCAGGCCCACGACACGCTGGACCTCATCAAGGCGGGCGGCCCCTACCCGTTCCCGCAGGACGGCACCGTCTTCCAGAACCGCGAGAACGTGCTGCCGCGGCAGAGCTCCGGCTACTACCACGAGTACACCGTCATCACGCCCGGCTCGGACGACCGCGGCGCCCGCCGCATCGTCACCGGCGACAAGAGCCAGGAGGAGTACTACACCGCCGACCACTACGCCTCGTTCGACCTCGTCGACCACGGCTGCTGAACCGGCGGACCACAGCGGCGCCCCTGCCCCACGGCGGGGGCGCCCTCACCCCTGAGGGCGGCTCTGCGCGGCGGCGAGGAGCGCGCAGGCCAGCACGATCAGCGTCACGCTCGCATAGGTCTCGTAACCGTCCAGGAAGCCGAGACGCTGTACCAGGCCCCAGCCGCGCAACGCGCCGGTGACCCTGTTGACCAGCCCGGCCACCCCCTGGAGCAGCAGGATCACACCGAGGAACTCCAGTAGCCGCTTCATGGAGAAGATCCTCGTCCCGGCGCTTTCCCGCGGGCATCGGCCGCGGGGCGCTGATCTCCCCGCGGCGCGGGTCCGAAAGTCGGTGACCTGGGCGACTTTGGTCGACGATCGCGCCCGGGACGCGTCGAGGGCCTCTCCGGGTGCGTAGATTTGTCGACCATGAGCGGCACAGATCCCACGCGACGGCCCGAGCCGAGGGCGGAGCCCGCGCCGGCGCCGGCGTCCGAGCCGGTGCCCGGTCGCGGGCCCCTGGCCGGCAGCCCGTGGGCACTGCCCTCGGCCGTCGCCCGGGAGTTCGACCCGAGCCGGGCGACGGGCCGGGCCCGGCGCACCGCACGCGACTGGTTCGTCGACTTCTGCTGCTTCGGCGCCGCCGTCCTCATCGGCCTGATCGGCGCCGACTCGGTCAGCGGGAACCCGCACGTCTCGCAGGGCGCCGCCGAGCTCGACCAGATCCTCGGCGCGCTCGCCTGCGCCGCGGTCTGGCTGCGCAGGCGCTGGCCGGTCGGGTTCGCCCTCGCGATGGTGCCGGTCGGCATCGCCTCCGACACGGCGGGCGGCGCGATCGCGGTGGCGCTCTTCACCCTCGCCGTGCACCGGCCGTTCCGGTACGTGGCGTGGATCGGCGGCGCCTCCATCGCGGCGGTGCCCCTCACGTACTGGCTGCGGCCCGACAGCGAGATGCCGTACGGGGTCGCCGTCGGCTTCGGCGTGGTGGTGAGCGCGGCGGTCATCGGCTGGGGCATGTTCGTCCGCTCCCGCCGCGAACTGCTGCTCAGTCTCCGCGACCGGGCCGTCCGCGCCGAGAACGAGGCGGCTCTCCGCGCCGAACAGGCGCAGCGGCTCGCCCGCGAGGACATCGCCCGCGAGATGCACGACGTGCTCGCCCACCGCCTCACCCTGCTCAGCGTGCACGCGGGCGCCCTGGAGTTCCGCCCCGACGCGCCCCGCGAGGAGATCGCCAGGGCGGCCGGCGTCATCCGGGAGAGCGCCCACGAGGCCCTGCAGGACCTGCGCCAGGTGATCGGCGTGCTGCGCGGCGGCGGCACGGACGCGTCGGGCCGCCCGCAGCCCACGCTCACCGCCCTGGACGCGCTGGCCGCCGAGTCCCGCGAGGCGGGCATGAAGGTCGTCCTGGACAACCGCGTCGCCGACCCCGCGGCCGTCCCCGCCGCCCTCGGCCGCACCGCCTACCGCATCGCCCAGGAAGGCCTCACCAACGCCCGTAAACACGCGCCGGGCGCCGAGGTGACCGTCACGGTCGGGGGACGGCCGGGCGAGGGCCTGACCCTGTCCGTGCACAACCCCGCGCCGCCCGGCCCGGTACCGAAGGTGCCCGGTTCGGGGCAGGGGCTGATCGGCCTCGCCGAACGGGCCGCGCTCGCCGGCGGCAGGCTCTCCCACGCGCGGGGGGCCGACGGCGGATTCCACCTGGAGGCCTGGCTACCGTGGGCGTCATGAAACCGATCAGGCTGCTGCTCGTCGACGACGATCCGCTGGTGCGCGCCGGGCTCTCCTTCATGCTCGGCGGCGCGGACGACATCGAGATCGTGGGTGAGGCGGGCGACGGCACCGAGGTGGCACCCCTGATCGGCGAACTCCGGCCCGACGTCGTCCTCATGGACATCCGCATGCCCACGATGGACGGCCTCGCCGCCACGGAGGCGCTGCGCCGGCGCCCCGGCGCGCCCGAGGTCATCGTCCTCACCACGTTCCACGCCGACGAGCAGGTGCTGCGGGCGCTGCGTGCGGGCGCCGCCGGATTCGTCCTCAAGGACACCGCCCCGGCCGAGATCGTGGCCGCGGTGCGCGCGGTGGCGGCGGGCGAACCGGTGCTCTCGCCGACGGTGACCCAGCAGCTGATCACCCAGGTGACCGGCGTCGACCCGCAACTGGACCGCAGGCGCCGGGCCCTCGACCGGCTGGCGGAGCTCGGCGAGCGCGAGCGCGAGGTGGCCGTCGCGGTCGGCCGCGGCGGCTCCAACGCGGACATCGCGGCCGAGCTCTTCCTGAGCGTCGCCACGGTCAAGGCGCACGTCTCCCGGATCCTGACCAAGCTGGACCTCAACAACCGCGTGCAGATCGCCCTGTTGGCGCACGACGCGGGCCTCCTCGACCAGGACGGCCGGGAGGGCTGAGGGGAACCGATCACCTCCACCGGCACGTTGACCACGAAGTGACGCGACCCGGAGGAGACCGCATGGCGCAGAGCATCGACCTGGCGACGTACGGAGAGCGGTTCCGGGAGGACCCGCACTCCGTCTACGCCGACCTCCGCGCCCTCGGACCCGTCCACCGCGTCCGCCTGCCGCCCCCGGAGGAGGACATCGGCGACGACACCTACCTGGTCGTCGGGTACGACGCGTGCAAGGCCGCGCTCACCGCCCCCCGCTTCGCCAGCTCCTCGGGGGTCGCCGGCTTCGCCTTCCACGAGGAGGAGCTGATCGGCACCCACCTGCTGATCGCCGACCCGCCCCACCACACCCGGCTGCGCAGGCTCGTCACCCGTGAGTTCACGATGCGCCGCGTCGAGGCGCTGCGCGCCCGCATCCAGGGCATCACCGACGACCTCCTGGACGCGATGCTCGTGCGGGGCGAGTCGGCGCGGACCCGCAGGGCCGACCTGCTGGAGGCGCTCGCCTTCCCGCTCCCGATCACCGTCATCTGCGAGCTGCTCGGCGTCCCCGACATCGACCGCACCGCCTTCCGCCGCATGTCGAACGGGGTGGTGGCCTCCCCGACCCAGGAGGCCGAGCGCGCCGCCTTCGAGGAACTGGCCGCCTATCTCACCGCGTTGGTCGAGAACAAGCGGTGCTCGGCGCCCGGCGAGGACCTGCTGAGCGCCCTCATCCGCACCACGGGCGACGAGGACGGCGACCGGCTCTCACCCGCCGAGCTGCGCGCCATGGCCTTCGTACTGCTGATCGCCGGACACGAGACGACGGTCAACCTGATCGCCAACGCCGTGCACGCCCTCTTCACCCACCCCGACCAACTGGCCGCGCTGCGCGCCGACATGACGCTCCTGGACGGCGCCATCGAGGAGGCACTCCGCTTCGAGGGTCCGGTGGAGAGCGCCACGTACCGCTTCGCCACCGAACCCACCGAGCTGGGCGGCGTCGTCATACCGGCCGGCGCCGTCGTCCGCATCGCCTTCGCCGCGGCCGACCGGGATCCCGCCCGCTTCCCCGACCCCGACCGGTTCGACATCCGCCGCGCCCCGCAGGGCCACGTCGCGTTCGGGCACGGCCTGCACCACTGTCTGGGCGCGCCGCTGGCCCGGGTGGAGGCGAAGATCGCCCTCGGCTCCCTCCTGGAGCGCTGCCCGGAGCTCGCTCCGGACGGGCCTCCGGGGGAGTGGCTGCCGGGGACCCTGATCAGGGGGATGCGGCGGCTTCCCGTCCGGTGGTAGTAGTCGGGCATGACCGAGCCCTCCACCGCGCAGCCGGCCGACCCCGCCACCGAGGCCCTCGGGCCGCAGCCGGCCGCGGACCAGCCCCCGTCCGACCCCATCGACCTCGCCATGGCCCAGAAGGTCCTGGACGCCCAGCCGTTCAGCCGCCTCGTGGGCGCCCGCGTCACCCGGTTCGGTGAGGGCGCGGCCACCCTGGAGATCGACGTCCGGGAGGAACTCCAGCAGCAGAACGGCTTCCTGCACGGCGGCGTCCTCGCCTACGCCGCCGACAACAGCATCACCTTCGCGGCCGGAACCACCCTCGGTCCCGCCGTGCTGACCTCGGGCTTCTCCATCCAGTACGTGCGTCCCGCGACCGGCGCCGGACTCGTCGCCCACGCCGTCGTCATCCACTCGGGCCGCCGTCAGGCCGTGGTCCGCTGCGAGTTGTCCGCCGTCGGCGCCGAGGGAGCCCAGACGCTGTGCGCGATCGCCCAGGGCACGGTGCTCTCCACGGCGTGAGCGGGAGCCCGGCGCACGCGGCGTACGGTGCGTGAGGGGTTCGGGGGGCTCAGCCCTCGTACCCCTCCGGGTCCTCCGGGATCTCCGCCATCCGCACCGGCCGCCGCTCGCGCCGCGAGAGTTCGCACGCCTCGGCGATCCGCAGCGCGTGCAGCGCCTCACGGCCGTCGCAGGGGTTCGCCCGGTCGCCGCGTACGACGTCGACGAAGGCGGTGAGCTCCGCCTCGTACGCGGGGGCGAAGCGCTCCAGGAAGCCGGGCCAGGGCTTGACCGGCGCGGGCGGCCCCGCGGGCTCCGCGGAGGTGAGGGGCGTGCGCTCGTCCATGCCGACCGCCAACTGGTCGAGCTCCCCGGCCAGTTCCATGCGGACGTCGTACCCCGCGCCGTTGCGGCGGGTCGCGGTCGCCGTGGTGAGCGTGCCGTCGTCCAGGGTGAGGACCGCGGCCGCCGTGTCGACGTCGCCCGCCTCGCGGAACATCGCCGGACCGGTGTCCGAGCCGGTCGCGTACACCTCCGTGACCTCGCGGCCGGTCACCCACCGCAGGATGTCGAAGTCGTGGACCAGGCAGTCGCGGAAGAGGCCGCCGGAGAGCGGCAGGTACGCGGCCGGGGGCGGCGCCGGGTCCGAGGTGATCGCCCGCACGGTGTGCAGCCGGCCGAGCCGTCCCGACCGCACCGCCTCGCGCGCCGCCGCGTACCCCGCGTCGAAGCGCCGCTGGAAGCCGAGCTGCAGCACCGTGCCCGCCGCCTCCACCTCGGCGAGGGCGGCCAGTGTGCCCGGCAGGTCGAGGGCGATGGGCTTCTCGCAGAAGACCGGCAGTCCGGCCCGCGCCGCCCTGCCGATGAGCGCGGCGTGTGCCGACGTCGCCGCCGTGATCACCACCGCGTCCACCCCGGCGGTGAAGACCTCGTCCACCGAGGAGAGGGCCGTCGCGCCGGTGCGGGCCGCGAGGTCGGCCGCGCGCGCGGCGTCCACGTCGGCCGTCACCAGGGACGACACCCCGGGGTGGCGGAGCAGCGCCGCCGAGTGGAAGGTGCCGATGCGGCCTGTCCCGATCAGTCCGATGCGCATGGCCCCACCCTCGCGACGCCGACGACTCCTGTCAATGGTTTGTCCGGACAACAGAACTTTAAGGAGTGACGGGACCGCGGCCGATCCGGCCTCCGGCGCCGGGTGTCAGCGGGTGTCAGGACGTCTCGAGCGCCTTCAGGTACCAGGAGTGAAAGTCCTCCGCTATGTGGTGCTCGTGCGGGACGAGGACGCCGCCGGCTTCATAGACGCTCGACCTCATGTTGAGCTGGCACATCTCACAGACGTCGAAATCCTGCTGGTTCACGCGGTGGAACAGTTCGACGGAATGGTCGAGCCGCGCATCCTCCGGGACGTCTTTCGCGAACAGCCAGTCGCACTCGACGACCGTGCGTTCCGCGGAGACGGGGAAGAGGCGGTGGAAAATGACGTGGTCGGGAACGAAGTTGATGAAGACCTGGGGGTTGATGGTGACCCCCCAATATGTGCGGTCCTGGTCCTCGGTGATGCCGGGGAGTTTGTCGAACCCGCCGGTGCCGTCGATGCTGAACGCTTCCGCGTCGTCCCGGAGCCTGAGGCCGCGTCCCACATAATGCTGGGCCGCGTAACCCTGGACGCATTCGGGGAGGACGCTCGTCAGCTCGGGGTGGATGGAAGCGCAGTGATAGCACTCCATGAAGTTCTCGACGATGATCTTCCAATTGGCCTTGACCGTATAACTGATGCGGCGGCCGACCTTTAGCTCCGCCAGCTGCCAGCTGTCGACGCCCTGTTCGTCGCCGAACCGCCGGGTGATCGCGTCGACGACGGTCTCCTCGAAGGACGGCGGCTCCTCGGTGAGGCAGACCCACACATAACCGAGGTATTCCCGCGTGTGGACCCGCTTGAGGCCCCAGTCGTCGCGGTCCACGTCGGGCATCTTGGCGAGGTGCGGCGCCGCGACGAGCCTGCCGTCCAGGCCGTAGGTCCACGAGTGGTACGCACACCGGATGGTGCGCCTGACCTCCCCATACTTCTCCTTGCAGAGCAGGAACCCGCGGTGCCGGCAGACATTCAGGAAGGCCTGGACCACGCCGTCGTGTCCACGGACCACGACCACGTTCTCCCGGCCCACCTGGGCCGTGCGGAACTTGCCGGGAGTGGGCACGTCCGACACATGCGCGACGGCGAACCAACTCCGGTGGAATATACGGTCCCGCTCCCGCTCGAAGATCTCCGGATCACTGTAGTGGCGACCGGAGGGGGTCGCCATCAGGCTGGGCACGATGGTGGTCACTTCTCTTCCCTTCCGATCCTCGCTGTCGGCGGTGACGGACCACCGGCCAGATCTTCTTGTCGGTGAAGTTTCACCTACTGCCATCTACAGAAGTACCCGGAGTGCCCTCAGGACTCAAGACTTTCCGGACCGCGGCTCCAGGTCCGCAACATGCGATAAAGCCGCCGGGCGCGGCCGCAGTAACTCACCGTGTACGCGGATGAATTCCGGCCGGGAAGCGCATCCGCCATGGGGCATATTCCCGGAACAGGCGAGCAATCCACGAGATGCCCGTCCGAAGGTGGCTGACCAACGCTGGTGGAACTGTCGCCCCCGAGGAGGAATTGAGCATGGTGGAAGATCTGCTCGCCCGAACCGTCCCGGAATCGGGCCAAAGTTATGCACGTGGCGCCGGCGACGTTCCGCTCCTTGAGGAGACCATCGGAGAGAATTTCGACCGGATCGCCGCTTCCTTCGGTGCCCGCGAAGCGCTGGTGGACCACGTGACGGACCGCCGGTGGACGTACGCCGAACTCGCCGACGACGTCGACACCGTGGCCCGCGGGCTCCTCGCGCTCGGGATCACCAGGGGCGACCGCGTCGGCCTGTGGGCGCCCAACTGCGCGGAGTGGACCCTGACGCAGTACGCGACGGCCAAGATCGGCGCCATTCTCGTCACCATCAACCCCGCCTACCGCACCCACGAATTGGAGTACGTGCTCAACCAGGCCGGGGTGCGGCTCCTCGTGGCCGCGAAGAGCTTCAAGACCTCCGACTACGCGAGCATGATCGCCGAGGTGCGGCCCGCGTGCGAGCGCCTCGAACACGTCTTTCTCATCGGGACCGACGACTGGGACACCCTGCTGGCCGGCGGGGCGCACATCACCCCCCGTCAGCTGGCGGAGGCCGCCGCGTCGCTGGACGCCCGGGACCCGATCAACATCCAGTACACCTCGGGCACGACGGGGTTCCCCAAGGGTGCGACGCTCTCGCACCACAACATCCTCAACAACGGTTACTTCGTCGGCGAGTTGTGCAACTACACCGAGGCCGACCGGGTCTGCATCCCCGTGCCGCTCTTCCACTGCTTCGGCATGGTGATGGGCAACCTCGCGACCACCAGCCACGGCGCGTGCATGGTGATCCCGGCCGAGGTGTTCGACCCCGGCGCCACCCTGGAGGCCGTCCACGCCGAGCGCTGCACCTCGCTGTACGGCGTTCCGACCATGTTCATCGCGGAGTTGGCCCACCCGGCCTTCGACTCCTTCGACCTGTCCTCCCTGCGCACCGGGATCATGGCGGGCGCGCCGTGCCCCGTCGAGGTGATGATGCGGGTGATCGACGAGATGGGCATGGCGGAGGTGACCATCTGCTACGGCATGACGGAGACCTCCCCGGTGTCCACCCAGACCCGCGCGGGCGACTCCCTGGAGCGCCGCGTCTCCACGGTGGGGCGCGTCGGCCCGCATCTGGAGGTCAAGGTCGTCGACCGGGAGACGGGCGCCCTGCTGCCCTGCGGCGAGCAGGGCGAGGTCTGCACCCGCGGCTACTCGGTGATGCAGGGCTACTGGGAGCAGCCGGACAAGACCGCCGAGGCCATCGACGCGGACGGCTGGATGCACACGGGCGACCTCGGGGTCATGGACGCCGACGGCTATCTGAGCATCACAGGACGGCTGAAGGACATGGTCATCCGCGGCGGCGAGAACCTCTACCCCCGGGAGATCGAGGAGTTCCTCTATACCCACCCCGACGTCCTGGACGCACAGGTCATCGGCGTACCCGACCCGCACTACGGCGAGGAGTTGATGGCCTGGATACGGATGCGGGAGGGCGCCGAGCCGCTCACCGCCGCCTCACTGCGGACGTTCTGCGACGGCAAGCTGGCGCACCAGAAGATCCCCCGCTACGTGCGCGTCATCGACGAGTACCCGATGACCGCCAGCGGCAAGGTGCGCAAGGTGGAGCTGCGCGAGCTCGCCGCCGACCTGCTGCACGCCGACAGCGCCGACCGCGCCGACTAGCCGGTGAGCGCCTGCGTGCCCGAACGCCGTTTTCAAGCAGCGCATCGCCCGAACTCTCGCCCCCACAGGAGGACTTCGTCATGACCGCCGAACTCGTACCACAACCAGGCACACCGGACTCGCCGCCACCCGCCCCGGGCACGCACCCGCGCCCAGGACGGCGTGCGCCCGGAGGACGGCTGAACTCCCTGACCGGTCTGCGGTTCATCGCCGCGTTCCTCGTCCTCATCGGCCACGCCGCCTACGTGCCCGTGTTCACGGATCCTGGGACGTTCGAGTCCTTCCACACCCGCGGGGTCGCCCTGGGGTACCTCGGCGTCTCGGTCTTCTTCGTCCTCAGTGGATTCGTGCTGACCTGGGTGGCGAAGCCGGGCGACCCCGCGAGGTCCTTCTGGCGACGACGAGCCGCCAAGATCCTCCCCACCCACGTCGTCGTCTTCGTCTTCGGCGTCATCTATCTGCTCGCGCAGGACCTGCCGGTCAAGCCGCTCCAGGCGGCCGCGACGCTGTTTCTGGTGCAGGCATGGCTGCCCGACAGCTCCTTCGTCATCTACTCCGTCAACGGCATCACCTGGTCGATCTCGGTCGAGCTGGCCTTCTACGCGGTCTTCCCCCTGCTCATCGTCTGGGCGCGGCGGATCAGGCCGGAGCGGCTCGTGCACTGGTTCATCGCCGTGGCCGTCGCCGCGCTCGCCGTTCCCGTGTTCTCGTCCCTCGTCCTTGCGGGCCCCGACAGCCCCGTGCTGCCGGGCCTCTCCTGGGCGCAGCTGTGGGTCGGCTACTTCAGCCCGCCCGTCCGCGGCCTCGAACTGGTCGCGGGCATGCTGACCGCCCGACTGATCAGCGAAGGCAGGTGGACGCTGCGCGTGGGCGTGCTGCCGGCGTCGCTCGCCGTGGCCGGGGCGTACGTGCTCGCCCTCTACCTGCCGGTGGTGTACAGCTTCGGCGCGTGCTTCGCCGTACCCGTCGCCGTGCTGGTCGCCGCCCTGGTCACCCGCGACCTGCAGGGCCGGGGCAGCTGGCTCGGGCGCAGGCCGATGGTGTGGCTCGGTGAGGCCGCGTACGGGTTCTGCCTGGTCAATCTGATCCTCCTGTTCTCGATCCACATCGTGCTCGGGAGGCCGGTCATGGGCACCGCGCCCGCGGTCCTGTACCACCTGGGGACGGGGCTGGTCTGCGTCGTCGTCGCGCGGCTGCTGTACGTGTTCGTGGAGATGCCGGCGACGCGCCGATGGGGGCGGAAGCGGGACGCCGTACGGCGCGAACCGAAGGACGCGGCGGCCTCCGGCCGGGTGTGACCGCCGGGCACGGCCGCGGAGGAGCCGTGCCCGCAGCGGTGGCCATCGAGCCCCTCCGGCGCTCTCGCCGAAGGGGCTCATGCGGTGTCGTGGCTGGTCAGAGCCGTAGGCGCCCCGACCGCAGTGCCCGCATTCTTGTCCGGACAACAGAACTTCAGAACTTCCCGTCATCTTCTCCTGGGGCTACGCTCGCCCCGTGTCCAAACCAGTCGCCAAAGCCGCCCGGGACAAGCAGGTCCAGGACCTCACCGTGGACCTCCGGCTCGGCGTCGACCGCAGCAGCCCCGTCCCGCTCTACTTCCAGCTGGCCCAGCAGCTAGAGGCGGCCATCGAGCGCGGCGCCCTCACCCCCGGCAGCCTCCTCGGCAACGAGATCGAGCTGGCCGGGCGGCTCGGCCTGTCCCGGCCCACCGTCCGCCAGGCCATCCAGTCCCTCGTCGACAAGGGCCTGCTGGTGCGCCGTCGCGGCGTCGGCACCCAGGTCGTGCACAGCCAGGTCAAGCGCCCCCTGGAGCTCAGCAGCCTCTACGACGACCTGGAGGCCGCGGGCCAGCGCCCCGAGACCCGCGTCCTGCGCAACACCCTCGAACCCGCGTCCGCCGAGATCGCGGCGGCACTCGGGATCGCCGAGGGCGACCCGGTGCACCTCGTCGAGCGGCTCCGGCTCGCCCACGGCGAACCCATGGCCCACCTGCGCAATCACCTGCCCCCCGGGCTCCTGGACCTCGACAGCGCCCACCTGGAGGCCACCGGCCTCTACCGCCTGATGCGCGCCGCGGGCCACACCCTGCACAGCGCGCGCCAGTCCGTCGGGGCCCGCGCCGCCACCGCCGGGGAGGGCGCGCTGCTCGCCGAGCCCGCCGGCGCCCCGCTGCTCACGATGCGGCGCACCACCTTCGACGACACGGGCCGCCCGGTCGAGTACGGCTCGCACGTCTACCGGGCGGCGCGCTACTCCTTCGAGTTCCAGCTCCTCGTACGGCCGTGACCGGGACGGCCGCGGCTCCCCCGGAGGCCGTAACAGTCGTCAGAATGTTCAGACAATTCCATTGACGCTTCCGCGCACCCCCCGCTAGAACTCCTCAAGCCGCACCCGGGCGGCCGGAGGAAGAGGGTGGTTCACATGCGCACATTCCGCACGGTGAAGGGCGTCACGGCCTGTCTGGCGGTGATCGCGCTCGCCGCAGGCTGCAGCAGCTCCGGCGGCAAGGACGACGAGGACACGTCGGGCGGCGGCGGAGGCGGCAAGGGGGTGAACACACCCCGGCTCAAGATCGCGATGGTCACGCACTCCGGCGAGGGCGACACCTTCTGGGACATCGTCCGCAGCGGCGCCCAGCAGGCGGCGCGCAAGGACAACGTCCAGTTCCTCTACGCCAACGACAAGGAGGCCAAGGGCCAGGCCGAGCTCGTCCAGTCCTTCGTCGACAAGAAGGTCGACGGAATCGTCGTGACCCTGGCCAAGCCCGAGGCCATGCGTTCCGTGCTCGCCAAGGCGAAGGCCGCCGGGATACCGGTCGTCACGATCAACTCGGGCGGCGAGTTCTCGGCGAAGTTCGGCGCGCTCAGCCACATAGGCCAGGACGAGTCCGTGGCGGGCGAGGCGGTCGGCGAGGAGCTGAACAAGCGCGGCAAGAAGAAGGCCCTCTGCGTCATCCACGAACAGGGCAACGTCTCCCTCGAACAGCGCTGCGCCGGCGTCAAGAAGACCTTCGAAGGCTCGGTGGAGAACCTCAACGTCGAGGGGACCAACGCGCCCGGCGCCCAGTCCTCCATCAGCGCGAAGCTCCAGGCCACCAAGGGCATAGACGCCGTCGTCACGCTCGGCGCGCCCATCGCCGCCTACTCGGTGAAGGCCAAGGACGAGGCGGGGAGCAAGGCCGAGGTCGACACGTTCGACCTGAACGCCGAGGTCGTCAAGCGGCTCAAGGCCAAGGAGGTCGGCTTCGCCGTCGACCAGCAGCCCTACCTCCAGGGCTACCTCTCCGTCGACGAACTGTGGCTCTACAAGACCAACGCCAACACCCTGGGCGGCGGCAAGCCCGTCCTCACCGGACCCGCGATCGTCACCGAGAAAGACGTGCCGAAGCTGGAGAAGTACACCGCTCGCGGTACCCGATGACCACATGCGTGATCCGCGTGGTCGATACTTGGGCGGCTGGGGCCGGGGATCCGGACCGGCCGCACAGGGCAGCAGAGCAAGAAGGGCACGGCGTCGTGGCAAGGGTGAAGACAGGGGTACGTGCGGTGGGCGCCGCGCTGGTCGCGGTGCTCGGCGTCACCGCCGGACTGACCGGATGCAGCAGCACCGGGGGCAAGCGGGCGGAGGACGCCCGTGAGGCCGCCGCGGCCGGCGGCAAGGCCGCGGTGAACACGCCGCGCTGGACCTTCGGCATGGTCACCCACTCGGGCGATGGCGACACCTTCTGGGACATCGTCCAGGAAGGCGCCGAACAGGCGGCCCGCAAGGACAACATCAAGTTCCTGTACTCCCACAACGCCGAGGCCCAGCAGCAGGCCCAGCTCGTGGACTCGTACATCGACAAGAAGGTCGACGCGATCATCGTCAGTCTCGCCAAGCCCGACGCGATGAAGGGCGCCCTGGCCCGCGCGAAGAAGGCCGGCATCCCGGTGATCACCGTGAACTCGGGCTCCGCGGAGTCCAAGAAGTTCGGCGCGCTCACCCACATCGGCCAGGACGAGACGATCGCCGGCGAGGCCGTCGGCGAGGAGCTCAACAAGCGCGGCAGGAAGAAGGCGCTCTGCGTCCTGCACGAGCAGGGCAACGTCGGTCACGAGCAGCGCTGCGCGGGCGCCAAGAAGACCTTCCGCGGCACCATGCAGAACCTGTACGTGACCGGCACCAACATGCCCGACGTGCAGTCCTCCATCGAGGCGAAGCTGCAGTCCGACAAGTCGGTCGACGCGGTCGTCACGCTCGGCGCGCCGTTCGCGGACACCGCCGTACAGGCCGCCGACAACGCCGGCAGCAAGGCCGAGGTCGACACCTTCGACCTCAACGAGAAGGTCGCCGCGGGCCTGAAGTCCGGCTCCCTCGGCTTCGCCGTCGACCAGCAGCCCTACCTCCAGGGCTACCAGGCCGTCGACCTGCTCTGGCTGTACAAGTACAACGCCGACGTCCTCGGCGGAGGCAGGCCCGTCCTCACCGGCCCGCAGATCGTCACCAAGGACCAGGCCGGCGAGCTGGAGGAATACGCGAAGCGAGGGACCCGATGACCGCGACAGCACCCGCGCCCACCCCCGACGCCAAGACCGACGAGCGCCTGGTCAAGACCTCGCCGCTGAAGAAGCTGATGGGCCGCCCCGAGCTCGGCTCGGTGGTCGGCGCCATCGCCGTCTTCATCTTCTTCTCGATCGTGGCGGACAGCTTCCTGCAGACCAACAGCCTTGCGACGGTCCTGTACGCGGCCTCGACCCTCGGCATCATGGCGGTGCCGGTGGCGCTGCTCATGATCGGCGGCGAGTTCGACCTGTCGGCGGGCGTGCTCGTGACGACCTCGGCGCTCGTCTCCTCGATGTTCAGCTACCAGATGACGGCGAACGTCTGGGTCGGCGTGGGCGTCTCGCTCCTGGTCACACTCGCCGTCGGCGTCTTCAACGGCGTGATGCTGACCCGTACGGACCCGCCGAGCTTCATCATCACGCTCGGCACGTTCCTGATGCTGACCGGTATGAACCTCGGCTTCACCAAGCTGATCAGCGGCACGGTCTCCACCAAGTCGATCTCCGACATGGAGGGCTTCTCCTCCGCCAAGAAGGTCTTCGCCTCCACGATCCCCGTCGGCGACGTCGACTTCAAGATCACCATCGTCTGGTGGCTCGCCCTGATCGCGGTCGCCACCTGGATCCTGCTGCGCACCCGCGTCGGCAACTGGATCTTCGCGGTCGGCGGTGGCGAGGACGCGGCCCGCGCGGTCGGCGTCCCGGTCGCCAAGACCAAGATCGGCCTGTACATGGGCGTCGCCTTCGGCGCCTGGATCTCCGGGCAGCACCTGCTGTTCAGCTACGACACCGTGCAGTCCGGCGAGGGCGTCGGCAACGAGCTGATCTACATCGTCGCGGCCGTCATCGGCGGCTGCCTCATCACCGGCGGCTACGGCTCGGCGGTCGGCGCGGCCGTCGGGGCGCTGATCTTCGGCATGGTCAGCAAGGGCATCGTCTTCGCCGAGTGGAACTCGGACTGGTTCAAGTTCTTCCTCGGCGTGATGCTGCTCCTGGCGACCCTGCTCAACCACTGGGTCCGCAAGCGCGCGGAGGCGACGAAGTGACCACGGACACGACGAAGAACGACGCCGTCCCCGAGGGCGGGCGCACGCCCCTCGTCGAGCTGGACGACGTCAGCAAGTACTACGGCAACATCCGTGCGCTCGAAGGCGTCTCCCTGGAGGTGCACGCGGGCGAGATCTCCTGCGTCCTCGGCGACAACGGCGCGGGCAAGTCCACCCTCATCAAGATCATCGCGGGGCTGCACCGGCACGACGCGGGCACCTTCCGCATCGAGGGCGAGGACACCAGGCTCGGCTCCCCGCGCGAGGCACTCGACCTGGGCATCGCCACGGTCTACCAGGACCTCGCCGTGGTGCCCCTGATGCCGGTCTGGCGGAACTTCTTCCTCGGCTCCGAGCCGACGAAGGGCACCGGACCCTTCCGGCGCATGGACGTCGACCTCATGCGCCGGACGACCCGCGCCGAGCTGCTGCGCATGGGCATCGACCTGCGCGACGTGGACCAGCCCATCGGCACGCTCTCCGGAGGCGAGCGCCAGTGCGTGGCCATCGCGCGGGCCGTCTACTTCGGCGCGAAGGTCCTCGTCCTCGACGAGCCGACGGCCGCGCTCGGCGTCAAGCAGTCCGGTGTCGTCCTGAAGTACGTCGCCGCGGCGCGGGACCAGGGCCTCGGCGTGGTCCTGATCACGCACAACCCGCACCATGCGTACCTGGTCGGGGACCGGTTCGTCCTCCTCAAGCGCGGCACGATGTTCGGCAGCTACGCACGTGCCGAGGTCACCCTCGACGAGCTGACCCGCCAGATGGCGGGCGGCTCCGAACTGGACGACCTCCGCCACGAACTGGAGGGCCGAGGCCCAGCCTGACGGCTGGGGTGGGCCCCGTAAGGGGCGCGGGGAACTGCGCGACCGGCCACGACGCACCCGCAGTCGCGTCCCCTCGCTCGCCGCGCAGGCGCGTCTGCGGCTTTTCGCGGGCCGAGCGCACAGTTCCCCCGCGCCCCTGGGGTACCCGGGGCCAGGGCACCGGGAATGGTCCCCCGCCCCGGGGTCCCGTTGTGCGCGCCCCCGCGAGCGTGAGGCAGAATCGCCGCAATGAGCACCTACCGCGACCTCGCGCACCGCGGCTCCGCCCGAGCCACCGTCCTGCGGACCGTGGGCACGCGTGAACGCCGATCCCATCTGACGGCCCCCCGCGTCAACACCGTCGGCATCGACATCGGTGGCACCAAGGTGATGGCGGGCGTCGTCGACCCCGACGGCACCATCCTGGAGACCCTCCGCACGGAGACCCCGGACAAGTCGAAGAGCCCCAAGGTCGTCGAGGACACCATCATCGAGCTGGTCCTCGACCTCTCCGACCGGCACGACGTGCACGCCGTGGGCATCGGCGCGGCCGGCTGGGTGGACGCGGACCGCAACCGCGTGCTCTTCGCCCCCCACCTGTCCTGGCGCAACGAACCCCTGCGCGACCGCATCTCCGGCCGCCTCGCGGTCCCGGTGATGGTCGACAACGACGCCAACACCGCCGCCTGGGCGGAGTGGCGCTTCGGCGCGGGCCGCGGCGAGGACCACCTCGTCATGATCACCCTCGGCACCGGCATCGGCGGCGCGATCCTGGAGGACGGCGCCGTCAAGCGCGGCAAGTTCGGCGTGGCCGGCGAGTTCGGCCACATGCAGGTCGTCCCGGGCGGCCACCGCTGCCCGTGCGGCAACCGCGGCTGCTGGGAGCAGTACAGCTCCGGCAACGCGCTGGTCCGCGAGGCCCGCGAGCTCGCCGCCGCCGACTCCCCGGTCGCGTACGGCATCATCGAGCGCGTCAAGGGCAACGTCCCCGACATCACCGGGCCGCTCATCACCGAGCTGGCCCGCGAGGGTGACGCGATGTGCGTCGAGCTCCTCCAGGACATCGGCCAGTGGCTCGGCGTCGGCATCGCCAACCTCGCCGCCGCCCTCGACCCCTCCTGCTTCGTGATCGGCGGCGGCGTCAGCGCCGCCGACGACCTGCTGATCGGCCCGGCCCGCGACGCCTTCCGCCGCCACCTCACCGGCCGCGGCTACCGTCCCGAGGCCCGGATCGCCCGCGCCCAGCTCGGCCCCGAGGCCGGCATGGTGGGCGCCGCCGACCTGGCCCGGCTGGTCGCCCGCCGCTTCCGCCGCGCCAACCGGCGCCGCGTGGAGCGCTACGAACGTTACGAGCGCTACGCAGAGGCGCGCCGCACCAACGACCGCACCTCCCAGGGAACCCCGTAGATGACCGTGCCCCGCCAGCCCTCGTCCCCGGACCTCCCCGGCACCCCCGGGCCGCCGGACCGCGACGGGGGCAAGGCCCGCAAGACAGAGGACCGCCGCCACATGATCCGCCGCCGCTGGCTAACGGCGATCATCATCGTGCTGCTCATCGGCGTCCCCGCCGGCTACCTGGTGATCTCCGCGAACCAGAGCCGCAACAGCGGCCGCGACAAGGAGGACAAGTACTCGGCGACCGGCCTCACCGCCGGCTGGCCCTCCCGGGTGCAGCGCCGTCTGTACGAGGTCCCGGTCCAGCCGTACTCCGAAGAGGTCGCGTACTACGAGACGAACAACTGGCGCACCAGCCGTCTCTACGTCCAGTTCCTGACCAGCAACGAAGGCCTGCGCAGGTTCCTCACGCAGATCGGCACCACCGAGGACAAGCTGAAGCGCGACGACATCACGATCAGCGAGCGCGACCGGAACGTCGTCGGCTGGGAGTTCACCGGGCCGGGCCCCTGGTCCGGCCTCACGCACCGGAAGAAGGACCCGAAGCCGACGCTGGACGTCGTCGTGGACCGCTCGAACGCACAGCACCCGATGATCTACATCGTGTCGACGACCACGCCCTGACCCTCACCGGGCGGCCGCCCACCCCTCGTACACGGCGGCCGCCACGGCCAGGTCCTCCCAGGCCATCCCGGCGGACTTGAACAGCCGGGGCCGCCCCTCCACCGGCGTCACCTCGCCCCGTACCAGCGCGTCCAGCGTGTGCAGCCCCTCCATCGCGAAGGCCCCCTCGGCCGCCGCGAGCACCAGGTCGCCGCACTCCCGCGCGGCCACCTCCCGGGACTCCGCGACGACGGTGGCCCGGCCCACCAGCCGGGCGTCGACCTCGCGGGCATCCGGCTCGTGCGAGCCGACCGCGACGACCGTCGCGTGGTCGGCCGGCAGCGAGCCGTCGAAGAGCGGCTCGCGCGCAGTGGTGCAGCAGCAGATCACGTCGGCCCGCGCCACGGCGTCCGGGGCCGCCGCGGCGGCGGAGAGCCCGGCGGCGCGGCAGCGCTCGACGAAGGCGGCCACCCGGTCCGCGTTCCGGGCGACGACGTCGACGTGGCGCACCGAGGGCCGTACCGCGCGTACCGCGTCCACGTGCCCCCACGCCTGCGGCCCCGTCCCGAAGACGAGCAGCCGCTCGGCGTCCGGGACCGCCAGCCGCCCGACCGCCACCCCGGAGACCGCGGGGGTGCGCAGCGAGGTCAGCGCGATGCCGTCCAGGAGGGCCAGCGGCGTGTGGGTCAGGCCGTCCAGGAGGAGGTACAGCCCCTGGACGCGGGGCAGCCCGCGCTCCGCGTTGCCCGGCGTGACCGTGGCGACCTTCACGCCGGTGTACGACGGCGTGGCCGAAGGCATCAGGAGCAGCTGGCCCCCTGGCACGTCCACGACACCGCGGGGCGGCTCCGCGGCCGGGTCGAGCCCGGCGGCGAGGACGCCCTCCAGTGCGTCGACGGCGGCGGCCATGGGGACGAGTCGGGCCATGGCCGCGGCGTCGAGGTGGGGCGTGGCGGGGGAGGAGGCCGGTGTGCTCATGCGGGTTCCCTGCCCCGCCCCCGGGCGCCCCTACCTGATCTTGATGACCGTTTTTCCGAACGGACCGGTCGATTCGTAGTACCGGTACGCCTCGGCGGCCTCCTCGAAAGGGAACACCCGGTCGATGACCGGGCGGAGCCGGTGCGCGGTGATGGCCTCGTTCATCCGGATGAACTGGGCCCGGCTGCCGACGGCAAGCGCCCGGACCGTGGCGGCGACGCCGAACAGCAGCCGGGGGTCGACCGGCGGCCAGTCGCCGGAGACGGACCCGACGAGGGCGACGTGCCCGTCGACGGCGACCGACTTCAGCGACTGCTCCAGCGTCCCCGCGGTGTCCACGACCCGGTCGACCCCGCGCCCCGACGTGAGTTCGCGGGCGGCGGCGTGCCAGTCGGGAGTGTCCCGGTAGTTGATCACCTCGTCGGCGCCCAGATCACGCAGCCGCCGCTCCTTGTCCGCGCGCCCCGTCGTGGCGATCACCTTCGCGCCCAGGAGCTTCGCGAACTGCACCGCGAACAGGGACACGCCGCCCGAGCCCGTCGCCAGCACGCTCTGCCCGCGCCGCACCCCGCGGCCGTCGCCGGTCAGGGCGTTCCACGCCGTGACGGCGGTGCAGGGAAGGGTCGCCGCCTCGGCGTACGAGAGGTGCTCGGGGATGTGTACGAGGGCCTCCGCCGGGACGATGGCCAGCTCGGTGAGCATGCCGTCGAGCGAGCCGCCGAGCTGCGGCAGATACGCCGGTTCCAGCGGGCCGTCCAGCCACTTAGGGAACAGCGTGGCGCTGACCCGGTCGCCCGGCCGCACCCGCCGGACGCCCGGCCCGACGGCGACGACCTGACCGGCACCGTCCGACACCGGTATGACGTCGGGTCTGACGGGGAGCACGTACTGCCCCCGGAGCACGAGGAGTTCGCGGAAGCTGAGGGAGGCGGCGTGGACCGCCACGGCGACCTCCCCCTCCCCGGGCGGGCGTGGCGCGTGGGTGCGCAGGGTGAGGGCGTCGAGGCCGCCGCCCTCGCCGAGGTGGTAGCTGCGCACCGTCGAGGGAAGCGCTCCGCCGGTCGTCGTGGTCATGGAGGTCATGGCGGTCATCGAGATCATCACCCTTCGATGAACTGGTAGTCGCTGACGATGCGGCCGTCGGCGTCGAGCATGACGATCTCCAGCCCCGCGCCGGCGACTTCGCCGCCGTCCTTGGGGGCCATCTCCCAGTTGAACTTGACGACGTAGTGGAGTCTGTCGGCGTTGCCGCGCGAGGTGAAGGTGAAGCCGCCGGGCGCGACGAACTCCTCGTGGGCTCGTGTCACCCGGTACTCCAACGCCCGGTGCCCGCGCGCCTCCAGGGCGAGACGGTCGAAACCGAGACCGGCGGCGGTCTCCGCCATCTCCTTGGGCGGCTGCAGTACGTGAACCGCGTCGGCGGACCACAGCTCGTGGATCGCGGCGCGGCGGCGCTCCGCGTCGGGCTCGTTCCACACGGCGACGTAACGGCGGGCGAAGTCCTGGATGTCCATCTCGGTCATGACCGTTCCTCTCGGTCGCCACGGGGTGTGGCGTCTGGCAACAACCGTGCCGGGAGCGCCTGTTGCGCGACAATTCCCCGCAGGGAATCGCCGACGGTGCCCGCGTGGGTTACACAGGAGGCATGATCAGTGAGACGACCACGGACGGGCTCCCCCGCGCGCTGCGCGAGTGGCGCACCCGGCGCCGCGTCAGCCAGTTGGAGCTCGCCACGCGCGCCGGCACCACCCAACGCCACGTCAGCTTCATCGAGAGCGGCCGGTCGGCCCCCGGCAGGTCGGTGATCATCCGGCTGGCCGAAGCCCTGGAGGTGCCGATCCGCGAGCGCAACGCCCTGCTTCTCGCGGCCGGTTTCGCGCCGGCCTACCCGCAGACCCGCCTGGACGACCCCCGGCTCGAACCGGTCCGGGCCGCACTCGAACGGATCCTGCGCGGCCACCTGCCGTACCCGGCGGTGGTGGTCGAACGGAACGGCGACCTCGTCTCGGCCAACACCGCCTTCCACGCGCTCACCGCAGGCGTCGCCCCCCAACTGCTCGTACCGCCGGTGAGCGTCCCCCGGGTCCTGCTGCACCCGCAGGGCCTCGCGCCCCGCATCATCAACCTCGACGAGTGGGCGTGGCACATCGTCGACAGCGTCCGGGCCGAGAGCGAGCGCAACCCGGACGACCGGGTCCGGCGCCTCGCCGACGAACTCACCGATCTCGCGCCACCGCGCCCGCGCGACTCACCGCACCACCTCGGCTTCGCCGTCCCGCTGCGCCTGCGACCGCACGACCCGGACGACGACCGCGAGTTGACGCTGATCACCACCCTCACCCACTTCGGCACCGCGGTAGACGTCACCATCGCGGAACTGCGCCTGGAGGCATTCCTGCCGGCCGACGAGACGACGAGCACCATGCTCACCGAACTCACCGAGCGGGCGGCGAGCGAGAGGGGGCAGTGATGGCCACTCGATCGCATCCCCCAGTCAGGGAGATGAGAGCCAAGAACTGGGCATGGGGCAGTTTCGGCGCGGCAAGTCTGCTGAACCTCGTCGCAGTGAACGCTGACCTTGACGGCCCGCTCTGGTTCGCACTTCGGGCCGTCGTCTCGGTCGTGTTCACCATCGCCCTGGCGACTTTCCTGGTGCTCAGGGTGCGGCGGTTCCGAGCGCGACGACGAGACCGAGCCGGGTCGTGATCTGTTACTCGGGCCACGCCGAGTTCTTGATGACCTCGACGAAGTCGCCGCGGACGAAGTCGGGTACGTAGTGGGCGAGTACGTCGGCCTTGACGTTGCCGAACGTCGTGTCGGGGCGGTCCTTGATGCCCTCGGTGAACGCGGACAGGATGCGGTTCTTGAAGTCGGGGCGGGGGTGGGCCTGCACCACGGCCGCGCGCTGTTCGTCGGAGATCGCGTGGTAGCCGAGGCCCAGTACGTCCAGTTCGACTCCCCGGGTCACCAGGGCGACTTCGGGGTCCATGTGCAGCGGGATCTCCGGCGTGGTGTGCAGGGCGATCGCCGTCCAGACCCGGTCGGCCTCCGCGCCGGTGATGCCGTTGGCGTGCAGGAACCGCCGTGCCTCGTCGGCGCCGTCGATCTCGAAGCGCTGGTCGGTGCGGCGGAACCGCTCGGTCAGCCCCAGGTCGTGGAACATCGCCCCGACGTACAGCAGTTCCGGATCGAACGCGAGTCCCTCTTCGCGTCCGCGCAGCGAGCCCCAGATGAACACGCGCCGGGAGTGGTCGAACAGCAGCGGTGAGGCCGCTTCACGGACCAGCTCGGTGGCCTCCCGGGCCAGCGCGCTGTCCGGGATCCGTACGCCCGCGATCGTTTCGCTCATGATCTCCACTTCCACTTCCTCGTCCGGCGGTCCGACTGCCCTTCCAGGGTCGCCGGGCGCGTAGCATGGCGCCATGTCCTTTCTGACAGCCAAACCACAGATTCAGACATGACGCATCGCGTGGGCTTCGTGGTGTTCGACGGCGTGACCATGCTGGACGTCAGCGGCCCCGCGGAGGTCCTGCACCAGGCGGGCCGCTTCGTCCACCCCTACGACCTGGTCCTGGTCTCCCCGTCCGGGGGAGAGGTGAGGACCTCGACCGGCATGCCGCTGAGCGGCACGGTGACGGCCGCCGAGGCAGGCCGGGTCGACACGGTGCTCGTGGCCGGCGGCGACCGCCTGGCCGAGCGGCCGGTGGACGCGGAGCTGCTGGCGACCACCCGCGCCCTGGCCGCGCGGGCGGACCGGGTCGCCTCCGTGTGCACCGGCGCCTTCGTCCTGGCCGGACTAGGCCTGCTCGACGGGCGCCGGGCCACCACGCACTGGCGGCACGCCGGTACCCTCGCCCACCGCCACCCCGCTGTGCGCGTCGAGCCCGACGCGATCCACGTCCGCGACGGCCGCTTCATCACCTCCGCGGGCATCAGCGCGGGCATCGACCTGACCCTGGCCCTGGTCGAGGACGACCACGGAGCCGACGCGGCCCGCCGCATCGCACGCGAACTCGTCGTCTTCCTGCAACGTCCGGGCGGACAGTCGCAGTTCACCACGGCCACCACCCCGCCCGCGCGCAACGACCTCCTGCGCACCCTGGTCGACTCCGTGCTGGCCGATCCCGCCGCCGACCACAGCCTGCCGTCCATGGCCCAGGCCGTGGCAGTCAGCCCCCGGCACCTGACCCGGCTGTTCCACTCCGAGCTGGGCACCACCCCCGCCCGCTGGGTCGAACGGGTCCGTCTGGACCGCGCCCAGCAACTCCTCCTCGACGGGCACAGCGTCACCTCGGCGGCCCGGCGCAGCGGACTGGGCAGCGACGAGACCCTCCGCCGCGCCTTCCTCCGCCACCTCGGCGTCACCCCCACCGCCTACCGCCGGCGCTTCACCACCACCGGCACGTCCTGAACGCCGGTTCCGCGCCCGCTCACTTCTCGGCCGCGGCCCGCTCCTGCGTGGCCGTGACCGTCGGGGACTTCCCGTCCTGGAGCTGCTGGAGACGCTTCAGCGTCGCGCCGAGCAGGGCCTGAGCCCCCGCGGGGTCGCCGCCGGTGTTGCCGTCGACCTGCACGCGGATGGCGACCTTCCCCGAGCGTGCGTAGCCGTAGACGCTGTCCTCACTGGCGCCGGGGTTGATCACGAGCGTGCTCTCGTCGCCCACGGACGGCTTCGTGGGCTGCTCCTTGCTCTTCTCGTCGCCCTTCCACGCCACGTGCGCGTCGTGCGCGTCCTCGGCCGTCTTGAAGAGGCAGATGTGCACCTCGGCCATGTTGAGCGTGGAGCCGTTGTACTCGTACGAGGCGTCGCTGCCCCGGGCCCACCCCTTCGGCACGGAGTCGTCCCCCGAGCGGTTGCAGTACTGCCCGTCCGTCGCCTCCTTGGTGCCGTGCACGGTGTACCCCGGAAGAACCTCGCCGTCGCCCGGCACGGCCCGGGTGAGCTCCGCCTGGGTGAGGTCCTTCGTGATCGGCTTCGGGGCCGGTGAGGAGACTTTCTTGTGGTCGCCCCGGGGGCCGGCGGCGGAGCCCGGGTCGTCACCGCCGGAGGAACAGGCGGTGAGGGCGGTCAGCCCGAGGAGTACGAGAGCGGCGGCAGGGGCGAGGCGTACACGTGACATGGGCAGAGCTTATCCAGCATGATCATGAACCTGCCGGGCCGGCGGGCTCAGAACCGGGCACGCGGCGGCGCCGTACAGCCTCGACCAGTGGCGGTGTGTGGTGCCGACTGCGGACCGGCGCTCCGTGGCGTGGGGGGTGACTCCGTGGTCCACACGGTTAGGGTGTGGCGCCGTACTCGGCGGATGACTTCCCCGGAAGAGATGGGACCGGTGCTCATGGACGCGGATCACGTGCGGCTGGTCGTCGCGGCGCAGCGCGGTGACCGGCGGGCGCGCGAGGAGCTCGTCTCCGCGTATCTGCCGTTGTTGTACAACATCGTCGGACGGGCCCTGAGCGGCCATGCCGACGTGGACGACGTGGTCCAGGAGACCCTGCTGCGCGCGGTGCGCGATCTGCCCGCGCTGCGGGCCCCGGAGAGTTTCCGGGCGTGGCTGGTGTCGATCACGCTCCGGCAGGTCAACACGTACTGGCAGCGGCAGCGCACCCTCGCCGACCGGACCACGCTCCTCGACGAGGCGCTCCCGGTGCCCGACGCCGCCGCCCCGCTGGAGGACGCGACGATCCTGCGGCTGCGCATGTCGGACGAGCGCGGTCAGGCGGTCGAAGCCGGTCGTTGGCTCGACGCGGAACACCGGGTGCTCCTTTCGCTGTGGTGGCAGGAGTGCGCCGGGCTGCTCAGCCGCCAGGACATCGCCGACGCGACGGGGAGCAGCGTCGCCCACACCGGCGTCCGCCTGCACCGCATGCGCGAGCAGTTGGAACTGAGCCGGACGATCGTCGCCGCGCTGGCTGCCGAACCGAGATGTCCGGGGCTCGCCGCGACCGTCTCCGGATGGGACGGCACGCGAACGTCCGTGTGGCGCAAACGGATTGCCCGGCACATACGCGACTGCGCGAGATGTGCGGGGACGGGTGCCGAGCGGGTGCCGGCCGAGTTGCTCCTGGCCGACCTCGCGCCGCTGGCCGTGCCGGCGGTGCTCGTCGGGTCGCTGATCGCGAAGGGCCTGCTGTCGGGTACGACGGTGACGGCGGCAGCGACCGCGAGCGCCGCGGGTACGACGGCAAAGGGCGGCGTCCTGGTCGGCAAGCTCCAAGCGGTGACCGCCCATCCGATCGCGGCTCTCGCCACGGGCGCGGTGCTCGTCACCGGGACCGCTGCGTACGTCGCCTGGCCGGAACCGGAACACCGGGCGCCCGGTGCCGTCGCCGCGCCGACGGCCCGTACGGCCACCACAGCTCCGTCGGCCACGCCGCCTCCGCCGAGCACGCCGTCTCCGTCGATCACCCCGTCGCAGTCGCAGTCGCCGTCGCCGTCGGGTCCGGCCGTGGTTCCGCTGGGCTTACGGGCCCTCGAGTCCGTGGACCGGCCCGGCCAATTCCTCACGTACGACGGGGACGTCGCGACGCTCGGCAGTGTTGCGGCCACCTTCACCGTCGGCAAGGGCCTCGCCGACGACCGGTGCGTCACGTTCCGGGCGGCCGACGGCCGGTACCTGCGCCACTCCTATCTGCGGCTGCGGCTGAGCGCCGACGACGGCAGCCGGCTGTTCCGGGAGGACGCCACCTTCTGCCCGCGCCCCGGGACGGCCGACGGATCGGTGACGCTGCACGCGCACAACTACCCGGGTTCCGCCCTGCGCCCCCGCGACGGATCGATCCGCCTCGACGGCTCCAACGGCACGCGTGCCTTCACCGGTCAGGCCTCCTTCGTCGTCCGCGCGCCGATGAGGTGAGGGCGCGGGCCCGCCGACTTCGGAACAGGGCCCCGCATTACGCTTTTCCGCTGCGAGATCCCTCACTGCGTGGGCGCGCGCTTTTTTCGTTACGCCGTCCCGCCTTCCCCAGCCTCCTCTTCAGGGGTGCCCTTCACCGGCGTTCCCCGTGACCTGTTCCCTGAAGAAGGCGACTTCCATGACCAGACACACCGCCGAGCCCCGCAAGGGCCTGCACCGGCTCCGCAGGCCCCGTAGGGCGCTGGCGATCGGGCTGACCGGCTCCGCGCTGGTGGCCGGTGCTCTCACGCTGCTCCCGGGCTCCGCCGGGGCCGCGGGCCTGGAGGCCGAGGCGTCCTCGTCGGGCCGGTACTTCGGCACCGCGCTGGCCGCGGGGCGGCTGAGCGACTCGACGTACACGTCGATCGCCGACCGGGAGTTCAACATGATCACCCCGGAGAACGAGATGAAGTGGGACGCGGTCGAGCCGTCCCGAGGGAGCTTCCGGTTCGCGGCCGCCGACAGGATCGTCGGCCGGGCCCTGGAGCACGGCCAGCGGCTGCGCGGCCACACCACGGTGTGGCACTCGCAGCTGCCGGACTGGGTGAAGGCGATCAACGACCCGAACACCCTGCGCGGCGTCACGAACAACCACATCAAGACCACGATGGGCCGCTACAAGGGCAAGATCTACGCCTGGGACGTCGTCAACGAGGCCTTCCAGGACGGCGGCAGCGGTGCGCTGCGCGAGTCGGTGTTCAAGAAGGTGCTCGGCAGCGGCTTCATCGAGGAGGCGTTCCGCACCGCCCGCGCGGCCGACCCGGCCGCGAAGCTCTGCTACAACGACTACAACATCGAGGACTGGTCGGCCGCCAAGACCCAGGGCGTGTACCGCCTGGTCAAGGACTTCAAGGCGCGCGGCGTCCCCATCGACTGCGTCGGCTTCCAGAGCCACTTCGGGGCGGGCGGCCCGCCGGCGAGCTTCAAGAAGACCCTCGACAGCTTCGCCGCCCTCGGCGTCGACGTGCAGATCACCGAGCTGGACATCGCCCAGGCGTCTCCCACGCACTACGCGAGTGCGGTCAACGCCTGTCTCGGGGTGCGGCGTTGCACCGGCATCACGGTGTGGGGCGTACGCGACAGCGACTCGTGGCGCGCGGACGAGAAGCCGCTGCTCTTCGACGCGGCCGGCAAGCCGAAGCCTGCGTACGATGCCGTCAAGAAGGCGTTCGACGCCGGTTCGGGTACGACCCCGGCCGACCGGGGCGACGGCACCGGCCGGATCAAGGGTGTGGCCTCCGGCCGCTGCATCGAGGTCCCGGGCTCCTCGACGGCCAACGGCACCCAGGTACAGCTGGGGGACTGCGACGGGCAGTCCCACCAGAGCTGGACGCACACCGCCGCCAAGCAGCTGAAGGTGTTCGGCGACAAGTGCCTGGACGCGAAGGAGAAGGGCACGGCGAACGGCACCGAGGCGGTCATCTGGGACTGCAACGGCGGCACGAACCAGCAGTGGAACATCAACACCAACGGTTCGATCTCCGGCGTTCACTCCGGCAAGTGCGTGGACGCGATCGGCGCGGGCACCTCCAACGGCACCAAGCTCCAGCTGTACACCTGCGCGGGCGTCGACAACCAGAAGTGGAGCGCACCCTCCGGGTCAGCGGGTGGCACGTGCGCGCTGCCCGCCACGTACAAGTGGCGTTCGACCGGCGCTCTCGCGCAGCCCGCGAACGGGTGGGCCTCACTGAAGGACTTCACCCACGTCACGTACAACGGCAAGCACCTCGTCTACGGGTCGATGTCGACGGGCACCTCGTACGGCTCGATGGCGTTCGCCCCGTTCACCGACTGGTCCGGCATGGGGACGGCCAAGCAGACGAAGATGAGCCAGAACGCGGTCGCGCCCACCCTCTTCTACTTCGCGCCGAAGAAGATCTGGGTCCTCACGTACCAGTGGGGTGCCTCGCCCTTCAGCTACCGCACCTCGGCCGACCCGACCAACCCCAACGGCTGGTCCGCGCCGCAGCCCCTGTTCACCGGAAAGCTGACCGACCCCGGGACCGGCCCGATCGACCAGACGCTGATCGGCGACGACCAGAACATGTACCTCTTCTTCGCCGGTGACAACGGCAAGATCTACCGGGCGTCCATGCCGATCGGGAACTTCCCCGGCAACTTCGGCTCGTCGTACACGACGGTCATGAGCGACACGGTCAAGAACCTCTTCGAGGCACCGCAGGTCTACAAGGTCCAGGGCCAGAACCAGTACCTGATGATCGTCGAGGCGCGGGGCGCGGGCGAGAACCGCTACTTCCGCTCCTTCACGGCGACCAGCCTGAACGGTACGTGGACCCCGCAGGCCGCCACCGAGTCCAACCCCTTCGCGGGCAAGGCCAACAGCGGCGCGACCTGGACCAACGACATCAGCCACGGCGACCTGATCCGGTCCAACCCGGACCAGACCATGACCGTCGACCCGTGCAATCTGCAGCTGCTCTACCAGGGCAAGTCCCCCAACGCGGACGGCCCTTACGACGCGCTGCCGTACCGGCCCGGTCTTCTGACCCTGCTGCGCTGACCCGTCCCCCAGACAGTCATCCGCAAGGAGCACACCTTCCCCATGAACGTCTCACCCCCCACCCGCACGGGCTCCCGGCGGCGCGGTCTGCACCGTCGCCGCGGGAGCGCCATCGCCCTGCTGCTCGCGGTGCCCGCCGCGGCCGTGCCGTACCTGCTCCTCATGCAGGACGACTCCCAGGCCGCGAAGGCCCGGACGTCAGCGGCAGCACCGTACAAGTGGAGCAACGCGCGGACCGTCGGCGGCGGTTACGTCCCTGGCCTCGTCTTCAACCAGCGTGAGAAGGGCCTGCTGTACGCCCGCACCGACATGGGCGGCGCGTACCGCTGGAACGCCCGTACCGAGGAGTGGATCCCGCTGACCGACTGGCTCGGCGAGAAGGAGTGGAACCTGCTCGGCATCGACTCCCTCGCCACCGACCCCGTCGACCCCGACCGGCTCTACCTCGGCGCGGGCACGTACACCAACGACTGGGCGGGCAACGGCGCGATCCTGAGCTCCACCGACCGGGGCCGCACCTTCCGGCGCACCGAACTGCCCTTCAAAATAGGCGGCAACGAGGACGGCCGCGGCGCCGGTGAACGCCTCGTCGTCGACCCGTCGAACAACTCGAACCTGCTCCTCGGCTCCCGCAAGAACGGGCTGTGGCGCTCCACCGACCACGGCGCGAGCTGGCGTCAGGTCGAGTCCTTCCCGGTCAAGGACGGGGCGGGCAGCGGCGCGGGCATCTCGTTCGTGACGTACGGGCCGAAGGGCAGCGGCATCGTGTACGTCGGTGTCGCCGACAAGTCCACGTCCCTGTACCGGTCGAGCGACTCCGGCGCCACCTGGCAGGCCGTCGCCGGGCAGCCGAAAGGGCAGCTGCCGCAGCACGGTGCCGTGACCGGCGACGGCACGCTCTATGTGACGTACACCGACAACCTCGGGCCCAACGGCGTCACCGGCGGCTCGGTGTGGAAGCACACGCCGGACGGCGGGAGTTGGAAGGACGTGTCCCCCTCGAAGGGCTCGTACGGCTTCTCGGGGCTCGCGGTCGACCCGCGCAAGCCGTCCACGGTGATGGTCACGACGCTGGACCGCTGGTACCCCGAGGACGAGATCTACCGCACCACGGACGGCGGTTCGAGCTGGCAGCCGCTGGCCGGCAAGTCCGTACGGGACGCCTCCGGCGCGCCGTACGTCGGCACCGGCACCGGGCACTGGATGACGGCCCTCGCGATCGACCCGTTCGACTCCGGGCACGTGCTGTACGGCACGGGCAACGGGATCTGGCGGAGCGAGGACGCCGACGCCCCGACGAGCCACTGGACCGTGGGGGCCAAGGGACTCGAGGAGACGGCGATCCTCGACGCCATCGCCCCGCCCGGCGGTGCGACCGTCCTGACCGCCATGGGCGACCAGGGCGGATTCCGCCACACCGATCTGACGCGGGTGCCGTCCGGGCGGATGAAGAACCCGCTGATGAGCAACAGCACCGACATCGACTACGCCGAGTCGAAGCCGTCGGTGATGGCGCGGGTGGGTACGGGCGGCAAGCAGGACGGCGCCTACTCCACCGACGGCGGCGTCACCTGGCGGGGCTTCGCCGCCGAACCGGTGGCCGGCGCCCACAGCGGCCGTATCGCCCTCGCGGCGGACGGCTCCACACTCGTATGGACCCAGGCCGGGCAGCCCCCGTACCGCTCGACGGACAACGGTGCGACCTGGACGAAGGTGCGGGGGCTCGGCACGGGGGCAGAGGTCGTCGCCGACCGCTCCTCGGCCCGCACCTTCTACTCCCTGACCGGCGGCACCCTCCACGCCAGCACCGACGGCGGCGCGACCTTCACCGCCCGCGCGGCCGGCCTGCCCGCCGACGGCCGCCTCAAGGCCGTGCCGGGCCGGGCCGGCGACCTGTGGATCGCGGGCGGCGGCAAGGGCCTGCTCCACTCCACGGACGGCGGCGGCACGTTCACCCGGCTCACCTCGGTGACGTCCGCGTCGGCGATCGGCTTCGGCAAGGCGGCGCCGCACGCCTCGTACCAGACGCTGTACCTGATCGGCACGGTCAAGGGCGTCACCGGCGTCTTCCGCTCCACCGACATAGGCGCCACCTGGACCCGCGTCAACGACCAGGCGCACCAGTGGGGCGCCACCGGCAGCCAGGGCGTCGTCACCGGCGCCCCCGACACCTACGGCCGCGTCTACATCGGCACCAACGGCCGCGGCCTCCAGTACGGCGACCCGTCCTGATCCCCGCGCATCATCCGTGACAGCGGGCCGTCCCCCTGGCCGAGGTGACATCAGGGCCGGGGGGACGGCCCCGCGGGCCGTCCTGATGGCCGGGCTTTCGGCAGGAGGAGTTCAGGAGGCGAGATGGAACCCTGCGCCGACGCCGCCGTTGGCGTTCATCTCGTCGATGATGCTCAGGATCGGCGAACTGTGCTGTGCGCCCCAGGCGTTGCCCACCAGTTTCTGACCGTCGACGACGGGAGCGCCGGAGTCGCCGCCGTCGGTCCAGATGAGGTGGTTGAACCAGATGCCGTTGGTGCCCAGTTTGATGCCGCAGGTGAGGCCGGTGCGGTGGCCCTGCTTGCACATGCGGGTGCCGTTGGCGGGCGGGGCGCCGATCGAAGTGATGGTCACCGATCCGACGGTGTTGGTGGGCGCGACCCTGGTCTCGTCCAGGTCGATCACCGCGTAATCCAGGCCCTTGGGCCCGGTGTTGAGGAGATTGTTCGGTGTGCTGACGTACGTCACCGTGCCGATGGCGCCCGTCTTCAGGTCGGGGCGGCTGTCGGGGATCGGGGCCGGAGCCGCGGCTGTGCCGGCGGGAGAGCTGTCCAGATACACCTTCTCGCCGACCAGCTTGTTGCCCTTGTCGTCGATGAAGCAGTGGGCGTTGGTCAGGCCGACGAGGTTGCCGGTGCTGTCACGGCCGACGGCGGTGAGCGTACAGATGAAGTAGCCCTGGGGTGCCTCCGGAGTCGGGCTCAGCCGGAAGATGAGCCCGCTGCCGCCGCCGACGGGCGTGAGGGTGTCCGCACCGGCGGACGGGGCGGTGGCGATGGATATGCCCGCCAGGAGAACGGCGAGGCCAAGGGTGCGCAGGGTTCGTAACATGCGTCTACTTCCCGTGTGAGGCTGGAGTGTTCAGATGTGATGACGCCACAGATGACGCCACATGAGAACACGGCCGGTCATCCGCCGCCAGGGCGTGAACTCCGGGGTCCAGTGCGGCGGCCGGGCTATATTCCCTGCGTGGACGACGATCACGGGCAACTCCTTTCGGGTCGCTACCGGTTGAGCCGACTGCTCGGCCAAGGTGGCATGGGCGCCGTCTGGCATGCCCACGATGAGCAGCTGGGGCGGGACGTCGCCGTCAAGGAGTTGCGGCTGCCCGAGCATCTGGGCGAGCCCGAGCGGCAGAACTGGATCGCCCGGCTCGACCGCGAGGCCCGTGCCGCCGCGCGGCTGAAGCATCCGGGGATCATCACCGTTCATGACCGGATATCCGGCCCCGACGGACGGCCCTGGATCGTCATGGAGTTGGTGGACGGCGGGTCCCTGGCCGACCTCGTCGAGGCACAGGGCCCGCTCACGCCCGAGCGGGCCGCCGACGTCGGGCGGCAAGTGGCGGCCGCGCTCGGTGCCGCGCACCGGGTGGGGATCACTCACCGGGACATCAAGCCCGCCAACATCCTCCTCGAAGGGGACCGGGTCGTCCTGACCGACTTCGGGATCGCCGCCCTCGAGGGAGACGCCACCCTCACCGCCACCGGCATGATCATGGGCACGCCCGCGTTCATGGCGCCCGAGCAGGTCCGGGGTCTGCCCGCGACGGCCGAGTCCGACCTCTGGTCCTTGGGTGCGACGCTGTACGCCGCCGTGGAGGGCCGCGCCCCGTTCGCCGGGACGGCCCCGAGCGCGGTCCTGGTCGCCGTCGTGACGGAGCCGCCGATTCCGGCCGTGCGGGCGGGGGTGCTCGGCCCCGTACTCGACGGGCTGCTGCACAAGGATCCAGCCGCACGCCTGACCATGGAGCAGCTGCAAGCCCAGCTGAACGGCTTGGCGGCACCAACTCCCGGCCCGGCGGGCCCCGCCGTGTTCGCGCTGCCCACGATGCCGGCGTGGAGCCCCGACGTGCGGCAGGCCGCGGCGGGGCCCACCGCCAGGCCGAGGCCCGCACCGCGCCGACGTCTCTCACGACGGGCCAAGTGGAGCATTGTGGCAGTGGTGTGCGTGCTGGCCGCGGCTGCCGGGTCCATCCCTTTCCTGCGGGACAACAGCGCGTACAAGACCAACCGGAGTGTGGCCGAGTCCCTGACCGCCCCCAAGGGCTTCTCCCGGACGGCCACGACCCACGTCGACCAAAACCGGGCACAAGTGACGTACACGTGGCCTGACCCGTGCGTCAATCACTGTGCCGACCAGGTCTCCCTGGTCGAAAAATGGTTGAAGCGACAGGCGGGCGTAGCCCGGGTCGACACCCTCGGCGCCGAACTCGGCGGCTGCCTCGACGACGAGTACGGCTGCCCCATCCTGGTCGAGCAGGCAGCGTCGTACAAAGACCCGACCCTCCAGAGCGCCGCACTCCAGACGAAGGACAGCCGACTCACTTTCCGGGTCGACGTGGGCCGATAGCCGCCGACCCACCCTGGGGCTGTTGGCTCAGCGGATCGGCCAGCTCTCCGAGCAGATCAGGGAGTTGGACGCTCGTCTGGCCCGGCTCGTCGAGGGTCATGCCCCGCAGCTGGTGGGGATCGGTCCGGACACGGCGGTTGCTCTGCTGATCACGGTGGGGGACAACCCGGAACGGCTGGGCAGGGAGGCGGCGTTCGCCGCTCTGTGCGGGGTCAGTCCCGGCGAGCGTTCCTCGGGACGCCGTCGGTTCCGCCGCTCTGTGCTTCAGCGTCAGCGAACCCGTCACCGGCGGCCCGCCGGGTCGGCGCTGTGGCATCAAGGGGGCGTAACGACTCTGCCGCAGGGCGTCAAGGGGGCGGAAAGACGGTTCGGAATCGACCAGTCTGGACCGCAGTCTGAGCGGACCAGACTTGAAAGGGATTAACCCGATGGCCGTCCTGACCACCTCGAATGCTGCGGCTCCGAGCGCCGAGGAACCTCCTGATCCCGGTGCCCGACACCGGCTCACCGCCGTCACCGGCCTCGCCGCGCTCTCCCTGGACGCGATGGCCTCCGTGGCGTACGGGCCCGAGGCCATCGTTCTGGTCCTGGCTGCCGCGGGTGCCCATGGTCTTGGCTTCACCCTCCCCGTCACGCTTGCGATAGCCGGCCTGCTGGCTGTCCTGGTCGCCTCGTACCGTCAAGTGATCGCGGCGTTCCCCGACGGGGGAGGCTCTTATGCAGTCGCCAAGGCGCACCTCGGCCGCCGTACGAGCCTGGTCGCCGCCGGTTCGCTGGTGCTGGACTACGTGTTGAACGTGGCCGTGGCTGTCACGGCCGGTGTCGCCGCCCTCACCTCGGCCTTCCCTGAGCTGTACGGCGACCGGCTGTGGATCTGCCTCGTCGTCCTCGTTCTGATCACCGCAGTGAACCTGAGAGGGATCGTCGAGTCGGCTCGTGTGTTCATCGTGCCCACGGCGATCTTCATCGGTGCGATTCTCGTCCTGATCGCCGTCGGACTGTTCCGTGATGCCCCCGTGTCCACTGCGGCTTCCGCCGGCCACGCCTCCGTGCTCGGGGACAACGCCACCACCGTCGGCGCTCTCCTACTGCTCAAGGCATTCGCCTCCGGCTGCTCGGCGCTCACGGGCGTGGAGGCGATCGCGAACGCGGTGCCATCGTTCCGCGCCCCGGCCGCCCGGCGGGCGATGCGTGCGGAGGTCGCGCTGGGTGCGCTCCTGGGCGTGATGCTGATCGGCCTGTCGGTGCTGATCTCCCGCTTCGGTCTCCAGCCGGTCGAGGGTGTTACCGTCCTCGCTCAGCTCGCGGATGCCTCCCTCGGCCACAACTGGGGCTTCTACGTGGTGCAGTTCGCGACCATGGTGCTGCTGGCGCTCTCGGCCAACACGTCGTTCGGCGGCCTACCGGTTCTGTTGAAGCTGCTGGCCCGCGACAACTACCTGCCGCACGTCTTCGGATTGAAGGCGGACCGTCAGGTGCACCGGCATGGCGTGGTGTGGCTGGCGGTGGTCTCGGCGGCTCTTCTGGTGTGCTCCGGCGGTGACACCAATACGCTCGTGCCGCTCTTCGCGATCGGTGTTTTCGTCGGTTTCACGATCGCCCAGACCGGCATGGTGCTGCACTGGCGCCGGGAGCGTGGACCCCGCTGGGCGGGCAAGGCTCTGCTCAACGGCCTGGGCGCGCTGCTGACCGGCGTTTCCGCGATCGTGGTCACGGCCACGAAGTTCCCCGACGGGGCCTGGCTGATCGTGATCGCCCTGCCGCTGCTCGTCGCCCTCTTCGAGCACGTCCACCGGACGTACGGACGCATCGGCGAGCGCCTCGGCATCGGCCGCATCCCAGAACCCCCGCGCCATCAGCGCTCACTCGTCCTGGTTCCGGTCTCCTCCCTGACCCGCCTGACCAGCGAGGCACTCACTGCCGCCGTCTCCCTGGGCGACGAGGTGCGGGCGGTGATGGTGTGTCACGCGGACGCCGAGGACCAAGCGGTGACCGAGGCGGTGGAGCGCCACTGGGCGTTGTGGGACCCGGGCGTGGAACTCATCCGCCTGCCGTCCGAGCGCCGTACGCTGGGCCGCCCGATCACCGCGTATGTCCGCGCACTGGCCGAGACCGAGCCCGGTACCCGAGTCACTGTGCTCATCGCCGAGACGGAGCCGGAGCGGCTGTGGCAGCGCCTGCTGCAGAACCAGCGCGGCGCGATCGTCGCCCACGCCGTTCGACGCGACACCGACGCGGTCATCTGCCGGCTCAGGTTCCGGATCGCCCGGTAGCTGCCCGCTGCTCGTCCGTCAGCCGACGTGGACGCGGGCACGGCGGTTCGCTGGGGCTCTCTCCAGCGGTTGTCGCTGTCTCCCGACCCTGGTAAGGGCCGCTGTCGGGCAGGTCGGTCAGCCGCCTACGTGGATGCCGGGTCGGTGGCCGGGGTCGGGTTCGTGTTTGCGGATGATCTCGCGTGTTACGGGGGCGGTGTCGCCGCGGCCGAGGAGGAAGTAGCGGAACATGTGCTTCAGGGGGCTGCCTTCGGCCCATGCGAAGTAGCAGTGTGGTTGGACGCCCGTGGTGTCGCGGAGGGCGAGGAGGATCGCGGCGATGGCGTTCGGGGCGGCCGGGGCCTCGGCGCGCAGGACCCGGTAGCCGTCGACCTCGACTCCATGGATGCACAGGGCTTCGCTGAAGTCGGAGGGATCGACCACGTCGATCTCCAGGAACAGCACGTCGGCCGGGCCGGGGACCGGGTTGTTGCCGCGCTGCTCGCGCTCCTTGTCGCCGTACTCGGCGCTGTCGCCGGCCTGGCGGCGGTTGGCGATGATATTGATCGAGTTGTCGTGCGCGAGAGTGTCGGTGATGAAACGGCGGGCGGCCTCGTCGAAGACAATGCGGTCGGCACGCAGCTCCGTGGTGCGGGACACGCGGGAGATCAGCGAGACGAAGATGATGCCGGCGATGAAGAAGCCGGAGATGGTGATGCCGTCGGGCTTGTCGAAGATGTTGTACACCAGGGCGTAGAGCAGGACGAGGGTGAGCAGCGCGAAGCCGACGGCCACCGGCCGGCGGCCGCGGCGAGCCACCGAGAGGGTCACCGCGAAGGCACCGGAGACCATCATGGCCAGGATGCCGGTGGCGTACGCGCCCGCCTGGGCGTCGACGTCCGCGTTGAAGGCGATGGTGATGAGGATGCACAGGGCGGTGTAGACGAGCACCACGGGCCGCACCGCGCGGCCCCACTCGGGAGCCATCCCGTAGTCGGGCAGGTAGCGGGGCACGATGTTGATCAACCCCGCCATGGCAGACGCTCCGGCGAACCAGAGGATGAGGATCGTGCTGATGTCGTAGGCGGTGCCGAACGCCTCCCCGACGTGTTCGTGGGCCAGCCAAGCCAGGGCGCGGCCGTTGGCGGCGCCGCCGGGCCGGAACTCCTTCTCGGGGATGAGGACGGTGGTGACGAAGCTGGAGGCCAGCAGGTAGACACTCATGATCAGGGCGGCGGTGGTCAGCAGCTTGCGGGCGTTGCGGATCCGAGATCGCAGTCGTTCCTCGTCGTCCGTGCCGTCGGCGGACACCAGCGGCATCATGCTCACCCCGGTCTCGAAGCCGGACAGACCCAGCACGAGCAGCGGGAACGCGAGGAGGGCCGGCGTCACCAGGTCGCCGATGCCGGCGCCGTCCCCGATGAGGGCATCCGTCCAGGCCGAGAACGCCCCGGCAGTGGTGAAGACGTGGACCAGGCCGAGGCCGATGACGACCGCGTTGAGCGCCAGGAAGATCGCGACCAGCGGGATGGCCACGCTCACGGCCTCGTTGAAACCGAGCAGGAACACCCCGCCGAGGACCAGCAACAGTGCCACCGTGAGGGCTACCTCGTGGCCGTGCAGGACCTCGGGGAAGAAGGGGTTCTCGACCACGTGCACGGAGGCGTCCGCGGTCGACAGGGTGATGGTGATGATCCATGACGTGGCCACGAAGCCGAGCAGGACCAGCACGAACAACTTGCCCCACCAGAACGGCAGCAGGTCCTCCAGCATCGCCACGGACCCCGCTCCGTGCGGGCTTTCCTTCGCCACACGCCGGTACATGGGCAGCATGCCCAGCAGGGTCAGGCCCACGATCAGCAGTGTCGCCAGGGGAGAAGCGGCGCCGGCGGCGAGCGCGGCGATGGCCGGAACATAGGCGAGGCTGGAGAAGTAGTCGACGCCGGTCAGGCACATCACCTTCCACCAGGCGTGTGGCTCGGCGTGTCCCCCGCCGGCCGCCGGCCCGACGGGCTGCACCTGGTGGCGCAGCATCCACCGGGCCAGGCGGCCGGTCGGCTGCGCCCGTAGGGCGGGGCTTTCCACTACTTCGGGCACCGCTGGGCCGTTCACGTCCTTCATGTCCCCCATCAATGTCTCCTCGCTCCCGGCACTGGTCAGGCAGTACTGCAGTGACGGCCTCGTGTGATCACCGAGTATGCGGCCTACGCGGAGTACCCCGGTGGCCGGGTTGTACGTGTCGGCCGTGCCGACGTACAGGCTCGTTGATGAGGGCAGAGCCACGGTGTATATCTCAAAACACTGCGACAGCGGCAGCGGGTGGGCTACGGGCGACGGAAGAACTCGATCGCGAAAGAGGCCATGAGCGCCCACGCGCCGATGCCGAGCAGCCATGGAACGTCAAGAGCTGCGCCGAGCGCGATCAGGAGCACGGCTGCGGCAGCAAGCACGTACATGGTGCGGCGCACGCCACGGTCAGGACCCCAGAAAGCTGCCACATGAGGAGACTGCCGCCGACCGCTGCGCTTGGAGTGATGCGACTCGATCCATGGCGCGTTCTTGACACCGACGCCCGTGCCACTCGACCCTTCCTGCCACAACTAGCGCAGGCCCGAAACGTTGAAGACGGAGCGGGTGGTCTCCGCATCGATGCGCAGGGACAGTCGACCGAGACTCGCCGCTCCGCGATCGAGGGCGCCGCGCTCCTGGGCAGCTCGCGCGTCGGTTTCGAGCCGCAGCCACAGGGCCGGGTTGGTGATGAGCACGCGCAGATCGACCTCTGCCCGTACGCCGTCAGTATCTGTCAACACCAAGCGCTGCGCGAAGCCGACAGGCCAGTCGAGCGCCGTGAGCCGGTCGGTCCGGACCGTCTTGGTGACCCACAGTCCCTTGACCGTCAGCCGGCTTGGTCCGGCGCTGACACGCGAGGGCAGCAGTATCACCAGCAGTGCTGCCGCCAGGGTGATCCAGGCCGTCGTCCGGAGCAGGGGCAGACCGTGCGCGCCCGCGTCGACGAGCAACGACGTTCCGAGCAGGAGAGTTGCGCACCCGATCGCATACCGAGCCTCGCCGATCCATCCCGCGTCGTACAGGGTGTCCGAGGGAACGTCCGCCTGGGGATACGGAGATGGGGGTGGCTGCATGGAGCCGACGCTAGGCTCTCCACCCACCCGACTTTGGGGCGGCTACGCGGTGTTTACGCCGCCGTCCGCAGAATTGACACGTCGCTGACGGGGGCAGGTCCCGTTGTGTGAGGGACGTACTCGCGGGCGAATTACCTACGTCTTGCGAGCCGCCGTCTCCGTGCCCTTGAGCGCGTCTGTCCTGCACGATTGTCCGTCCGTGCGGAGTGGTTTGGGCCAACCATCAGGGGGTCCGGGCCCCTCCGGTAGGACGGGCGTCGGCGCAGTCGGCTTCCAGCAGGTGAAGGCGGGCACGGGAGCTTAACGATCTCTTGATTCCGACCGGGGGAACGCGTGCTCGGCAGGCCCCGTCTGGCTCCGTGACCGATAGGAGTTCGCCGCACATGTTGCGGTGGGCATGTCTGAACGGGGAGTTGTCAATGCCTCAGAAGAGGCAGCACTCGCTGCTGATTTGTTCCGTGCTAGGAGTCTCTCTTCTTGCTGGAGGCGCTGTTCCGGCGCACGCGGCTGAGTCGCACGGTGAGGCGGATACGGGGGAGTTGATCAGCATTACGGAGGGGGAAGCTCCGGCTGTGACGTATGCGCGTGTCCAACAGCGTGCCGAGGAGATACATGCCCGCACCGCGGCGGACAAGAAGTGCACCGGGGTGTGGAAGCACAGCGTCGCCAACGTCGACTGGGACAGGACGCGCGCAGGTACTGTCCGCTGGAACTTCAAACTGACGGCGCGGTCGCGTGCCAAGCTCGGCCCGGCCGTGACGGTGTCCATGCCCAACGCCTGGGTGAACAACCATGCCATCAACGCACCGTACGGCCCTCATCCCCGGGCGAGCACGTACAACTTCCACGGCAGCATGAAGAAGTACAACCGCAAGGGGAGCAGTACGAAGCACACCATCCGCACCAAGAACAAGATCACTTTCTACTGGCTCGTCACGAGCCACAGCAACCCGCGAGCGGGTGCGACGCGTTACATCACCTGTCAGGTGCCGCCCAAGGGGTCGGGATGAGCCTGAGGCGCCGGCACACGGTTGGGAGCAGGCATGGGTAAAGGCAAGCGCAAGAACGGAGGCGGTGCGGGCAGGACGTTCGCTGTCCTGGGCGGCCGCCACGAACTGGAGGTACGGCGCCTCACGTGGACGTCTGAGCAGATCGAACTCTTCTACCGCATCACGCCTGCGCTTCCCGAGAGGTGGGCGGACGAGCCCGACGGTTCGATGACGGAGGCCGGGCCGCCGATCTTTCTGTCGTTGGAAGCGAAGGATGAGCTCGGTGGGGAATACACGGACGGCGGTGGTGCATTCGGTAGCGACCCAGAAGGTCGGTTCACCGAAGGCTCGCTCTCGCTGCAGCCAGGGCCGGCACCCGGAGCGGGATCGCTCGCCCTGGCTCTCTCGCTGACGTGCGGAGAACAGCAAAGCACTCATCGGATCGACATGCCGTTGTGAAGCGGGCGGGATGCCCCCCTGGAGGGCCGACGTCGATCGAGGCCGGTGGGCACCGCTTCGCCGGCGCCAGGACTGCGGCCGCTCTCCTGCGCCAGAGGCCTGCGGGCCGGGGAGGCCGGTTGCCCGTGGCGCTCAACTGGATTGCCGTTCGGGATGGGCAGGGCCAGGTCGCTGGTTGCGGTGAATCTCCTGCAGGAGCCCGGGACGGTCGGGGTTCCCCAGGTCTGACGCACTCAAGTCGATAGTGATCCCGTAACCGTGATGCAGCACGTTGTGGGTCATGTCTTCGAGAGTAAGTCCTGCCTCTGACAGCAGAGTTGATTACCGCGGCGGGGCTGGTCGGTGGCGGTGTCTCTGTCAACGAGCAACCCCGAACCGCCGCTTACCTTCGTGCGCTGTTGTGGTCGGCTGGGATCAGGTTCTGGGTGTTACGTACGGGTAATCGAGCATGTTCTGCGGTCGCCGAGCGGGGGCGGGAGGGTGGGGTGGGCGCTGTCCCCGGGCCCGGGGTCTGACTCATGATTTTTCTGACCGAAGTGTCCCGCTGTCACAGTGTCGGCTGTTGGCCGGGGATGGTGCGTTGTCGGTACCGGGCTGGCGAGGCGTGTCCCGACAGGGGCCTGCCGTTCATTGTGGCGTCCTCACGATTCTGACCGTCCGACGCGGCCCGGTACCGGCAACGCGACACGTCATCGGACCGGGAAGGAAATCGGGTATGGCGAGTTCGACCATGTCCAGTACGTTGCCTGCTCCGAAGCCCCGTCGTCGCCCTGCGGGGGAGGTGGTGCTGGGGGTGGATACGCACCGGGATGCCCATGTGGCTTCGGTGCTCTCCTTGACAGGGGCGGTGCTGGCCACCGACGAGTTCTCGGCCACCGCAGCCGGCTACCGCGCTCTGCCCAGAGCGTGGACGTATTTGACGTGAACTGGATGGATCGGGCCGATCGCCGTAGGCGCGGCAAATCGGATCCACTCGATGCCCAGAATGCGGCGAGAGCTGTGCTGAGCGGGCGGGCCTGTGCTCGTGCCAAATCGGGCGATGGGCCGGTGCAGATCGCCAGGATGTACAAACTCACGAAGGCGTCGGCCGTCAAAGCCCGCACCCGGACCATCAACCAGCTCAAGGCCGTGATCGTCACCCTGGCATCCCGGATCGGACAGCTCTCCGAGGAGATCCGCGAGGTGGACGCTCGGCTGGCCCGCCTCGTGGAATGCCATGCCCCTCAGCTGTTCGATGTGGTGGGGGTTGGCCCGGACACGGCCGTCACTCTGCTGATCACCGTGGGGGACAACCCAGAACGGCTGGACAGCGAGGCGTCCTTCGCTGCCTTGCGCGGGGTGGGCCCCGTCGAGCGTTCCTCGGGGCGCCGACAGTTCCGTCGCCTCAACCGCGGCGGCGACCGGCAGGCCAATGCTGCGCTCCACCGCATTGTGTTCACCCGCCTGCGGGTCGACCCGCGTACCCAGGCGTACTACGAGCGCCGGATCAAGGAGGGTAAGAACCGGCGCGAATCGTTCGCTGCCTCTGACGGTACGCGGCCCGGGAGGTCCTCCACCCGGTCGAACAGCTACCATCCGACCCCCGGACATAGGGTCTGTCGTGACTGATGAGAGGGTCGGGCGGGTGAGTGAGCCACCGAAGAACACCCTGCAATACCGCTTTGACGGGCCCGAAGACGCCCCCGTGCTGATCCTGGGGGCCTCCCTCGGTACCACATGGCACATGTGGGATCGCCAGGTACCCGAGCTGATCCGGCAGTGGCGGGTGTTCCGCTTCGACATGCCCGGACACGGCGGGGCGCCCGCCCACCCGTGCGGTTCCGTCGGCGAGCTGGCCGACCGGCTGCTCGCCACCCTCGACGAGCTCGGCGTGCAGCGCTTCGGGTACGCGGGCTGCGCCTTCGGCGGTGCCATCGGCGCCGAACTCGCGCTCCGGCACCCGCAGCGCGTCGCCTCGCTCGCGCTGATCGCCGCGTCGCCGCGGTTCGGCACGGCCGACGAGTTCCGTCAGCGCGGGGTCATCGTGCGCAGCAACGGCCTCGACCCCATCGCCAGGTCCGCGCCCGACCGCTGGTTCACGCCCGGCTTCGCCGCCGCCCAGCCGGCGATCACCGACTGGGCCGTGCAGATGGTGCGCACCACCGACCCGGGGTGCTACATCGCGGCCTGCGAGGCGCTCGCCGCCTTCGACATCCGCGCCGAGCTGGCCAGGATCGGCGTGCCGACGCTGGTTCTCGTCGGCTCAGAGGACCAGGTCACGGGACAGGGCGAGGCCCGCACCCTCGTCGCGGGGATCCCCGACGCGCGGCTCGCCGTCGTGCCCGGCGCCTCGCACCTCGCGCCGGTCGAGCAGCCCGCGGCCGTCACCGACCTCCTCGTACGCCACTTCTCCACCGCCTGGCAGCCCGCGCCCGACGCGACGCTCGGCCAGTCGGCGATCGGCGCGCCGCCCGTCAAGCCCGTCCTCGCGCCGCCGCCGCCCGTCGCGCCCGCCGGTGAGATCGCCGCGGCGGAGCAGCCCGAGGCCGTCGAGGGCGGGGCCCGCCCCGACCTGTACGAGGCCGGGATGAAGGTCCGCCGCGAGGTCCTCGGCGACGCGCACGTCGACCGGGTGCTCGCCTCGGCAGACGACTTCTCCGGCGAGTTCCAGGAGCTCGTCACGCGCTACGCCTGGGGCGAGGTGTGGAATCGGCCCGGTCTCGACCGCCGCTCCCGCAGCTGCGTCACGCTGGGCGCGCTGGTCGCGGGCGGCCACCTCGAAGAGCTGGCCTTCCACACCAGGGCGGCGCTGCGCAACGGACTCACCCCCGCCGAGATCAAGGAGATCCTGTTGCAGGCGGCCGTCTACTGCGGCGTTCCGGCGGCGAACTCGGCGTTCAAGGTCGCGCAGGCCGTGATCCGTGAGGAAACCACGCCGCAGGAGTAGCAGGATGGACGGCATGACGTTCTCTGCCGACACCCAGACCCCGCGCGCGGGGCGCATGACGTTCACGAAGAAGTCCCACGCGTGCGTGCGGCTCGAAAAGGACGGGCGCACCCTCGTCGTCGACCCCGGCGGCTTCAGCGAGGAGGACGCCGCGCTCGGCGCCGACGCGATCCTCGTCACGCACGAGCACCCGGACCACTTCAACGAGGACCGGCTGCGCGCCGCCATGGAGACGAACCCGGCCGCCGAGATCTGGACCCTGAAGTCCGTCGCGGACCAGATCTCGGCGGCCTTCCCCGGGCGCGTGCACACCGTCGGGCACGGCGACACCTTCACGGCCGCCGGATTCGAGGTCGAGGCCCACGGGGAGCTGCACGCGGTCATCCACCCGGACATCCCCAGGATCACCAACGTCGGGTACCTGGTCGACGGCTCGGTCTTCCACCCCGGCGACGCGCTGACCGTCCCCGGCCGGCCCGTCGAGACGCTGATGCTGCCCGTCATGGCCCCCTGGAGCAAGATCTCCGAGGTGATCGACTACGTACGGGAGGTCAGGCCGCAGCGCGCCTACGACGTCCACGACGCGCTCCTCACCGACCTCGCCAGGCCCATCTACGACAACCAGATCGGCTCCCTCGGCGGCACGGAGCACCTGCGTCTGACGCCGGGGGAGTCGGCCGAACTCTGACTGTCGGTGGCGCCGGGTAGGTTGTGGGACATGCGCATTGCGACCTGGAACGTGAACTCGATCACCGCCCGTCTGCCGAGGCTCCTGGCCTGGCTGGAGAGCACCGGCACGGACGTGCTGTGCATACAGGAGACCAAGACGACGGCCGAGCAGTTCCCCGCCGCCGAGCTCCGCGAGCTGGGCTACGAGTCGGCGGTGAACGCGACGGGCAGGTGGAACGGCGTCGCGGTGGTCTCCAAGGTCGGCCTCGACGACGTCGTGAAGGGCCTGCCGGGCGGTCCCGGGTACGACGGCCTCGATGAGCCGCGCGCGCTCTCCGCGACCTGCGGCCCGGTCCGCGTCTGGTCGGTGTACGTGCCGAACGGCCGCGAGGTCGACCACGCCCACTACGCCTACAAGCTCCAGTGGTTCGAGGCCCTCAAGGCGGCGGTCGCCGAGGACGCGGCGGGCCCCCGCCCGTTCGCGGTCCTCGGCGATTTCAACGTGGCGCCGACCGACGACGACGTCTGGGACCCGGCGCTCTTCGTCGGCGCCACCCACGTCACCCCGGCCGAGCGGGCCGCGCTCGCCGCCCTGCGCGAGACGGGCCTCACGGACGTCGTGCCCCGCCCCCTGAAGTACGACCACCCGTTCACGTACTGGGACTACCGCCAGCTTGGCTTCCCGAAGAACAGGGGCATGCGCATCGACCTCGTCTACGGGAACGCCTCCTTCGCCAAGGCCGTCTCCGACGCGTACGTGGACCGCGAGGAGCGCAAGGGCAAGGGCGCGTCCGACCACGCCCCGGTCGTCGTCGACCTGGACGTGTAGCGGCCGTCGGGCTAGGGCACGAGAAGCCGCAGCTTCACCGAATCCGCCAGCGCCGCGAGGCCCGCGTCGCCCGGGTGCAGATGGTCCCCGCTGTCGTAGGCGGGCGACATCCGCGCCGGGTGCGCGGGGTCCCGCAGCACCGCGTCGAAGTCGAGCACGGCGTCGAAGTCGGCGCCGCCGCGCAGATAGGCGTTGACGGCCTCCCGCCGCTCGTTCGCGGCCGCGGTGCAGAGCGACTCGCCCTCGCACGGCCCGATCGTCGCCGCCACGGCCCGCAGCCCGCGGGCGTGCGCGCGCCCGGCGATCTCCCGGAGCCCCGCGATCACCTGTTCCGCGCCGGCACCCCAGCGCACGTCGTTGACCCCCTCGAAGACGACGACGGTGCGCGCCGAGGTCTGGGCGAGGACGTCGCGGTCCAGCCGGTGCAGGGCGCTGACGCCGCCGGTGTCGGTGGAGACGCCGTCACCGGGGTAGCGGTCGGCGATCACGCGGTTGGCGGAGATGCCCTGGTTGAGCACCCCGTAGCGGGGCACGGCCGACTGGTCGCGCAGCCGGTCCGCGAGCACGTCGGGCCAGCGGTGGTCGGCGTCCGGCGTCGACTTCACGCCGTCCGTGATCGAGTCGCCGAGCAGCACCACCGAGCCGGGCCCGCCGCCCACGTCGACGCCGGTGAGCAGCGGCCACGTCGTGATCGTGGAGGTGTACGCCGCCGCCGAGCCGTCCGCCGCGTGGTCGCCCGGCGTGCTCACGTAGGAGTGCTTGAGGGCCTGGCTGTGCAGTGGGGCCGATGACACGGGCCCGGGCAGGTGGAAGCTGACCAGGAGGTTCGCGTCGGCGGGCACGTCAAAGGCGAGCGGATCGCTGTACGCCTGCGCGCCCGCCGGGATCTCCGTGCCGGGCGAGCCGCGGAAGGACAGCCGCCGCGGTGTGCCCCGCGCGCCCGCCCCGGACTCCTGCACCGCCGCCGTCGCCCCGCCGATCCGCACCGGCGCCGACGCGAACGTGTTGTCGAGCCGGATGCGCACGCGGGGGCCGCCGGTACTCGTGTGCACGACGAGCCGTACGGTCCGGTCGGCCCAGGGGCCCACCGCGGCGTGACCGGCCGTCGACGCCGACCAGGTGCCCGTCCAGCCGCGCGTGCCGGCCCGCACCGACAGCGCGAACACGTGCAGGTCCGCGGCGCCGGGGTCACGGGGCAGCCGCACCGATGCGACCTCGCGGCCGCGGTCCAGCGGCACCGTCACCACGTACAGCCGTGCCTTCTCGGCGAGTTGGCCGCCGGGCGTGTTGATGTGTGGCAGGGCGACGGACTTCGTGGCGAGCGGGCCCGAGCGCCAGTCGGGCGCGGTGAGCCGGAAGCCGCCGCGCGAGCCGTCCCGGTAGCGGACCGTGCCCGTGCCGCTCGCCTCGCCGCCCGTGCCGGCCACCAGGAAGGCGAGGGCGTTCCCGCGGCCGCGCACCCGCACCCTCTGCCCGTCGGAGCGCACGTTGTCCGGCGCGCCCGGCGCGGTGCGCGGCCAGCGGAGGCGGGCCCCCTCGACGCCCAGTTCGCGCCCGGGAGTCCACCCTGCCGCGGCCAGATCCCGTGCGGACAGCGAGCCGCCCGCACCGTCGAAGTCCGCGTCGGCGGGCCGCTCGTCCGCGCTGACCGCGCGATTGTCGAAGAGCCGCTCCAGGGGGAGCGGCGCGGTCCCGTGCGGGGGCGCGGCCTGTGCCGATGCCACCGGGACGAGACCCGTGAACAGGGTGAGCGCGGCGGCCGCTCCCCAGATACGTCGGCGCACGGCAGACCCTCCCGCGTGTGATGGCCCGGTGGATGAGCGGCGGGCGATGAGCGATGGGTGAAGAGTGGGAACGAGTGGGGACGGATGCGCCATGAAGCTAAGGAGGCCGGGGAGACCCGTCAATGAGGGGCGCGTGAACACGGCGCGAACTCGCCGCGTCCACCGGCCCGTTCAGCGCTCCGCCGACACCAGCCCGTGCTCGTACGCGAGGATCACCAGCTGTACGCGGTCGCGGGCGCCGAGCTTGGCGAGCAGCCGCGTCAGATAGGTCTTCGCGGTGGCGACGCTGAGGCAGAGCTCCGCGGCTATCTCGGTGTTCGACAGGCCGCGCCCCACCAGCGTCAGGACCTCGTGCTCGCGGTCCGTGATGCCCGTGAGCGCCGTCCCGCGCGCCGCCACGGGCGCGGGCCGTCCCGCGAACTCCCTGATCAGCCGGCGTGTGACGCCCGGCGCCAGCAGGCCGTCGCCGGTCGCGACGACGCGCACCGCGGCCAGGATGTCGTCCAGGGCCATGTCCTTGACGAGGAAGCCCGCCGCGCCCGCGCGCAGCGCCCCGTACACGTACTCGTCGTCGTCGAACGTGGTCAGCACGACGACGTGTGCGGCCGTCGGGCCCGATGTGATCCGCCGGGTGGCCTCGATGCCGTCCATGCCCGGCATCCGGATGTCCATCACCACGACGTCTGGCCGCAGTTCGGCGCAGGCCCGCACCGCCTCCTCGCCCGACGAGGCCTCACCGGCGACCTCGATGTCGGGGGCCTCGGTGATGACCATGCTCAGTGCGGTACGGACGAGGGGCTGGTCGTCGACGAGCAGGACACGGATGGTCATCGGGCCACCGCCGCGACCGGCAGGGGCAGCCGGGCCCGCACCCGGAACCCGCCCCCGGGGCGGGGGCCTGCACTGAACTCGCCGTGCAGCAGGGCGACTCGCTCGCCCATGCCCACCAGGCCGTATCCAGTGTCCGGGTCCCGAGCCGTCGCGCCGCCCCGGCCGCGGTCCTCGATCTCGATGACGATCTCCTCGTCGCGGTGGTCGACGCGGACCGTGCAGGCCGTGGCCGCCGCGTGCCGCACCACGTTGGTGACCGCCTCCTGGATGATGCGGAACGCCGACAGGTCGACGTCCGTGGGCAGCGGCCGCCGCTCTCCCCGCCACACCACGTCCACCCGCACCCCGGCCGCCGTCGTCGACGCGGCGAGGCGCTCCACGTCCGCAAGCCCCTCGGCGGGCCCGCGCGGCGCCGCGTCCCCGGCATCGCTCTCCCGCAGCGCGCCCAGCATCCGCCGCAGCCCGGCGAGGGTCTCGCGGCCCGCCGTCTCGACCGCGGTCATCGCCTCCCGCGCGCCGGCCGGCTGGGTCTCGACGACCCGGGCCGCCGCGCCCGCCTGGAGGGCGATGATGCCGATGCTGTGCGCCACCGTGTCGTGCATCTCCCGTGCGATGCGCAGCCGTTCGGCGGTGACGGCCTGCGCCGTGGCCTGGGCGCTCAGCCGCTCCGCGTAGGCGGCCGCCCGCCGCACCGAGTCGCCCACCAGCCAGGCCACCGCGGCCATCAGGGAGTAGGTCCGCCAGTCCGACCAACTGTTGCTGTGCGTATACGGAAGCTGGATCGGCAGACCGAGCAGCTGCCGCAGGAGCGCGTGGGCGGGCAGGACGCAGAGCGCGAGGACGAGGGCCGTCCGGCGGGCACCGGGGGTCCCGGTCGCCACGACGAAGCCGACGGCGATGTCGACGGCCGCGTACTGGAGGAAGGTGATGCCGGTCTCGTCGAGCGCCAGCGTGGCCGCGTACGAGGCGGCGATCAGCATGACGAGGGCCGTCAGGGGGCGGCGCTCCAGCAGCCGCGCGGCGAGCAGCGCCGTCCCGGTGGCGAGGGCGACGACCAGCCACTCCGCCGGGCCGGGACCCTCGAACGCGCTCGTCGGCATCATCGGGAGCCCGGAGTAGGACCGCGCGGCGACCGCCATGCCCAGACACCAGGAGACGGTGGCCCACACGCCCGGGGGCGCGTGCCTGAACAGGGACAACGACGGGGTGACGGACATGGGCCGATCGTAGCCAGCCGGACGCGCACGGGCATCGCACCCAGGGTGTACAACCCCGGTCGACCCCGCCCGCCGCCAAGTGTCGGCGCAGGGCCGACGACGGGCGGGGGCGGCGCGCGGCACCGTGGTCCCCATGATCGAAGCCGACGAACTGACGAAGAGATACGGGAAGCGGCCGGCGGTGAACGCCCTCAGTTTCCAGGTGAGTCCGGGGCTGGTGACCGGATTCCTCGGCCCGAACGGAGCCGGCAAGTCCACCACCTTGCGCATGATCCTCGGCCTGGACGCCCCCACCGGCGGCTCGGTCACCGTGTGCGGGCGGCCGTTCCGCGACCGGGCACGCGGACTGCGCCACGTCGGCGCCCTCCTCGACGCCGGTGACGCGCACGGCGGCCACACCGCACGCGCCCACCTCGCCGTCCTCGCCCGCGGCAACCGCATCCCGCGCTCCCGCGTCGACGAGGTGCTCGCGGAGGTCGGCCTGACGGAGGCGGCCCGGCGCCGTGTCGCGGGGTTCTCGCTCGGCATGAGGCAGCGGCTCGGCATCGCCGCCGCGCTCCTCGGCGGCCCACCGGTGCTGCTCTTCGACGAACCGCTCAACGGACTCGACCCCGAGGGCGTGCTGTGGGTGCGCGGGCTCTTCCGGCGGCTGGCCCGCGAGGGCCGCACCGTCTTCGTCTCCAGCCACCTCATGTCCGAGATGGAGCACACCGCCGACCGGCTCGTCGTCATCGGCCGCGGCCGGCTCATCGCCGCGGAGAGCCTCGCGGCGTTCGCCGGCCGTGCGGGCGGCGCCACGGTCACCGTGCGGACGCCGGACGCGCCCGCTCTCGCCCGGCTGCTGACGGCCGAGGGCGCGTCGGTGCGCGCCGACGGCGACGGACGGCTCCTGGTGACCGGCGCCGACGCGCCCCGCGTCGGCGAACTCGCCCTCGCCCACCGGGTCCCGCTGCACGAACTGGCCACCCGCACGGCCTCCTTGGAGGAGGCGTTCATGGAACTGACCGCCGACAGCGTCGAATACCCGGCAGGAGAGCCCCGATGACCCGCAGCCCGACGGCCGCGTTCCGGCCCCGCTTCGGCGACCTCGTCGCCGCCGAGTGGCTCAAGCTCAGGTCGCTGCGCTCCACCGGCTGGTCCCTGCTGATCGCCGGGCTCGCCGTCGTCGCCGTCAACGCCGGTACGGCGTACGACACGGTCCGCTACTGGACGGCGGGTGACGCGGCACACCGGGAGCGGTTCATCCGCGACGGCATCCCGCTCCAAGAGGCTTTCACCGCCAACTCCACCCTGGTCCTGGTGGTCTCGGCCGGCGCGTTCGGCGCGCTCTTCCTCGTCGCGGAGTTCCGGACCGGGCTGATCCGTACGACGTTCGCGGCGGTCCCGGCCCGGCGCCCGCCGATGGCGGCCAAGATCCTGGTGACGGCCGCGGTGATGACCGTCTTCGGGGCGGTCGTCGCGGGCCTCTCCTTCTGGCTCACCCAGGCTGTCCTCTCCGGCAAGGGCCTCGGCGTCCCGATCGGCCACCCCGGTGCGTGGCGGCTCGTCACCGCCTCCGCGCTGCTTGCCCCGGTGTCGGCTCTGGTCGGCATGGCCCTGGGGGCGCTGCTGCGGCACGGCGGAAGCACGATGGTCGCCTCGTTCGTCCTGCTGCTCCTGCTGCCCGTCACGCTCAGCGAGGACCGTTACTGGACCGCGGTCCTCGGCCACGCGCTGCCGTACAAGGCGTGGCTGCGGCTGTCCGGGCCCGGCGGTGCCGACGTGTCGTACCCGTGGACGCCGTCGGGCGCGTGGTTCGTCCTGGCCGTGTGGCCGCTCGCCGCCGCTGCGGTCGCCGTGGTGGCCGTCGACCGCCGCGACCTGTGAGCGGGGAGGCGGGGCGCCCCCGTCAGGCCTCGCTCTTGCCCTCGGCCCTGACCACCACCGCGTACGAGCCGATGCCGAGCAGGCGGCTGCCCGCGATCCGGTCGCCGCGCGAGCCGTGGAGGGCCTCGATGCGGCCGGAATCAGGGTCGAAGGCGACGTCGGCGAGGGTCCCGGCGAGGTCGCCGAGCTCCGTCAACAGCCGCTTGCCGAGCAGGTTCTGGCCGTCGGACGAGTCCACGGAGGTGAACCGGGCCGCCGCGGCCGTCCCGACGACGACCGCGTCCGGCCCCACCGCGTGAACGTCCGCCCAGGCGATGACGTCACCGCCGTCCTTGACGCCGTCCAGGCGGAGGGCGGTGATCAGCGCGCCGTCCGGTTCGACGACGAGCCCGGCGACGGTGCCGATGTGCCCGGCGTCGTCCGCGCTGACCACCGGCCGCCCCACGGTCTGACTGAGCAACATCATCGGCTCCGCTCCTCACCGGTCGCATCGAGCCCGGCCGTCGGCGGCGGGTCCGTGGGGTGGGGGCCGCCCGTGGTCGTGAGACCGTCGGTGTCGGCGAGGCGTTTGCGCCACAGGGCCGCGGGCAGGTCGATGACGTCCTCGACGACGTGCTCGGTGTCCCGCGCGGGGATCATCAGGGTGTCGCCGGTCATGGCAGGGCGGTCGCCGAGCGGCAGGAAGACCTTCCGCTCGTGCCGGCCGAGCGCCTCGGTGGACGACATCTCGACGCCGACGACCCGCCCTTCCCGACCTGCCTCGACCAGGACGTCGAGCACGGTCCCGATCTGCGCCCCCTGGTCCGTCAGGACGCGCGCCCCGCGGACCAGACCACCGGAGGCCTTCTCCCAGGAGGCGACCGCCGACTTGTCCTCCAGGGCCTGCGCCGAGGTGATCATCACGGCATCCGCGCCCAGGGCGTGCACCGCCGCCCACGGCAGGCTCTTGCGCAGCGGCCCGGAGAGCAGGCCCCGGCCGGCCAGCGTGAACCCGGCGATCCGGCCGCCCGCGCCGTCGAGCACGACATCCTTGACCTGGGCGACGGCCTCGCCGTCCAGGGTGACCACCGGCCGCTTGGTGAGGTCACCCGCGGCCATGACCTTCGGCAGGGGAGCCGTCATCGCGCCCTCCCTCGCCCGGGGCGCCGCCCGCGCCGCACCACGATCACACCGCCGCTGCGCCGCCGGGCCTGCACGCCGACCACCGCGGCCGACAGCAGAGCCACCACGACGATCACGGCGACCACCCACGCCCACCACACCATCGTCCACCTCCCGGACCGTTCCGCACCGACCCTCAGGCCTTTCCGGGTACCCCGCGGTGCGGAAGAGTCACCTGCCGGAGGACGGACTCGGCTTACGCGGAAGGGAGTTGGGAGCCGTGGCCGAACCAGGGGTGCCACCCGGCCCGCGCCGGCGGCCGGTCCGCCCGTACGGGAGGTGAGCCTGCGGTGTGATTCGGACGATTCCGTGATCAACTGATGCAAGATACATTTGGAGATACGGAAGAAGCGCCCGGCCGCGCGTCCGGCGGCGCCACCCGACGGAAGAGGCCGATCATGAACATCCCGTTCCTCGACAAGTGGCGCAGGCGGCACTCCGCGACGGACCCGGCCGAGGGGCTCGCGGCCGCTTTCCTGGACGATCCGGACGGCGTCGCCGAACTGCTCTCCGAGTGTGAGCTGCTGCGTTCCCAGGCGAGCGCCGCCGGGCTCGAACTCGACGACTCCCCTGCCTCGTTGGGCGCCCTCGACCAGCTCCTGCCGCGCTGGCGCGACGACCCCGAGCTGCTGCCGTGGCTCGGCAACGACGCGGGGCTCTACCTGGGCAGCGTGGTGGTGCGGACCGTGCCGGGCGCGACCTGGCACGTCTGGCCCGGCGGCAGCCCCGTCGTGCGGCTCGCGTCGGGCCGGGACATCCCGGTCGTCGAGGCGGGGCTGGACTGGGCGGTGCAGGGAGCGCCCGAGCTCTCGCAGGTCTACGCGGAGGCCTCCGAGGCGTAACCAGAATTGCCTCAAATACGGTTAATGCCCATAAGTGCGTGTCGTCCAGTAAGTCCCGTTTTTACGCGGATAGTTTGCGCGGACGTACACAGCTGAGAGTGGGCAGGTCTTGCCATGGCCGTCGATCCGTTGATCGAGCTGCGTGATGTGAACAAGTACTACGGGAAGCTGCATGTCCTCCAGGACATCAACCTCACCGTCGGCAAGGGGGAGGTGGTCGTGGTCATCGGCCCTTCGGGGTCGGGCAAGTCAACACTGTGCCGGACGATCAACCGGCTCGAGACCATCCAGTCCGGAGAGATCAGACTCGACGGGCAGCCCCTGCCCGAGGAGGGAAAGGCGCTCGCGAGGCTCCGCGCGGAAGTGGGCATGGTCTTCCAGTCCTTCAACCTCTTCGCGCACAAGACCGTCCGCCAGAACGTCTCGCTCGCCCAGATCAAGGTGCGGGGCCGCAAGAAGGACGAGGCGGACAAGCGCTCCGGTGAGCTCCTGGAGCGCGTGGGACTGTCCGCGCACGCCGAGAAGTACCCCGCACAGCTCTCCGGCGGGCAGCAGCAGCGCGTGGCCATCGCCCGCGCGCTCGCCATGGACCCCAAGGCGCTGCTCTTCGACGAACCGACCTCGGCCCTCGACCCCGAGATGATCAACGAGGTCCTCGAGGTCATGCAGCAGCTCGCCCGGGACGGCATGACCATGGTCGTCGTCACCCACGAGATGGGCTTCGCCCGCTCCGCGGCCAACCGGGTCGTCTTCATGGCCGACGGCCGCGTCGTCGAGGACCGCACCCCCGAGGACTTCTTCACCCATCCGGAGAGCGACCGTGCCAGGGATTTCCTCTCCAAGATCCTCAAGCACTGACGGGGGGCCGTGCTCGTGAAGCGACACACCATGCGCCACACCCTGCGCCACACCGCGCGGACGACCCGCCTGCTCGCGGTGCTCGTCCTGGCCGCCTGCGCCGCCGCTGCCTGCGGCCGGGACGGCAGTCCGCCGACCAAGGGGCCCGCGGCCGAGAAGCTGCCCGAGTACCGCGTGACGAGCGGCTTCCGGCTGCCCGATTCGCGCACCTGGAAGAAGGCGAAGAGCCGCGGGCGGTTCATCGTCGGCGCCAAGGAGGACCAGCCCTACCTCGGCGAGAAGGACCCGGCCAGCGGCCACTACTCCGGCTTCGACATCGAGATCGCCAAGATGATCTCGGCCTCGCTCGGCCTCGACCCCGGCAGGATCGAGTTCAAGACCATCGCGTCGGCGAACCGCGAGACCGCCCTGCAGAACGGGCAGATCGACTACTACGTCGGCACCTACACCATCAACGACAACCGCAAGAAGCTCGTCGGCTTCGGCGGCCCCTACTACATGGCGGGCCAGGGCCTGCTGGTGCGCAGCGACGAGGACGACATCAAGGGCCCCAGCGACCTCGCGGGCAAACGCGTCTGCTCCGCCGCCGGCTCCACGCCCTACCAGCGGATTCAGCACGACTACCCCGAGGCGACCCTCGTCGCCTACGACACATACTCGGTCTGCGTGGACAACCTGCTGACCTACCAGGTCGACGCCGTCACCACCGACGACGCGATCCTGATCGGCTACGCCGCCAAGGTGCCCGACGAGCTCAAGGTGGTCGGCAAACCGTTCTCGAAGGAGCCGTACGGCATCGGCGTGCCCCGCGGCGACAACGCCCTCAGGTTCGCCGTCGACGACGCCCTGGCGGCCCGCGAGAAGGCCGGTGACTGGAAGAAGGCGTACGACGCCACACTCGGCCTCTCCGGGGTCCCGGCGCCAAAACCGCCCGCCATCGACCGCTACCCGGCGAGCTGAGGAGGCGTCGTGGACGTACTGACAGACAACTTCTCCACCTTCGGCAAGGGCTTCCTCGGCACCGTCGAACTCACCGTCTACGCCTCGGTGCTCGCGCTCGTGCTCGGCTTCGTCATGGCCTCGTTCCGGGTGGCGCCCGTCGGCTCCTTCCGGGCGTTCGGCACGGCCTGGGTCACGGTCCTGCGCAATACCCCGCTCACGCTGCTCTTCTTCGCGGTGCTGCTCGGGCTGCCGCGGTTCGGCCTGGTGCTGCCCTTCAAGGTGTTCGCGGTGCTCGCCCTCGGCTGCTACACCTCCGCCTTCATCTGCGAGGCGCTCAGGTCCGGCATCAACACCGTGCCCAAGGGCCAGGGCGAGGCGGCCCGCAGCCTCGGCATGTCCTTCGGACAGACCCTGTCGATGGTGGTGCTGCCGCAGGCCTTCCGGTCGGTCATCGCGCCGGTCGGCTCCAACCTCATCGCGCTCGCCAAGAACTCCGCGATCGCGGGCGCGTTCAGCGTCACCGAACTGCTCGGCACGTACAAGACGCTCAACGAGCTGGGCTACAACATCATCTGGACCTTCGTCTGGATCGCCCTCGGCTACCTCATCATCACCCTCGCCATCAGCGCGATCTTCAATGTCCTCGAAAAGCGCTGGGGAGTCGCCCGATGAAAGCCCTCTCCCACGACTCCACCGCCCTCTACGACATCCCGGGCCCACGGACCGTCCGGCGGCACAAGCTGTACGGGGTGCTCTCCACCCTGGTCGTGCTCGCGCTCGTCGGATGGGTCCTGTACCTGCTCTTCGACACCGGCCAGTTCACCGCGACGAAGTGGAGGCCCTTCGAGTACAAGGGCATCCAGGAGCTCCTCCTGCGCGGTCTCGGCAACACCCTGAAGGCCTTCGCCATCTCCGCGGTCCTCGCGCTCGCCCTCGGCGGGCTCCTCGCGATGGGCCGGCTCTCCGACCACCGCCCGGTGCGCTGGCTCGCCACGCTGCTCGTGGAGTTCTTCCGCGCGATGCCGGTCCTGGTGATGATCTTCTTCGTCTTCGTGGCGCTGAAGGTCCAGCCACTGCCCGCGCTGGTCGCCGGGCTCACGCTCTACAACGGCTCCGTACTCGCCGAGGTCTTCCGATCCGGCGTCAACTCCGTGGAGAGGGGGCAGCGGGAGGCGGCCTACGCACTCGGAATGCGCAAGACACAGGTCATGACACACGTCCTCGTACCGCAGGCCGTTCGTGCCATGTTGCCCGCCATCATCAGCCAGTTGGTGGTGGCCCTGAAGGACACCTCGCTCGGTTATCTGATCACCTACGAGGAGTTCCTCCACGCCGGGAAGCTCATCGCGTCGAACCTCGACTACGATTTGCCCTTCATCCCCGTGGTCATGGTGATCTCGCCGATCTACATCGGGATGTGCATGTTGCTGTCGTGGTTCGCCCAGTGGGTGTCCAGACGTCAGCGGCGCAACCCCAAGACCGAGGCCGCGGACGTGGCCCCGGCGGAACCAGGGACGCTGCTGCCGGGAGCGCAGTAGCTCGTAGGGCCATGCCCGGCCCGGCAGCAGCCGGAGATCACTGCTCGCGCAGGGGAACGGACACGTACGACGGGTCCGTCGCCGGTGAGGAGAAGGTCAGCTGCGCGCCGGTCGGGTTGTGCTCGATGTAGAGCGGGTCGACCGTGTCGACGACCAGGGCGAGCTTGTGCCCTGCCGGTACGTCGTAGGCCGTGGAGAACAGCTCCAGGTCCACGCCGAACGGCTTTCCCGGCGTCTTGCCGTGGAAGGTGTACGGCGCGTTGCTGACCAGCTTGCCGAGGCCGAGCGGGCCCACGTCGTAGAGGTACGCGACGAGGGTGCCGCTCTCCTTGGTGCCGGTGAGCGTCGTGTGCACCTTCACCGTCCCGCGCACGCGCTGGGCGCTCGCGTACCGCTCCGACTGCCAGACGCCGGTGTAGCGGCGCGGGAGCAGCGGCACCGAGGCCATCGGCGGGATCTTCAGGAACTGGTCGAGGGCGTTGGAGAGGATGGCGATGCCGCCATTGGCGCCCGAGTCGACGTTGGTGTGGATCGTGGTGGTCCCGGCCATCGCGATCTTCTCGCGGGTGGGGCCGACCGACTTCCAGTCGGGGTAGCCCTCGTAGCCGCCGTCGGAGCGCGACTTGAGCTGGACGGGCTGCTCGTCCTCGATGCCGTTCTCCGCGCCCTTGAGGTAGTGGTCGAACCAGCGCCGGGTGGAGGTCCAGGTGTCGTTGGGCAGACCGAGCAGGCCGGTGGCCTCGGCCGTGGCGTGGTCGCCGGGGCGGAACTCCAGGCGCTTGGGGCCGGTCAGACGCTCGTAGAACTCGGCGTACTGGTTGGGCGGGAAGAGGGTGTCGCCCCAGGCGTTGCCGAGCATGATGGCGGCGCCGTTCTCGTTGATCCGGTCGAGGTGGGTCGCGGGGGAGCGCTTGGCGCCCCAGGCGATCATCTCGTCCTCCTTGTCGAGGTTGGACCCGAGGAAGTCCTTGAGCGTCTCCTGCAGTTCGGCGCTCGGGCGGCCGGTGAGCGCGCCCGCGCCGCCGAGCAGGGCGGCGGCCTGGCTGTGCTGGGTGCGGCCGCTGTAGATCGAGTCGATGAGGTCGCCCCAGCCGCTGAGCGCGGCGACGGCCTTGACCCGCTTGTCGTGGCCGGCGGCGAGCAGGCTGATGCCCGCGCCGTACGAGACGCCCGCCATGCCGACCTTCGACGGGTCGGCCGGGGTGTGGGCGAGGGTCCAGTCGATGACCTTGGAGGCGTCGGCGATGTCCTCGGGCCCTGCGGTCTCGATCTCACCGCCGGACTGCCAGAAGCCGCGCGAGTTGTAACTGACCACGACATAGCCGGAGTCGGCGAGCTTCTGGGCCTGGGCGACGTACTCGATCTGGGGCATGGCCCAGCTGGTGGGCAGCACGATCGAGGGGTACCGCGCCCCGGCCCCCGCGTCCTTGGGGGTGAAGACGTTGGCCTTGAGGACGGTGCCGCCGTCACCGGGGATGTCGACGAAGCGCACATCGGCAGAGGCGCCAAAGGTGCCGGAGCCCGCGGCCGGCGGCGCGGCGGGCGGGGCCGCCTGCGCCGTCGGGGCGAGACCGAGGGCGGCGCCGGCGACGAGGGTCGCGCAGACGGCGCCCGCGGTGGTCGTGCGCGGGGCCCGGTGCGGGTGCGGAGCTCTCACGGGTCACTTCCTCACTCGTTGAAAGTGCAAAGTGACCCGACGGTAACCTGATCCTTTACCGGGGGTAACCCGTCGGTAAGTTACGCCCGGGTAACGATAGTTGAGGCCGCCGCCGCTACTTCAGGGCGCTCTTCGCCTGCCAGTCGGACCAGGAGATGTTCCACTCGCCGTAGCCGTTGCCCGGGTCCGGGACACCCTTCGAGCCGCTGCCGGTGACCTCGAACGGGTCGCCTATCTGGGCCTGGCCGTAGAGCCAGCCCGCGTCGCCGTCGCTCATGCCGATGCAGCCCGAGCTGTGGTTGGTGTTCCCGAAGTACGAGGCGTTCCACGGCGCCGCGTGCGCGTACATGCCCGACCAGGTCAGGCGCATCGAGTCGTCGACCATCTTGTTGTAGCTGTTGCTGCCGGAGAGCCCGACCGTCTCGGAGCGCATGTTGATCGTGCCCTCCTTCGACATCAGGACGGAGGTGCCGCCCCAGGAGGCCTTCTCGCCGCCGGGGGTGCCGGCCGACATCGGGAGCGTCCGCACGGTCTTGCCGTCGCGCGTGAGGGTCGCCGTCTTGCTGTCCAGGTTCACCTTGACGACCTGGCTCCTGCCGACGGTGAAGCGGGTGGCGTAGTCGCGCACGAACCAGTCGTCACCGCCGGAGTCGATGCCGTTGAGCTTCGCGTCCAGCTTCACCTTCGTACCGGACTTCCAGTACTTCTCGGGGCGCCAGTCGACGCGGTCCTTGCCGTCGTAGTTCTTGATCCACCCCCAGGATCCCGTGGTGCCGTTCTCCGTCGTCACCTTGAGGTTCTTCTCCACCTCGGCCTTGTTGCGCACCGGGTGGTCGAAGGTGATCGACAGGGGCTGGGCGATGCCGACGGTGGTGTCCTTGCCGGGGGCGAGGGTCACCTTGTTGACCTTCCCGGGCGCGGCCGTCCTGAAGGACGACTTCGCGGTGCCGCCCTTGTCGGTGCTCGCCTCGACCCGGTAGGAGGTGCCGGGTGCCACCGTGCGCCGGGAGGTCCAGGTGGTGCCGTTCGCCGACACCTTGCCGGGCAGCTTCGTGCCCTTGTCGTCGGCGACCGTCACCTCCTTGAGCCTGCCGGCGGCCAGCTTCACGGTGACCGGGCCGCCCGCCTTCGCCTGCTGCCCCGAGAGATTCACCGAGATCTTCGGTTTCTCGGCGGCCCCGGCGGCGCCGGACGAGCCGCTGCCGCCCGAACAGGCGGTGAGGGCGGCGGTGAGCACCGCGAGGCCCGCGGCCGCCGCGTGGCGGGTGCGAAGGGGGCGTCGGCGGCTCGAAGAGCTCTGGGGGGTCAAGAAAACTACCTCCGTGCGAATGTGGACTGCACGGAGAGAGGGGAGATCGCCCGGACGGGTTGCCTGTTGTCCGGAAATTCCCCGCTAGGTCACAGAAGGAGCCGGATCGTGGCGGCTCTCCGTGAGGGCCGCGCTACTTGGCGCGATGGGAGGCACGGGCAGGTGCGGGCAGCGGGGTCCTCGCCTCGCGCGTCACGTCGCCGACGAGCTCGACGACGTCGGGACCGTATGCCTGCGAATTGACGATCTTCAGGAGCAGCACGAAGGCGTTGCCGCCGTACTTGCGGGCGAGCTTCTCGTGGTTGCGGGCCAGATAGCGGGTGGCCGCCTGGCTGGTCACCGCGCGCTGGCCGCAGAAGAGGAAGACGGGTCTGGCGTCCGGGTTCCGGTCCGCGGTGAGCCGCGCCAGGATCACGTACTCCGTGAGGCCGGCCTCGAGGCGGTAGCGCTCGGCGCCGATCTGGAAGGCGCCGCGGTCGGGGACCGGCTCGGGGTCGGTGTTCACCCGCACGCCGGGCAGCAGGGAGTGCATGTGCGCGGCCATGCGGCGATTGGCCGCGGGCGATCCCACGCAGAACTCGGTGCGCTCGCCGAAGCCCTGCTGGGCCGCGTCGTGCGCGACGACCTGGGCGTGCGCACCGCACTCCTTGATCACCGCGGCCAGCTCGATGAGCGCGAACACGTCCTGGCGCACCACCATCAGCTCGGGACCGCCCGCGTCGCGGTTGACCACGAGCAGCGACTCGGAGTTGTCGGGCAGCCCGAAGAAGGCCTGCTTGCGGCGGAGCCTGCGCTTCCACAGGGCGCCGCGGGTGAGCCAGCCAAGGACGGCGCCGATGCCGACCACGATCAGGCCGAGGACGATGTTCCGCACGTCTTCAGTCATGGGGGCGCATGCTAGCGGGCCCCCGGATCGGTGTTCGAGGAGGTCCTGACGCGATGCCGCGCGCGAAGTTACGCTGCGCGGACGGTTGTTGACAGGAGGTACGAATGCGTCGCGCTGTCGTACGGAATCTGACGCTATTGGCGGTCGGAGGGGTATTGGTGTCGGTCGGGGCCGCCGCGCCCCCTTCGCCTACGCGCTCAGCGGAACCGGCATCCGCCCGCCCGGCGGTGGGCACACCGGCCAAGACACCACTCGCCGTCGGATACGGCGGCGCCGTCGCCAGTGTCGACCCGGACGCATCGGCGGCCGGCATCGAGGTCCTGCGCAAGGGCGGCAACGCCGTGGACGCGGCCGTCGCCACCGCCGCCGCGCTCGGCGTCACCGAGCCGTACTCGGCGGGCGTCGGCGGCGGTGGCTACTTCGTCCACTACGACGCCAAGAGCCACCGGGTCAGCACCATCGACGGCCGCGAGACGGCGCCGCGCACCGCCGACTCCGGGCTCTTCCTGGAGAACGGCCGGCCGATCCCGTTCGCGGACGCGGTCACCAGCGGCCTCGGCGTCGGCACCCCCGGCACGCCCGCCACCTGGCAGAAGGCGCTCGACACCTGGGGCAGCAGAAGCCTGCGCACGCTCCTGAAGCCCGCCGAGCGGCTCGCGCGCCACGGGTTCACCGTCGACCCGACGTTCCGCGCGCAGACCGAGTCGAACCAGGAACGGTTCGCGGACTTCCCCGCCACGGCGAAGCTGTTCCTGCCCGGCGGCAGGCTGCCGGTGGTCGGCTCGACCTTCAAGAACCCCGACCTGGCCCGCACCTACGACGAACTGGGCCGCAAGGGCGTGGGCGCGCTCTACCGCGGCAGGCTCGCCAAGGACATCGTGCGGACCGTGAACGAACCACCCGTCGCCCCGGACGCCGACCGCGTGGTCCGGCCCGGCGACCTCTCCACCGAGGACCTCGCGACGTACGAGGTGAAGCGGCAGAAGCCGACCAAGGCCTCCTACCGCGGCCTCGACGTCTACTCCATGGCACCCTCCTCCTCCGGCGGTACGACCGTCGGCGAGGCCCTCAACATCCTGGAGCGCACCGACCTCTCCAAGGCGTCGAAGACGAAGTACCTGCACCGCTACATCGAGGCCAGCCGCGTCGCCTTCGCCGACCGCGGGCGCTGGGTCGGCGACCCCGCCTTCGAGGACGTACCGACCAAGCAGCTCCTCACGCAGCGGTTCGCCGACTCGCGGGAGTGCCTGATCAAGGACGACGCCGTCCTGAACAGCCCGCTCGCCCCCGGCGACCCGCGCCACCCCCGGGCGTGCGGCACGGGTGACGGGGCGGCCCCGACCACGTACGAGGGCGAGAACACCACGCACCTCACGGCGGCCGACAAGTGGGGCAACGTCGTCGCGTACACCCTCACCATCGAATCGACCGGCGGCAGCGGCATCACCGTGCCCGGCCGCGGCTTCCTGCTCAACAATGAACTCACCGACTTCTCCTTCGCCCCCGCCGACCCGGCGGTGCACGACCCGAACCTGCCCGGACCCGGCAAGCGGCCGCGCTCCTCGATCGCCCCGACGATCGTGCTCAAGCACGGCAAGCCGGTGGTGGCCCTTGGCTCGCCGGGCGGCGCCACCATCGTCACCACCGTCCTGCAGACCCTGACGGGCTTCGTCGACCGGGGCCTGCCGCTGGTCGACGCCATCGCCGCACCGCGCGCAAGCCAGCGCAACGCGGCCCAGACCGAGCTCGAACCGGCCCTCTGGAACAGCCCGCTGCGCACGTCACTGGAGTCGATCGGGCACTCCTTCAAGCAGAACCCCGAGATCGGCGCCGCCACGGGCGTGCAGCGGCTGCCCGACGGCAGGTGGCTCGCCGCCGCCGAGAAGGTCCGCAGGGGCGGCGGATCGGCGATGGTGGTGCGCCCCGCCGAGTGAGCCGGCGCGTCCGGGGGCGCGGCCCCCGGGCGCACCGCGCGGATTCCGCGGACGGATGTGGCCTGCGGAAAACTGCATGTAGTCGTCCCGTAACTCATCTGGTGTTATGTTCCGCACCGGAAGACTCCACGTCTCCACGGGGCGGTGCTGAACAGATGGCAGTGGGACAACTCCCGGACCACGTACGGGAGTTCGCAAGGTACTTGAGGGGACTGCTCGGCCGGCTCGACCAGGAGTCGGGCTGGTGCGGCGTGTTCTGGCAGCGGGACCCCGACGGCATGCGCGCCTGCCTCGACGGTGCCGAGGTGCCGCCCTGGGACGTGGTGCAGGCGCTGCTCCACGACCTCGCGGCGGACCGGGGCACGGCCGAGGCCGAGCGCGAGACGGGGCTGGCCCGCGCCCTGCACCGGGCCTCGCTCGACGCGTACGACGCGCGGCCCGGCGGCCTGGAACTCCTCGGCGACCGGCTCGACATGATGCTCAGGGAGCAGCGGGTCGCCCTGGAGCGGCAGGCGGATTTGACCCGGCAGCTCACCGCGGCGACCGACCCCGGCGACATCGACCGGCTCACCCTCGACCTCGCCTGGGTGCGCGACGACCACGACCGGGCCACCGCCCGCTGCGCCGAGCTCCAGGAGCGCATGGACCGGCTGACCGAGGCGGCGCGCCCGTCGTGGGTCGACCTCGGCACGCCGGCGCCGGACGGCGACTTCGGCGGGGCGCCGGTGGCCGGCTTCGCCGGTGAACCGGTCGACGTGTTCGACGCCGGGGCGCGAGACGAGGGACTCGGCGTACCGAGGCAGGAGCCCGCGCCGGGAGCGTTCGCAGGGCAGCCCGGGCAGCCCGAGCGGGCTGAACGTGCCGGACGTGCCGATCGGTCCGAGCGGTCCCGGCGGCGCCCGCGCGGCGCACGGTTCGCCGGAGCAGGGTCCGGGTCCGGCTCCGGTTCCGCGGACGGCGGCGCGGAGGGCGCGGGGGGCGCGGGCGCCGCGTCCGCCCCGGCCCACGCGCGCGAGACGCCCCGCGGCGCACGGTTCGCGTCCGCAGTGCCGTCACCCGGCCCCGCGCCCCACCCCACGGACGCCGCCGCCGACGCGGACGCCGCCACCGGTGCCGAAGCCGACGCCCGCGCCACCTCCGAGGCCGTACGGGACCTCATCCGGCTCCGCGGCGAGGGCCGCAGCGGCGAGGCGCACGGCGTGCTCGTCGAGGCCGCGGGCTGGCCCGCGTCCCGGCTGCCCCTCTTCGCCGGCGAACTGCACCGCGCGGGCCTCGGCGCCGACTGGTCGACCCTGCTCTGGGAGGCCGCCTCGCTGCCGCCCGGCCGGCTCGTCGCGCTGGCGGACGCGCTGGCCGGGGCGGGCCGCGCCGACGACTGCAGGAAGCTGCTGCGCCAGGGCGTCGCGCGTCCCGCCCCCGAGATAGCCGAGGCGATCCTCGCGCTGATGGACGCGGGCCGCGAGCGGGAGGCCCGCGCGCTCCTCGACTCCTACCTGCGGGTCCGCACCCCCGAGGACGTGGCCCGCTGCGCCCACTCCGACCCCGACCGGCTCATCCCCGTACTCCTGGAGACGGCCAAGAAGGTCTCCGACGAACACCACTGGGACCTCGTGCACGCCCTGCGGGTGGCGGGGTTCAGCGCCTGAGCCGGGCCGCTCCGACGCCCGCTCCGGTGCCTCTCCCGTACCGCTTCGCGCCCGTTTCTCGCCCGCTCGGGTGCGAAACATGATCGACTCCGCCGGTTGACGGCGATGGTCTTGCTCAGCCCCTCGGCGGAGGCTTACGTTCTCCTAATCCACGCAGCAAGTCTACGTGCGTAGAAGCTCTCTGACGTCCTCTCAAGGACCCGCGAAGGAGCAGCTCATGGTCAACGTCGTACGCGCCGCACTGGTCCAGGCAACCTGGACGGGCGACACCGAATCCATGATCGCCAAGCATGAGGAGCACGCCCGCGAGGCGGCCCGCCAGGGGGCGAAGGTCATCGGGTTCCAGGAGGTCTTCAACGCCCCCTACTTCTGCCAGGTCCAGGAGCCCGAGCACTACCGCTGGGCCGAGCCCGTCCCGGACGGCCCGACCGTGACCCGCATGCAGGCGCTCGCCCGCGACACCGGCATGGTCATCGTGGTCCCCGTCTTCGAGGTCGAGCAGTCCGGCTTCTACTACAACACCGCGGCCGTGATCGACGCCGACGGCAGCTACCTCGGCAAGTACCGCAAACACCACATCCCCCAGGTCAAGGGGTTCTGGGAGAAGTACTACTTCAAGCCGGGCAACGTCGGCTGGCCGGTCTTCGACACCGCCGTCGGCAAGGTCGGCGTCTACATCTGCTACGACCGCCACTTCCCGGAAGGGTGGCGGCAGTTGGGCCTGAACGGCGCCCAGATCGTCTACAACCCCTCCGCCACCTCACGCGGTCTCTCCGCCCACCTCTGGCAGCTGGAACAGCCCGCGGCCGCCGTCGCCAACGAGTACTTCGTCGCCGCGATCAACCGCGTCGGCCAGGAGGAGTACGGCGACAACGACTTCTACGGCACCAGCTACTTCGTCGACCCCCGCGGCCGGTTCGTCGGCGAACCGGCGAGCGACAAGGCCGAAGAGCTCGTCGTGCGGGACCTCGACCTCGGCCTCATCGAGGAAGTACGCCACCAGTGGGCGTTCTACCGCGACCGCCGCCCCGACGCCTACGAAGGACTGGTGCAACCGTGACCGACCTGTACGACCGCCACCGGGCCGTGCTGCCCGACTGGCTCGCGCTCTACTACCAGCGGCCCATCGAACTCACCCACGGTGAGGGCCGCCACGTGTGGGCCGCCGACGGCACCCGGTACCTCGACTTCTTCGGCGGCATCCTCACCACCATGACGGCGCACGCCCTGCCCGAGGTCACCAAGGCGGTGAGCGAACAGGCCGCCCGGATCATCCACTCCTCGACCCTCTACCTCAACCGCCCGATGGTCGAACTCGCCGAGCGTGTCGCGGCGTTGTCCGGCATCCCCGACGCCCGCGTCTTCTTCACCACCTCCGGCACCGAGGCCAACGACGCGGCGCTGCTGCTCGCCACCGCCCACCGGCGCTCGAACCAGATCCTGGCGATGCGCAACAGCTACCACGGCCGCTCCTTCACCACCGTCGGCATCACCGGCAACCAGTCCTGGTCGCCGACGAGCCTCTCGCCGCTCCAGACGCTGTACGTGCACGGCGGCGTCCGCAGCCGCGGACCGTATGCCGCCCTGAACGACGCCGAGTTCACCGCCGCCTGCGTGGCCGACCTGCGGGACATGCTCGGGCAGAGCCGCGGGGGAGTGGCGGCACTGATCGCCGAGCCCATCCAGGGCGTGGGCGGCTTCACCTCACCGCCCGACGGCCTCTACGCCGCCTTCCGCGAAGTCCTGGACGAGCACGGCATCCTGTGGATCTCCGACGAGGTGCAGACCGGCTGGGGCCGCACCGGCGAGCACTTCTGGGGCTGGCAGGCACACGCGGCCGGCGGCCCGCCCGACATCCTCACCTTCGCCAAGGGCATCGGCAACGGCATGGCGATCGGCGGTGTCGTCGCCCGCGCCGAGGTGATGAACTCCCTGGACGCCAACTCCATCTCGACGTTCGGCGGCTCCCCGGTCACCATGGCGGCCGGTCTCGCCAACCTCGCGTACCTCCTGGAGCACGACCTCCAGGGCAACGCGCGCCGCGTCGGCGGACTCCTCATCGAGCGGCTGCGGGCGATCTGCGCCCAGCTGCCCGTCGTGCGCGAGGTGCGCGGGCGCGGCCTGATGATCGGCATCGAGCTGGTCGAGCCCGGCACGGACCGGCCCAACCCCCGGGCGGCCGCCGCCGTCCTGGAGGCCGCCCGCGACGGCGGGCTGCTCATCGGCAAGGGCGGCGGGCACGACACCAGCGTGCTGCGCATCGCCCCACCGCTCTCGCTGACCGTCGCGGAGGCGGAGGAGGGCGCCGCCATCCTCGAACGGGCGCTGCGGGCCGCCTGAGGGCCCTGCAGGGCCGTTCCGGCCCGTTCTCCCCGTACGTACGGCCTTCGCGGGCCCGCAGGAAAAGGAGCGCACCACATGAGCAACCGCACCTTGATCACCGGCGGCCTGGTCATCACGGCCTCCGACGAACTCCCCGTCGACGTACTGGTGGAGGACGGCCGGGTCGTGGCCCTCGCCACCCGCGAGAGCCACGGCTGGAGCGCCGACCGCGTGATCGACGCCACCGGGAAGTACGTGATCCCCGGTGGCGTCGACGCCCATACGCACATGGAGATGCCGTTCGGCGGCACGCTCGCCTCGGACACCTTCGAGACGGGCACCCGTGCCGCGGCCTGGGGCGGCACGACCACCATCATCGACTTCGCCATCCAGCCCAAGGGCGGGACGCTCGCCGAGGGGCTCGATGCCTGGCACGAGAAGGCCGCCGGGCGGTGCGCCGTCGACTACGGCTTCCACATGATCATGTCCGACGTGAACGCGTCCTCGCTCAAGGAGATGGACCGGCTCGTCACGGCCGGCGTCACCTCGTTCAAGCTCTTCACCGCCTACCCCGGCGTCTTCCTCTCCGACGACGGACAGATCCTGCGGGCGATGCAGCGGGCGGGCTCCAACGGCGGCCTGGTGATGACGCACGCCGAGAACGGCCTCGCGATCGACGTGCTGGTGGAGCAGGCGCTGGCGCGCGGCGAGCGCGACCCGCGCCATCACGGCGAGGTCAGAAAGGCGCTCCTGGAGGCCGAGGCGACGCACCGGGTCATCAAGCTGAGCCAGGTGGCGGGCGCCCCGCTGTACGTGGTGCACGTGTCGGCGCAGGAAGCCGTCGCCGAACTGACCCGGGCCCGTGACGAGGGCCTGCCGGTCTTCGGTGAGACCTGCCCCCAGTACCTCTTCCTGTCCACCGACAACCTCGCGGAGCCCGACTTCGAGGGCGCGAAGTACGTCTGCTCGACGCCACTGCGGCCGCGCGAGCACCAGGCGGTGCTGTGGCGCGGGCTCCGCACCAACGATCTGCAGGTGGTCTCCACCGACCACTGCCCGTTCTGTTTCAAGGGGCAGAAGGAGCTGGGCCGCGACGACTTCTCGAAGATCCCCAACGGCATGCCGGGCGTCGAGAACCGCATGGACCTGCTGCACCAGGCCGTCGTGGACGGACACATCGGCCGGCGCCGCTGGATCGAGGTCGCCTGCGCGACACCGGCCCGCATGTTCGGCCTGTACCCCCGGAAGGGCACGATCGCACCGGGCGCAGACGCGGACATCGTCATCTACGACCCGCACGCCGAGCAGACCATCTCGGCGCAGACCCACCACATGAACGTCGACTACTCGGCGTACGAGGGCAAGCGCGTGACGGGACGGGTGGAGACCGTGCTCTCCCGCGGCGTCCCGGTCATCGACGGCCGGGTCTACAAGGGGCACGCGGGCCACGGGTCGTATCTGCGGCGGGACGTCTGCCAGTACGCGTGAGTCCGAGCGCGGCCCGCCCCGGCGCGGGCCGCGTGTGACCCGCGTCACTTCGGGGAGGGGTTGGCTGGCGGGTTGCGGCCGTGTCACTATTTCCGCACGCCGACTCTGCCCAAAACCCGCCGCGAGGCCGGGGGTTGAGCGCGTAGCCGCCGGTCCGTCCGGGCGAGCCAGAGCCCACGCGCCGTGCAGTACCGATTCCCTTCGTAACTCATCTCATGCGTGACGTATGCCCCCCTTTCGCGGGCGGGGCTCACAGGCATGTCCAGAACCGGAGACGGCCTTCGGCCGGTCTCCCGGAATCCGCCGCGTGTCGATTCCTCGCACCGCCGCGTTCTCACGGTGTCAGGCAGGCGTCATTTCTTCCAGAACTACGGATGTTGCTATCTCGATGCAGAACAGACATGGGGAGTTGAGCGCGTTGACGACACCGACCTCGGCGCAGGGGGTGTCAGGAATGAGCCGGTCTCGCACGGTCGGCGTGGGCCGCGCCCACGCGAAGGCCATCGTGCTGGGGGAGCACGCGGTGGTGTACGGCGCCCCGGCGCTCGCGCTGCCCGTGCCGCAACTGGCCATCACCGCGAGCGCGGGATGGTCCGAGCGGCCCCCGGGCGACACGGAGGGCGTCTCCCTGACGATGACGGGATCCCCGCTGCGGCCCGTCTCGACCCAGGCGTCCGAAGGGCTGCGGCGGCTGATCGCCGAATTCCGGGCCACCTCGGACGTACCCGACGACGTGCACCTCGACATACTCCTGGACTGCGCGGTCCCGCCCGGCCGGGGCCTCGGATCCAGCGCGGCCTGCGCGCGGGCCGTCGTCCTCGCACTGGCCGACCTGTTCGAGCGGGAGATCACACCGCAGGCCGCGTTCGAACTCGTGCAGACGGCGGAGAACGTGACGCACGGCCGGGCCAGCGGCGTCGACGCACGTGCCGTCGGCTCCTCCGTGCCCCTGCTCTTCCGGGCCGGCGAGGTGGAGGAACTGCCCGTCGGCTGCGACGGGTTGTTCATCATCGCCGACAGCGGCGAGGTGGGCCGCACCAAGGACGCCGTCACCCTGCTGCGCAAGGGCTTCGAGCGGCACGCCGGGGCGCAGGAGCGCTTCGTGCGCCGGGCCACCGAACTGACCGACGAGGCGCGCTACGCGCTGGCCGACGGCAAACCCGAGGAGCTCGGCTCGCGCCTTTCGGAGTATCACGAACTGCTCTCCGCCGCCCGGTTGAGCACCGACCGCATCGACACGCTGGTCGGCGCCGCGCTCGCGGCGGGCAGCCTCGGCGCGAAGATCACCGGCGGCGGGATGGGCGGCTGCGTCATCGCACTGACCCAGTCGGAACAGGCCGGCGCGGTCACCAGACAGCTGCACGAGGCCGGCGCCACACAGACATGGGTCGTACCACTCAGGGGGTTTGTCGGTCATGACGTCTGAACAGCTGGCCACGGCGGTGCGCTCCGCGGGACAGGACACGGCGGGCCGCGCCACCGCCGTGGCGCACCCGAACATCGCCCTCATCAAGTACTGGGGCAAGCGCGACGAGCGGCTCATCCTGCCGCGCACCGACAGCCTGTCGATGACCCTCGACATCTTCCCGACGACCACCACCGTGCGCCGGGCCCCCGAGGCCGGCCACGACGAGGTGACCCTCGGCGGCCGCCCGGCGGAGGGCGAGGCGCGCCGGCGCATCGTCACCTTCCTCGACCTCGTCCGCGAACGGTCCGGCCTCGGCCACCGGGCCGTCGTCGAGAGCGAGAACACCGTCCCCACCGGCGCCGGCCTCGCTTCGTCGGCCAGCGGCTTCGCCGCCCTGGCCGTCGCCGCGGCCGCCGCCTACGGCATGGACCTCGACGCCACCGCGCTCTCCCGGCTCGCCCGGCGCGGCTCCGGCTCCGCCTCCCGCTCCCTCTTCGGCGACTTCGTCGTCTGGCACGCGGGACGGGCTACGGGCACGGAGGAGGAGGCCGACCTCAGCTCGTACGCCGAGCCCGTCCCCACCGGCCCCATCGACCCCGCCCTGGTCGTCGCCGTCGTCAATGCCGGACCCAAGGACGTGTCGAGCCGCGCCGCCATGCGCCGCACCGTCGACACCTCCCCGCTCTTCGAGCCGTGGGCCGTCTCCAGCAAGGACGACCTGGCCGACATGCGACAGGCCCTCGGCCGCGGCGACCTCGAAGCCGTCGGCGAGATCGCCGAACGCAACGCGCTGGGCATGCACGCCACGATGCTGGCGGCCCGCCCCGCCGTGCGCTACCTCTCGCCGGCCACCCTCACCGTGCTCGACGGCGTGCTGCAGCTGCGCCGCGACGGCATCGCCGCCTACGCGACCATGGACGCCGGGCCGAACGTGAAGGTGCTCTGCCGCAACGCGGACGCCGACCGCGTGGCCGACGTCGTACGCGGTGCCGCCCAGGGCGGCGCCATCCACATCGCCCGCCCCGGCCCTGGCGCCCGGCTGCTGACCGGGGACGGGCGATGACCGCTCGCCCGACGGTCGTCAGGCGAGCGCCGGGCAAACTGTTCGTCGCGGGCGAGTACGCGGTGGTGGAGCCGGGCAACGCGGCGATCCTCGTCGCCGTCGACCGGTACGTCACCGTCACCGTGTCCGACCCCGGCGAACCCGGCGTCGTCCTCTCCTCCGACCTCGCCGCGCGACCGGCACACTGCCGGTGGCAAGACGGCCGGCTCCACGGCCGCGACCCGGCGGACGAGCGGGCCCTGCGGGAGGGGTTCGCCCACGTCGCGGCGGCCGTCGAAACCGTCGGCCTGCTGCTCGCCGAGCGCGGCCTCCCCGCACCCGCGCTCGACATCTCCGTCACCAGCGAACTGCACGAGAACGGCACGAAGTTCGGGTTCGGATCGAGCGGTGCCGTCACCGTGGGCACCGTCGCCGCCATGGCCGCCTTCTGCGGCCTCGACCTGCCGGCCGACGCCCGCTACCGGCTCGCGATGCTCGCCACGGCGGGCATCGAGGCCAAGGCCTCCGGCGGCGACCTCGCCGCCGCCACCTGGGGCGGATGGATCGCCTACCGGGCACCCGACAGGACCGCCGTCCTCGACCTGGCCCGCACCGCGGGGATCGAGGCCGCCCTGCGCGAGCGCTGGCCCGGTCACGACGTACGCACCCTGCCGCCGCCCAAGGGCCTCACCCTGGAGGTCGGCTGGACCGGGACACCCGCCTCCACCTCGTCCCTCGTCTCGGACCTGGACCGGCGGACCTGGCGGGGCAGCGCCTCCCACGAACGGTTCATCGAGACCTCCGGCGACTTCGTGCGTGCCTCGATCGACGCATTGGAACGGGGCGACGGCGACGACCTGCTGCGGCAGATCCGGCGCGCCCGGCAGGAACTGGCGCGCCTCGACGACGAGGTCGGGCTCGGCATCTTCACCCCCCGGCTCACCGCGCTGTGCGCCGCCGCCGAAGACGCCGGCGGCGCGGCCAAGCCCTCGGGGGCGGGCGGCGGCGACTGCGGCATCGCGCTGCTCGACGCCGGGGCGCCACTGGACATCGCCCACGTACGGAAACGGTGGACCACGGCGGGGGTGCGGCCCTTGCCGATCCGTCCCGCCATGGAAGGGAACGAGGAATGATCTCTCAACGCAAGGACGATCACGTCCGGCTCGCCGTCGAGCACCAGCGCCAGCACACCGGACACAACCAGTTCGACGAGGTGTCGTTCATCCACCACGCCCTGGCCGGCATCGACCGGCCGGACGTGTCCCTGGCCACGACCTTCGCCGGCATCTCCTGGCCGGTGCCGCTCTACATCAACGCGATGACCGGTGGCAGCGTCAACACCGGCGTCATCAACCGGGACCTGGCCATCGCCGCCCGCGAGACCGGCGTCGCCGTCGCCTCCGGCTCCATGAGCGCGTACTTCAAGGACCCCTCCTGCGCCGACACGTTCAGCGTGCTCCGCAAGGAGAACCCGGACGGGTTCGTCCTGGCCAACGTCAACGCGACGGCCTCCGTCGACAACGTGCGGCGCGCCATCGACCTGGTGCGGGCCGACGCCCTGCAGATCCACGTCAACACCGCGCAGGAAACACCGATGCCGGAGGGCGACCGGTCCTTCTCCTCCTGGGTCCCGCAGATCGAGAAGATCGCCGCGGCCGTCCCCGTCCCGGTGATCGTCAAGGAGGTCGGCAACGGTCTGAGCCGTGAGACCGTCTTGCTCCTGGAGAGCCTCGGCGTGCAGGTCGCCGACCTCGGCGGCCGGGGCGGCACGGACTTCGCCCGCATCGAGAACGGCCGGCGGGAGCTGGCCGAGTACTCCTTCCTGCACGGCTGGGGCCAGTCCACCGCCGCCTGCCTTCTGGACACCCAGGACGTCGGTATCCCCGTACTCGCCTCCGGCGGCGTCCGCCACGCCCTCGACGTGGCCCGCGCCCTGGCGCTCGGCGCGTCCGGCGTCGGCGTCTCCGGCGGATTCCTCCGCACGCTCAAGGACGAGGGTATCTCCGCGCTGATCGCGCAGATCTCCTCCTGGCTCGACCAACTGGCGGCACTGCAGACCATGCTCGGCGCGCGCACGCCCGCCGAACTGACCCGCTGCGACCTGCTGATCCACGGCGAGCTCCGTGAATTCTGCACAGACCGAGGCATCGAGACGCGGCAGTTCGCCCAGCGTTCCCGCATCGTCGAATCCCTCCACGAACTGACGGGAAGCACCCGATGACCGAGACACACGCGATCGCCGGCGTCCCCATGCGCTGGGTCGGCCCCCTGCGCATCACCGGCAACACCGCCACCGTCGAGACCCAGGTCCCGCTCGCCACCTACGAGACACCGCTGTGGCCCTCCGTGGGCCGCGGCGCCAAGGTGTCCATGCTGGCCGAGAAGGGCATCGTCGCCACCCTCGTCGACGAGCGGATGACCCGCTCGGTGCTGGTCGAGGCGACGGACGCGCAGACGGCGTACACCGCAGCGCGGACCATCGAGGCACGGATCGACGAACTCCGTGACGTGGTGCGCGGCTGCAGCAGGTTCGCCCAGCTGATCAACATCCGGCACGAGATCACGGCCAACCTGCTCTTCATCCGCTTCGAGTTCGTCACCGGCGACGCGTCCGGGCACAACATGGCGACGCTCGCCTCCGACGCGCTCCTGCGCCACCTGCTGCAGACCGTGCCGGGCATCTCCTACGGCTCGATCTCCGGCAACTACTGCACGGACAAGAAGGCCACCGCGATCAACGGCATCCTCGGCCGCGGCAAGAACGTGGTCACGGAGCTCCTCATCCCGCGCGACGTGGTCACCGACGTGCTGCACACGACCGCCGCCAAGGTGGTCACGCTCAACATCCGCAAGAACATGCTCGGCACCCTGCTCGCCGGCGGCATCCGCTCGGCCAACGCCCACTACGCGAACATGCTGCTCGGCTTCTACCTGGCCACCGGCCAGGACGCGGCGAACATCGTCGAGGGCTCCCAGGGCGTCACCATGGCCGAGGACCGCGACGGCGACCTCTACTTCTCCTGCACGCTGCCGAACCTGATCGTCGGCACGGTCGGCAACGGCAAGGGCATCGAGTTCGTGGAGACCAACCTCGCCCGGCTCGGCTGCCGCGTCGAGCGCGAGCCCGGGGAGAACGCCCGCCGGCTCGCGGTGATCGCGGCGGCGACCGTGCTGTGCGGGGAGCTCTCCCTCCTCGCCGCACAGACCAACCCCGGTGAACTGATGCGGGCGCATGTGCAGTTGGAGCGCGAGACCAAGACGGAAACGGTGGGTGTGTAGGGCATGTCCGGTGGTTCGGGGATAGG
>NZ_JBVJRV010000004.1:0-989029 GCF_055607265.1 Streptomyces sp. NPDC037013 | reverse complement strand
CCTATCCCCGAACCACCGGACATGCCCTACACACCCACCGTTTCCGTCTTGGTCTCGCGCTCCAACTGCACATGCGCCCGCATCAGTTCACCGGGATCGGCGCATCTTTCCCGTGCGGGTCACCGGGCGTGGACGGTGCCCGCCTTCAGCGGCAGGACCCAGGTCTGCACGGCGCCGGCGGCGTGCAGGCGGCGGGTGACCGCGCCGGCCCGCTCGGAAGGGGTCAGCGCGATCATGCAGCCGCCCATCCCGCCGCCGGTGACCTTGGCGCCCAGGGCGCCGGCCTCCAGCGCCCCGTGCACCAGCGCGTCCAGCCGCGCGGTGCTCAGCGCGGCGGCGCGCAGCAGTTCGTGATAGTCCGTCATGCGGGTGCCCAGTTCCTGCGGTTTGCCCTCGGCCAGGGCGTGGCGGGCCTCGTCGGTCAGTTCCGTGGCGCGGCGCACGAACCGTTCCTGGGCGCCGGGGTGGCGCCGGAAGCCTTCGCGCAGCAGGGCGACGGCGTCCTTGGTGCGGCCGACCTCGCCGCTGTCGGCGATGATGAACAGCCCCTCGCAGCCCACGGGCAGTTCCTGGGCGTGCCCCTGCTGGAACAGGAGCGGGCCGTTGGCGCCCACGGCGGTGGCGTCGACGCCGCTGGCGCGGCCGTGGGTGAGGTTCTCGGCGGCCTGGACGAGGTCGAAGGCGCTCTGCGGGGTGACCTCGCGGGCGAAGAGGTCGGCCAGGGCGACGACGACGGCACGGGCGCAGGCCGCGCTGGAGCCCAGGCCGCGGCCGGGCGGAATCGCGCAGTCCAGGATCACGTCCAGGTGGATGTCGTCGCTCACCTGGGCGCCGGCGCGGAACTCGGCCGTCAGCCGGCGCAGCCAGTCGGTGGCCTGGGTGGCCACCGGCCGGGAGGGGGAGCCGGTCATCGTCAAGGACACGTCGCCGTCCTCCCCCGGGGCCCGGCCCGACCAGCCCGCGCTCGCGGTGACCGGCAGCTGCGGCACGGGCAGTGCCAGGGCCGGGGCGCCGTAGACGACCGCGTGCTCTCCCAGCAGGACGGCCTTGGCGTGCGCGCGGCCGACTCCGACCGAGCCGGCCCGGCGGATGGGTGAGGCTCCCTGCGCCGAGGTCGGTGACGTCAACGTACTCAGCTCCCTTGGTCGTTTCTGCATGGAGAGCGTCATCCAGACTGTGAGGAAGGAAAAAGCGAAAGAGCGAGGGAAGACGCGGGAAAGACGGAGAAAGGACACCGGCGCCCGGCATCGCGGGGCCGCCTTGCCCCATAGGGCCGGGTGTCCGGGTGCGCGCAGCGCGGCGCTCGGGCGGGCACGAGGCGCGGGGCTGCGGGAGAAAAGGCAGGGCGCGGTGTGGCGGGCGGCGGGGCCGGTGAGCGGTGGTCAACTCCCTGCCGTGCGGCGGTTTTTGGGCAGGGGGGACGCACCGGAATAGTGACACGCACGGTTCCCTCCCGCCTAGAGCACCCCGAAGTGACGTGGGTCACACCCCGGGGTGGGATGCGGCCTGGGTGTGGCGGGGTGGGTGGGGCGGGTCAGTCGATGCCGCGTACGACGTGGGGTTCGAAGGTGTCGTCCTCGTCGATGCCGGCGAGCCGCAGTGCCGGGGTGGGCGCGGGGGCCGGGGCCGGGGTTGGTGGGTCGTTCCGGCGCGGCCTGGTGTCCTCCTCGTGGGTGTCCTGCACGGGGTCCTCCTGCACGGTGGTGCGCCGGCCGGCGTCCTGAGGGCGCGCGGGGGGTGTGTCAGTGGTGGGTCGCCAGGCCGGGTGGCACGCGGGGTGTGCCGGTGACCTCGCGGTGGATGTCCAGTGCCGCGGTGGAGCGGTTGAGGGTGATGTAGTGCAGGCCCGGGGCGCCTTCGGCGAGCAGGCGGCGGGCCATGGCGGTGGCGTGTTCCACGCCGATGCGGTGGCCTTCGCCGGGCTGGTCGCGGACCGCTTCCAGGCGGTGGGCCAGGGTTTCGGGGAAGGCGGCGCCGCTGAGCTGGGCGAAGCGGCTGATCTGGCGCACGTCGGTGGCGGGCATGATCTCGGGGATGACCGGGGTGGTGCAGCCCGCGGCTTCCAGGCGGTCGCGCAGCCGCAGGTAGTCCTCGACGTTGAAGAACATCTGGGTGATGGCGTAGTCGGCGCCGGCGCGGCATTTGGCGACGAAGTGGCGGATGTCGCTGTCCCAGTCCGGTGAGCGCGGGTGGCGTTCGGGAAAGGCCGCGACGCCGACGCTGAAGTCGCCCGATTCCTTGACCAGGCGCACCAGTTCGTGGGCGTGGAGGAAGCCGTCGGGGTGCGGGGTCCAGGGGCCGCTGGGGTCGCCGGGCGGATCGCCGCGCAGTACCAGGACGTCGCGGACACCGGCGTCGGCGTACTGGCCGATGATGTGGCGCAGTTCGGCCACCGAGTGCCCGACCGCCGTCAGGTGGGCGACCGGACGCAGGGTCGTCTGGGCCGCGATGCGCTTGGTGACCTCCACGGTGCGCTCGCGGGAGGAGCCCCCGGCGCCGTAGGTGACCGAGACGAAGGCGGGGGCAAGGGTTTCGATGCGGCGGATGGTCTGCCACAGCGAGCGGGCCGCGGCCGGGCTCTTGGGCGGGAAGAACTCGAAGGAGAAGCTGGGGGCGGCGCCGGTGATGAGGTCGCGCAGGGCGCGGCTCATGAGGCCGGCTCGAGTCGTGGGTGCAGGTCGCGGGCGGCGCCTGGTCCGTAGGTCTGCTCGATGCGGGCGAGCAGGTCGGCGGGGATGAGTTTGTACTCCTGGGTACCCACTGATTCCAGGACGGTGGTGGCCAGGGCGCAGCCGAGCTGGGCGGCCCGTTCCTGGGGCAGCTGCCAGGCGGTGGCGGCCAGGAATCCGCAGCGGAAGGCGTCGCCCGCTCCGGTGGGGTCGGCGATGGTGCCGGCGGGGACGGCCGGGACGGTCAGCGGGGGGCAGCCGGCGCGGGCCAGCACGGCCCCGGCCGGGCCCAGGGTGGTGATCCAGGTGCCGACCCGCTCCAGGAGCTGGGCGTGGTTCCAGCCGGTGCGCTCCAGCAGCAGGGCGGCCTCGTACTCGTTGGCGAACAGCCAGCGGGCTCCGCTCACCAGCTGGCGGGCCTGGTCGCGGTCCAGGCGGGCCAGTTGCTGGGAGGGGTCGGCGGCCACCGCGAGGTTCAGGCGGTGGGCGGCGGCGGTGTGCCGCAGCATCGCGGCGGGGTCGTCGGCGCCGATGAGGACCAGGGCCGGGCCGGGGGCGGGGGCCGGGGCCGGGGTGAGGGCGGTGGCGAGGTCGATGTGGGCGGCCTCGGCCATGGCGCCGGCGTAGAAGGTGGCGATCTGGTTCTGGTCCTGGTCGGTGGTGCACACGAACCGTGCGGTGTGCAGGGTGTCGCTGACGTGGACGGCGGAGGTGTCCACGCCGTGGGCCCGCAGCCAGGCGCCGTACTCGGCGAAGTCCAGGCCGGCCGCGCCGATCAGCAGTGGGCGCAGGCCCAGCAGGCCCAGGCCGAAGGCGATGTTGGCCCCGACGCCGCCGCGGCGCACCTCGAGCCGGTCGGCGAGGAAGGACAAGGAGACGCGCTCCAGCTGCTCGGCGAGCAGCTGCTCGGCGAAGCGTCCGGGAAAGACCATCAGGTGGTCGGTCGCTATCGATCCGGTCACGGCGATACGCACGGGAAAAAGCACTCCCTCGGAGCTGGGACGGCAGGTGCGGCCAGGGACAGCGGACGCCAGAGGCCAGACGCCAGACGCCAAATGCCGGACGGCACACGGCAATCGGCACACGGTGATCGGCGATCGGCGGGCCGGGGGCGGCGGGCGCGGCCCCAGCGCCCCCGGCGCCGGGACGGTGCGGCGCCGGGGGTTTCGTGCCGGGGACTGGGTGCCGGGGCGCGGTGGTGCTCAGCCCGCTTCGGCGGCCTTGCGCAGGGCCTCGGCGCGGTCGGTGCGTTCCCAGGTGAAGTCGGGCAGTTCGCGGCCGAAGTGACCGTAGGCCGCGGTCTGCGCGTAGATGGGGCGCAGCAGGTCCAGGTCGCGGATGAGGGCGGCCGGGCGCAGGTCGAAGACCTCGCCGATGGCCGTCTCGATCTTCTCCGCGTCGACGGTGGCGGTGCCGAAGGTCTCGACGAACAGGCCGACCGGTTCGGCCTTGCCGATGGCGTAGGCGACCTGGACCTCGCAGCGGGCCGCGAGCCCGGCCGCGACGACGTTCTTGGCGACCCAGCGCATCGCATACGCCGCCGAACGGTCCACCTTGGAGGGGTCCTTGCCGGAGAACGCGCCGCCGCCGTGACGGGCCATCCCCCCGTACGTATCGACGATGATCTTGCGGCCGGTCAGGCCCGCGTCGCCCATCGGGCCGCCGATCTCGAAGCGGCCGGTGGGGTTGACGAAGAGGCGGTAGCCGTCGGTGTCCAGCTTGATGCCGTCCTGGGCGAGCTGGGCCAGGACGTGTTCGACGACGTGGGTGCGCAGGTCGGGGGTGAGCTGGTCGTCCAGGTCGATGTCGCTCGCGTGCTGGGAGGAGACGACGATGGTGTCCAGGCGTACCGGGCGGCTGCCCTGGTATTCGATGGTGACCTGGGTCTTGCCGTCGGGCCGCAGGTAGGGGACGGTGCCGTCCTTGCGGACCGCGCTGAGCCTGTGGGAGAGGCGGTGGGCCAGCTCGATCGGCAGCGGCATCAAGGTCGGCGTCTCATCGGTGGCGTAACCGAACATCAGCCCCTGATCACCCGCACCCTGCCGGTCCAGGGCGTCCTCATCGCCCTGGACACGGTGTTCATAGGCGGCGTCCACGCCCTGGGCGATGTCGGGCGACTGGGCGCCGATGGACACCGACACCCCGCACGAGGCCCCGTCGAACCCCTTGGCCGAGGAGTCATAACCGATCTCCAGGATCTTCTGCCGCACCAGCGAGGCGATGTCGGCATACGCGGTGGTGGTCACCTCACCGGCGATGTGCACCTGACCGGTGGTGATCAGCGTCTCGACCGCGACCCGCGAAGCAGGGTCCTGGCCCAGCAGCGCATCCAGCACCGCGTCACTGATCTGATCGGCGATCTTGTCGGGATGACCCTCGGTCACGGACTCCGAGGTGAACAGGCGGCGGGACATGACCCTCCAGGGCAGCGGCGGACGGGCGAACGGACGGGGCGAGCAAACGGGTTAGACGAGCGGGCGGGACGAGCGGGCGGGACGAGCGGGTGGATGGGCGGGCCGGCCGGGGCTGCCGCAGACAGCCGGACAGCCGGGCCCGGCTGTCCGGTGCCCGCTTTCCCTCTGGGCGTGGGTGGTTCAGGCCGGTGCGGGCCCCGGGCGGGGGCCCGGTCAGGCGGCGGGGCGGCCGGCCTTGAGGGCGGTTGCGACCTCCACCACCCGCTGGGCCTGGTAGCGGGCGGCCTGCAGCGTCACCTCGCCGGGCGCCTGCTGCGCACCCGGCGTGCCCACCACGTGCGACGTGCCGTACGGGTTGCCGGCCTTGAACTGGATCGGGTCGGTGTAGCCGGGCGGCACGATGATCCCGCCCCAGTGGTAGAAGCTGTTGGCCAGCGCCAGGATCGTCGACTCCTGGCCCCCGTGGGGGGTGTTGCTGGCCGTGAACGCCGAGTACACCTTGCCCGCCAGCTTCCCCTGCACCCACAGCGGGCCGGTGGTCTCCATGAACGCGCGCAGCTGGCTGGCCGGGTTGCCGAACCGGGTCGGCGTGCCCCACAGCACCGCGTCGGCCCACTCCAGGTCCTCGTGAGCGGGCTGGGGCACGTCCTGGTGCTCCTCGCGGTAGCGGGCCCAGGCCGGGTTGGCCGCCACGGCCTGGGCCGGTGCGGTCTCCGCCACCCGGCGCAGGCGCACCTGCGCCCCGGCCTTCTCGGCCCCTTCGGCGGCGGCATGCGCCAGCGCATGCACGTTGCCCATCGCGCTGTAGTAGATGATGGCGACGTTCACAGATTCCACAACCGCATCCTTAAATCCGTTGGCCGTTATCAGTTGAGGTGGGTGCGCAGGGCGGTGCGCAGGGCCGTGGCCACGCGTTCGACCTGGCCGGTGGTGAGTTCGGCGTGCATGGGGATCGCCAGGTGGTGGGCGAAGAGGTCGGCCGAGACGGGGCAGGTCTGCTTGGTCTCGAAGACGGGCTGCAGGTGGGTGGCCCAGGTGCCGTGTCCGCAGCCGATGCCCTGGCCGCGCAGGTCGGCGGCGAGGGCCGCGCGGTCCACCCGGTCGTCGAGTCTGACGAGGTAGGACTGCCAGGCGTGGGTGCGGTCGGCGGGCACCTGGGGCAGCGTCAGGAGTTCCTCATCGGCCAGCAGGCGGCCGTAGGCGGCGGCCACGGTGGTGCGGCGTTCCAGGAGTTCGTCGATGCGGCCGATCTGGACCTGCAGGATCGCCGCGGCGATGTCGGAGAGCTTGAAGTTGTAGCCGATCTCGGTGAACTGCGGGATGGGCAGGCCCACGACCTTGGACTGGTCGAAGATGCTGCCGATGCCGAAGGAGGAGCGCAGCCGGGCGTCGGCTCCCACCGCGGGGTCGGTGGCCAGCAGGGCGCCGCCCTCGCCGCTGGTGGCGCCCTTGCGGCCGTGGAAGGACAGGCAGGCGACCTCGGCCAGGGCGCCGGCGGGGCGCTGCTGGTAGGTGGCGCCGACCGCGCAGGCGGCGTCTTCGATGAGGAAGAGGTTGTGGCGGTCGGCGATGGCCTGCAGTTCGGTGTAGTCGGCGGGCAGGCCGACGGTGTCCACGGCGATGATGCCCACGGTGCGCGGGCCGATGAGGTCGGCCACGGCCTGCGGGTCGACGGTGGCGGTGTCGGGCCGTACGTCGGCGAAGACGGGGACGGCGTCGAGGTAGCGCACCGCGTGGGCGGGGGCGGGGAAGGTGTAGTCGGCGACGATGACTTCGTCGCCGGGCTGGACGCCCAGGGCGAGCAGTGCCAGGTGCAGGGCGGCGCCGCAGTTGCTGACGGCGACCGCGTCGCCGCTTTGGTAGCGCTCCTTGAGCTGGGCCTCCAGGGCCTTGCCCTTGGGGCCCTGGCCGGCCGGCCAGCCCGAGGCGAACACCTCGGCGACGGCGGCCAGTTCCTGTTCGCCCAGGCTGGCGTGGACCAGAGGGATGCTGTCCATGGTGCTCACTTCCCGTTGCCCGTGGCGGGCGGCTCGTAGCGCAGGGGGGTGATCTGGCTGACGTCGTGGCGTTTGCGCATGGCTTCCACGGCGGCGGGGTCCACGGCGGTGCCGCTCGACCAGATCTCCGCGATTTCCTCGAAGTACTGCTCGTGGTCGGGTGAGGGGTAGCTCTGGAACAGCATCCGGGCGGGCTTGTGGCCGGCGTTGCGGAAGGCGTGCGGGGTGCCCGGCGGCACGAACATGCAGGCGCCCTCGGTGGCGGTCACCACGCTGTCGCCGCCGGTGGAGGTCCACTCGTGCCAGTTGGCGGCGGTGCGCTGCTGGGGCTCGAAGGCCAGCAGCTGCAGTTCCCCTTCCAGGACGTAGAAGAACTCCTGGGAATGGGTGTGCACGTGCGCGCCGACGTCGAAGCCGGGCGGTACGACCACCTCGAAGATGGAGATGGAGGAGCCGTGCGCGTGGGTGGCCTTGAAGGTCACTTCCTGCGCTTTGGTGATCAGCTTCCGTCCCCCACCGGGCGGGACGATCAGACCGGTCATGTGATCCGTTTCCTTCTGTGTTGCCCTACGAGTTGCCCCGGGAGGCGCCCTGGGAGGTGCCGTGGCTGCCTGGGAGGCGCCGGGTGGCCGCCTGCGAGGCGCCTGGGAGGCGCCTGGGAGGTGTTCTGGGAGGGGCCGCCGGGTGGCGGGGGCGGGCCGGCGGCGGCCGGCCGGCGTGCGGCGTGCGGCGTGCGGCGCTTTCAGAGCGCGCTGTCGCCGGCCCAGACGCCCAGGGCCATCTCGGCGGTGATGCCGGGGCCGAAGCCGGCGATCAGGCCGGTGGCGTCGGGCATCGGGGTGTCCTCTTCGAACAGCCGCAGGGCGGCGTCCAGGACGACGGCGCTGGCGATGTTGCCGTACTCCGTCAGCGTCGACCAGCTGTGGCGGAACACCTTGCGGTCGACGTCGAGGAACTTGGCCAGATCGTTGAGGATGCGCGGGCCGCCGGCGTGGACGATGTAGAAGTCCAGGTTGCTGGCGTCCCAGTGGTGGGCGGCGGCGAAGTCGCGCAGCACCGGCGCCAGCGGCTCCATGGTGCCCGGCACGCGGCGGTCCAGCTGGAAGTGGAAGCCGGTGTCGCGCACCGCGTAGGAGATCCAGTCCTCGGTGTGCGGGATGAGGTAGGAGGCGTTGCGCTGGAGTTCGATGCCGGTGCCGCCGGTGCCGCGCACCACGGCGGCCGCGACCGCGTCGCCGAACAGGCCGTCGGAGAGCAGCGAGCCGATGTCGTCCTCGTCGGGCTGGTAGCACAGCGAGCACAGCTCGCAGGAGACGATCAGGACGTTGCTGCCGGGGTGGGCCACGCAGAAGTCGTGGGCGCGGTTGACCGCCGCTCCGCCCGCCGCGCAGCCCAGCTGGGCGATGGGGATCTGGCGGGTGTCGGAGCGAAAGCCCATCTTGTTGATGAGCCAGGCCGTCAGGGAGGGCATCAGGAAGCCTGTGCACGACACGTAGATGATCGCGTCGATCTCCTGGGCCGTCACATCGGCGTTGGCCAGGGCCTCTTCGACGACCTCGGGGCAGCGCTTCTTCGACTCGGCCTCATAGATCCGGTTGCGTTCGGTCAGGCCCGGGTGGCGCAGGGTCTTCTCGATGGGCTGGACGATATGCCGCTTCAGCACCCCCGTGTTGCGGATCAGTCGAAGCGCCAGGGGAAGCTGCGGCTTTCCGGCGTGGGCCCTCTCGGCGAATTCCAGCGTCTCTTCCGCTGTGATGACGTATTCGGGCACACGCACTGACGGCTTGCATAGCCTAGGCATATCGGGAATCCACTTTCTCTAGAGTCTGCCTTCTGCACGTGAAGAAGCGAACGTTCGCGCGATACCTGTGACGCCGCCCGCCCGGGCGGGCAGACCGGCGCAGGGCAGGTGGCAGGTGGGCAGAGGCGCTGTGGCGGTCTGCCGTGCCGCCTTGCCCCCGCCCCCGTGCCGGTCGGCTGCGGGGCGGCGGGCATGCGGATCACGGGCACCGGCCCCGCCCGCACGGTGATGCGGACGCCGGGGCCGGCAGGTCCCTGAACCGGCGAGCCGGCAGGGCACACACAAAAGGGGGGGCTGGTGGGGCTGGAGGGCTGGTGGCTGGTACACCGGCCGGGGGCGGGCAGAGTTGAGGCTGGGGAACCGGGGCCGGGGAGAGCTGGAGCCTGTGGCCGGACGTGCCGGGCGGGGCGGGGGCGGGGCTGTGAGCTGGCCGGCTGGCAGGCGTGGCAGGGCGGCGGGCGTGGGGCGGGACGCGTGCGCGGTGGCGGGCGTGGGCCGGCCGGCGGTGACGTAAAAGCTTGGCGTTCGGCAGGTCCAGTACGAGGTGCTGTGCGCGTACGCACTCCGGCCCTCGACGACCCCTGATGGGGGCGGGCGGTGCTGTCGGCCAGGTCCACCCCGGCCACGCGGTTGCCGGTGCAGTCGCTCACGTAGGCCTTGCTGCCCGGGAGGTTCGGGGCCACGTCGTTGGCTTGGCCCAGGCTTCCCCGGGCCTTGTGCGCGGAGGCGGTGCCGGGCAGGGCGGGCTGGCCAGTGGGCGTGGGGCAGCGTGGCGCGCCGCCCGGGCGGGGCAGGAGGCGCTGAGGCGCGGGGTGGTGCGCGGTGGCGGGTCACCGCGGCTCGGCGGCCGGGCCGGGGTGCCACTCCCCCGCCCGGGGCCCGGCGGACACATGCGGCACCGGCCGGCCGACATGACGACGGCGCCAGTGATGCCGGCGGTTGTCGGCGGTGGGGCAGTCATCGTGCGCGCGGCGTGGCGGGCGCGGGCACGCACGGGCGGGGAGAAAGACGAGGGAGGCCGGGCCGGCGGGTTCGCGGCGGGCAGGGCAAGGGCGCTCGACGCCAACTCATCACCGTCACACGGGAGTTGGGTTCGGCGCCCACCCGCCCCGGGGCACACTCCGGGGCGCGCGGCCCGCGGGCGTCAGACGCCAGGCGCCAAACGTCACGGCATGCGGGCGGGAAAACACGGAAGGAGGAAGAAAGCCAGCGGCGCAGGGGCATGGACTGGGCATGGCCCGTACGGGGTGGGAGATACGACACTCGCACCGCAACCCGGTACCGGTGAACCGGTTTTGGGCAGGGAAGTCGTGCGGAAATAGTGACACGGATACCGTCCCCACACCAAGAGCCTCCGGAAGTGACGTAGGTCACGAAGACAAGGCGCGGAGCGGAGTACAGGGTGTGGCGGGCCAGGGCGCAACAGGGTTGGTCTGCGCGGGAGTTCGGTGCGCGGTACCCCTGGCCTGGGCGGATACGGGGGCCGACGGGGAGCGGCGCCGGGCAGCCTTGGGCGATCCCCCGGGAGGTTCCAGGGTCTCAACTCGCCTACCAGCAAGCGGGGTTGGAATCCTGGTCGACGGGGCCAACGCGCGGCGGGCGCGGCGGAGGGGGCTCGTCGCGTGGGGCCGGTCCGGGGAGGGTCCTGGGGTAGGTGGCCAAGTGCGGTGCGGAGAGGGCCGGTTGGGGTCACGGCCGGGGCGGGGCGGGACGGTCGGGCGTACGCGAGGCGGGCCGGGGGCCCGGCGGGCAGGCCCGTGTCGGGGCGCGCCCTGCCCCTTCGCTCTCCCCTGCCCCCGGGGGGGGGTGGGCTGGTGGTGCGGGCGGGTGCAGGGGGTTGGCGGGGGGGCGGGGTCAGAGGGTGCGGATGGCGGTCTCGGCGTGGCGGCGGGCCAGGTGGAGGGTCTGGCGGCTTTCGTGGCCGAGTTCTTCGCGCAGCCGCCGGCGGGCCTCGGGCAGGCCGGCGCCGGCGCCCAGGACGCGTTCGATGTCGTCCTCGCGGATCAGGGCGTGGTGCTGGGCGGTGACGGTCACTCCCGTCGCGTCGGGCAGGAGCAGCCATTCGCCGCAGTGCGCGGCCAGCAGCGGGCGGGGGGTGGTCGTCTTGTGCACGATGCGTCCGGCGTGCGGGAAGCAGATGCGGATGCCGGTCTCGGTGCGGGTGGTGTCGTCGGCGCCGGCCAGGGTGAGGGTGACCTTCTGCACGCCGGGGCGGGGTTCTTCCAGGTCGGCGCGGCGTACGTGCGGGATGCGGCCGGGCCAGCCGGCCACGTCGTACAGGAAGCCGTAGACCAGTTCGGGCGGGCCGCTCAGGCGGGTGGACTCGGTGAAGGACAGGGCCAGGTCGTCCAGGCGGATCCACCGTTCGGCCAGGAACTTGAGGTTGTCCAGGGTGGAGCGGCTGTGGGTGGCGGTGGTCCGTTCGATCCAGGCGGCGTCCTGGGGGCGCTCGGGTGCGGCGGTGAATGCGTGCTCGAGGGTGAGGCGGCAGCGGCCCGGGGCCAGGGGCTGCACGTTCCAGGTGCCGGACATGGAGGTGGCCGGTTCCATGAGCAGGTCCTGGCAGAAGGTGATGCGCCGGCGGGCGGGGTCGTGGACGCGGCGGGAGGTCCAGGAGGTGACCTGGTCTTCGGCCAGCGCCCACATCCGCAGGCGTTCATGGGTGCCGTCGAAGTCCAGGCGCTGGACGTGGGCGTTGTAGGGCAGGTAGAGCGGCCACCGCTCGGGGTCGGCGATCAACGCGTAGGTGACTCCCGCGGGTGCGGCCACCTCGGCCGTGTACGAGAGCCGGTGGATGCGCTCACCGGGCACCGGGGCCCCTCTCTGTCGGCGCGCGCCGCTTGCGCGCGCGTGGGTCCGGCGTGGGGGCCGGGATGTGGGTGCAGTGTGTCCCGCCGCGCTCGATGCGCGCCCCACAACCGCTCGAGTCCGCCTGGTCCCCGGCACACGGGAACCAGACGGACGCGAGAGCGACACCGTCGGCCCACACCCACACCCCACACACCAGACCCCGGAACCCCGGGCACGAGGGCCCGAGGGCCTGCGGTGTCGGAGCCCGGGCGTCAGGCGCCGGAGCCCGGGCCCAAGGCATCAAGGCGCCAGGCCCCGCGGTACCCGGGCACCCGGGCGCCGGGCGTCACGGTGCGACGCCCGGGTGCCGGATGCCCAGGTACCGGGAGAGCCGGTGGTACCGGTGGTACCGGTGGTACCGGTGCTGCTGGTGGTGTCAGGCGGCGTAGAGGTCGAAGGTCGAGCTGCGCCGCGGTCCGGCCACGACGTCCAGCTGCGGGTCGACGGCCAGCATCGCCTGGTGCAGGCGCTGGACCTGCGGGGAGGGCTCCACGCCCAGGCCCTCGATCATCCGCAGGCGCAGCTTGCGGTAGATCTCCAGGGCCGAGGCCTGCCGGCCCGACCGGTAGAGCGCCACCATGGCCTGCGAGTGCAGTCCCTCGTGCTGGGGGTAGCGGGCGGTCAGTTCGGTCAGTTCGGCGATGAGTTCGGAGTGCCGGCCAAGGCGCAGGTCGGCGTCGATGCGCCGCTCCACGGTGCCCAGGCGGCTCTCCTCCAGGCGCATGACCTCGATCTCCAGGATGGGCCCGACCCGCACGTCGACCAGTGCGGGCCCGCGCCACAGGGCCAGGGCCTTGCGGAAGCGGTCGGCGGCGGTGGCGTCGTCGCCGGTCTCAAAGGCGGCCCGGCCCTCGGTGGCCAGGCGTTCGTACTGGTGCACGTCCACGCTCTCGGCGGGTATCTGCATCAGGTAGCCGCCGTGGCGGGTGGCCAGGACCTCCTTGGCCGTATCGGGGGCGTCGGGGCCCAGTGCGGTCCCCAGATGCCGGCGCAGCTGGAGGATGTATGTCTGCAGGGTGGTGAGCGCGCTCTGGGGCGGTTCGGTGCCCCAGAGTTCCTCCATGAGCGTGGGGACGGGCATCACCCGTCCGGGGTAGAGGGCAAGAAGGGACAGAATCTGCCGCGGCTTGCTCGCCGTCGGAACAATCGATCCCCCGTTGACCTCGGCGCTCAACGGACCCAGAACCTGTATCTTCATGGGTTTCCTCCGTACTCGTCGAGTTATGTCTTGACTGCATTCCGACGCCGCGGGCGTCGTGGCGGTGGTGCGCGGGGCGTCCTCCTTTCGCCGTCGTCCGTCTTTCGTCGTCGTCCGTTGATCGTGGTCCATCGGGTGAGGGGTCGTCAGGCCTGGTCCCTGGCCCGCACGTTAGGCCGCACACGGGCCGGGTGCGCGTGGGCTGGGGTGAAGTCCACACGGCGTACGGGGGAACGTTTTTCTTCCTCGCCTTCCGGTCACGTCACACGGGCAGGTGCAGGGCAGAGCGGGCCGGCGGCGGTGGGGCGCCGCGAGCGGCACACGCGCTCGCCCACTGCTCTCGCCGCCAGGGCGAGCGCGTGGGGGGAAGGGCGATCGAGTGAACGGTGCGGTGGAACAGATCCAACGGGCAGAACAGGCAGAACGGGTGGAACGGGCCGAGCAGATGGAACAGGCGGCGCGGGTGGAGCAGGTGGCTCAGGTACAACAGGTGTTCGGGTGAGGCTGGGGGCCCGGGCGGGCCGTGTGGGGGGGGGGTGGGGTGCCGGTGCTGCCGGGGCGGGGGCGGCAGGCGGGGCGCGTGGCCGGGGTCTCTACCCGGTGGGGGCCAGGCGCTGTGCGGCGGGGGCGGTGAAGTCGTGTCCGGCGTTCAGGATGGAACGCTGCAGGCGCCGCAGCCGGGCGGAGGGCTCCAGGCCCAGGTCGTGCACGAGGGTGGTGCGCAGCCGCTGGTAGGCCTGCAGGGCCTCGCCGCGCCGTCCCGAGCGGTGCAGGGCGAGCATGTACTGGGCGTGCAGGCTCTCGTGGGTGCGGTAGCCGTTGACCAGGACGGTCAGTTCCGCCAGCAGTTCGCGGTGGCGGCCCAGGCGCAGGTCGGCCTCGATGCGCCGGTCCAGGGCGCACAGCCGGCTCTCCTCCAGTCGTTTGATCTCCATCTCCAGGCGGGGGCCGGCCTGTACGTCGGCGAAGGCGGTGCCCGACCACAGGGCCAGGGCCTGGCGCAGCTGGCGGGCGGCGCCGGCGTAGTCCCCGCCGTCCATGGCCCGGCAGCCCAGCTGGGCCAGTTCCTCGAAGGTCCGCACGTCGCTGTGGCCGGTGCCGGCGGCCAGCAGGTAGCCGCCGGGCATCGTCACCAGCACGTCCTTGGCGGTGCGGCGCTGCCGGCCGGCGCCGGTGGCGGCGTCCTGGTCCAGGGCGGCGGCGATCAGCTCCCGCAGCTGCAGCACATAGGTCTGCAAGGTGGTGCGGGCGCTGCGCGGCGGGGCGGCCCCCCACAGTTCCTCGGTCAGGGCGGCCACCGGGACCATCCGGCCGGCGTGCAGGGCCAGCAGCGCCAGCACCTGCCGGGGTTTGGGGGCGGTGGGTGTGATGGACCGGCCGTTCTCCCGCACCGCCAGCGCGCCGAGTACCTCGATGTCCACAGCGTCCCCCTGCAAGGTGGTCAATGCCGCTCGCGGGGGCGGTCCCCCACCGCGTCCCGAATTCAAATAGATCCTCGGGGCCCTGTCAATACAAAACCGCATAGCTGGTTTATAGCTGTGCCCGACCGGTCCTCAGGCGTCCCACCTGCTGTTTCTTGAGTGGACCTTGAGGAAATCCCAGGTCACGCGGGCGCGGGGAGAAACCGGCGGATTCCTCTTCGCCACCTGCGGGCCCGGACGGGCCCGCACCGGCCCCGGCCACCCCGAAGAAACAGCCGGAGCAGGCCGTTTCCGCGGGGGCGGAAGACGTTCCGGGTGGTGAAAACACACTGGCGGGAACAGCTTCCAGTCCCCCACCTTCGTGCCGGGACGCGACGGAACGGACGGGACAGTACGGGGTCGCGCCGGGCCCCGGCGCGGGGCGGGCGGGGCCGGGCGCGTACCGGCAAGGCGTGGGAAAGCCGGGAGGGGGCAGGGCCGGGGGGGAGGTTTCGGCACCCGGGGGGCCGGGGTGCGGGCGGGTGGGCCCGGGCGCGGGGCTGGCCCGGTACCGCCCGCGCGGCGCCTTCGCCTTGCCGACGGGGACCCGAGGCCGCACTGGAGGCCCTGCCCGCTCGACGACCGGCAGCTTCCCCGCAGAGGCCACCGCGGCCTGCACGACCGAGACGTCACCGAACAGGGCACTGGGCGTGCTCGCCGCAGCCCACGCGGGGGCTACCGGAGGGGTACGGGGTCTGCCGGGGCCGGCACGGCGCTGGCGCGAAGAGGGCGGGGTACGCACCAGGCAAGGGGGACGGCGACAGTGGGCAGGGACGGCGAACCACTGGAGACCTCCCAGGAGACGGAACTCCTGCCGGGGCAGAGCTCCCGCTGGGCAGGAGTTGCGGGCCGGCCCCGACAAGGGACAAGGGGCGCCCGAGCCGCCGGAGGCGGCAGCCGGCAACTCCCGCAGGGAGCAGGCCCTGCGCCCAGGGGGACTTGGGCTCTGCGGGGCCCCGTGGCCGGGGTGGCGCCCCGGTGCCGGGGGGGCAGGGCGGCTGCTGCCGGGGCGTGGAGCCCGCCATAGGGATTGGGCGGCCCCGGCCCCACCGAAAGGCCGGAAGGCCGGAAGGCCGCCAAACACTCCCGCAGAGCCCTCCCGCAGCAACCGGGGTGATCTCAGCGGCAGTAGACCGCCGGGCGGTCGACGCCGACAGCGACGGCCGCCGCCAACCGGCGGGCCGGCAGGGGCGTACCGGCTGCTCCGATCGCCTCTGGCGGAGACAGCCCCCCCGCCCGACGCCTTGCGGGCCTGCCCCTGCGGCGCCAATGGCCACACGGGCTGGGAGTGCTGCCGCTGTGCCCGCAGGTGCCGGGCCAGGGCGGGCGCAGCCACCGAGCACCGCGGACAACCGTGCTCCCGCACCACAGCCACCCCTCGCCACCACCCCCCGCACCCACGCACGGCACCGGCCGCCAACCGGAACCGGCCCAGAGCCACAGCCAAGTCCCGCCCCGGCCCGACCGGGCACCGGCGGCACCCGCCTCTAGGCAGGCACAGCAGGACGGTTGACGAAGTGGGGGCCGCGCACCGCTCAGACGGGCACACGGCACCGACCGGCTCCGGAACGAGGCGATGCACGGCATTCTCCACAACAGACCGAGAAGGCCCCCCCGCGGGAAAAACGGAGCACACCCCAGGCAAACACTGGCGCGCCCGGCACGGAATGAGGAGGGCGGCCGGGAGCCGCTCACGCAGCGGCACCCCCGCCCGGGCAGGGGGAGCCGGACCCAGAACCCGAGGGGGCGAGGATGGTGTTACTGCGGGGGGTTGCCGTGCTTGCGCGAGGGCAGATCAGCATGTTTCGACCCCAGCATCGCAAGAGACTTGATGAGGACCTCGCGGGTTTCGGCCGGGTCGATGACGTCGTCGACCAGACCGCGCTCGGCGGCGTAGTAGGGATGCATCAGCTCGGCCTTGTACTCCTTGACCATCCGCGCCCGCATCGCCTCAGGATCCTCCGCGGCCGCGATCTGCCGCCGGAAGATCACATTCGCGGCGCCCTCCGCCCCCATGACGGCGATCTCGTTGGTCGGCCAGGCGAACGTGAGGTCCGCGCCGATGGACTGGCTGTCCATGACGATGTAAGCACCGCCGTAGGCCTTGCGCAGGATCAGCGAGATCCGCGGCACCGTGGCATTGCAGTACGCATACAGCAGCTTCGCACCATGCCGGATGATCCCGCCGTGCTCCTGGTCCACCCCGGGCAGGAAGCCCGGGACGTCCAGGAGGGTGACGATGGGAATGTTGAAGGCGTCGCACATCTGCACGAACCGGGCGGCCTTCTCCGAGGCCTCGATGTCCAGGACACCGGCCAGCGCCTGCGGCTGGTTGGCGACGATCCCCACCACCTTGCCGTCCAGCCGCGCCAGCGCACAGATGATGTTGCGCGCCCACCGCTCATGGACCTCCAGGAAGTCGCCGTCGTCGACGAGCTCCTCGATGACCTTGGCCATGTCATAGGGGCGGTTGCCGTCCGCCGGCACCAGATCCAGCAGCACGTCGGAGCGCCGCTCCACCGGGTCCTCGGACTCATGCGCCGGGGGGTTCTCGCGGTTGTTGGAGGGCAGCATCGAGATCAGGTAGCGGACCTCGGCCAGGCAGGTTTCCTCGTCGTCGTAGGCGAAGTGGCACACGCCCGAGGTCTCGGCGTGCACATCCGCGCCGCCCAGCCCGTTCTGGCTGATCTCCTCCCCCGTCACCGCACGCACCACGTCGGGGCCGGTGATGAACATCTGCGAGGTCTCACGGACCATGAACACGAAGTCGGTCAGCGCCGGCGAGTAGGCCGCGCCGCCCGCGCACGGGCCGAGCATCACACTGATCTGCGGGATGACGCCCGAGGCCCTGGTGTTGCGCTGGAAGATGCCGCCGTAACCGGCGAGCGCCGAGACGCCCTCCTGGATCCGGGCGCCGGCGCCGTCGTTGAGCGAGACCAGCGGCGCACCCGCCGCGATCGCCATGTCCATGATCTTGTGGATCTTCGTGGCGTGCGCCTCACCCAGCGCCCCGCCGAAGATCCGGAAATCGTGCGCGTAGACGAAGACCGTCCGGCCCTCCACCGTGCCCCAGCCGGTGATGACACCATCGGTGTACGGCTTCTTCGCCTCCAGGCCGAAGCCGGTGGCCCGGTGCCGGCGCAACTGCTCGACCTCGTTGAACGAACCCGGGTCAACCAGGAGCTCGATCCGCTCGCGCGCGGTCAGCTTGCCCTTGGCGTGCTGCGCCCGACTGGCCTGCTCACCCGGCCCGGCCAGCGCCTGCGCCCGGATCGCCGCCAACTCCGCCACCCGGCCCCGCATATCAGCCGGCCCCGCATCCAACGCGGAAGGCCCCGTCACCGTCGCCACCACACTCCCCCTTCACTCATCAAACAGCCCGGCCGGCACACAACCGGCCCTCAACCACACCCCGCCACACCACTCACACCACCACCCACCCCCGCCCCGAGGCGAGGGGGCAAGGCGGAGCGAGGCGGGAAAAGAAAAAGAAAGAAGGGGGTTGGGGGGTCACCGCCAGCTGTGCGGCGCCCGGTAGACACCCCCCGCCCCCGGCAGACACCACGACGCCACCCGCCGCTGCCCACCCGCACCACCCACACGAGCGCGCCCCACCACAGCAAGCGACAACAACGTCACCGCCACCGCAGCCAACTCCTCATCACTGGCCCGACCCCGCTCCACCCGGAACAAAGCCGCACCACCCCCGACACCACCCACAACCCCACCCCTCCCGAACACGCCCACGCTCGACCGCCCAGCTCAAAACAGGCTCGGATCTCCCTGGAGCACACCCAAACCCACCACCGGCCAGACCCGCGCCAAACACGCCCACCAGCACAGACAGCGACCACCCCAACCGCCGGCCCCGGCCAGCCGGGCGAGGACGACACACCACCAGGCAGGCTGCCGCCGCCGGCCGCCAGCCGGGACAGGGACAACACCAGCAGACCAGCACCGTCCGGCCCGGACCGGGCCAGGCCGGACGGCCGGGCCCGGGCGTCGCACCACCGGGCGGACAGGGGCCAACAGGCGCAACGGGCACCGTTGGCGCCGCCGTGCTTGCCGCTGCCACGAAAGGACGAGGCGCCGCCCACCCGGTGAAGACGAGCTGGGCCACAGACAAGCCGGAGGCCAGGACCTGCTCCCTCAGCCCGGCAGGCAGGACGGATGGGGGCTGGTCGGCCGGACCGAGCCGGGGGCCATCCGGGCCGGGGCCAGCACCGGCGGGCCGAGAAAGCGTGACACGCCGACACACGGACTGCGATCGGCAGACACGGACGACGGCGGATGAGGAAGGCTGGCCGGGCCGGGCAGGGGCGTCCCGGGCCGCGGGGCGGCACCGGCGAGCGCGAGCCGGACAGCGCGGAACGGAGCGGAGCCGGCGGCAGGAGAGGACGGCGCGCCGACGCGCGCCCTGGAGCCAGGGGCGCAGGCGGACCAGCTGGGGCCAGGCGGGCGCGGGCGATCCGGGGCGGCGCGCCGACCAGCTGCCTGCCACCGGCAAGCGCGCGGCGGGCGGATGAAGACGGCCGGCCAGGCCGGGCAGCGGCGCCTCGCACCGCGGGGCGGCACCGGCGAACACCGGCCGGACAGCACGGAGCGGAACGGAGCGGAGCGGGCGGGCCAGGAGAGGACGGCACACCAACGCGCGCCCTAGGGCCAGGGGGCGCAGGCGGACCAGCTGGGGCCAGGCGGGCGCGGGCGATCCGGGGCAGCGCGCCGCCCGGCTGGCTGCCACCGGCAAGCGCGCGGCAGGTGGATGAGGACGGCTGGCCCGAGCAGGGCCGGGGGCTCAACCGTCAAACCAGAGCCAGCCACCCCCACCCGGGAGGGTCCAAGGCGGGCACGGGCACACACCCCGCCCCAGACCACAAACCACACGCACGCCCTCCCCACAGCCGCAGAGCCGACCACCCCCGCACCCCCACCGAGGTGACCCGCCCACCCACCCCCGGACCCCGCAAACGGAACACGTCACCCCCACCCCGGCCCGGCAACCGGAACCGCCCCACCTCTGGAGATCAAACCGGCAAGTTGGTTTTATACGCTCAGCGGAAACCATTCTCGACGGGAGTCACCAGTGACCAAGCAGGAACGGGCCACCCGTACCCGCAACGCACTCATCCTCTCGGCCGCCCGCCTCATCGACCAACACGGCTACACCCGCGCCAGCCTCGAGGACATCAGCACCGGCGCCCACGTCAGCCGCGGCGCCCTGCACTTCCACTTCGAGAACAAAGCCGCCCTCGCCCACGCCATCACCCACACCGCCACCCACACCCTCCACCACACCGCCGACACCACACCCCCCAACCCCACCAACCCCCTCCAACACCTCATCGACCTCTCCCACCGCATGCTCCACCTCCTCCACCACGACACCGTCGTACGCGCCGCCCTCCGCCTCAGCTGCGACACCACCCCCCACACCCCCCAAACCCCCCACGACCTCCGCCACGCATGGCACACCCGCATCCACCAAACCGTCACCCACGCCGCCAACCACCACGCCCTCCCCACCCACATCTCCCCCCAAGCCCTCACCGACACCATCGTCGCCACCACCATCGGCCACGCCACCCTCACCCACACCAACCCCCACCCACACACCCCCACCCCCCTCACCACCCTCTGCCAACTCCTCCTCCCACCCACCCACCCCCAACACAACAACACCCCCACCCCCCAACCCCAACAACCCCACTGACACACCCCCAACAACCCGACCCAGCCAAGCGCCAACCCCACCACCCAAGCCACACACAGCACACAAACCACCACCCCACCCCAAGGGCCCAACAAACAGCGCGCAATTTCGGCGACCAAAAGGACGCACAACACGCCGGCCACACCCTCAGAACCCACAAGGCAAAACCACCCCACCCCCGAAAGCCGACCCACAACCTGAGGGCGTCTCCGGCGGATCTTGTCTGGGACGCGGCTCGCTCGCGCAGGTGGGCGACTGTCACCCGAGCTGCGCCGAGGCGAACTTGCAAGCCCTCGGGAATGAATCTCAGAATCTCGCGGCTGACGATCGAGCCGGGTGATCACAGCTGCCCGGCTCCATGTACACAGTTTTGAGGGAGTGTCAGCAGCATGTCCGTTACACGGCCTGCCGCCGAGCGCGTGCGTGTCTCTGCGGAACCCGACTGGTACGAGGCGGCCGGTATATCGCTCGGGGTCCGAGTCGGGAACTTGGTCTTCACCTCAGGGCAGGCGCCGATTGATGCCCAGGGAGCCACGGTCGGCGCTAGGGACTTCGAGACGCAAGCCCGTCAGGCGCTCGCGAACCTGTCGACGGTCCTCACGAACGCGGGCTCCAGCCTCGCCGAGGTGGTCAAGGCGACCGTGTTCGTCACCGACATCGCGCAGCAGGACATCTTCGCCAAGCTGCGCGCGGAACACTTCCCGGACAAGCCCCACCTCGCGGAGACGTTCGTGGAGGTCTCCTCACTCGCCAACCCCGAGTGGATGATCGAGATTGAGGCCATCGGACTCATTCCGTGACCCTGGGTACTTACAGGCTCTTCGGCGAATTCAGGAGCCAAGCCACAGGCGCATTGCCGCGACGATCACGGTGCCGTGAAAGATGCAGGCCCTCTTGCCGAACCCCATGACCACCGCCCGGAAGGTCTCCAACACGTTGATCGTCCGCTCAACCTCGTGCCTGCGCCCGTAGATCTCCTTGCCGAAAGCGGCCGGCCGGCCGCCCCTGCTGCCGCCGCGATGACGGCTGGCCTGCTGGTTCTTCGGTTCGGGGATGGTGTGCTTGACCTGGCACCGTCGCAGGTAGCGACGAACGCAGCGGGACGAGTACGCCTCATCGCCGACCAGGTGGTCGGGCCGGGTGCGCAGATGCCCCCCACCCCGGCGACTGACGCGGATGCGTTCCATGACCGGGATGAACTGTAAGGCGTCGCCCCACCGACCCGGAGTGATCAACATGACCAGAGGGCGGCACCCGCCCTCACCCGCGAGACGGATCTTGCAGGTCAGACCGCCCCGGGAACGTCCGAGTCCCTCAACAGAGCGATGCCGCCGAGGGGAACGCACGTGCGCCTTCCCCCGCACTCGCAGCGCTGTCCTGCACGCCCCGGCGGCATACCGGCGGGCACGACAGGAGGTGGCGTCCACGCTCCATCGACCCGTCGACGCGCCCCTCCGCGTCGGCGCCGGCCAGCACGGCCGCGAAGACCCTGCCCCATCTACCCTCCACCGACCAGCGTCCAAGCCGCTCGCACACGGCCCTCCAGCGACCCAAACAGGCGGACAGATCCCGCCAGGGCGCCCCAGCACCCTACCGGTGCAAGATCCCGCTGATGATCCCGCAGCGGCCGACCCAACCCCCGCCGCACCTCCCAGACACCACCAGATACGGCTTCAACCCAACCCACTCCGCATTCAACAAACCTCCCCACCCCACGACCAAGCCAACACCCCCAAGACCACAACGATCACAAGATCCACCGGACACGCCTCAGCCCCTTTCCTCCTTCAAGTCCTCGAACCGCCCGGCCGAGCAACTCGCCGAGTCGCTCAGGCAGATCCCAATTCGGGCTCCCTGCCCACGCGGACACGAGGCTGCTCCCTGGCCAGACGGGACGGCGACTCGGGAGCCGGGACGGCCGACTCGGGGCCGGGACGGCCGGCGGCTGAACGGACCACTCCCGCACCGGAGCAGGAGCCCCAGGCGCCGGCACCTCTGGCCACCCCCTCAAGGAGCATGAGCCCGGGCCACGGGACTCCTCCCGGGGCCTCGCCCGCGATACCGACGTCCTCCACGAGCCCGGCGGACCCCGGAGTCGTACCCCTGCCCCACCCCGCGGAACCACCACACGCCTCCCGCCACGGACCAGGACCGCCACTCAGATCGGAACCTCGAACTACACGGCAGGGAGCAGACGTTGCGCGCACGAGGTCAGACGGCACCGGAGTCCTGCCAGCCCCCACACACACAAGCCCCCGGCTCCGGGTTCCTCGGCCTTCGTCCACCAATTGACCTCCCAGGTGCGCTACTTGAGAGAGACGGGTGGCTCCGAGCCGTACTCGGACGACGGACACCAAGTACCGCCGTCCGCGTGAGTACGCGTACTCAGGCGGACGGCGGTCGGTTGATCAGAGACTGCCCCCATGAGACAGAACCCTTCCCCGGCCAACGCGTTCGCCCGCCGCTCCTCGCGCCGGCCCTGGCTCGCCTGTGCCGTCACCTCCGCCGCCCTGCTGGCACTCGGCGCGTGCGGCACCGAGAACACCGCGACGAAGCACGACCGTGGAGAGCGAGCCGGGCGCGCGGACACGGCCCGCAGCCGGTCCGAAGCGGCGTTCCCGGCGATGCTGGAAAGAATCGCGCGGCCGTGCCCCGCGAGCGCACCGCCCAAGGCACCGCCCGCCGAACCGGTGAACCCGGTGTCGCCTGCCCCGGGAGAGACGCCCTCGGATCGTCCCGTCGAGCCCGTCACCCCCACGTCAGGACCGGAAGTGGAGCTCAACGCCCGCGACTGGTGCGCGGCCGCCCGCCATGAGGAACGCGTCACCCGGGCGCTGTGGGATCTCGCGGACCCCACCCCCGCAAAGGTCAGGACGGTCCTGAACGACCTCGGCTATGTCGACGAACGCATCCACGGCCTCAAGCGGTCCGGGGAGACAACACGGTTCGCCCTCGACCTGCGCGAGAAGGGCGGACGGCTCTGCGTCGAGGGCTCCGCGGCCGGCAAGAGGACACTCGTCGAAGCTTGTGTGGCCCCCGAGAGAGGCCCGTTCAGGTCCGCGGGGCACAAGGTGTGAGGGGGCGGTAGCAGGGGCCGGTCATGGGGGCGGCCCGAATCCTGGTCGCCGAGCAGCGCCGCCACCAGCAGCCGCTCACCGTCGTCCCCGCGGTCACCGCCCGCTACCGGGAGGAGGAGATGCCACACAACGGTCCGAGCTGCCACACGGCCAAGTTCGTGCGGTATATACACCGCGACGATCAAGACTCGCTCCGCCAGCGACAGGCTCCGACGCCAGCCCATCAGGGTGCCGATGCCGCCCCGCTCCCGCACCACCCTCAACAGCCGCACAAACCGCGTCACCTGCAGCCCGGTGGACGTCTCCACCCACCTCCGATCGACCCTCAACACTCCAGCCATACGACCGAGATGCCCGGGCCAGCCAGGCCACAGCCTTGCGCAACACCCTTTAGTGGGGCTCCCAGTTGCCGTCGGTGGTCGAGTCCACCGGGGTGGAGGACACCTGGAACCCGTCCGGTACGGACTGGATGCAGCCGCCGGCGCACTGTGCAGTCACTTCGTTCGCTTGGGCGCTTGCGGCAGGACCGGCCAGCAGTGCCGCGGCGAAGCCACCCACGGCAAGCAGGCCGACCGTCGTCCAACGATTCGTCCGCTTCATGTCGTTCCCCTTTCGTTCCTTCCGATGACCCAACCGTGGCACGTGGCGTCCGGTGACGGCCAACCTTTCATCTCTGGCTGAAAGGTCGTATCCCCTCAGGGTCCCGTTCTTCAGGGTCCCGTTCTACGGGCCCGCCGACTCCTCGTCAGTCCGGGGCCGAGTTCAGGAGGGCGGCGCCCAAGGACGTCGTGGAGTGCAGCACAGACTTGCCCTTGCGTCTCGTGGTGATGAGATGGGCGTTGCGCAGCACCGTCGCGTGCTGGCTCGCGGCCGACACCGAGATGTTCAGGCGACGTGCCAACTCGCCCGTACCGCAGCTTTCGGCAACGGCTGCCAGAACCGCGGCCCGGGTACGTCCCAGCAGGTCACCCAGTGCCCGGCCACCGCACTCGCTGACGTCCCACACAGCGGTGCCGGTCGTGGCGTCGCCGATCGTGGGAAGGGCCAGGACAGGCGCCTCGGCCGTATCCAACGGGCACTGCAACAGCTCCACCTGCCGCGACGAGAAGACCGTCGGCGCGATGACGAGACCACGTCCCTGCAGATACACATCAGCGTCACGCGGATGGCACACCTCGAGCACCGGAGCCCGCCAGCGGGTGAGGGGCGGACACAGGGTCTCCAGCAGCCGCTCGACTCCCCCTTCGGCCATGGCGCGCGCGTAAGCATCCCGGCTGACCGTCAGCCGGGACCTGACCCTCCCCCAGTACGGCTCCACGTTCTCGCGGTGGCAGGCGATGAGCGCCTCGGTAAGTTGCCTGCGCGGCTCCCGATCCCCGTTGTACAGGCTGCGGGCCCAGGCACGGTGCGTCGGCTCGAAGTCGATGTGCTCCAATTCCATGCGCCACAGCGCACGCGGGGCCGCGAGAATGTTGTCCGCCGCCTCGGTGATGCACGTCGTGTCGCCGGCCAGGCCGACCACATCGATCATGGGCCCGCGCTCCGGAATCAAAGCGACCAGCGGGCGCGCCTGTTCTCCCAGCCGACCGCCCACCGACGTCCGCCAGTGGTGAAACCCAAGACTGCGGTCGCGGTCGCGCAACAGCTTGACGCTGTCGAAGGTCTCCGCCGCCACGCCGATCGTCGTGGTCAACCGAGTTCGGGCGAGATCCTCACCCGTGAAGTGGATCCGTTTCACGAAGCGCCCCCCGTAGCCCTGCCTCCCTGAGCGTACTCAGTCTCGTCTCATCCGCCTCTCCCCCAAGGCGCAACACCGACACAGACAGCCATCACCTCCACCTCACACGAGCCCCCATCTCGAACCGCCCACCGCGTCATCGACGCAGCCGGTCACGACGTGCGTCAGGGCCCGCCGTTCCACGGAGTTCTGCTGGACGGCGGTTCGACGGGCCCGGGGAACGGGAGCAATTCCGACGTGGTGGACAGCCGTGAATCGACGACGTCATCCGCAAGGCTGACCACGAGGGCCTACTCGCAGGGAAGCCGAAGCACTCCCCCATAGACTCGTGAGACTCGTAGGACACCTCGATCCAGAACTCTTCAACCGCGTACGTTCTCGCCGGCAGGAGTTGACCATCAACAGAGATCACATCCACCCCCTCCGCCACCGTGAGGACGGCCTCCAGGTACGCGGACCTCTCTGGCTCCGATCGTCGCGACGGGACGCGACACGGGAGGCGGGGTGACGACGAATATGCCCCCACTGGGGACGACGGCCGTCCTGGCACTGCTGCCGGACGCCGACCCACTGCTGGAGCTGGCCGCCCAAGTGGATGCGCGAGTGGTACGGCCGGGTGTGCCCGCACACGCGGCGCTGCTCTACCCCTGGCTACCGGCCGACCGGATCGGTGCGACGGATCTGGACCGGTTGCGGACCGTACTGGTGCGGGCCGCGCCGGTGGACGGCCGGATTCCCGTCCTGCTGAACGAGGTCGAGGCGTCCGACGGGTTCGTGGGTGTGCCGGTTCCCGAACTGCGTGCCCTGGCCACTGCCGTTCGTGCGGCGTTCCCCGAACAGGTCCCGTACGGCGGCCGGTTCGGGCAGGACCCACCGGTGCACGTCACCGTTTCGTTGGACGCGGGCGCCCACGCCGCCGCCGACATCACGCGTCGCGTCACCGGCCGTCTGCCGATCCCTACCGAGGTGGCCACCATCCACGTGGTCGCCCTCACACCCGACGGTTGGCGAGGGCTCGCCGAGTTGCCGCTCTCCGCTTGACCGGATGGAGTTCCCGATCGGACCACTGCTCGGACCACGGCCGCAACGGCTTCCCGAACTTCCCCCATGTTGGGCCACACCTCGCCTCCTGCCGCCGCCTCAAGAAGGTCGGCTCGTGATCCTGTCGTGAGCCATGGAGCGGCGTACCGGCGAACGGAACGGAGCCGTCGCGACCAGTAATGCCCCGGGCCGAGAAAGCCCTGGGGCAGGAGGACTTCACCGGGCCGGGGGAGGCAACAGGTCTCACGGACCGGTCATGTGGTTTCTGTTATCGAACATGCACGCTAGGCTACTGGGGCGGTGCGCACGCCTAGGCGAGGAGCGGCACCCACGGCGTGTGCCGCTTGAGAACTGGGGAGAGTACGCACGATGACGCAGGGTCAGGGATCGCTCGCGGACAAGGTCGCCCTCATCACCGGGGCAAGCAGCGGGATCGGAGCGGCGTCAGCCCGGGTGTTCGCGCGTGAAGGTGCCCGCGTGGTGCTGGTCGCCCGCCGCGAGGACCGCCTGGCACTCCTGGCCAAGGAGCTGCGTGCCGAAGGCGCCCAGGCCACCTACTGCGCCGCCGACGTGCAGGTCGCGGCCGACATGCGCCGAGCCGTCGCCCATGCTGTGGACACCTACGGCCGTCTGGACGTGGCATTCAACAACGCGGGGGCTGCCGTGGAGAAGACGCCCCTGCACCTGATGGACGACACCGCGTACGACCTGATCATGGACACCAACGTGCGGGGTGTATGGAACTGCCTGCGGCCCGAGATCACCGCCATGCTCGAAAGCGGCGGCGGCGCCATCGTCAACACCAGCAGCGTGGCCGGCTTGGTGGCCACCTCCGTGGCCGCCCCGTACATCGCCGCCAAACACGCAGTGATCGGTCTGACCAAGGTCGCCGCGGTCGAGTACGCCCCCAGCAACATTCGCGTCAATGCCATCGCCCCGGGCCTGGCCCGTTCCGAAATGGTGGAGGACTGGTTCGCCCGCTTCCCCACCCAGGATGCCAAGAGCAAGGCATCCTCCCCGCAGAACCGCATGGCCGAACCCGAAGAGATCGCCGAGGCAGCCGCCTGGCTCTGCAGCGACCGCGCCTCCTTCGTCACCGGCGCCACCATGCCCGTCGACGGGGGTGCCACCACCTGGTAGCCCCGCCCTTCGACGCCATCAGCCTCACACCCGTCGTCCGTGCCTGCCTGAACTCGGCGCCCACGCGTACGTACTCGCCCTTCAGCCGAGAGCGTTGCAGCCAGCAATTACTCCGCGCGTCCGAGTTTCCGACGTGGCTGCGCCGGGACACCTGGTCCAGGCGAAAGCGAAGTGCGGGAGTGTACTGACGGTGGCACTGCCAATGCCAACCAGCAATGCCCAGCGGTCAGCAAGATGACCGGTACGGCGGGTGGGAAGGCAAGCGCAATGGCAAGAGCGTCAGCTGGGGCTGTCCACCAGAACCGGATGAGGAACGGACACGGCCTGCGCATACAGTCGTGCTCCACGGTCCGGAGCCAGGTCCAGACGCGCCAGCACCGCCGGCACCGTGATCGCCGGTATCACGTGGTCGTAGAGGACCGAGATCCGCCGCTCGACATCACTCAGCCCGCACTCGAGCTGGGAGAACAGCTGCACTCCGTGAAAAGCACTCACGATCAGCTCCGCCGTCTGCCGCGGCACCACATGCGAGAGGATCTCCCCCCGCTCCTTGGCCTCAGCCAGGGTCTGCGCGGACAAATCGATCCACGCCGGCCACGCGCTGCCGTAGTGCTCCCTGCCCTGCGGATCGGACGAGAGAACCGCGCCCGCCCGGACCACCGGGTCCCGCGGCAGCCGGTGCGCCAGCAGCAGACCCGCGTCCACCCACTCCTGGACCTTCAGATCCTGCGGCGGACCCGCATACGCGACCTGCGCCTGCAGTACCCCTCGCGCGAGGGCTTCCTTGGAGTCGAAGTGGAAGTACAGAGCCCCCTTGGTCACCCCCGCGACCTGAAGAATGTCCGACACCGTAGCCGCCGAATAGCCATGCTCGGCGAACACCACCGCGGCCGCCTCCAACACCGCCCGGCGAGTTCGAACAGCACGCTCTTGCTGCGCCACGTGACCTCCCCTGCACTCCGTGCCCGATCGGGTATGCAGCGGACCCGAAAAAGAAACCGTCGTGGACGTACCTTACCCACTGCATCCCTGAAAGACCCCGCCAGAGATCTTGGCAATCTCCGCCCTCATCACGTATCTGCCCGACAAATCCCACCCCGTCACCCCTCGCCGCCCACCTCCCGTGACCGAACACACCCCCGTCGGTTCACCCCACCACGCCCTTAAACCTCCCCCAGCTCCCACATCACAACTCGCCCAGCCAGCACCCCAATCACTCAGCCGCCTCCCCGCCGGCCAACACCCCCACCTGCCCCAACCCCCAGGCGGGCCAGACAACCTGCCCCCTTCACCCCGCCACCAACGCCACTCTGCCCCCGCGCCCGACACGCAAGTCCACCCGTCGCAAGCAGTACGGACCAACAACCTCAGCCGCAAGAGCCCGGCGACGCCCACAGCAGGAGGACGTAAACACGCCGTATCTATAGGGGTGTTGATGCGCACGAGCCGCGTGGAAGGCCTGGCAGGCCTCGAACTCGCCGTTCGCGACCGGCGCATGGACCTGCTGGCCGGCAGCTCGCCCCCTCGAACGGCGCCGTGTTCTGGCACACGCCAGCGCCGGCCCTGCCCGCCACACGTCGAGCACGATCGCAAAGGCGAGTCCATATACGATGACATCAAGAACCTCTTGAAGGACCTCAAGCAGATCAAGGTAGGAAGCTTGGGATAAGGGGGCGGACGCCTACCGCTCGAAGTCCCGTCCCTGCAACGGGCAGCTGAGCAAGATGAGCAAAAAGAAGTGCTGACAGGTCATCACAAGAGGGGAGCTCCCCTCATCCTGCGCACCCCCTGGTGGATCAACCTGGTCGCGTTGGCGATCGCAATCGCCCCTTGCCTAGTCTTTGACCTGCCGTGGTACGTCGCTGCCGTCGCGGCGTTGATCACCGGGACCATCGCCGATCGGACATGGGCCGCAGTCGAATACCGATACCGACTTTGACCAGAACGACCGGCCAAGAATCCCGAACCACAAATCGACGGGACTGCAGCACCGAATCACGAATGAGCAAGGGTGACGTCGAGGCTACATCTGCCTGCCCGCCGAGCGCTTGTACGAGACGCCGTGGATTCACCGCGGCCACCTCCACGCAACGATGAGCGGCCTATGGGCGAAGACGCATGGCGTGACATCCTCGCCGCCCAGCGCCGGCGCCGCGACGGTAAGCAGCACAAGGCCGACCTGTGCGGTGTTCGAGCCAGGGCTAATGCCGGCCTCCCCGACTTCGCACATACTCGGGCGGCCTTGACTGCTGCAGCGACGAGGCCGTTATCGGCCTGACAGGTCGGCTTCTGGTGCTTCGCATGCTGGAACCATGCGCCGGGGTGGCCACCTTCCATCCAGGGACAATTGCAACGGCGCCTCCACCCGGACAAGTGCCCCGCACCTCCCCAGTAGTGCTGATCGCTCCCAGGCCCTGACCGTCGAGTCCCGGTCCGTCGAGGAGGCCTCCGTCAACAGCCGGGAGAGCTGCGGCTACGAAAATGCGGGGATGGATAACAGATCGTGAGTCAACCAGCCGAATTACACCCCCGGCTTCCAGTTGCGTCCCGCCGACGCTTCCGCGTCCACCTCGCGGAGCAGGTCCTCGTCGATGTCGTCGAGTGACCGCACCACATGGCGAGCCCCGGCTCGCTCCATCAGCGGGCGCTGATAGCCGTTCTCGTAATCGCTGGGGTGTCCGATGAAAGCGACCCCCAGGTCACGTGCCGCCTCCGCGACCCGGGCCACGTCGTCAATGAATACCACCTGGTCGAAGCCGAGACCGAATCTTTCCGTGATCTCCCGGATGCCCGGACGGAAATCATTGGTGCACACATATACCGGCTCGTCGAAATAACCGGCCCACTCCCCCAGGTAGCGATCGAAATGCGAGCGCTCCAATCCCCCGTAACACACCATCCGCAGGCCCAGCGACCGTACGCGTTCCAGCAGCGCGCCCGCCCCCTCCAGCGTGTGCACCGGGTGCTCGCGCACGTAATGCTCCCGCTCCTGGAAGTACGCCTTCAGCAACTCCGGCGCGGTGCCTCCCAACACGTCCGCGGCCGCCTGTGCCGCCACCATCTGGGGCTGCGACAGCAACACCTGCTCCAGCTCCGGTCCGTACACGCCTCCGCGCGACTCCACCAGTCGCCGGATCACCGGCCCGAAACTGTCGTTCAGCAACACCCCGTCGATATTCACCGCCACCAGACTCAGGCGCTCGAACCCTCGCCCGCGTCCTTCCTGACGACCACCTTCACCGACCGCGCCCGCGGTGACCGACCCGGCACCCGCCGGCACCGACCCCGCGCTCCCGCCGACTCCCACAGAGTCCGCCCCATCCGAATCCGTCCGAACCATCACAGCACTCCCCGCTTCCCGGCACCCGGACCGTCCGGACGCCCCGAACAAACGAAAACAACCCCCGGGCCCCGTACCAGTACGAGCACCTCAAGTCGGCGGCCTCGGAGACCTCGGCCGCCTCGGCACAGGAACCGGTGCCAGGGCCGCGACCCAGCCCCAATCCCATTGCCCCGGACCCACAGAAAGTCCAGACCTCCAGGCCCGCCAGCACAACTACTACACCGGCGGCCACCCCACCGGTCCCGGACGGCGCGAAAGCATAACAAGGAACCGCTCAGCCGGTTTCCCTAGATAAACGGACGGAATAATTCCTCTTGACTCGGATTCCTCTACCGGCGCTCCCACCTGGAACGCCGCTACCCAGCGTTACGAAAAGCCGATTCCCGCAGAGATCCTCATTCCCCCGCCGTCGCCATATGTAATCACCACCGACCCTTGAAAAGGAAACCGGTGAGTATGTATGTTATGGCCTCACTTTCATTCACCTCCAGGGGGAGAGGTTCATGAGCAGTCAGGTCCTGACACACACCCAAAACACCCACAGCCACCACCACCCGCAAAACACGCAAAGCCCGCAGAGCACCCCGGACACGCCGGCCCCGCAAGCCGCCCACAGCACCCCCGCAGTGCTCGCCGCGCACGCCGAGTCCGCCGCGCCGAGTGCTCCTGCAGCAGAGGCCCCGCACCGCACCCCGGCCGCGCCGGACTCTCAGAACGTCGGCCGCGCCACTAGCCCGACGGACGCCACCAGGACCGTCCCCGCCACGGGCGCCACCGGCGCCGCCGCATCCGGGACGGCCAACAGGACGAGCCGTAAGCGGGCGGCCGCGGCGCCTCCCACCCTCACCACCACCGTCCCGCGCGAGTACGTTCACCGCGCCGCGCACGCCGAGGTCTTCCTGACCGGGCACGAAAAAACCGGCGAGGACACCTACACCCTCACCGGCCAGTGGCCCCGCGCCCACACCTTCTTCAACTCCTCCGACGGCCGCAGCCACGATCACCTCCTCGCCTGCGAAACCCTCCGTCAGACGGGCATCTACCTCGCCCACACCGAACACGACATCCCCCTCAATCACCACTTCGTCATGCAAGACATGACCGTGGCCACCCACCCCGCTCACCTCACCATTCAACCCACCCCCACGCACCTCACCCTCCGCACCACCCTCACCCGTGCGACCCGCTCCCCCAACTTCACCATCCACCTCACGATCACCAACGAGGACGACCACACCGTCGCCACCGGTTACGGCCACTTCACCTGCATCTCGCCCGCGGCCTACCGGCGTCTGCGCACCATCCCCACCCCCACACCCACCCTCAAGGACCTCGACTACACCCCCACCGACCAAGACCCCGCCACCTTCGGTCGGACCGCTCCCCACGACCTCGTCCTCGCTCCCTCCCACCAGCCCCACGCCTGGCGCCTCAACCCCAACCCACACCACCCCGTCCTCTTCGATCACGACACCGACCACATCCCGGGCATGATCCTCATCGAAGCCGCCCGCCAGGCCACGCGCCCTCACCTGCCGCCCAACGCCACCACGACGCACACGTACACCCAGTTCCACCGTTACGTCGAACTCGCCACCCCCTGCTACATCACCACCGCGCCCACCACCCCCACTCAGCCCCACACCACCACCCACGTCACCACCGGCCACCAGAACAACCAGCTCACCTACACCACGTACACCACACACACCACCCAGCCCCAGAACTGAACCACTCCCCCAAGCAGGCCAGTTGAAGTCACATCTGCCGAGTTGGCGGAGGCCGTTCCCCGCACGGCACTCCGGCGGCTCCGTGACCTCTTGGTCCGCTCTTCGGGACACTGACGGGCCGCCACCCGTCGTGTCTCCGGCGCAGGAGTGGCGACGCAATGAAGCAGTCGGCCACCCGGGAACCGGCCGCGACCTACGGCCAACTGGTTCCTGAGGTCATCAGCCGCGTCAGGCCAGTTGCCTCAGCCACTCACCGACAGCCGCGAAGTCGCTGTCCGTCAGGCCACGGCGTGGGTCGACGCGATGGAGCAAGGCCGGCCCTTGATGATGGGCAGCGACCCACGACCGGTCGATGTCGGTCACCTCGTCGTCGACCCAGGCGAACGGGCGTCCCGCGGCCCAGTCGACAAGGGCTCGGGTCTTCCAGTGCAGTCCGTTCCGTTCGTCGTGGGCGTCGGTGTCGGACGGTTCCGGCCAGACCACGACTGCCAGTTGCGGCAGGCCGATGCGGGGCGCGATGCACTCGTTCGCGTCCGCCATCCATGTCGTCGCCCAGACCAGCTCGCACGGAAGTGCCGCCAGCCGGGAGCCGTGCTCGGGATTGATCCTGGTCAGGAGCGGGTTCGCGTCGGCACCGTGCGCTTCGGGTCCCGTCGTGTAGGTCGGATACGGCTGGGACTGCTGGGACCCCGCGCCGAACGGGATGAGGGGCCCGTCGACGTCAAGAAACAGAAGCGCACGCTGCGAGGAACTGGTCACCGAAGCACGATAGCGGCGGTTCCCGCCGGTGATCGCAACGCCTCGATGCAGCTGCCGCTCGATGAAGCGGTAGGCCTCCGGAGAGGAGTTGTTGCGCCATGGCCGATTGCGTCCAGCAAGTTCGGGCGCGGCTGGATCTTGCTCTGCGGGAGGCCATGTGCATGATGACGGGGCCTGCGCGCGGGTGACCGAGCGGGTGCTCCGCCGCTGAACGCCACCTAGGTCGCGGAAGAGGTCCGGCTCGTCGAAGAAGGTGGCGAGCGTGCATGCGCTGCAGCGCAGCTCCGGCGGCAGATGGACGGCATCGAACGCGCCGTCGTGGACATCTCCGTAACCGCGGGCGCCGCGCTGGTATCCCGGCTGTGCCCCCGGACGGCTGGCCCCGGTCATCCGGTGCTTTGCCCTTGGGTTCGTCCTCGACGACCGGGTGCACCAGCTGAGCGCCGAGCAGTCTGGAACATCTCGGCCCGCTATACGGAACTGATCCACAGCACGGAAATCGCCCCGAGCGACGACATGTTAGGGCAACAGATCGGTCGACTACGCCGGGAGTTCCCGGCTCTCGACGCCCTGGCCGACTGGAGCCTACGGCTGATCGGTGCCTACAAGGACTACATCGCCGGAGTCGCTCGTGAGCAGGAGCACCGGGAGGCACCAGCGGGCGTCGCTGAGATCGGACAACTGCGCCACGACCGCGGCATCATGCGCATCTCCACCGACATGGTCGAGTACGCGGCGGGCACCCGCCCGCCGAAGTGCCGTTCCAGGACCTTGCCCAGCGGATCAAGTTCCTCGCCAGGAACCGCTACGTCGAGGTCTACTGCAAGATCCTGCAGGGCAACCTCGCCTGGCACCACCGGGTCAACCCACTACCGCGAGCAAAGCCCGCTCGCCTGCCCTAGCTGCATGGCGGCGTTCAGCGTCGAACCAGCGGCGACGATCTCGAACAGCGCCTGGTCGGCGTCGAAAGCGGTCGGCAGCTCACCCTTGCTCACCGCCGCCATCAAGTCCGCCCGCAGCTGGTCCCGCCAGCATGACCACATCTCGGCCACCGTGGCGCGGACCCGGCCTGGGCGACCGTCGAACTCGCTGGGTGCTGCGGTCAGCAGGCAGCCGCCGGGAAGATCGGCACCTCCAGATAGGCCACCAGATTGGCGCACACCGTACGCATCCGGCGCAGACCCGGCGGTTCGCTCAGTGCGGCTCGACCACGCGGTGCCAGAAGTCCACGAACGCCTTGTTCAGCGTGGTGATTTGCAGGGCTCCATTGGTGCCGAAGTGCTTGTGCCCCGCAGACTTGCTCATAGCCAGCTCCTCGGCGAGCCGACCGATGGTGAAGCCGTCGAGCCCTTCCTCGGAAGTGATATCGCCTGCGCGTTCGAGGATCCGGCCCTTGGGGCCTGCGCTTCCGCCGCTGAGCGTCGTGGTGTTCCGAGAGACCACCGAGGCGAAGGAGTGCGACGTGCGGGTGCGATGGCTGGGCTGGGCTGGGCCGGACTGGAAATCGCGGCGGGCGGCAGCGACTGGTGATCGACCACGTGCGGGACCTCTCACCGCTGTTCACGGGGTGACAGCCCGGCGAGCATCTGGCCGGGCCGAGCGGGGATGTCGGTGCCGCGCTCCTCACCCACCTGCACCGGGATCACACCGATGCGTCCGCTCTCGCGGACGTGCTGGCTAAGAAGGCGTCGGTCCTGCGGTCGGCGCCGGGCACGGCCACGGCGTCGACAACGTGACGACCCTCCCGGCCGAGCGCAAGCTGGCCCTGCACCGGTCGGCCGTCGAGGTCGTGGATGGCTGGTCCACCCGCGAGGTCGGGCCGCTCCGCGTGACCGCGGTGCCCTCCGTCGACGGGCTGGGCGGCCCGCAGCTGAACTGGGGTGGTGCAGGCCGGGCGGGCAGCGGGGCTTCCACGGCGGTGACACGATGTTCCACGGCTGCTGGCGGCTCATCGCGCGCCGGTTCAGCCCGGTGGTCGACGCACCCCCACCTCCAATCGCCGAGCCCGCCGCCCTCTCCCCCCCCCACGATGCCGCGGAGAACCTCGACACCCGGTACGGCGGTGCCGATGCACTGCGAGGCGGGGCAGCCGGACAAAGTTCCCTGCTACGTCGAGGTCCCCGACCCGGAGAACGCGTTCCGTGCGCATGCGCCGGCCGGCGCGCGCAGGTGCTGGTCGTCGGGGAATGGCTGGGCCTCGCCATGTGACCAGTGCCTGGACTCGATGGGTGGAGGGGCGACACGACCCTGACCTGCGGCTACGCGAAGGCGCCTCGTAGAATTCGGGGAGAGTACGCGGATATCCCGACCCCCGGACCGCCGCCGGTGCCCACGTTCCCTGCCGATCGCGAGGGAAGCCGGGCTGACTCCTGTCCTTCTGCCCTGCCCTGCCCTCGCCGTCCGGGTCCTCCGGTCGGCCCTGCCCCGGAACAACACTGTCTTGAGCAACAACACTGTCTTGAGCACCGACGAGATCATCGAGGCCCGGCCCTCGCCCACCGGCACCCGCGTCCCCGCCCATCCCTCTACCCCCGTACCAGTACCCGTATCCACCCCTCCCGGGGCGCGCATCCTCGCTCGCCTCGCCGGTCGTGCGCCCGCGCCTCCGCCGCCCGGTGCCGCCGTGCACAACATCAGCGCGGCCACCGCCGTCCTGCTGGCGCTCGTGGCCATAGGGTCCTTCATCCACGAGCCCGTCCTGATACCCCCGCTGGCCGCTTCCGCCGCGATCATTCACGGTGCCCCCTCGTTGCCCCTGGCCCAGCCGCGCAGCGTGATCGTGGGTCATCTGCTCTGTGCCGCCGTCGGGTACGGGGTCCTTGCCGCGGCCGGCCGTACCCCTTGGGCTGCGGCGATGGCTGCGGGCATCAGCCTGGCCGTGATGACGGTGGCCCGTACCCCTCACTCGCCCGCGTGCGCGACATCCGTGGTCATCGTCCTGAACGCCCCGCATCCCGCGACCTTCGTCCCTCTCCTCGTCGGCTCCAGCGTTCTGCTGGTCCTCGCGGGCTGGGCCGCCTCATGCGCCCGCGCCGACACGCCGCGCTACCCCGCCTACTGGTGGTGAGCTGCCCCATGTCACACGCCCTCGCCCGGCGGTGTCTTCATGGCGGACACGCAAGAGCTCGTACCAGCTCGTACCGAGGAGGGCCCCATGTCACCGCGTATGCCAAAGGCCGAGATTCCCGCTGAACTCAGCGAGAGCATGATCGAACAGCTGGGCACCGTGCCCGAACCCGTCGAGGTGGCGTGGCACAGCCCCGACGCCGCCATGGCCACCCTGGAGTTCGCCGGCGAGGTGGGCCGGTGGAGCGCGGTCGACGAAAGCCTCAGGACTTTCGCGCACATGGCGGTCGCCGCACAGGTCGGCTGCAGTTGGTGCCTCGACATCAACTACTTCCAGGCCCAGAACCAGAACTTGGACCTCGCGAAGGCGAGCCAAGTGCCGCGCTGGCGGACGTCGGAGGTGTTCACGCCGCTGGAGCGGGACGTCCTGGAGTACGCCGAGGCCATGACGGAAACGCCTACGACCGTGACCGACGAACTGCACGCGCGACTGCTCGACCGGCTCGGCCCGACGGCACTGGTCGAACTCACCGTCTTCATCGCCTTCACCAACATGTCGACGAGGAACAACACCGCTCACGGAATCACGTCGCAGGGCTTCTCGGACGCCTGCGAGATCCCCCTGGCCGAGCGGTCCAGCGCGGCGTCGCGAGTGTCGCGCGCATGACCGAGGATCCGTTCGTCGTCCACCGCAGCCTCCTCTTCACCGTCGCCTACGAGATGCTCGGCTCGGCGGCCGACGCGGAAGACGTGCTCCAGGACTCGTGGCTGCGCTGGGCCGACGTCGACAGGACGCAGGTGAAGGACGCCCGGGCGTACCTCGTCCGGATCGTCACGCGACAGTCGCTCAACCGCATGCGCACGTTGTCGCGGCGCCGTGAGGAGTACGTCGGGGAATGGCTGCCGGAGCCGCTGCTCACGAGCCCCGACATCGCCGAGGACGTCGAACTCGCCGAGAGCGTCTCCCTCGCGCTGCTGACCGTCCTCGAGACGCTCGGGCCGACGGAACGCGCCGTGTTCGTGCTCCGCGAGGTCTTCGACATGCCGTACGGCGAGATCGCCGAGGCCGTCGGGAAGTCGGCGGCCGCGGTGCGGCAGACCGCGCGGCGGGCACGCGAGCACGTGGCGGCGCGGCAGCCGCGGGTGCGGGTGAGCAGGTCGGAGCAGCAGGCCGTGGTGGAACGGTTCCTGGCCGCGCTGCGTACCGGGCGGGTGCGGGAGCTGATGGAAGTCATGGCTCCGGATGTCGTCCTGGTCGCCGACGGTGGCGGGCTCGCCTCCGCCGCCCTGGCTCCCGTCCACGGGGCGGAGGTGGTGGCGACGGCCCTCGCCCGCCCGGACCGGGTGGTGTCCCTGGTGTCGCTCAACGGCTCTCCGGCGATCCGGACGGAGATCGACGGCCGGGTGGCCGCGGTGAGCCTCGTGGTGGAGAACGGACGCGTCGTCCGGATCTACGCCGTGGCGAACCCGGGAAAGCTGACCCGCCTGGACGAGCCGGCCGACCTTGCCAGGTGAGGCGCGGCGAGGGGGGTGGCTGTGGCGGGCGCCGGACCGCTTGGTCGTGATGCCAGGTCCGGGGCCGAGTCCGGGTCGGGGGCGGGGTCGGGGTCGGGGTCGGAGTTTGAGCCTCGGCCCGGTCTCGCCCGGCCCCGGCCCCCGAGCCGGACCCGGAACCCGACCCCTACCCCGCCCCGGCCCCGGCCCCGCCCCCGAACGCCGCTCTGAACCCAGTCCGGACCGCGACCCGTACGACCCCCAAAAAAATCACGTGCCCCGGCGGAACGAGCGCGTTATCGTCGGCCTCATGAACGTCATCGGCCTGTGCCACACCGCGACCGCGCGAGCGACCAGCTCGCCGGTTGCCGCCGCCTGACGTCTTTCCCTCTCTCCATCGGCGACCGGAAACGGGCTGCCGATGACCCCTGTGGCCTCGCCTCGCGATCCACCGTTCGTGCGGACCCGTTCTCCGGTGCCTTCCCCGCTTGAACCGCGAAGGAGCCACACCATGAACACCGACCGTGTCGTCCGCACGTTCGTCGAGTACTTCGAGGAGCGCGGGCACCACCGCATCAGCGGGTCGAACCTGCTGCCGCCGCCCGGGGACTCCGTGCTGTTCACCACCTCCGGCATGCATCCCCTCACTCCCTACCTCGAGGGGCGCCCGCATCCCCTCGGGCGTCGGCTGGTCAATGTGCAGCGGTGTCTGCGCACCACGGACCTGGAAGAGGTGGGCGATCCGACCCATCTCACCGTCTTCGAGATGCTCGGCTCCTGGTCGCTCGGCGACTACGAGGGCCCCCAGAGCCTCCGCTGGGGATACGAGCTGCTCACCGAGGGATTCGGTGTCGATCCGCGGCGGATGTACGCCACGGTCTTCGGCGGCGACGACCGGACCGGCCCGGACACCGCCTCCCTGGAGGTGTGGGAGGAGCTCGGGGTTCCGGTGGAGCTGACCGTCGAGGACAACTGGTGGGACAACGGACCGACCGGCCCGTGTGGTCCCGATTCGGAGATCTTCCTGTGGACGGGTGACACGCCTCCGCAGTCGACGCCGACCGGCGACGACCGGTGGGTGGAGGTGTGGAACCACGTGACGATGCGCTATCGCAGGCTCGACGACGGTTCGCTCGTGCCGCTGCCGCAGCGCAATGTCGACACCGGGATGGGTCTGGAACGGCTGGTCTCTCTGCTGCAGGGCAAGTCGTCGGTGTTCGAGTGCGATGTCTTCGATCTGTGGCGGCAGCTCGTACCGGGGCTGTGGCAGCTGGACGAGCAGTCTCTGCGCGTGGTCTGCGATCACCTTCGGTCGGCCGTGGTGGTGATCGGTGACGGGGTCCGTCCCGGCAACAGCGGTCGCGGTTACGTGTTGCGCCGACTGGTACGACGCCTGCTCACCGTCCTGTGGCGGGACGACCCGACACGAGGGCTCGGTGACCTGCCGGGTGAACTGATCCGGCACACTCTGGACCACTTCCGCCAGGACGGTGAGGTGGATCCCGTACGCGTACACGGGGTTCTGCTGGAGGAAGAGCAGCGGTTCCGTCGCCTCTTGGAGCGCGGACGCCGGATCCTGACCCAGCCGCGTTTCCAAGGGCCGCTCAAGGAGGAGGACTTGCACTACCTCCACGACACGCACGGCCTCCCTCGCGACCTCGTCCTGAGCCTCCGCCAGAACTGACCGCAGGCGGGGGCTGCCGTCGGCCAGGTCCGGTCAAGGACCGGACCTGTCGGTCAGGACCGGACCGGTGGGGCCAGGTCCGGTTACACGCTCTTGAGGAGATCGTCCAGCGGGGCCGGTACCTGCTCGGGGGTGAGAGCCTCGACGAGTAGACGGCCGTAGCGGATTTTGCGGCCCTTCTTCGTACCGAGAAAACGCCGCAACTGCTGTTCACGGGGCCGGCCCTGCTGCGCCGGCTGGCTCTCGAACGTCTGCCAGGCACGGATGTCGCCCTCGCCCCGGATGATCTCCTCCACCCTCGCCGTGCCCAGCGCGCGGATGAGTTCATCCTCCAGGTCCGCGTCACAGACGAAGAATGCCTCACGCGGTGCGCCCGCCCGCTCCAGGCCGCGTTCGTAGAAGCCCTGTTCGCGCTTGTCGCACAGTCCTGCCAGGCGCAGGCCGAGGCCGGGCGGTCCGAGGACACCGGCGTATCGCCCGATGCTCATCGCTCCGCCCATCGCCATCACGCAGGTCCCCTCGGCGGCGAGGTCCCTGCCCCGCCGTGCGGCGAGCGCGTCGACGGCCTCGTAATCGCTCGGGCCCTCCAGCAACACCGCCGTCCGCACGCCGAGTCGTTCCGCCAGATCGTTCACCGCCGTGCCGGAACCGCCGTGTCCGTGTGCCCAGTCGGTGACCGCGTCCCGGAATGCCTGCATCTTCGCCATGCGGCGAGTCTGCCTCTCCTGTGGCGGCACGCCACCGGATTATTTCTACCGGCCGCCCTGCAATTGCGCCGCCATCCTCCAGAAGTCCCGCATCAGCGGCGTCGGCGTGGGGCTTACCATCGCCACTTGGGTCAGCAGGATCGCGACGGTCCCCCTCGACGGGACGGCGTAGGCGGTCGTCCCCGTACCGCCGACCCAGCCGTAACGCCCCGGGATGTTCCAGGGGTCGGCCGGGGCGATGTCGACCTGGCCTCCGTAACCCCAGCCCTGGCCCTCCAGGAAGTGGGCGGCACGCTCGCGTTGCTCGGTCGTGAGGTGGTTGTTCGTCATGCGGCGGACCGAGGCGGGGGTGAGGATGCGGTGGCCGTTGCCCTCGCCGCCGTGCAGCAGCATGCGGGCGAAGGCCAGCCAGTCGTCGGCCGTGGAGGCGAGACCGCCGCCGCCCGAATGGAAGCGCGGGATGCTGCTCCACTCCCCGTCCGGGGCATCCGTCAGTTCCAGGCCGCCCCCGGGAGTGGGTGAGTACGCCGAGGTGAAGCGGTGCCGCTTGGCCGCAGGGACCTCGAAGGCCGTGTCCTTCATGCCCAGTGGCTCGAAGATCCGCTCCGCGAGGAAATCGGGGAGCGTCAAGCCCGACGCCCGGGCCACCAGGATGCCCTGGAGGTCCGATGAAGTGCCGTACAGCCAGGCCTCACCCGGCTGACGCAGCATCGGAACCTGCGCGAGCCGCTTCAGCCAGGTGTCCGGGCCCGGCCAGTCCTGGAGGGCGCGGCCGTCCTTCTGCACCGTGAACAAGGCCTGTACGGCCGGGAGCGAGAAGTCGGAGGGAAAACCCCAACCGGTGCGGGAGCTGAGCAGGTCTTCGACCGTGATCGGCCGGACGGCGGGGACGACGTCGTCGATCGGTGCTTCGGGGGTGCGCACCACATTCGGGTGCGCCAGCTCCGGCAGCCACCTCTCGATCGGCGCGTCCGGAGTCAGCCGCCCCTCTTCCACCAGCATCAGGACCGCCGCTGCCGTGATCGGCTTGGTGATGGAGGCGATCCGGAAGATCGAGTCTCTCGCCATCGGGGCGGTGCCCTCGGTGTCCATCGAACCGGCGGTCACCACGTCGGCCTCGTCACCGCTGCTCAGCAGGGCGACGGCGCCTGGAACCACGCCTTTGTCGACATATCGTTGTAGGAGCTCGTGGAGAGCGTGCATCGGGCGGCCTTCCGGTCGGCATGGTCAACGCTGTACGACCCCGCGGCCGTTATGTGTATGACCTCAGAGGTGCGTGAAAGTCATCGGTGCACTTTCACGACGCCCCCGTGTCCGGCACCCGGAGGTTCGCGATCTACGGGCGGCGCCCCGACGCCGAGACCATCGGGGCCGTGGCGAGGTCGAGGTTCCCCGTGGCGACGTTCGCCAGGTGCCGGTCGATCTCCTCGTCCGTGGCCAGCCCTTCCGCCACCAGCAGGTGACGGATCTGCCGCACGGTCGCAGCCTCCAGGACGACGCAGGCGGGCGAGGTGATCGGGAAGTACGCGTCGGCGCGGACGTCCTCCAGTCCGGCCTCGCGCAGCAGCCTGGGCAAGGTCCTTCCGTACGCGAGGTCCGCGCCACGCGCAGCCATCAAGGTGCGGAAGCCGGACCGCAACCGGTTGGCGAGGCGCTGTTCGGGACCCGACTCGTCGGGGCACAGCAGAGGCTGAAGCCCCGGGTCCGCGTCCTCCAGGAGCAGCCGGCCGCCGGGCCGCAGCGCCTGGACCATCTTGCGGAGCGCCTCGGCGCGGTCGGCGACGTGTACGAGGACCAGGCGGGCGTGGACGAGGTCGAAGCCGCCGGGCGGGGGCGGGTCCGCCGCCACGTCGTGGCGCAGCACCTCGATCACGCCGCCTTCGGCGGGGGCGGTCCAGGCCACGTCGATGTCGGTGGCGACGACCGATCCGCTGGGGCCGACGCGTTCGGCCAGGCCGAGGGGTACGGAGGGGCCGCCGGCGCCGATCTCCCAGCAGCGCATGCCCGGGGCGAGCCCGAGCCGGTCGATGTGCCGGAATGTCACCGGGTCGAACAGTTCGCTGAGGGCCTGGAACCGGGTTCCGGCCTCCGACTGCCGGTTGTCCAGCAGGTATCCGTGCTCCGTGCCCTGGTCAGCCATGGTGCGATTCTGGCAGAGGTGCGGCGGCGTCAGCGAGGCCGAGAGAGCGCGGGCCGGGGGTCGTCACCTGCCTCACCAGCCGTGCATCTGCCTCACCGGCCGTGCGTCGGCCCGGGCGCGGTCGATGGAGGCTCGGTCGGCGGGCCTCCGGCGGTTCGGGGGGGTGCCAGACGGATGAAATCATCGGGGGATGTCTGACTTGATCATTGCCGCGTGTGACGGAGCGGCGAAGAAGAATCCCGGGCCCGCGGCCTGGGCCTGGGTGGTCGCCGACGCCGAGGGCCGGCCGCAGCGCTGGGAGGCCGGGCCGCTCGGCCACTCCACCAACAACGTGGCCGAGCTGACCGCGCTGGCCGAGCTGCTGGAGGCGACGGACCCGGCGGTGCCGCTCGAAGTGCGTATGGACAGTCAGTACGCGATGAACGCGGTCACCAAGTGGATCGCGTCCTGGAAGCGCAACGGTTGGCTGACGGCGTCGAAGAAGCCGGTCGCCAACAAGGACCTCGTCGTACGCATCGACGCGCTGCTGCAGGGACGTGAGGTGACGTTCCGGCACGTGGCCGCCCACCAGGTGGACGGTGATCACCTCAACGCCATCGCCGACGTCGCCGCCAGCGACGCCGCGACCAGCCAGCAGCCCGCGGGCACCGCCCACGGCGCGCGGGAGATCCCCGAACCGCGTCCGGAGCGCATGACGGCCTCCCCCACGGGCCGCGCGCCCGGGAAGGCGGCGGGCGGCCGGGCGAAGAAGTCGTCCTCGGGCGCCGTGATCAAGGCGAAGTTCCCCGGCCGGTGCCACTGCCAGAAGCCGTACGCCGCCGGAGAGAAGATCGCCAAGAACGCGCAGGGCTGGGGGCACGTCGAGTGCCGGGAGACCGCCGGCACCTGAGCGTGTGTGCCATGTCACCCGATATGTCGTGCGGAGTCCGGAACAACCCGGGGTGGTCCCTCGTTGTTCCGGGTGTGGCTGCGGAGGGGACAGTGTCCCCGGGCCTCACCTATAGCCCATGGGGACGATCGTTCGGCTGAAGCCCCATGGAGCCTTTCGCCGAGAGGCGACCGCCCTCCGCGTGCCACCCTTGACGGCCCCGGCTGGTCTCCCCCGTCCAGCCGGGGCTGTTTTCTGTCTCCGGCCCCCCCTCCCCTCCTCCCCCCCGCTTTCGCCGCCCTCAGACGGCCGAGTCGGCCAGCAGCTTCAGGGCCAGCGCCTCCGTTTCCGCGTCGGCCTTCTCCGGGCTCCCGGTGTCGTACGGCGGATCCGGGTCGTACTCGACGGCGAGTTGCATGGCCCGAGCCACCTTCGGATCGGACAGCCGCTCGACGAGGTGAAGCCCCATGTCGATGCCGGCCGAGACACCGGCGGCGGTGATGATCTTCCCGGTCTCGACGAAGCGCCCGGGCGTGAACGTCGCCCCGACCTCTTTCAGGTAGGGACGGGACGCCCAGTACGTCGTGGCGGGCAGGCCGCGCAGCAGCCCCGCCGCCCCCAGGATGAGCGAGCCGGTGCACACGGACGTCGTCCAGACCGTCCGGCGGTGCATGCGGCGGATCCACTCGTGGACCGCGGCATCGCCCATCATGGCCGTCGTCCCCCGCTCCCCGCCGCCCGGCACCAGCAGGACGTCGGCGCGGCGCACGTCGCGCATGGCGCACTCCGCGACCAGGCTCAGCTCTCCCGTGTCCGTGCGCACCGGCCCCGCCTCGCGCGCCACCATCGTCACCCGCACTCCGGGCACCCGGCACAGCATCTCGTACGGGCCCACGGCGTCCAGCGCCGTGAACCCGTCGTAGAGCAGCACTGCCACGCCCAAGTGCCGTCCCCCGGAGGCCTCTTGGGCCAAGGCGCTCGTCCCGGTGGCGGCGGCGACCCCGGCCGCCGCCGCTCCCGACGCCGCGCCCCGCAGCACCCCACGACGGCTCGGCCCCCGCCGCCCACTCGTTGCACTCATGGCCCGCCAACTCCCCTCATTCGCCACAGCTGTTGACGTTCCAGTAGTCGCGCGGAACCGGGCGGGAGTTCCCTCCGGCCTCTCGTTACCTCAGGGGTAATCGACCAAGTGATCGCCAGGAGCGAGAGTGGTTCCCACGCAACGACGACTCGCCTCCGGGAAAGGGCTCACCCCATGCCGTACTTCGAGGGATCCGACGGAACCAGCCTCTTCTACACCGACTGGGGACAGGGGAAGCCGGTGGTGTTCGTGGCCGGGGCCTGGCTCAGCAGCAGTTCGTGGGAGTTCCAGATGCTGCCGCTCAGCGACGAGGGCCTGCGCTGCGTGGCCTACGACAGACGGGGTCACGGCCGCTCCGACTGGGTCGGCCACGGCTACGACTACGACATCCTCGCCGACGACCTAGCGGCGCTGCTCGACCGCCTCGACCTGCGTGACGTCACCCTGGTGGCGCACTCGATGGGCGGTGGAGAAGCCATCCGTTATCTCACCCGGCACGGCTATGACCGGGTGAGCAGGCTGGTCCTGATCGGGGCCACCGCGCCGTTGATGCTGGCGACGCCGGACAACCCGGACGGGATCCCGCAGGAGGTCCTCGACGCCATGACGACCCAGCGGACGAAGGACCGCCCGCGGTGGATGGCCCAGAACGCGCAGGCCTTCTTCGCCACGCACCTGGGCAACGACATCTCCTCCGAGCTCGTGGAGTGGATGGTGCGGCGGTGCCTGGACTGCTCGGCCAAGGCGGCCGTCGAAGTGGTGCAGACGGGGGTCGGCACCGATCTGCGCGAGGAGGCCGGCGCGATACGGGTGCCGACGCTCATCCTGCACGGCGACGCCGACGCCTCCGCTCCCGTCGCCCTCTGCGGGCAGCGCATGGCGAAGCTGGTGCCGGAGAACACGTACAAGGAGTACCCCTTCGCCGGACACGGTGTCTTCGTGACCCACGCGGACGAGATCAACCGCGACCTGCTGGAGTTCATCGGGGACCGGTAGGGGGCTCACTCGGACCCTCGGCCCCCCTCACCCCCCCCTTGGAACCCCTCGGATCCTTCGGCCCGGCACCCCACGTCTTCCGGTCGCCGGGCGGAACCGGTCGCGTTACCGTCCAACCGAATGGTGTCCCGGACTCATCGCCAAGGAGCGCCGACCCATGGCCGTCACCGGAATCGACAAGGACCTCGACCGGCTCACCCTCACCCTGACCGCCGACTTCACCGCGCCGGTCGAGCGGGTCTGGCAGCTGTGGGCCGATCCCCGGCAGCTGGAGAGCTGGTGGGGGCCGCCGGGCTTCCCCGCCTCCGTCCAGAAGCACGACCTGGTCACCGGCGGCGAGGTCACGTACGTCATGACCGGGCCCGAGGGCGAGAAGTACCACGGATGGTGGCGCGTCACCGCGGTCGAGGCGCCGACCGCGCTGGACTTCACCGACGGGTTCGCCGACGAGGACGGGGAACCGTCCGCCGACATGCCGATCACGACGGTACGGGCGCGGCTGACCGGGCACGAGGGCGGGACCCGCATGGAGCTGCGTTCCGTCTTCGAGGCCCGTGAGGAGATGCAGCAGCTGCTCGACATGGGGGTGGCGGACGGGCTGGCCCAGGCGGTGGGCCAGATGGACGACCTGCTCTCCGGCTGACGGCCGCCGTGAGCGCATCTGTCCGCGACCGGGCAGGTGGCGGCCGTGCGCCACGCGTGTGCCGTGGCTCCGGCCGGGCGGGGGCCGTCACCTAGACTCGTCCAATGGCCAAGTACTTCGACGTGCACCCCGACAATCCCCAGCGACGCAGCATCAGCAGTGTGGTCGACGGCATCCGCGGCGGCTCTCTCGTCGCGTACCCGACGGACTCCTGCTACGCGCTGGGATGTCAGCTCGGCAGCCGTGACGGCATGGACCGCATCCGGTCGATCCGGCAGCTGGACGACCGCCATCATTTCACCCTCATGTGCGAGAGCTTCGCGCAGATGGGGCAGTTCGTGCACCTCGACAACGACGTGTTCCGCGCGATCAAGGCGGCGACCCCGGGCAGTTACACCTTCATCCTGCCCGCCACCAAAGAGGTGCCGCGCCAGATGATGCATCCGAAGAAGCGGACCGTCGGCGTGCGCATCCCCGACCACACCGTCACCCAGGCCCTGCTCGCCGAGCTCGGCGAGCCACTGCTGTCCAGCACGCTCCTCCTGCCGGAGCAGGAGGAGCCGATGACCCAGGGCTGGGACATCAAGGAGCGCCTGGACCATCTCGTGGACGCGGTCATCGACTCCGGCGACTGCGGGACCGAGCCCACCACCGTCATCGACTTCTCCGGTGGTGAGGCGGAGATCGTCCGCCGGGGTGCGGGCGACACGGCGCGCTTCGAGTAGGACCGCCCGGGAGCGGGCGGGGACGGTCGGGCCGATCCGGGAGCGGCCGGGGGCGGTCGCGCCGTTCCGAGCCGGCGGGGCGGTGTTCCGTCAGGTCGGCGGTGCGCAGCATCCGTCCCTGCGCATCAGGTGCCCCGCCCGCAGCCAGTACGCCTCGTCGGCGGACGCGGCCGTGCCGGCGGCGCTCTTCTTGTGGTGCTCGAACGCGGCCGTGAGGTCCTCGGTCCGGTACGGGGTGCCTCCTCTCAGTACCGACACGGTCCGCACCATCGCGCCGAAGTCCGTGAACGGGTCGCCGTCGACCACCGTCAGGTCGGCGATCTTCCCGTTCTCGACGGTGCCGAGGTGGCGTTCGAGGCCGAACATCCTGGCCGGGAGCACCGTCACGGTGCGCAGGGCTTCCGCCGGGGACAGGCCGCCCTCGTGCAGGGCGCGCAGGCCCAGATGGAGTGCGAGGCCCACCGGGACGAGGGGCTGGTCGGTGCCGAGGACCACCTGGCCGCCGGCGGCGAGGACGTGGCGGTAGATGTCGGTCTCCCTGCGGAGGGTGGCCAGTTGGTCGCCGGTCGGCGGCACCGCCGCGCCCGCCTTGACCGCGGCGGCGTCCCACGGGGGCATCACCGCCGTGACCCGCGGGTCCTCGGCCAGGCCGGGGTCGGCGCCGAGCAGGGGTGCCGAGGTGAACGGTGTGGCGATCAGCGAGAAGGCGGCGCCGTGGGCGGTGTAGATCTCGATGACGTCGCCCCAGGCGCGACCTGTCGCCGTCACGGCGTGTCCGAACTCGGCGCGCTGCGTGGCCTGCAGATGGGTCGTCAGGTCCTGACCGAGCTGGATGCCGGGTGAGAGCAGGTGGCTGCCCGCCCGTACGCCGAGTTCCTCGTGTGCGTAGCGCGCCGCCTCCTTCATCAGCCAGCCGGGCGCCCGTACGTAGGTCTTGACGAAGTCCCAGTCGAGTGCCGCCCCGCGGTCCAGGGAGCGGTGCAGCGCGGCCTTGCCGCGGTGGGCCCGGCCCATGCTGTAGGCGACGCGGCTGCCGTCGAGGAGTTCGCCGGTCGTGAGCAGGCGGGGGCCGGCCAGTTCGCCCGACGCCACCGCCTCGCGCACGCGGGCCTGTTCGTAGGCGAAGCCGCCGAGCGAGACCGCCGTGGTGATTCCGTAGGTCAGCTGGCCCACCGTCTGGCGTCCGCCGTACGTGGTCTGCCAGGGGTGGGTGTGGGTGTCCCACAGGCCGGGGACGACCGTGTGCCGCGAGGCGTCGACGCGGCGGCCCGCGGGGGTGTGGCCGGCGGGGCGGTGCGGACGCACGGCGGTGATCCGGCCGGCGTGCACGACGACGTCGACGTCGTCCCGCACCTTGTCCCCGGTGCCGTCCCACAGCCGGCCGGCGTGCACCACGAGGTCGGCGGGCGTGGGCCTGCGCTGGTCGAGGGCGAGCCGTACGGTGCGCGGGCGGCCGCCGTCGGCACCGATCAGGCGCAGGCGGCCGCTCGACAGGTAGAGGAGGGTCTTCGAGTCGCCCGACCACGACGGGTGGTCGGCGGGCTCGTCGGAGAGCATCCGCAGGGCGCCGCGCGGTGCGCCGTCGGGTGTGACGGGCAGGAGGTGGAGGGCGGATTCGACGATCACCGCGAGTGTGCGGCCGTCGGGCGACCAGACGGGTCCGGAGTCGTACCGGTCGGAGATCGAGGTGTGCGGGGCGACGGCGTGCAGGCGGTCCTTTCCCGTGGTGGCGTCGACGATCCGGATGAGGTTGTAGCCCTCGCGGAAGCGCTGGTTGAGACGGTTGCGGTCGCACAGCGCGAGGTACCGGCCGTCCGGTGACCAGCTCGGTCTGCCCGGAAGGCCCCCTCCGCCGAGGGGTTCCACCAGGGCGTGTTCGGTGCCTGAGGTGAGGTCGCGCACAATGAGGCGGCCGGTCATGTCGAGGCAGGCGAGCCGCGTGCCGTCGGGTGAGAGCGCCGGGTGGACGCGGCCTCCGGTCGCCACCGCCGTCTCGTCGCCGGTGGTGAGGTCGCGGCGGTAGACGCCGAGCAGCCCGTCGCGGTCGTCGGCGTAGAAAAGGGACTTGCCGTCCCGTGCCCAGGTGGGGCCGAGGAGGTAGCCGGTGGCGGCCGCCCGGTGCAGCCGTCGGGGTGGTCGTCCGCCCGACGTGTCGGCCAGCCAGAGGGAGTTGAGGGCGGCGAAGGCGATACGGCGCCCGTCGGGCGAGAGTGCGGGCAGGTGGATGCCGCGCGCCGGGCGGGTCCGGCCGAGGCCGAGGTCGTACTCCTTGACCCGGTAGCGGGGCCGGGCGACCGGCAGGGTGCCCTCGAACGGGATCACCTTCCGCTGGTCCGGGGCGGCGGGGCGTACGAGCGTGAATCGGCCGTCCAGGGTGAGCAGCAGCTCCCCTTCGGCCGTCCAGCGCGGCGGCACCGGTGCGAGGTCGCCGTCGAGTTCGACGGGCCGGCCGTCGACGACGAGGGTGCAGGAGGCGTGCGGGGCGGCCGTGGTCCGCAGGTAGGCGAGGCGGTGGCCGTCCGGGGCCAGGGCGGGCGTCATGACCTGCGCGGCCGTCGTCTCGGTGTGGACGACGGAGACGGGGCCCGCTCCCCCGGCCGGGACGGCCCCGACGGTCCGGGCGGTGAGTGTAGTGCCCTGGGGGGTGGTGACGGGTTTCGCGCGCACGAACAGGATGCGTTTCCCGTCCGGTGACCAGGTCGGGTCGAAGTCCTCCCACGGTCCGTCCTGGAGCGGCCCGTCCTGGCCGGGCAGGCCGGTCACGCGGGTGAGTTCGCCGCTCGCGAGGTGCAGGACGTGGACGCGGTACGGGCCGCCCTTGACGGGGTCGCCGCCCCGCTCCGAGGCGAAGGCGATGCGCGTGCCGTCGGGCGACCAGGCGGGGCCCCGGTCGTCCCAGGGGCCGTTGGTGCGCTGCCGGAGCCGGGAGCCGTCGGCGCGCATCGTCCAGATGTGGAATCCACCGTCGCGGTAGGCGCAGAACGCGACCGAGGTGCCGTCCGGGGCGTATACGGGCCGGTTCGGCTCCAGGTCGGCCGGGGTCAGCGGCTTGGCCTCGCCGCCGTCGCGGGGCAGCGACCAGAGCGTGGCCTGCGCCTCGACGATCAGTCGGTCGGCGGCGGGCGAGAGCGTCGCCGAGCCGTTGGTGACCCGGGTGAACGAGAGGGGGACGGTGGTACGCGGCCGGGCCGGTGCCGGTGCGGTCCCCAGGGCGACGGCGGCGCCGGAAGCGGTTGTGGTGAGCAGCAGTTGACGTCGGGTCAGGGGCAGGTTCAGGGGCAACACGGTGTTGTGCCGGTCACAGTCCATGACACAGAACACTCGCCCATCGCCGTGGACGCGGACAACACCGTGGGGCGACAACACGCCGGTGATCCACGTCGGCGCCGCTCCGGTTCTCTGCCCCTCCCCAGCAGGTTTCTTTTACTTGAGGTCTTGACAACTCGATTGGTCTGGACCAGCTTTGCGCACGGCAGCGGTGGCCACCGTCCCTCACTTTCTTCCCCCACCCCTCCCGGGAGGCACTCCGTGGACCGTGTACGTCAGGGCAGACCCGGCGTTCGCCGGAGAATCGGCGGGGCGGTCGCCATCGGCGCGGCCGCCGCGCTCACCGTCACCGCGCTCGCCGCACCCGCGCAGTCCGCGGACGCCGGAGCCGCGGCCGACGTCAACGTCGCCAAGAACGCCGGGTTCGAGTCGGACCTGAGCAACTGGACCTGTACCGCGAACAGCGGCACCGCCGTCACCTCCCCCGTGCACGGCGGCACGAAGGCGCTCAAGGCGACCCCGTCCGGCCAGGACACCGCCGAGTGTTCCCAGATCGTCTCGGTGAAGCCCAACTCGACGTACAAGCTGAGCAGTTGGGTGCAGGGCAGCTATGCCTACATCGGGGCACGCGGCACCGGCACCACCGATGTGTCGACCTGGACGCCGGGCAACTCGTCCTGGCAGCAGCTCGCCACCAGCTTCACCACGGGCGCCAACACCACGTCGGTGACCGTGTATACGCATGGCTGGTACGGGCAGGGCGCGTACTACGTGGACGACGTGAGCGTCCTCGGGCCCGACGGGGGCGGCGGCACCGACCCGGTGGAGATACCCGCCGTACCGACCGGCCTCGCCGCGGGCACGACGACGTCCACCTCTGTGGACCTGTCCTGGACCCCGGTCTCCACGGCCACCGGGTACACCGTCTACCGCGACGGCACGAAGGTCGCATCGACCAACGGCGCCTCCACGACCGTCACCGGCCTCACGCCCGAGACCACGTACAGCTTCCAGGTGAGCGCGTCGAACGCGGCGGGCGAGTCAGCGAAGTCGACGGCGGTCTCCGTACGGACCCCCAAGGGGAGCGGCGGCGGGGACGGCGGCACCGTGCCCAAGCACGCGCTGACCGGCTACTGGCAGAACTTCAACAACGGTGCGACCGTGCAGAAGCTGCGGGACGTGTCGTCGCAGTACGACATCATCGCCGTCTCCTTCGCCGACGCCACCTCGACACCGGGGCAGATCGCCTTCAACCTCGACCCGGCCGTCGGCTACTCCTCCGCCGCCGACTTCAAGGCGGACATCGCCGCGAAGCACGCCGCGGGCAAGTCCGTGATCCTGTCGGTCGGTGGCGAGAAGGGCACCATCTCCGTCAACAGCGACGCCTCCGCGACGGCGTTCGCGAACAGCGCCTACGCGCTGATGCAGGAGTACGGCTTCGACGGTGTCGACATCGACCTGGAGAACGGCCTCAACCCCACCTACATGTCGAAGGCGCTGCGCCAGCTCTCCGCGAAGGCGGGCCCGAAGCTGGTGCTCACGATGGCGCCGCAGACCATCGACATGCAGTCCACGTCCGGCGGCTACTTCCAGACGGCGCTGAACGTGAAGGACATCCTCACGGTCGTCAACATGCAGTACTACAACAGCGGTTCGATGCTGGGCTGCGACGGCAAGGTCTACAGCCAGGGGAGCGTGGACTTCCTGACCGCGCTCGCCTGCATCCAGCTGGAGGGCGGTCTGGACCCGTCACAGGTCGGACTCGGCGTCCCCGCCTCGACACGGGCGGCGGGCAGCGGATACGTCTCCCCTTCGGTGGTGAACAACGCCCTCGACTGCCTTGCCCGCGGCACCGGTTGCGGCTCCTTCAAACCGGCCAAGACGTACCCCGGGCTGCGCGGCGCCATGACGTGGTCCACGAACTGGGACGCGACGGCGGGCAGTTCGTGGTCGGGTTCCGTCGGGCCCAAGGTGCACGGCCTTCCGTAGCAAGGGATGGGTGCCGACGCCAGCCTGGCGCCGGGCGTCGGCACTCGGACGGCCGGGCCTCGGCTCAGTCGTCAGGCCCGCGGCGCGGACGTCCAGACCGTTCCGCGGGCCTCGTACTCCAGCATCTCTTCGAGGCCGAGCGCCACGTCGACGCCCAGCTCGCGGCGGGCCAGCCACAGCGCGAGGTCGATGCCCGAGGTGACGCCGCCGGCGGTCACCAGGTCGCCGTCGTCGACGACGCGCGCGTTCTTCAGCAGGCCGCCCTGCTCCTTGAGGAGGTCGCGTGCCTTGTGGTGGGTGGTGCAAGGGCGGCCGCGGGTGACGCCGGCCGCGGAGAGCAGGATCACGCCGGTGCACAGGGCGGCGATGGTCAGGCCCGGCCTGCGGGCGTCGGCGAGGGCGCGGGGCAGGGCACCGCGCCGGATCTCCGCCCAGACCCCCGGGGATTCCTTGCGGGCGTACCCGCCGCCGGGCACGACGAGGAGGTCGGCTCTCTCCGGGGACCAGCCCTGATCGACGCGGAGCTTGATGCCGAAGGCGGCGGTGATCGTGCGGCTGCCGTCCAGCGTGACGTACTCGACCTCGACGTCGCGGTCGGTGAAGTGATCGGACGCGGAGAGCACTTCGTAGGGTGCGGCGAGGTCGAGCTCCTCCACGCCCTGGAACAGGACGATCTGGACGCGGAACGGTTCACGGGACGGCGAGGAGGGCGCGCCGGCCGCCTCGGCGGCGGTGCTCGCGCCCGCCGCGCCGGCCGCGTCGAGGGTCATGCCTGACGTGAGGCTCGCGGCTCCCACGACGGTGGCGTTGCGCAGCAGAGTACGTCGGTTCACGGATGTGTCTCTTTTCGTGGAACGGGTGAGGGGAGGGTGGCGGTGCAGCAGGGGGGAGCGCGTCTGGACGGTGTTCAAGCCAGGTGGACGATCCCCCGGCGCTCGTACTCCAGGACCTCCTCGGCGAAGAGGGCCGTGTCCGCGCCGAGGAACCGCTCGACGAGCCATATCCCCAGGTCAATTCCGGAGGTGACGCCTCCACACGTGACGAGGTCCCCGTCGTCGACGACCCGGCCGCGGACCACGCGTCCGCCTTGCGCGCGCAGGTCGTCCAAGGCGACGTGGTGGGTCGTGCAGGGTCGTCCCGCCGTGAGGCCCGCGGCGGACAGCAGCATGGTCCCCGAGCACACCGCCGCGAGCACCAGGCCTTCCCTTCGCGCCGCCGCCAGCGCACGGGGCAGGACACCGCGCCGCACTTCCCGCTGGAGCCCGGATCCGTCGCCGTACCCGGCACCGGGAACGATGATGACGTCGGCCGTACGGGGCGACCAGGGTGCCCGGCACATGATGTGCATCCCGGCGGACGTGCGGACCTGGCGGGCCCCGTCGACGGTGACGAAGGTCTGGGCGAGCCGTTCCTCCCCGACGATGCCGAAGACCTCCACATGGCCGGCGAAGTCCTGCTCCTCGACGCCGTCGTAGAGCACGGTGTGCACGCGCAGCGGCCGTTTCCGGCCGGGGGCGGCCTGCGGCGACGCTGTCTCCGGCCATGAGTTGCGCGCGGGCGGGAACGGCACGACGGGACCTCCGTACGGACGTGGCGGCGCGTTCCCCGACCTGCGCGGGGCCGGGTCCGGGAGCGCTCGAACGTCCTGAGTCTTACGACGTCCGGTGATCCGGGACACCGGCGCGCGTGCCGGTGATGCGCAAGATACGGCCAGGCTTTCCGGGACGGTCGGCTCAGGTGCGGAATGCGGCCCGGTAGGCGGAGGGTGTCGTGCCGACCTGGCGGGCGAAGTGGTGGCGCAGGGTCTCCAGAGAGCCGAACCCGGTCGCCTCCGCGATCCGCGTCAGCGGCAGCGACGTCGTCTCGAGGAGTTCCCTGGCCCGCTGGACGCGCTGGGCGAGCAGCCACCGCAGCGGCGTGGTGCCCGTCTGGGCGCGGAAGTGACGTGCCAGACTGCGGCGGCTCATCATGGCATGGGCGGCGATGTCGGCGAGGCTGAGCGGTTTGCTCAGGTCGTCGCGCATCCACTGCAGCGTGGGCCCGAGGTCGGAGGTGTCGCACTCGGGCGTGCGGTACTCGATGAACTGCGCCTGGCCGCCCGCCCGTTGCGGCGCCATCACCAGCATGCGGGCGGCATGGGCCGCGACGGCGGCGCCGTGGTCGACGCGGACCATGTGCAGGCAGAGGTCGAGGCCCGCGGCGATGCCCGCCGAGGTGAGCACCTGCCCTTCGTCGACGTAGAGGACCGCGGGATCGACGTGTACGTCCGGATACCGTTCGGCCAGCGCGTCGGCGAACCGCCAGTGCGTCGTCGCGCGCCGCCCCGCGAGGAGCCCGACGTGAGCGAGGGCGAACGCGCCGGTGCAGATGGAGGCGATGCGGGCCCCACGGGCCGCGGCCTCGCGCAGCACCTCGACCGCGCGCTGCTCCGGGACGCTGTCGGCGGGCAGCCCCGGGACGATGACGGTGTCCGCGGCGAGGGCGTCGTCCAACGTGTACGAGGAGGAGATCGAGAAGGGTTGCGACGGCCCCGCCGTCGCCGTCACGGGCCGCTCGGCGCAAACACGTGTCTCGTACGCCGGCGAACCGTCGGGGCGGGGCGCCAGGGCGAAGACCTGGCAGGGCAGGGAGAGGTCGAAGGCCGACACCCCGTCGAGCGCGAGGACCGCAACTACATGCATGCCAAAGGAGCTTAAGCGGCGGCCCGGGCGGCAGAAACGGCAGCCCGGTGTCGCCCCCCACCGGCCCGTGTCCCTATGTGGGGAACTCGCCGAGCCAGCCGCCGTCGAGCAAGTGCTTGGGCAGGTAGGGCGAGTTCCCGTCGACCGGGAAGTCCATGTCGTGTGCGAGGCACGCCATGGCCAGGGGGCCGAGCGCCACCCGGCCGTGCGGGTCGGCTCCGCCGCTGTCGTCGGTCCGGCCCGTCCAGTACCGCTCGTGGTGGGCGAGTGCCTCGGCGAGGGCTTCGGTGAAGGCGCCGCGGTCCCCGGCCAGCAGGCGGTGGAAGACGGCCACCGGCTGGTAGTCGATCAGGTCGAGGAAGTCCCTCGGGGTGCGGGTGGCGATGTGGGCGTGTGAGGCCTCCATGGTGGCGATCAGGTGCTGCACCACGTCGTCCATCGGCTCCCTGAGCCAGAAGGCGCGCAGCGTCCTTATCCAGTGGAAGACGTACTCGTCGACGGGTGCGGCCCGGCGCAGATCGTCGACCGGGACATGGCAGAGCCGTGTCAGGCGGTCGTGTTCGCGGCAGACGAGGGCGAGGTAGAAGGCGTCGAGCCAGGCGCGGGCGTTGGCGCCCTGCACGGGGCCGGTGGCGGTCAGGCGCAGGTCGCGGTCGCCGACGCGGCACTCGACCACGGGTTCCGCGGAGGTCGCCGCGGCGAAGAGGGCCGAGCCGGTCTGCATCGCCCGCACCCATGCCTCCCAGGTCTCCAGGCGGGCGCCGTCGGGGTCGACCGCGCAGTGTGCGTGACTCGACCTCTTCGCGACGGTGAAGGCGTGGGCGAGGCCGCCGGGGACCTGGGCAAGGGCGGCGATGTGGTCGGCGGCCGCGTCGCGGTCCGATGGGGGCGCGTGCTCGGCGACGGGCGATTGCGGGGCCGGACGCGGCGGTTCGGCCGCGGGTGTCCGCCGGCCTTCGGCGTGCAGTCTCTGCATGACCTCCATCAGTTCCCGCGGGGGCACCACGGAGAAGGCGCGCGTCTCGTGGTCGATGGCGGTGAGCGAGATCAGCCGGCCGCGATGCCACCAGTACAGGCGCGGGGACAGTCCGCCCGGCCCGTCCTCGTGGGCGCCGAGGGCGTACGCGCCCAGGTCGTTGACGGCGTCCACGACCGTGCCGTCCTCGATCGGGTGGAACGCCAGCAGGTTCCTGCTGGGGACGGCGACCAGGGCGCCGGCCTCCGGCAGTTCCCTGCCGGTGATGGCGCGGGCCAGTTCGGGAAGGACGAGTGCTTTGCTGGCCACGAAGTGGGACTCCCCGTGGACGGACCACAGCCGCGCGCCCTGCGGTCCGGTCACTTCTTCGTGCTCGACCGGTTCGCGGAGCAGGTTCTCCCGGCCCGCGGCCCACAGACGCTCCAGGCCCGCGTGGGCCACGTCGTCGTCGCCGAGGATGCGGACCGAGGTCGGCGTGTCCAGTGCGAGCGCCACGAGGAGGCCGTCGGCCACGGGTCGGGCGTAACGGAAGCCGTCGGCCGCCGCGCCGGTGAAGGCGTCGTCGGGCAGGAGGCGGAGGAAGGCCCCGGCCAGCAGCTCCCGGGCGTCCTCGCCGCCGCGCGAGGCGTTCTCCAGGTGGGTGAAGTGCTGTTCGACCACGCGCGGCCAGTGCTCCGCGGCCACGGCCCGGCACTTGTGCGCGAGGTTCGCGAGCGGACTGCGGTGCCCCTCCCCCACCAGCACGACGTCGCCCTCGACGCGCGGGCGTATCCCGTGCCGGACGAGGAAGTGATCGGCCGTCAGGCGCCGCAGGTGTTCGGCCTGCGGGAGGGTGAGCATCGGCAGGTGCGGGTCGGGCGCGTGGTGTTGATTCACGCGGTGACTCTACGAAGGCCGTGCGCGAGCCGATACGCAGGGGTGGCGGGACGGTGACCTGCGACTCCTTCGGCGCCGGGGAGCGAGCGGGCGGGCCTGTCCGAAGCGTGTTCGCGCCGACGTGTCCGCAGGGCGACTCGTACCAGAAGCTGACGTCGCGCTCGCCCGTACCTCTGCGGTCTGGTGGAGATCGATACCACGGGCCGACGTGGCGCCAACCACCCGGCGCCTAGCGTCTTCTGCCATGACCGTGACCATAACCCCCTTGCGCAGACGCGCCGTTGTTGCCGTGCTCGCCCTCTCTCTGGCGCTGCCCGTGGCGGGCGGTGCGACCGCCTTCGCCGCGGGGCCGGGCGACTCCGCCCTTGCCGCCGGTCCGTCGACCGGCGCCGAAGTGGCCGACGCCCCGCTCCGACTGCCGCGCCCCACCGGCCCGTTCGCCGTCGGACGCGACACCCTGCACCTCGTCGACAAGAGCCGCCGCGACCCCTGGGCACCCTCGGCGAGCCCGCGCGAGCTGATGGTGTCCGTGTACTACCCCGGACGCCACGGCGGCGGCCGCCCCACCTCGTACACCTCCGAGGAAGAGGCGCGGCTGCTGCTGGAGTGGTGGAAGGTGGACCAACGCATCACCGCCTCCGCGTACAGCTCCACCCGCACCTTCGCGCGCGCCGGAACCCGTCCGGCCCCGGGCCACTTCCCGCTGATCGTGCTCTCCCCCGGCTTCACCGCGCCCCGTTCGACACTGACCCACCTCGCCGAGGACCTGGTGAGCCGCGGCCATGTCGTGGCGACCGTCGACCACGCCTACGAGTCGGTCGGCACGGCCTTCCCGGGCGGCCGGGTCCTCACCTGCCGGGCCTGCGGGCCCGCCGAGGAGCCCGGCATGGGCGAGGTGGTCACCAAGGGGCGGGCCAGGGACCTCTCGTACGTCATCGACCGGTTGACCGGTCCGGGTGCCGCCTGGCGGCATGCCCGCATGATCGATCCCGAGCGGATCGGTGCGGGCGGGCACTCCATCGGGGGCGCGGCCGCGCTCGCGCTGATGGCCGCCGACCACCGGGTGCGGGCCGGCATGAACATGGACGGCAGCTTCCATGTCCGGCCCACCGGCATCGGCGGCCGGCCGTTCCTGATGCTCGGCACGGAGGCCCAGCACACTCCGGGGGTCGAGGACGGCAAGAACTGGGACGAGACCTGGCAGGGCCTCGACGGCTGGAAGCGCTGGCTCACCGTCGCCGGGTCCGGTCACTTCACCTTCACGGACATGCCCGTACTGGCCGAGCAGGCAGGTGTGGGCGATCCCGAGGTGCCTTTGTCGGCGGAGCGTTCGCAGCGGATCACCCGGGCGTACATCGGAGCGTTCTTCGAGCAGCAGCTGGACGGCGTCCCCCAGCCGCTGCTCGACGGGCCGACGGCGGACAACCCCGAGGTCACCTTCCGGCGGCGCTGACCGGGTAGGGCGGCATCGTGACGTACGTGAGCCGGCTGGAGCGGCTGGGCATCATCGACCACCTCTGACGAGCCCCGAGTCTCACAGTCTCACCCTCTTGTCGAGGGTGAGACCCCACTCGATACGGTCAGTGGACCTCACTCGATGCCCGCTGTGGACCGGTGCCGACAGAATCCGAAGGTTTCTGTTATCGAGGGGGGCGCAGGGCGTCTCCTCTTGTACCGGAGGAGACAGCCCCCCACACAGAAAGTGGTCACAGCGTGAGCAGCGAACGCCGAATCGCGATGATCAGAGCAGCGCAGGACGGGAACCAGCAGGCGCAGGACGCGCTGGTGGCGGAGTATCTTCCGCTCGTCTACAACATCGTCGGGCGGGCCCTCAACGGCCACGCGGACGTCGACGACGTGGTGCAGGAGACGATGCTCCGCGTCCTGGGCGGCCTGGACGGGCTGCGCGACCCGGAGAACTTCCGCAGCTGGCTGGTGGCCATCACCATGAACCAGATACGCGGGCACTGGCGTGAGCGTGCCACGGGCGCGATACCCACCGGCGGCGGTCTGGCGGACGCATACGACGTGGCGGATCCGGGCGCGGACTTCGTGGACCTCACCATCACCCGGCTCGGACTCTCCGGGCAGCGGCGGGAGACGGCCGAGGCGACGCGGTGGCTGGACGAGGACGACCGGGCCCTGCTGTCGCTGTGGTGGCTGGAGTCCGCCGGTGAACTCACGCGGGCGGAAGTCGCCGATGCCCTGGAGCTGGCCCCGCAGCACGCGGCGGTGCGGGTGCAGCGGATGAAGGCGCAGTTGGAGACGGCACGCGTCGTCGTGCGCGCGCTGTCGGCCCAGCCGCCCTGCGCGGGGCTGCGGCAGATCACCGCGGGCTGGGACGGCGTGCCCTCGGCGCTGTGGCGCAAGCGGCTGGCGCGTCACGCCCGGGACTGCGGGGCCTGCGAGGGTCACTGGTCCAACCTCGTGCCGGCCGAGGGTCTGCTGGTGGGCCTGGGTCTCGTCCCGGTGGGTGCCGGGCTCGCCGGTCTCGTCGTGCCGCCCGATCTGGTGGAGGTCGGCTCGGCCTCTGCCCCCGGTGCCGGGGTCTCCGTGCGGGCGCAGGCACGCCGTGACCGGGCCAGACGCCGGCGCCGTACGACCGCGGTGGCCGCCGCGGTCCTCGCGCTCGGCGTCGGCGGCACCGCCGTGCACCTGCTCACCGGCCCGGAGACGGACGACAGCGCGCCGTCCACGGCCGCCGCGCCCGCCTCCCCCACCCTGTCATCGGCCTCGAAGAGCGCCTCCCCCAAGCGCTCCGCGTCCCCGAGCGCCAAGCCGTCGCCCGGCAAGTCCAAGTCGAAGAAGAAGGCCAAGCCCTCGCCGAGCCGGACGACACCCAAGCCCGCAGAGCCGAAGCCGAAGCCGAAGTCGACCCCGAAGCCCGAGGCACCCGACCCCGCGCCGGCGAAGCCCGGCGGCGCCGCGGAACAGGTCGTCGCCCTGGTCAACACCGAGCGCTCGAAGGCGGGATGCGGCCCGGTCCGGTCCAACGCCAAGCTCGCCACGGCGGCCGCCAAGCACTCCGCGGACATGGCGGCCCGCGACTACTTCGACCACACGAGCCCCGACGGCACGGACCCCGGCGACCGCATCACCGCGGCCGGCTACCGCTGGAGCACGTACGGCGAGAACATCGCCCGCGGGCAGCAGACCCCGGCGTCGGTGATGGACTCCTGGATGAACAGCCCCGGCCACCGCGCCAACATCCTCAACTGCGACTTCAAGGAAATGGGCGTGGGCATCCACAACGGCTCGGGCGGCCCGTGGTGGACCCAGGCGTTCGGCACGGCACTCTGAGACGGCCGGCCGGCGCCGGCGCGGGTCAGCCGACCTGCTGGGTGTGGAACTGCTCCAGGCGCCGCTGGGCGAGCAGCAGGGTGCCGCGCTGGCGGCCCGGCACTCTGCGGCGCAGCGTGACCAGGGCGGGTCCAAGGGCGCGGACGGCCTCGGGGTCGCGTATGCGGTCCCACAGGTGATGGGCGCGGTCCGCCGCGGCCTCCACGTCCGGGGAGTCGGGGGCCTGCCCCGCCGTGAGGCGGGCCGAGGCCACCGCGAGCCAGGTCTCGCAGCTGCGCGCCGGGTCACCCGCGAACCTCGCGAGGTCCGCCCGGACCTCCATCCAGTGGATGACCTCCTTCGAACCCGGACCGTGCATGCGCAGCGCGCTCTGCTCCCACGAGGCGGCCAGCGTCGCCGCCTCGTCGTGCCGGCCGGCCTCGACGGCCGCGGTGATCGCCGCGTGCGGATCCATGCCGGCGTCGGCCCGCGCCGCCGGGACGGGCGGCAGCGGCGGGACGGCCGGCGGCGTGCCGGGGTCGCGGGCGGGCAGCAGGTCCTGGGCGTCCTCGCCGAGGCCCTGGGCGGCGGCGTGTTCGTGGAGCTGCGGCAGCGGCGGACGGTGGCCGCTGCGCAGGACGGTCGCGAGGGCCTTCATGTACGCGGGTGTCGCGGGCGTGCGGCGCCGGGCCGGCGGAGCGATGCGGCCGTACAGGGCGACGCCGGGCCCCGCGTCGAGGGGGTGCGTGGTGAGGGCCTGCCAGCTCTCCGGGTCGGTGTGCAGATCGACGAGGATGGTGGTGCTGCCGGCCGGGCGCAGCCGCAGCTCCTGTGTGAACCAGTGCCAGGGGAAGCCGGTGTAGCGCACGGTGGCCGTGGTGGTCCGGGCGAGCGCGACGTGCAACTGCCGCTGCCGTCGGTCGAGATGGACCTGACCGATGAGGTAGATGGTCAGCGGGCCGGGTGCGTTGGCGGCGGCCCTGAGCCGGGTGAGGACCGTCTGCGGGTCCAGCGGGTCGGCGAGTTCCACGATGCTCGCGGTCGGGGTTCCGGCGAGTGTCTCCGGAGAGACCGCGGCGAGGACGGGGAGCCCGGAGGCCGCGTCCACCAGACGCCCCTTGCCCACCGGGGCGGCCGCGATGAGCAGCACGGTTCCAGGCATCGGCCCCTCCTTCTCGATCAGCACGTCAGCACCGTATCCGCATCTCCGCGCCGACGCGCCCATCGGGCGGACTTCACGGCCGGCCGGCACGGCTGAACTGCTGGCGCGGCAGGCCCCGTTCGCCACCGGACGCCACGGTGCCGGAGGGCGCCCGCCGGCAGCGGCACGCCGGGCCCACGTCGACCGAGTGGATCGCGTTCTCGTCCCGCTCGCCCCGCCCCTGGAGTCAGGAGGCGATCAGCGAGGTGCTCATTCGGTCGAGGGCGTGCAGGATTTCTTCCCGGTTCGCCGCCCGTTTGATCCATGCCGGCAGGCGTGCCACCAAGGTCATCTTCCGGCCCGTGGCGGGCCCGTGTGCCCGTTCCCGCAGCGGCGCCCGGACGTAGCGGCGGATCAGGTCGAGGTGTTCGAGGTCGTACGCCCACAGCCACCCGTGCCGGGTCTCGAGCCGGAGCCACAACGGCATGCCGAAGTACGGGTCCGTCGGCGGGTGTTCCACGCCTCGGGAGAACCGGACGACGCGGCCGTCCCATACGCGGGCCACTCCGCAGCTCCCGCAGACCAGGCGTCGCGGTGCGAACAGCGTCGGGGCTCCGTCGGGGGCCGCCCCGGGCGCCGCGATGACGTGGGCGGCCTTGTCGCAGCCGGGGCAGCGCACGATGACCGAGCCGACGAAGTCGTGCTGGGTGCTGCGCGGATCCCGGAACCGTTCGGAGGGCGAGGCCATGCCGTGAGTATGCGGCACCGGACGCGTCCCGGGGCGGGCGGGGCCGTGTGCGCCGGATGGCGCAGCCGGCGTGCGTTCCGCGGCCGCGGACGGTCTGCTTTCTGGATGGGCTACGACATAGACGGCCCGCGCCAAGCGGGCACCACACGACGTGACGCTCTGGGTATGGCCGTGGGGCTGCTGACCGGCGGCGCCCTTTCCCTGGGGGCGGCCGCGCCTCCGGCCGGGCCGGTGCCCGAGGACTCCTGCGGCATCACCTACGACGCCGAGTTCGAGTCGGCGCTCGAAGAGGCCGACGCGGAGTTCCCCGAGGACGAGGCCCGGGGCATCGCCCCGGAAGGCCCCCGCCGGAGGTTCGCGCGGCCACTGCGCCGCCGCTTCCGGGTCACCACACGCTATGGGGCCCGCGGCAATTGGTCCGCGGGCCACCACACCGGGGTCGACCTCGCGGTCCCCCGGGGCACCCCCGTGTACGCGGTGGGCGCCGGGGTCGTGGTGCTGGCCCGGTGGTCGGGGGCGTACGGCAATGCCGTCACGGTCCGGATGCCGGACGGGCACTACGCGGTGTACGGGCATCTGTCCCGCATAGGGGTGCGCAAGGGCGCTCGGATCGGCGCCGGCACGCGGCTGGGCAGCAGCGGGAGCACCGGACGCGCCACCGGGCCCCACCTCCATCTGGAGATACGGGCCCGGCGCGGCTACGGCTCGGACGTCAATCCCTACCGCTACCTGGCCCGGCGGGGCACCCGCCTCTGGTGACGGCTGCCGACCGGGGGCCCGGCCTCCGGGGACCTCCCGCGACGCCCCGGCCGGACCGGACGGAGAATGTCGGTCCGACACCGCACGCACTCCCTGGCGTAGTGGTCGCGGCAGAGAAGGAGACGGGGCGTGCTGGAGCGGCTCAACCAGGCCATGGAGTACATCGAGAGGCACCTCGGCGGCTCGGTGGACGTGGCGGAGGTGGCGCGCACCGCGGCCACCTCGGAGTACCACCTGCGCCGGATGTTCTCGGCGCTGGCGGGCATGCCGCTGTCGGAGTACATCCGGCGCCGCCGGCTCACGCTCGCCGGCGCCGAGGTGCTCGCGGGCCGGGACACCCTGCTGGAGATCGCGGTCCGCCACGGCTACGGCTCGGGCGAGGCCTTCGCCCGGGCGTTCCGCGCCATGCACGGCGTCGGCCCCGGTGAGGCCCGGCGCACCGGGGCGACGCTCAGCTCCCAGTCGCGGCTGACCTTCCGCCTCACCGTGGAAGGCGGCGGCGACCTGCGCTACCGGGTCGTGGACAGGCCGGCCTTCACCGTCGTCGGCCCGAAGGCCCGGGTGCCCCTGGTGCACGCGGGCCCCAATCAGGCGATCATCGACTTCGTCCGCGGGATACCGCCGGAGGATCTGGAGCGTCTGGAGGAGCTGTCGGACCAGGAGCCGCGGGGCGCCGTCGCCGTCTGCGACGACCTGGATCCGAGCCGGGCCGAAGGCACCGAACTCGACTACTACCACGGGGTGATCACCTCTGCCCGCGCTCCCGACGGCGCCGCGTCGCTGGCCGTGCCGGCCGGGACGTGGGCGGTCTTCACGGCCTCGGGGCCGGTACCGGAGACCATCCAGTACTTGTGGCGCGACGTGTTCACGGAGTGGTTCCCGTCCAACCCGTACCGGGGCCGCCCCGGCCCGGAGATCCTGCGGACGCGTCCGTCGGCGGACGGGTCCGGGGCGGACGCCGAGCTGTGGCTCCCCGTGGAGCGGGAGCGGAGCTGACCCGACTCGGCGGACCCGCGCGGGTCAGGTGTCCCGGAGCCGGCCGCGGGCCCGGTCGCCCGCGGCGAAGCGGGACGGCGGCACGCCGAAGGCACGGGTGAAGGCGGCGGTGAACGCGGCGGGCGAGGAGTAGCCGATGCGGGTGCCGACCTCGCCGACCGGGGCGGTGCGCAGCAGCGGTAGGGCCGCGAGCAGCCGGGCGCGGGACCGCCAGACGGCTGGGCTCTCGCCGGTCTCGGCGCGGAACCGGCGGGTGAAGGCCCGTTCGCTCATGGCCGTCCGGGCGGCCCAGGCGGCGTTGGTGGCGTCGGGGTCCGGGGCGGCCAGGTAGGCGCGGCAGAGCGCCGCGAGGTCGGCGGAGGCGGGGATTCCCACGTGGAACGGGAGCGGGGCGCGCTCGGCGATCTCGTACAGGAGGAGCGCGGCGATGCTCCCCTCGCGGCCGGACAGGCTGTAGTCGGCCTCGAACTCGACGGCGGCCAGGAGCAGTTCGCGCAGGAGCGGCGGGACGTCGACGACCGTGCAGGTGCCGGGCCACCAGGGGACGGCGTGCGGTTCGACGTACAGGCTGCGGGTGCTCACCCCCAGCATGCGGACGCGGTGCCGGGTGGCGGGCGGGATCAGGACGGCGCGCTCGGGCGGGACGGTCCAGGTGCCGTCGGCGGTGTCGACGACCATGACGCCCGTGGCGCCGTAGAGGAACTGTGCGCGCCGGTGTTCGTGCCAGTCGAGGACGATGCCGGGCGGGTAGTCGGTGCCGATGGGCAGGACGGCCCGGTCCACGTGGTCGACGTCGTCGAGCGGGACGTTCTTCATCCCGTCACCCTAGTGGCCGATACGCGAAAGAACTGTGCCGACCATCGCATGCAGGCCGACCGGGGCGGTTGATGGGGTGGGCCCCATGGATTTCGTGATGTTGGTCGGTGTCGGGCTCCTCACCGGGGTGACGACGGTGCTGTTCGGTTTCGGCGGCGGGTTCGTGGCGGTCCCCGTCGTGGTATGGGCGGACGCCGCGCTCGGTGCGGACGCGATACGGGTGGCGACGGCCACGTCGGCGCTGGTGATGGTGGTGAACGCGGGGTTCGCGACGGCGGTGACGCCGCGGCGCGTGCTCCTCGCGCTGCGCGGCAGCGGCGCCCTGCTCCTGCTGCTGGCGCTCGGCGCCTCGGCCGGGGCGCTCGGCACGCGCCTTGCGCCGGCCGGCCTCGCCCGCTGGGCGTTCGTCGTGTACGTCGCCGTCACCATCGCCGACCTGCTCATGCGCCCGGGCTTCCTGCGCCCGTCGGCCCCTGCCAGGCCCGGCCAGGACGCCCCGCGCCCGCTGCCGACGGCCTTCGGCGCCCCGATCGGCGCGGTCGCCGCCTTCCTCGGTGTGGGCGGCAGTGTCATGACCGTCCCCGCGATGCGCCGGGCCGGGCACCCGATGCGGGTGGCGACCGCGCTGGCCAATCCCCTGACCCTCGCCATCGCGCTCCCGGCCACGGCGATCGCGCTGGCCGGGGCGGCGCTGCCCGCCGCCCCGGACGCAGGCATGCACCTGGTGGGTCTGCTCGACGTCCGCGCCGGATCGGCGCTGCTGCTAGGGGCCCTGCCGGTCATCGCGGTGCTGCGGCGCCGGCCGCCCCACATCCCGGACCGCGTGCACGCCCGCGCCTATGTGGGGCTGCTCGCCCTGGTGGTGGTCGCGATGTTGTTCCTGCCCTGAGGGTGTTCCGGCGGGCCGGTCATCGCCGTCTCAGGGTTCCTGCCGCCAGCCGGTGGTGTCGGGGCACGGGGTGGCCGCGGAGCCGAACGCGAAGCCGAGGAAATGCTCCAGCGCGGGTGTCCAGGTGGAGAAGTCGTGGCCGCCGGGTCCCGAGCAGTAGCGGTGGGGGACGCTCTGCTGCTTCAGCGTCGTGTGGAGCGCGTTGTTCCAGGCGTACGGGTCCTCGCTGCGGCCCGCGTAGAGCGCCATCTTCCCCTGGTACGAGCGGTACGCCTCGGGGTGGCTGCGGGCGACCTGGTCGGGGTTGAACGACGGCCAGGTGGTCTGCGGTCCGAAGACCAGCTCGGTGCGTCGCAGCGCGTCGGGGTTGTCGGGGAACAGGTACTTCCAGTAGTTGCCCGCGTCGGCTCCCGTGCCGTGTTCCCAGAAGCGTGCGCCGTAGAGGGTGGTGCCGTCGCCGACGATCCGCTGGTGGTCGGGGCGCCGGATGTCCGTGCCGCCGGAGAAGGCGCCGACGGCGTCGAACACGTCGGGGTGCTGGGCGGCGTACTTCAGCGCCCCGTAGCCTCCCATCGACATGCCGGCGACGGCCCGCTTGCCCGAGGTGGCGAAGTGCGCGTCGATCCAGGGCACCAACTGCTTGATGTGGAAGGTCTCCCACAGGGGCGCGAAGTTGCCGTAGGTGTGGCCCTGCCAGTCGGCGTAGAAGCCGACCTTGCCGCCTTCGGGCATGACGACGATGCCCTTGAAGCCGGTCTTCGCGACGCTCCGGGTGACGTCGCCGCCGCCGCTCGTCCACTGCGTGTAGTCGGCGGCGCCGCCGTTGAGCAGGTAGAGCACCGGGTAGTCGCCCGACGGGGTGTATCCCGCGGGCAGGTGGACGCGTACGCGTACGGGCTTGCGGACCGGGTCGATCTGCGGCGCGCCGGGCCCGCGCGGGGTGTAGAGCGCGTCCGTGGTGAACTCCGCCTCGCAGACCAGTCCGTCGGGGGACGGCTGCCAGTACCGCATGTCGAGGCCGTTCGAGTCGCCCGACCCGATGGCGGGGCAGGTCACCGCGGCCGACGCGGCGGGGGCCGACACTCCGGTGAGCGCCAGGCCGAGGGCCAGCGTGATCAACGCCGGCCACGTCTTCTTCGATCTCCATCGGTTGCGCATGGCTCCGCCCATCCGGTCGTCGTCCGCGGGTCGATGCCGTCGGGGCGGTGCCGCGTCGACGGCCCGCCCCGGACGGCGCTTCGACGCTATCGGCGCCGCAAGGGCGTTACATACAGCCGGAGTTGGAGATCGGCTACCGCACTGGTTTACCTGTGCGCGCGCCCTGCTCCGGGGCGGCTGCGAGGGGCGGCTACGAGACGAAGCCCCTGGTGACGTGCGTACCCGATCCGGCGTTCTCCGCCCGGTACCCGGACTCCCCCACGCAGTCGCTGTACTCGTAGTTGGCCCTCGACGTGCCGCTCAGGCCGCCCGCCCCGGTCGATGTGGGACCGCCGAAGACCACGTCCGACCTGGGCATCTCGGCGCAGCTGGGGATGCCGGCGTAGTACTCGACGAACCCGCCCTGGGAGCCGCGGAGGCCACCGCTTCCGGCCGGCAGCGTGTACCTCCCGAGGTGGGTCTCCTTGCCGGTGACCGTGTCCCTGGCGGTGCCGGTCCAGGTGTCGGTTCCGCTGCGTTCGACCGTGAGGTCGTAGCGGTGGCCGTAGACCGCGTCGAAGTCGACCGCGCAGGTCACTCCGGGCCCGCCGTCGGCACCTTCGTGGCAGAGGGGGTCGTCGGTGGTCGTGCCGGCGACGAAGCTGGAGAAGCGGGCGGACAGCCGTTCGCTGCCGCCGCTGTCGGGGCGTGGCTGCAGCCCGGTGTAGCCGACGTCCGGCGCGTGGGTGAAGCCGAACTGCTGGGCGAAGTAGATGCCACTCCGGTGGGCCGTGGCGTCGTTGACCGTCATGGGGAAGGTGAGGTCGTCGAGGCCGCCGGAGGGAGCGCCGGGGACCGACCAGCTGATCGACACGTTTCCGCCTCCGACCGATGCGGCGGCCGGGTCGGGCGTGGCCAGCATCAGCCCCGCGGCCGCGGCGACGGCGGCGGACCGGCGCCGGATTCTCAGTGCGGTCATGTCCTGTTCCTCCTCTGTGGGGGGGCGGAGGCTCCCCGGGGGACGGGCTCTCCATGAGGGAACGGACGGAGGCGCCGTGGGGGGCAAGGGCTCCGCGCGCAGCAGTGTCCCGCCGCGGCCCCACCACGGCGCCATGGACAATCGCGGCACGGGCTTGGACTCTTGCCGTCACCGCGCGGTGGGCGGGTCCGCCGCGCGGTCGGACGCCGTCCGCCCCGTCAGCCCTCCGGGTAGAAGACGAAGAGCGTGCAGCCCGTCTTCGTCCGGGGGGATGTGCGAGGAGCCCGCGGGGGCGTGGATGAAGGACCCGGCCGGGTGGTCGCGGTCGCCGTCGTTGAAGACGCCGGAGACCACGTAGACCTCCTCGGGCCCCGGCTCGTGCACGTCGATGCCCTCCCAGTGGGAGTCCGGGTCCATCTCCAGGACCTGGGCCTTGGCGCCGTTCTCGCCCTCCCAGAGGGGGCGCAGCCGGATGCCGGGGAAGAGTTCGCGGATGGGGGCGTCCTGCACGGCGGACCAGACGTAGCCGGGACCGGTGCGGTGTTCTGTCGTCATGGGGCCAGCCTTTTCGGCGACGGCCTCCATGCCGAGTGTCAGAAAAGTCGTCGTGAGGTACTTTCCTGCCATGCACCGCGTCGTCGCTCTCGTCCACGCCCCTCAGTCGACCTTCGAACTCGCCTGTGCGGCCGAGGTGTTCGGGATCGACCGACGCGGCCTCGAGAAGCGGTACGTGTTCGACGTGTGCGCGGAACACCCCGGGCCGGTGGCGACCCGCGCCGGGTACGACATGCTCGTGACCGCCGGCCTGGAGGCGCTGGACCGGGCGGACACCGTGGTCGTCCCGGGCTGGAACCCCGCGGACGAGGCGCCCTCCCCCGCGGTGGTGGACGCGCTGCGCCGTGCGCACGGACGCGGGGCCCGGGTGCTCAGCATCTGCTCGGGCGCCTTCGTGCTCGCCCACGCGGGGCTGCTCGACGGCCGCCGCGCGACGACGCACTGGGCCCTCGCGGACGAGCTGGCCGCGCGCTTCCCGGCGATCCCGCTCGACCCGGACGTGCTGTACGTGGACCACGGGGACGTGGCCACCAGCGCGGGCTCGGGCGCGGGGATCGACCTGTGCCTGCACGTGGTCCGCGCCGACCAGGGCGCCGGGTATGCCGCACACGTGGCGCGGAACATGGTGATGCCACCGCACCGCGAGGGCGGGCAGTTGCAGTACGCGGCCCCGGCGCACCCGGCACACTTCGACGGGTCGCTCGCGCCGGTCCTCGCCTGGGCGGCGGAACGCCTCGACGAGCCCATCGGCATCGAGGACCTTGCGGCACACGCGGGGCTTTCGGCGCGTACGCTGGCCCGCCGCTTCACCGGCCAGCTCGGCGTCAGCCCCGGTCAGTGGCTGCTGGCCCAGCGGATCGGCGCGGCCAGGGAGCTGCTGGAGACCACTGACCTGCCGCTCGACGCGGTGGCCCGACGCGCCGGACTCTCCTCGGCGACCAACCTCCGCAGGCGTTTCCTGCGCGCCCTCGGGACGACACCGGGCGGCTACCGCCGGGCCTTCCGCGCGACCCCGCGACCCGAATCACCCGTGTAACTACACTCCGTAATCGGCGGGTTGACGGGTGACCAGATGGGCCGTTCCGCCAATCTCCTTGTCCGACAAGGGTAAGAACAGCTCTGAGCGGGAACGATTGACTCATGACCTCGGTGCCGCCCAGGACCCCGGTGGCGTCCGGCGCCGGTCAGTGCACGCCCCGCCACCGCCCCACCGATTACTCTCCGTGAAGGGAGAGGGACACTGCTGGACTGGGAAACGGGCACCGCCGGCTTCACCTTCGGCCTGCACCACCGCGTGGTGAACGGCACTGATGTCCTTGCGTTTTGGGGCGAACTGGACGCCTGGGCCGACCAGGAGCTCGCCCCCCGTGTCACGGCGCTCCTCGAAGGAGCCGGCCCCCGGGTCGTCACCGACCTTCGAGAGGTGACCTTCATGGACGCCGGCGGCCTGCGGCTGCTGGTCCGTATCCGACGACAAGTCGCCCTGCGCCACGGCTCCTTGTGGCTCGTACCGGGAAGCGCACGCAACTGGCGCCTGCTGCGCATCACCTCTCTCGACCGCGCCTTCACCATCCCGGCGTGCGCGCCGGTCCCCTACACGCGGACCGGCGCCCGCACCGGCACACGCTGACCCGGCCGCCGCGCCGCAGATGGGGCCCTCTCCGGGCCCGCATGAGGCGGGGCGACCGGGGTATTCGGCTGCCATGCATCTCTCATCCATGCGTCTCCCCTCGGTCAGCGGGCGCGGAAAGCTCAAGGCCCGGCAGGCGGCCAAGGGGCGGAGCGTCGCCGCGGTGGCCCGCGCCGGCTTCGTCGGACGCGGCGTGATCTACCTCTTGGTCGGCGCGCTGGCCCTGCGGATCGCCTTTTCCGACGGTGGCGGCGAGCGCCAGGCGGACCGCGGCGGGGCCATGGCGGAGCTCGCCGACCGGCCGTTCGGAAACGTTCTCCTGTGGCTGCTCGGTTGCGCCCTGGCGGGCATGGCGCTGTGGCGGCTCTCGGAGGTCTTCTTCGGACAGGCGGGCCCGGACGGTGACTCCGCGGGCAAGCGCGCCCTCGCGGGTGTGCGCTGCGTCTTCTACGGCTTCGTGTCGTACTCCGTCATCGCCTACGCCTCGGGTGACGAGGGCAGCGGCAGCGGGGCGAGCGACCGGAACACGCAGGACGCCACGGCGAAGGTGCTCGACTGGCCCGGCGGGCAGTGGATCGTCGCCGCCGCGGGTGCCGGTGTGATCGTGGCGGGCATCTGGATCGCGGGACGTGCGCTGCTGCGCAAGTTCCACAAACGGCTGCGCATGTCCGAGATGTCGCGGCGGACGCGCCGGGCCGTCGACCTCCTCGGGGTCAGCGGCGGCACGACGCGGGGCGTGGTGTTCGCCGCCGCGGGCGGCTTCGCCGTCGCCGCGGCGCTGCGGCACAAGCCCGGCGAGGCGAAGGGGATGGACAACACCCTGCGCTCCTTCACCGAGACGGGGGCCGGGCCCTGGCTGCTCGCGGTGGTCGCCGTCGGCCTCGCCGCCTTCGGTCTCTTCTCCTGGGCCAACGCGCGCTGGCGCAAGCTCTGAGGACCGCCCACCGCCTCAGCCGTTCAGCTGGCACTCCGTGCCTTCGGTGCCATGGTGCGCCACCGAGGGCATGCGAGGCCCTCGTGTGTATGATGAGCCGGTGACTCCCCACCCCAAAATGAGCATGGCCGAGCGCAAACGCCGGCTCGTCTCGGACGAACTGACCGAGTCGGCGCTGCAGTTGCTCGCCCTCAAGGGGTACGACGCGGTCACCGTCGACGAGATCGTCACCAGCGCGGGCGTCTCCCGGCGCACGTTCTTCCGGTACTTCGCGTCCAAGGAGGACGTGGTCGTCCAGTTCCTGGCCGACATGGGGACCGGCATGCGTGCCGAGCTGGCCGGCCGGCCCGCCGGGGAGCGCCCGTCCACGGCGCTCCTGCATGCCGTCCGGGGCCCGCTCGCGGCCTGCTCCGCCGACTCCGGCCGGGCGCTCGGCGTGGTGCAGCTGATTCTGCGCACCCCCGCCCTGCTGGCCCGCTTCCTGGAGCGGCAGGCGCAGTGGCGCGGCGACCTCACGGAGGAACTGGGGCGCCGCGCGGGCCTCGACCCCGAGGCGGAGCTGTATCCGCGGCTGGCGGCGGGGATGGCGCTGACCGCGTTCGACACCGTGCTGCACCGGTGGAGCGGAAGTGACGGCGCGGAGGATCCCGCCGAGTTGCTCGACCGGGCCTTCGACGTGATCGCCCCGGCGCTCGACGCGGTCGGGACGCGCTAGCCAGGGCTGCCCCGAGGGGACGCGTGCCCGTTCCCGAGTCCCCGAGGATGTGCGCATGGATGTCCGTCAGCTGGAGTACTTCCTCGCGATCGTGGATCACGGGGGTTTCAACCGGGCCGCGTCCGCCCTCTACCTTTCGCAGCCGTCGCTCTCCCAGGCCATTCGGGCGCTTGAGCGTGACCTCGGCAGCAGCCTCTTCCACCGGATCGGCCGCAGAGCGGTGCTCACCGAGGCGGGCACCGCTCTGATCGAGCCCGCGCGGGCCGCCGTACGCAGCCTGGAGACGGCCCGCGCGGGCGTCGCCGCCGTGCATGAACTGCGCGAGGGGCGCCTGGACATAGCCGCGATGCCGTCGCAGGCGGTCGAACCGCTGACCACGATGATCCGGGAGTTCAGCGGCCGATACCCCGACGTCTCGGTGAACATCCGGGCCGCCTTCACCGCGCGCGGCGTCGTCGACATGGTCCGCACGGGCGCCGCCGAACTGGGTCTCCTCGCGACCGCCGGGCACCTCCCCGAAAAGGAGGTCATCTGTCATGCCGCGGGCGAGCAGCGCTTCGTGCTCGTCACCCCGCCCGACGGACCGTTCCCGGCGGGCCGCTCGGTGGCCCGCGAGGAGCTGGCCGGGCAGCGGCTGATCGTCGGACAGCGGGGCACCGGCATGCGCGCCTACGTGGACGGGCTGCGCGAACACGGCATCGGTTTCACCATCGCGGCGGAGACCGAACACCGGGTGGCGATCCTGCCACTGGTCCTCGCGGGCGTCGGACTCGCCGTGGTCACCGAGTCCTGGCGCACCACGGCCGAGCGGGCCGGCGCCCTGGTCCTGGACATCGAGCCGCGGACGACACTGCGGATCGCCCTGGTGAGCCGCCGGGCCCCGCAGTCGCCGGCCGCCCGGGAATTCGTGACCCGCGGCCTCGCCGCCATCGGGCGCTCCTAGCGCCGCCATTGAGGCCCTGACACCTCTTGGCCGCCGCTCATAGGCCCGCCCTATAAGGCAGATCGGCAGAGTGTCTTGGACGCTCCGGCGTCCCGATTGCTGCAATCAGGGCATGACCCACCACCACATCGCACTCATCCCCGGCGACGGCATCGGAGCCGAGGTGCTGCCGCCCGCCCAGCGGGTGCTCGACGCCGTCGGGGCCCGCCACGGCATCGGCTTCTCCTACACGTCGTACGACTGGTCGTGCGAGCGCTACACCCGTGAGGGCGCGATGATGCCCGCGGACGGTCTCGACCAGCTCCGGGACAAGGACGCCATCCTGCTCGGGGCGGTCGGCTACCCGGGCGTCCCCGACCACGTCTCGCTGTGGGGGCTGCTGATCCCCATCCGGCGCGGTTTTCGCCAGTACGTCAATCTGCGCCCGATCCGCGTCTTCGAGGGGGTCGAGAGTCCGCTGCGGGCCGCCGCGCCGGGAGAGGTCGACTTCGTCGTCGTACGGGAGAACGTCGAGGGCGAGTACAGCGAGATCGGCGGCCGGCTCAACCGGGGCTTCCCCGAGGAAATGGCCGTCCAGGAGGCGGTGTTCACCCGGGCCGGGGTGACGCGCGTGCTCGACCACGCCTTCGCGCTGGCCGAGCGGCGCGGCGGACGGCTCACGTCGGCGACCAAGTCCAACGGCATCGTGCACACCCTGCCGTTCTGGGACGAACTCGTCGCCGAGCGAGGGGCGGCCCACCCGCGGGTGAGCTGGGACCAGGAGCACATCGACGCGCTGGCCGCCAAGTTCGTCCTCGACCCGGCCCGCTTCGACGTGGTGGTCGCCTCCAACCTCTTCGGCGACATCCTCAGCGACCTGGCCGCCGCCGTGGCCGGCTCCATCGGCATCGCGCCGGCCGCCAACCTCAACCCGGAGCGGGAGTACCCCTCCATGTTCGAGCCGGTCCACGGCTCCGCCCCCGACATCGCGGGACTCGGCATCGCCAACCCCCTGGGCGCGATCTGGTCGGCCGCGATGATGCTCGACCACCTGGGCCACCCCGAGGCGGCCGAGGACATCACCGGCGCCATCGCCGCGGTGCTCGCCAAGACCGAGCTGCGCACCCCCGACCTCGGCGGCGACGCCACCACCGCCGAGTTCACCGAGAAGCTCCTCGAGCTGCTCTGACTCCACGTTCGTCGACGAGGAGATACGCCATGGCAGCATCCGGGTCCGCCGCCCCCGCCGCGCCCCGCACCACCGTGCCACCGCCCAGACGCTGGTACCAACAGCTGTACTTCTGGGTCCTGACCGCGATCGTCGCCGGCATCCTGACCGGCTGGCTGCGGCCCGCCGCGGGCGTCGCCCTGGAACCCGTCGGCACCACGTTCGTCTCCGCCATCAAGATGCTGATCACGCCGATCGTCTTCCTCACGATCGTCGCCGGGATCGGCGGTGTCGACAGCCTGCGCAGGGTCGGCAGGGTCGGCCTCAAGTCCCTCCTCTACTTCCAGGCAGGGACCCTGGCGGCGCTCGCCGTCGGCCTGATCGCCGTCAACGTCTTCAGGCCCGGCGCCGGGGTCCATGCCCACCCCGGCGACCTCCGGCTCTCCGGCGACGCCGCCCAGTACATCAAGGACGGCGAGACCCAGAGCTGGTGGCACTTCCTCACCGACATCGTGCCCTCCAGCGCCGTCGGGGCGTTCGCCGAGGGCAACATCCTCCAAGTCATCTTCTTCGCCGTCCTGTTCGGCATCGCCCTCAAGGCCGTCGGGCCCGTGGGAGCGCCGCTCGTCGACGGGATCAACCGGCTGAGCACGGTCGTCTTCAAGATCCTGCACTACGTCATGTACGCCGCGCCCGTCGGCGCGTTCGGTGCCATGGCCTACACCATCGGCAAGTACGGCATCTCGACCCTCACCAGCCTCGGCCGGCTCATCGGCCTCTTCTACGGGACGTCGCTCTTCTTCGTCGTGGTCGTCCTCGGCGGCGTCCTCGCCCTGCTGCGGATCAACATCTTCCGGCTCCTCGGCCACCTGCGCGAGGAGTTCCTCATCGTGCTCGGCACCTCGTCCTCGGAGAGCGTGCTGCCCAGGGTGATGACCAAGCTGCAGGACCTCGGCGTACGCCGCGACATCGTCGGCCTGACCGTGCCGACCGGATACTCCTTCAACCTGGACGGCAGCTCCATCTACCTCTCCCTCGCCGCCGTCTACATCGCCCAGGCCACCGACACGCCCCTCTCCCTGGGCCAGCAGCTCGGGCTGCTCGCCATCATGATCCTGACGTCCAAGGGCTCCGGAGGGGTCACCGGTGCGGGTTTCATCGCCCTCGCCGCCACGCTCTCCACGGTCGGCACCGTGCCCGCGGCGGGCATCATGCTCGTCTTCGGCATCGACAAGTTCATGTCCGAGTGCCGGGCCCTGACCAACCTGGCGGGCAACAGCGTCGCCACGCTGGTCGTCGCGCGCTGGGAAGGCGTCCTCGACACCGCCCGCGTCAACCGCGTCCTGCGCACCAAGATCCCCGAGCCGGAGCCCGCCCCGGAGCGGGAGCCGGGTGCCCCGCCCGAAACGCGACCGGGGTCAACACCCGTACCGCCCCCGGAACTCCCGGAGGCAAAAGGGCGTTGGCAGGACGACGCGCAGAACGCGCGGGTACAAGCGAACGGGTAGCCGAGGTGGCACGGATGGCGATGTGGGACCGGATCAAGGACCAGGCCAAGGGTCTGCAGCAGCAGTCGCAGGGGGCGCGCGGCTCCGGCGGCCACGGGAGGTCGGGTTCCGGGTCCGGCGGTGGTTCGAAGGCCCAGCTCGTGGGTGTGCTCAAGTCACAGCTCGCCTCCCTGAAGACCGAGCTCAAGAGCGGGGCCTACCGCGACGCCAGCATGGCCGTGTGCGCGCTGGTCGCCGCCGCCGACGGATCGGTCGACCCGGCCGAACGCCAGCACGTCGAGACCCTGATCCTGCAGAACGACGTCCTGCAGAACTTCCCGCCCGAGCAGCTGCGGCAGCGGTTCAACAAGCACGTCGACCAGCTGACGGCCAACTTCCAGCACGGCAAGACCGAGGCCATGCAGGAGATCGCCAAGGCCGCCAAGAAGCAGACGGAGGCCAAGGCCGTCGTCCAGACCGGGTTCGTCGTCGCCGGAGCCGACGGGTACATCGCCCCGGCGGAGGAGCAGGTGCTGCGGGAGGCGTGCGCGGCGCTCGGCGTCTCCCCGCAGGAGTTCGGCCTCTGACCGCGGCGCGCGACGTGCCGCCGGGCCTCTCCTGAGACGGCACGCAGCCGAGCGGGCCGGGGCGCCTGCGGACGACGGGGCCCCGGCCTGCGTGTCGCCGTCCGGTGGGCGTCCTTGATTGACGTCCCCGGTGGCGTCCCTCACGGCCGGGTCTGCGCCCACTGACGGAAGATGTGTCCCTCGTGCGGGGCGGGCGAACGTTTCGGCTGCTCGGGAAGGTCAAGACAAGGCGGAAGTCGCCGCACGCGGCGAGGCTCGCACCCTCGACCAGCTCGTGGAGACCGCCGAGTACGCGCCGCCGGCCCAGCGGGCGACGGTCCAGGCCGACGCCGTCTGCTACACGCGTGCGGTACGCACCCAGGAATGGCCCGCCATGGCCGACGGCAACGGGTCACCGGCGCCCAGCGTGTGGTCCACGGACCTGCGGCACGCCTTCCGCCCGCTGGAGGGCAAGCCGGTCTTCGGCATGCTGGTCTCCGCCGACACCAAGCGTTCCGACGAGCGCGAGGAACGCCTGACGCAGGCGAGCGCCAGCATTCCCGGCGCGATCTTCTGGTTCCTGCTCGCCACTCTCGTCATCACCTTGGTGGCCCTGGGCCTCTGCCTGCCCCGCAGGAACAACCGGGGCCAGCTGGTCGCCCTCACCGTGATCACCGCGCTGCTCACCACCCTGCTCTGCGTCATCCGTGACGTCGACCGGCCCTTCGGCGGCATCATCGACGTCCGGCCGACCGCCATCGCCGACGTCGAGCACCAGGCCACCCGCGACTTCCTCGCCCACAGCAAGGCCGCGGACCTGCCCTGCGACGCCGACGGCAGCCGCCGCACCGGCTGACCGTCCGCCCCGAGCCGTTCCCCGGCCGGCTCAGCCGAGGGACCGGTGTGTCAGGACGTGGTCGGCGACCTGGTGGAGGGGCCGGTTGTGGCGGAAGGCGTGGGCGCGCATCCGGGCCAGAGCGTCGTCGGGAGGCATCTGGTACTTCTCGGCGAGGATGCCCGCGGCCATGTGGATGCTCGGCGGGTAGCCCTGTGGGCCGGGCCGGCTGGCCCTGTGCTCCGCGGTGAGCAGGTGGGGGTGCTCGTCGAGCGCGAGCAGGGCGAGGATGCGGGCGTACACGCGGGCCAGGGACTTCTGCCGGGCGCTGAGGGGCCCGGGTGCGGCGCGGTAGATGTCCACGGCGCCCAGGCGCAGGTGGCCGGTGGTCAGGGGCAGAGCCGTCACGGACCGCATCCGCTGCTCCGCTGCGACCCGGGAGAACGCGGGCCAGCGGTCGGACCGGTGCAGATCCGCTTCTTCGACCAGGGTGCGCTGCACGAAGGCGTCGGTGCACGGTCCCTCGCCCGTGGTCAGCTGGGCGTCCTCCAGGAGCCGGGCACGCTCGTCGGTGGCATGACCCAGCAGGCGCAGTTCGCCGGTGACGACCAGGGAGACGCCGAGGCTGTCGGCGCCCGTCTCCGCCGCGCATGCCCGGCACGCCGCGGCGAGGTTCCCGCCGTCGGCGCCGATCCGGTGCCAGGCGGTGGCGTTGTCGTCATCGCTCATGCAGTGTCCCAACGGAGGTCGCGGAGCCGGGGCGTGCGAAGACCCGTCGCACGGGCCGGTCGGTGATGTGAGCGGTCAGGGACGCCGGATGGAGTCTGTGACGACGTCACCGTCGACGAGCGAGCGGCACAGCTGGGAAAGGCCGAGCCGGTTACTGCGCGCGTGGCGGCGCAGGGCGTCGAAGGCGGCGTCCACGTCGGTGTTCCAGCGTTCGGCGAGGATGCCCTTGGCCTGCTCGATGACGATGCGGCTCGTCAGGGCCGCGTGCATCTGGGCGCGCTGCTGGTTGGCGTGGGCGATGGTGCGGTGCTGCAGGATGGCGATGGTCGCCACGTCCGCCAGCGCCTGGGCGACCCGCGCGTCGGCGGCGGAGAGGTTCTGGGCGCGCGCGTCGAAGAGGTTCAACGCGCCGATGACCTCCTCGCGCAGACGCATCGGCAGCGCGTGGGTCACGGCGAAACCGGCCCGGCGCGCGCGGGCCGCGAAGACGGGGAACGGGATGGTCTGGACGGGCGAGGTCAGGTCGACGTTCAGGCGTACCGCGCCGTCGCGATGACACTCGACGCAGGGGCCCTCATCATGCTGGAGGGCGAAGAGTTCCAGGAGCCGGGTGTGCTCGTCGGAGGCGGCGATCAGCTGGAGGCTGCCGCCGGGATCCTCGAGCATGACGCCGACCGCCGACACGTCGAGCAGTTCGGTGCAGCGATCGCACAGCGTGTGCAGGAAGTCGATCAGGTCGAAGTCGTCGACGAGCGTGTCGACCGCGTCGATGACGGCCGTCAGCAGGCGTTCTTCTCGAGTCAAGGCCATTCAGTCCCTCCGCCGGCCACAGGCGCCCGGCTCGTCTCCATCATCCTTGCGAAAATGCACCCGCCGGGCCACCACGTCCTCGGCGACGTCGACGACCGGCCGGCCGTGGCGGAAGGCATGGGCACGCAGCCGGATCAGCGCCTCGGCCAGAGTGACACCCGCCTGCACACTGATCATCCCGGCGGCCTGGTGCACGGCGGCCCGGTAGAACAGTGAGCCGTCCTCTGCCGAGGCGAAGCCGTCCCAGTGCTCGCCGTCCTCCACGAGCGCCGCGGTCAGGGCGTTCGTGACGAGCCACGCGTCGGCGGGCGGCGGCTCCTCCAGCGGACCGGGCCGCCCACGTTGCAGGGTCATGGTGCCCAGGCAGGCACTTCCGGCCCGCAGGGGGAGACAGAACACCGCGCCGATGCCCAGCCGCAGAGCCTCGGGCAACAGGGCCGGCCACCGGCCGAGCGGCTCGCGCGCGAGGTCGGGCACCACGACGGGGGTGCCCGAGGCGGCGGCGTCCGGGCCCGGCCCCTGTCCCAGGGTGAACTGGAGGTCCTCCAGTTTCGTACTGGCACCAGGGGTGGACCACAGCAGTTCGGCGAAGTGGGCGCCGACCGTCACGGACACCGCCACGCCGTCGACGCCCAGCGCACGGGCGCACCGAGCGGGGTCGACGCCGACCAGGCCCCCGCTGCCCGGCGCCGGGCGCAGGCTCCCCAGCACTGCGGCGAGGTCACCCTTGGGGACCACGGCCACTCACCTCCTGCCTGCGCCGTTTCCGTCGTGGAGCCGGCGCTCAAGTCTATGCCGCGGAAACCTTCCGCGGGCGCGGCCACTGCGGGGAAGGCGGCAGGGCGTACGGTGGTGATGCAGGCTGCCCGCACTTGAGCAGATGGTTTCGTCTCGTACGACAACTCTGACATTGGCTTCCGATCATGGGCAGCATCGGCGGTGAGTGCCAAGGATCGGAAAGCACCGTCATGCGCACCTACCCAGGCGCACTCTCTCCCGTGCCCGCCGGCTGTCTCCCATGACCACCTCCCGAGCGGTCGCCGTGGAGCTCGCCGCCCTGCATCTCCATCGCCCCGATCCCGCGGACAGCCTCGTCCGGGCGTGCCGGTCCGCGCTGAGCCGGACCTGCTCGGTGGGTCTGACGCTGGCCGCGGATGCCGCCCTGGCCCAGCGCGTCTCGCTGGCCGCCGTCGGCCCCCTGGCCGGTCGCGGGGAGGCACTGCAGATCAACCTCGGCGAAGGTCCCTGTGTCGAGGCCCTGGGCAGGCTGGTTCCGGTGCTCGCCCCGGACCTCGACGACCCGGACGTCACGGCCGGCTGGCCCTGCTATGCCTCGCAGGCCGGCGCCCACGGCATCCGGGCCGTCTTCGCGCTCCCCGCCGTCCCCCCGAGGCGGGACGCCCCGCAGCCCGGGCTCGTGCTGTCCCTGTACCGGGACCGGCCCGGTGCCCTGCCCGCCGAGGACCTGGACAAAGCCCGCGCCCACGCGGACGCCGCGGAACTCCTGCTGCTGGCCGTGCCCGCCCCGGGCGAGGACGACGCGACCGACGCATGGCTCCTGCCGAGCGACGCGGTCGTGCACCAGGCAACCGGCATGATCAGCTACCGGCACGCCGTGACCGCGGGGCAGGCGCTGGCACTACTGCGCGCCCACGCCCACACCCGCCACACCGATCTCACCGACCTCGCCCGTGCCGTCGTGCACGAGGGACTGCGCCTGCCGGAACTGCCCGAACCTCCCGTGGTCTGAGCCGGCGGACGGCTCAGACCACCGCGCCCGTGCCCCGCTCCCTCCGCCTGCGCGCCTCCAGCGGACTGCAGTCGTCCGGTGCCTTGGGGTCGGCGGGCCGGCCGGGCCGTTCGCGTGGCGGTGCCGCGGGGTTGCGGTGTTCGAGTGCGACGGCGAGCGGGACGGCCGTGAAGACGGTCGAGGCCATGCCGACCAGGACTCCGGCGATCAGGGCCAGCGAGAAGTCCGCGAGCGAGTCGCCGCCGAGCGCCGCGAGGGCGGTGAGGATGAACAGGGCGCCCATGCCCGTGTTCACGGTGCGCGGCAGCGTCTGCAGGACGGCGCGGTTGGCGAGGGACTCCAGGGGGCCCCGCGGGTCTCGGCGCCGGGCTTCGCGCACGCGGTCGAAGACGACGACCGTGTCGTTGACCGAGTAGCCGATCACGGTGAGCAGCGCGGCGAGGAAGACGCTGTCGACCGGTTTGCCGAGCCAGGCGAAGAGGCCCACCACGAGCAGCACGTCATGGACCATCGCCGCGACGGCCGCCGCCGCGAAGGTCCAGCGGAACCGCAGGCTGAGGTAGACCAGCTGGGCGGCGACGGCGATGCCGAGGGCGATGAGCGCCTTCTGGCGGAGCTCGCTGCCGAGGCTCGGCCCGATCATCTCGTCGCGCTCGACGGTGACCGTGCCGCCGGGCCGCTCCAGGGCCGCTTGGACCCTGTCCTGCTCCGCGTCGGTGAGCCGTTCCGTGCGGACGGTGATGTCACCGTCCCCGGACTCCTGCACCACCGCACGCGGGAAGCCCGCGTCGGAGACGGCACGGCGGGCCGTCTCGGCGTCGACGGTCTTGCTGGTGCTGTACTCCACGAGGCGGCCGCCGGTGAACTCGACGCCGAGGTCCAGGCCACGCAGCACGATGCCCGCGAGGGCCACGGCGACCAGGAGGGCGCCCGTGCCGAGCCGGCGGCCCCGGTGGCGCACCAGGTTCGGTTTGCGGCGGGCGAGCCAGCCGCGGACCCGGCCCGTGGCGGCGATGCCCGTCAGGGCGGGCCGCCTGCGTACGCAGGAGCGGGCGACGGCGAAGTCGGCGAGGACCCGGGTGATGACCAGGGCGCTGACCATCGACGCGAGGACCCCGATGCACAGGGTGACGCCGAAGCCCTTGACCGGTCCGGTGGCGAAGAAGAAGAGCAGTCCGGCGGCGAGCAGTGTCGTGACGTTCGAGTCGATGACGGCGCTCCACGCCTTCCCGAAGCCGGTACGGACCGGTTTGGCCAGGTCGGTCGAGCGGACGGCGAGGTACTCCTCCCTGGCGCGTTCGAAGACGAGCACGTTGGCGTCGACGGCCATGCCGATGGCCAGGACGAATCCGGCGAGGCCCGGCAGGGTGAGGGTCGCGCCGAGTGCCACAAGGGCCGCGTACGAGAGGAGGCCGTAGAGCGCGAGGGCGAGCGCGGCGAGGGCGCCGAGGAGCCGGTAGACGACGGTGATGAACAGCGCGGTCAGGGCGATGCCGATGAGGGCCGCGCGGGTGCTGGCCTCGATGGCGTCGGCTCCGAGCGTCGGGCCGACCGTGCGCTGCTCGACGACGTCGACGGGTACCGGCAGTGCGCCGCCCTTGACGAGCGCGGCGAGATCGCGGGCCTCGGACTGGCTGAACGAGCCGGTGATCTGGGTGCTTCCGCCGGTGATCCCGGTCTTGCAGGCCACGCTCCGGTTGACGTCGGGCGCCGAGATGATCTTGTCGTCCAGGGTGATGGCGACGCGCCGTTCCGGGGCGCCCTGCGGCGCGCAGGCGGCGTCTCCGGTGATCTTCGCCCAGGTCTGACCCGCGTCCTCGCGGAAGTCGAGGGAGACGGTCCAGCCGGCGAGCGACTGCTGGTCGAGCCTTGCCTCCGCGTCCTTGACGCCTTCGCCGGTCAGTGCGGTCGGGCCGAGTTCGAGGTGGTTGCCGGGCCGGTCGGGGTCGGGCAGCGTGCGCGATCCGTCGGCGGCGGGTTTCGCCGTGCCCTTCGCGGCCGACTCCCCCGTGACCGGGTGGACCGTCAGCTGGGCGGTGCGGCCGATGACTTCGGCCGCCTTGCGCGGATCCTGTACGCCGGGGAGTTCGACGATGATCCGTTTCTCCCCGGAGCGTGCGATGCCGGGCTCGGAGACGCCGAGGGCGTCGACGCGCTGCCTCAGCACCTCCAGGGCGCGGTCGGTGGAGGCGGCGTCCGCCGTGACGGTGGGTGAATTCCGTGCCTCCAGGACGATTTGGGTGCCGCCGCGCAGATCGAGGCCGAGGCGGGCGGATTGGGTGAGGGCGATGTACAGGGACAGGGCGACGACCGCGAGCGCGACGATCGCCCGCCACAAGGGCGCGCGTGACATGGGTTCTCCACGATGAGGGCAGGGCGGAAGAACGCGTGACCGGGCGTCGCGGCGGGGCGGTGGTCGCGCGGGCGGCCCGCGACATGCGGCGGGCGGCGCGCGGTGCGCTGCGACGGGTCAGGCGTCCGGGACGGTCTGCGTGCTCATCGGTGGGGCGGTCCGCGCGGGGCGGCCGTCGTGCCGGGCCACCGCGGCGGCGCGGAGGCGGTGGCGGGGCGGGGATCGGGTCCGCCCAGGGCGCGGTGCGGCGCGGTGGCCGCGGCCGAGGGCGCCGGTCCGGTCGGCTGCGGGCCCGGGATGTGGGCGTCCGGCCGGTGGGTGACGGTGACGTGCTGGCCGGGGACGTCGTGGGGCCCGGCCGGTCTCTGGGCCTGCGCCGCGACGGTGTTCCGGGTGGGCGAGGCGTCGGGCGATGCCCCGTGCGCCGCGGCGGACGGGACGAACAGCGCGAGGACCGTGACGACGACGGAGAGCGCGGAAGCGGCCAGGCGCGCGGAACGGCTCTGCTGCGTCACCCGCTCCCCCGTCCCTGGACGCTCACCGGCCGCGCACGGCGCGGCCCCGCCCTGCCCAACGTACGGGGTGCCCCGATGGGTTCCGCGTCGCGGCCGTGGGTTCACGTCCCGTACTCGACCAGGCTCGTCGGCACCACGATCCGGCGGGGCGGTCCCGGCGAGGTCGCGCTTCCGGGCCCGCCCGTGCCGCCGGTGGACAGGCGGTCGGCGAGGAGGCGGCCCGCCGCGCGGCCCACTTCGTCGCTGTCGTAGGCGACGAGCGTCAGGGCCAGGCCGAGCGCGTCGGCCAGTTCGAAGTCGTCGAAGCCGGCGAGGGCCGTCCCCGTCCCGCCTTCGACGGACCGCAGGGCGCGGAACGCCCCTATCGTGTTGCGGTTGTTGGAGCAGAACAGCGCGGTCGGCGGATCAGGCGACGCCAGGAGTGCCGCCGCGGCGCGGGTGGCCTCTTCCGGTTCCGTCTGGCCCTGCCGCACCAGGCGCGGGTCGACGGTGAGACCGGCGGCACCCAGGGCGGCGGCGTATCCGCGCAGGCGTTCCGTGCCGGTGTAGACGGCGGGCGGCGAGCCGAGGAAGCCGATGCGGCGGTGGCCGCGCGCCATGAGGCGGGCGGTGGCGTCGCGGGCGCCGCCGAAGTCGTCGACGAGGACGCAGTCCGCAGCGAACTCCTCGGGCGGGCGGCTGGCCAGCACCACCGGCACACCGTCGGCCACCGCGGCGGCGAGGTGACGCTGGTCGGCGCCCGCGGGGACGGCGATGATGCCGTCGACGCGGCGCGCCACCAGATCGGCCACCAACTCCCGTTCGGCTTCGAGGTCCTGGCCGGTGTTGCCGATGACCGTCTTCAGGCCGTGCTCGGCGACCACGGAGTCGACGCCGAGGGCCAGCCGCGAGTAGAAGGGGTTGGCGAGGTTGGTGACGACGAGCCCGACGAGGCCGGTGCCGCGGCCGAGCCGGAGGCTGCGGGCGACCTCGTTGGGGCGGTAGCCGAGCGCGGCGGCCGCGGCGCGGACCCGCTCACGGGTGGCGGGCAGTACCTGCGGGTCGTCGCGCAGCACCCGGGAGGCCGTCATGGCGCTGACCCCGGCGCGTTCGGCGACGTCCCGCAGGGTGGGCTGGCCGCTCCTGGCGTCGGGCAGTGGCCGGCCGCCGCGCGGGTCCTGCGGTCCGGGCATGGTGCGGACGTCCTTCCGTTCCGTTCGGCGCCTTTGGGGCGCGGTGGTTCAGGGCACGGCGGCCGCGTGGACCGCCGCGCCGACGAGCGCCGCGTTCGCGCCGAGCCCCGCGGCGCGCAGGGTGACGGGAGTATCTCCCAGCCCGGCGCGGAGCGCGGGGCGGAGCAGGTCCCAGGAGGCGGCCATGGCGCCGCCGACGACGAGGACGGTCGCGTCGAAGGCGCGCAGGTGCGGGGCGAGGACGGTGCCGAGGGTCGTGAACGTCGCGTCGAGGACCTGCCGCGCACGCCGCTCCCCCGCCCTCGCCCGGTCCGCGATTCCGCTCACGTCCGGGCCGCCGTCCGCGCCCGGGGCCGTGGTGTCGACGCCGTAGCGCGCCAGGATGGCCCGCCGCGACACCGAGTCCTCCAGTGGCCTGCCGTTCGCCTCGACGAGGTCGATGCGGCCCTGCGGCGGAATGCCGGGGCCTTCGCGCCGGACGTCACCGGCCACCATGAAGGCCGAACCGACGCCGGTCCCCAGGGTGATGCCCACGCACCGGTCGTGTCCGCGTGCGGCGCCAGCGTGCCATTCGCCGAGGAGGAAGGCGTGCGCGTCGTTGAGGAAGACGGCTTCGGCGGGACGCGGCCACACCGCGTCGAGCAGGACCGTGCGTACGTCGATGCCGTACAGGTCGTCGAATTTCCCGACGCCCGCGAAGCGGGCGACGCCCTTGTCGTGGTCGAAGGGGCCCGGGACCGCGACGCCCCACACCTGTCCCGGTGGCGCGGCCAGTTCCGTGGCGCAGCGCACCAGGGTACCGAGGACGTGTTCGGCGGAGCCGCGGGCCCGGACGGGTCTGCGGACGTGCCGGGTGACGGTCGCGCCGCCGGGGTCCGCGAGGGCCGCGGTCACGTGGGTGCCGCCGAGTTCGAGGACGGGTCTGGCGCGAGGAGGCCTCATGAGGCAGACCGGGGGTGGTCGGCGCGGACGAGTGCCTTGACGACCTGGACCGGGGTGTCGCCGATCGCCACCAGCCGGTAGGGGCCCACGGCGGCGGGCACCGTCAGCGTCTCCGCCCAGGAGAGCGGGTGCCGCTCCCCGTTCGCCGTGCGCAGCAGGACGCCCTCGCCCGCGACGACGTTCAGGACGTGGAAGCGGCCTGCGGTGTCGTCGTCGGCGACGGCGCCCGGGTCGAGGGTGTGGCGCCGTACTTCGTAGAACATCTCGTCGAGCGCGCCCAGGAGTTCCTCGCGTCGGCCGGGGCCCTGGCGCAGGGTGCGGGGTTCCTGGACCAGGTCGCGGGCGACGGCCTCGCCGCGGCGTCCGGTCTCCAGGTTGGCGAGGCCGTGTTCGTAGGGCAGGGGGCGGGGGCGTCCGTCGGCGTCGGGGCGCAGCCAGTCGTAGAAGCGCAGGGAGTAGAGGTAGGGGGTGGCGCTGATCTCCAGGACGACGTTTCCCGCGCCGGAGGCGTGCGGGGTGCCGGCGGGGATCATGAAGAGGCGGCCCTGTTCGGCGGGGAAGGTCATCACGTGGTCTTCGGGATTCATGGGGGTGCCGTCGTGGGCCGCCTCCTCTATCTCCTTGCGGAAGAGGTCGAGGTCTGCGTCCTCGCGCAGGCCGAGGAAGACGCGGGTCCGGGCGCTTCCGAGGGTCATGTAGTACGCCTCGTGCTGTGTGTAGGGCCAGCCGAAACGCTCTCTCATGTACGGCTCCGTGGGGTGGCAGTGCACGGAGAGGTCGCCGCCGTCGAGCGTGTCGAGGTAGTCGAAGCGGATCGGGAAGGAGGTGCCGAAGCGCGCGGTCACCTGGGCGCCCAGCATGTCGGTGGGGTGCAGGACGCACAGCAACTGAAAGGGTATTTCGGCCTGTTGGCCTGGGTGGGTGCCGATGAGGACGCCGGATTCGGGGGCGATGAGTTCGTAGCCGAGGGCGGTGTTGCGGGTGGCGGGGTCGAACCCGAGCTCTCGCTGGGCCCAATGGCCGCCCCAGGGCGTGGAGTTGAAGTAGGGGCGGGTCCGCACCGGGCGGCGGGAGAGCTGCGCGAGGGTGGCGCGCAGTCCATTGCCGTCGAGGTAGGTGGGCCGGTGCGGGTCCTGGACGTCGAGCCAGGCGTCGAGGCGGGGCGCGAGGGCGTCCCGGTGCCGGTCGAGGACGGGCCAGTCGATGTAGAAGAGCCGCCTCAACCGCCCTTCGTCGTCGGGGAGTCCGAGGTTGCGGCCGGTGCCCGCGGCGACCGCCGCCTCGGCGTACCGCTTGGGCAGGTCGGCGTACCAGAGCAGGTCGTGCGGGACGAGCGAGGCACCGGGGCCGTGGACCAGCAGCAGTTCACGCCCCCGGAGGCGGGGCGGCCGCGGCAGGTCGTCGAAGAGGGCGCGCAGCGGGGTTTCGCAGAGCCTGGCGTAGTACGGGTCCTCGGCGGTCGCGGCGGACTCGGTGCGGCGGCGCACCTCGGCGGGCGGGGCATGGTGGTCGCGCAGGTCGAGGGTGCGGACGGTGGTGCCGCGTGCGGACAGTTCTCCGGTCAGGTGAGCGGCGAGACCCGCCCAGTCCACGGTCGGGGGGCCGTCCACGGCGACGGTGGCGGGGCCCGGGGGCAGTCGCGCGGCGACGTCGTGCCAGCCGGTGGCGAGGACGGTCCCGGGCGCGGGGGCGTAGCGCGGGTCGAGCCGGTACACACGTTCTCCTTCGCGCGGACGTACGGAACAACGCTCTGGACTGGCCTCAGGGGTGCGGGGTGGTCTCCTCGGACGGGCTGTCGGGTGTGCCGGACGGGCGGACGAGGAGCACCCCGGTCGTGCCGAGCGCGGGCACGTCAAGGGTCACCGCACCGTCCGCGTACGGCAGTTCACCGGTCGCGGCGCCGAGGAAGTCCGCGCGGTGGGCGGCGGCGACCGGGAAGCGTGCGCCGATCCGGCAGGTCACCGGCTGTTCCGCGAACGACTGCAGGCGCAGCAGGACGTGTCCGGGCCACGGTGTCGTGGCGCCGACGAGCCGGACGCGGGGGTCGTCCAGGTCGATGAAGGCGTGGTGGTCCGGCGCGCCGTCCGAGACCCCCCTGGCTCGGACGGCGCGCATCGGGCGGCTCCCGGCCGCGGCCGTTCGCGGGCCGAGGCCCTCGGCACGGGGGCCGCTGGCCAGGCTGTACCGGTAGGTGTACGCGAAGCCTTGCCCGCTGGGGAAGTTGGTGTCCCAGAGGTTGTTGTGGATCCAGGAGAAGACGGTGGCGGGCTCGTCGTGGTCCATGGTCCTCGGGAAGGGCGCGTACGGCAGCGCGATGTTGCCGAACTGCACGAGCGGCGCGTCCTGCGTGGCCCAGGCCACCGTCAGTTCGTCGTCGCCCAGGGTCACCCAGCGGCGCACGGCCCGCATGTGCGGGGCGGAGCCGGGCACCACGGGCAGTCCGGTGCCCGTGACGCCGCCCGAGGCCTCCATGCGGACGAGCGGCGCGTCGAAGGCGAAGGGGAAGGCGAAGTAGGCGCTCTCCTTGCCCGTCCGGGCGTCCTTGTCGAGGCGGTTCTCGATGTCGAGGCGGGGTACGCCGTGCGCGAGGGTGAGGGTGGTGCGCAGCCGGTTGGCGCCGGCCGGGCGGGTCTCGTACGTGATCGACTCGGCGGTGGCGGTGGAGCGGCGCGCGATGAGCGCGGCGGGCGGGGCGACGGCGCGGACGCCGAGGTGTTCGAGGCGGTCCGACGCGGTGGTGCGGCTGGAGTTGTGGTTGAAGGCACCCGCGGTGGTGTAGCTGTCGTGGAGGTAGCCGTTGAAGCCGACGGTGGCGTCCGCGCGGACGAGTTCGCGGCCGGTCCTCTTGTCGACGACCGAGGCGAGGCAGGCCCGGGCGAGGTCGACGCGGACGGCGAAGTGTTCGTTCTCCAGGAAGGTCGGATCGGGGTGGGCCAGGGCCTCGGCGGCGGACTCGGCGGGGTCCTCGCGCTCGGTGCCCCCGGTCGGGTTCCACCCGGTGGAGGCCTTCACCGTCGCGCCCCGCGGCCCGTGGGAGGCCCCGGCGGCCGGGGCGACGACGTCGAGGCGCACCGATCCCGCGGCCGGGACGTCGTCGACGCGGACGAGCAGGAACCGGCCGGCGTCGCGGTGGTCGTCATTGCTCTGCGGCCGTTCCTCGCACGCGAGTCGGCGTCCGTCGCGGGCATCGCGCACGGTCACCGGCCGCTCCAGCGGCACGGTGCTCTCGGGCAGGAAGAGACGGACGACGTCGGTGCGGGGCCAGGAGCAGGTGTTGACCACATGGTAGGTGGCCGCCGCGTCCGGCGAGGCGGCGAGCCGCTGCCCGAGTCGGGCGCTCGCGCGGGCGAGGAGCGCGTTGCCGTCGTCGTGGGCGCGCATCGCCTGCCCGTACTTCCAGTGCCACTGGTGTTCCCCGCTGTGGCCGCCCTCGTCGCCGTGGGTCCACGGGTCGCCGGCGCCCCAGGTGTGCTCGTCGAAGAGCGACACCGCCTCGTAGACCCCGGACGCGTCCGCGCTGTCTTCCTCCGCCCCCGTGGCGCCGAGGAGTCCTGCGAACGTGCCGATGGTCTGGGCGTCGGCGACCACGGACTGGGCGGTCCTGGCCAGGGAGAGGGGGCGCGCCCCCGACCCGATCCCGTCGACCCACCAGTCGGTCCAGTCCCCCTCGAAGGTGCGGATCTCACCGCCGATCCTGGCCTCCGCGTCGGTGAAGAAGTCCTCGTTGCGGGAGAGGCGCAGCCGTGGGAAGGCCCAGGTGTCGTTCCAGCGGCGGACGGTGTCGGCGATGACGCGGCGGGGCGGCGCGTTGTCGCCGAACTTGCCCTGGACGCGCAGGTGGAGCACGTCCCAGGGGTAGGGCTCGCGTTTGACCTCGGTGTGGTCCATGGCCCAGCCGAAGATGCCGCCCCGGTAGGGGTAGGGGTTGGTGGCGAGGGAGGTCAGGTAGGCGGGCAGCAGGTCGTCGACGTCCGCGTAGCCGGTGTCGAAGCCGAGGAGCGGGCCCTCCATGTAGGCGAGTCCGTGCGGGGTGTCGGTGACCCAGACCAGGACGCTGTTGCCGCTCGGTGCGCGCCAGCGGAAGAGCCGGGGCAGCTTCTCGCCGCCGACCAGGTGGGGTACGGAGCGTCCGGCCCAGTTGTGGGCGACGGACAGGTATTTCACGCCGGCCGCGGCGAGGGCGTCGACGAGGCCGACGACGGCGCCGGGCACATCGGTCTGCATGGCGGAGGTGAGGGGGATGCCGTGCTCGTCGCGCACGGTGCGGGCGGTGCGCAGGAGTTCGTGCAGCTCGTCGGTGGAGCAGGTCTCGGTGTGCAGGTTGAACGGCAGGGCGGTCAGTTCGATGCGGCCCTCCCTGACCCTGCGCAGGAACGCGGCGACCTGTTCGGCGGGGCGCGCCCTGGTCCACTGCTCGAAGGACCACAGCGACTCGACGCACCAGCGGAACCGGGACTCCTCGGGCCAGTCGTCGGTGGCGTCGGTCAGTTCGAGGCAGGAGTCGAGGAACGAGAGGTGTTCGGCGAGGACCCGGCCCTGCGGGTCGGTGTAGCCGATGTCGAGGTGGGAGTGGTGGATCAGGTGCAGCGTCCAGCGGCGTTGCGGCGTCAGCCGTACGTCGATGCCGTGCCGCCCGTCCGGGACGCCCACGGTGATCCGGGTCGCCGTTTCGACGGCGGGCAGCAGGAGCCGTACGGAGCGGCCGGGCCCGGCGACTCGCTCGTGGCGCAGGACGGCCCCGGATTCCGTACGCACGCTCAGCCGGTCCGGCACGACGGCGCCGCCGACGGGTGTGACGCGCAGCGACTGGAGCAGGGTGCCGTCGTCGGCGTGGCGCAGGAGGGGTTCCTCGGTGAGCCGCAGGACGGCGCCGTCCTGCAGGGTTCCCTCGGCGCTGACCACGTCGGCGCGCAGACCGGCGCGTATCCGGTCGTTGTCCCAGTCGGTGGTGCGGACCAGAGCCCGTGTCGTCATGCGGATCTCTCCCGGGGAAGGGGATGGTGCGGGTCAGCGGGCGGAGGCGGTGATGCCGCGGAGGAACAGCCCGCGGAAGAGCAGGAAGAGGACGAGGGTCGGTACGGACACGATCAGCGCGCCGGCCAGGATGACGGGCGGGCCCGTCGATGAGTAGGCGTTGCTGAGGGTGCTCAGGGCGGCCATCACGGGCTGCACCTCCGGGCTGCGGCTGAGGGTGATGCCGAGGAGCAGGTCGTTCCAGACGGCCGTGAACTGGAAGAGGAACGCCGCCGCGAGCCCCTCCTTCATCAGCGGCACATGGATGTGCCAGAAGATCCGCCCGAACGACGCCCCGTCGATCAGCGCCGCCTCGGTCAGTTCGGGCGGCATCGACGCCATCTGGTTGCGGATCAGGAAGAACGCGAAGGGCACCGCCCATGCCGCGTACACGAGCATCAGGCCGAGCCTGGTGTCGTACAGGTCGGCGTCCGCGTACAGGCCGAAGAGGGGCGCGAGGAACATCTGCAGCGGGAAGAGCGTGCCGGAGTAGATCAGCCAGAACCAGAACGCCGGCCTGGGGATGGGCAGGACGACGACGGCGAACGCCGCCATGGCCGCCACCAGGACGGCGAGAAGACCGCAGACGGCGCCGTAGAGGAGCGAGGCCTGGAAGCTGTCCCCGATGCCCGCCACGTCCCAGGCGGTCTTCACGTTGTCCACGAGGGCGAAGCCCTGGAAGGTCCAGTCGGGCTTGCCCGCGTACTCGCCCACCGGCGTCAGGGCGTTGACGATCAGCAGGTAGAGCGGGACCAGCCAGAGCAGCACGCACCCGGCGACGAAGGCATTGCGCGTCGCGCGTCCCACGGGACTCCCCCTCAACTCTTCGTCGTGCCGGTGTCGGGCATCTGGTGGCGCAGGTACATCCAGGACGAGGCGACGACGATCACGGAGAGGACGAGCGCGATGGCCGAGCCGTATCCGACGTGGAACAGCTGGAACGCCTCGCGGTACATGGTCAGCGCGAGGGTCTCCGAGGAGCGGGACGGCCCTCCCCTGGTGAGGATCCAGACGGTGTCGAACGCCTTGAGGCTGTTCACGACGGCCATGCCGACCACGACGACGGTCACGGCGCGCAGTTGGGGCAGGGTGATGTGCCGGAACATACGCCAGCCGCTCGCGCCGTCCAGTTCGGCGGCCTCGACCGTCTCGCGCGGGATGGCGCGCAGTCCGATCGCGAAGAGGACGACGTTGAGGCCGGTCGCCTGCCAGGTGCTCGCCACGATCATGGAGAGGGTGTTCTGCGGCCACTCCAGGAGCCAGGTCTGCGCCCAGCCGTCCAGGCCGACGCCGCGCAGCACCTGGTTGACCGCGCCGTCGGAGGTCAGCATGAAGTTCCACAGGACGGCGGTGGCGGCGGCCGAGATCGCGTATGGCAGGACGATGACGAGCTGCGCGACGCGTCCGAACCGCATCCGGTGGGTGGCGACGGCGATGAGGAGTCCGGCGAGGACGGGCAGCACCAGGGTGCCCACCACCCACATCAGAGTGTTGAGCAGCGAGCGGCCGAAGATCGGGTCGTCGGCGAGACGTGTGTAGTTGTCGACTCCGGTGAAGCTGCTGGTGAAGCCGTTGTCCTCGAAGAAGCTGCCGTAGATGCTGCGGAAGAACGGGTAGACGAGGAGGACGCCGACGAGGGCGAAGGCCGGCAGCGCCCAGGGCAGGGCGGCGAGCGGGCCGCCGAGCCGCCCGCCGCCCTGCCTCGCGGCCTGGTGCGGGGTCCGGGTGGGCAGCCGGCGGCGGACACGCGCGGGACCGGCGGCGCCGGGTGCCGGGGCGGCCGTCTCGGTCATGTCTCCTCCGCCTCCCGCCACACCCTCCAGGCCTCGTCGGCGCGGTCCTGTATGGTGCGCAGCGTCTTGCGGTACGAGGAGGGGTCGAGCAGGAAGCCCGCGAGGTCGTCGACGGTGGCTTCGACCAGTTCGGGCGGGCCCTGCTCCCAGAAGCGGTTGAGGAGCCACAGCTTGTCGCCGCGCACCTTCTCGGCCAGCCCCGCGATGACGGGGTTGGCGGGCGCCACCTCCGGGTTGGGGCAGCCGTCCTGGAGGGTGTGGGCGAAGGCCTTCATGACGGCGGGGTGCAGCCACGCCCCGGCGGCCTTCCGGGCTTCCGTGTGGTCGGGGCCCTTGACGGTGGCGACCAGGGCGCTGGACTCGAAGATGACGCTGGGCCGGGCTCGGGGATCGGCCATGGGGAGCACGAAGGCGTCGACGTTCTTGCCCGGTCTGCCGCCGGCCGCCGCGAGGGTGGAGCCGAGCCAGGTGCCGCAGGGCACAATGCCGACCTTGCCGTGCAGCATGGCGGCGGCCGCGTCGGTGTGGTTCATGTCCATGGGGGTGAACCAGTCCTTGTCGAAGAACGACGCGATGGTGCGCAGGGCGCGTTCGGCGCGCGGGTCGGTGTAGCGCTCACGGCCGTTCATCAACGCGTGGTAGAACAGCGGGTCCTGGCGGCTGAGGATCTCCTGAAACCAGATGAAGGAGGGCCACCGCCCGTCGGCCGTGCCGTGCAGCGGGGTGACGCCGGCCTTCTTCAGACGCGTACATACGGCGAGGAACTCGGCCCAGGTCGTGGGGGGTTCCAGGTGGTGTTCGCGGAAGACCTCGGGGTTGTGGAAGCACACCCAGTAGGCGAGGTTCATCGGCAGGCCGTAGACGCGGCGCCGGTGGCTGAACGCATCGCGGAGGGTGGCGTCGACCCATCCCCTGGCGACGGCGTCCTCCCACTGCCGGGTGAGGTCGACGATGCCGCCGGTCCGGGCCAGGTCCCGCAGCCGGTAGCCCGACCAGTACTTCAGCATGTCAGGGGTCCTGCTGGTCCGCAGGGAGGACTTGACGATCTGTTCGAACGACTCCAGGGAGGGGTTGACCTGGGGCACGAGGCGGAGCCCCGCCACGGAGTTCATGGCCTCGCCCGCGGCCGCCATGGGTTTCTCCCAGGCCGTGCTGTCGCCCAGGACGGCGACCTTGCCGGGGGGCTGGCCTTGGGCGGCGCCACACGCGGTGGCGAGCCCGCCGGCCGCGGCGGCGAGGAGCAGGGTGCGGCGAGCGGGGGCCGGGGCCCGCGGTGCTAGCGGTGCTCGTGGTGAAAGGCGACGACTACCTGACACGGATGACTCCCTCAGGTGTGCCTCAGCCCGGTGTTAGCGTTAACACGGGGCGTCTTGGAGCTTCACCTCGGGCGCGTGCGATGTCAATGGGTCGCGAGCCGTTACGTTCCCGACTCCCTTTGCGCCAGCGGTGGTTCCCCCCTCCCCCGGCGCGCCGCCGGACGTACGGCGACAGGCCGGGGCCAGGGACCGGCGCCGGGGTCAGAACGGCTTGGTGGGCAGGTACTTGCCGTCCAGGGTGATCACCGCGCGCTCGCCGCCCTCGGGGTCGGCGACCTTGCGGACGTCGAGCCTGAAGTTGATGGCGCTGATGATGCCGTCGCCGAACTGCTCGTGGACCAGGGCCTTCAGCGTGGTGCCGTAGACCTGGAGCATCTCGTAGAAGCGGTAGATGGTCGGGTCGGTCGGTATGCCGCCGGGGATCGAGCCGCGCGTCGGGATGGTCTGCAGCAGCGCCGCGTCGGTGTCGTCGAGACCGAGCAGTTCCGCCACGGCCTTGGCCGCGGGCTCGGGCAGTGCGTGCTGGCCGAGGACGGCCGCGGTGACGAACGCGACGGACAGCCCGGCCGCGTCGGCGATCTGCTGCCAGGACAGGTCCTCGCGGCCCTTGGCCTCGACGGCGCGGATGGCGAGGTGCTGACGGGCGGCGGGGCCGAACTGGGCGTGGATCATGGGTTGTTGACCTTTCGGAGTGGGGGGGGATAAGTCGGTTCGGGCGGCTCAGGCGGCGGCCCGGGTGGGGTTTTCGGTCCGGGTGGTGGTCGGGGTGATGTCCGCGACGTCGCCGGTGGCGATGTCGTAGACCCAGCCGTGCAGCGTCAGCGCACCGCGGGCCAGGGCCGCGGCCACCGAGGGGTGGGTGGCCAGGTGGGTCAGCTGGGTGAGGACGTTGGCACGGACCATGGCCGCCACCCGCGCGGCACCGGACTCGGACCCGGCGGGGCCCGCCGCCGCGGCGTCCGCGTGGCGCAGCCAGTGCGCGACGGCCGGCACGGCACTCAGGTCGTGCCGCTCGGCGAGGGCGGTCATCGCCCCGCAGGCCGAGTGGCCGCACACCACGATGTCGGCGACACCGAGGACGCTCACGGCGTATTCGATGCTCGCGGCGATGCCGTCGGCGTAAGGCGAGTGGGCCGGTACGAGATTGCCGGCGGTGCGGATGACGAAGAGCTCCCCCGGCTCGCGCTGGGTGATCAGTTCGGGCAGGACGCGGGCGTCGGAGCAGCCGATGAAGAGCGTGTCCGGCGCGTGCCGGGCGGCCAGGCCCGCGAACAGCTCCGCCTTGGCCGGGTAGACGTCCCTCTGGAAGCGCCTCACCCCGGCGGCGAGATCTTGCATGGTCATTCCCTTCGGTCCTTTCGGTGGCGGGCCGGCCCGGTCGCGAACCCCGGCCCCGGAGGCCGGTGAAGCGCCGTGGAACCGGAGGGTCCGCCCTCGCGGGCTGATGGGATCCACCCTGCATGAGCTGCACCTATAGCGTCCAAGACTTGCTGGCCATGCCTTCTATTGCTGGCATCTATAGTTGAGGGCATGGCCCCTGAACTGCGTCATCTGCGCTATCTGCTCGCCGTCGCCGAGCACGGCAACTTCACGCGCGCGGCCGAGGAGCTGCACATCTCCCAGCCGACGCTGTCCCAGCAGGTCCGCCAGTTGGAACGCGCGCTGGGCGTCCCCCTGCTCGACCGTGGCGGACGCACGGTCCGGCTCACCGACGCGGGAGCCGCCTACCTCCCGTACGCGCGACGCGCCCTGCAGGACCTGGCCGCCGCCGAGCGCGCCGTGCACGACGTGACGGACCTGTCCCGCGGCACCCTGCGGCTGGGCGTGACGCCGACGTTCACCGCCTACCTCGTCGGGCCGCTCACCGGTCTGCTGAACGACCGGCACCCCGGGATCACCCTGTACCTGAAGGAACTCTCACAGGAACGCATCGAGCCGGCCCTGCTTGCCGACGAGCTCGACCTCGGCATCGCCTTCCACGGCCCGCGCCTGCCGGGTCTCTCGGCCACGGACCTGTTCACCGAATCGCTCGATCTGGTGGTGGGCGACCGTCACCCGGCGGCCGGCCGCACCACTCCCCTGCCGCTCGACGAGCTGTCGTCGGTCCGACTCGCCCTGCTCAGCGGGGACTTCGCCACCCGGGTGCAGATCGACACCCACTTCGCCCGGCACTCCGTGCGGCCCGACGTCGCCGTGGAGGCCACCTCCATCAACGCGCTCACCGAGATCGTCCGGCACACTCCGCTCGCCACGGTCCTGCCCGACGCCCTCACCCGCGACCGCCAGGACCTGCACACCATCCCGCTCGACCCCGCCCTGCCGACGCGCACGGTCACCCTGCTGCACCGCGAGAGCGGTTACCGGAGCGCCGCCGCTCGGGCCTTCACCGCTCTGGCCCACGAGTGGACGCGGACCCAACTGCCGCCCCACACCCACCAATAGCGCCGGGCCGGATCACTGGCCGACCCGGCCGTCGACGCACTCGCGCAGCAGATCGGCGTGGCCGCAGTGCCGGGCGTACTCCTCGATCCTGTGCACCAACAGCTCCCGGACGGAGATGCTCTCCCTGCCCAGCCGCGTGCCCAGGTCCGGGTGTTCGGCCAGGGCGGCGTCGGTCTCCGCCTGCTCGCGCTCCAGATCCGCGAACGCGGCCTCGACCATCGCCGGGTCGGCCACCGCTCCGTGGAAGTCCGCGTCCTTCTTGCCGTACAGCTTCGGCAGGGGCTCGGCGTCGGTGATCCAGTTGCGCCAGTCCCGCTCCACCTCGGCGAGGTGACGGACCAGGCCGAGCAGCGACATGGTCGACGGCGGCACCGAGCGGCGGGCCAGCTGCTCCGCGTCCAGGCCCTCGCACTTCATCCGCAGCGTCATGCGGTACCCCGACAGGAAGTCGAGCAGGGTGGCCGGCTCTCCTTCCGGGGCGGCGCCCGCGGTCTCCCGGGGGTCGTCGTCGGGGTCGGTCCACATGTCGGCGTGGACGGTCGCCTGGGTCCATCGCTCGGGTCGCTCGCTCATGCGCGCCATGGTCGCCCGTGCGGGCCAGTACCCGCCAGTGATTTTGGAACGCCCTGGGAACGGCCTTCGCACCGGGGAACGGCCCTTCGCACCGGGGGGGGCGGCCTTCACGCAGTGAGAAATTCTGCGCCTTCTTGTTTGGCCGCGCTCTGACAGGACACTCGATCTGCGGGAGCGGCACGCGATTACGGAACCGCCCCCCCTATTGAATGACTCGTGTTTCAGTTGTCGATTGAGGAGTCTCGCGTGAGCAACGAAATGTGGAGCTACGTTCCGACCGCGGGCCACGGTCCCGATGCCGATCTGACGGGCTACAAGGTCGAGGCCGCCGACGGTCACATCGGCAAGGTCGACAAGCATTCCAACGAGGTCGCCAACCAGTACATCGTCGTCGACACGGGCGTCTGGATCTTCGGCAAGGAGGTCCTGCTGCCCGCCAGCACGGTGACGGCGATCGACAATGAGGAGCGCAAGATCCTCGTCTCGCTCACCAAGGAGCAGATCAAGAACGCCCCGGAGTTCGACAAGGAAAAGCACCTGGGCGACCCGGCCTACCGTGACCAGCTCGGCGGGTATTACGGCGGCTCGGGCCACTGATTCCGCTCCGGCGGTCTCAGCACGGCATTCTCCGCCTGTCGGCAGTCACCCGTCAGGCGTACACTAAAACAAGTTCTCAGGGTCGGAGGATCCATGATCGCACTCGGCATCATCTTGCTCGTCATCGGCCTGCTGACAGGCGTCTCCATCCTCTGGACCATAGGCGTCGCACTCCTGGTCATCGGTGCGGTCCTGTGGGTTCTCGGGGCAGTCGGACACTCGGTGGGCGGGCGAAAGCATTACTGGTAGACGTCACCGGCTGAAGGCGACCGGCAGGTGACATCAGGTGGCCCATGGGAAGGGGGCCGGAGCAATTGCTCCGGCCCCCTTCCCATGGGCCACCTGATGTGGCGGAGAGCCTTATTCCTACGGGACCAATTTCTCTGTTGATTCAGTGGTGGCCGGTTGGCTCAGTGATGGCCGTGCGCGGTGTCGGAAGCGCCTCCGAAGAGTCGCGCCACCGCGCGGAACGGAAGGGTGACGACGGTGGCAATGGCGCCGCCGATGGCGCGGAGAACGTCTGCAATGGCCTTCAGCATGATGGGCCTCCATGGAGCAGTGGCTCGATAGCGGGCGATTGCTGTGCGTCACCGCACAGCCTTGCTCCTGTCGCTTGCCCCGCGAGCGTCCCGGAAAACTGGCACCCGGCGGCCCCCGGGATCACCGTCCGTTCTCTCCCGGCATGCCGGAATGTGTGTCCTGGCCCAGGCTGGAAAAACGATGTCGACACAGACCACGTTCGGGACGAGGGAGCAGCGCGCCATGGGAACCGATGTGTTCCATTCGGAAGTACCCATGACGGTGAACGGCGAGGGCCGAAGGCCCGTCGTCGACCACCGTTCGACACTGCTGGACGTCCTGCGCGAGGAGCTGGACCTCACGGGCGCCAAGAAGGGCTGTGATCACGGCCAGTGCGGCGCCTGTACGGTCCTCGTCGACGGCCGTCGCGCCAACAGCTGTCTGCTGCTCGCCGTCGCCCTGGAGGGGTGTGAGATCACCACCGTCGAGGGGCTGCGCGCCGCCGACGGCGGGAGTCCGCACCCCTTGCAGCGCGCCTTCATCGAACGCGACGCCTTCCAGTGCGGGTACTGCACGCCGGGGCAGCTCTGCTCGGCCGTCGGCGCCATGGCCGAGGCCGGCGCGGGCCGCGCCTCGTACGCGACCGAGCCGGGCCGGGACACCGGCGCACCTGTGCCGCTGACCAAGGACGAGATCCGCGAACGGCTCAGCGGCAACCTGTGCCGCTGCGGCGCCTATCCGCACATCGTCGAAGCCGTCGAAGCCGTCGACGCGGGCAGCGGTGCCGAGAAGAGCGAGGATGTGGCCCGGTGAAATCCTTCAGGTACGTGCGCGCCCACAGCGTCGACGAGGCGACCGCCGCCCACGCGGGCCGCCCCACCTCCCGCTATCTGGGCGGCGGCACCAACCTCGTCGACCTGATGAAGCTGGGTGTGGAGCGCCCCGAGACCCTCATCGACGTCAGCCGGCTGCCGATGGACTCCGTCGAGGAACTCCGCGACGGCACCGTCCGCGTCGGCGCGACCGTCCGCAACAGCGACCTCGCCGCGCACCCCCTCGTCCGTGACCGCTACCCCGTCCTGTCCCAGGCGCTGCTCTCCGGCGCCTCGGGACAGCTCCGCAACGTGGCGACGACCGGCGGCAACCTGCTCCAGCGCACCCGCTGCCCGTACTTCCAGGACCTCGGCAAACCCTGCAACAAGCGGGAGCCGGGCAGCGGCTGCGGCGCGCGCGACGGCGTCCACCGCGACCACGCCGTCCTCGGCCACTCCCCCCAGTGCGTGGCCACCCACCCGTCCGACATGGCGGTGGCACTCGCCGCGCTCGACGCCCAGGTCGAACTGCGGGGGCCGCGCGGCGCCCGGACCCTGCCCGCCGCCGAGTTCCACCGGCTGCCCGGCGACCGGCCGGAGCAGGACACCGAGCTCTTCCACGGCGAGCTCATCACCGGTGTGCTGCTCCCGCCGACGACCGCGAACCTCCCCTCGGCGTACCGCAAGGCCCGTGACCGTGCCTCGTACGCGTTCGCGCTGGCGTCCGTGGCCGTGGTGCTCGGCGTCGAGGACTCCGTGGTGCGCCAGGTGCGGATCGCGTTCGGCGGGCTGGCCCACAAGCCCTGGCGCGCCCTGCGCGCCGAGGAGGCGCTGCTCGGCGAGGCGCCGACCCACGAGGCGTTCCTGCGGGCCGTCGACGCGGAGCTCTCGGTCGCCGAACCGCTGCGCGACAACGCGTTCAAGGTGCCGCTCGCCCGCAACATCGCCTGCGACGTCCTGGGGCGGCTGGCCGCCGCGCCCGCCGCGTCATCCTGACCCAACCACCCCCCGTACGTGCTCTTAGGGAGAACCTCATGCCGGACACCGTCAGTGCTCTCGGGGCGCCCGCCGAGCGCAGGGAGGGTCCCGACAAGGTGGCCGGGACCGCCCGCTACGCCGCCGAGCACTCCCCCGAGGGCTGCGCCTACGCCTGGCCCGTACCGGCCACGGTGGCACGCGGCAAGATCACGGCCATCGACGACGGGGCGGCCCTTGCGCTGCCCGGCGTCGTCGCCGTCCTCAGCCATCTGAACGCGCCCCGCATCGCGGAGCCGGACGACGCGACCCTCGCGGTGCTCCAGGACGCCCGCGTCCCGCACCGCGGCTGGTACGTCGCCCTCGTCGTCGCCGACACCCTGGAAGCGGCACGCGAGGGTGCCGCCGCCGTCCGCGTCACCTACGCCGAGGAATCCCACGACATCACCCTGCGCGCCGACCATCCCGACGCCTATGTGCCCGAGGACTCCGACGGCACGTCGGGGGAGCACGTGCGCGGGGAGGCCGAGGAGGCGTTCGACGCCGCGCCCGTCCGCGTCGACGTCGGCTACCGCGTGCCGCCCCTGCACAACCACCCCATGGAGCCGCATGCGGCCACCGCCCGATGGGAGGACGGCCGTCTGACCGTGCACGACTCCAGCCAGGGAGCCACCACCGTCCGCGACGTCCTGGCCGGTCTGTTCGAGCTGCCCAAGGACCGGGTCACGGTCGTCTCCGAACACGTCGGCGGCGGGTTCGGCTCCAAGGGCACGCCGCGACCGCACGTGGTGCTCGCCGCCATGGCCGCCCGAGAGGTCGGCAGGCCGGTCAAACTCTCCCTGCCGCGGCGGCAGATGGCCGCGGTCGTCGGGCACCGCTCGCCGACGCTGCACCGGGTGCGGCTGGCGGCGACCGAGGATGCCACGCTGACCTCGGTGATCCACGAGGTGACCGCGCACACCTCCCGGGTCAAGGAGTTCGTCGAGACGGCCGCGGCCGCCACCCGCGTCATGTACCCGTCCCCGCACGCACGCACCACCCACCACGTGGTGCCGCTGGACGTGCCGAGCCCGTCCTGGATGCGGGCCCCGGGCGAGGCGCCCGGCATGTACGCGCTGGAGTCGGCGATGGACGAGCTCGCCGTCGCCCTCGGGCTCGACCCCGTCGACGTACGGCTGCGCAACGACACCGACAAGGAGCCCGACAGCTCCCGTCCGTTCAGCAGCCGTCACCTCGCCGAGTGCCTGCGCGAAGGCGCCCGGCGCTTCGGCTGGTCCGAACGCGACCCGCGCCCCCGCACCCGCTCCGAAGGCTCCGTCCTGGTGGGTACTGGGGTCGCCGCGGCGACGTACCCGGCGTCCGCCTCACCGTCGCAGGCGAGCGCCCACGCCTACCCGGACGGCAGCTATGTGGTCCGGGTCGACGCCACCGACATCGGCACGGGCGCCCGCACCGTGCTCGCCCAAGTGGCCGCCGACGCGCTCGGCGTGCCGGTGGAGCGGGTGCGCGCCGAGATCGGGAGCAGTGACCTGCCCGAGGCGCCGCTGGCCGGCGGCTCGATGGGAACGGCCTCCTGGGGCTGGGCCGTCCACGAGGCCTGTACGCGGTTGGCCGAGCACCTCTCCGGGCAGCGGGACCGCCCGCTGCGGCCGGAGGGAGTGAGCGCCACGGCCGACACGGCGGGCACCGCCGAGGCAGACAGCGACTACGCCAAGCACGCCTTCGGCGCCCACTTCGCCGAGGTCGGCGTCGACACCGTCACGGGCGAGGTGCGCGTACGCCGTCTCCTCGGCGTGTACGCCGCAGGACGCATTCTCAACGCGCGCACCGCGCGGTCGCAGTTCGTCGGCGGCATGACGATGGGACTGGGGATGGCGTTGACGGAAGGCAGCACAATGGACGCCGCCTTCGGCGACTTCACCGAGTCCGACCTCGCCGCCTATCACGTGCCGGCCCACGCCGACGTGCCGGTGATCGAGGCGCACTGGGTCGACGAGGACGATCCGCACCTCAACCCCATGGGGAGCAAGGGAATCGGCGAGATCGGCATCGTCGGGACGGCCGCGGCCATCGGCAACGCGGTGTACCACGCGACCGGTGTGCGGCTGCGCGAACTGCCGCTCACCCCGGACCGCGTCCTGACGGCGCTGGAGAACGGCGCCTGAACCGACCCGCTCCCCCAGGGGAGTTGAGGCGGTGCGTCAGGCGGCGGCCCGGGCCCGGCTCTCGCGCGTCCAGGCCAGGAGGTCCGCCGCCGTCCAGGTGGTCACCACGCGCTCGGCGGGCACACCGCACTCCTCGGCCCGCGCACAGCCGATGATCTGCCAGTCCAGCTGGCCTGGCGCGTGGGCGTCGGTGTCGATCGAGAACAGCACCCCGGCGTCCACCGCCCTGCGCAGCAGCCGGCGCGGCGGGTCGAGCCGCTCGGGGCGGCTGTTGATCTCGACCGCCGTGCCCGCGGCGGCGCACGCGGCGAACACCTCGTCGGCGTCGAACTGCGACTCCGGCCTGCCGCGCCCGACGACGATCCGGCCGGTGCAGTGCCCGAGGATGTCGGCCCGGGGGTCGCTGACCGCGGTGACCATGCGACGCGTCATCGCGGCCGCGTCCATGCGCAGCTTGGAGTGCACGGACACGACCACGACGTCGAGCCGGTCGAGGAGTTCGGGCTCCTGATCGAGGGAGCCGTCGTCGAGGATGTCGCACTCGATGCCGGTGAGCAGCCGGAAGGGCGCCCACCCCTCATTGAGCTCGGCCACCACGTCGAGCTGCTCGCGCAGCCGTTCGGGTGACAGGCCGCGGGCGATGGTCAGCCGCGGCGAGTGGTCGGTGAGCACCGCCCACTCGTGCCCGATGTCGCGCGCGGCACGGCCCATCTCCTCGATGGGGCTGCCGCCGTCGGACCAGTCGGAGTGCAGATGGCAGTCGCCGCGCAGCAACGCCCTCAGTTCGGCGCCGCCCTCGGTGATCGGCTCGCGTGCCTCGCCCTCCAGCCGCTCCAGATAGCCGGGCACGCCGCCGGCAAGCGCCTCGCGGACCACTCCGGCGGTCTTGGGCCCGATCCCCTTGAGCTTCTCCAGCGACCCGTCGGCGGCGCGGCGCGCGGTCTCGCCCTCGGCCAGTCCCTCGATGACGGCGGCCGCGGTGCGGAAGGCCCGCACCCGGTAGGTGGGTGCGCGCCCGCGCTCCAGCAGGAAGGCGATCCGCTCCAGCGCCTCCACGGGCTCCATCGGCACCTCCGGCCTCCGGGACTGCGGCGTACGGACGCGGTGGACGCCCCTCTCCGGCGTCCCCGCACTCCTAGCGTGGCGCAGGCGCGTACGCACGGCACGGCGAGGCAGCGACGCCGCGGCCCCGGGAGGGAGGGGGCGGTCAGGCCGCCAGGTCGGGCGCCCGGTCGTGGGCCGTCGCCGCGAGGCGGGGTTCCGCGGCCAGCCGGGCGGCGGCGGACAGCGGGGGCTCCGCGGCGGGCCGGGGCGTCGCGGCCAGCTGGGCGGTGGCGGCCTCGACGGCGGCTTCCACGTTCCGGGTGCCGGTGGACACGCAGAGCGTGTACGAGACGTCGTCCAGTCGGCGGCGGACCTCGGCAGAGTCTTCTGCGAGCTGCTGGGCGCGCAGGGTCGAGTACGTGTTGAGCAGACTGTCCAGAATCGCCGGGTCGGGCCTGAGCACGCCGCTCTCCTTCCACGATGTGAAATTCCTATGGGTTTCTCTTCTGTACCCCCGCTTTCGTGCCATACGCATCCGAAGAATCCGGGGATACGGAGCGGGCGCGGCCGAGCGGCATTACTCCCTCTCGGGCAGCATTACTCCCTCTGCGGCGGACCGGAGGCGGATGATCCCCGGTCACGGGGTACACGGCTTTCTGAACCGGAGACCGAACGGCCGGCCGGCCATGCGCGCCGCGGCCCAGGAAAGGCGGACCCCCATGACCCCGACGCAGGACGTCGTCGAGCTGATCCTCCAGGACCACCGCACGATGGAGGACCTCCTCCGCGACATGCGCAACGCGGAGGCCGACCGGGCCGCCGCGCTCCGTGACTTCGCGGACCTGCTGATCGCGCACGCCCTGGCCGAGGAGGCCGAGGTGTACCCGGCACTGCGCCGGTACAAGAACATCGACGACGAAGAGGTCGAGCACGGCGAGGAAGAGCACGAGGAGGGCAACGAGGCGCTCCTAGAACTGCTCCAGGTCGATGAGGTCGGCTCGGACGAGTGGGACGAGAAGCTGGAGAAGCTCGTCGAGGCCGTGAACCACCACACGGACGAAGAGGAGCGCACCATCCTCAACGACGCCCGCGAGAACGTCGCCATGAAGCGGCGCGAGGAACTCGGCTCGGCGTTCCTCGCCGAGCGCGAGAAGCAGCTGGCCGCGCACGCCGGGAACGTCGACGACATCCGGCGCATCCTCAAGAAGTGAGGCGCGGCGCGGGCCGTCGGCCGCTCGCCGGGGTGTGAGCTCCCCCGGCGAGGCGCTGAGCCGACGTACCGACGTACCCGCGTACCGGCATGTCCGAATGAGCGAACCGCTGTGGCGGCAGGCCTCTCCTCCCCTGCCGCCAACCCCGCCTTGCCGCCGTCTGCCCGCCGCCTGCCCGCCGCTGAAGTGACGCGGCGGGCTTGTCACCCGGATGCCAAGGCGCCCCTGCGGGATGCGCACGCGCGCACGTAGTGAGCTGTCTCCTCGTGAACTACGTTGCACACGCCCCACGTCTGGGCCCCCGCGCCACCACGCCCCCGCTCACCCCTGCCCGGAGGAGAATCCCCATGCGCATGCCCGCCCCGCATCGCTCGGCCGCGTTCCTCGCCGCCGTCACGGGAGTCGCCGCCCTCGGCCTCGGCGCAGGACCCGCCGCCGCCCACTCCGCGGAGCCGCTGCGCTACGTCGCCCTCGGCGACAGCTACAGCGCCGGATCCGGTGTGCTCCCCCTCGACCCCGAGGCTCCCCTCGTGTGCGCCCGCACGTCGAAGAACTACCCGCACCTCCTGGCGGCCTCGCTCGGCGCGAAGCTCACCGACGTGACGTGCGGCGGCGCCCAGACCAAGCACTTCTCGTCGGCCCAGTACCCGGGCGTGGCACCGCAGTTCGACGCGCTGAAGAAGGACACGCAGCTGGTGACGCTCACCATCGGCGGCAACGACAACAACACGTTCATCACCTCGGTCCTCGCCTGCGGCAGCGCGGGCGTCCTCACGGGCGGCAAGGGCAGCCCCTGCAAGGACCGCTGGGGCGGCACCTTCAAGAACGAGGTCGAGACGAAGACGTACCCGGCGATCAAGGCGTCACTGAACGAGATCAGGACCCGGTCGCCGAAGGCCCGGGTCGCGATCCTCGGCTACCCGTGGATCACCCCGGCGAAAGCCGTTCCCGGCTGCTTCCCCAAGCTGCCGATCGCGGAGGGCGACGTGCCCTACCTCCGTGATCTGCAGGCCCACTTGAACGGCGCGGCGCGGCGGGCGGCCGCCGAGACCGGCGCCACCTTCGTCGACATGGCCGCCGCGTCCGACGCGCACGACGCCTGCCGTCCGGCGGACCGGCGCTGGATCGAACCGGTCGTGTCCGGCACGAACTTCGTGCCCGTGCACCCCAACGCCGCCGGCGAGGCCGGGATGGCCGCACGGACCGCCGAGGTCCTCGACCTGGCCTGACCTGACGCCCGCCGCGCGGCCCGGGTCCGGGGGCTGCGATCCTTGTCGGGTGACCGGGATCAAGTGGCGTACCAGCATGAACGGCAACAGGAACGGCGTGGACCGCTCCGCGCGGACGGACGAAGGAGCCGCCGCGCGGCCTGCGGCCATGAGGCGGACCGCGCTGGCCGGCGCCCTGCTCCTCGCCCTTCTCGCCGGCTGTTCCGGCGGGCCCGGTGGCTCCGGTGGCTCCGGTCATCCCGAGCGCGATGTCCGGCAGCCTCCCGTCGACGCCGCCTTCGACTACCAGCTGGGCGGCGCGTACAAGCCGCCGTCGAAGGTGCGCGCCGTCTCACGCGACCGCACCGCCGACCCCGTCCCCGGGCTCTACAACATCTGTTACGTCAACGCCTTCCAGGCCCAGCCGGGCAAGGAGGCGGCGCGCTGGTGGCAGCGCGAGCACCGCACGCTGATCCTGCGCGACGAGGAGGGCAGGCCCGTCGTCGACGAGGACTGGCACGAGCCCCTGCTCGACATCTCCACCCGCGAGAAGCGCGCGGCGCTCGCGAAGATCGTCGGCAAGTGGATCGACGGCTGCGCCGAGGCGGGCTTCGACGCGGTGGAGCCCGACAACCTCGACTCCTACGAGCGCTCCGACGGCCTGCTCACCCCCGACGATGCGGCGGCGTTCGCCCGGCTCCTCGCCCGACGCGCGCACCAGCGGGGGCTCGCCATCGCGCAGAAGAACACCACCGATTTGCTGGACCGACGCAAGCGGATCGGCTTCGACTTCGCGGTGACCGAGGAGTGCGCGCAGTACAAGGAGTGCTCCGACTACGCGTCCGCCTACGACGGCAAGGTCTTCGACATCGAGTACGTGCCGAAGGACTTCGACGCCGCCTGCCGCGCCTGGGGCGGGAAGCTGTCCCTCACGTTGCGCGACCGCGATGTCCGGCCCGCCGGTGAGGACGGTCACGTGTACCGGCACTGCTGAGGGGCCCGGCGGGGCGGGCCGCGCCGGCGACGTGCGCCGGCGCGACGCCCCGGTCAGGCCTCGCGCGCCCCGCCCGTGTGCGCGCCGGGCCCGGCCACCAGGGCGGCCAGCTCCTCCGCGGTCCGCGGGGTTTCGCCCGTGGCGCCCGGCAGGGCCTGCGTGCGCAGGAGTTCCGCGACGGCGATCCCCCACGGCAGGTGCAGACCGGCCTGCGCCAGCAGGTCCCGTCGGCCGAGCATGTCCGCGACCGGCCCGGTCCGCACCCCCGAGGGGGTGAGCAGCGCCGCGTCGTCGGCCCAGCGCAGTGCCAGGTCCACGTCGTGGGTCGCCATCACGACGGTCGTCCCCGCCTCCCGCAGCTCCCCCAGCGTGGCGAGGAGGCGCTCCTGCCCGTCGGGGTCGAGTCCCGCGGTCGGCTCGTCGAGGATGAGCACGCGGGGGCGCATCGCCACGGCTCCGGCGATGGCGGTCCGCTTGCGCTGGCCGTAGGAGAGCAGATGGGTGGGCCGGTCGGCGAGCGGCTCGATGTCGAGCGCCGCGAGCGCCTCGGCGACCCGGGCGCGCACCTCGGGGTCGGGCAGGCCGAGGTTGAGCGGGCCGAAGGAGACGTCCTGTTCGACGGAGGCGGCGAAGAGCTGGTCGTCCGGGTCCTGGACGACCAGCTGGACGGTGGTGCGCAGCCGGGTCAGGCCCTTGCGGTCGTACGTCACGGGGACGCGGTCGACCGTCAATCTGCCCGCGGCGGGCCGCAGTCCACCGCTGAGCAGCCGCATCAGGGTCGTCTTGCCGCTGCCGTTGCGGCCCAGCAGGGCGAGGGCGCGGCCCTCGACGACGTCGAAGTCCAGGCCGCTGAGCACGGTAGGGCCGTCCTCGTACGCGTAGGACGCGTCCCGGAGGGCGACCATGGGCCCGTGCGGCCCGCCGCGGGCGCCCGGCTCGCGCAGAGCCGTCGGCTCGGTCATGGCAGGAACCTTTCCAGTACGAGGGTGAGGGCGACCAGGCCCACGAGCAGGGCCGCGCCGGCCGCCACGAAGGGCCGCGAGATCCGGGCGTCGGGCACGAGCACCCGCAGCGTCCCGTCGTAGCCGCGGCCCGCGAGGCCGGCCTGGAGCCGGCTCGCCCGGTCGAAGGCCCGCACGAACGCGGTGGCGCCGAGACCGGCGAGCGAGCGCCAGGTGGCGGCACGGGTGGTGTGGCCGAGGCGGGCGGCCTGCGCCTGCCTGATGCGGCTCATGGAGTCCAGGAGCAGGAAGCTCATCCGGTACGTGACGAGCGCCACGTCCACGACCGGCGCGGGCACGCCCGCTTTCACCAGGCGGGGCAGCAGGTCCGACATCGGCGTGGTGAAGGCGAAGAGGAGCACGCCGAGTGAGGCCGCGGAGGTCCGAAGGAGCAGGCCTCCGGCGCGTGCCGGTCCGCCGTCGGCGAGCGTCACGAACCCGTCGGGGCCGCCGAGTTGGACGAGCAGGGTGAGGGCGCCGGTCACGCAGAAGCCGAGCGGCACGCGGTAGGCGCGCCACAGTTTGCGGGGCGGCACGCCCGCCGGCCCAAGGAGCAGGACGAGCGCGGCGAGCATGACCAGCGCGGCGCCCGGCCAGGGCGGCAGGGAGATGGCGAGGACCGTGAGGCCGAGTCCGAGCACGGCTTTGTCCACGGGGTGACGGCGGCGCCAGCGACTGCTGTGCGCCGCCGCGTCGATGGGCAGCACGCCGCCTCAGACCTGCTCGGTCTCGGGCCGGCCGCCCTCGGCGCCGGCCGGCGTGGCGACCGTCCGCTCGACGGCACCGTCGGTGCGTTCGGCCGTCGCCTGTGCCGTGCCCGCGTCCTCGGCGCGCGCCTGCTCCGCGCCCTGGCGGCGGCCCTTGCGCAGCCCGAAGTAGTACGCGAGCACGCCCGCGCCGAGGGCCGCCTGCAGGGCGAAGAGGGCCGATTCGATCTCCCCCGAAGGGGGTTCGTACAGCGGCGAGAACCAGGGCTTGTAGTCCGGTTCGTTCTCGGTGATCGCCGTCTCGGCCTGTGCGTCGGAGCCGGTGAACGGCTCCTTCTTGTCGTCTCCGAGCCCCAGGGCGAGGGGCAGCACCGCGAGCGCGGCGACGATGACGAGCAGCAGGGTGTTGATCTTCGCGTTCCGGCTCATCAGGCGCTGGCCCCCGTCTCCGTCTTGGTCGTCGTCCCGGCCTGCTTGCTCTGCAGGAGCACGCCGAGCCGGGTGAGCTCACCCTTGCTGGACTGCACGAGCAGCCGCATCACCAGGACGGTGAGGAGCCCCTCGCTGACCGCGAGCGGGACCTGCGTGACGGCGAAGATGCCGCCGAACTTCCCCAGCGCGCCGAGGAAACCGCTGCTCGGGTCGGGGAAGGCCAGCGCCAGCTGGACGCTGGTGACGCAGTACGTGGACAGGTCGGCGACGAAGGCCCCGAAGAAGACGGCGGCCATGAGCGGCACGTCGAACCGCTTGAGGAGCCGGTAGACCGCGTATCCGGCCCAGGGTCCGACGATCGCCATCGAGAAGACGTTGGCGCCCAGGGTGGTGAGTCCGCCGTGGGCGAGCAGCAGCGCCTGGAAGAGCAGGGTGATGGTGCCGAGCACCGTCATGATCGGCGGCCGGAACAGGATCGCTCCGAGGCCGGTGCCCGTCGGGTGCGAGCAACTGCCCGTCACGGACGGGATCTTCAGGGCGGAAAGGACGAATGTGAAGGCCCCGGAGGCGCCGAGGAGCAGGGTGCTCTCCGGGTGTTCCTTGACTTCACGGGTCAGGGAGCGGACTCCGTGGACGACGAACGGCGCGGACGCTACGCCCCAGGCGATCGCGTGCGCCGGTGGGAGGAAACCCTCGGCTATGTGCATGGCTCGGCAGACCCTCTCCAGCACCTCGTGGATGGACAACGCGCCTTGGCCGGTCTCCTGGCTGACGGGTCGTACCGACCGGACTCCGCCTTCCCGGGTGCGTGTGCACCCAGTGGCTGCCGCGAGGGCTGGAGCCGGACTTCCCGATCACAGTGGCGAGGGCCGCACCGGCATCACACCGGATTTCCCGTGCACCAAGGCGTGGCGACATTAGTGCGCAACTGATCCGCTGACAACTTGTGCGCGGGGTGCGGTGGTGTCGTACGTGTGCGCGCGTACCACCGCGTACGCCCCTGTTCAGGGGCTATGTGTGGCTGGTGGGGTCACCGGGGCGGCGGCGGGGGCGGCTTGGGCGCGCCGCGCGGTGGCCGGATCTTCGCATACGCGACCGGTCGTCCGGCGGAACCGGGGGCTGTCGGCGGAGTGTGGGCACCCTCGGCGGGGAGCAGGGCGTCGCGATGGGCTCCGGGGTCCCAGCCGGTCTCCACGACCCGCTTCTGGAAGACCACGGCGCCGAGCAGGAGGGCGGCGCCGATCAGCAGCATCAGGAGGATTCCAGTGGTTTCGCCCGTCTTGGCCGCATGGCCGATGAGGGTGCCGAACCAGCCGAAATCGGCGTCGCCGAAGGTGGTGTTCTCCTTGCCGAAGGCGCCGAGGACCTTCAGGAGCAGGGCGGGCAGGAAGGTGATGAGGAGGCCGTTGACGAAGGCGCCCGCGGCGGCGCCGCGCCGGCCGCCGGTCGCGTTGCCGTAGACGCCCGCCGCACCACCGGTGAAGAAGTGCGGGACGAGGCCGGGCAGGACGAGGGCGAGCCCGAAGGCCGGATGGAAGATCCAGGCGAGCAGGCCGAGCCCTGCGAGGCCGCCGGCGAAGCTGGAGACGAAGCCGACCAGGACGGCGTTCTGTGCATAGGGGAAGACAATGGGCGCGTCGAGGGAGGGCACCGCGCCGGGCACCAGTTTCCGGGCGATGCCCTGGAAGGCCGGGACGAGTTCGCCGAGGATCGTGCGGACGCCGAAGAGGATCACGGCGACGGCGATGCCGAACTGCAGGCCCTGCATGACCGACTGCATGACGTAGTCGCCGACGCCGCTCGCGCCCGGCGCGCCGTCCTCGCCGAAGGCCTTGAACGCCGCCTCCTTGCCCGCCTTGCCGAGGAAGACCAGCGACATGATCAGGTAGATCAGGACCATCGACAGGGCGGTCGCCACCATCGAGTCGCGCAGGAAACGCAGGCCTTCGGGGAGGTTCATCTCCTCGGTGCTGCGGCTGCGGCGGCCCACCAGTTGCCCGGTCGCGCCGGCCGCGATGTAACCGGCCGTCCCGAAGTGGCCGATCGCCACGTTGTCGTCGCCGGTGACGCGCTTGGTCCAGGGGTGCGCGAAGGCGGGCAGGGCCACCAGCAGGATGCCGAGCAGGACGCCACCGACGAGGACCACGGCCCACGACGGCCGGCCCGCGACGGCCGGGACCATCGTCAGCAGCGTCGCCATGAACAGGATGTGGTGGCCGGTCAGGAAGACGTAGCGCAGCGGGGTGAAGCGGGCGAGGGCCAGGCTGACGGCGAAGCCGAGGATCATCAGCCACGCGACGCGCGATCCGTACTCCTTCTGCGCGATGCCGACGATCGCCTCGTTGGTGGGGATCACGCCGTGTGCCCCGGTGGAGCCCTGGATCATCTCGCCGAGCGGGGCGAGGGCGCCGACGACGAGGGTGGCGCCCGCGCCGATCAGCAGGAAGCCGAGGGTCGCCTTGATGGCTCCCCCGACGATTTGCCCGGTGGTCTTCCTCAGGGCGATCAGGCCCACGGCCGTGATGAGGCCGATGAGGTAGGCGGGTTGGCTGAGGATCTCGTCGACGAGGAACTCGGCGATCGACACGAGCACGTCCATGGTGGGTTCTCCTTGCCCGGGGGCGGGCCGTCAGACGTCGTAGGTGTCCCGGAGCACGCGGTCGGCCTCGGCCGCGCTGGTGAAGTCTTCGATGATCTTCACCGGGATGCCCACGTCACCGAGGGTCGCGGCGATCTCCCGCGAGGTGAGGATGGCGACCGCCTCCTTGGCCCGGCCCTTGGCGGAGATGGTGTCGGTCGCCTCGACGGTGACGTACCGGCTCCATCCCCAGTGGTCCAGGACGCCTTCGACGGTCTGCTTGAGGAAGATGCTCGTGCCGACGCCGTTGCCGCAGACGGTCAGAATCCTGTGCGGGTCGCCGCCGCTCGCCGGCTCGTGGCGCGTGTCCGGCCGCACTCCCCCGCCGGTGAGGAGCGCGTGCACGGCGCGCGGGGTCGCCGCCTCGCGCAGGGCGCACGCCGTGTCCGGGTCGGCGAGCAGCCGGGCGAGGGCGCCCATCGCCGCGGTGTGCTCGGCGGCGTCCTGGGCGGCGAGGCCGACGACCAGGTCGACGGGGTCGTTGGTGTCGTGCCCGAACTCCACCGGGTCCGCGAGGCGCACCCAGGACATGCCGGTGCGCAGGACGGCGGGCGAGGGTCTGGCGTGGGCGAGGGCGAGTCCGGGGGCGATGACGACGTAGGGCCCGTTGTCCCGGATGTTGCCGATCATTTCCGTCGTGTACGTGTCGGTGGCGGCGCCCGTCGCGACCATCAGGTCACCGGCGTGCCGCACGGCCGCGCGCCAGTCGGCCGCCGGGGCGTCGAGGAGCACGGCTTCCGCGGGGAGGATCTCGCTCAGCGTTGCCATGCACATGATTCTCGCCGACGGCCGGGCGGAGCCACGCGGAAGGCCCCCGGAAAGAGTGACGGGACGACGGTGGATGGCCGCAGCGGCGGTTGGGCCCGCGGCGGCCGGAGGTAGGACTGCGCCAGCCACGGTGCGGCCACGGCAGACGGAGCGGGCCCGACACGACTGGCACCGCGAAGACCCGCGGAGGCCTCAGGCCACGACCGGTTCCGTCACGAAGGGAGACGCCTCGGTGCATGCCTCGACGGCAGCAGGAAGACTCAGGGTCACCAGCCGCACCCGCCTCGGAGGGAAGCTGCTCGCGCTGGTCGCCACGGCGACGCTCGTCGTCGGCGCCCCCTCGTACGCGAGCGGCCCCGCCCACGAGGACACGCGCGCGCCTCGGACCCCCTCGCCCTTCACCGGGCTGGTGGCGCCTCAGGGTCCGGTCCTCGCCGTGAAGTTCGACAACGCGCGCGCGGCCCGGCCGCACACCGGCCTCGATCAGGCGGACATCGTCTACGTGGAGAAGGTCGAGGGCGGGATGAGCCGCCTGATGGGCGTCTATTCCGGCCGGCTGCCCCAGGCGATCGGTCCGGTGCGCAGCGCGCGGGAGTCCGACGTCGAACTCCTGCGCCAGTTCGGCCGGCCCGTCCTCGCCTACTCCGGGGTGCGCAGCGCTCTGCAGAAGACGCTCAGGGATTCCTCGCTCTACGCCCGCCCGCACGCCCGCGTCCCGGGGGCCTACTTCCGCGAAAGCGGCCGGCCCGCGCCGCACAACCTCTTCGTCCGGCCGCAGGCACTGCTGCGCTCGGCGCCGCAGGCCGACCACCCGACCGACATCGGCTTCCGTTTCGGCCCGGCGCCGGAGGGCGGCACCCCCACCAGGGCCACGACGGTCCGGTACGCCTCCGCCGGCCACACCTTCACCTGGTCGCCCGGGGAACGCCGCTGGCTCGCCTCCTTCGACGGGGTACCGGCCCGCGGCACCTCGGGGTCGCGGCTCGGCGCTCCTACCGTGGTGATCCAGTACGTGTCCATGCGCCCCTCCCGCTTCAAGGACGTCAACGGCGCGGTGACGCCGTACATCGAGACGGTCGGCAGCGGCACGGCGCAGGTGCTGCGCGACGGCAAGAGCTACCCCGTGCGCTGGAAGCGGTCCACGGCCGCCGGGGGCACCACCTTCACGCGGCCCGGCGGCGAGCCGATGCCCTTCGACCCGGGTCAGGTCTGGATGGTCTACGCGGACAGCCGCTGACAAAAAACCGGGCGGGCCGGCCGGGACGCTCCCCTGAGGGGTGTCCCGACCGGCCCGCCCGTGGTGGAGCAGGGGTCCTACCGGCCCGCGGGGGCGAGCTCCCGGTCCGGCTCGGCGTCGGGCGAACCCGTGTCGCCGAGGTTCCTGTGCAGCTTCTCGCCCTCCACGTCCACGTTCGGCAGCACCTTGTCGAGCCAGCGCGGCAGCCACCAGGCGGACTTGCCGAGCAGGGCGAGGACGGCGGGCACGATCGCCATGCGGACGACGAAGGCGTCGAAGAGGACGGCGATGGCGAGACCGAAGCCCATCATCTTGATCATGTCGTCGTTCTCCATGATGAAGCCGGAGAAGACGCTGATCATGATGATCGCGGCCGCGGCCACGACCCGTCCGCCGTGGGTGAAGCCGGTGACGACCGACTCGCCGGGACGCGATCCGTGGACGTACGCCTCGCGCATCCGGGTCACGAGGAAGACCTCGTAGTCCATCGCCAGGCCGAAGACCACGCCGATCATGAAGATCGGCATCATGCTCATGATCGGGCCGGGCTGGTCGACGCCCACGATGTCCGCGAGCCAGCCCCACTGGAAGACCGCGACCACGGCGCCGAGCGCGGCGGCCACCGAGAGCAGGAAGCCGAGCGCCGCCTTGAGCGGGACCAGGATCGAGCGGAAGACCAGCATCAGGAGCAGGAAGGCCAGGCCGACGACGAGTCCGAGGTAGGGCAGGAGCGCGTCGTCCAGGGTCTGCGAGAAGTCGATGGTCATCGCGGTCTGGCCGGTGACGAGGACCTCGGAGCCGGTGTCCGCGCCGATGCCGTCGGCGGTCGAGCGGAGCGACTTGACCAGTTCCTCGGTCTTGTGGTCGCTCGGCCCTGTCTTCGGTACGACGTTCATGATGGCGGTGTCGCCGGCCTTGTTGGCCTGCGCGGGGGTGACCGCGGCAACGCCGTCGATCTTGGCGATCGAGTCCCCGACGGTCTTGGCGGCGGCCGCCACGTCGGAGTCCTTGCTGACCGTGACCATCAGCGGGCCGTTGAAGCCGGCGCCGAAGGACTCGGACAGCATGTCGTACGCCTTGCGCTGCGTGCTGTCGGGCGCCGAGGTGCCCTCGTCGGGCAGGCCGAGCTCCAGGCTGGCGGCCGGTACGGCCACGGCGCCGAGGCCGAGGACGGCGACCAGGAGCACGGAGAGCGGGTGGCGCAGCACGAACCGCGCCCAGCGGGTGCCGAGCTTCGGCTTGGCGTGCGGGTCGATGAGCGAACCCGCGGGCTTCTTGCGGTCCTTGCGACGCAGCACCTTGCGGCCCGCGAAGCCGAGCAGCGCGGGGATCATGGTGAGCGCGATGAGGACGGCGATCACGACGGTGCCGGCCGCGGCCAGACCCATCTTGGTGAGGATCGGGATGTTGACGATCGCGAGGCCCGAGAGGGCGACGACGACGGTGAGACCGGCGAACACCACGGCGGATCCCGCGGTTCCGGTGGCCCGGCCCGCCGCTTCCTCCGGGGCCCGGCCCTCGGCTATCTCCGCGCGGTAGCGGGAGACGATGAAGAGGGCGTAGTCGATGCCGACGGCGAGGCCGATCATCATGGCCAGCGTGGACGTCGTGGCGGAGAGGTCGAGGGTGCTGCCGAGCGCCGCGATGCCGGAGATGCCGATGCCGACGCCGATGAGCGCGGTCAGGAGCGGCATGCCCGCGGCGATCAGGGAGCCGAAGGTGAGGATCAGGACGACCGCGGAGATCGCGATGCCGATGAGCTCGGCGCTGCCGCCCATCTCCTGCTCGGCCATGACGGCGTCGCCGCCGGTCTCGACCGTGAAGCCCGCGTGGCGGGTCTTGTCGGTCGCGTCGGTCAGCGCGTCACGGGCCTTGTCGGTGAGCTCGGTGGCGGCGACCTTGTAGGTGACCGAGGTGTACGCGGTGGAGCCGTCCTTGCTGACGGTCTTGGCCTTGAAGGGGTCGTCGACGCTGGCCACCTGCGGGCCCTTGCCTATCGCCGCGACGAGCTTGTCGACCTCGGCCTTGGGCTCGGCGGCGGTGATCTTCTCCCCCTTGGGGGCGCGGATCACGACACGCGCGCTCGCTCCGTCGGCGCTGGCGTCGGGGAAACGCTTCTCCAGCAGGTCGAAGGCCTTCTGCGACTCCGTGCCCGGCATCGAGAAGGAGTCCTCGGGCGGGGCGGGTGCGGCCGAGGAGGCGAAGATGGCCCCGGCCAGCGCGACCACCCACAGCAGCGCCACGTATCGGCGTCGCCGGAAGGCGAAGCGGCCTAGTTTGTACAGGAACGTAGCCACGGCGAAGGGGACTCCCGTCGGGTCAGGTGCGGACGACCCTCTGCCGGTGCGAATCGGCGCACGCCAGCGGGTCCAGCAGGAACAGCTCCCATCCTCACCGCCGTTCGGGGAGAACAAGTCCGCCTGCGAGCCGGACTATCGGCCCACGGTCGCTGTACTGCGTCGCACGCGAAGTCATCCCCTGGGAGGAGAGCGGATCTTCCTTTCTCGGCCACAGGGTGCAGTCACGTGTCAACGGTTTCTTCTTCATTGGCGCGGAATGCGCTACTCCCTTTTTCACGCGCCGCGGCGCGGCCCTTATACCTGCATATCCCACGCATCAGGGTGGGCGGTCGCCGGAAACGTGTGGCCGGAATTGGTCGGCCCCAGATGCCCGGTCCGGGCTCCGGACGCCTGGCCGGGAACCCCCTTGCCGGTGCCGGCGGCCGGAGGACAGGGTGGCGCGTGACCGATTCCTACGCCGCGCTCGCCCGCCATTACGACCTCGTCATGAGGTCCGGCTATTACGACCACGGCGCCTACGCCGACGCACTCCTGGCCGGTCTCGACGGCCGCGCGGATCTCCTCGAACTCGGTGTCGGAACCGGTCTGGCCTGCGAGCCCCTGCTCGACAGGGGCCCGGCCGGGCTGCGGATCACCGGTATCGACCACACCGGGAGCATGCTGACCCAGGCGCGCGCCAGGCTCGGCGCACGAGCCCGCCTCATCGAGCAGGATGTCCTGCGGATGCGGATGCCGGGCGCGTTCGACCTCGCGTACTCCGTCGGCGGCATCTGGTACGGCGTACGGGACGGGGAAAGCGACTGGCTCGGCAGCCATCTCGTCGAGGACGCCGACAACATCAGGGGATGGGAGAACGTGGCCGCCGCACTGCGCCCCGGCGGCACGCTGTTGCTCGCCGTGCAGGGGCCGCACGGCCCGCACCGGCGTCCATTGCCCGGCGGCCTCGTGTACTCCCAGGAAATACAGGAGACGGGCGAGGGCCGTTTCCTCAAGGACTACTTCATCCTGCGGGACGGCCACGTGCTGGCCCACCAACGCTCCCCGTTCCGCCTCTACCCCCAGGAAGAGGCGGACCTGCTCCTCGCGCGGTGCGGATTCCACGCCGAACCCGCCGATGCCGGTGGACTCTTCCGCCGCTACACCCTGCGGTGACCGGGAACGCGCGACCGGCACCGGCCCGCGCGCCCCACGGGCCCCTACCAAAGTCCTAGGACCGACGGACGGCCCATGCGCCGCCCGGGGCCCGAGCCCCCGGGGCCGCTCCCCCGGCACACTGTTGACCATGGACATCCGACAGACCGACGCCTATCTGCGGCGCATCGGCGCACAGCGCCCGGCGGCCGCCACCACCCGGGCACTGCACGACCTGCACCTGGCACACCTGCGCACCGTCCCCTTCGAGAACCTCTCGGTCCACCTCGGCGACGACATCGAACTCACCGACAAGGCCCTGGTGGCGAAGGTCGTGGAAGGACACAGGGGCGGCTTCTGCTACGAACTCAACGGCGCCTTCGGCGTCCTGCTGGTCTCCCTCGGCTTCGAGGTCGCCTTGCTGCAGGGCCGCGTGTACGGCGACGACGGACGGCCCGGCATCCCCTACGACCACCTGGCGCTGCGCGTGCGCACCGAGGACGGTGGCGACTGGCTGGTGGACGTCGGCTTCGGCGCCCACAGCGCCTTGCCGCTGGCCTACGGCGACCGGGGCGATCAGAGCGACCCCGAGGGCACGTTCCGGATCACCGAGACCCCGGAGGGCGACCTCGAGGTCCTCAAGGGCGACAAGCCGCGGTATCTGCTCGAACAGCGGCCGCGCGCGCTGGCCGACTTCGCGGGCGGCGCCTGGTACCACCGCACGTCGCCCGAGTCCCACTTCACCCGGTCCCTGGTCTGCTCCCTGCTCACCGAGACCGGCCGGATCACCCTGAGCGGCCGCACCCTGATCACCACCACGGCCGGCGAGCGGCGGACCACCGAACTCACCACGGAGCAGGAGGTGCTCGCCGCCTACGCACAGCACTTCGGCATCGTGCTGGAGCGGGAGCCCCGGGTGCGCGAGCTCCGCTGACCGGCCGAGGAGAACGGGTCGCCGGGTGGCGATGAGTTCCGGGTGCCGCGACGGTCCATATAGGCAGACATGCACAGCGGACAGGACCGCCGCGCGCGACAGGAGAACGCCATGCCAAGGATCACGCCCAGCCTCTGGTTCGACCTGCAGGCCAAGGAGGCCGCCGAGTTCTACGTCTCGGTCTTCCCGAACTCGGAGATCAAGAACGTCTCGTACTACGGGGAAGGCGCCCCGCGCCCGGCCGGCACCGTCCTGACCGTGGACTTCGTGCTCGACGGCCAGGCCTACACGGCGCTCAACGGCGGGCCGGAGTTCACCTTCAACGAGGCGATCTCCCTCCAGATCGACTGCGCCGACCAGGAAGAGGTCGACCACTACTGGTCGAAGCTCTCCGAGGGCGGCGAGGAGGGCCCCTGCGGCTGGCTGAAGGACAAGTTCGGGCTGTCCTGGCAGGTCGTCCCGTCCGTGCTCGGCGAGCTCATGGCCGACCCGGACCCCGAGCGGTCCCGGCGCGCCATGCAGGCCATGTTCGGCATGAAGAAGCTCGACATCGCCGCGCTGCGGGCGGCCGCCGACGGCACGGCGTAGCGACGGCGCGGGACGGCCCTGGGCACGGCACGTGCCGTGCCCTAGCCCGTCAGGTTGAGGGTGAAGTTCTCGTGGTCGCCCACGTACAGCTCGCGGAAGCCCCGCGGGCTGCCGCCCGAGACACTCGGCCGCCAGCAGCGGTTGAAGGCCTGGTCCGGCACCTGCGTGACGTACTGCCCCGCCCAGACGGGGCCGTTGTCGACCGCCTCCGCGAGGTAGAACCACATGGGGCTGTAGCGGTTCACGTCGTTGGCGTAGACGAGGGCGCTGCGGCCGGGGTCGATGCCCCACCACCCCATGATGTGCGGGCCGGTGTTGTGCAGGCAGGTGTCGTCGGAGAAGCCGATCGCCACGTAGACCCGCGTCCGGTACTGATTCCTTATGGTCAGGCCCATGGGCTCATCCCTCCGGCCTCACGTCCCACACGGCCCGGTCCGGCGGGCCCTCGACCGTGCCGGGCGCGTGCCACGCCTCGCCGTGGCTGCCCCCGCCGGCCGCGGCCGCCGCCGCGTCGGCCGCGAGCACCTCGGCCGAGCGGACGAAGGGCTCGTCGCCGATCGCGCCGCACGGGTCGGCGGCCACCGTCCGCGGCTCGGCTCCGGGCTCGGGCGAGTCCGGCCCCCTGGCGTCGTGTTCGTTGCCCATCCGCGCCCCCTGGAAGAAGTCGACGGCCTCCCGTCTCCTTCGAGGATGGCCCAACGGCTCGCGGTCGGACAGCGGTCCGGGGGGACCGACATTCCTACGCCCTACACCTTCCGGGCCACCACCAGGCGCCAGTGGGGGCTGCCGTCGGGGCGCCGGCCGAACTCCTCCAAGGGCAGCAGCCGCACGTCGAAACCGGCGGCGGCGAGGTCCTCGCGCACACCGCCGAGCGGGAACGTCCGGTAGTACATGACGAACCTGGGACGCCACATGAGGTTGCGCACCCGCATGACGCCGTCGAAGCCCAGCAGCGCCCAGTACCGGGGGGAGGCGAAGGGCTGCGGGGCGCCGATCGGGAACGCGAAGAGGCCGCCGGGCCGCAGCGCCCGGTGCACGCCCGCGAAGAGCGCGGGCCGCTCGGCGGGCAGGAAGTGACCGAACGCCCCGAAACTGACGGCCAGGTCGTAGCCCCCCGAGAACGGCAGCGCCCGGGCGTCGGCACGCACCCAGTCGACCGCGGGCCCGGCCGGTCCGGCGTCGGGCACCGCGTCCGCCGCCTCGGCGAGCATGCCCGCGCTGAAGTCCACACCGGTGACCCGTTCGCGGCAGAGCGGCAGCAGGGCCCCGACCCCTGCACCCGTCCCGCAGCACACGTCGAGTCCCGCGCCGAAGGGGCCCAGGGGGCGCAGGGCGTCGGCTGTTGCCGTCAGGAACCGGCCAGGCGTGCGGAACGGCGTGTGGTCGAACTTCGGGGCGAGCAGGTCGTACCCGTGCTCGGTGGACGAGAGCGCCTGAACGGCGAGCTCACGCAGCGTGGGACCCTGGGAGGAGAACATCGGCTCCAGGGTAGTCAGGGAGGCGGTCGCGCGGGCGCCCGTCGGGGCGGTGCCGTGGCCGGATAGCGGTACGAGGTCTACCGGGGGGCGGTACGGGTCGGGTAGAGGTGCACGTCTGCCCCAGACCCGTTCCTCGCTCCCGGAGGCGCTCCATGGCCACAGACCGGCACAGGACAGCGACAGCATCGGGCAAGACCCGGTTCGACGAGATCTACGACCAGCCGGACCCGCGCGCCTACTTCCGGACGCTCGCCCCCTACGAGTACGAGATCCCGCAGCACGCCCAGTCCGTCTTCCGGCGCACACGCGACCTGCGCGCCCAGCAGCCGGGCGACGAGGGCCCCGTCACGGTCCTGGACGTGTGCTGTTCGTACGGGATCAACGCGGCGCTGCTCAACCACGACCTGACCCTCGCCGACCTGTACGCGCACTACACGTCCGAGGAGGCCGCGGCGCTCACCCCGCACGAACTCGTCGAGCGCGACAAGGAGTTCTACGCCTCACGGCGGCGGGCCGACGCCACGGCGGTGATCGGTCTGGACATGGCGGAGAACGCCACCCGGTACGCGCTGGACGCGGGCCTGCTCGACGAGGCGTATGCCGAGAACCTCGAGCGGCACCCGCCCAGCGAGGGGCTGCGCCGCGCGGTCGCCCGCACCGGCCTGATCACGGTCACCGGCGGTATCGGCTACATCTCGCACCGTACGTTCGACGCGCTCCTGGACTGTGCGCGGGGGCCGGTGTGGGTGAGCGCGTTCGTGCTGCGGACGGTGCCCTACGGGCGCATCGCCGAGACCCTCGCCGCCCACGGGCTCACCACCGTGACCGACATGTCCCGGACCTATCCGCAGCGGCTCTTCACCAGCCCCGAGGAGCGCCGCGACGCCGTCCGCCAGGTGATCCTCGCCGGTGAGGATCCCACCGGGTACGAGTCGGAGGGCCGCTATCACACGCGGCTGCACGAGTCGCGGCCGCGCACGGACTGACCCGGCCCACGGGGGCTGCTCGGCGGTTCCGGGAGGGGCTCGACCGCAGCACATATGTGGGCATATCGTTGAAGCGGTGAACGGCTCGGACCTCAGGGGGTCGCGCCATGGTTCAGGAACTGCTCACCGTGGGCGCCGGCGTCGCCGCCGGCTGCGCGGTGTACGCGATGGCGGCGGCCCGCGTGATCAAGCAGTACGAGCGCGGGGTGGTGTTCCGGCTCGGCCGGCTCTCCGGCGCCGTGCGCGGCCCCGGCCTCACCATGGTCGTGCCGGGCGTCGACCGGCTCCGCAAGGTCAACATGCAGATCGTCACCTTGCCGGTGCCCGCGCAGGACGGCATCACGCGCGACAACGTCACCGTCCGGGTGGACGCCGTCATCTACTTCAAGGTGGTCGACCCCGCCCACGCCGTCGTGGAGGTCGAGGACTACCGCTTCGCGGTCTCGCAGATGGCGCAGACCTCACTGCGCTCGATCATCGGCAAGAGCGACCTGGACGACCTGCTGTCCAACCGCGAAAGACTCAACCAGGGCCTGGAACTGATGATCGACTCACCGGCCGTCGGCTGGGGCGTGCAGATCGACCGCGTCGAGATCAAGGACGTCTCGCTGCCCGAGACGATGAAACGCTCCATGGCCCGCCAGGCCGAGGCCGACCGCGAACGCCGCGCCCGCGTCATCAACGCCGACGCCGAACTCCAGGCCTCCAAGAAACTCGCCGAGGCCGCCCACGAGATGTCCGAGGAACCGGCCGCACTCCAACTGCGCCTCCTCCAGACCGTGGTGGCCGTCGCCGCCGAGAAGAACTCCACCCTCGTCCTGCCCTTCCCCGTCGAACTGCTCCGCTTCCTGGAACGGGCGACGGAGCGCCAGGGCGCCGCGTCAGAACGTCAGGGCGTAACGGGTGCCCGGGGCCCCGTAGAGGCTGACGTCCCCGACCGGCACGAAGCCGGTGCGGCGGAGCACGGCCTGTGAGCCCGGGTTGTCGAGCGTCGTCGCGGCGCGCAGTCCGGTCAGTCCGTACGCCGTGACGGCGAGGTCGCAGACCTGCCGGACCGCCCACGTGGCCAGCCCCTGTCCCGTCGCCGTCCGCGCCATCCGGTAGCCGAGGTCGGCCCTGCCGTCCGCGACGTCGACGAGGTTGACCCGCCCGAGTATCTCGCCGCCGTCGCCGACCAGCACGTGGAAGAAGCAGTCGCCTTCCGCCTGTTCGGCCAGGAGCGACCGGTGCCGCTCGTCGAAGTCACGGAAGTAGGCGTCACCTCGGTCGGGCACCGACGCGGCGAAGTAGGCGCGGTTCGTCTCCTCGAAGGCGAGCAGCGCGGGCGCGTGGTCCGGGCGCAGGAGCTGGAGTTCACGGGTCATCGGTGCGGACATGCGAGAACCTTACGGAACCCGCGCTCGCTGTCCGCCGGAAGGCGGCGGCGCGGGACAGCGCCGGGCAGTGCGTCGGCCGCCCTACGGGGCACCCACGTACTCATACAGCGCCACCAGCACGCCGTGCACCGGCTGTTCGCCCTCACCGTCCCCGCCACCCTCGCCGCTCGCGTCCTCCTCGGTCTCGTCGACCAGTCGGGCGAGCGTCTCCGCGAGCTCTCGCGCCTTCTCGGGGCTGAGGCGCACGTGGCGGAGGGACAGGGCGGTCCGGGGGGACCTCGCAAGTTCCTGGGCCACGGCGCCGAGCATCGCGGCCGTCCCCTCGGCCTGCGGCTCGGCGACGGCCATGCGCCGGCCCACCCGCTGGTAGTACTGCTCGGTGCCGCCCCTGACCTTGCGGGTCTCGGCGACATGGACCAGTCCGGCGGCGCGCAGGACCTTCAGGTGGTGCGCCACGTTGCCCTTGGCCGTCTCCAGTCGCGCCGCCAACTGGCTGATGGTGGCGGGCCGGTGGCCCAGCGAGAAGAGCAGGCGCTGGCGCAGGGGGTGGGCCAGCGCGGCGTGCTGCTCGGGCGACTCGATCTCGACGAGCGGCTGCGGCGGAGACTGCTGGGAGGGCTGGGAGTGCTCGGACATGCGTCAAGTGTCCAATCTTCTTGACGCTTTGGGAAGAGCGCTGGTCTACTCCGGTGCCATGACCACCACCACGGAGCGGCTCGACGCCGCTCCCATCATCGAGTCAACGGCCCAACTCGTCCTGGATCACTACGTGTTCCCCGACATCGCCGAACCGGTCGCCGCCCTGCTGCGCGGACGCCTCGCCGAGGGCGCGTACGACGTCGGGGACCCCGCCGAACTGGCCCGTCTGGTCACGGCAGACCTCCAGTCCCGCAACGGCGACCTCCATCTGCGGCTCAAGCACTACGTGGAGCCCGTCCCCGCCGAGCAGGGGGCCGCCACCCTGGCGACGATGCGCGAGGAATTCGACTCCTCGCTGGGCGGCGCGCCGAGAGTGGAGCTCCTGACGGGCGGAATCGCCCTGCTGGAGCTGGCCCCCACCCTGTTCCCTCTGGACTGGGCGGCCGAGCCCCTTGGCGCCGCCCTGAACCTGGCCGCGCCGGCCGATGCCCTCATCCTCGATCTGCGCGCCAACACGGGCGGTGACCCCGACACGGTCGCCTTCGTCTGCGGCCATCTGCTGGACGAGCGCACCCACATCAACACCATGTACTGGCGCCAAGGCGAGCGTCTCGAACAGTCCTGGAGCCCGCCGCACGTGCCGGGCGCGCGGTTCGGTGGCAGCAAGCCGCTGTACGTGCTGACCAGCCACCGCACCTTCTCGGCGGCGGAGGAACTCGCCTATGACCTTCAGCAGTTGGGGCGAGCCGTCATCGTCGGCGAGGCGACGGCGGGCGGGGCCCACCCGCGCGAGGGCTGGACGGTGCATCCGCACCTGGAGGCGACGATCCCGGTGGGCCGGGCCGTCAATCCCGTGTCGGGGACCAACTGGGAAGGCACGGGCGTGCGCCCTGACGTCCCGTGCGTCGCGGGGGACGCACGGGAGCGGGCACACGCCCTGGCACTGGCCCGTCTCACCGGCTGAGCCACCGCCCACGGGTCGCGAAGCGGTCAACTCGGCCGCGTATCAGCCGAGTTGACCGCTCCTCAGGTTACGAGGCGTCGCGTACCGTCCCGGTCACCACCGGGCCCGGCTGCGGCTCCCACCGCTCGTCGTAGACGTGGAGCTGAGCCTTCAGTGACTCGTCAGGCTCGCGCACCCGGTCCTTGACGGTGGGCACCCGCACCTCGACGCTCTTCTTGCCCGCGGGCACGGTGACGTAGAGTCCCTCGCCCGCCGCCATCCGGGACAGGGCTCGCTCCGGTCGGGGCTTCTCGCCGAACTCCTCCTCCAGCCAGCGCGGCGCCACGTCGAGCGTGGACAGCTCCCGGCCACCGCGGACGCGCTGGAAGGTGAAGGTCGCCGTCACGTCCGCGTCGACGGCCTCGGAGAGCGTCAGACGCCATGTCAGCGGCTTGCCCTCGGTGACCCGGTCGGCGACGGGTTCGAGCGTGACCTTCGGCATCGGGTCGTCGTTCCGCGCCGTCACCCCGCCGTGGTGGGAGCCGACCACAGCGCCGCGCACCGCCTTGACGAGCGCGTCGTGCGCGACGTCGTAGCCGTAGCGGGTGTTGCCCCGCACCTCTACCGGCAGGTCGACACGGTCACCGGGGTGCACCGTCACCTCACGGTTCCGTACCTCACCCGTAACGGGGTCGGGCACGAACAGCCGGACCTGGCCGCCGCCCTTGCCCGAGACGGTGACCGGCATGCGGTAGGTGCGCGACCCGGAGTCGCCTTCCTTGACGGTCAGCCGGCCGATGTCCACGCGGGGCAGGGCGGCGGCCTCGACCGCGGGGGTGCCCGGGCGCCAGCCCCAGGCGTCCATCAGCCACGCCTTGCCCGAAGCGGTGCGCGGGGTGAGTTCCAGGGTCTTGACCTGCTTGAGGTCGAGCTTCGCGCGGGCCGCCGCCGTGATCGGCACCCGGACCTCACGGCCCCAGTAGGAGGCCGTCCGGTCGCTGCCCGGCAGTCCGTCGACCCGGACCCGGCCGAGCTTGACCCGGCCGCCGGAGGCGTCGACGAGGGTGACGTCCAGGCGTGTCCCGGTGGTGTTGGGCGGCACGATCAGCCGGAGCGCCACGTCCTTCGCACCCACCAGGGAGACCGGACGCGCGGGACTCACGCGCACCGGCGCGCCCGCCCGCGACCAGCGCATGGCCACCGCGTCACGGCCCGGCTCCGGTGCCACCTCCCAGGGGGCGAAGTGCGGTGAGGCACCGGCCGTCCGGGGCGACAGGCAGGCGTCGGCCGGGTCGGCGGGCACCTGGGCGCAGAGCCGGCCGCCCTTGACCGTCGTCGAGGCGCCCGGCACCAGGGCCTCCGTGCGGTGGGCGCCCACGGCGTGGGTGAGCACCCGCGCGCGGCCGGCCGAGGGGGCACGGCGCTCCGAGCCGTCGAGAAGGGGGCGCACCCGGTCGTCGCCCGCGACGAACAGCCGGGCCGCCGCGGCTATGTAGGTGGCGCCGGCCTTCTGCTGCTGCGTCGCGGTCAGCCGGGTCCCGGCGCCCTTCGAGCAGACCGGGTCCGGGGAGTCGCCGCTGGAGAAGTCGTCCTCGGAGGGCGCCTTCGACTGACCCGGGGTCCACTCGCTGTTGAAGAAGTTGTGGTTGGCGCCGACCATGTACACGGCGCTGTGCAGGGCGGCTCCGCGGCTGACGCCGCGCGTCCCGTCGACGTAGATCTCGCCCTGCAGGTCGGAGACGTCTCCGTCGCAGCCGGGCAGGATCGTCGTGGAGGGGACGTCGGGGGCCGGGTTCTGGCCGAAGACGGTGGGGCCTATCAGTACGTTGCCCCGTATCTTCCAGCGCACCGGCCCGTGGTAGCCGTCCTGGTCGGCGGGCGGCTCGTAAAGGCTGTCCAGCGCGGCGCGGTTGACGCCCTCGCCGCCCCGGGAGTGTCCGACGAGGAGCACGCGGGAGAGGTCCGCCGGCGCGACGGCGCGCACCGCGGCGGGCGCGGTGGACCGCTTCTCGGCCCAGTCCGCCCAGCGGGCGAGGTGCAGCCGCACCAGCGACGAGCGGGCCTGGGCGCCGCCGTCCTCGGCGACGTCGTCCTGGCCGTTGATGCCGTTGGCGGCGATGGACACCGTCACGTACCCCTGAGAGGCCAGGAGTTTCTGGGCGCGCAGGTAGCCCGCGTGGCTCGGCACCGGTTTCATGCCGGCCTTGCAGGGCCACCCCATACCCTCCTCGCCACCGCCGTAGCAGGTGTAGTGGCGGCCGTGCAGGAAGAGGGCCATCGGTCGCTTCCCCGGCGCGCCGACCGGGCCGACGACATTGGCCCGCATCTCGACGGGGGCCGGAAAGCCGGGCAGCCGAACCGACTTGAGCGCGTACTCGCCGGTGACCGTGCGGTAGCGGCCAGGGACACCCGGGTCGACCTCGTTGGCGGGCGGGGTCGTCGCGGTCCGCCCGGGGGGTACGGGCCGCACGTCGCGGCGCTGCGCACCGGCTCCGGCCTCGTCGAGGCGACGGCCGGAGGCCAGCACCTTCAGCTGCTTGGCGGGGCCGATGCGCGCGCCGTGCAGCGGCAGCCGGAAGGAGCGTCGGTCCTGCGCGGCCACGGGATGCCCGAGCAGCTTGTCGCCGGCATAGAACTCGACGCGCGCGTCGCCCATGGGCACGGGGTCGGGCGACGCCCACACGAGCTGCTTCCCGTCACCCTCACCGGAGAGCCGCCAGCCTTCCGGAAGCCCCTTGCCGTCACTTCCGGCCGACGCGGGCGCGGGTGGCGGCGCGGCCTGCGGGGGGTCGGCGGACGGCCCGGCGTGGGCCGCGCCCGGCGAGACCGCCGCCAGCGCGAGCACCGTCAACGCCGCGGTCGCCACTCGAGCGACACCTCTCAACGTGGTCCTCCTCGTCATCACTCACATCAGGGCACGCGAACGAACTCACGTGCCCCGCTCACTCCTTCGATGACGGAAATACGTGGTGATGCGTTGCCTGCCGGCGCGGGCGGGCCGCAAGAGGCGTGGGGGGCGGCGCAGATGGGGCGCGCCGCACGGTGACCCCCTGTCCGCGGAGAGGCGCCTGCCTGCCAGGATGCCGTCATGCACATCTACGAAGAGCGGCTGAGCGTGCCCCGCTCCTGGTGGGGACTGGTTGCGCTGGGTGGTGCCGGACTGGGTCTGGGGGCGGTCCCCTTCGGCGCGTTCGCGGCGGTGACGGTGGCCGTGGTGGCAGTCGCGGTGTCCGCCGCGCTGGTGCACGCGCACGGCAATGTGCGGATCCTGGTGACGCCGGGCTCGCTCGTCATCGGCAAGCGGGCCATCCCCATCGAGGCGCTCGGCACGACGGAGATCCTCGACGAGCGGGAAGCCTTCGAGTGGCGCACGGTCAGGGCCAATCCGTACGCGCTCCTGCTCCTGAGGTCCTACGTCCCGACCGCGCTCCGCATCGAGCTGCGGAACTCCTGGGGCGGAGCGCCGTATGTCTATGTGTCGACACGGCAGCCCATGAATCTGGCGGCCGTGCTGGCGTTCTCCCGGGGCTGACGCGCACAGCTGACGCCCGGGCGACCGGGGGCGATCGGTGGAGGCCACTGGACCGGGGCCGGGTGCGGCCGCACGCTGGTGCCGTGATGGATCAAGAGACCGACGCCGTGGCCGGATTCCCCCTCCCCTCCCCTGGTTCGCGCGGCCCGCCGCACGCGCCTGGAGGTGCGCGCCACCCCCGCCGCACGCACGGGACTTTCACGCCGCCCTGACCGGATACGCGCCCACCGCCCTGCGTGAACTACCGGCCCTGGCACGGGAGTTCGCGATGGCCAGGGTCTTCGTCAAGGACGAGTCGGCGCGGCTCGGCCTGCCCGCCTTCAAGGCGCTCGGCGCGTCCTGGGCGATCGACCGGATCCTGGCCCGCCGGGGGGCCGACGCGCCACGGCCCTCCGACGGCCGGAACCCGCTGCTTGTCACCGCCACCGACGGCAACCACGGCCGGGCGGTGGCCCGTTCGGCCCGGCGGCTCGGCCTGCGTTCCCACGTCTTCGTCCCCGACGGCGTACACCCCGAGGCGGTGGCCGCCATTGGGCGCGAAGGCGCCCGGGTCACCACCGTGGCCGGATCGTACGACGCGGCCGTGGGAGCGGCGAGGGCCGCGGCCACCGGGCCCGACGCGGTACTGGTCCAGGACATGGCCTGGGAGGGGTACGAGGAGATTCCGGCGCTGATCGTCGAGGGGTACTCGACGCTGTTCACCGAGATCGACGCCCAACTGGGCGCCCTGGGCGTGCGATCGCCGTCACTCGTGGCCGTCCCGGTGGGCGTGGGGTCGCTCACCCAGGCCGCCGTGACGCACTACCGCAGCAGGCGGACGACAGCCCCGGCCCCCGGCAACCCGCCGCCGCCCGCCCTGCTCTCGGTCGAGCCCGTAGGAGCCGCGTGCGTACTGGAGAGCCTTCGTGCGGGACGACTCACGAGCGTGCCGACTGGCGTCACGGTCCTGGCCGGACTCAACTGCGGTACGCCGTCCGCCCTCGCATGGCCGGTGCTGCGTGAGGGCCTGGACGCGGCGGTGGCCGTCACGGACTCCGCCGGCCTGTCGGCCGCGCGCGACCTGTCCGAGCTGGGGGTCTCGGCGGGTCCGTGCGGCGCGGCGTCACTCGCCGGCGTGCGGGCCGCGCTCACCGGCCGCGGAAGCGCCGAGCGGCGCGCGGCCCTGAGAGAGGTCCATACAGTCGCGTCCGTGCCGAAACGACTCATTCAGCGATGATTTCCGGTCGTTGCAGATGGTCGAAGTGCGAACCAATTTTGCGTTCCCGCAGGTCATGGGGTTGTTCTCGGTTATACCAATGCCAATAGTCCATATGCTGGACAGGTGAAGCGGAGTCATCCTCACCACCCCTGAGCTGCCCGAACGATCGTACGAGTACCGCTCACCGAAACGGCACATCCGGAAATCGACCATCCGCATGGCATTCACTCTCCGCACCGGCAAGACTCCTCACCGCAGTCACCAACCGGCATCGATCAAAGGAGAGTCCACCATGCGTCGCACCCTCAAGGCCGTGGGAAGTGCCGCTGCCGCGGCAACCTGCGTCCTCGCCGCGACAGCAGGCACCGCACACGCCGAGGCCGTCCAGACGAAGAGCCTCTACGCGCCGAGCGCCCTGGTGTTCACGGTCGGTCAGGGCGAGGACGCCAGCTCCGCGACAGTGGAGCGCGCCGTGACACTCACCTGCGCGCCGCGCCCGGCCGGCAGCCACCCCGCTCCGGCGGCCGCGTGCGCCGAACTCCACATGGTCGACGGCCAGTTCGCCGCACTGGTCGGCTCCGCCTCCGACGCCATCTGTACGAAGGAGTGGCGACCGGTCACCGTGACCGTCGCCGGCGTCTGGAACGGCCGACACGTCAGCTGGTCCGAAACCTTCGCCAACCGGTGTGAGATGAAGGCTGGTCTCGGGGAGGGTGCCGCACTGACCTTCTGAGGGATCACACCCTGAAACCACACTCAGGGGAGTCCCGGCAGCCTTTCGTGGGGGAAGGAGGCCGGGATGCGGGGCGGCCCCCGGTGTCGGGCGACACCGGGGGCCGTAGTGTGCCCGGTCCCGCAGGCGGGAAATCCGGCGACATCGGCGATCATCCCCGGGATACTGGGCGCCCATGGATGAGGTCGAAGTCGTCGTCGCCCACTCCGAGCGCGCGACCCTGCGCGTGGGCGACGTGTTCCTGAAGGTGGACGCCGATCAGGCGCGCGTCGACGCCGAGGTCGAGGTGATGTCCCTCGCGCCGGTGCCGACGCCGGAGATCCTGTGGCACAAGCCGCCCGTGCTCGCGATCGCCGCGGTCCCCGGTACGACGCTCGGACGCCTCGGCGGACCGTCGACCGGGTCGCCGACGGCATGGGCCGCGGCGGGCGCCGCCCTCCGGACGCTGCACGAAGCGCCGCTGCCACCCCGGCCGGGCCGTGCCGGGCGCAGCACCGCCACGCTGACGGCGGAACTGGACGACGAGTGCGCGTGGCTCGTGACGAACGGCGTCCTGCCCGCGGACCTGGTCACCCGCAACCGCCGGGTCGCGCAGGCCGCACTCCGGCCCTGGACTCCGGCATTCACCCACGGCGACCTGCAGATCGCGCACGTCTTCGTCGAAGGCGACGAGGTCACGGGCATCATCGACTGGTCCGAGGCGGGCCAGGGCGACGCCCTGTACGACCTCGCCACCTTCACGCTCGGCCACGAGGAGCACCTCGCCGACGTCATCTCCGGCTACGGCACCGACGTCGACCTCGACGTGATCCACGCGTGGTGGTCACTGCGAAGCCTGCTGGCGGTCCGCTGGCTGATCGAGCACGGCTTCGACCCGTTCGCGCCGGGCTGTGAGGTCGACGTACTGAGAGCCCGCATGTGAGGCGGCGCGCCGCCGCTCCGACCCGTTGCTCGGTCACGCTCCGCCGAGGCGGCGGAACGCCTCCAGGGGATACGGGGTCTGCCTGCTCCGGTGCTGGAACGTGCGGTTGAACCCGGACATGACGGTGGCGATCGGCGCGTGGCGGGCAAGGAGCGCGGCAACCTCCTCCGGCATGTCTTCGGGACGCTTGCCTTCCGCGTAGGACCGCACTAGAGCGTGCCGACCTTCCTGGTCCTCCCTCGGGAGTCCGTACAACTCGGTGACCAGCCATTCCACCAAGTAGGTGGCGGTGTAGCAGCGGTCGTAGGACCGGTGCCGGGCGAAGAAGTCGGCTTCGTCCCGCGTCATCTCGAAGCCGGAGGAGATCGCGAGGCCGTAGTCCGCGAAGTAGAGGCGCCGGCCGTCGGTCAGGATGTTCTCGAAGTGGGCGTCGAAGTGCAGGAGTCCTCGGCTGTTGATGAATGACATGCCGGCCGCAAGCTGGTCCTCCACCCTCACGCACGCGGGACCTACGTCATGGCCCCCCGCCTCGATGGTGGCGCCCAGCCACTGGTGCAGGGTCTGCGGGATGTACTCCGAGAACAGTGCGATGCTGGCCGAGGAGTGCTGAAGGGCCTCGAACCGGTCGCGCACCCGCGCTCCGCCGCCCCAGTAGGCGACGGCCCGGTCCAGGTCGGCCAGTTCCCCGGTCGGCGGCACCGAGCCCGGCACGATCCGCCAGTGGTACAGCAGCGGGAAGCCCTCATGTTCCGCCGCGAGCACCCAGTTCGTCGTGATGGTGTGCACGGCGAGCTCCCGCCAGGCCCCGAAGCCCGGCCCGCCGATCATGCCGGTGCCGTAGTGGCAGAAGAGGGGAAGCTCGAACAGGTTCGCTGTCGACCGGACGTGCCCGGGTTCCCTTTCCAGGTCGGTGAGGGGCACCCGCTTCACGAAGACCGGGATGCCGGCGACCTCGGTCAGGGCGGACGTCCCGCCGACACCGGAACCGAGCGGCACAGCACTGTCCACGAGTTCGCCCACGGCGCGGTCGCTGCGGAGGGCGAGGGACGTGGAGACCGCGCCATAGGCGGCCAGCCGTGCGCCGTACGACATGTCAGGGCCGTTCACGGTGACCTCCCGGAGGACGCGGACCTCGATTCTGCACCGCCCTCGAATGACGCGGCGTCAAAACGCCGCCCCTCACCTGCACGCGACGACGTCCGTGTCGTCAGATGGTGAGGACCAGCTTGCCCTGGAGGTGGCCGCGGTCGAGGAGACGGTGTGCGTCGGCGACGCGTTCGAACGGGAACGTCTCCTGGACGTGGACTCGGAGCCTGTCCTGTTCGACGAGTTCGACGAGAGCCCGCAGGCCGACCGGATCGGGGTCGACCGCGATGCCGCTGAACCGCATGCCCGCCGCCTCATACTCGGCGATGAGCTCCACATCCTCCTCGGCGACCGCCGTCACCAAGTGCCCGCCCGGGCGCAGCGCTTCGAGCGACCTCCACGCGGTGTCTCCCCCGATCGTGTCGAGTACGAGGTCGACGTCGCGGACGGCCTCGGTGAAGTCGACCGTCGTGTAGTCGATCACCTCGTCGGCGCCGAGTCCTTCCACGAACGTCCGCTTGCTTCCGGCGGCCGTGGCGACCACGTGTGCGCCCAGCGCTTTCGCGATCTGGATCGCGATGTGGCCGACTCCGCCGCCACCACCGTGGACCAGCACGCGGTCGCCGGCGCTCACACCGCCGAGGTCGACGAGGCCCTGCCACGCCGTCAGCCCGACGAGCGGCAGCGCCGCCGCCTCGATGTGCGAGAGGGACGCCGGCTTTCGTGCCAGATGCAACGCGGGGGCCGCCACCACCTCGGCGTACGCACGTGCCGCCCGCGGGAACAACGGCATCCCGAACACCTCGTCGCCGGGTCCGAACCGCCAGGTCTGCGGCGCCCCTTCGACCACGCCGCTGATGTCCCAGCCGAGGGTGAACGGCGGCCGGCCGATCAGCGGGAACTCGCCGGCGCGCAGACGCGCCTCCAGCGGATTCAGCCCTATCGCCTTGACGCGGACCAGGACCTCCGTCGGGAGGAGCCTGGGCTCGGGCACCTCCACGAGGGTGAGCACCTCGGGACCGCCGCAAGTCTGCTGGGTGATGGCGCGCATGACTCTCCTGCCTCGGGAATGGGGAAGCCGTCCCAGGCTAGGAATCCGGCAGGAACCACCAGGTGCCTGTGGCACGGATACCTTGGCGCCATGAGCGGTTTCGGTCCCGGTGATCCCTTCCTCGCCGACTGTCCGGCGCGCATGGCGGTCGAGCTGATCGCCGACAAGTGGACGGTGGTCGTGCTCTACGGACTCAGCAAGGGCCCGATGCGCCATGGCGAGTTGATCGCGCTGATCGGTGGCATCTCCCGCAAGATGCTCACCCAGACGCTCCGGCGGCTCCAGGCGCACGGACTCGTCCACCGCCACGCGCATACCGGGGTACCGCTCCGGGTCGGGTACGAACTCACTCCGCTCGGGGCCTCATTGATCGAGCCGATCCACATGCTGACCGAGTGGGCGAGGGCGAACGGCGACGCGGTGCTCGACGCGCTCGACGGCGGCCCCGAGCCCGGCCTCCCCGGCGACTGACGCGGTTCACCTCCGGCCGCTCTGCGTGGGGGTCAGTAGTTCGGCCAGCCTGTGGGTGTCCGCGAGGTAGCGGTCGTAGGGGAAGCCGGCCGCCAGGAGGGCGGTGCGGAGCTCTTCCTCAAGGGGCTTGCCCTCGGCCAGGAAGGTGTCCTGGCCCAACGGGGTGAGGCTGACCAGGCGCCGGCGCCGGTGGGCGGGGTCGACCTTGATCGTCACGTACCCCTGGGCCTCCAGTGGGCGCAGGGAGCGGCTGACGGCGGGGTCGGACAGGGTCAGGGCCTCGGCGAGCTGGTGCTGGGTGGCGGGTTGGATCTCCTCGAGGGTGCCGAGCAGCCGCAGTTGGCTGTGGGAGAGGCGCCGGCCCGGGTCGGAGCGGCGCCGGGCCGCCTCGCCCATCAGCATGACCACGCGGTACAGGAGCTCTGCCAGTCCTTCGTCCATGCGTCCATCATACCGGACACTTGCAACGTTAATATTAACCATGCAACACTCGGTTTCATGGACACCCTCCCTTACGCCGTGCAGACCACCTTCCCCCTCCTCTTCATGCTGGTTCCGGCCCTCGGGGCGCTGCTGAGCTGCCGTCGCCGCGGCGCGGGCCGACCGGCCTCGGAGATCTGGCAGCGCTGGTGGGCGTTCGGCGCCCTCGGCGTCGGAAGCCTGTGGATCACGATCTCGTTCCTGGCGGCCCCGAAGGGCATGGCCGACACCATCGGATTCGCCACCTCGCCGTTCCAGTTCGAGATCGCCTTCGCCAACCTCGGCCTCGCCGTGCTGGGCTTCCGCGGCGCGTCCGCGTCACCCCGCGAGCGCCTCACGAGCGGGCTCGCGGCCGCCGCGTTCCTGTGGGGAGCCGCGGTCGGCCACGTCTACCAGTGGTTCGCCAACGGCGACCACGCCGCCGGAAACACCGGTGGCATCCTGGCCAACGACGTCCTCATCCCGGCCGTCATGATCGCCCTGGCCGCCCGGGACATCCACCGCGCCGGCTCACGCGCGGACCGCGGCCGCACGGTCCGCCCGGCCGTCTGACATGGCGGCCCACCCGCCCGGCAGCGGAGCCCGCGACGAGGCGAAGCGCCGGCTCTGCCACCCAAGCGGACGACGGCGGCAGCCACCTGCTCCCCTGCCGCCGCTCCTTACCGCCCCTCCCCCGTCACCACCGCCCTCTCCGACACCCGCCCGCGCTCACGCGCACGCTCGGCCTCTCGCTCGGCGAGTCTGCTCTTCACGCGGGCGCGAAGAAGGGCGTACTCCTCGCGGCAACGGCGGATCTCCGGGGGGCGGACCACGGCGGCGCCGTCCGTGACGGTCTCGCCCGGCAGGAACTGGTCGCGGGTGAGGTCGATCTCCATCCCCGAAGTCAGACGGTTCCACCAGTGGTAGCCGATGCGCTCGCCGTCGACGAACACCTCGCCGAGTACCAGCTCGCCGCCCAGCAGGTCGTTCAGGACGAGGGCGGTCACGCCGCACTGGTCCCGCGCCGGGTTGGCCGGGGACCAGGTCTCGCCGGAGGCGGGGTCGGCCGTGTCCGCGCCCCAACTGGCCCTGAGTGCGGCCTCGATGTCGGTCAGTCGCAAGGGTGTCATGCCGATCACCCTCGCACCCGCCACTGACAATCAGCCGTCGTCCCACCTCACGGCAGCAGACACCAGCGCCGCCCGCGCCGGGTTCACCGCCCAGCGCACCGCACCGTCCCGCGCCCGGCCGCCCCGTCGATCGCCTCATCGTCGAGCCCGCCGGCCCCGAGCACCTCGCGGGTGTCCGCGCCCGCGCCCCGCACCTCGGGCCGCACCCGCGCCGGTGTGCGGGACAGGGAGACGGGTGAGGCCACTCCGCGGTAGTCGCCCTCCTCTACGACGAGGCCCCGGTGACGCACCTGGGGCGAGGTCAGCGCCTCGGCCACGTCGTGCACGGGCGAGGCCGGGACGCCTCTGGCCGTGAGCAGGGCGGTGAGTTCGGCCCGCGGGCGTGCGGCGACGGCCTTCTCCAGAGCGGTGCGCAGCTCCTGTCGGTGACGTACGCGGTCCTGGTTCGTGCGAAAGCGCGGGTCCGCGGCGAGCCCGGGGATTTCGAGGACGTCGGTGAGGGCGCCGAACTGCCGGTCGTTGCCGACCGCGACGAAGAGCGGCCCGTCGGCGGCGGGGAACGAGTCGTACGGGGCGATGCTGGGGTGCGCCGAGCCGGAGCGCCGCGGTACGGAGCCGTCGGCGAGCCAGGACGCCGAGTGCGGGTGGAGCAGGCTGATCGCGGTGTCCAGGAGGGTGCAGTCGACGAGTTGGCCGAGCCCCGAACGGTGCCTTTCGTGCAGGGCCAGCAGGATGCCGGAGAAGGCGAGGATGCCGGTGACCTGGTCGACGACCGGCACGCCCACGCGCAGGGGCGCGCCGTCCGCCTCGCCGTTCACGCTCATCAGGCCGCCGTATGCCTGCAGCACGGCGTCGTAGCCGGGCTGTCCGCCGAGCGGGCCGTCGGTGCCGAAGCCGGTGACGCGGCAGTGGACGAGGGCGGGGAAGCGGCGCCGCAACTCGTCGTCGCCGTAACCCCACTTGGCGAGGGTGCCGGCCTTGAAGTTCTCCACGAGGACGTCGGTGGAGCCGAGGAGGGTGTCGAGGATGTCGCGCCCCTCGGGCACGGAGAGGTCGACGACGATGTTCTTCTTGCCGCGGTTGAGGTTCTGGTAGTACGCCGAGGTGTCCGGCGCGACGAAGGGCGGGCCCCAGCCGCGCGTCTCGTCGCCGGCCGGCGGCTCGACCTTGATGACGTCGGCCCCGTGGTCGGCGAGCAGCTGCGCGCAGTAGGGTCCGGCGAGGACGCGGGACAGGTCGAGCACCTTGATCCCGGCGAGGGCTCCGGTGGGTGCGGCGGGTGGATGCGTCATCAGTGGGACCTCGGCAGACCCAGCACATGGCCGGAGACGTAGGAGAGGATCATCTCCTGGCTGATCGGGGCCAGGCGCAGCAGCCGTGACTCCCTGAAGTACCGCTCGACATGGAACTCCCTGGCGTACCCCATTCCGCCGAGCGTCTGCACGGCCCGGTCGGCCGCCTGGTAACCGGCGTCGGCGCAGAGCCACTTGGCCATGTTGGCCTCCTTGCCGCAGGGCAGTCCGCGGTCGTAGCGCCAGGCGGCGTTGCGGGCCATGAGTTCGGCGGCGTCGAGCCGGGTGGCGGCCTCGGCGAGCGGAAAGGCGATGCCCTGGTTCTGTCCGATGGGGCGGTCGAAGACGACGCGCGTGCGCGCGTGGTCGACGGCGCGGCGCAGCGCGGCCCTGCCGATGCCGAGGGCTTCGTGGGCGAGCAGGATCCGCTCCGGGTTGAGGCCGTCGAGCAGATGGCGGAAGCCCTCGCCCTCCTCCCCCACCCGGCAGGTCGAGGGCACGCGCAGTTCGTCGATGAGGACTTCGTACGAGGCGACGGCGTTGCGTCCCATCTTCGGGATGGCGCGCAGCCGCACGGCGTCGGTCGTGATGTCGACGACGAACAGCGTCATGCCGTCGGTGGGGCGCTCCGGCGCGCGCGGTGCCGTGCGGGCGATGAGGACCATCTTCTGGGACCGGTCCGCCTTGGTGATCCACACCTTGCGGCCGCTGATGACGTAGTCGTCGCCGTCGCGGCGGGCCACGGTGGAGATGCGGGTGGTGTCGGTGCCGGCGTCCGGTTCGGTGACGCCGAAGCAGACGTGCAGGCTGCCGTCGGCGGCGCGCGGCAGGATTTCCTCGCACAGCTGCGGACTGCCGTGCTTGACGAGGGTGTTGAGCCCGAAAATGGTGAGGTGCAGGGCGCTGCAGCCGTTCATGCCGGCTCCGGAGGCGGCGATCTCCTGGAGGAGCAGGGCGGCCTCCTGGATGCCGAGTCCGCCGCCCCCGTACTCCTCGGGGATGGCGATGCCGAGCCAGCCGCCGTCGGCGAAGGCGTCGTAGAACTCCTCGGGGAACGCCGCCCGTTCGTCGTGATCGGCCCAGTACGTGTCGGGGAAGCGGGCGGCGAGCCCGGCGGCGGCGCGGCGGATGGCCTCCTGCTCCTCGATGGGCGCGAAGTCCATGGATCACAGCCTCAGTTCGTATATACGATCGCCGAGTCGGATATACGTGAGGCTAAGAGCGGTGTGATCGGCCGGTCAAGAGCCACTGGACGGAAGGGGAACCGGACCGTGAGCGAGAGGGCCGCACCCGGGGAGCACCGGACCGTCAGCCGTGTGACGGGCATCCTGGAGTGCGTCTCGCGGCGTGGCGGCGCCCGGATGCAGGAGCTCACCGACGTGCTCGACGCCCCCAAGTCGTCGGTGTTCGGCCTGGTGAAGGGGCTCGTCTCAACCGGTTATCTGGTCGAGGAGCAGGGCGTGTACCGGCTCGGCCCCGCCCTCGGCAGTCTCCTGTCGCGGCCCGCGCAGGACCTCGCGGGTGCGGCGCTGCCCACACTCGAAGGGCTGCGGGACCGCTTCGGGGAGACCGCGATGCTCGGGACGGCGGTAGGTGATTCGCTGGTGTACGCGGCCTCCGCCGAGTCCCGTCAGCTGATCCGCTACTCGGCTCCGCTGCGCACCCGCCGCCCGCTGTATCCGCCGAGCGCCGGCAAGGTGCTCCTCGCCCACCGCCCCCGCAAGTGGCGCGCCGCCTACCTCGAGCGCCTGCTGGATGATCCCGCGGGGTGCCGCGCGGCGCTCGCGGAACTGGCCGAAGTGCGCGCCACGGGTGTGGCGTTCAACCGCGGCGAGACGCTCCCCGATGTGACCGCGGCCGCGCGGCCGGTCCTGGTCGGCGGGCGGGTCCGCGGGGTGATAGCGGTGGCCGGCCCCACCTCCCGTACGGCGGAACTGCTCCCGGACATCGCGGCCGCATTGGTGGACGCGGCGCGTGCGGTCGCGTCCCGGCTCGGCGCCGGGAACCGGTAGGGCGGCGCGCCTCGGGGCACCTGCCGCTCGGGAAACGGGTGGGGCCGTGGGCGCGGTATTGGTAGCGTGCGGGCGGCCGTGATCTCGTACGCGGTCCGATCGCGCCCCGGAGGAGAAGACGCCCGTGATCCCGTCGGAAATCCGCACCGAGCGGCTGGATCTCGTGCCCTTGCGGGTCGAGCACGCCGATGAGATGGCCGCCGTGCTGGGTGACCCGGCGCTGCACACGTTCATCGGCGGCGCCCCCGACGACGTCGAAGCCCTGCGCGCCCGTTACCGGCGGATGCTCGCCGGGTCACCCGAGCCGGACGTCTCCTGGTGCAACTGGGTGGTGCGGCTCCACGAGCAGGACCCGCCGCCGCTGGTCGGGACGGTCCAGGCCACCGTCACCGCCGAAGCGTCCGCGGAGATCGCCTGGGTGATCGGCACGCCCTGGCAGGGGCACGGGTACGCGTCGGAGGCGGCGCACGGGCTGGTGGAGGTGCTGGCGCTCCGCGGCGTGCGCGAGGTCGTCGCGCACATCCATCCCGGCCACGGGGCGTCGGCCGCGGTCGCGCGGGCGGCGGGCCTCACCGCCACCGACCAGGTCAAGGACGGCGAGACCCGCTGGACACTGACGCTGCGGGACTGATCCTCGGTACGGAGGGTCGCCCGGGGCTCAGTACGGGCGGTCTCCCGCGATGGCGACGCGCTCGGCGACCCTGCGGTGCGGGGCGTAGTCGTCGACGGCGTAGTGCTGGGTGGCGCGGTTGTCCCAGAAGGCGACGTCACCGGCCTGCCAGCGGAAGCGCACCTGGTACTCCGGCACGTGGGCCTGGCGCACGAGGTGGCCGAGGAGCCGGTCGCTCTCCTCGCGGTCCATGCCGACGATGTGCGTGGTGAAGGAGGTGTTGACGAAGAGCATCCGCCGCCCGGTCTCCGGGTGCGTGCGCACCACGGGGTGGGTGACCGGCGGGAAGAGGTCCTGGAGCGGGGCGAGCTTCTCGGCTCCGTAGAAGCGGGCGAAACCCGGGATGAAGTCGTGCACGGCGTGCGCGCCGTCGATGCGGGCCTTCACGGTGTCGGCGAGGTTGTCGTAGGCGGCCGCCATGTCCGCCCACATCGTGTCCCCGCCGAACGGCGGCACCTCGTGCAGCTGCAACACCGCGCCCAGGGCGGGCCGTTCGCGGAAGGTGACGTCCGCGTGCCAGACGTTCTCGTACGTGGGGGTGGCGCTGCCGCCCTTGTCGAACCGGACGATGTCATCGGCGGAGCCGCGCGCGAGCAGCGGATTGGTCTCCAGCTCGCCCCAGTTGCGGGCGAAGGCGCGCTGCTGCTCGGAGGTGATGCGGGCGCCGCGGAAGAAGAGGACCTTCCACTCCAGCAGGGCGCGGTTCAGCTCCTCGCGCAGGGCGGGCGTCAGGGGCTCGGCGAGGTCGACGCCGCGGATCTCGGCGCCGATGACGCGTCCCTGCGGCACGACGTCGAAGAGTTCGTAGGGCCGCTCCTGCCAGGTGTCGGGCAGGCGGCGCAGGGTGCGGCGGCCCTCGTACATGCCGTCGGCGGGGACGCGGGCGTCGCGCAGGGTGGGCAGGGGTGTCCGCGGTGCGGCAGTCATGGGGTGTGATCCTTCGGGTGCGGGTTCGGGCGGGTGGCCGGGCGGAGAAGACTCCGTACGGCTAGCGGCCCGATCGCTCGCACCCGCGGCGCCACGGGACGTTGAACGTCCGTGCGGCGGCGGTCAGGTGCTGGATCATGGTCGTCATTGTGGTGCTCCGGCCGCCCCTGGTCAACAGCCCGGCCCCGCCCGGCGGCACGGCCGTCCCGCTACGGACTGTGGCGTGTCCCACCCCCCGCGCATGCGGGCGCCCGCATGCCGGATGATCGTGGCTGAGAGCCATCCGTACCACCTGACCCGTACCACCCAGAGAGGACCTCCCCATGGAAGACCGCTTCGACGTCGTCGTGCTCGGAGCAGGACCCGGCGGCTACGTCGCCGCCATCCGCGCCGCCCAGTTGGGCAAGCGGGTGGCAGTCGTCGAGGAGAAGTACTGGGGCGGTGTCTGCCTCAACGTCGGCTGCATCCCGACGAAGGCGCTGCTGCGCAACGCCGAGCTGGCGCACCTGTTCACGCACGAGCAGAAGACGTACGGCATCAAGGTCGACGGGCAGGTGTCCTTCGACTACGGCGAGGCGTTCAGCCGCAGCCGCACCGTCGCGGACGGCCGCGTCAAGGGCGTCCACTTCCTGATGAAGAAGAACGGCATCACGGAGTTCGACGGCCGCGGCACCTTCCTGGACGCCAACACGCTGCAGGTGGCGAAGTCCGACGGCACGACCGCCACGATCGGCTTCGAGAACTGCATCATCGCCACCGGCGCCACGCCCCGCCTGCTGCCCGGCACGAGCCGCAGCGAGCGCGTGGTGACGTACGAGGAGCAGATCCTCGCCGACACGCTGCCGCGCTCCATCGTGATCGCGGGCGCGGGCGCGATCGGCATCGAGTTCGCGTACGTCCTGCACAACTACGGCGTGAAGGTCACGATCGTCGAGTTCCTGGACCGGATGGCGCCGCTGGAGGACGCCGACGTCTCCAAGGAGCTGGCGAAGCAGTACCGCAGGCTCGGCATCGACGTCATGACCTCGACGCGCGTCGAGTCGATCGACGAGTCCGGCGAGCAGGTCCGGGTGACGGTCACGGGCAAGGACGGCAAGGAGCAGGTCCTGGAGGCGGACAAGGTCCTTCAGGCCATCGGTTTCGCGCCGAACGTCACCGGTTTCGGGCTGGAGGCGACGGGCGTGGCGCTCACCGAGCGCGGCGCGATCGACGTCGACGGCCGCTGCCGTACGAACGTCCCGCACATCTACGCCATCGGTGACGTCACCGCGAAGCTGATGCTGGCGCACACCGCCGAGGCCATGGGCGTCGTGGCGGCGGAGACGCTCGCGGACGCCGAGACGATGGAACTCGACTACCCGATGATCCCGCGCGCCACCTACTCGCAGCCGCAGATCGCCAGCTTCGGCTGGACGGAGGCGCAGGCCAAGGAGAAGGGCTTCGACGTCAAGGTCGCGAAGTTCCCGTTCCAGGCGAACGGCAAGGCGCACGGCCTCGGCGACACCGTCGGCTTCGTGAAGGTCATCAGCGACGCGAAGTACGGCGAGATCATCGGCGCCCACCTGATCGGCCCGGACGTGACGGAGCTGCTGCCCGAGCTCACCCTGGCCCAGCAGTGGGACCTCACCGTCCACGAGGTGGCGCGCAACGTCCACGCGCACCCGACCCTCGGCGAGGCCGTCAAGGAAGCGGTGCACGGCCTGGCCGGGCACATGATCAACTTCTGATCCGCCGCCGGGCGCCCCGCCGCCACGCGAACGACCGGAAATCGGTGGTTCGGGTGGCGGGGCGGCCCGCTCCGGCCGATCCTGGGCTGAACACGACTGATGTGCCTCGGGGGCGAGGAGAGGCAGTAGCCGATGTTCTCTGGCCTGGGCCGATTCGTGGTGCGCCGCCCCTGGTGGATCATCCTCGTGTGGGTGGTCGCGGCCGGCGCGGTGATCTCGCTGGCGCCGAAGCTCACCTCCAGCAGCGACGAGGCGAGTTTCCTGCCCGGCCACTACGAGTCCATTCGCGCCGCCGACGTGCAGGAACGGGACTTCCCCCGGCAGCGGAACATCGGCGCGATCATCGTCTTCCAGCGCTCCGACGGCGGGAAGCTGACGGCGGCCGACTCCGCCGGCGTGAAACGCGTCTCCGAGGAGCTGCGGGCCAGGAAGATCCCCGAGGTGCGGGACATCGTGCCGAGCGAGGTCTCGCCCAACAGGCTGGTGCAGACCTCCGCCGTGGCGATGCCGAAGATCACCGATCCCGAGGACACCGCCCAGCAGGACGCGGTGAAAGCCCTGCGGGCCGTCCTCGGGCCGGAGTTGAAGGGCACCGGCCTGTCGGCAGGCATCACCGGCTCGGCGGCCCAGGCACTCGACGAGAGCGACGCGTCCGAGCGGGCGGGCCTGCTCGTCGGTGTCGGCACGATCGTCATCATCGTCGTACTGCTGCTCGTCATCTTCCGCAGCCCCATCATCGCGCTGCTGCCGGTGGTCCTCATCGGCCTGGTCTCGCCGATGGCGACCGGTCTGATCGCCTCCGCCAACAAGGCCTTCGACCTGAAGGCGGACTCCTCCATCCAGGAGCTCCTGACCGTCGTCCTGTTCGGCGTCGGCACGGACTACATCCTGTTCCTGCTCTTCCGCTACCGGGAGGCGCTGCGTGCGGGCGAGGACCCCAAGAGCGGCATGGTGCACGCCGTCGAACGGGTCGGTGAGGCCATCGCGTCGGCGGCGGGCGCCGTCATCGTCGCCTTTGCCGCCCTCACCCTCTCCTCGCTCGGCATGCTGCGGTCGATGGGCCCGGCGCTGGCCATCGCCGTCTTCCTGACGCTGCTCGCCGGTCTCACCCTGGTCCCCGCCGTGGTGTCGCTCCTCGGCACGACGGTGTTCTGGCCTTCTAAGTCCTGGCAACAGGAGCCGCACGGCACGGGGTTCGCCAAGCTGGGCACGTCCATCGCCCGCAGGCCCGCCGCCTGGGCACTGGTCTCCGCGCTCGTCATGGGCGCGCTCACGCTCGGCGCACTCGGCTACCGCGCCAACTTCGACCTGGCCGGCTCCTCCCTGCCCAAGGACAAGGAGTCGATGGTCGCCCTGGACGACCTCCAGAAGGGCTTCCCCGCCGGCACCACCGACCCGACCTCCGTCTATCTCACCTCCACGAACGACCGGCCCCTCCCGACCGCCACGGCCGCCGCTTTCCGTACGCAACTCTCCGATGTGCGGGGCGTCGGCGAGGTGGCCGCCCCACGTCTGAACCCTGACCGCACGACCGCCTCGTACTCCGTGGTCCTCGCGGACCCGCCCGCCTCCGACACGGCGCTCTCGACCCTGAAGGACCGGCTGCGGCCCGCCGCCCACGAGGGCGCACCGGCCGGGACCGAGGCGCTCGTCGGCGGCACGACGGCGGTGTACGTCGACATCAACAGGGCGGTGGACCGCGACTACTCGGTGGTCTTCCCGGTGGCGGCGCTGGCCATCATGGTCATCCTCGGCCTGCTGCTGCGCAGCCTGGTGGCGCCCTGGTACCTGATGCTCTCCGTGGCGCTCGGCTTCGGCGCGACCCTCGGCGCGACCTCGCTGATCTTCCAGCAGATCGGCAGCCAGCCAGGACTGATGTTCATGCTGCCGGTGATCATGTACTTGTTCGTGGTCGCGCTCGGCACGGACTACAACATCCTCATGGTGTCGCGGCTGCGCGAGGAGGCCCGGGAGGGCCGGGGTCCGCATGACGCGGCGGGCACGGCGGTGCGCCACTCGGGGCCGACGATCGGTTCCGCTGGCGTGATCCTCGCGGGCACGTTCGCGACGCTGATGCTCGCCGGCAACTCGACGCTCTCGCAGATGGGTTTCTCGCTCTCCTTCGGCATCGTCATCGCGGCCTTCGTCATGGCGATGGTCTTCACTCCGGCGCTCACGGCCCTCATCGGTCACGCGGCCTGGTGGCCCGGGCACGGCGACGAGAGGCGCGACGGCTCCCCCGGGGCCGGCGCCACGACCCCGGACGAGGTGCGCCCGGGAGGCGTGACGCGCGGCCGGTGAGCGCCGCCGCACCACCCCGCTCCGCTCTCCCGCGCATTACTTCGACTTGCCTTTCCGTGAAAAGTGTGAGCACGAGATGGCGCCTTGCCGTGGCCCATTGCTCACACCTCGAACGAGAATGCAAGTGAAATCAATAAAGCCACCAAAAGTCCGCGGCCTAGGAAACGAAGCGAAAAGTCAAGTCCCTGGACAGGGTTGGTTGGATCTCCTCAATAACCGCGCTCACCAGCGGCTATCGGGTGTTAGGGTTTCTCATCGTCCAGGTCCGGACCGCATTCCCATGCCTCCACGCAGCGGTCCTTCGCGCCCTCGACACGGGAATGCAACGGAATCCTCCGTGCTCTTTTCCCGCGCCGGCGCAGTGTTTCCGAGCCTCATTCTGGAGTTCTTCCATGTCTGCTGACAGCACCGCTGTCACCTCATCCGCACCGGCGGCCGACCCCGCCGGCCCACCCGCCGGCCGGCACCTCGGTCTGGCCCTCTTCGTGATCGCCGCCGCCCAGCTGATGGTGGTGCTCGACGGCACCATCACCAACATCGCCCTGCCCAGCATCCAGACCGCGCTGGACGTCTCCGACGCGAACCTCGCCTGGATCGTCAACTCCTACGCGCTCGCCTTCGGCGGGCTGCTGCTGCTCGGCGGACGGGCGGGCGACCTGTTCGGGCGGCGCCGGATGTTCCAGGCGGGCATCGCCCTGTTCACCCTGGCGTCCCTGCTGGGCGGCGTCGCGCCCAATGAGGGCCTGCTCATCGGCGCGCGCATCCTGCAGGGCGTCGGCGCGGCCTTCGCGGCACCCAGTGCCCTGTCCCTGATCGCGACGACGTTCCCCGAGGGCAAGCCGCGCAACAGGGCGATGGGTGTCTACGCCGCGATGGCCGGCATCGGCGCCACCGTGGGTCTGCTGCTCGGCGGTGTCCTCACCGACGCCCTGGACTGGCGGTGGGTGTTCTTCGTGAACGTCCCCATCGGTCTCGTCGTCCTCGCAGGGACGAGGACGCTGGTCGAGGCCGAGCGCCACCGCGGCCGCCTCGACCTCCCCGGTACCGTCACCGGCACCGGCGGCCTGATCGCCTTGGTCTACGGCATCACCCGCGGCGGCGAGCACGGCTGGACCGGCGGCCTGACGCTGTCCTGCTTCGCCGTCGCCGTCGTCCTGCTCTGCGTCTTCCTGCTCATCCAGCGCCGCACCGCGCACCCGATGATGCCGCTGGGGCTGTTCGGGGACCGCAACCGTTCGGGCTCCTTCGCCACGATGCTGTTCATCGGCGCCGGCATGATCGCCACTTTCTACTTCCTCACCCTCTACATGCAGCTGATCCTCGGCTACAGCGCCGTCAGGACCGGCTTCGCCAACCTGCCGTTCAGCCTCGGCATGGGCGCGGCGGCCGCGCTCAGCGCCAAGCTGGTCACCCGTCTCGCGCCCCGCGCGATCGCGGGGCCCGGCCTGCTGGTGGCGGCCGGGGGCATGTTCTGGTTCGCCACGCTCACGCCCGACTCGTCGTACACCGGGCATCTGATGCCGGCGATGTTCGTGACCGCCCTCGGCCTCGGGATGGGCTTCGTCCCGATGACGCTGGGCGCGGTGAGCGGCGTCGACCACAGGGAGACGGGCATCGCCTCCGCGCTGCTCAACACCGCCCAGCAGATCGGCGGCGCCCTCGGCCTCGCCGTCCTGGCGACGGTGTCGACCTCGGCGGCCGACGACCGGCTGCCCGAGGCGGCATCCTCCCTGTACCGGGGGCTGGCCGCCGGCGACCACGGCCTGGTGGCGAGGGCAGCCGACGCGCTGACCCACGGCTACACCCTGGCCTTCGTCGGAGCGGGCGTCATGTTCCTGGCCGGGCTCGCCGTCACCGTCCTGGCCATCACCGCCGGAAAGCAGGAGACCACCGAGGGTTCCGCGCCCGTCCACATGGGCTGAGCCGAGGGGTGCAGGGGGCGGGGCCCGCCGGTCGGGCAGGCCCCCGCGGGCCGGACGCCGATACATTTGTCCGTCAGCTCTCTCCCGCCGCCCCGCCCCGGACGTTCTCTCTCCGGAGCCTGTCGAGAACGCGCCGGCCGCTTCGACGTCCCCTGTCCTGCAGGCGCTGTTTCGCCTACATGGGCAAAGTCACCGATGATCTCGCCGCGTCGGGTGAACTCATCGACGCGCAGGGCCTCACCGAGCCCGCGCAGGCCCGCTTCGTCAGCAAGGACAAGGACGGCCGTCCCGTGATCACGGACGGTCCCTACGGCGAGACCAAGGAGGTGCCGGCCGGGTACTGGCTGGTCGAGTGCGAGAGCCTGGAGCGGGTCACGGAGATCGCCCTGCGCGTCGCCGAGTGCCCGGGGCCGGAGGGCGCCGCCGCCCCGCCCGTGGTGATCCGTCCCGTCCAGGATTCCGCCGGAGGCGCCTGTTGAGCCGTACGACCGACGTCGAGGATCTGCCGCGCCGCCATGCGCCGCAGGTCCTCGGCGCGCTCGTGCGCCGGTAAGGACACTTCGGCCTCGCCGAGGACGCCGCCCAGGAGGCGCTGCTCGGCCCGCCAGTGGCCGGGGCAGGGTGTGCCCGACAATCCGCGGGGCCGGCTGATCAAGGTGGCCTCGCGTCGCCCGACCGACCAGCTGCGTGTCGACGAGGCGCGGCGCCGGCGCGAGGAGGACGCGGCACTTCTCACGCCCAGGGACGCGTTCACCGCTCCCCCGCCGGGCGAGAGCCGCGCCCCCGCCGACGACGACACCCTCACGCTGCTCTTCCTCTGCTGTCGTCCGGAGCTGACCGCGGCCGCGCAGGTCGCGCCGACCCTGCGCGCCGTCGGCGGGCTCAGCACGACCGAGATCGCGGCAGCCCGGCCCGCAGGACCGCGACGCCCGGCTCGCCGCCGTCCTCCAGGTGCTCTACCTGATCTTCAACGAGGGGTACACGGCGAGCTCGGGCGAGGCGTTGCACCGCGCGGAGCTCGCCCGTGAGGCGATCCGTCTGACGCGCGGCGTGTGCCGTCTGCTCCCCCACGGGGGCGCGGTGACGGGCCTGTTGGCGCTGATGCTGCTCGCCGAGGCGCGCACCGCGGCCCGGACGGGGCCGCACGGGGAGCTGATCCCTCCGGGGTCGGCGCCTCGTGCAGTGCGGCGATGACGGCCTGCAACTGGTAGACGCCGGGCGGCCCTTGGGTGAGCGCCTCCTCGACCAGCGCCGTTAGGCCACAGACTGGCCGCAGACCCTCGGCCTCTACGATCATCTCGTGCGGCACACCCCCGAGCCGATGGCCGGACTCGGCCGGGTGGTGGCCCATGCGATGGTGCACGGTCCGGCCGCCGGACTGGCTGAACTGGAGAAGGCGGGCGACCGCCAAGAGGCGCTCGCCGCCCACCAGTTGGCGGCACGGGGCACTCTCAGTCGCCCCGAGGCGCACTACTTGCAGACGCGTGCCGACAGGCTGGCCCCGTGGCGGCGGACACCAGCAGGCCTGAAGCGACCCTTGAGCAATCCCTTGGGGGGATGCAAGGAAACCCGAGGATTGACTTGGGTTTTCCCCGTGTACCAAGATCGCTTCAGACCCGGGCGGCGATCCGGCGACGGACCCGGCACGGGGGCACACCTCGCACCCCGGAGCGCGGACCGTCGACACAGCAGGAAAGGTGACGCGTGGAAGCGCTCGAAATGGTGGCGGTCACGGCCGCCGGTGTCGCGGCCGGCGGGCTCAACGCGGTGGTCGGGTCGGGCACCCTCATCACCTTCCCCACCCTGCTGGCCTTCGGCTTCCCCCCGGTGCTCGCCAACGTCTCCAACAACCTGGGCCTGGTGCCGGGCACCCTCAGCGCCGCGTACGGCTACCGGCGGGAGATGAAGGGGCAGCTCAGGCGGCTGGTGCGGTTCGGAGCGGCCTCCCTGATCGGCGGTCTGATCGGCGCGCTGCTCCTGCTGGAACTCCCCGCCGACGCCTTCCAGGCGGTCGTCCCTGTCCTCATCCTGACCGCCTGCGTCCTGGTGGCGCTGCAGCCCCGCCTCGCCCGCAGGCTCAAGGACCGCGAGCCCGACGAGAAGCGGGACGGCGGCATCCCCCTGTGGTGCGGGGTCCTCGCCACCGGCGTCTACGGCGGCTACTTCGGCGCCGCTCAAGGGGTGCTGCTCATGGGCCTGTTCGGCGCCTTCCTCCTGGACGACCTGCAACGCCTGAACGCCGTGAAGAACGTGCTCGCCTCCCTCGTGAACGGCGTGGCGGCCGTCCTCTTCATCGTGGTCGCCGACATCGACTGGACTGCCGCCGGACTGATCGCCCTCGGCTCGACGGCGGGCGGTCTGGTCGGCGCGCGGTTCGGCCGGAAGCTGCCGCCGGTGGCGATGCGCGCCTTCATCGTCGTCGTGGGCGTCACGGCTTCGGTGATCATGATCGTGCGCCAGTGACGTCCGAAGACCGCCGGGATGCCGGCTGCCGGACACCCCTGACCGCGTCACACGCGTAACGCAGCTCACATCGAGGGGGTCCCGACCAGGGAACCAGCCGCCATGGTTTATCGTTGAACATGATGTGGCCCCGACCGAGATTCCCCCGTCCGGTCGGGGCCGCATTCCATTCGTGCCGGCGTCCGCCCCTGTTTTCACGCCTTCGAGGGCGAATATGCCAACCACGCCGTGTCACACACGCCCGGGCGGCATCATGCGTCCATGGACGGTGCCAAGCCTGTGCAGGTCTTGTTCACGCCCGATGAGTACGCCGCGATCGTGCGCCACGCCGATCAGCTCGGGGTGCCGGTCGCCGAGTTCATCCGCCGCGCCGTGACCGTCCGGGCCGAGGAACTGCCCGGCCCGTGCCAGTCGTCCGACGCCCGCCGCGGCGCCGCCGTGCCGCCGGTCAAGCGCGACCTCGGTCCCGACGGGACGCCCGCGCTCCAGCGGTTCCTCGACACCCTCGCCGCCTCGGCAAAGCCCGATGACAGAGCGGGCGGTGACAGAGCGGGGCGGTGAGGGCCCCGGAGCCTCAGAGGACGATCTCCGGCTTGTGGAGGTCCAGCCAGAGCGCCAGGTCGAGGGTCCGCTCCAGGTCGCGCCGGGAGGCCTGGGCGATCTGCGCGCCGCCCGCCCGGCGACCCCCCGGAAGAAAGCATTCCGGCCACGGGCAAAGACTTGTCAACGATCCCCGGGGTCCCCCGTGTCGGGGCCCGGGCGCTCACGCACCGCCGCACCGCGCAGCAGCTCCTGCGCCTCCTCGCACGCCCGGTCCAGGGCGTCGGGGAAGACGCGCAGGCCATGCGCCACCAGGCCGCCCTCGTGCAGCAGCATCAGCGCGCGCCCGAGGCGGGCGGCCCCGCCCGGCGCGACCCCCGCCGCGAGGTCGGTGAAGAGCGCGAGCATCCAGGCCTTCTGGCCGGTGATGAGGGGGTACGCGGGGTGGGCCGGGTCACTGATCTCGGCGTGCGCGTTCACCATGCCGCACCCCTTGCCCATATGCGGTCCCGCCCAGTCGCGCGAGGCCTCGAAGACGGCGAGGATCCGGGCCCGCGGCGTCGGGGCGGCCTCCAGGTACGGGGCGAGGAAGGCGCGCCAGCGTTCGTCACGGTCGGCGAGGTACTCGACGACGATCTGCTCCTTGGAGCCGAACCTGTCGTACAGGGTCTTCTTCGTCACGCCCGCCTCGGCGGCGATCAGGTCCACGCCCACGGCGTGGATGCCGCGCTCGTAGAAGAGCCGTCCCGCGGCGTCGAGGGCGCGCCGCGCCCCCGGCGTCATGGTGATGCGCCGCGGCGCCGCCGTCGCGCCTTCCGTCCCGCGCCCGTCGTCCGTCATGACCCCCATAGTAGACCGGTCTGTATACTCGCCGTCAGGTAGACCGATCGGTTTACCTGTCTGTGCCGGACCGCGTGACGGGAGGGAACGCGATGAACGTGCTGCTGTCGACCGCCTTCGTGCTGACCTGGAGCTCCGGGTTCATCGGGGCCAAGCTGGGCGCGGGCAGCGCGTCCGCCGTGACCGTGCTGATGTGGCGCTTCCTGCCACTGGCCGTCGTCCTCGCCCTCGTCGCCGTCTTCGTGACGCGGTCCTCCTGGCGGGGCCTGACGGTGCGTGACGCGGGACGGCAGGCGGCCGTGGGCGCGCTGTCGCAGAGCGGCTATCTGCTCACCGTCTACTACGCCATCCAGCTCGGCGTCTCCAGCGGCACGACCGCGCTGATCGACGGCACCCAGCCGCTGGTCGCGGGCGCCCTCGCCGGACCCCTTCTCGGCCACTACGTCTCGCGCACCCAGTGGCTCGGCCTCGGGCTCGGCGTGACGGGAGTCGTCATCGTGACGGCGGCCGACTTCTCGGGCGGCGGGGACGCCGCGTGGTGGGCCTACCTCGTGCCGTTCCTCGGCATGTTCTCGCTGGTGGCGGCGACGTTCCTGGACCGGCGCGCGCCCCGGCCGGTCGGCCCCGCGGTCTCCCTGACGGTGCACTGCGTCACCAGTGCCGTCGTCTTCACCGCACTCGCACTGGCGACGGGGGCGGCGACGCCGCCCGCCGACGCGTCCTTCTGGGTGGCGATGGGATGGCTGGTGGCGCTCTCCACCTTCGGCGGGTACGGCCTGTACTGGCTGCTCCTGCGACGCTCCGGGGTCACCCAGGTCAATACGCTGATGTTCCTCATGGCGCCGGTGACGGCCGTGTGGGGTGCCCTGATGTTCGGTGAGCCCTTCGGCCCGCAGACGGCAGCCGGGCTCGCGGTGGGGCTCGCCGCGGTGGTGGTCGTACGGCGCGGCGCAGGCTCCCGGCCCGCCGCCCCGGCGGCACGGGTCAGCGAGGGGTCAGGAAGGCCTGCACGGCCGGCGCGTACCGGTCGGTGATCTCGGTGACCTCCGTGGCGCGCAGGTGCGGGCCGCGCGCGATGCCGTACATCACCCCGAGGCCGAGCAGCATGCCGACGGCGAGCTCGGCCCGTACCCCCGCGTCCGGCCCGGGAAGGCGGCGGCTCAGCCGCTGCACCACCTGGGCGCGGAAGTTGGCGCGCAGGATGTCGCCCTGTTCGCCGTGGAGGGGCGCGAAGACGATGCGCAGGATCGGGTCGGCGCCCCGCTCGGCCTGGCCGGTCAGCAGCTGGTGGACCATGTGGCGGCCGAGCTCGTCGACCGGGGCGTCGAGGAAGCTCTCGGCATCCGCGCCGAACGACATGACCTGGGAGAAGAGGGCGTCCTTGTTGCCGAAGTACTTCAGGATCAACGGGGCGCTGACCCCGGCGCGTTCGGCGACCGCCTTGAGGGTGATGTCGCCGTGCGCGTGCCGGGCCAGGAGGTGGCGGGCGGCGCGGACGATGGCGGCCTTGGTCGCCTCGGCGTCCCGGCGACCGCCGCCGGACGCCGGGCCCGCGCCCGTTCTCGCCGCGGTCTCCGCCCGCACCTTCAGGGGCGCGCTCGCCGCGGTCCCGTCACGTCCCGCCATCGGTCACCGTCCCTCCAGGGCGGGATCCTGGGCGGACCCGCCGAGCCCGGCGGAGGCCCGCCCGCGGTCCGCCGCCGGGTCCGAGGGTATGGCCAGGGCGACGGCGCAGGCGATGAGCGCCACGGTCCCCGCCATGGCGAAGGCGACCTGATAGCCCCCGAGGGTGGGGACCCGGGCGCCCTGCACGGCCGAGGTGTGCCGGACGAGGACGGCGGTGACCGCCGCGCTGGAGACGCTCTGCCCTATCGTCCGCATCAGGACGTTCACGCCGTTCGCGGACGCGGTCTGCTCGACCGGCACCGCCCGCAGGATCAGCGTGGGCAGCGCCGAGTACGCGAACGTGGTCCCGGTCGACACCACCATGGCGCCCGCCACGATCACCCACAACTCCCGGCTGTCCACGATGCGCAGCCCATACCCGAGCGCCATCACCGCCCCGCCGACGGCCAGCGTCACGCGGGGGCCGCGAGCCGTCGAGACCCGGGCGGAGACCGGCGAGAGCACCAGCATGATCAGCCCGTTGGGCAGCAGGCAGAGGCCGGTCGCCACGATCGACAGATCCAGGCCGTAGCCGCTCGCGGCGGGCGCCTGCACCAACTGCGCGGTCACCAACGAGTTGGCGTAGAAGGCGAATCCGGCCAGCAGCGCGGTCACGTGCGGCAGGGCCACGCGCCGACCGGCCGCCAGGCGCAGGTCGACCAGTGGCCGCTCCGTCCGCAGCTGCATCCGCCACCACAGCGTCAGGACACCGGCGGCGCCCGCGAACAGCCCGAGAACGGGGACGCTGCCCCACCCCCACGCGCCGCCCTGCGACACCGCGAGCAGCAGGCAGACCAGTCCCGCCGCGAGCCCAAGCGCGCCCCGGGTGTCGAACCGGCCCGGCGAGCGCACCGGCGACTCGGGCACGGCCCACCGGGCGAGCAGCAGCCCGAGGGTGCTCAGCCCCGCGGTCGCCCAGAACATCGTGTGCCAGTCCGCGTACTGCACGATGAGCGCGGCAAGGGGCAGACCGAGCGCCGCGCCGATCCCGACCGTCGAGCTCATCAGGGCGACCGCCGACGCGGTGCGCTGCGGCGGGAGTTCGTCGCGCAGGATGCTGATGGACAGGGGTACGACCGCGGCGGAGGCGCCCTGCAGCGCGCGTGCCGCGATCAGCAGCCGGATGTCGGAGGTGAGCGCGCAGAGCACCGACCCGCACGCCATCAGGCCGAGGGCGAGCAGCAGGACGCGGCGCTTGCCGTACATGTCGCCGGCCCGGCCTAGGACGGGCGTGAGCACCGCCCCCGTCAGCAGGGTCGCGGTGACCAACCAGGAGACGGCTCCCGCCGAACTGTCCGTCAGGCGGGGCAGATCCGGCAGCAGGGGTACGACGACGGTCTGGGTGACGGCCATGAGGATGCCGCCGAAGGCCAGCACGGGGACGGCGAGCCGGGCCCGCAAACTCCGCGTCTCACCCGATATCGGACCCGATCCCATGACATCTCCCCCGCCCGGCTGAGGTGAATTCGAATTCACCATAGCGAGTGAATGGATATTCACCCCAGGAATTGGTTTCATGCTCGCCGAGCAGGCCCCGGAGGAGCCTCGTCGTGCGCGGTGCGCGACGGCCGCCGGGGCGGTGGCCGTCAAGCGCCCCACCGGCCCTCGCGGACCCCGCCGAGGGAGGCCCGCGCCGGGTCGTGTCGGCCATACTGCCGCCCATGAAACGACTCCGTATCGGCCTGGTGGGGACGGGTCCCTGGGCCTCAGCCACCCACGCGCCGACGCTGGCCCGGCACCCCGACGTCGATTTCAGCGGCATCTGGGGCCGCCGCCCCGAGGCGGCCACTTCGCTCGCCGCGACCCATGGCACGAGGGCATACGCGGACCTGGACGAGCTGTTCGCCGCGAGCGACGCCGTGGCGTTCGCGGTTCCGCCCGACGTGCAGGCACCGCTCGCCGCGCGGGCCGCGGCGGCCGGCCGTCACCTCCTCCTCGACAAGCCGGTCGCCACCACGGTGGACGGCGCACGCGACCTGGCGGCGGCGGTCGAGCGCGCCGGCGTGGCCTCGGTGGTCTTCTTCACCCTGCGCTTCGCCGCATCCACCTCGGCCTGGGTCGCCCAACAGGCCGCCACGGGCGGCTGGTTCACCGGCCGCGCAGACTGGTACGGCTCCTTCTACGCCCCGGACGGCAGCGCCCCCTTCTCCTCGCCGTGGCGCGCGAGCCGGGGCGGGCTGTGGGACGTGGGCCCGCACGCCCTGTCGATGCTGCTGCCCGTCCTCGGCGACGTGACCGCGGTGACGGCGGCTGCGGGGGCCGGGGACACGGTCCATCTGATCCTGCGGCACGCCGGCGGGGCGTCGAGCACGGCGGCGCTGAGCCTCACCGCTCCGGCCAAGTGCGCGGGGCTGACCGTGGAGTTACGCGGGGAGAGCGGCACGGTGGTGCTGCCGCAACGGGAAGAGGCGGAGGACGCGTTCGCCGCGGCGGTCGGCCGACTCGCCGCGTGCGCGGCCGAGGGCACGGCACATCCGTGCGACGTGCGGTTCGGAGTGCGGGTCACGGAGATCCTCGCGCGGGCGGAGGAGCACCTCACGTCCGCGTGAGCGCCCGGGACCACCACGGGCGGTCGGTACCGTGGCCGCTACGTAATGGCGAGTGACGGCACCGACCGCAGCCGGTGGCCCTATGAAACCGGTGTGGAAAGAAGAACCGCGCGGTTCTCCGCGGTTCGGATTCAGACCATCCGGTCTGATTTCAAAACCACTGTCCGCACGCTTCCCACATCGGCCCCGACAGGCCTTGGGGGTACCCAATGCCGGGGAATTTCAGCCATTCTCAGGCTCCCCGGACAAGATGCCCCGCTGTTGTGCACGGGCGCCATCCGACGAGCAAACCTGCAGGTCGGTGACCCCGCACGCTCCATGATGCCTGACCAACTGATCGTTTTCTTCGGGCAATGTTTACTACCAAAGCCGATGTGAATATTTAGACTGATCACGCTCCAACTCGGCGTGCACCAAGAGGGATTGCCCACATGAACAAAACGGCGCTCCGCGCTCTGCTCCGCGAACGACGCGCCCTCATAGCCCCGGAATCGCACGGATTCGCCCGCCCGACAGGTCAGGGACGCCGCGCGCCCGGCCTCTCCCAGCACCAGGTCGACCAGTTGCTCCACCGCACCCTGGGCACATATCACCGTCTCGAATCGGGCAATTACCCCAACCCTCCGGCCTCCCTCCTCCGCGACGTCGCCCGCCTCTTCGGCCTCAACGAACAGGAGTGGGTCTCCCTCTGCCGTTACGCCCTGCTCCAGGACCCGCCCGGCCCGCTGCACCTGTCCTCCGGCAAGGAGGTGCCCGGCGTCTGGCAGGAGGCGGTCGACGGAATCGGACACATGGCGTACGTGACGGACGCCTCCTGGGAGACGCTCGCCTACAACTCCGCCTTCGCCGACATGTTCCCGACCGGCGAGGTGCCGGCCAACACCCTGCGCTGGATGCTCCTCGACCCGCACGGCCGCGAGACCCTCATGAACTGGCGCACCGCATGGGCGCCGATGGTGCTGCCGCAGCTGCGCGCCGCGCTCGCCGCCCGGCCGGACGACGACATCCTGCGCCGCATCGAGAAGGAGATACTCGCCGACCCGGAGACCGCCGGGCTCTACACCGAGGGCAGCTCGCACCCGCACCCCGACGGCGACGAGCGCCCCCTGATGCACGCCCTCGCCGGCCCCGGCTGGGTGACGATGTGCGCGGCGCAGCCCCTGACGGCGCCCGGCTCCCGGCTCATGATCCTGGTGTTCCACCCCGGTGCGCGCCGCGTCCGCGCACGGGCCCCGAGCCTCCGCTCCGGGTGACCCCCCACCCCCGTAAACAGGGCAATACCATCACATTGCAGTACGTTGGCCACGTCCCCCTTTTTTCCTGTACATCCCGGGGAGTCGCCTCGTGACCGCACACGTGCTCAGACCGCACACCGTCGTCGGCGCGCACAAGGTGACCACGGCCGAGATCGCCGATGACGTGAGCGCCCACCACGCCGACCACCCCCGCCTGCGCGCGATCCTCCGCGTCATCGGAAACTGTGGGGTACGGACCCGTTACTTCACGCGCCCCCTCGACTCCCCCACCGTGGCCGGCACGACCGACGTGGGCGAGCGTCTCCGCACCGCGTTCGACGACTCGCTCGACATGGCCGAGCGCGCCGCGGCCCTGGCCCTCGCCGAGGCCGGGCTCACCCCGCGGGACATCGACGCGATCGTCACCACCCACACCACGAGCTGGACCGTTCCCAACCTCGACCTCCACCTCGTGTCCCGGCTCGGGCTCCGCCCCGACCTGCGCCGCGTCGCCCTCACCTCGGTCGCCTGCCCGGGCGGCGCACAGTCCCTCATCCGAGCCGCCGACCTCATCGCGGCGCGGCCGGGCAGCAAGGTCCTCGTCGTCGCCGCCGAGGTGCTCTCCAGCATCTACCACCACAGCGACACCACCATCGAATCGATGATCTACAAGGCCCTGTTCGGGGACGCGGCCGCCGCGACGGTCGTCACCGACAGCCCGCTGGGTCCCGGCATCGCCATCGACGACACCTTCGAGTACGTGCTGCCCGACACCCTGGAGCGGCAGGAGGGGCGGATGAGCACGGACGGCATCCACTTCGACTCCACGAAGCAGGTCCTCGCCGCCGTCACCGAGGTCATGCCCCGGCTCCTGGAGTGGCTCGGCCCCCGGCAGCTCGACTTCGCCGTGCTCCATCCCGGCAGCCCGCGCATCATCGCCGACACCGTGGCCGCCCTGCACCTGGACGACCACGACGCACGGCACGCCACGGAGACGCTCGGGCACGAGGGGAATCTGGGCGGCGTGAGCATCCTGCGCGTCCTGGAACGCACGCACGCCGACCCGCCCGCCGACGGCGCCCACGGCGCCACCATCGCCTTCGGCCCCGGCTTCGCCGCCGCGGCACTGCGCTGCCGCTGGCAGGACGGGCCCGGCCGCTGAGCAGACCGCGCGAAGTGCGGCTCGCCCGCGCCGGGCCCCGAAAACCGGTTGCCGCCACCACATCCCCCTGCTGGGGTGACCCCCATGGATCATGAAGCGGTGAGGGCGGCGTACGACCGGCAGGTACGGCAGGACGCGCCGGGCGAGGGCGGTGGCACGCGCGTAGAGCGGACCGGGGGCGTGGTGCGGGTGACCGGCTCGGCCCACGAGTGGAACGGCGTCCTGTGGTCGGACGTCGACGCGGTGACCGCCGACGCCGTGATCGCGGCGCAGGTGCGCCATTACACCGAAGCCGGGCGGGAGTTCGAGTGGAAGCTGCACTCGTACGACCGTCCCGCCGACCTCGCCGGGCGTCTCCTCGCGGCCGGGTTCGAGCCCGAGCCGGTGGAGACGGTCATGGTCGCCGAGGCCGCCGCCCTGCCGGCGGGCCCCGAGCTGCCCGACGGCATCCGGCTGCTCCCGGTGACGGACGCGGCGGGCGTACGGCTGATGGCAGAGGCACACCTGGCCGCCTTCGGCGAGCAGGACGCGGCGCTCAGCGAGCACCTGGCCCGGCGGGTGCTCGACGGGCTCACCGAGACACCGGACGAGATCGCCGCCGTCGTCGCCATGGCCGGTGACCGCCCGGTGTGCGGGGCGCGCCTGGAGTTCCGCCCGGGCACCGACTTCGCGGGGCTCTGGGGCGGCGGGACGGACCCTCGGTGGCGCGGCAAGGGCATCTACCGCGCCACGGTCGCCCACCGCGCCCGGATCGCCGTGCAGCGCGGTTACCGCTATCTCCAGGTCGACGCCTCGGCCGACAGCCGCCCGATCCTGGAACGGCTCGGCTTCACCACGCTCTGCACGACCACGCCCTACGTGTACCGGCCCTGACGTCCGGGCCCGGCAGCCGGAGCCGTCCCTCAGCCGAGCAGCTCGGTGATGGCCTTGGCCGTGCCGGTCTCGCCGAGCCTCGGGAAGATCTTCTCCACGCTGTTGCGGTGCGCGCCGGCGTCCATGTCGGTCACGGCGTCGACGGCCACGGTCACGTGGTAGCCGTGCTCGTGCGCCGCGCGGGCCGTCGACTCCACGCCGATGCTCGTCGCGATGCCGGCGAGCACGACCTGGGTGACGCCCCTGCGGCGCAGTTGCAGGTCGAGGTCGGTGCCGTAGAACGCGCCCCACTGCTGCTTGGTGACGACGATGTCGCTCTCGGTCCGCCCCAGTTCGGGCACGAGCTCCGCCCAGTCCGCGGGCATCTCGCCCCCGCGCGCGGGCGTCTCGTTGCGGCCGGGCGCGCCGCCGGTCACCCGCACCAGAACCACCGGAAGGCCGCGGGCGCGGAAAGCGTCGGCCAGTCCGGCGGCCCGTTCGACGACCTGCTGCGCGGGGTGGGCGGTGGGCAGGGCCGTGATGCCCTTCTGGAGGTCGACGAGGACGAGGGCGGTGGTGGGGTCGAGAACGGTGGCGGTCATGGAGGTGCCTTTCTGCGGAACTTCGTGGTCTGGTTCTTGCCGGCGCCCCGAACCACCGGTCCGGGGGCGGCAGTTCGGTCAGGTGGAGGCCGTGGTGCGGCCCGGCCGGGACCGCAGGGAGCGGTCCGCGACCGTCAGGACGATCAGGGCCAGGGCCAGGACGCCGCCGACGCCGGCCATGAGGTGGAGGCCGCCGTCGTCGGCCCGCTGCCCGTAGGCGAGACCGATCAGGCCCGACGCGGTGATGGCGCCGAGGTACTGGGCGGTGCGCTGGAGTCCCGCCGCCGAGCCGATGGCGTCGGCGGGCGCGTACTGCTGTACGGCCGCCTGGTTGGCGGTGCCCATCAGCCCCTGGGGTACGCCGAAGCAGGCGCCGGCCAGGAGCAGCGCGGCGAGCGGCGTGGACCCCGTCGTGAAGAGCAGCAGCGAGCTGCCCGCCGCCAGCAGCACCGCGGCGACGGTGAGGGGCGCGCGAATGCCCTTGGTGCGGGCGCCGATCAGTGAACAGACGAGCGCGGCCAGGGACATCGGCAGCATGACGAGGCCGGTGTGCAGCGACGAGTAGCCGCGCTCCTCCTCCAGCCACTGCGTGAAGCCGTACATGACGCAGTAGACGACGAGGTAGCTCAGCCCGTGCCGCAGATAGGTGCGGGCGAGGGCGCGGTGGGTGCCCAGCATGCGCAGGTCGATGAAGGGGTGCGGGTGGCGCAGCTGCCACCAGGTGAGCACGGCGGAGAGCAGCGTGACGGGGGCGAGCAGCCACCACATCGGCCCACGCGGGTCGAGCAGGAAGACGACGAGGCAGCTGAGCGCGCCGGTGAAGAGCAGGATGCCGAGCGGGTCGGACGCGCCGGCCCGGCCCTTGCCCGCCTCGGGGCGAGCGGCCCGGCCCTCGCGCGGGACGTCCTTCGGGATCCACCGCAGGGCGGTGCCGTACGCGAGGAGCGCCACGGGGACGTTGACCGCGAAGATGCCGCGCCAGCCCGCGGTCGCGACAAGGAGACCGCCGAGCGTGGGTCCGACCGCCGCGCTGCCGAGTGCCGCGAAGGAGAGCCGGCCGAGGACGGGGCGCGGAGTGGGGCGGCCGAGCCGCGCGGACTCGCCGCGCAAGACGGCCATCGCGGCCGGGTAGGCGGCGGACGTGCCGATGCCGAGCAGCAGCCTGGAGACGAGGAGCCAGCCGAAGCCGGGGGCGAGCGTCCCGACGAGGCCCGACGCGACGACGACCACGAGTCCGCCGAGGAAGACGCGGCGCGCCCCGATGTCGTCCGCGAGGCGGCCGAGGACGGGCTGGGCGACGGCGCTCGCGAGGTAAAGCACCGAGACCAGCCAGGCCGTGTCGGCGGCCCCGACGCCGAAGTCGTGGCCGATCGCCACCAGGCCGGTGGAAATCATCGTGGTGTTGAGGGGGTTGAGCACGGAGCCGAGGAGCAGGGGCGCGGTGAGGCGGGCGCCGAACGCGGTCCGCTCCTTCGCGGACCGCTCCGTCCGGGCGGGCGTCGTGGTCCTCACTTGCGCACCAGTCGCTCCAGGAGCTCGACGGCGTCGGCCAGTTGTCGGCGTTCGGCCGCATCGAGCTCTTCGGCGACGGCCACGGAGAGCCAGCTCCGCTTGGCGGCCCGCGCGTCGGCGAGGGTGCGGTGGCCCTGATCAGTCAGGGAGAGCACGGACTGCCGTCCGTCGTCCGGGTCGGGGCTGCGCCCGATGAGCCCCAGGGACTCCAGCGCGCCCACGGTCATCCGCATGGACTGGGGCCGCACCAGCTCCGCACGTGCCAGTCCGGCGGTGGTCGCCGGGCCCTCGCGGTCGAGCCGGGCGAGCACGGAGCGCTGCGAGGGGCTGAGTCCGCTCTCAGGGGACGCTCCGCGCAGCCTGCGCACGAAGCGTCCGACGACGTTCGCGAGGTCGGTGGCGATCTGTTCCGGCGTGGGGTCGCCGTCATGTGCGGTCATGCCGCCACCGTACGAGATAGACAGGTAAACTTGCAAACCTTCCTGTCTATCTCCTCAGCCCTCCCTCGCCCCCCCCTTCAGCGGATCGGCATCCCCGACAGGGTCCGCGCGATGACGAGGCGCTGGATCTCGCTCGTCCCTTCGAAGATCGTGTAGATAGCGGCATCGCGGTGCATGCGCTCCACGGGGTACTCGCGCGTGAAGCCGTTGCCGCCGAGGATCTGCACCGCCTGCGCGGTGACCTTCTTGGCGACCTCGCTCGCGTACAGCTTCGACATCGAGCCCTCGGCCGACTCGAACTTCTTCCCGGTGCTCGCCATCCACGAGGCGCGCCACACCAGGAGCCTGGCGGCGTCGATCTGGGTGCGCATGTCGGCGAGCTGGAAGGCGACGCCCTGGTTGTCGATGATCGGGCGGCCGAACTGCGTACGCGTCTTGGCGTACTCCAGGGCCTCCTCGTACGCGGCGCGGGCCGTGCCCACGGCCATGGCGCCGACCGCCGGGCGGGAGGCCTCGAAGGTGGCCATCGCCGCGTTCTTCACGCGCTCGCCGCCCGTCTCGGCGCGCTCCCGCGCGCGGGCGAGGCGCTCGTCGAGCTTCTCCTTGCCGCCGAGCAGACAGTGGCCGGGCACGCGCACGTCCTCCAGGACGACCTCGGCGGTGTGCGAGGCGCGGATGCCGTGCTTCTTGAACTTCTGCCCCTGGGAGAGGCCGGGGGTGTTCGGCGGGACGATGAAGGAGGCGTGCCCCTTGGAGCCGAGCTCGGGGTCGACGACCGCGACCACCACGTGGACGTTGGCGATGCCGCCGTTGGTCGCCCACGTCTTGGTGCCGTTCAGGACCCACTCGTCCTTGGCCTCGTCGTAGACGGCTCGGGTCCGCATCGCCGCGACGTCGGAGCCCGCGTCCGGCTCGGAGGAGCAGAAGGCGGCGACCTTGACGTCGTTCACGTCGCCGTACATCTGCGGGATCCAGGTGCCGATCTGCTCCTCGGTGCCGTTGGCGAGCACGCCCACGGCGGCCAGTCCGGTGCCCATGATGGACAGACCGATGCCCGCGTCGCCCCAGAAGATCTCCTCGGTCGCCATCGGGATGCCGAGGCCCGAGGGGTCGAAGAACTGCTGGGCATAGAAATCGAGCGAGTAGATCCCTATCTTCGCGGCTTCCTGGATGATGGGCCACGGGGTCTCTTCGCGCTCGTCCCACTCGGCGGCCGCGGGGCGGATCACGTCGGCGGCGAACCCGTGGAGCCAGTCCCGGACCTCCTTCTGTTCGTCGTTGAGCTCCATGGTGAACTCGGCCATGACCCCTCCAGGACCTGCGATCAACTGCGAAGTTACTTGCGGTAACCGCAGTGTGTTACCGGCCAGTAGTCCATGTCAACTCCCGGCAGCCCGTTCGATGGGCACCCGCCGGCGGGTGTTACGTTGCGCGTGCGTCACCGATTCAGCACGGGCGGGGAGAAACGATGGAGACCACGCAGCGGACCGATCAGCAGCGGTCCGCGGAGCAGCGCCGGCGAGAGCTGCTCGAGGCCGCGGACCGGGTCGTCCTCCGCGACGGCCCCGGCGCCTCGATGAACGCCATCGCCGCCGAGGCGGGCATCACCAAGCCGATCCTCTACCGCCACTTCGGGGACAAGGGCGGCCTCTACGCCGCGCTCGCCAAGCGGCACACCGACGCCCTCCTGGAGGCCCTGCGCGCCGCGCTCGACGCCCCGGCCGAGCGCAGGGAGCGCGTGGAGGCCACGCTCGACACCTACCTCGCGGCGATCGAGGCACGCCCCCAGGTCTACCGCTTCCTGATGCATCCGTCGGAGGCCCCCTCCCCCGGCGAGCAGGGCTTCGACGTCGGCCTGCACTCCGCTCCCCTGCTGCGCCGGCTCGGCGAGGAGCTCGCCGAGGTCATCGAGGAACGCGTCGACCTCGGCCCGGAGAGCGCCGAGCTCGCCCGGGTGTGGGGGCACGGCATCGTCGGCATGATGCACGCGGCCGGCGACTGGTGGCTCGGCGAACGGCCGTGCCCGCGCGCCCAGTTGGTGCGCAGCCTCGCCGACCTGCTCTGGGGGCGGCTCGCCGCGGCGGGCAACCGCGTCGGCGGTCCCGGGTTCTGACCTCACACGTTCCAGGAGGCCCTGGCGGCGGCCCGCAGCACCCTGCGGCGCCGCCAGCCCGTGACGTGGTCGGTGTAGACACCGCCGTCCAAGTGGTCGCACTCATGCTGGAGACAGCGCGCGAACCAGCCCGTCCCGTGCACCCGCACGGGCTCGCCCCGCACGTCGACGCCCTCGACCACGGCATGGTCGAAACGCGGCGTGCCCGCCTCCAGGCCCGGCAGCGAGAGACAGCCCTCCGGGCCGCGCACCGTCACCCCGTCCGCCTCCACCAGCCGCGGATTGACCACGTGTCCGAGGTGGCGGACGTCCTCGTCGTCGGGGCAGTCGTACACGAACACCCTCCGGCTCACGCCGATCTGGTTCGCGGCGAGCCCCACGCCCCGCGCGGCGTACATCGTGGCGAACATGTCCTCGATGAGCCGCGCCAGTTCGGGGCCGAAGTCGGTGACGTCCGCGCACGCCGCGTGCAGCACGGGGTCGCCGAGCAGGGTCAGAGGTCGTACGCGCCCCGAGGCGCCCGGGATCGTGCCGTGTCGCATGGCGGCAAGAGTACGGTCCAGGGGACGGAGCGGCACCGGACAGGTGCCGAGGTGGTGCCGTGATTCGGGCTTGCCAGTGGATCTCGATAGGCTGAGCAGCGAAACGATGCCGGGGGCAGGCGCGGCGCCGTACGCAAGGAGGATCTCGACAGATGTCAGGCAACACGGACCCGCTGTCGCCGCGGGCCAAGCTGGCCGTGACGGCGGGCAAGGCGGCCGCGGCGGTGTCGCGAGCTGCGGGCCGCGGCAGCGGATCGGTGATCGGCGGCAAGGTCGCCCTCAGGCTCGACCCCGAACTGCTCGGACGGCTCGCCACACACCTGGACGTCGTCCTCGTGTCGGCCACCAACGGCAAGACGACCACCACGCGTCTGATCGCCGAGGCGCTGCGGGCCAGCGGCCCGGTCGTCTCGAACGCGCTCGGCGCCAACATGCCGGCCGGAATCACCTCGGCGCTCGCCGGCGGCTCCGACGCCAGGTACGGCGTGATCGAGGTCGACGAGAAGTACCTCGCGGGCGTCGCCCGTGACGTCGACCCGAAGGCGATCGCGCTGCTGAACCTCTCGCGCGACCAGCTGGACCGCGCCGCCGAGACCCGCATGCTCGCCGAGAAGTGGCGCGAGGGGCTTGCCGGCTCCAAGGCCGTGGTCGTCGCCAACGCCGACGACCCGCTGGTCGTCTGGGCGGCCTCCTCGTCGCCGAACGTGGTGTGGGTGGCCGCGGGCCAGGAGTGGAAGGACGACGCCTGGTCGTGCCCCTCCTGCGGCGGTGTCATGCAGCGCCCCGGGGACGACTGGTTCTGCGGCGAGTGCGGTTTCCGCCGCCCGGCGCCCAGCTGGGTGCTCTCCGGCGACCACGTCCTCGACCCGCACGGCTCGGCCTGGCCGATCCACCTCCAGCTGCCCGGCCGCGCCAACAAGGCCAACGCCGCGTCCTCCGCGGCCGTCGCCGCCGTCTTCGGAGTGCCCCCGCAGGTCGCCCTGGAGCGCATGTACCAGGTGCAGGCGGTCGCCGGACGCTACGACGTCGTGCAGTTCCAGGGCCGCGATCTGCGCCTGCTGCTCGCCAAGAACCCCGCGGGCTGGCTCGAAACGTTTTCGCTGATCGACCCGCCGCCCACCCCGGTGATCCTCTCGGTCAACGCCCGCGGCGCCGACGGCACCGACACCTCCTGGCTCTGGGACGTCGACTACACCCGCCTCGCCGGTCACCCGATCTTCGTGCTCGGCGACCGCAAGCTGGACCTCGCCGTCCGCCTGGAGGTCGCCAACCTCGACTTCCGGGTCTGCGACAGCCTCGACGAGGCGGTGCAGCTCGCCCCGCCCGGACGCATCGAGACCATCGCGAACTACACCGCGTTCCAGGACCTGCGCCGCCGCGTCGGCAACTGACCCCCACCGGCCCCGTCAAGACCTTCGTAGGGACGAATGAGCATGAGCGACAACAGCCTGCGGCTGGTGTGGGTCTACCCCGACCTGCTGAGCACGTACGGAGACCAGGGGAACGCCCTGGTCGTGGAGCGCCGCGCCCACCAGCGCGGCCTCCAGGTCGAGCGCTACGACGTGCGCAGCGACCAGCCGGTGCCCACCTCCGGCGACATCTACCTGATCGGCGGCGGCGAGGACCGTCCGCAGCGCCTGGCGGCCGAGCGGCTGCGCCGCGACGGCGGCCTCCAGCGGGCCGTGGGCAACGGCGCGATCGTCTTCTCGGTCTGCGCCGGTTACCAGATCCTCGGCCAGGAGTTCATCAACGACCTCGGGCAGCGCGAGCCGGGCCTCGGCCTGCTCGACGTGGTCTCCACCCGCGGCGAGGGCGACCGGTGCGTCGGCGACGTGCTCGGCGACATCGACCCGCAGCTGGGCCTGCCCCCGCTGACCGGCTTCGAGAACCACCAGGGCATCACGCACCTCGGCCCGTCCGCGCGCCCGCTGGCCCGCGTCACCCTGGGCCGGGGCAACGGCACGGGCGACGGCACCGAGGGCGCGTACAACGGCACCGTCTTCGGTACGTACATGCACGGTCCCGTGCTCGCCCGCAACCCGCTCATCGCGGACCTGCTCCTGAAGCTGGCCCTCGACGTGAACGCGCTGCCGCCCACCGACGACCGCTGGTACGAGGCGCTGCGCAACGAGCGCATCACGGCCGCCCAGCAGCCCGCCTAGGACCTCGGAACAGAGCCCGCCTGACGCCCCGCCCGCACATGTGAGCGGGGCCGTCCAGCCTTCGGACGCCCGATGCGGCCCCGCCCCCCGGCGCCTATAGGGTGGCGGGGATCCAGCCGGACGACGTGGTCCGGTCATCGACCCACGTTGCAAAGGTATTCCGGGCCATGCGCATTGGTGTCCTGACCTCCGGCGGCGACTGCCCCGGTCTGAACGCCGTCATCCGTTCCGTCGTGCACCGCGCGGTGGCGGACCACGGCGACGAGGTCATCGGCTTCCACGACGGCTGGAAAGGCCTCCTGGAGTGCGACTACCGCAAGCTGGACCTCGACGCGGTGGGCGGCATCCTCGCCCGCGGCGGCACGATCCTCGGCTCCTCACGGGTACAGCCCGCCCATCTGCGGGACGGTGTGGAGCGCGCCAAGGGGCACGTCGCCGAGCTCGGCCTCGACGCGATCATCCCGATCGGCGGTGAGGGTACCCTCAAGGCCGCCCGGCTCCTGTCCGACGCGGGCCTGCCGATCGTCGGAGTGCCCAAGACCATCGACAACGACATCGCGGTCACCGACGTCACCTTCGGCTTCGACACGGCCGTCGGTGTCGCCACCGAGGCCCTGGACCGCCTGAAGACCACCGCCGAATCGCATCAGCGCGTCCTCATCGTCGAGGTCATGGGCCGGCACACCGGCTGGATCGCCCTCCACTCGGGCATGGCCGCCGGCGCGCACGCCATCGTCGTGCCCGAGCGCCCCTTCGACATCGACGAGCTGGCCCGCAGGGTCGGGGAACGCTTCTCCGCGGGCAAGAAGTTCGCGATCGTCGTGGCCGCCGAGGGCGCCAAGCCCCGCGCCGGCTCCATGGAGTTCGACGAGGGCGGCAAGGACGTCTACGGCCACGAGCGGTTCGCCGGCATCGCCCGGCAGCTCTCCCTCGAACTGGAGCAGCGCCTCGGCAAGGAGGCCCGTCCGGTCATACTCGGCCACGTCCAGCGCGGCGGCACCCCCACCGCGTACGACCGCGTGCTCGCGACCCGCTTCGGCTGGCACGCCGTGGAGGCCGTGCACCGCGGCGAGTTCGGCCGGATGACGGCGCTGCGCGGCACCGACATCACGATGGTGCCGCTGGCCGAGGCCGTCGAGACGCTGAAGACCGTGCCCGACGAGCGGTACGCCGAGGCGGAGTGCGTGCTCTGAGGCGACCCGCCTCCGCCAGGTCATCGCCTGTTGAACTAACTGCCCCCGGTCGTGTCTGCGGCCGGGGGCAGTTCTACTCTGGTGCGGACACACGTCGCACAATCCGCACGAATCAGGAGCCACTGGATGGATCACAGCGGGCACGGCATGAACATGGATCTGCCGCCGTTCACGCTGGGGCGAGGCCTGGAACCCTCCGCCGACCCCTTCTTCCTCATCGGCTGCCTGGTGGCCCTCGCCCTCTACGGGTGGGGTGTGGCACGGCTCGTGCGGCGCGGTGACAAGTGGCCGGTGGGCCGCACCATCGCGTTCGTGATCGGCGTCCTCACGGTGCTGCTCGTGATGTGCACCAAGCTCAACGACTACGGCATGGTCATGTTCAGCGTGCACATGTCACAGCACATGGTGATCAGCATGCTGTCGCCGATCCTGCTGCTGCTCGGCGCCCCGATCACGCTGGCGCTGCGGGCGCTGCCGGTGGCGGCGCGCGGCAGCAAGGGCCCCCGCGAGTGGCTGCTGTGGCTGCTGCACAGCCGCTACGTCAAGATCATCACGCATCCGGCGTTCACCATCCCGCTGTTCATCGCGAGCCTGTACGCGCTCTATTTCACGCCGCTCTTCGACACGCTGATGGGCTCCAAGGCGGGCCACATCGCGATGATGGTGCACTTCCTCGCCGTCGGCCTGGTCTTCTTCTGGCCGATCATGGGCGTCGACCCGGGGCCGCACCGCCCCGGCTACGTGATGCGGATGCTGGAGCTCTTCGCGGGCATGCCGTTCCACGCGTTCTTCGGCATCGCGCTGATGATGGCCACCCAGCCGATGATCGGCACCTACATGCACCCGCCCGCCTCGCTGGGCATCGACGCGCTCGCCGACCAGGAGGCCGCGGGCGGCATCGCCTGGGCCTTCAGCGAGATCCCGTCCGTGGTGGTCCTGGTGGCCCTGCTGTTCCAGTGGCGGCGTTCCGAGGACCGTGAGGCGCGGCGCAAGGACCGCGCCGCCGACCGCGACGGCGACAAGGAGCTCGAGGCGTACAACGCCTATCTGGCCTCACTGGCCGCTCGCGGCCGCTAGCGCCGAAGGGTCTTCCCGGGTGACGATGGCCTTCGGACCGCGGTCGCGGCGCGCCGGCGCCGGAGGCTGCCGGGAGGAGGCTGAGCGATGCCCAGTTCCACGCAGACCATGGGTGGGTTCACCATCGGAGGCCTGGTCATGGTGACCGCCTACACCGTGGCGCTCGGAAGCAATGGCTGGTTGTGGTTCGGCTGGGTGGTGCTCGGCCTGCTCACCCTGGCCATGGTGCTGTCCCGCGGCACCCCCTGAGGGACGCGCGGAGAACCGTTCCGCCAGGCGCGCGGGGTGCCGGGGCGTCCTGATCCGGGTCAGAAGCCGATCCGGGTCAGAAGCGGAAGACGTGACCGGTGTCGGCGTCGAGGGTGCAGAGGTTCGGGTACGTCTTGTGCCAGCCGACCGCCCGGCCCCGGTACGTGCCGGTGGCGGTCGCGGTGACCGGCTCGAACTCCTTCGTGCACGCCTGCGGGGCCTTCGGGAGCGCGTCGAAGTCCCCGTCGGCCCGGGCCACCGCCGCGCACGCCTGCGCCGCCCGCGGGTGGTGCCCCGAGGGGGCGGGCTCACAGTGCAGCAGCACGCCGCGGATCCAGGTGTTCTCGGCGCCCGAGACGGTGAGGAAGAGCCCGCGCCGCGGGGCGGGAGCCTCGTCCGCGGCGTGGGCGGGGAGCGTCGCGCCCAGGACGATCAGGGCGGCGGCCGCGAGAGGGAACGGGCGCATGGGGACCTCCGGGAGCCGACGTCGGAAGGCGACACGGCGGTGACGTTCGGTGGCGTCGGGGACGCACGGGAAGAGCCCAGGGCACCCCTCGCCCGCCTCGCGCGTCGAGCCGCCGCGCCGGCCGGTCCCCCGCACGGCCGCATGCAAGGGCCCGAACGGGCTCTCGCGTCAGCGCTGTCGATTGGCTACTGTGCGTCGGCACCGGGACCAGGGGGAAGGCTGCAGCCATGTTCTACCTACTGCTCAAGCATGTGATCCTCGGCCCTCTGCTGCGGCTGATGTTCCGGCCCAGGATCGAGGGGTTGGAACATGTGCCCGATCACGGCGCGGCGATCGTCGCGGGCAACCACCTGTCGTTCTCCGACCACTTCCTGATGCCGGCGATCATCAAGCGCCGCATCACCTTCCTCGCGAAGGCGGAGTACTTCACGGGGCCCGGCATCAAGGGACGGCTGACGGCGGCCTTCTTCCGCAGCGCCGGCCAGATCCCGGTGGACCGGTCGGGCAAAGAGGCGGGCCAGGCGGCGATCCGCGAGGGCCTCGGCGTACTCCGCAAGGGCCAGCTGCTCGGCATCTACCCCGAGGGCACGCGCTCGCACGACGGCCGGCTGTACAAGGGGAAGGTCGGGGTCGCGGCGATGGCGCTCAAGGCGCAGGTGCCGGTGGTGCCGTGCGCCATGATCGGCACGTTCGAGGCGCAGCCGCCCGGCCAGAAGGTCCCGAACCTGAAGCGGGTGACGATCCGCTTCGGCGAACCGCTCGACTTCTCCCGCTACGTCGGCATGGACGGCGAGAAGGCGGTGCTCCGCGCGGTCACCGACGAGATCATGTACGCGATCCTCGGGCTCTCCGGTCAGGAGTACGTCGACAAGTACGCGGCGGTGGTGAAGGCGGAGGAGGCCGAGCGGGCGGCGGCGGGCGTCAGGGAACAGCGGAAGTTCCCGCGGATGCCCCTGAGCTGAGGGCGAAGCACGACCGCCCGCCACCGGCATCTCCCGGTGACGGGCGGTACGCGCTCTCCTGGAGCTGCCTACGGCTTCGGCGTGGCGTGCGGGCCGCACGTGACGTCGGAGGCGTCCAGCTCACCGGTCAACAGGTACGTGTCGACGCGGTCGTTGAGGCACGGGTTGACGATGCCGGTGATGCCGTGCGACCCGGCGTCCTTCTCCGTGATCAGCCGGGAGCCCTTGAGGCGCGCGTGCAGTTCGAGGGCGCCGGGGTAGGGCGTGGCCGCGTCCCGCGTGGACTGGACGAGCAGCGTCCTGGGCAGGCCCTTGTGGGTGGTGATCTCCAGGGGGCGCTGCTGCTTGCTCGACCAGGTCGCGCACGGCAGGTTCATCCAGGCGTTGCCCCAGGTGAAGAAGGGGCTCGTCCGGTGGATGCGGGTGTTGTCGCGGTCCCACTTGCGCCAGCTGCGCGGCCATTTGGCGTCCGCGCACTCGACGGCCGTGTAGACGGCGTTGCCGTTCTCCTGGGCGGCGTTGCCCGCCTTGTCGGCCGGGTCGGGGGCGGCCGCCGCGATGAGGGGCTTCGGGTCCCCGGCGACGTACTTGCTCCAGTTCGTGGCGATCTGGACCCAGTAGGAGTCGTAGTACGGCGCGTTCTGGAAGTACGCGAGCAGCTCGGCCGGGCCGACCACTCCGTCCAGGGGCTGCTTCTTGGCGGTGGCGCGGAGCTTGTCCCACTCGGCGCGGACCTGGGCGTAGGTGGTGCCGAGGTGGAAGGCGGCGTCGTTCCGCGCGACCCACGTCATCCAGTCGACCAGGCGCTTCTCGAAGGCGACGTCCTGGTCGAGGTTGACCTCGTACCAGATCTTGTCCGTCGAGGGGTTCACCACGGAGTCGAAGACCATGCGGCGCACGTGGGTCGGGAAGAGGGTGCTGTAGACGGCGCCGAGGTAGGTGCCGTAGGAGACGCCGAGGAAGTTCAGCTTCTTCTCGCCGAGCGCGGCGCGGATGACGTCCAGGTCACGGGCGGTGTTGAGCGTCGTCATGTGCGGGAGGAGGTGTCCGCTGCGCTCCTGGCAGCCGTCCGCGTACGCGGCGGCGAGCTTGCGCTGGACCCGCTTGTCGGCCTCGCTGTCGGGGACCGGGTCCGGCTTGGGCGCCTTCACGAACTCCTGCGGGTCCATGCAGGACACGGGCGCGGAGTGGCCGACGCCGCGCGGCTCGAAGCCCACGAAGTCGTACGCCGTCGCGGTCTTCTTCCAGACCTCGCTCTTGCTGGTGACGCGGCGCGGGAAACGCAGGCCGGAGGCGCCGGGGCCGCCCGGGTTGTAGACAAGGGCACCCTGGCGCGCCTCCTTGCCGCCGGTGTTGCCGACGCGGTCGACGGCGAGCTTGATCTGCTCGCCGTCGGGCCTGGCGTAGTCGAGCGGCACGGTGACCCATCCGCACTGGATGGGCTTCTCCAGCCCCCAGTCGGCGGGGCAGTCGCTCCAGTCGATGCCGGCCTTCGCGGCGCGCGCGGCGGCGAGAGCGGTGCCGCGGGCCTCGCGATCCTTGCCGGAGCGGGAGGCGGCGCTCTGCGCCTCCGACCGGCCATCGGCGTTGGCCGTCGGTGCCGCGACGGCACCGGCTATCAGCGTCGCCGCGACGAGGGCCCCCGCAGAGCCGAGCACCGCCGTCCGTCTGGTCCCTGGGGTTCTCAAGCGAGGCCTCCCGCACATCGATTCGAGCAGATTCGATCAGTACGGGGATCCTTGCGCCTGCGAGGCGGCCGAGAACAGGTGCGACGAGCCTTCTTTACTAATCCGATAACCGGATTGGTACGACCCGGTGAGCGGTCGGCGCATGCAGATCTGCTTGCGGTAGACGGTCTCCGTTGCCATGGCGGTGGCTCCACTCTGAATCACGGGGCGTCGCCTGACTGGAGTGCCCGACCAAGTGTGAGATCTCTTCGAGCGACATCCTGGAGCCTGAGAGGATCGACACGAACGTCATGCGAGTGTCCCCGTGGCCCACTCATGAAGGTTGATCGCGACGCCGGTCTTGGGCGACAGACTTGGAAGGGCCTCCGGCCCTCCCCTCAGGTACGTCACACAGTTCAACGAGGTGCGCTTCACCTCACGCCATCGCTCGCTTCACGGGCCGGTTGAGGCACCTGGATCATCGCCAACGACCGGGTGCCCGATCATCTTGGACCCGTGCTCCACTCGGTTAGCACGGCCTGGCTTTCCTCGGCCAGAGCATGGCGTCAGACCGTTGGCGAGCTCAGGCAAACTGCCCTACCGACCGCGCATTCAGCGTGCCGGGGGGGGCGATTTCTAGCCATCTTCTCCGCATTTCCTATGCATCCGGCTGCCACCAACTACGGCTAGCTGCTGCTAACTACGCCCAACTAGGAGTCCGTAGTCTGCGCAGATGCGGGATGCGTGAACAACGACTCTGCCTCCAAGAAGAGCTGAACAGGCCGAACGCTGGTGGCCTATAAGTCATGGTGCGAGCAATGGTTCATGGCCCTGCCATTGGGCTGATACCCGTGGCCAGTTGGCCTTACTGGGCGCCACCCCTGGAGCCAGTGCCAGGCACGATATAGCGGAAACGTTGGAGGCCCACCACAAGAACTAACCGCGAAGCTGGACTTGTGATGGGCCATGAACCCGGAGGTTCGCAGTGAGTGTGCCCCCAGTCCCGTGGGACTTGTCAAACCGTGCCCACCGCCGTTGGGTCGTCGTGATCGTTCTCGTGCTGATGACGTGGGCACCGGTTGCTGATGCGGTGAGTGCCTACCTCAACGCGGTGGGCCTTGTCGCGTTGCTCTCAACGGGTTGCGGAACAGCAGCGAAGTACCGCAACCTCATCAAACCGGAACGCTTTCCCGCTGCTCTCTAAGGTCCGTGCTTAGCCGGAACGCCCCTGATGGCCGTTCCGCATAGAGCCACGGATCAGAAGTTGCATCAGGGACAGTCCACGCCTTCGGCTGGGCTGCCCCTGATGGATGCGGGGCGAAGCGGCTCAAGACCGCCCAATGGGTTCCGGCGGGTGCTCATCCCGAGAACTTCCCGACGTTTCAGTGTGGCCTCTTTGCCGTCGGGCCCTCACCGCTGTGTCTCATATGAGGGCAAAAGCGCATGCAGGTTGAAGGTGGCGTGTATGCCCGTTCATTCTTGCCCTCATGAGTCTCGCCTCTGCCGCCTTCGACCTCGCACTCATGGACGACTATGCCCACGACTGGGCCCTCGTCGACGTGGAGACCTCCGGGTTGATACCCCGGCGTGACCGGGTGCTGTCGGTCGCCGTGGTCACCATCGGGCGGGACGGGGAGCAGACCGGCGAGTTCTCCACACTCCTCGATCCGGGGTGCGATCCGGGGCCGGTCGACGTGCACGGGCTAACCGCCGAGCGACTGCGCGGGGCGCCGACCTTCGACCAGGTGGCCGCGCACATCGGCGCGATGCTGGAGAACCGTGTCCTCGTCGCTCACAACGCGCAGTTCGACTACGACTTCCTCGCCTACGAATTCGCCCGGGCCCGCATGTGGCTGCCGGTGTCGCGGCGGCTGTGCACCCTGGCATTGAACCGGCAGGTGGACCCGCCGACGCCCGACATGAAGCTGGGCACGCTGGCCGCCCACTATGGCGTACAGCAGCAGCACGCCCACGACGCGCTCGACGATACCCGGGTGCTCGCCGGGCTCCTGCGGGCATCGCTGCGCGAGGCCGCGCGGCTCGCGCTGCCACTGCCGATGGTGACCTGCCCGCCGCGAGCGGAGTCCAAGTTCACTCCGAAACCACCCAAGACGCCTTGCGCCTACCGCAATCCGGGGCGCCTGGCACCTGGCGGGCCCTTGCAGCAAGGGATGAAAGTCGCCATCACAGGTGACACCTCATGCGCGCGGGCGGAGTTGATCGGCCGCGGTGTCGCCGTCGGGCTCAACATGATGACCTCGGTCAGCCACCACACCAGCGTCCTCGTCACCAACGAGCCCGCGTCCAGGTCGGCGAAGGCACGGCGGGCCGCTGCCGAGGGCGTACCCGTCATCGACGAGGACGCGTTCCTGAAGCTGCTCGGCGATGTACAGGCTGGGGCATCGCATCAGGCATCCGGGACTGCACCCGCAGTTCCGGCTCCTCGTCGGCCGGCGCCCGCGCCGATCGGACCGGCCGACAAGCCGTTGCGCGACCACCGCGTGCTTGTGTTGGGAGGCGAGCACGAAGAGGCGGTCACCGCGCGTACCCGCGTCGTCGAGCTGGGGGGTTCCGCCGCCGTCAATCTCTCCCGGAGCGTCACCGACGTCGTCCTCCTGGCGGGCGGAAACCAGGACCGCCGCATGTCCCGGATCACGGAACTGGGACTGCCCCTGCGTGACGAGCACTGGCTCACCGATCCGGCCGCGGATACCCGCTCGATGTCCCGGACGGAGGTAGCACAGGCCGACGAGGCAGCTACGAACGGCCCGACGCGGCCTCTTCATGTCCTCCCGCGCGGCGGAGTCATTGATCTGCCTTCGCCGCAGTGGCATCTCACCGCCTCCTGGGCACCTCATGAGGACTGCGAGGTCGACATCGTCGCGTTCGTGCTTGACGAGGACGAACAGGTCACCTTTGACGAAGACTTCGTCTTCTACAGCGCCCCGGAGAACCCGGCGGGCACGGTACGGCTCCTTACCGACGGTCCCGCCGAACAGACCATCACCGTCGACCTCGCCACCCTCCCGCCCGCCTCCCACAAGGTGGTCGTAGCGGCCGCCGTCGACGGTACGGCCACCTTCGGTGACATCGGTGCGGTCCAGATCACCACCGCTGCCAGCGGGGACGCCACTCCCCTGGCCCGCGCCACTCTTGACGCCGCCACCAGCGAACAGACCCTACTCCTTGCCGAGTTCTACCGTCGCGGCCCCATCTGGCGCTTTCGCGCCGTCGGTCAGGGCTACGACCATGGGCTCGACACACTCGCCCGCGGATACGGCGTGGATGTCGACGGCTGACCCGAAGCCTTGACCAGCTGAGCGTCAGTCACATCAGTTCTGCAAGGCCACTGCCCCGGCCCGTGGGAGCGGTGAGCGATGGTCTAGATGGAGAAGGTGGTGCCGGGTGTGGCGTGGGTGACGGGGCCGTCGAAGCGGGCCGAGGCGCGTGCCACCGCCTGGTGGGGGGTGAGGGAACGGCCGACGTGGGTGACGATCAGCCGGGCGGCCCCGGCCGCGACCGCGGTGTCGGCGGCGTCCTCTGGGGTGTGGTGGACCCGTTCGCCGTCCATCGGCGCGTGAGCGCTGTCGGCCTCGCAGAGCAGCACGTCACACCCCGCGGCCAGCCGCGTGAGGTTGGCGCACGGTGCCGTGTCCCCGGAGTAGACCAGCGAGCGGTCCCCGGCCTCGACGCGTACGGCGAAGGCCGGGAGGCCGTGGGACACCTCACGGCTGGTCAGCGTGAGCGCGCCGACGCGTGCCCGGTGCCCGTCCGTCAGCTCGTGGACGGCGAAGGCGGACTCGACCGGGCTGCGTACCGGGCCGTTGGTGAGGAAGTGCGCCAGCCGGTCGGCGATGCCGGGAGGCCCATACAGGGGGATGGGCGCGGTCAGCCGGATGTCCGCATAGAGCGCCGCGTAGTAGGCGGTGAGCAGGTCCGCGCTGTGGTCGGCGTGCAGGTGCGAGACCCATATCGCGTCGACCTCGTCGAGCCGCGTGTGGCGTTGCAGTTGCGCCAGCGTCCCGCTGCCCGCGTCCATCCAGATCCGGGTGCCGCCGCCGGACACGAGGTAGCCGGAACACGGGTTGTCCACGCTCGCGTAGGGCGTCGCGGACCCCAGGACGGTGAGACGAAGATCGTTGGCCATGCGGGGAGTCTATGGCGGAGTCCGTGGCGCTCGGTCCGGCGGCCGTGCACCGGTGGACCTCTTCGCCCGCAGCCCCGGCCTGGCGCCCCCCTCGGCACCTACGGCGGCCGTGGGAGCCGTCCGCACGTGAACCGGCCCGCTCCTGAGGAGACTTCGGGGCCGGTCCGTGCGTGCCGGACTCAGCGGGCGGGCGGGTCCAGGCGGGCCAGGGCCTCGTCCAGCGCGTTGCGGACCAGCAGTGCGTCGGGGGCGACGGCGGTGACCAGGACGGCGGGGCCCGCGAGCGGGGTGAGCGCCGCCCACTCGCCGAGCAGGGCGGCCGTCGGCTTCTGCCGCGCCTCCTCGTACTCCGGGTGCACGACGACGAGTTGCCCGATCGCGCGATGCCCCGCGAGGACCGCGGGGCCGTCCCAGCCGCCGGGCGCGCCGGGGCCGCAGGACAGCTCCTGGTCCAGGAGGGGGCGGCCCGCGCGGTGCACGGTGAGGCGGCTGGTGAGGCGGCCGGGTGCCTCTCCGGTGCGGCCGAGGACCTGCTCCTCGCGCAGGACCAGGCGGGCCCCCGCGGCGAGTTCGGCACGCGTGGTGACCCGCAGGTCGCTGCCGCACACGGAGATCAACTGCTCGGGCAGCCAGCGCAGTACGGCACCCTCGGCAACGGTGAGCCGCACGTCGTAACGTGCCGTGGTCTCGGTCTGGCCCGGCAGGGCGATGGTGGCCGCCGCCGAGGAGATGTGCAGCGCCGAGCCCTCGCGGGCGGTCGCCTTGACGGTGAGGTGGTCGCCGCCCAGGGGGCCGCTCATCGCGCCGACCAGCGTGACGTGCGCCGCTGGGCCGGTGGAGCGGGTACGGCGCAGGGCGAGCGGGCCCGCGCCGTCGAGGACGGGCAGACAGGTGCCGCCCCGGCCGTCGGCCCGCGCCTCGACACGGGCGGTGGCGCGGATGCCCGCACCACCGGTGGCAGTGCCGACCGCACCCGGACCGGCCGCCGTCGGTGGGACGTCGGCGGCCTCCGTCGTGGCGCCGCGCAGGGCGAGGTCGGCCGTCACGCCGACGCGGTCCATGCGGCGTACTGCTGACGGACCCACGCGGCGACCGGGCCGACGCCCATGTCCGACCGCAACGACTGGAACACCACGGGGAGTTCGGCACGCTGCGCCTTGGCGTCGGCGGCCATCCGGGCGAGGTCGGAGCCGACGTGCGGCGCGAGGTCGGTCTTGTTGACGACGAGCAGGTCGGCCGTGGAGACGCCGGGGCCGCCCTTGCGGGGGATGTCGTCGCCGCCGGCGACGTCGATGACGAAGATCTGGGCGTCGACGAGCCCCTTGGAGAAGGTGGCCGTGAGGTTGTCGCCGCCGGACTCGACGAGGATCAGGTCGAGCGGCCCGACCTCGTCCTCCAGGTCCTCCACGGCCTCCAGGTTGGCGGAGATGTCGTCGCGGATCGCGGTGTGCGGGCAGGCTCCGGTCTCGACGGCGGTGATGCGCTCGGGCGGCAGGACGGCCTCGCGCAGCAGGAACTCGGCGTCCTCGCGGGTGTAGATGTCGTTGGTGACGACGGCGAGGGAGAGTTCGTCGCGCAGGTCGCGGCAGAGCGCGGCGACGGTCGCGGTCTTGCCGGAGCCGACCGGGCCGCCGAGTCCGATGCGCAGCGCGCGGCGGCTGCCGTCGGGGCGGTGGGCGTCGGCGCTGACGGCGGCGGGGCCGTCGTGGGAGTGGTCGAGGTGCATGGGTACAGCTCCAATCAGGGGGCCGGGGGCGGGGCCCCGGGTGGGTCGCGGATCGCCGCGAGGTGGGGTGGCCGGCCGGAGGCCGGAGGATCGGCAGCGACGGCTCTTACGAGGCGAAGAGCCGCACGGGCCAGGCGGCGTGCGCCTCCGCGCCGATCTCCAGAAGCGGCGCGGAGGCCGCGGGCAGCGCGCCGGGCCCCTCGTCCAGGGCGCGTCTCGCCGCGCCGGCCGCCTGCCGTGCCACGAGGTCGAGGTCCGGGGCGAGCCGGGCAAGGACCGCCGTGGCGTCGAAGGGGTCGAGGCTGAGGAGGCGCACCGTCGCGGTGGCCGGGCCGCTGATCCCTTCGTACGCCGAGCAGTACGCGGCGTCGTCGGGTCCGAGCCCGGCGGCGCGGGCGGCGAGTCCGAGGACGACGGGCTGATGGGCGCCCTTGGGGAACTGCCGGGCCAGTGCGTCGAGTTCGGGGTGCGGCCAGGTGGCTCGGGCGGCCCGCATCATCTGGCGGCCGAGCCGGCGCGCCGCCGTGCGCAGGGCGGGCGAGGGCGTGCGGGCGTCCGCCGCCTCGTCCAGGGCGACGGGGTCGACGCCGAGTGCGGCGGCCGCCGCCAGGGCCGCCGAGACGAGCCCGGAGGTGTGCAGCCGCCCCCGGCAGAAGGCCTCCAGGCTCTGCGCGCCGGTGATGCGGCCGGCCTTGACGGCCGCTTCGGCCCCGCCGGAGTGGGCGTGCCCTCCGGCGGGGAAGCGGCCGTCGGCCAGGACGAGGAGTGCTGCTCGTGACATGAGGATCGTCGCCTGAACGCTTCGGGGCCGTCAGAAGAGGAAGTACCGCTGCGCGAGCGGCAGTTCGGCGGCCGGAGAGGGTTCGACGAGTTCGCCGTCGATGGTGACGGCGAAGCTGTCGGGGGCGACCTCGACCCGCGGCAGCGCGTCGTTCTCGCGCATGTCGGCCTTGCTGCGGCCGCGGGTGGAGCGGATGGCGGCGAACGGCTTGTCCAGGCCGAGGCGTTCCGGGAGGCCGTCGTCGAGCGCCGACTGTGTCACGAAGTTGATCGAGTTGAGCGCGGGTGCCCTGCCGTGCGCCCCGAACATGCGGCGCGGCAGGACCGGCTGCGGTGTCGGGATGGAGGCGTTGGCGTCGCCCATCTGCGCGTACGCGATCTGGCCGCCCTTGAGGACGAGCTGCGGCTTGACGCCGAAGAACGCCGGTTCCCACAGCACCAGGTCGGCGAGTTTGCCCGGCTCGACCGAGCCGAGCTCGTGGTCGATGCCCTGGGCGACGGCCGCGTTGATCGTGTACTTGGCGACATAGCGACGTGCGCGGCGGTTGTCGGCGCGGGTGTCGCCGGGCAGGAAGCCGCGGCGGCGCTTCATCACGTGGGCGGTCTGCCAGGTGCGCATGATGACTTCGCCGATGCGGCCCATGGCCTGGGAGTCCGAGGACATGATCGAGATGGCGCCGAGGTCGTGGAGGATGTCCTCCGCGCCGATCGTGGTGGGCCGGATGCGGGACTCGGCGAAGGCGAGGTCCTCGGGGACCGCCGGGTTGAGGTGGTGACAGACCATCAGCATGTCGAGGTGTTCCTCGACCGTGTTGACGGTGTGCGGCCGGGTCGGGTTGGTGGAGCTCGGCAGCATGTTGGGGAGCGAGACCGCCGTGATCATGTCGGGGGCGTGGCCACCGCCCGCGCCCTCCACGTGGAAGGCGTGCATGGTGCGGCCCGCGACCGCGTCGAAGGTGGCGTCGATGAAGCCCGCCTCGTTCAACGTGTCGGTGTGGACGGCGAGTTGGGCGCCGGTTTCCTCGCATACATTGAGGCAGGCGTCGATGACGGCGGGCGTCGCGCCCCAGTCCTCGTGGATCTTGAAGCTGACGGCTCCGGCGCGCAGCTGGGCGTGCATCGACTCGGCGTTGACGGTGTTGCCCTTGCCGAGGAAGCCGATGTTGACCGGGCTGGATTCGAGCGCCGCGAACATCCGGGCCAGGTGCCAGGCCCCGGGGGTGATGGTGGTCGCCTTGCTGCCCTCGGCGGGACCGGTGCCGCCGCCGAAGAGCGTGGTGACTCCGGAGGCCAGCGCCTCGTCGACGATGGTCGGCGAGATGAAGTGGATGTGGGTGTCGATGCCGCCCGCGGTGAGGATCTTGCCGTTGCCCGCGATGACCTCGGTCTCGGGGCCGATGACGAGGTCGGGGTGGACGCCGTCCATGGTGTCCGGGTTGCCGGACTTGCCGATGCCGGTGATGCGGCCGTCGCGGATGCCGATGTCGGCCTTGACGATCCCCCAGTGGTCGATGACCACCGCACCGGTGATGACGGTGTCCGGGGCACCTTCGGCGCGGGTGGTGCGGGACTGGCCCATCGACTCCCGGATGACCTTGCCGCCGCCGAACACGGCCTCGTCGCCGGAGCGGCCGGGGCCGCCCGACCTGTCCTCCTCGATCTCGACGAGGAGGTCGGTGTCGGCGAGCCGGATCCGGTCACCGGTCGTGGGGCCGAAGAGATCTGCGTACGCGGCGCGGGAGAGTTCAGGCATCGAGGGCACCTCCGGTCTCACCGCGCAGGCCGGGCACGACGCGCTTGCCGGCCAGCGGGACGAGTTCGACGTCGACGGGGATTCCGGGCTCGAAGCGCACGGCGGTTCCGGCGGCGATGTGGAGCCGCTTTCCGTGCGCGGCGCCGCGGTCGAAGTCCAGACCCGGGTTGGCCTCGGCGAAGTGGTAGTGGGAGCCGACCTGGACGGGGCGGTCGGCGGCGTTGAGGACGGTGAGGCGGGTGACCTCGCGGCCCGTGTTGAAGGGGACGGGGTCGTCCGCGAAGAGGATCTCTCCGGGCACCATCCGGTGGCCGGTGCCGTGCGTTGCGGCATGCATGAGGCGCGAACTCCCGTCAGACGATCGGCTCGTGGACAGTGACGAGCTTCGTGCCGTCCGGGAAGGTGGCCTCGACCTGGACGTCGTGGATCATCTCCGGGATGCCCTCCATGACGTCGTCACGGGTGAGGACCTTGCGCCCGGAGGACATGAGCTCGGCGACGGTACGGCCGTCGCGGGCCCCTTCGAGGATGTGCGAGGTGATGAGGGCGATCGCCTCGGGGTGGTTGAGCAGCAGCCCCCGCGCCCTTCGCTTCTCGGCCACGTCCGCGGCCACATGGATGAGCAGTCTCTCCTGCTCGTGCGGGGTCAGTTGCACGCGTCCCACCTCAAAGTTCTCACTCCGAACCGTGCGGGTCCGGCTGCCGCGGCCACCGCGACGGATATAGATGTAACACACAGCGAAGGCGCGCGATCTTGCACACCTCGCATAGAAAAACCGCTGGTGGCATGGGAGGGGAAGGTAGTTGAGAGGAGTTTCAACGAGGTTAACCAGCCATTGACCGAGTCATGACCGTCAGCTGGGCTGCGCCATACCCGTCGATGCGACTGGCCCTCGTCGGACCCATGGCACGCAAAATGTGGGCCACGTGAACGTGCATCACGTGAACCCCGTTCGGAGACGCCACAGGCCCGTGGCGGCCGCTCCCTTACGTCGCGTCGGACCCCCGGCGCTCGGCCGCTATGCCGAACCGGTGCCGCTCGGACGGAGCGGGGGACGCGGGGCCGATCGAGGTGACGGTGGTGACCGTCCGCTCCTCCGGGGCGTCCGCGAGCCCCTCGAGGCGTTCCAGGTCCTCGGCGGAGACGAGCGCCACGAGCGGCTTGCCGTGCCGGGTGACGACCACGCGCTCGCCGCCGTAGACGACGCGGTTGATCAGCTCGGCCAGCTCTGCGCGGGCTTGCGTCACCGGAATCTCGTAGGCCATGCCCCCAGCTTAGACGCCGCCCTTGAGGGGCCGCCGGGATGTGCGCCGGGACCCGCAACCACGCCGGTGAGCCTGAGCCCCCTTCCACGCTGACGTACGTCCTGTACATTTTGTACAGAGCCCGGTCGTGCCGCGACCGGAGGAAGAGAGGCGTGCCATGAACCGTCCGTCCGCCCGCTACGTCCTGCCGGAGTTCACCGAACGCACCAGTTCGGGGGCGCGGACCATGGATCCGTACTCCAAGCTCCTTGAGGAGCGCATCGTCTTCCTGGGCACTCCCGTCGACGCCACGTCGGCGAACGACGTGATGGCGCAGTTCATGTACCTGGAACACCAGGCGCCGGACCGCGACATCTCGCTGTACATCAACTCCCCCGGCGGCTCGTTCAGCGCGATGACCGCGATCTACGACACGATGCGGTTCGTCACCTGCGACGTGGAGACGACGTGCCTGGGGCAGGCCGCCTCGACCGCCGCCGTCCTGCTCGCGGCCGGGACGCCCGGCAAGAGGTTCGTGCTGCCGGGCGCCCGCGTGCTGATCCATCAGCCCTCGATCACCGAGCCCATCCAGGGGCAGGCGACCGACCTGGCGATCCACGCCGACGAACTCCTGCGCACGCGCGCCCTGTTGGAGGAGATGCTCGTACGGCACACGGGACAGACTCCTGAACGGATCGCCGCGGACATCGAGCGGGACAAGATCCTCGACGCCCGAGCGGCCCTGGAGTACGGGCTCGTGGACGGCATCATCCCGAGCCGCAAGAGTTCGCTCGCCGCACGCAACCCGGGGTGACCGTCCGATGCTGCCGCCGGAACTGCCGCCCCTGCCCGCCCTGACGCGCGCCGAGGCGGAGTTGATCGACCGTTACCTCGAAGTCGTCGACCTGCTGGGCCGGATCAATCCGGCCCGCGCCGAGCACACCTACCGCGGACTCCGCGCCGCCCAGGCGCTGGTGGGCCGGGCAACCGCGCTGCGGGACGCCCTCGCCCTCATGCACCAGCGGGGAGAGCGCGAAGTGCACGGGCCGACGCTCGCCCGGGCGCTGCGCGTACTCGACGGCGAACGGCGCGCCGGACGCGTCGCCATGCCGCCCGCGGCCGGGGACTGAGCATCCGTCAGCTTCCGCCGCCAAGAGGCGGACTGTCCGGTGCCGCTTCGAAACGGACCAGTCGGGCTACCACGGACGGCGTACCAAATCGTCCTTCATCGTACGGTTTCGAGTTGCGCGCCTCGACTACAGCAGGTCCGGAATAGGACATTCCGTTGCTGGTCGAGCCGTCGTCGGAGTCACGGGCGACAGGCCCAATTCGGCAGTGTCCACCTGAACAGGTCAGTCGTGAGGAGCCTCACAAAAGACCGTTTCGGCTCGGTTTTCGGACCTGTTTCGGGTCAAGATCCCTTCCGACGACAAGCCCCCGCCACAGCGGCGGGGCGGTCCGGGCGGACGCCGAGTCCTGCCGCCACCCGGATGACCGGTCGACATCTGTGCAACGGCAGGAGTGGAGGACCCAGGTACGACGGGCCCGTCCGGAACGTCCGGACGACGCCCTTGGGGTGAAGCCGCACCACGCGGCCGGGCATCTTCGCCTGCCCGAACCCGACAGGTCATCTTTCACAGGCGGCTGACGAAGGGTTTCGCATGACCGCGCTGAATCATGTTCCGTCGCTGCTCAGCAGAACGGGGGCCGCATCGGCCCTCACGCTCGCCGTCGTAGGCGGCACCGTCGTGGCCCCCGGGCTCACGTCGGAGGCCCAGGCAGCCACTCACGGGACCAAGGCGCTCAAGATCGCGGCGTCCAAGAAGGGCTCCCCGTACCGCTACGGCGCGGTGGGACCCAACCGGTTCGACTGCTCGGGCCTGACGCTCTACTCGTTCAAGCGGACGGGCAAGAAGCTGCCGCGCACCGCCGCCGCGCAGTACAACAAGACCAAGCACATCTCCCGGTCCCAGCGGACCCGCGGCGACCTGGTGTTCTTCCACTCGGGGCGGAACGTCTACCACGTCGGGATCTACGCGGGCAACAACCGCATCTGGCACGCGCCCAAGTCGAACACCGTGGTGCGGCTGGAGAAGATCTGGTCCAAGAGCGTCTGGTACGGCAGGGTGCGCTGACCGTGCCGGGTCCGGCCGGCGCGCGCCGATCACCACCCGGCGCGGGCGCCGGTGCGTGGAACGCGCCGGCCGGGATACCCGTACCGGATGTCAGACGAGCATTCCTGTACCGCCCGCAATGAGACGCCGCTGGAGCGCGCCGACCGCAACTTCGCGGAGCTGCTCCAGGAACTGAGGGTGACGCAGACGGGCGTGCAGATCCTGTTCGCCTTTCTGCTCTCCCTCGCCTTCACCTCACGGTTTCCGGCCCTCGACGAGGTGCAGCGCTTGACGTACGTCACGACGCTGCTGCTCGCCGTGCTCGCGGCGGCGCTCTTCACCGCGCCCGCCGCGCTGCACCGGTCGCTCTTCCAGCAGCGCGCCAAACCGCTCGTCGTACGGGTGTCGTCCCGGCTGGCCGGCATCGGCCTCATTGTCCTGGTGCTGGCGCTCACCGGGTCGGTGCTGCTCGTCGTCGACGTGACGGTGGGCCGGGCCGCCGGGGTCGCCGCGGGCGCGGGGACCCTGCTGGTCTGTGTCGGGCTGTGGGGCGTGCTCCCGCGTCTTCTGCGACGGCCCGCGGCACAGGAGGGCGAGACGCCGTCGCACGGGCGGCCCGCCCCGCCGGCAACGGCCCGCGGAGGCGCGCCGGGTCCGCTGCGCCGGGAGCGATGCCGGTGACCGACGTGCGCTCCCACGGTCAGTGGGTCGCGTCTCGGTGCCTGCGCCGGAGGGGGGCCCGCCAGGGCAGCGCGATCCATACGGTCTTGCCGCCCTCGTCGGTGGGGCTGACCGAGAGTCTGCCGCCGCACTCGGCGGTCAGCCAGCGGATGATGACCATGCCGCGGCCGTTGTCCTGCTGGACGGCGGCAGGGAGGCGCTTGGGGTAGCGCGGATGGCTGTCGGTGACGCCGATCCGCAGCTGCTCGTCCCGGTCGAGCTCCAGGTCCACGGTGAAGGTCGGCGACTGGCCGAGGGTGTGCTGCACGGCGTTGGTGGCGAGTTCGGAGACGATGAGCCTGATCGTGTCGGTCACCTCGGCGTCGCCGGGCAGGCCCCATTCGGAGAGCACCCGCGAGACGTACTTCCGGGCCGCGGGAACCGACGCGGGATCGCTCGGCAGGGTGACGGAGGCTTCCTGGTGATCTGCCATGGCGACGCTGTCCCTTTCCCACCGGGACCGGTCTCCGAATCGCGGCGGATGACCCGAGGACCGTCCCGGACTGGTGCTTCGCGCCAGCCTGCCACTCCTTGGCCGGTGACGCGTGGCGATCCACCGAGATGTGCATATATCTGTCGCTCGAAGCGGTGAACTCTGCTACGGCCGACCGTATTTGGGCGGGAGCCCCGGGCTTCCTCTACTCTCGCCTACTGCCCCGCTCCGCCGCCGGGAGATCCGACGGCTTCATCCGGAAGGAGATCGGGTATGCAGTACGGCCCGGCGGTGCGCCGCCGCCAGCTCGGCGCCGAACTGCGCGCGCTGCGCGGCGATGCAGGACTCACCAGCATCGAGGCGGCGGCCAGGCTCGGCTGGCACCAGTCGAAGGTGAGCCGGATCGAGACGGGCCGCAGCGGCGTGAAGGCCTCCGACGTGCGGCTGCTGCTGGAGACGTACCGGGTGGCGGACTCCCGGCGCAGTGAGCTGCTCATCGCGTTCGCGGGCGCCGACGATCCCGGCGCGGGGCGTCACCACTGGTGGAAGGCGTACCGCGATCTGCTGCCGGCCACCTACCGGGACTTCATCAGCCTGGAGTCGCAGGCCAGTTGGGTGCGCACCCTGGAGACGACGGTGGTCCCCGGACTGCTGCAGACGCCCGAGTACGCGCGCGCGGTGACCCGGGCGGCGCTCGGCGGGCTGCCGGAGGAGCAGGTCGACACGCTGGTGGAGGTGCGGCTCGCCCGGCAGGACGTGCTGCGGGCCGAGCCGCCGCTGCGGCTGAGCGTGGTCATGGACGAGGCGGTGCTGCGGCGGCCGGTGGGCGGGGCGCGGGTCCTCGCGGGGCAGCTGGCGCGGTTGCGGGAGGCGTCACTTCTGCCCCATGTCCGGCTTCAGGTACTGCCGTTCGCCGCCGGTGAGCATGCGGGTCTGATCGGTTCTTTCGTTATTTTTTCATTTCCGGACATTGCTGATCTGGATGTGGTTGTTCTCGACCATTTGACGAGTAGCCTCTACCTCGAACGGAAAGAAGACCTCCAGGCGTACACGGAGGCCTTCAACTCCCTTCAGGTACAGGCGCTTTCACCCGAGGAATCAACGGAATTCATCGCCGGGCTAGGCGACGGCGCGTAAGGAGGCACCATGACCGCAATGCCTCGGTACGTACCTTCCAGCACGAATCTTCCAGGTGCGCGGTGGCAGCGCAGCAGCTACAGCAACGGAATGAACAACTGCGTCGAGACCGCCACCCTCGACTCGGGTCCCCTGCACGGACTCCAAGCCGTGCGTGACTCGAAGAACACGGCAGGCCCCGCCCTGCTCTTCTCCCCCGGCCCCTGGGAGTCGTTCGTCGACAGCCTCCGGTGAGTCCGCCAGGCCCCTCGTGGGTCCGGCACGCCTCACCGGGGTGCGTTGCGGCTGATCACCCGGACGGCATCGGCGATCTCTGCGTCGGTGAGGTCCGCCCGGGCGGTCAGCCGCAGCCGTGAGATGCCGTCCGGCACCGACGGCGGCCGGAAGCACCCCACGGACACTCCCTCGGCCCGGCAGTCGGCTGCCCAGCCGAGCGCCCGCTCCGGTGACGGCGCGCGCACCGAGACGACGGCGGCGTCGGGGCGTACCGCCGAGAGCCCTTCGGCCGTGAGGCGCCGGTGCAGTTCGGCCGCGACCTCGCGGGCGCGCGCGGCGCGTCCGGGTTCGCGGCGCAGCAGGCGCAGGGCCGCGAGCGCGGCGCCTGCCGCGGCGGGGGCGAGGCCCGTGTCGAAGATGAAGGTGCGGGCCGCGTTCACCAGGTGCTCGATGACCCGGGCCGGCCCCAGGACGGCGCCGCCCTGGCTGCCGAGGGACTTGGAGAGGGTGACCGTGACCACCGTGTCGTCGGCGCCCGCGAGCCCCGCGGCGTACGGGGCGCCCCGGCCGCCCTCGCCGAGTACACCGAGACCGTGGGCGTCGTCGATGATCAGCCCGGCCCCGAACTCCCGGCACACCACGGCCAGTTCGGTCAGTGGCGCCATGTCGCCGTCGACCGAGAACACCGAGTCGGACACCATGACCGCGGGACCCTCGTGCGCGTCCAGCGTCTTGCGGACGGCTTCGGGCTCGCTGTGGGGCACCACCTGCGTCGCCCCGCGCGCGAGCCGGCAGCCGTCGATCAGCGAGGCGTGGTTGCCCGCGTCGGAGACGATCAGTGTGCCGTGCGGGGCGAGAGCGGTGACGGCCCCCAGGTTCGCCGCGTAGCCGGAGGAGAAGACGAGCGCCGCCTCGAAGCCGCAGAACGCGGCGAGCTCGCGTTCCAGTTCGGCGTGGAGCCGAGTGGAGCCCGTGACGAGCCGGGAGCCGGTGGCCCCGCCGCCCCAGCACCGGGCCGCGGCGGCCGCGCCCTCGGTGACCTCCGGGTGCCGGGTCAGGCCGAGGTAGTCGTTGCCCGCCAGGTCGAGGAGGGTGCCGGGGTCGGCGGGGCGCGGACGCAGGGTGCGCACGAGTCCGGCGTCGGCGCGCGACCTGGCCTGCTCGTCGAGCCAGTCGAAGGCCGCGCCCGGTACCGCGCCGGACGCGGTGCCGGGCGCGGCGTCCGGCGCGGGGGGCGCGCCCGTCACGGAGTGCCTGTTTGTAGACATTGCACAGACCTTAGCCGCCGGGCCATCGGGCCAGGGTGTGGCGATACCCACACCTCAAAGCGGTTCTGTTGTGCGGATCCTCCTTGGCCGGGGAGCCTGCCGTACGTAAGGATCAGCGCCATGGATCTCCTGAACACGCTGGTGGACAAGGGGCTTCGGCGCGAGCTGCCGACCCGTGATGAGGCGCTGGCCGTCCTGGCCACCTCCGACGACGATCTCCTGGACGTAGTGGCCGCCGCGGGGAAGGTGCGGCGGCAGTGGTTCGGGCGACGGGTGAAACTCAACTACCTGGTCAATCTCAAGTCGGGCCTGTGCCCCGAGGACTGCTCGTACTGCTCGCAGCGGCTCGGCTCCAAGGCCGAGATCCTCAAGTACACCTGGCTGAAGCCCGACGAGGCGTCCAAGGCCGCGGCGGCCGGTGTGGCGGGCGGCGCCAAGCGGGTCTGCCTGGTCGCCAGCGGCCGCGGGCCGACGGACCGCGACGTCGACCGGGTGGCGCAGACCATCGCGGCGGTCAAGGAGCAGAACGAGGGCGTCGAGGTCTGCGCCTGCCTCGGCCTGCTCTCGGACGGCCAGGCGGAGCGGCTGCGCGGGGCGGGCGCGGACGCCTACAACCACAACCTCAACACGTCCGAGGCGACGTACGGGGACATCACCAAGACGCACACGTACGCGGACCGGGTCGACACCGTCCAGAAGGCGCATGCGGCGGGGCTTTCGGCCTGCTCCGGGCTGATCGCGGGCATGGGCGAGAGCGACGAGGACCTCGTCGACGTGGTGTACGCGCTGCGCGAGCTCGACGCCGACTCGGTCCCGGTGAACTTCCTGATCCCCTTCGAGGGCACGCCGCTGGCCAAGGAGTGGAACCTCACCCCGCAGCGCTGTCTGCGCATCCTCGCCATGGTCCGCTTCGTCTGCCCGGACGTCGAGGTGCGCATCGCGGGCGGCCGCGAGGTCCATCTGCGGTCGATGCAGCCGCTCGCCCTCCACCTCGCCAACTCCATCTTCCTGGGCGACTACCTCACCAGTGAGGGACAGGCGGGCCAGGCGGACCTGGACATGATCGCCGACGCGGGCTTCGAGGTGGAGGGCACCGACCAGGTGACGCTGCCGAAGCACCGCGTGGAGGCGGCCGCCGGCGCGGAGGGGTGCGGCTCGCACGAGGGCGGCGGCTGCGGCCCTTGCGGGACGCCCGAGTCGGCCGCACAGCCCACGGCCGAGCCCGGCGAGGCGCGCACGGACCTCGTGGCGGTGCGCCGCCGGGGGGCGGGGACGGATCTGGCGCCCAATGCCTGATCTGTCCACGCCGGAGCTCCTCGCGCTGGACCGGCAGCACGTCTGGCATCCCTACGGGCCGATGCCGGGCCGCCAGGAGCCCCTGGTCGTCGAGTCGGCGGCCGGTGTCCGGCTGCGCCTCGCGGACGGCGGCACCGAGCTGGTCGACGGCATGTCGTCCTGGTGGTCGGCGATCCACGGCTACAACCACCCCGCGCTCAACGACGCGGTCCGCGGCCAGCTCGACCGCATGAGCCACGTCATGTTCGGCGGGCTCACGCACGAGCCCGCCGTCCGGCTCGCGAAGCGCCTTGTCGACATGTCTCCCGAGGGTCTCGAGCACGTCTTCCTCGCCGACTCGGGCTCCGTCTCGGTCGAGGTCGCGCTCAAGATGTGCCTCCAGTACTGGCGCTCCCTGCGCAGGCCGGCGAAGCACCGGGTGCTGACCTGGCGCGGCGGCTACCACGGAGACACCTGGCAGCCGATGGCGGTCTGCGACCCCGACGGCGGCATGCACGAGCTCTGGCAGGGCGTCCTGCCGCGCCAGCTCTTCGCGGACGCGCCTCCCCCGGAGTACGACGAGACGTACGCGACGCAGCTGCACGACATGATCGGACGCCACGCGCACGAACTAGCCGCGGTGATCGTCGAGCCCGTGGTCCAGGGCGCGGGCGGCATGCGCTTCCACTCCCCCGCCTACCTGCGGGTCCTGCGGGAGGCGTGCGACGCGCACGACGTACTGCTCGTCTTCGACGAGATCGCCACGGGCTTTGGCCGCACGGGGGCAATGTTCGCCGCGGAGCACGCCGGTGTCACGCCCGATGTGATGTGCCTGGGCAAGGCGCTGACGGGCGGCTATCTGACGCTGGCGGCGACGCTGTGCACGCCGCGGGTGGCGGACGGCATCTCGCGCGGCGACGTGCCGGTCCTGGCGCACGGGCCGACGTTCATGGGCAATCCGCTGGCCGCCGCGGTGGCGGGGGCCTCCATCGACCTGCTCGTCGGGCAGGACTGGCGGACCGAGGTCAAACGCATCGAGTCGGGCCTGCGGGGCGGCCTGGCCGAGGCGGCAGACCTGCCTTCGGTACGGGATGTCCGGGTTCTCGGCGCCATCGGCGTCGTCCAGCTGGACCACCCGGTGGACATGGCGGCGGCGACGCGGGCGGCGGTGCGCGAGGGCGTGTGGCTGCGGCCGTTCCGCGACCTGATCTACACGATGCCGCCATTCATCACGGGGGACGACGATGTCGCGCGGATCGCCCGCGCGGTGTGCGCGGCGGCGCGGGAGGGCTGACATGACGGTGATCGTGGTGTCCGGGACGGGCACGGAGATCGGCAAGACGGTGACGACGGCCGCGGTGGCCGCCGTCGCCCTCGCGGCGGGGCGGAGCGTCGCCGTCCTGAAGCCCGCGCAGACCGGGGTCGCGCCCGGCGAGCCGGGCGACGCGCAGGAGGTGGTGCGGCTGGCCGGCGACGCCGTCACGGCGCTGGAACTGGCCCGGTTCCCTGAGCCGTTGGCCCCTGACACGGCCGCGCGCCGCGCCGGGCTGAACCCGGTGCGGCCGCAGGACGTGGCCGACGCGGCGGCGAAGCTGGCGACCGAACATGACCTGGTCCTCGTCGAGGGCGCGGGCGGCCTGCTCGTACGCCTCGACGACGAGGGCGGCACGCTGGCCGACGCGGCCCGGCTGCTCGACGCGCCGGTCCTGGTGGTCGCGGCCGCCGGGCTCGGCACCCTCAACACGACGACGCTGACCACGGAGGCGCTGCGGGCACGCGGGGTCGCGCAGCTTGGCGTCGTCGTCGGCAGCTGGCCCGCGGTGCCGGACCTGGCCTCCCGGTGCAACCTCGCCGACCTCCCCGACGCGTCGGGCAGGGCTCTGCTCGGCGCGGTACCGGAAGGATCGGGAACCCTCGACGGCCCCGACTTCCGTGCGCGGGCCGGGGGTTGGCTCGGTCCCGAACTGGGCGGCACGTGGGACGCCACGGCGTTCACGCGCCGCGAGGCGCCCGCGCCGTGGGCCGCGGCGCCTGCCGGGCAGCGCTGACCGGCCGGGTCAGGAGTCCGGGGTTCGGCCGGGAGGACGGTGGCTCGGGCCCCCTCCCCCGGCCGCCCGGCAGCTACCGCGGCGGGTTGAGCTTGCGGAAGTACGTCCAGCTCGTCTCGTTCGGCTCGCTCCACTTCTCCGGGGCCCGGGAGAACTCCGGGTGGTGGTCGGCGATGTAGGCGCGGGTGCGCTCGGGGACCTCGGCGTACGAGCCGAGCTTGCGGCCCCGGCAGTGGTAGGTGAGGCCGCCGGGCCGCTGGCCCCGGGCCATCCACGGCAGCCACGGCGACATCCGGGTCCACGACATGGTGGCCGGGACGCCGGGCGCGGACCCGGCCAGGTCGGTGCGGTCGACGAAGAACTGGAAGAGCTCGAGCGCCTTGTAGGTGTCACCGGCCGAGGCCAGCGGGTACTGGGCGACCGGCAGCGGCGAGGGGTAGGAGAGCGGGATCTCCAGGCTGAAGCAGACTTGGTCGCCGAGCTCGGTCATCGGCACCGGGAATGGGCGCCAGCGCTGGTTGGCGGGGTCGTTCCAGACGTGCGTCACCGGCAGCTCCTGCCAGGTTTCCAGGATCTCGCGGGTGACGGGGTCCAGGTAGAACGCGGCCTCCCGGGTGAGGAGCCGGTAGGCGTCCGGCCCGTCGTCGGCGTCCTGGACGAGGCGGGCGACGTTGAGCCCCTCGAAGCCGAAGAGGCGCTGGTACGGCTCGTCGGGGGCCCAGGAGTACACGTCCCCCGACCACCAGTACGTGACCTCTTCGCCGTCGAGCGAGGCACGGGTACGGGCGAAGGCGCGGAGCAGCTCTGCGGGTGTCGTCATACGGACCACTCTGCGCGATCCCGGCCCCCACCGACGCGGGCACCCGGGCTCCGGCCCCGGAAGTGGCCGGAAAGCCACCCCGGCGCGAACGCGGCGAGGACGGACGCCCGGAACGTCCGTCCTCCGCGTGCTCCCTAAGTGTTTCTCAGCCGACGTGCAGGATCCGGAAGCGGTCCGCCTGCGCCGGATCCCGGTCGGCGACGTGGACCGGCGGCCGGTCCCACTGCCAGACGTGGCCGCCCGGCGCGCGGGTGAAGCGGATCTGCCCGCGGGTGCCTTCGACGTCGACGTGCGGCCAGGACGCGGCGATGGCCGCCCGGTCCGTGCCGTGCGACCGCAGCACGTCGGCGAGGACGGTGAGGGCGTCGTAACCCTCGAAGGCGACGAACGACGGCTCTTCGTCCAGTCGCGCGCGCAGGGCCGCGTCGACCCTGGTCCCGAGGGGGCCGAGGCGGTCGGGCAGGTAGCGCAGGAACGGGATCGCGGCGCCGTCGTCGCCCAACAACGCCGCCCAGCCGGGGAGTTCCGGCTGTCCGGCGGGAGCGCCCATCATGAGTCCGGAGAGACGCCGGTCGCCGCGGACGGAGCTGGCGATCGGCACGGCCGGGTCCGGATGGCCGACCAGCAGGAGGAGGACGCTCGCACGCTGGTCGACCAGCGCGTCGCACAGGGCCTCGGGGGCGAGGGACCGCGCGTCGAGTTCGGTGACGGTGCCGCCGCGCGGCGCGAGGTGGTCCCGCAGGATGCGGGTCCCGGTGGCCCAGTAGAGACTCGGCTCGGCCGCCACCGCGATGCGGCGGTGGCCGGCGCCGAGGAGGAAGTCCGCGTAGACCCGCCAGCCGCGCGACTGCGGCGGGGCGAGACGGGCGACCCACTCCGTCGGCTCGTCGGTGAGCACGTCGAGCACCGCCGACGAGCAGAGGAACGGCAGGCCTAGGGCGTCCGCCCTGATGGCGGCGGTGCGGGCGACGACGCTGTGGTACTCCCCCGCCACGGCGGCCACGCCGAGCCGGTCCAGTTCGTCGACGGCTGCCACCGCTCTCTGCGGGTCGGCCGCGGTGTCCCTGACGACCAGTTCGATCGGCCGTCCGGCGATCCCGCCCGCGGCGTTGGCTTCGCGTGCGGCCAGTTCGAGCCCGGCGAGCAGGTGCCGGCCGGCGTCGGCCCAGCCGGGCCGGGTCAGCGGCACGAGCGCGCCGATCAGGACGGTCGATCCGTCGTCCCGGGGTTCTCGGGGGTACGCCGTCGTCTCGACTCGCCGCGATGGCTGTGCCTGGGGGACCATGCCGGTCATTGCATCCACCATCCATGCCGGCGGGCAACCGATTATCGAGGAGGGCGTCGTATGTCGTTCCGGGGCCATGTGGAGCGGGCCGTCGAGGAGGCTGTCGGGGAGTTCCCGGCGGACGGCGGGATCTACGCCGTGACGTTCCGGATCGACGGGGTCGATCAGGATCCGCGGTACCCGTACGTGGCGGTCGGCTACACGACCGAGGCCGCCGCCGCGGAATCGGCGGAGCGGACGTCGGACGCCTGGGAGGCGCGCTGGAGTTACGCGTACTTCCCCCAGACGGGGCTCGAAGGGGTGCGGAGCATCGGACGCGACCCGGAAGGCGCCGCGCTGCACCGGCGGGAGGCCGCTTCGCGGGGGCTCTGGCACGAGGACGACGACGCGGCGGACGATGCCCAGGAGGCGCTCGTCGACTGGTTCTACGAGGTGTGCGTCGGGGCCGCCCGGCGCCTCCACGAGAGCGGTCGGCTCGTGGAGGTGCTGGGACGGCCCGTGCCGGTGATCCTTTACGACATGTTCGACCCGGACGCGATGTTCCGGCTGACCTCGGCGGCGAACCCGGCGCACCTGGTCGCGGGCTTCATGTCGGAGGATCCGGAAGCCTGACGGGCGGAGCCCGAGGCGAGAACCGGACGAGAACACGTCTGCCGGGGAGTGCGGAGAACGACCCCCGCGGGGGCACCATGGCGTTGTCCGGTTCGCTCCGCCGAGGAGGGCCCATGTCATCGCGCTCCGCCAAGCCCGTTTCCAAGGACGTCGTGCACCACCCGGTCTTCGCCCGCTTCTACGCCCGTCAGAGCGTGGCCCTCGAATCCGTGATCGGCGCGCACCGGCGGGAGTTGCTCGCCGGGCTCTCGGGGCGGGTCATCGAGGTGGGTGCGGGCAACGGCCTCAACTTCGCGCACTACCCGCGCGCGGTCTCCGAGGTCGTGGCGATCGAACCGGAGCGCATCCTGCGGCGGTTGGCGGTCTCGGCGGCCCTGCGCGCGGACGTGCCCGTCGATGTGGTGCCCGGCGCCGCCGAGGCGCTGCCCGTCAAGAGCGAGGCGTTCGACGCGGCCGTCGTCTCGCTGGTGCTGTGCAGCGTGCGCGATGTGCCGCGGGCGCTGGGCGAGCTGAACCGCGTGCTGCGGCCCGGCGGTGAAGTGCGGTTCTTCGAGCACGGCCGCGCGCCGGGAAAGCTGATGTACGCCACCCAGCGCGTCCTTGACCGTACGGTGTGGCCGCCGCTGTTCGGCGGCTGTCACGTCGCGCGGGACACCCTGGCTGCCCTGCGCGCGGCCGGGTTCGAGATGGGCGAGTACCGTCACGTCCTCGTGCCCGCGAAGGGGCCGCGCCTGCCCACCTCGTACTGCGTGATCGGCACGGCACGGCGCCCGGACAGCAGCCCCTGAGGGCGGCCAAGCCTCCCGAGGGGGCAGCTGGTCAGGGGCGATCGGCTGGCGGGGGCACGGATCACAGGCTCCACTGGCGCAGTTCCGCAGCGATGTCGTGCACGCTCGCCCCGTCCTCCTTCACCAGCCGGGCCAGATCGCGCACCTGCTCCGGCGAGGTGACGACCTTCAGGCCGCTGGATACCAGATAGGCGTACGCGACGGAGGCGGCGAAGAGGGCGTTGGAGCGCTCGAGCGCGGGGATGTGGAGCAGGAGTTGGAGCAGCGCCGCCGCACGGTCGTGCGGGGTCTCGTAGACGGGCAGCCCGAATATCTCCGCCTCATGTCTGCCGACGGCGGCGACGAGTGCGCCCCAGTCCGTGACCTGGGGGTCTCCGGGCGTCTTGTGTTCGGCGACCATCAGGAGCCAGGCAAGGTCGATTCTGAGGTTCAACGGCTCAGCGACGACCTTCGCGCACCGGACGGCTGCCCTCGCGCTCGAAGCCGAACTCCTCGGCGAAGACGGACTCGTACTGCTTCATGAAATCGGCGGCGGCCTCGACGAAGGTGTGTCCCACTTCGCCGGAGTCCTGTCTGACGAGTTCTTCGATGTAGCGGTTGACACTCATGCCCCGGGCCAGGGCGCGCTCCCGCGCGGCCCGGGCGGTGTCCTCGTCCACCCGTACGTTCAGCTGAGTCTTCGCCATACCGTCAAGCTAGCGCTCAGGTGCTAGCACGACAAGGGCGCATGGACCATGTCCCTTACATACGTCTCGGGGGCCCGACCTCGGAGGGATACCGGACACCGAGGTGTCCCCACTACTCTCTGCGGGGTCACGGGAGTTGGTCCGGCCACAACCCAGGAGGCCGCCTTGTCCACACCTGCTTCGGCACCGTCCACGGACCGTTCGGGGCCGGCCGGCACCGCCGCGCGCGCCCGCGGCCTCACCAAGGCCTACGGCTCGGGCGAGACGACCGTCCTCGCCCTCGACTCCGTGGACGTGGACATCGCGCGCGGACGCTTCACCGCCGTCATGGGCCCGTCCGGTTCGGGCAAGTCCACGCTGATGCACTGCCTCGCGGGGCTCGACAGCGTCTCCGCGGGACAGGTGTGGCTCGGCGACACCGAGATCACGGGCCTCAAGGAGCGCGAGCTCACCCGGCTGCGGCGGGACCGCATCGGGTTCATGTTCCAGTCCTTCAACCTCATCCCCACGCTCAACGCCCTGGAGAACATGACGCTCCCGATGGACATCGCCGGGCAGCGGCCCGACCGCGACTGGCTGGAGCACGTGATCGACACCCTGGGACTGCGCGACCGTCTCAAGCACCGCCCCGCCCAGCTGTCCGGCGGGCAGCAGCAGCGCGTGGCCTGCGCGCGGGCGCTCGCCGCGAAACCCGAGCTCATCTTCGCCGACGAGCCGACGGGAAACCTCGACTCCCGGGCCGGCCTGGAGGTGCTCGGCTTTTTGCGCGACGCGGTGGACCAGCTCGGCCAGACCGTGGTGATGGTGACCCACGACCCGGGTGCGGCCGCCCACTCCGACCTGGTCCTCTTCCTCGGCGACGGCCGGATCGTGGACGACATGGAGGAACCGACGTCGGAGGCGGTCCTGGAACGCATGAAACGGTTCGACGCCCTGCATGCGACGGCACCCGGCATAACCGCGCCCGGCACGCCGTCCGACAGCGCGTCCGAGCAGAGCTGAACCGGGGGCCGCGGTGCTGAAGGCGACACTCAGAAGCTTCCTCGCGCACAAGGGCAGGCTCGTGCTCTCGGCGCTCGCCGTCATCCTCTCGGTGGCGTTCGTCGCGGGGAGCCTGATCTTCTCGGACACGGTGACCCGCACCTTCGACCGGCTCTTCGCCTCCACGTCGGCCGACGTGACGGTCGCCGCCAAGGACGACCTCGACGAGGCGGTCCCCTCGGGGCAGACCCCCACGGTGCCCGCACGCCTCGCGGAGCGGGTGGCGCGGGTCCCCGGCGTCGCGGACACTCACGTCGACGCGGCCGTGGAGAACATCACCGCCGTCGACCGCGACAACGAACCCGTGGGCCCGACGACCGGCGCCCCCACCATCGCCACCAACTGGTACCCCACCGACCGCAGCCCCGTGGAGCTCACCTCGGGCCACGCCCCGCACGGCGCGGGCCAGGCGCTGATCGACGCGGACACGGCCGACAAGAAGGACGTGGGGATCGGCGACACGCTCACCGTCCTCGCGCGCCCCGGCTCGTTCAAGGTCAAGATCGTCGGCATCGCCACGTTCACCACCACCAACCCCGGTGCGGCCCTGATCTTCCTGGACACCCCGACCGCCCAGGGCAAGCTCCTCGGCTCGACGGACCGGGCGACGAGCATCTCGGTGACGGCGGACGACGGGATCGCCGACACGACCCTCAAGCGCCGGATCGCGGCCGATCTCGGCTCCGGCTACGAACTGGAGACGGCGGACGAGCAGGCCGAGTCCGCGGCGGCCCAGCTCGGCGGCTTCCTCGACGTCATCAAGTACGTGATGCTCGGCTTCGCGGGCGTCGCCGTACTCGTCGGCATCTTCCTGATCGTCAACACCTTCTCGATGCTCATCGCGCAGCGCACCCGCGAACTGGGACTGCTGCGCGCACTCGGCGCCGACCGCAGGCAGGTGCGCCGCTCCGTGCTCATCGAGGCGCTGCTGCTCGGTCTGATCGGCTCGACGCTGGGGCTCGCCGCGGGCATCGGCCTGGCCCTCGGCCTGATCCAGCTCATGGGTCTGTTCGGGATGAACCTCAAGTCCACGGAGATGGTCATCGGGTGGGCCACCCCCGTCTCCTCGTACGTCGTCGGGGTCGGCGTCACCTTCGTCGCCGCATACCTGCCGGCTCGGCGGGCCGCGCACGTCTCGCCGATGGCGGCGCTCGCCGATGCCGAGATCGCCGGGGTGGGGCGGCCGTTGAAGGTGCGGGCCGTCGCCGGCTTGGTCGTCGCGGCGGCGGGTGCCGCTGCGCTGGTCGGCTGCGCGACCGCCGAGAAGACGTCCTCGGCGGCCTCGCTGCTCGGGCTCGGCATCGTCCTGACCCTGATCGCCACGGTCATCGCGGGACCCCTCCTGGTGCGGCCGGTGATCCGGGTGCTCGGCGGCGCGTTCCCCGCGGTCTTCGGGTCGGTCGGCCGGATGAGCCAGCGCAACGCACTGCGCAACCCACGCCGCACGGGCGCCACGGCGGCCGCCCTGATGGTGGGTCTCGCCCTCGTCGGCGGCCTCTCGGTGGCCAGCGCGTCGATGACCAAGTCGTTCGACCGGCAGATAGACAAGACGCTCGGCGCGGACTTCGTCGTGCAGAACAGCAACTTCATGCCGTTCTCGGCGGAGATCACCGAGAAGGTCAGGGACACCGAGGGCGCGGGTCTCGTGGTACGCCAGCGTTTCACCCCCATCAAGCTGGCGCTGCCCGACGGCAAGAACGTCGAGTCGACCGCGGCGGGCTACGATCCGCGGCTCGACGACGTCGCCAAGGTCGCGTACGCGCAGGGCAGTTCACGGGCGGCGCTCGCGGACGGCCGGATCGGCATGGACAAGGACTTCGCGGAGAAGCACCGGGTACGGCTCGGCGACAGCGTGCCCGCGACGTTCCCCGGCGGGCGTGAGACGAAGCTGACGGTCGGCGCGCTCACCGACCAGGACGCGCCCGAGGGGTTCGGCGTGGAGGGCGGTCTCTTCCTCGGGTTCGGCACGGTGGAGAAGTACGTGCCGGGCGGTCAGGACTCCGCCCTGTACGTCAACGCGGCCTCCGGCACGGACGCGGACACCCTGCGCGCGCGCCTGGACAAGACCCTCGACCCCTATCCGCAGGTGCAGGTGCGCGACCAGGCGGACTACAAGGAGCTGATCCGCCAGCAGATCGCCGTGATGCTCTATCTCGTCTACGCGCTGCTCGGGCTCGCGATCGTCATCGCGGTGCTCGGCGTGGTCAACACCCTCGCCCTGTCGGTCGTGGAGCGCACCCGCGAGATCGGACTGCTGCGCGCCATCGGGCTCGGCCGGCGCCAGCTGCGCCGGATGATCCGTCTGGAGTCGGTGGTGATCGCGGTCTTCGGGGCCCTGCTCGGGCTCGCGCTCGGCCTCGTCTGGGGCGTGGCCGTCCAGCAGGTCCTTGCGCTGCAGGGCATGAAGGAGCTGGCGTTCCCCTGGACGACGATCGTCGCCGTGGTGATCGGCTCGGTGGTCGTCGGGCTCGCGGCGGCGCTGCTGCCCGCGCTCCGCGCGTCGCGGATGAACGTGCTGGCGGCCATCGCCCACGAGTGACCGGCGGTCATCGCCCATGAGTGAGGGGGCCGGGACCGCCTGCTCCCCCGCCGTCCGCATCCTGAAATCTCCGCACGCCCCGGGGACGGCCGGTGATGGGATGGCCCCATGGACGATCTCCGTATGACCGACCTCCGCATACGGGCCGCGGGGCCCGACGACCTCGACGCGGTACTGGCCTTCTGGAAGGTGGCCGCGGAGGGCACCAGCATCAGCGACGACCGCTCCGGGGTGGAGCGGCTCGTCGCCCGCGATCCCGGGGCGCTGATCCTCGCCGAGCACGCCGGAGAGCTTGCGGGCACGGTCATCGCCGGTTTCGACGGCTGGCGCTGCCACCTCTACCGTCTCGCCGTGCACCCGGACCACCGCCGCCGCGGTGTGGGCTCGGCGCTGCTGGCCGCCGCCGAGGAACGGTTCGTGCGGCTCGGCGGGCGCCGCGGCGACGCGATGGTCCTGGACCGCAACGACCTCGCGCACCATGCCTGGCGTGCGGCGGGCTACGTTCCCGAGCCGCAGTGGAGCCGCTGGGTGAAGCCCCTCAACGGCTGAGCCCGCCACCCCCGACCCGACACGCGTTCGATTCGGGCCGACAAGGGTTCGAGTCGCTTTGCTGATCCTTTACCATGGTTGCACCACTCGTATCCGACTGAAAGGTGTGAGCGTCCGCCCATGGGCGAGCCTCCTAGTACCCGACATCGCGCATTCCTCCCGCCCCTGCCCGATCATGGGACGGAGGTGACCCGATGACCGAAGTGCTCCTGCTCCTCGTGGCGCTGCTGCTCTGCCTGGCGTGCGGTGTCTTCGTCGCCGCGGAGTTCTCCCTCACGACGGTCGAGCGCAGCGAGCTCGAGCGGGCCGCCGAGCGGGGTGAGCGCGGCGCGGCCGGAGCCCTCAAGGCCGTCAAGAACCTCACCTTCCAGCTCTCCGGCGCCCAGCTCGGCATCACCGTCACCAACCTGGTCGTCGGCATGCTCTCCGAGCCCTCCATCGCCAAGCTCATCGCGGGCCCCCTGCGCGACATCGGCATCCCGAGCTCGGCGGCCTCATCCATCGCGCTGGCTCTCGGCACGGCCCTGTCGACGGTCTTCCTGATGGTCATCGGCGAGCTGGTCCCCAAGAACTGGGCGATCTCCTCGCCGCTCGCCATCGCCAAGCGCGTGGCCACCCCCCAGCGTCTGTTCAGTGCCCTGTTCCGGCCGTTCATCGCCCATCTGAACAACACCGCGAACCGTTCCGTACGCCGATTCGGCCTGGAGCCCACCGAGGAGCTCGCCTCCGCGCGCGGGCCCAAGGAACTGATAGCGCTGGCCCGGCACTCCGCGAAGGCGGGCGCCCTGGAGGCGGACACCGCCGAGCTGTTCGTGCGCACGCTGAACCTCGCCGACCTGACCGCGGAGAACGTGATGACGCCCCGCGTCCAGGTCATGGCCCTGGACGTGCACGCCACCTGCGAGGACGTCGCGAACGCCACGCGCGCCACGGGCCTGTCCCGCTTCCCGGTCTACCGCGGCAACCTCGACACGGTCGTCGGCATCGCCCACATCAAGGACGTCCTCGCCGTCCCCGCCGAGCGCAGGCACCGCGTGCCCGTCGCCGAACGGATGCGCGAACCCCTCCTCGTACCGGAGACGCTCACCGTCGACCGGCTCCTCGACCGGCTCTCGGGCAAACGCACCATGGCCGTCGTCATCGACGAGTACGGCGGCACCGCGGGCGTCGCCACCCTGGAGGACATCGTCGAGGAGGTCGTCGGCGAGGTGCGGGACGAGCACGACCCGCACGAGACGTCCGACATCGCCCTCTCCGGCTCCGACGACGAGGGCAGGACCCTCTACTCCGCCGACGGGGCGGCCCGCACCGACCAGCTCGCGCGGGTCGGCCTGCGGGTCCCGGACGGTCCGTACGAGACGCTCGCCGGCCTCGTCGCGACGGAGCTCGGCCGCATCCCCGCCGTCGGTGACCGTGTCGAGGTGGGCGGCTGGCGGCTCGACGTGGTCGACGCCGCGGGACGGCGTGCCGCACGCGTGCTGCTGCACGCACCCCTGGACACCGGCGACCACGAGGAGGAAGCCCGATGACGGCCATCCAGTTGCTGATCGCCCTGGCGACGCTCGTCGTCAACGCCTTCTTCGTGGGCGCAGAGTTCGCGCTCATCTCCGTACGGCGCAGCCAGATCGAGCCGCACGCGGAGGAGGGGGACCGGCGCGCCAAGAGCGTGATGTGGGGGCTTCAGCACGTGTCGGCGCTGCTCGCCGCGGCCCAGCTGGGCATCACGCTGTGCACCCTCGTCCTCGGCATCGTCGCGGAGCCCGCGCTCGCGCATCTCCTTGAGCCGGTCTTCGACCTGGTGGGCGTGCCGCACGGGCTGATCCACCCGATCTCGTTCGTCATCGCGCTGATCGTGGCGACCTATCTGCACATGCTGCTCGGCGAGATGATCCCGAAGAACATCGCGCTCGCCGAGCCGGTGCGTTCGGCGCTGCTGCTCGGCCCGCCGCTGGTGGCGCTCGCGCGGGCGCTGCGCCCGGTGATCTTCGCGATCAACGCGTTCGCCAACGGGCTGCTGAAGCTGATGCGGGTGGAGGCGAAGGACGAGGTGTCGGCGAGCTTCTCGGACGCCGACCTCGCCCGCATGGTCAAGGACTCGGGTGACGCGGGTCTGATCGACGACCGCGCTCAGGAGCGCCTGCACGACGCGCTCGAACTGGGGCGCCGTCCGGTCAGGGATGTGGTCCTGCCGCTGGAGGACGTGGTCTACGCGCGCGTGGGCGTCACCCCCGAGAAGCTGGAGCAGCTCTCGGCCGACTCCGGTTTCTCCCGCTTCCCGGTGGTCGACGACGGCCGGCGCATCGTCGGCTATCTGCACGTCAAGGACGCGCTGGACCGGGCCCCGCGCGATCTGCCGTTCCGGGTGCCGGAGATGCGGAAGATCGCGCAGGTGCGCGAGACCACGCCCCTGGACGACGTGCTGACCGCCATGCGCGGCAGCCGTACCCACGTGGCGGCGGTGCTCGGTTCGGACGGGCGGCTGGCCGGCATGGTCACGATGGAGGACGTGCTGCGGGAGCTGTTCGGCCAGCCGGTGTGACGCGGGGCGGGCCGGCCCCGTCAGAGGGCCGGTTCGCCCGTGCTCGCCTTCGTGGTCGGCTGTTCGGTGAGGCCGGGGCCCGGTGCCCCGGCTCCCGACGCGCCGATCGCGGTCAGGACCGCGAGGACGGCGGCGAGACCCGCCGTGGCGAAGGCGGCGGCCCATTCGACGTCCAGGAGGCTGGTCGCCCCGGCCACCAGTACGGCGGCCAGCGCCTGCGCGAACGTGCGGATCGCGCGTTCCGCGGTGGCCTTCCAGAAAGCTGCGGTCCACATGGGCGGGCTCGCTCTCTCGTGACGACGGGTGCCTATGACATACCGCCGTCGGGCCGCTCTGCCCAGATCTTCCGCGCCCCGGGGAGCGGGGGCCCTCGCGCTCCAGTCCGAGGCGTGCCGGCTGAGACGACGTACGGACGAGGCATCACGCCGGTCGTTTACGTGGGGGTGGCGTCGGAGCCGGGTGCGACGGCCGGAGCGGAGAAGCGGCGGATGGCGGGCTGGGCGAGCGGGCCGATCGCGGCGGCGAACAGCACCGTTCCGACCCCGACGGAGCCGCCGAGCAGCCAGCCCGCCACCAGGACGCAGACCTCGATCGCGGTGCGCGCCAGGCGGATCGAGGTGCCGCGGCGGGCGAGGCCGGTCATCAGGCCGTCGCGCGGTCCCGGTCCGAGCCCCGCTCCGAGGTAGAGACCGGTGGCCAGGGCGTTGAGGCCGATGCCGGCGAGGAGCAGCGGGGTCCGGACGGCGAGGGCGCGGGGTTCCGGCAGGAGGGCGAGGGTCGCGTCGGCGGCGAGGCCGACGACGAGAATGTTGCAGAGCGTGCCGATGCCGGGGCGGACCCGCAGCGGTATCCAGGTCAGGAGCACCAGCGCGCCCACCATGTTGACCACCCAGCCGAAGGGCAGCCCCGTGGCGCGCGCCACGCCTTGGTGCAGGACGTCCCACGAGGGCAGGCCGAGGTCGGCGGCGACCATGAGCGCGATGCTCGCGCCGAACAGGACGAGCCCGGACAGCAGGCTCAATGACCGTGTCAGCACCGGCACCCCCGATGGCGTGTCCCCAGACGCCCCCCAGATGGTTGACGTGTCACGCATGACGGTAGGAGGGGGGCGAGTGACATGTCACCCCGCGACCTCAACCGGCAGAGCGCGCTCTTTCGAACCCGACTACGACGCTGTCCAACCTGGCCGCCACGGGAGCGCCCCGGCGGGTTACCATCGCTCCCGCCATGCAGATGAATGCCAACTACACCAGCCTCGTCGCGGTGGGCGACTCCTTCACCGAGGGAATGTCGGACCTGCTGCCCGACGGCAGTTACCGCGGATGGGCCGACCTCCTGGCCGGCCGGATGGCGGCGCGCAGCCCCGGCTTCCGCTACGCGAACCTCGCGGTACGCGGCAAGCTCATCGGTCAGATCGTCGAGGAGCAGGTGGGCGTCGCGGCCGCGATGCAGGCCGACGTGGTCACCCTCGTGGGCGGCCTCAACGACACGCTGCGCCCCAAGTGCGACATGGGGCGCGTGCGCGGCCTGCTCGAAGAGGCCGTCGAGCGGCTCGCCCCCTCATGCAAACAGCTCGTCCTGATGCGCAGCCCCGGCCGCAAGGGCCCGGTGATGGAACGTTTCCGGCCGCGCATGGAGGAGCTCTACTCGTACGTCGACGACCTCGCGGGCCGGCACGGGGCCCTGGTGGTGGACCTGTACGGCGCCGCCGTCCTCGGCGACCAGCGCCTGTGGGACGTGGACCGGCTGCACCCGACGGCCGAGGGGCACCGCAGGATCGCCGAGGCGGTGTGGCAGGCGCTCGGCCACGAACCGGAGGACGACTGGCAGAGCCCGCTGCCCGCGGCCGTCGTGCCGGGCTGGGCCACGCGCCGCATCGCCGACGCCCGCTTCGCCCGGCAGTACCTCGGCCCGTGGATAGGCCGCCGCCTCACCGGCCGCTCCTCCGGCGACGGCCGCGCCCCCAAGCGCCCGGAGCTGCTTCCGTACGACGGCCCGCTCCCCTAGGGTCCGCCCGGCGGGCCATGCCGGCTTCGTAGCTTCCGACGAACGGGGGCGTGGCGCTGGCCTGCACGAATGCCCAGTAGAATCCGTACACGTGACTGCCGCGCCTGCAAAGCCCCGTATCCCGAACGTCCTCGCCGGACGTTATGCCTCCGCCGAGCTCGCCACCCTCTGGTCGCCCGAGCAGAAGGTGAAGCTGGAGCGTCAGCTCTGGCTCGCCGTGCTGCGCGCGCAGAAGGACCTCGGGATCGAGGTCCCGGACGCCGCCATCGCCGACTACGAGCGCGTCCTCGACCAGGTCGACCTGGCCTCCATCGCCGAGCGCGAGAAGGTAACGCGCCACGACGTGAAGGCCCGCATCGAGGAGTTCAACGCCCTCGCCGGGCACGAGCACGTCCACAAGGGCATGACCTCCCGCGACCTCACCGAGAACGTCGAGCAGCTGCAGATCCGGCTCTCCCTCGAGCTGATCCGCTCCCGTACCGTCGCGGTGCTCGCCCGGCTCGGCAAGCTCGCCGGCGAATACGCCGAGCTGGTCATGGCCGGCCGCTCCCACAACGTCGCCGCGCAGGCGACGACGCTGGGCAAGCGCTTCGCGACCGGCGCCGACGAACTGCTCGCCGCCCACCGCCGCCTGGACGACCTCCTCGGCCGCTACCCGCTGCGCGGCATCAAGGGCCCGGTCGGCACCGCCCAGGACATGCTCGACCTGCTCGGCGGCGACACCGACAAGCTGACCGACCTGGAGCGGCGCATCGCCGGGCACCTCGGCTTCGACCGCGCCTTCACCTCGGTCGGCCAGGTCTACCCGCGCTCGCTCGACTACGAGGTCGTCACCGCCCTGGTGCAGATCGCCTCCGCGCCCTCCTCGCTGGCCAAGACGATCCGCCTGATGGCCGGCCATGAGCTGGTCACCGAGGGCTTCAAGCCGGGCCAGGTCGGCTCGTCCGCGATGCCGCACAAGATGAACACCCGCTCCTGCGAGCGCGTCAACGGTCTCACCGTCATCCTGCGCGGCTACGCCTCGATGACCGGCGAGCTCGCGGGCGACCAGTGGAACGAGGGCGACGTCTCCTGCTCCGTGGTGCGCCGGGTCGCCCTGCCCGACGCGTTCTTCGCGCTCGACGGTCTCCTGGAGACCTTCCTGACGGTGCTCGACGAGTTCGGTGCCTTCCCCGCCGTCGTGGCGCGCGAGCTCGACCGCTACCTCCCCTTCCTCGCCACCACCAAGGTCCTGATGGCCTCGGTGCGCAAGGGCGTCGGCCGCGAGGAGGCCCACGAGGCCATCAAGGAGAACGCCGTGGCCTCGGCCCTCGCCATGCGGGAGCAGGGCGCCGAGCGCAACGAACTGCTCGACAAGCTCGCCGCGGACGCCCGCATCCCGCTGGACCGCGCGGAGCTGGACGAGCTGATGGCCGACAAGCTGTCCTTCACCGGCGCCGCGGGCGACCAGGTGAGCACGGTCGTCGCGCAGATCGAGGCCCTGCTGAAGGAGCACCCCGAGGCCGCCGCCTACACGCCGGGCGCGATTCTCTGACCCTCTGACCTGCGGGAGCGCACGCTCCGCGACGGCCCCGGGGCTCCCCGCCCCGGGGCCGTCGCGCGTGCCCCTACAGGCCGACGTCCCGGCTGCGGAAGTCCTCCAGCGATTCGCGGCGCACCAGCAGCCTGGCGTGCCCGTCGCAGACGGCGACGACCGGCGGCCGGCCCACCAGGTTGTATCCGGAGGCCATCGAGAGGTGGTACGCCCCGGCGGCCGGCACGGCGAGCAGATCCCCCGGCCGTACGTCGCCGGGCAGCGGGACGTCCGAGGCGATGACGTCGCCCGCCTCGCAGTGCCGCCCGACGACCGTCACGGTGGCATCCTCCGCCGTGGAGCGCCGGCCGATCAGGCGGGGCACGTAGCGCACTCCGTAGAGGGCCGGCCGCGGGTTGTCGCTCATGCCGCCGTCCACGGCGACGAAGGTGCGCCCGCCGGTCTGCTTGACCGCGAGGACCCGGTAGAGCGCCACCCCGGCCGGGCCCACGACGGCCCGGCCCGGCTCCACGATCAGGCGCGGCACCCGCAGTCCGGCCGCCGCGCAGCTCTCGGCCAGCTCGGCCCGCACCTTGCGCGCGAGGGTGGTGGCGTCGAGCGCCGCCTCGCCGGGGCGGTACGCGATGCCGTGGCCGCCGCCGAGGTCCAGTTCGGGGAGGGTGACGCCGTGCTGGTCCTTGATCCGGGCCATCAGCCCGACCATGCGGCGCACGGCGGCCAGGAAGGGCTTCTCCGTGCAGATCTGCGAGCCCAGGTGGCAGTGCAGGCCCACCAGTTCGAGCGTCGGCCGGTCGAGTATGCGGGCGATCGCGTGCTGGGCGGAGCCGTCCGTGAGGGAGAGGCCGAACTTCTGGTCCTCGGTGCCCGTCCGGATTTTGGCGTGCCCGCCCGCGGCGATGCCGGGCACCACCCGGACCAGCACCTTCTGACGGCTGCCCGGCGGCACCGCGGCGGCGATCCTGGCGATCTCCCACGCGCTGTCGATGACGATCCTGCCGACCCCGAGCCGGAGGGCAGCCCGCAGGTCCTGCGGGCTCTTCGCGTTGCCGTGCAGCACGATGCGGTCCGCGGGGAAGCCCGTCGTGACGGCGAGTTCCAGCTCGCCGGCCGAGCACACGTCCAGGCCCAGGCCCTCCTGTGCGACCCAGTGCGCCATGGCGCGGCACAGGAACGCCTTGGCCGCGTAGAGGACTTCGCCGTCCGGGAAGGCGCGTACGTAGCCGCGGCACCGGGCACGCACGTCGCCCTCGTCGATGAGGTAGACGGGGGTGCCGAAGCGTTCGGCAATCTCGGTGAGCGGCACTCCCCCGACGGCGAGGTCACCGTGGGCGAGCCGGGCGGTGGAACCGGGCCAGACGGACAGCTCCTGGTCGCGGTCGGGCCGGGCGGCGGGTGCGGCCGGGGTGCTCCGCTGCGGCGGCGCGGCGGGCGTCGGGGCCGAGGAGGGCGGTGGGGCCGGTGCCGCCAAGGGAGCGGGTGCCTCTACGGGTGCCGGTGCCGGGAGGGGTGTTGCGCGCAGTGTGCTCATGGGGGCTTCTCTCTCCGTCCCGGCCTCAGCCGATCCGGTGGGTCGGGGCACTCGTCGGGGCCGCCGGACCGGTGACGACCAGCGCGTGGGGCGGCGGCGGGTCGACGGTGACCTCGCCGACGCCGAGCGGTTCGGTGAGCGACCTGAGCGCCGGCGCGGAGAGCCTGATCCACGCCTGCCGGGCGCCGAGGGCGGCGCTCAGCCGCTGCGGGGAGGTGAAGGCGACGGCGGTGCGGCCGCCCAGGGGTGTCCGGAACAGGCGGGCCACACAGCCCGCGGGTCCCGGCCGGACGGGAACGAACAGCAGCCCGGCCGGGCCGGGTTCACAGGGCTCGGGGTCCTCGCCGTACAGGAGCTCTGCCATGGATTCCTCCGGTGGAGACAGGAGAGGGGGAGGGAAACGAAAGATGGTGGGGCAGGTGGCCGTGGCCGGGGATCCGGTCCGCCGTCCGCGGCATACGGTGACGTTATGCCCGGCACACCGTGCCAACCGACCCTCCATGACGCCACGTTGACGCATCGACGCCGCCCTCTGACGCGATGCCGACGCGGCGGCCGTCCACTCGTATGGGTCGAGTCAGAGTCGACCGGGCGCTCTTGAGCGAGCGGGCGCGGGACAGTTGGATGTTGGACGGAGCGGGAACCCGGGGTCCGGAGTGGTCGGCCGCCGGCTACGGCCCGGCCCGGCGACGTACCCGTTTCACTCGAAGGTCTCACTCCGGAGGAGGGGCTGATGATTGAGCTTCTGCCGCACCACCTGCCCGCCGTGCCCCGCTGGTTCGCCCCCGGGACGCCCGGACCCGGCTCGCTGCCCGACCATGTCGCGGCCACGGGCGTCGGGCAGTGGTGGGCCGACCGCGCGCTCGACCCGCGGGCCGTGGCGGTCTCCTGCGCCGGCCATGTGCTGCTGCGCGGCGACGCCGCCGGTGTCGAGCCGGAGCTGCTGGCCCCCTTCGCGCACAGCCATGTCGAGGCCCCGGCCCGCTTCCTTCCGGTGCTCGGCGCCGCCTTCGACCGGCTCGTGCCGGACGAGCGGATGGTGTACGTCCACCAGGAGGAAGTAGCCCCGCCCCGTACGCCGCGGGGCGTGACCGTCCGCAGGCTGGTGCCGGAGGACGCGCCCGCGCTCGCCGCCCTCTCCCCCGACTCGTCCTGGATCCACGACAGTTGGGGCGGGCCCGACGGTCTCGCCGCCTCCGGGCACGGCTGGGCCGCCGTCGACCGCGGCGGCCGCGTCGCCGCCGTCGCCTGCAGCTACTTCACCGGGCAGGAGTACGAGGACGTGGCCGTGCTCACCGCGCCCGAGCGCCGCCGAGAGCGCCTCGCCCTCGCCTGTGTGACCGCGCTGTGCGGGGACATCGCCGCGCGCGGCCGCACCGCCAGCTGGTCCTGCGGCCGCGACAACCGTCCCAGCCGCCTGCTCGCCTGGACGGCGGGCTTCAGGCTGCGGCACGAGTACGTCCACTACGTCACGGGAAAGCCGCTCGCACGGCCCCGGCAGGCCGGCCGTGCCTCCGCGTGACGGGCCCCCGCCGTGCCGGGACCGGGGCGCCGCCCGGAGCTCGACGCCTGGTGCTCGATGCCCGCGGCAATCACTAGCCGTCCGCTCGTTCGAGATCAAGAGCGATCAGAAGAGGGCAAGGTCACAGCCCTGGATGGCACCGCGTGCCACCGGTTGCGCCCTAGCATCGGGGCATGACGGTCCTGCCTGACGACGGGCTTTCGCTGGCCGCCGAGTTCCCTGATGCGACCCATGAGCAGTGGCACCGCCTTGTGGAAGGCGTGCTGCGCAAGTCGGGTAAGGACGTATCGGGGCCGGCTGTCGAGGAAGCGCTGTCCACCGCCCTCGAGGACGGGCTCACCACCCGCCCTCTGTACACCGCCCACGACACCGCGCCCGATGTCGGACATCCCGGTTTCGCCCCGTTCGTACGGGGTGGCACACCCGGCGGCAGCGCGGCCACGGGGTGGGACGTACGACAGCGCCACGCGAGCACCGACCCCGCCCGGACGAACGAGGCCGTCCTCGCCGACCTGGAGAACGGCGTCACGTCGGTCTGGCTCGGCGTCGGCGCGAACGGCGTCCCGGTCTCCGGTCTCGCGACGGCACTGAAGGGCGTCTATCTCGACCTCGCGCCCGTCGCGCTCGACGCCGGAGCGGAATTCGCCCCCGCCGCCCGCGCGTTGCTCGGTCTGTACGAGACGGCGGGCGTCGCTGCGGAGTCGGCGCGCGGCACCCTCGGCGCCGACGTACTGGGCCACGAGGCCCGTACCGGCGAGGCGTTGGACGCGACCGAGGCCGTGGAGCTGGCCCGGATCTGCGCCGACCGCCACCCCGGGGTGCGCGCGCTCACGGTGGACGCACTCCCCTACCACGAGGCCGGCGGCTCGGCGGCGCAGGAGCTCGGCGCCTCCCTCGCCACCGGCGTCGCGTACCTGCGGGAGCTGACCGCGGCCGGCCTCGGCGTCCACGAGGCGTGTGCGCAGCTGGAGTTCCGTTACGCGGCCACCGCGGACCAGTTCCTGACCATCGCCAAGCTGCGTGCGGCGCGGCGGCTGTGGGCGCGGGTGGCCGAGGTGTGCGGCGCCGCCGACGCGGGCGCGCAGCGCCAGCACGCGGTGACGTCGCCGGTCATGATGACCCGCCGCGACCCGTGGGTGAACATGCTCCGCACGACGGTGGCCTGCATGGCCGCGGGCGTCGGCGGCGCCGACTCCGTCACCGTGCTGCCGTTCGACCACTCGCTGGGCCTGCCGGACGCGTTCGCGCGCCGCATCGCCCGCAACACCTCGACGATCCTCATCGAGGAATCACACCTCGCGCGGGTGATCGACCCGGCCGGCGGCTCCTGGTACGTGGAGCGCCTCACCGACGAACTCGCGCAGGCCGGCTGGGCGTTCTTCCAGGAGATCGAGCGTGCGGGCGGCCAGGCCGCGGCCCTGCGTTCCGGCATGGTCGGCGAACGTCTCGCGGCGACCTGGGCGGAGCGCGGCAAGAAGCTCGCCGCGCGCCGCGAACCCATCACCGGTGTCAGCGAGTTCCCGCTGCTCGCCGAGCGTCCCGTGGAACGCGACCCCGCCCCGGCCGCGCCGTCCGGCGGTCTGCCCCGGGTGCGCCGCGACGAGGCGTACGAAGCGCTGCGCGCCCGCTCGGACGCGCACCTGGCGCGGACCGGGGCGCGGCCGCGGGTCTTCCTCGCGGCGCTCGGTCCCGCCGCCGCCCACACGGCGCGGGCCACCTTCGCCGCCAACCTCTTCCAGGCGGGCGGCATCGAGGCCGTGCACGATCCGGCGACGGTGGATCCGGAGACGGCCGCCGAGGCGTTCCGGGCCAGCGGCGCGACGATCGCGTGCCTGTGCTCCGGCGACGCGCTCTATGCCGAGCAGGCCGAGGCGGTGGCGCGGGCCCTGAAGTCGGCGGGCGCGCGGCGGGTCTTCCTCGCCGGGCGCGGGGAGTACGCCGATGTCGACGCGTACGTCTTCGCGGGCTGCGACGCCGTCGCCGTGCTCTCCTCCACCCTCGACCGCATGGGAGTGGCGTAATGCGCATCCCCGACTTCTCCTCCATCGACCTGAGCGGCGGCGCGGGCGCGGCCGGCTCGCACGAGCAGTGGCGCACCGCCGTGAAGGAGTCCACCGGCAGGTCGGAGAGCGATCTGCTGTGGGAGACGCCCGAGGGCATCGCCGTCAAGCCGCTCTACACCGGCGCCGACGTGGAGGGCCTGGACTTCCTCGGCACGTACCCGGGCGTGGCGCCGTACCTGCGCGGCCCCTACCCGACGATGTACGTGAACCAGCCCTGGACGATCCGGCAGTACGCGGGATTTTCCACCGCCGAGGAGTCCAACGCCTTCTACCGCCGCAACCTCGCGGCCGGTCAGAAGGGGCTCTCGGTCGCCTTCGACCTGCCCACGCACCGCGGTTACGACAGCGACCATCCGCGGGTGACGGGCGACGTCGGCATGGCGGGGGTGGCCATCGACTCCATCTACGACATGCGTCAGCTCTTCGACGGCATCCCGCTGGACAAGATGACCGTGTCGATGACGATGAACGGCGCGGTGCTGCCCGTCCTCGCGCTGTACATCGTGGCCGCCGAGGAGCAGGGCGTACCGCCCGAGAAGCTGGCCGGGACCATTCAGAACGACATCCTCAAGGAGTTCATGGTCCGCAACACCTACATCTATCCGCCGAAGCCCTCGATGCGGATCATCTCCGACATCTTCGCGTACACCTCGCAGAAGATGCCGCGCTACAACTCCATCTCGATCTCCGGCTACCACATCCAGGAGGCGGGGGCCACGGCCGACCTGGAGCTGGCGTACACGCTCGCCGACGGCGTGGAGTATCTGCGGGCCGGTCAGGAAGCGGGCCTGGACGTCGACGCGTTCGCGCCGCGGCTCTCGTTCTTCTGGGCGATCGGCATGAACTTCTTCATGGAGGTCGCCAAGCTCCGCGCGGCGCGCCTGCTCTGGGCGAAGCTGGTCAAGCAGTTCGACCCGAAGAACGCCAAGTCCCTCTCGCTGCGCACCCATTCGCAGACGTCCGGCTGGTCTCTGACCGCGCAGGACGTGTTCAACAACGTCACCCGCACCTGCATCGAGGCGATGGCGGCGACGCAGGGCCACACCCAGTCGCTGCACACGAACGCCCTGGACGAGGCGCTCGCCCTGCCGACCGACTTCTCCGCACGCATCGCCCGCAACACCCAGCTCCTGATCCAGCAGGAGTCGGGCACGACGCGGACCATCGACCCGTGGGGCGGCAGCGCGTACGTCGAGAAGCTCACGTACGACCTGGCACGCCGTGCCTGGCAGCACATCGAGGAGGTCGAGGCGGCGGGCGGCATGGCGCAGGCCATCGACGCCGGCATCCCGAAGCTGCGCGTCGAGGAGGCCGCCGCGCGCACCCAGGCCCGCATCGACTCCGGCCGCCAGCCGGTCATCGGCGTCAACAAGTACCGGGTGGAGACGGACGAGCAGATCGACGTCCTGAAGGTCGACAACTCCTCGGTGCGCGCCCAGCAGATCGCCAAGCTGAAGCGGCTGCGCGAGGAGCGCGACGAGGCGGCCACCCAGGAGGCGCTGCGCGCGCTCACGGCGGCGGCCGAGCGCGGCCCCGGCCAGGGTCTCGAGGGCAACCTGCTCGCGCTCGCGGTCGACGCGGCCCGCGCCAAGGCGACGGTCGGTGAGATCTCCGACGCGTTGGAGAGCGTGTACGGGCGGCACGCGGGCCAGATCCGTACGATCTCCGGTGTGTACCGCACCGAAGCAGGCCAGTCCCCGTCCGTCGAGCGGACCCGTGCGCTCGTGGACGCGTTCGACGAGGCCGAGGGCCGCAGGCCGCGCATCCTGGTCGCCAAAATGGGCCAGGACGGTCACGACCGCGGCCAGAAGGTCATCGCCAGTGCCTTCGCCGACCTGGGCTTCGACGTCGACGTCGGCCCGCTCTTCCAGACCCCGGCGGAGGTCGCGCGCCAGGCCGTCGAGGCGGACGTGCACATCGTCGGCGTCTCCTCGCTGGCGGCGGGGCACCTGACCCTCGTGCCGGCGCTGCGCGAGGAGCTGGCCGCCGAGGGCCGCGAGGACATCATGATCGTGGTGGGCGGGGTGATTCCGCCGCAGGACGTCGACGCCCTGCACGAGGCGGGCGCCACGGCCGTCTTCCCGCCCGGCACGGTGATCCCGGACGCGGCGTACGACCTGGTGAACCGACTGGCGGCCGACCTCGGCCACGACCTGTGAGCCGGTGAGCGCCGACCCATGGCTGTGACGATCGACATCGACACGTATGTGAAGGGCGTGCTCGACGGGAAACGCGCGTACATCGCGCGGGCCATCACCCTCGTCGAGTCGACCCGGCCCCAGCACCGGGCGCTGGCGCAGGAGCTGCTGACTCAGCTGCTCCCGCACAGCGGGCGGGCGCGGCGGGTCGGCATCAGCGGGGTGCCGGGCGTCGGCAAGTCCACGTTCATCGACGCGCTCGGCACGATGCTCACCTCGCTCGGGCACCGGGTGGCGGTGCTCGCCGTCGACCCCTCCTCGACGCGTACGGGCGGTTCCATCCTGGGCGACAAGACCCGGATGGAGCGGCTCTCGCTGGATCCCGCCGCCTTCGTCAGGCCCTCGCCGTCCGCGGGGACGCTCGGTGGGGTGGCCAAGGCGACCCGGGAGTCCATCGTGGTGATGGAGGCCGCGGGGTACGACGTCGTGCTGGTGGAGACCGTGGGGGTCGGGCAGTCGGAGACGGCCGTGGCGAACATGGTCGACACGTTCCTGCTGCTGACCCTCGCCCGCACCGGCGACCAGTTGCAGGGCATCAAGAAGGGCGTCCTGGAACTGGCCGACGTGATCGCCGTGAACAAGGCGGACGGGCCGCACGAACGGGACGCGCGCTCGGCGGCGCGTGAACTGGCGGGCGCGCTGCGCCTGATGCACCCGGCCGACGCCTCGTGGACGCCTCCGGTGCTGACCTGCAGCGCCCGGGAGTCGAGCGGTCTGGACACGCTCTGGGAACGGCTCGATCAGCACCGCACGTTGCTCGACTCGACCGGGCGGCTCGCCGCCAAGCGCCGGGACCAGCAGATCGACTGGACCTGGTCGATGGTGCGCGACGAGCTGCTCGGGCGGCTCCGCGACGACCCCGCGGTGCGCGGTGTCACCCCTGAGCTGGAGCAGCGCGTCCGGGAGGGTACGTTGACGGCCACCTCGGCCGCCGAGCAGATCCTCGACGCGTTCCAGGGCCACCGCCCCTGACGCGTCCTGGCCGCGCCTCACGTGAACGGAGCCACCCCCACCATGAACACCACCCCCGCCGACTCCCCCGTCCTGCTGCGCCGCGAAGGCATCGCCGGGCACATCGTCCTGAACCGGCCCCGGGCCATCAACGCCCTGAACCACGCGATGGTCCGGATCATGGCGGACGCCCTCGAAGCGTGGGAGCACGACGGGGCGGTCTCCACGGTCGTCCTGACCGGCGCCGGGGAGCGCGGGCTGTGCGCGGGCGGCGACATCCGCTCCATCCACGACGACGTCCGCGCGGGGCGCCCGGAGGCGTCGGCCGCCTTCTGGTACGACGAGTACCGGCTCAACGCGCGCATCGCCCGCTTCCCGAAGCCGTACGTCGCGGTCATGGACGGCATCGTGATGGGCGGCGGGGTCGGTGTGTCGGCGCACGGCAGCGTGCGGGTGGTCACCGAACGCTGCCGGGTCGCGATGCCGGAGACCGGCATCGGCTTCGTGCCCGACGTGGGCGGCACCTATCTGCTCACCCGCGCCCCCGGCGAGCTCGGCACGCATCTCGCGCTGACGGGGTCGGCGGTGGGCGCGGGCGACGCGCTGCTGTGCGGGCTCGCCGACCATTACGTACCGTCCGAGCGGCTGCCGGAGCTCACGGCGGCCCTCGCGGGCGCCGACGCCGCCGACGTCGTGCGGGAGTTCGCGCTGCCCGCCCCCGAAGGGGAGCTGGCGGCGCATCGCCCGTGGATCGACTCCTGTTATGCCGCGGACTCCGTCGAGGAGATCGTCGAGCGTCTGCACGCGTCCGGGGACCGGCATGCGAAGGAGGCCGCCGAGACGATCCTCGCGAAGTCCCCGACGTCGCTGAAGGTCACGCTCGCGGCGCTGCGCCGGGCCCGGGAACTGCCCACCCTGGAGGCGGTCCTTGAACAGGAGTACCGGGTGTCCTGTGCCGCGCTCTCCTCGCCCGACCTGGCCGAGGGCATCCGCGCCCAGGTGGTCGACAAGGACCGCAGGCCGCGCTGGTCGCCCGCGGAGCCGGAGCGGGTGACCGAAGCCGATGTGGCCCGCTTCTTCGAGCCGGTCGACGGACAGGCCCTGCGCTTCGGCTGAGCCTCACGGCGGGTCGATCTCCGTGACGACGGCGAGGAGCTGGAAGGGCAGTTCCTTGTCCCACTGGGCGACGCCCAGGGCTATCCAGCGGCCGTCCGCCCGCCACAGATGCAGATCGGGCACGATCGCGCTCAACTGCGCCCACGGCTCCGGTATCTCCTCGGCCGTGTCGCCGTCTTCCGCCGCCAGGGTGCGCTCGAAGAGGCTCGCGAGGCCGAACACCTGCGGCGGGCCGAGGCGGTCGGCGAGGAGCACGCTCAGGCCGTCGCGCTCGGCCTCGTACTGCTCCTCGGTCAGCTCCCGGAGGCCGGCCTCGTCGTCCCAGAAGGTGTCGCTCGTCAGTAACTCGGCGATGTGGTACCCGGGTCCCTCGCTGCCCCACTCCGACCTGCCGTGCTCCGCGGGGAACTGCCGGGAGCGCAGCAGGTCGATGGCGGCGAGATGCTGTGCGGTGCTCATGAGATCCAGTAAAGCGGGCCCCACTGACAATGCGTCATGCGTCCCGGTACCGCACCGCCCACCAGCCGGCGAGCAGCGCGGCCGCCGCCCAGGCCGCCGTCACCCCGAGCCCGGCCCACGGGCCGAGGATGCCCGTCGGGTCCTCGTGCAGCACCTGCCGGCCCGCCTGGTCCGGCAGGAACCCCGCGACGCCGTCCGACAGATCGCCGACCACGAACGACACGATCAGGGTGAACGGGATGAGGATGCTCAGCACCGCGACCCCGCTGCGCAGCACCGCGGTCAGCCCCGCCGCGAGAAGGGCCATCAGCGCGAGGTAGATGCCGCCGCCGACGCAGGCCCGCACGGCTCCGGGATGTCCGAGACCGATGGCATGCTCGCCGAGGAAGGCCTGGCCGATGAGGAACGTGCCGAAGCTGGTGGCGACTCCGACGAGCAGGGCCAGTACGGCGACGACCCCCGTCTTGGCGGCGTAGAAGAGGCCCCGGCGCGGGACTGCGGCGAGGGAGATCCGCAGGGCGCCGCTCGTGTACTCGGACGAGACCGCGGTCGTGCCGAAGCTGATGGCGGCGATCTGGCCGAAGTTGAGGGCGTAGAAGGCGTCGAAGAGCGGCTCGGCGCCGGCCTCGTCCGCCTCGGCCCTGCCGACCGTGGCGAAGACCAGCGTGGTGATGGCGACGGTCGCCACGAAGACGACGATCAGTGAGACGAGGCTCGACCGCAGCGACCTGATTTTGATCCACTCGGACCGGGCGACGGGCAGCAGGGCGGAGTTCGACACGGTCAGACCTCCTGGCGGGACGGGGAAACGGCGGCCGCGAACTGGGTCTCGTCGGCCGTCAGGGCGAGGTAGGCCTGCTCCAGAGAGGCCTGTTCGTCGGCGAGTTCGAGGACCGGGATGCCGGCGCCCGCGGCGATGGCGCCGATCTCCTCGGCCCTGGCCCCGTCCACCGTCCACCGTCCGTCCACCGCCTCACCGAGGACGTAGCCCCGCCCCGTCAGAAGGGCTCGGAGCCGGTACGGGTCGGTCGTGCGCACGCGGGCCCGGGTGTGGCTGTGGTCGGCGATGAATCGGCGCATGGGGGTGTCGGCGAGGAGCCTGCCGCGGCCGAGGACCACGAGGTGCTCGGCGAAGGTGGCGGTCTCGTTCATGAGGTGGCTGGAGACGAGGACGGTCCGGCCCTCGCGGGCCAGCCGCCGCAGCAACTCACGGATCCAGATGATGCCTTCGGGATCGAGGCCGTTGGACGGTTCGTCCAGCATCACCACCTCCGGGTCGCCGAGGAGTGCCGCCGCGATGCCCAGGCGCTGCCGCATGCCCAGCGAGAACGTCTTGATCCGCTTGCCCGCGACGGAGGCCAGTCCGGCTTCGTCGAGGACCTCCTCCACGCGGTGGGCCGGGAGCCGGTTGGCGGCGGCGAGGGCGAGGAGATGGTTGCGGGCGGTGCGCGAACCGTGTGCGGCCTGGGCGTCGAGGAGGGCGCCGACATGGCGCAGCGGTTTCTCCAGCGCGGCGTAGGACCGGCCGCCGAGCGTGGCCGTCCCCGAGGTGGGGCGGTCGAGGCCGAGCACGAGGCGCATGGTCGTGGACTTGCCCGCGCCGTTGGGGCCGAGGAATCCGGTGACCTGGCCCGGGCGGACGCTGAAGGTGAGGGCGTCCACGGCGCGGGTGGTGCCGTACTCCTTGGTGAGCTCTTGGACGTCGATGCTGGTCATGGGCATCAGCCTGGTCTCCGCGCGGTCCGGGTGCCTCCCCCGCGCGGGGAGATCGTCTCCCCCGTGCGGGGGAGCCGAACGGCCGTGCGGGCCTGGCACGATGGCGCCATGCCCGGCCTCCTGAGACCCCTGACGCGTGCGGTGACCTATACGCGATGGCTGCATCTGCTCATCGGGTCGGCCGTCGCCTGGATCTGCGCCGCGATCTACCCGGGGCTCAGCAGTCCCACGACGACCGACTGGCTGCTCGTGCTGGCCGATCCCGTCCCGCTGCTCGTCCTCGCCGCCATGGTGCCGGCCGTGCGGCGGGCCGAGGGGCTCCAGGCACGGATGATGCTGTTCCCCGGCCCGCACGCGCGCGTGGCGCGCGAGGAGGAGGACCCGGGCATCTCGGTGGCCCCGTCCGCGTCGTGGCGCGACCGGGCGAGGACCGCGGCCTGGCTCGTGCTCCGGCTGGAAGCGGGCTGCGCCCTGGTCCTGGTCACCGGGCAGCTCATCGGGGCCGTCTTCGTGTCCTTGGGCGCGACCGATGAGCCCCCGCGGAGCGACGGGCTGCTCCTGCCGGTGCCGCTCCACGGCTGGGCCGGCCTCCCGCTCTGCCTGGCCCTCGTCCTCGCGGAGCTCACGGCGGTCGTGGCGTCGGGCCGGTTCATCACATGGGCGGCCCGCCACCTCCTCGGCCCCTCCCCCGCCGAACGCCTCGCCGCCCTGGAGGAGCGCACCGAGCGGCTCCTCGAACGCAACCGCATCGCACGCGAGTTGCACGACTCCATAGGTCACGCGCTGACCGTCGCCGTGGTCCAGGCCGGGGCCGCGAGGGCCGCGGCCGATCCGGAGTTCACCGACCGTGCCCTGGAGGCCGTGGAGGAGACGGGCCGGACCGCCCTGGAGGACCTCGAGCGCGTCCTGCGGGTGCTGCGCGAGGACGGGCCGCCCGTGGCAGGCCGGCCCACGCTCACCGACGCGGAGCGGCTCCTGGACTCGGCGCGCGCTTCGGGGGCCGAGGTGGCCGTGGAGATCACCGGCCCGGTGGAACGGCTGCCGGGTCCGGTCTCGCGCGAGGGCTACCGCATGCTCCAGGAGTCCCTGACGAACGTGTTGCGGCACTCCGGGCCGGTGCCGGTGCGGCTGCGCATCGCCGTCGACGACGCGCGCCTGGTGATGGAGGTGCGCAACACGCTGCCGGGCGCGACCGGTTCGACGGAGCGCGGCGGCAGCGGTCTGCGGGGCATCAGGGAGCGGGCCACGCTGCTCGGCGGGCGGGCCACGACGGGGCCCCTCGACGGCGAGTGGCAGGTGCACGTCGAGCTTCCCCTCGGGTGATCTACGCTGGCCGGATGCCGGTCACAGTGCTCCTCGTCGACGACGAGCCCCTCGTACGCGCGGGTCTGCGCGCCGTCCTTGAGGCACAGCCCGACATCCGCGTGGTCGGCGAGGCCGCGGACGGCGCCGCGGTGATCCCCCTCGTCCGCGAGCTGCGTCCCGACGTGGTCGCCATGGATGTCCGCATGCCGCTGCTCGACGGCATCGAGGCCACCCGGGCGGTGCTGCGCACGGTCCAGGACCCGCCGAAGATCCTGGTGGTGACGACCTTCGAGAACGACGAGTACGTGTACGAGGCGCTGCGTGCCGGCGCCGACGGGTTCCTGCTGAAGCGGGCCAGACCCGCGGAGATCGTGCACGCCGTCCGGCTCGTCGCCGCCGGGGAGTCTCTCCTCTTTCCCGCGGCGGTGCGGCAACTGGCGGGTGAGCACGGCAGGGAGCGGGGCAACGCCGAGGCGCGGGCCGCGCTGGACCGGGCGGCGCTGACCGAGCGTGAGGCGGAGGTGCTGCGGCTCGTGGCAACCGGTCTTTCGAACGCGGAGATCGCGGCCCGGCTGGTGGTCGGCACGGAGACCGTCAAGTCGCACGTCAGCGCCGTGCTGGCGAAGCTGGGGGCACGCGACCGCACACAGGCGGTCATCGTCGCGTACGAGTCCGGCTTCGTCTCACCGGGATGACGGCCGTACGCAGGGGAAATGCGGGCCCGGCCCTCGCCGCCGCCCCGTGCGGCGAGTACGATCCGGCCATCACGCGCACGAGCTGGGAGGACGTACGTTGGGGCAGCTGACCGGCGGGGACCCCTCTCTGTTGCGGCGTATCAACTCCGCGGTGGTGCTGCACGCACTGCGCGCCGCGGACTTGGCGACGCTCACGGAGATCACCCGCGTGACCGGGCTCTCCCGGCCCACCGTCGAGGGGGTCGTCGAGGGCCTCATCGAGGCCGGGCTCGTGGTGGAGTCCGCGGCCGAGGACAGCGGCACCCGCCGCCAGGGACGTCCCGCGCGCAAGTTCCGCTTCCGTGCGGAGGCGGGCCATCTGCTCGGCCTCGAGATCGGCCCGCACCGGGTGGCCGCCGTCCTCTCGGACCTGGACGGCAAGATCCTCGGCACCGCGTCGAAGGGCGTCAGCGAGGAGGCCTCTGCGGACGACCGGCTGGAGCGCATGCGTACGGTCGTCGCCGATCTGCTGCGGCGCGCCGGGATCGCCCGCAGTTCCCTGCGCGCCGTCGGGGTGGGCAGCCCCGGGATACTGGAGGCGGACGGCACGGTGCGGCTCAGCACGGCGCTGCCCGAGTGGACCGGTCTCCAGCTGGGCGAGCGGCTGCGACGGTCCTTCAAGTGCCCCGTGCTGGTGGAGAACGACGCCAACGCCGCGGCGGTGGCCGAGCACTGGAAGGGCGCGGCGGCGGGCGTCGACGACGTGGTGTTCGTGCTCGCCGGGCTGAGCCCGGGGGCCGGATCGCTGATCGGCGGGCGGCTGCACCGGGGCTACGGCGGCGCGGCCGGTGAGATCGGGGCGCTGCATCTGCTGGGCCGTGAGGTCACTCCGGAGACGCTGCTCTCCACCACCGACCAGCCGCTGCATCCCCTGGACGAGCAGGCCGTCGCCGAGGTCTTCGCCCACGCCCGCGAGGGTGACGAGCGGGCGCGGGCGGCGGTGGAGCGCTTCATCCAGCGGCTCGTGCACGACGTGGCCGCGCTGGTCCTGGCCCTCGATCCCGAGCTGGTCGTGGTGGGCGGCTGGGCCGCGGGTCTGGACGGCGTCCTTGAGCCGCTCCACCGGGAGCTGGCCCGCTACTGTCTGCGTCCGCCGCGGGTCGCTCTGTCGGTGCTCGGTGAGGCGGCGGTGGCGACCGGGGCGCTGCGGCTGGCGCTCGACCATGTCGAGGAGCAGCTGTTCGCCGTCGAGGGGACCGTCACCGCGCGGCGGTGAACGGCGCCCCGAGCTTCCGGGGCCGTCCGGTGAACGCGGCGCGCCCGGCACGTGGTGTGCCGGGCGCGTACGGATGCGTGGCGCGGCGCGCGCGGTGGGGCGCGGCCGCGTCAGGTTCTAGGAGTCGTGGTGGATCTCCACGCCTCCGGAGTCGCCGAAGGTGAGCCGGCAGGTGTCGGCGCGGTAGGTGGCCACGGAGACGGCGGCCGTGCGTCCCTCGGCGAAGAACCGGGTCGTCACGACCAGGACGGGGGCGCCGGGGAGCCGGTCGAGGGCCCTGGCGTCGTCGGCGCGGGCGGAGCCCAGCTCGACGGCGCGGTCCTGGCCCTCGAGGCCGTGCCGGGCCAGCTCGCGCAGGACCACGCGCGCGCGTGCCGCCCCGGAGGGCGCGTCCATGCCGGTCAGCTCGGCCACCGATGACACGGGGACGTAGAGCAGCTCGGCGGCGACGGGCTGGCCGTGCGAGACGCGGGTGCGGCGCACCACGTGCACCTGTTCGTCCGCGGCGGTCTCCAGCATGCGGGCCACGTCCGCCGGCGGCACCGCGGGAGCGCAGTCCGCGGGCTGCCAGGCGTCGCCGACCTCGCCCGGCCACGAGCCGTGCGCCGATCCGACGGCCACGCCCATCCGGGGCGGGGCGACGGTCGTGCCCACTCCGCGGCGGCGCTGGAGCCTGCCTTCGAGTTCCAGTTGTTCCAGGGCCTGCCGGAGCGTGGCACGGGCGACACCGAAGCGGGCGGCGAGATCGCGCTCGTTCGGCAGGATCTCCCCCACCGCGAATTCGGAGTCGAGCGCCTCACTGAGCACGGTCTTCAGATGCCAGTACTTCGGCTCCGGCGCCGTTTCGAGCTGCGTGGTCCCCACCCTGTCCTCCGCAATCGCCGTTGACCGGCGGCGTTTTAGCGCCCTTGTTTATTAAAGGTTCCTGCACTATCTCTGCGACCATAGGGCCGTACCTGACCTTGGTCAAGACCAATCCTCGATCCGTTACAGCCCGCACAGGGACGATGCCACAGAGCATTCATGCGGAGTTCGCATGGGGCCAAGCGTGCGTAATAGGCCACGCGCGCGTGAACGGCCGACACGGATCGCACGCCGGAGCCCCCGCCCTGCCGGACGGGGGCTCCGTGTCACACGGGCGCGCCGCGGCGCGCGATATGAGGCCGGAACTTACCGGGCGAGCGCCGCGAGCTTGTCCGGGTTTCGGATGATGTAGACGCTCTGGATGCGGCCGTCGGCCACGTCGAGCTGGAGGACGCTGTCGGGCTTGCCGTCGACGAGGACGTACACGGACTGGGCGCCGTTCAGTTCGACGAGGCGGAGCTCCAGGTCGCCGACGGTCCGGAACGCCTTCCCGAAGGCGCTGTGCACGAAGCGGCCCACCTTGTCGGCGCTCTCCAGGACGCGCAGCGGCGCCTTGGCCTTGCCGCCGCTGTCGCCGACCAGCCGGACGTCGGGCGCGAGGAGGGACATCAGTCCGTCGAGGTCCCCTTCGGCCGCCGCGGCCAGGAACCGCTCGGTCAGGTCGCGGCGCTCGGCGGGGTCGACCTTGTAGCGGGGCCGGCCCGCGTCGACGTGTTTGCGGGCGCGCCCGGCGAGCTGGCGCACCGCGGCCTCGGTGCGGTCGAGCGTGAGCGCGATCTCGGAGAACGGGAACCCGAAGGCCTCGCGGAGCACGAACACCGCGCGCTCCAGGGGCGAGAGGGACTCCAGGACCACCAGGACCGCCAGGGAGACGGAGTCGGCGAGCACGGCCCGCTCCGCGGTGTCGGGGACGGTCGGCCCGAACTCGGTGACGCAGGGCTCGGGGAGCCATGGCCCCACGTACGCCTCTCGGCGCGACTGCAGGTGGCGCAGGCGGTCGATGGCGAGCCGGGTGGTGACGCGGACCAAGTAGGCGCGGGGTTCGCGCACTTGGTCCCCGTCGGTCGCCGACCAGCGCAGCCAGGCCTCCTGGACGACGTCCTCGGCGTCGACCACGCGGCCGAGCATGCGGTAGGCGACGCCCATCAGGACTGAACGGTGCTCTTCGAAGACGTCGGTCATGCTGTCGGTAGCCACCCTCCCATCCCAGCCCACGCGGCAGCCCGTGTCCAGGCGCGACGGGTGCGGCGCGCGGCACACCTGCCGACGTCCGAGGCCCCTTCCGGGGAAGGACTGCCCGCTGCCCTCTTGAACTGGCGGCTACTGAGCGGTAATTGTTGCTGACAACGTGTCTAACGCAGCTGAGCAGCCGTCGTACGGCGGCAGGGACAGGAGCATCATGGCCGCAGAGGTGTCCTTCGGCGTCGCGTCGCCCGGCGGCCCGCGCACCGTGACGATCTCGTACGAACGGATGGGGGCGGGCGAGCCGTTGCTGCTGCTGCACGGCATCGGCCACCACCGGCAGGCCTGGGACCCGGTACTGGAGATCCTGGCCGCCGAGCACGACGTGATAGCTGTGGACCTGCCCGGCTTCGGCAGGTCGCCGGCGCTGCCGGACGGCTTGCAGCACGACCTCTCCACGGTCGTCCCGGCGCTCGCCGCGCTCTGCGACGCGCTGGAGGTGGAGCGCCCGCATGTGGCGGGCAACTCCCTCGGCGGGCTGCTCGCACTCGAACTGGGCCGCGAGAAGCTGGTCCGCTCCGTCACGGCCCTCTCCCCCGGTGGCTTCTGGTCACCCGCGGAGCGCCGGTACGCCTTCGCCACGCTCCTCGCGATGCGGCAGGGCGCCCGCCTGCTGCCGGTCCCGGCGATCGAGCGGCTCTCCCGCAGTGCGGCCGGGCGCACGGCCCTGACGAGCACCATCTACGCCCGCCCGTGGCGCCGTTCACCGCGGGCCGTCGTCGCCGAGACGCTCGCGCTGCGCGAGGCCACGGGGTTCGACGCCACGCTGGCGGCCGGGCGCGACGTCCTCTTCCAGGACGACGTGCCCGACCTGCCGGTCACCATCGCCTGGGGCACCCGCGACCGCCTGCTCCTGCGCCGCCAGGGGATCCGCGCCAAGCACGCCATCCCGGGTGCCCGGCTGGTCCGGCTGCCCGGCTGCGGCCACGTCCCGATGAACGACGATCCGGCGCTCGTCGCCCGCGTCATCCTCGACACCTGCCGCTGACCGGCGCCCGCCGAGGACACCGGACCCCAGCGCCACCCCGGCACCGACCAGCGCGCTGCCGACGGCCTGGGGCGTTCCGTAGGAGCCCGTCCCGACCAGGGGGGCGGTGCAGGCCGCCGCGACGGGGATGAGGCCGGAGAAGAGCGTGGCGCGTTCGGCGCCGATGCGCTGGAGCCCGATGTACCAGAGGACGAAGCCGACGACGGTGACGATCACCGCCTGCCACAACAGGGCGGCGCCTTCGGTGCGGTCGGGCCACCGCACGAAGCCGCCGCCGTCGGTCAGCATCCCCAGGAGAGCCGACTCGGCGGCGGCCACGGCACACACGGTCGCCGCGAGCAGCCGGGGCCCGAGGGGACGCAGCACCGGTACGGCGAGCACCGCGAAGCCGACCTCGCCGCCGAGCGCGCCGGCCGAGAAGAAGAGGCCCTGGGCATCCGTGCGGCCCCACCCCTGCACCACGAACGCCCCCGCCGCGACGAGGAACGCGCCGTACAGGACCACTCTCTGCGGGGTCTGCCCTTCCGAGAGCGGCACCAGGAGGGCCACGACGATGGGGGCGCATCCTACGAAGACCCCCGGTACGGCGGGTTCCGCCGAGCGTTCCGCGGCGAGGATCGCCATGTTGAAGCCGACCATGCCCACCGCCGCGAGCAGCGCGAGGCGCCCCCACTGGGAGAGCGTCAAGCTGCGCAGCGGCGCGGTGCCGCCCTTGCCGAGCCAGGGCAGGAGGATCAGACAGGCCAGGCCGTACCGGACGAACTGCCCTCCGGTGTAGGGGTAGTCGCCCAGCACGCTGTTCGCGGTGAAGGAGCCGCCGACGAGGAGACAGGCGAGGCCCGCGAGGAGCGCCCCGCGCGTGGAGTACGTGTTCATGCCCCCGACGCTAGGAAGCCGGGCGGCCCCCATTAAGGTCCACTTCCACGGCCTGTTCGGGGACCACTTCCCGTATCCGCGCGAGGGGCCGCCCCGACGGGCGGTGGCCCCGACGGTCCCCGGTGGCCCGCCGACCCAGGAGGTGCGTCGCGTTGCCGGCACAGAGTCCCGAGGACCCCGCGCGGTGGAGCGCCGCCTGGGAGCTGCTCCTGCCGGCCGCCGCCGCTCCCGCGCGCAGCCGCGGCCGCAGCCTCCGCTCCGCGCTGCGCGAGGCCGTCAGGTCGGGGCGGCTCACGGCGGGCACCCGCCTGCCCTCCAGCCGCGAACTCGCCGCCGACCTGGGCGTCTCGCGCGGTCTGATCACGGAGACGTACGAGCAGTTGACGGCGGAGGGGTATCTGCGCAGCGACCGCGGCTCGGGGACCTGGGTGGGCGACGCGGCGCGGGCCGCGGTCCCCGCCGTGCGCGATCGGGCGCCGCGCGACGGCCACGCGCGCGTGGACTTCCTGCCCGGGGTGCCGGACCTGTCGATGTTCCCGCGCGCCGCATGGGCCGCCGCCCACCGCCAGGTGCTCGCCCGGCTGCCGCACCACATGCTGGGTTACCCGGATCCGCGCGGGCTGCCGGGGCTGCGGACGGTCCTCGCCGACCTGCTGGCACGGCGCCGGGGCGTGGTCGCGGAGCCGGAACGCGTGATCGTCTGCTCCGGAGTGGCCCAGGCGATGACGTTGCTGGCCCTGGCGCTCCGCGCGCGCGGGCACACCGCGGTCGGCGTGGAGGACCCCGGCAGCCCCGAGCACGCGACGCTGCTCGCCGCGTCGGGGGTCGCCCCGGTGCCCGTACCGATGGACGGCCAGGGCGTGACGCCCGCGGCGCTCCGGGAGCGGGGCGTGCGGGCGGTCGTGACGACGCCCGCGCACCAGTTCCCCTCGGGCATCGCCTACTCCGCGCCGCGCCGCGCCGAACTCCTCGACTGGGCACGCTCCGTCGACGGACTGCTCGTGGAGGACGACTATGACGGGGACTTCCGTTACGACCGCGCCCCGGTGGGCGCGTTGCAGGGGCTCGACCCCGAACACGTGGCGTACACCGGCTCGGTCAGCAAGTCGCTCGCCCCGGGGCTGCGCCTGGGCTGGCTGCTGGTGCCGGACGGGCTGGCCGAGGAGGTCGTCGAACGCAAGCGCGTCATGGATCTGGGCAATCCTGCCCTCGACCAGGAGCTCCTGGCGCACTTCGTCGAACGGGGCGACTACGACCGGCACCTGCGCCGCTGCCAGCGGGCCTACCGGGAACGCAGGGACGTCCTGGTGGCCGCCCTGGACGAGCACTTCCCGGGCGTGCGGGTCAGTGGTATCGCGGCCGGTCTCCACGTCATCGCGCGGCTGCCGGGGCGGTGGGGGCCGCAGGACGCGTTCCTGGCCCGGGCCGCGGCGGCCGGCATCGCGCTCCGGCCTTTGAGCGACTACCACGCGTCACGTCATCCGGAGGCGACGGCCGGTGGCGCGGCCGGTGACGGGGTGCGTCTCGTCCTCGGTTACGCGCACCTGGCACCGGCCCGGATCACCGAGGGGGTGCGTCTGCTGGCGCGGGCGGTTCAGGAGTTGGACCACGCGCGCGTGCAGAGCACCAGCCGGTAGCCGTCGGGGTCCTCGACGGTGACACCCCACTCGTTCCAGTACGGGTTGGGGGACAGGACGCGCTTCCCGCCGTGCCGCTCCAGCCGCGCCACCAGCTCCTCGGGGACCTCTCCGTCGAGGTAGACGACGAGGAGGTCCTCTTCGGTGGCGCGCGGTTCGACGGGGGCGTAGGCCTCGTGGACGAGTTCGAGGTGCCAGGACGCGTCGGGCCATCCCACCATCAGCAGGTCGTGCTTCCCGGGCACGCCACCGCCCTCGACGCGGTAGACGACGCTCAGCCCGAGTCCGCCGACCCAGAACCGCTCGGCCGCCGCCAGATCGCGGGACGGGCGGGCGACGCGGATGTGACTCTGGCCGGTGAGCGGCACGGGGCTCCTCCTTCGACGTGGCACACCCGGTGGCGTGCGGTGTCCCGAGCGTAGGCAGCCGGGGATCTTGCGGACATCGGCCATATGTCCCCGGACGTCCGCCCCGGTGACGTACGACTGCGGGCCTAGGGCCCGCCTCAAGGACCGAATCGGGGTCCGGGTCCGGATCGGGGCCCGGACCGGTGGAGACGGTGCCCGCGCGGCGGTTCCCCCGCGCCCGCGGTCAGTTGTTCACTTGGGGTTCGTGCGGTCGCTGGGGCCCGGTACCGGCCGGGAACCCGTCACCCGCACACTGGTCGCACCCGTCAACTGGAGGCGCATTCATGTCGCAACGTCAGCCGAGCCCGTCCCCCCGCCGCCGCAGCGTGCTGCGCGGTTCGCTCGCCGTACCGGCGGCGCTCGCCGTGCCCGCCCTGGCCGGGGCGGCTCCTTCGCTCGCCCTCTCGGGACGGCCGAAGGCCGCGTGGGGCGTGCAGGCCGGGGACGTCAGCGCGCACGCGGGGCTCATCTGGGTCCGTTCGGACCGGCCGGCCCGGATGATCGTGGAGACGTCGGCGACCGAGGCGTTCCGCAATCCCCGGCGGTGGCGCGGCCCGTTGCTCGGCCCGGGCACGGACTTCACGGGCCGGACACGGCTGCACGGCCTGCCCGCCGGCGAGCAGATCCACTACCGGGTGGTCCTCGCCGACCCCGACGATCCGCGCCGGACGGGCAAGCCGGTCGAGGGCACGTTCCGTACGACGCCGAAGGGCCGCAAGGAGGACGTACGCTTCCTGTGGTCGGGGGACATCGCGGGGCAGGGCTGGGGCATCAACCCGGACCGCGGCGGCTACCGCATCTTCGAGGAGATGCGCAGGCGCGACCCGGACTTCTTCCTGTGCAGCGGCGACAACATCTACGCCGACGGCCCCATCCTGCCCAGTGTCACGCTGCCCGACGGGACCGTGTGGCGCAACGTCACCACGGAGGAGAAGTCCAAGGTCGCCGAGTCCCTCGCGGAGTTCCGCGGCGCGTTCCGCTACAACCTGCTCGACGAGAACCTGCGGCGGTTCAACGCGCAGGTGCCCTCCATCGTCCAGTGGGACGACCACGAGGTGCACAACAACTGGTACCCGGGGCAGATCCTGGACGACCAGCGGTACACGGAGAAGAACGTCGACGTCCTCGCTGCCCGTTCGCTGCGGGCGTTCAGCGAGTACTTCCCCGTCTCCACGCTGCCGCCGGGCGACGAGGACGGGCGGGTGTACCGGGTGATGCGGCACGGTCCGCTCCTGGACGTGTTCGTCCTCGACATGCGCACCTATCGCAACGCCAACTCGCCCAACAGACAGCCCGACGACGCCACCGGCATCCTCGGCGCGCGGCAGCTCGCCTGGCTCAAGCGCGAGCTGTCCCGCTCCCGGGCCGTGTGGAAGGTCATCGCATCCGACATGCCGCTGGGCATCGTCGTACCGGACGGCAGGGCGAACTTCGAGGCCGTGTCCCAGGGAGACCCCGGCGCCCCGCTCGGCCGCGAGCTGCAGATCGCCGAGCTGCTGCGGCACATCAAGCACCAGAAGATCACCGGCACGCTGTGGCTGACCACCGACGTGCACTACACGTCGGCCCAGCACTACGACCCCGCGCGCGCGGGGTTCAAGGACTTCGCGCCGTTCTGGGAGTTCGTCTCCGGGCCACTGGCCGCCGGCGGCTTTCCCGCGACGAAGCTCGACGGGACGTTCGGCCCCGAGCAGAAGTTCATCAAGGCGCCGAGCCGGGCCAACACCTCGCCGGCCGAGACCCCGCAGTACTTCGGCGAGGTCGACATCGACGGCGGCAGCGGCGAGTTGACGGTACGGCTGCGCCAGGAGGGCGGCACCGTCCTGTTCAAGCAGGTGCTGCGGCCTGGCCGGGTGGGGCAGTAGCACGCCACATGGGCCTCAAGGGGCCGGATGGCCTCTTTACCCATCAGTCACAGGGCGTTCGCGGTCACGCAACACCGGTCCAGCAGAGTGTCCGTATGAGAGCTGACATGTCTGATGTGACACGGACCAAGCACGGCCGGCCCGTTCACCACTGGCGGCGCGATGTGGTGGAGCTGGCGGCCCTGTTCACCGCCGTCGCGGTGGCCGACGCCGTGGCGAACCTGGTGGGGCACGGCCCGGACGGCCCCGGCCTGCTGGTGGTGTCGGCCGTGGTGCTCCTCGCCACGGTCGGCTTCCACACCTGGTGGGCACGGCGCCACGGCCACGCCCCGCCGCCGGCGCCCGATACCGGCGCCCGGCCGCCCGCGGACGCGGAGCAGGCCGGGCCCGGCGCGTCCGCCGTCACGGCACAGGGGCCCGCCGGTCGGGAGGCGGACGCGACGGCGCTGTGGCGGATGCGTACGACCGTGCGGGACGAGCCGGGATCGCTGGCCACCCTGTGCGCTGCGCTCGCCGGACACCGCGTCGACATCCTCAGCCTGCAGGCGCACCCACTGGCGGAGGGCACCGTCGACGAGTTCCTGCTGCGCGCGCCCACCGAGCTGACCGGCGCCGAGATCACCCGGTCGATCGCGGGGGCGGGCGGCACCGGCACCTGGATCGAGCGCGCGGACGCCCACGACCTGGTGGACGCCCCCACCCGCATCCTCGGCCTGGCCACCCGCACCGCGCTCGACGCGGCGGAACTCCCCCTCGCCCTGCGCCATTTGCTGGGCCGCTGCACCATCCGCTCCCTGCCCGCCGCCCCGCGGACCGGATCCCGCCGGGACGAGAGCGCCGCCGAAGGTGCGACCGTCGACGGCGTACTCGAAGGGACGGTGCTGCGCCTGAAGGGACCCGAGGGCGAGGTCATCACCGTGGAGCGGCCCTATCTGCCGTTCACGCCCACGGAATTCGCCCGCGCGCGGGCCCTCGTCGAGCTCGACACCCGGCTCGGCCCCCGCATCCCGCACAGCCAGGACGTCCTGACGCTCCCGGAGGGCAACGCCATCACCGTGCGGCGTGCCGACACCGCCGACATCGAGGCGGCCAAGGCCATGCACGAGCGCTGCTCGTCGCGCACGCTGGACATGCGCTACCACGGCCCGGTGCACGACGCCGACCGCTACCTCAACCACCTGCTCAGCCCGCGCTTCGGCCGCACGCTCGCGGTGCGCACGGCGTCCGGGCGGATCGTCGGCATCGGCCACCTCCTGTGGGACGGCGACGAGACCGAGGTCGCCCTGCTCGTCGAGGACGAGTGGCAGCGCCGCGGCATCGGGAGCCAGCTGCTGGGGCGCCTGGTCACGATGGCGGTCGAGGCCGGCTGCGAGAGCGTGTACGCGGTGACGCGGGCGTCCAACACCGGCATGGTGGCCGCCATGCGCGGGCTCGGCCTGCCGCTCGACTACCAGATCGAGGAGGGCACGCTGGTGATCACGGCCCGCCTCGACGCGACACCGGTCAGTTCGCGGCTGCCGTACGACCACGCGGGCCGCCCCGACGTGCGGGCCGACCGTCCCCAGCGGGCGGAACGCTGACCGCAGCGGGGGCCGGCACGGTGGCGGTGGCGGCCTTCGGGACGGCGCCCAGGGCCCGGTCCAGGTCGCGCCACAGGTCCTCGACGTCCTCCAGGCCGCAGGACATGCGGAGCAGGCGGTCGCTCACACCCGACGAGCGCCGGTCGTCGGGGTCGACCACGCGGTGGCTGATGGAGGCCGGGTGCTGGATGAGCGAGTCGACGCTGCCGAGGCTCACCGCTGGGGTGATCAGCCGTACGCCGGCGATCACCTCGTGCGGGTCGCCGTGCACCTCGAAGGCGACCATCGCGCCGCCGAGACGCGGATAGTGGACGCGGGCCACCCTCGGGTCGCCGGTCAGGCGGCGCGCCAGTTCCGCCGCGGTGGCCGAGGCGGCCCGTACCCGTACCGGCAGCGTGGCCAGGCCGCGCAGCAGCAGATAGCCGGCGAGCGGATGCAGCACCCCGCCGGTGGCGAACCGCACCTGGCGCAGGCCCCGCGCGAACTCCTCGTCGCAGGCGACGACGCCGCCGAGCACGTCGCCGTGGCCGCCCAGGTACTTCGTGGCGCTGTGCAGGACGAGACGGGCGCCGCTCTCGGCGGGCCGCTGCAGCACGGGTGTGGCGAAGGTGTTGTCGGCGAGCAGCGGAACCGTGCCGCAGGCGCGGGCGACCGCGGCGAGGTCCAGTTCGGCGAGGGTCGGGTTGGCGGGCGTCTCGACCATCACAAGGCCGGTCTCGGGACGGATGGCGTCGGCGATGCCGTCCGGGTCGACCCAGGTCACCTCGGTGCCGACCAGGCCCGCGGTGAGCAGGTGATCGCTGCAGCCGTACAGCGGCCTGACGGCCACGACATGGCGCAGGCGGGCGGCGCCGCGCATGAGGAGCACCGCGGTCAGCGCCGCCATGCCGCTCGCGAACGCGACGGCGCTCTCGGTCCCCTCCAGCCGGGCCAGGGCGGTCTCGAAGCGGGCCACGGTCGGATTGCCGAGTCGGGCGTAGACCGGCGGCCCGTCGTCGACGACGCCGTCCGCGGCGAAGGCGTCGATGCGCGCGGCCTCGGTCCGGCTGTCCCGGGAGGGGTACGTGGTGGAGAGGTCGATCGGCGGGGCGTGCAGGCCCATTTCGGCCAGATCGTCCCGGCCCGCGTGCACGGCCTCGGTGGCCAGGGCGCGCGGCGGTGACGCGGTGTCGGCGGCGGACTCGTACGGGGCTGTCCCGGTGTTCGCTTCCATGGCGCCCAGGCTGAACATCCACCGGGGACAAGCGCCGAAAGGCCGTGCTACGTTCGGCCGATGGCCGATTCTGTCGCACTGGACCCGGTGGACCTCCACATATTGCGTCTGCTGCAGAACGACGCCCGGACCACCTACCGCGATCTGGCCACGCAGGTCGGTGTCGCGCCCTCCACGTGTCTGGACCGGGTGACGCGGCTGCGGCGTTCGGGAGTGATTCTCGGACACCAGCTGCGGCTCGACCCGGCCAAGCTCGGCCGCGGTGTCGAAGCGCTCCTCTCGGTGCAGGTCAGGCCGCACCGCAGGGATCTCGTGGGGCCTTTCGTGGAGCGTGTCAGGGCGCTGCCCGAGTCGCTCTCCCTGTTCCACCTCACGGGTCCCGAGGACTTTCTGGTGCACGTGGCGGTGGCGGGTCCGGCGGATCTGCAGCGGTTGGTGCTCGACGAGTTCACGGCACGGCGCGAAGTCGCGCGCGTGGAGACCCGGTTGATCTTCCAGCAGTGGGCGTGCGGCCCGCTGCTGCCGCCCGACGCCGCGCCGGACGGCCCGCCGGGAGCCCGTAAGGAAGCGTCGGGACCCCGTACTGAATCATGGTGACGCGCACCCGTCACTCGTACGAGGATGTCCGCATGTCAGCCACGATGAACCCCCAATCGAACACCGGCCCCCTCCCCCGCGCCGTCGCGGACGCCTACGTCGACGAGCTCATCGCCCTCGACCCGATCACGGGCACCTATCTGGGCGTCGCGGAGAGCAACAGCAAGCTCCCCGACACCTCACCCGAGGGCCAGGAGGCCCTCGCGCGGCTGGCGCGCACGACGCTCGCCCGGCTGGACGAGGCGGAGCGCAGGCCGGGCGCCGAGAGCGAGATAGAGCGCCGCTGCGGCCGGCTGCTGCGCGAGCGGCTCACCGCACAACTGGCCGTGCACGAGGCCGACGAAGGTCTGCGCGCCGTCGGCAATCTGCACACGATGCCGCACCAGGTGCGGGAGATCTTCACCGTCACCCCGATGGAGACCACGGAGGACTGGGCGGCGATCGCCGAGCGCCTGCGGGCCGTGCCTGCCGCCTTCGAGGGGTACCGCGCGTCGCTGGAACTCGGCCTGGAGCGCAAGCTGTTCGGGCCGCCCCGCCCCACCGCCACCTTCATCGAGCAGCTCACCGAGTGGGCGGGCGAGGCCGGCGGGGACAGCGGGCGGCGCGGCTGGTTCGAGGACTTCGCGTCCGGGGGCCCGGACGCCCTGCGCGCCGAGCTGGACGCCGCGGCGGCGCGGGCGACCGCCTCCGTGGTGGCGCTGCGGGACTGGATGCGGGACGTCTATGCCCCGGCGATCCAGGGCGCCCCCGACGTCGTCGGCCGTGAGCGTTACGCGCGCCTGTCCCGCGAGTGCAACGGCACCGACCTGGACCTCGACGAGGCGTACGCGTACGGCTGGTCGGAGTTCCACCGGCTGCTCGGGGAGATGCGGGCCGAGGCCGAGAAGATCCTGCCCGGCGCCGCGACGCCGTGGGTGGCCCTCGCCCATCTCGACGAGCACGGGGCGCACATCGAGGGGGTGGACGAGGTCCGGGACTGGCTGCAGAAGCTGATGGACGAGGCCATCGACGCCCTGGACGGCACGCACTTCGAACTCGCCGAGCGGGTACGGAAGGTGGAGTCGCACATCGCTCCGCCGGGCGGCGCCGCGGCCCCCTACTACACGGCCCCGACCGAGGACTTCTCGCGCCCCGGCCGCACCTGGCTGCCGACGATGGGCGAGACCCGCTTCCCGGTCTACGACCTCGTCTCCACCTGGTACCACGAGGGCGTGCCGGGGCACCACCTCCAGCTGGCCCAGTGGGCACACGTCGCGGAAAACCTCTCGCGCTACCAGGCGACCGTGGGCATCGTCAGCGCCAACGCCGAGGGCTGGGCGCTGTACGCGGAGCGGCTCATGGACGAGCTCGGCTTCCTCACCGACCCCGAGCGCAGGCTCGGTTACCTGGACGCGCAGATGATGCGCGCGCTGCGGGTCATCGTCGACATCGGCATGCACCTGGAACTGGAGATCCCCGCGGACTCGCCCTTCCACCCCAGGGAGCGCTGGACGCCGGACCTCGCGCAGGAGTTCTTCGACGCGCACTGCAGCCGCCCCACGGATTACGTGGCGAGCGAGCTGACGCGCTACCTGACCATCCCCGGCCAGGCGATCGGCTACAAGCTGGGCGAGCGCGCCTGGCTCCTCGGGCGGGAGAACGCGCGACGCCGCCACGGTGACGCCTTCGACGCCAAGGCGTGGCACATGGCCGCCCTCTCGCAGGGTTCGCTGGGCCTGGACGACCTGGTGGACGAGCTCTCGAAGCTGTGACCGTCGGGGGCGGTGGGGCGGCCGGCAGCCGGGCCGCCTCCCCGCCGCCCCGCGCTTCCACTTCCGCTTCCGCCCGCCGACCCTCCTTTTGCGCCTCCCGAGGCCTCAGCAGCCGCAGTCCTCCCCGTCGACCGGCGCCGTCAGGGCGTCCGGGGCGCGCCGCTCCCTGCCCTCCCAGGTCTCGAACTCGAAGCCCTCACGCGCCCAGTACTCGAAGCCGCCCAGCATCTCCTTCACCTGGTACCCGAGTTGGGCGAAGGCGAGCGCCGCACGCGTCGCACCGTTGCAGCCCGGCCCCCAGCAGTACGTGACGACCGGCACGGACTTGTCGAGCAGCGCCCCGGCCTGCTCGGGGATCAGGGCGGTCGGCAGGTGGACGGCGCCCGGAACATGTCCCTGGTCCCAGGACGCGGTGGAGCGGGTGTCGATCACGACGAAGCCGGGGTCGCCACCGTCGGCGAGCGCGGAGGCGACGTCGGAGACGTCGGCGTGGAAGGCGAGGCTCGCCCCGAAGTAGGCGGCGGCCGCGGCGGGAGAGGCGGGCGGGACGCGCAGGACGGGGTTGTCCGCGGATCGCGTGTCCGTGCCGGTCAGGTCGTTGGTGGTGGTGGTCGGGCTGTCCGTGCCCGTGATGTTGTTCATGGCGAAAAATCTACGGGTGGCGGCCGGAACCCTGAAGGGATGATCCCCGGCGTCAGGGCCACCGGACCGTCGAATCCCCGGTGTTGTCCGGACGCGGCCGTCGCACTTCACGGCGGGTCACGGGAGCGGACCACGTGACGGCCACTTGGTGACACCGGCGGTTGCCCTGGTCCGGACCAGGATCGCTTCTCCATGCATCGATTCGCAAGAACACGCGGAAGGCTCCTTGGCGACCGCACCATCGACCGGAGGGTGCCCTGGCCCTCAACAGCCCTTGCGATCCGGCCACATGCCGACGTACGGGGACGAGCCCTCGAGGCCGGAGACTCACACTCGCCGAGCCCGACCGACGGGCCACTCGAAGGCCAACTATCGCCGTCTGTAGGCAAGTCAGCCGTACCGACACCCGCCGGACGCGGCGAAAACGGAATTCCGGCAGCCGACCTCTTGCGCCACCGGCGAGACCTCTGCCACATTCGCCGCAGCCAGAGATGGCATGCGCGCGACAGGAGATACCCGCCTGCTGTCCACGCACCCTCACTGCATACCTATGCAGTTTCGTCCTCATCCAGGACGTTCCACCCCCACACAATGGAGACGAACGTGCGAATATCCAGACTCGTCCCCGCGCTCGCGGCCACCGCACTCGCCGTCCTGGGGCTGGCCCCCACGGCAGCGGCCCAGAGCGCGGCGCGCGCGGACGCACCCGCAGTGGCATCCGTCGACTCCCCCCGGCCGATCATCGGCGGCGGCTACGCAAGCAACGCCCCCTGGGCCGCCAGGCTCTTCTCCAACGGCCAGCAGACGTGCAGCTCCACGATCATCGCCCCGACCTGGATCCTCACCGCCAAGCACTGCGTCAGCGGCGGCGGCCTCTCCTTCCGCATCGGCAGCCTCGACCAGACGTCCGGCGGCACGACGGCCAACGGCGTCGGCGTCCAGACCCACCCGAGCGCGGACCTGGCCCTGGTCAGGCTGGACCGCTCCGTCTCCGGCACCTACGCGCGCCTCGGCAGCCCCGGATCCGTCTCCGTGGGCCAGACCGTGCAGGTGTACGGCTGGGGCGCGACGTCCCGGTGCGGCTCGGAGATCAACTGCCAGTCCCGGCTCCTGAAGGTCGCCGACGTCGTCGTGACCGGCGGCTGCCGTGACGCCTACCAGGGCCAGGCCATCTGCGCCCGGCGCGGCAACGGCATCACGGCGGGCGGCGACTCGGGCGGCCCGATGATGGCCAACGGCTCGCAGGTCGGCGTGGCTTCCACGAGTGACCGCCAGACCACGACCGCGTACACGAACGTGACCGCGTACCGCTCCTGGATCCAGAGCATCGCGGGCGTCTGACACAGGAGGGGAGGCGGTCGGCGGACCGCCCGACCATCCCGGCTCCAAGCGTGCGTGTGTGCATGCGTGTGCGTGCGTGCTCGTCGGACGGAAGTTCCGGCGAGCACGCGCTCGCGCGGTTCAGAGCGGGACTAGTCGGTCACTTCCCCGGCCTCCCCTCTTGATCACCCGGGGATTTCCCTGTTACCTCTCGGACATGACCGGCTATTCCACGGACGCCACCGACTGGCGCATTCTCGAAGTCCTCCAGCGCGAGGGCCGCGCCAGCTACGCCGAACTCGCGCGTGCCGTCTCGATGTCGGCGAGCGCGGTCACCGAACGCGTACGACGCCTGGAGGAAGCGGGGGTCATCCAGGGGTACGCGGCCGTGATCGACCCCGAGCGGCTGGGAATGCCGATCCTGGCTTTCGTGCGACTGCGCTACCCGAACGGCAACTACAAGCCCTTCCACGACCTGGTCGAAGCGACCCCGGAGATCCTGGAGGCGCACCACGTCACGGGGGACGACTGCTTCGTCATCAAGGTCACGGCACGTTCCATGCAGCACCTGGAAGAGGTCTCCGGCAAGATCGGCGCCCTGGGCTCGGTGACGACGAGCGTCGTCTACTCCTCACCCCTCCCCCGCCGCCCCCTGGGCCGCTGACGCGATGAAGCAGCTTCAGGAGGTCTTGGGCTCCGTCGACGACGTGCTGGGGGGGGACGTGATCGGCGTCTACCTCCACGGGTCCTCGGTGGTCGACGGCCTCAGGCCGGCCAGCGACGTGGACGTGCTGGTCGTCTCGCGACGGTCGATGGACGAGCCGGAACGACGGGAGCTCGTCACCGACCTGCTCAGTGTCTCCGGCTCCCGGAACAACGCCCGCCCGGTCGAACTCACCGTGGTCGTCCACTCCGAGGTCCGCCCATGGCGATACCCCCCGACCTGCGACTTTCTGTACGGGGAGTGGCTGCGCGCCGAGTACGAGGCCGGGGAGGTCCCGCGGCCGGAGCCGATGCCCGATCTGGCCTTGCTGATCACAATGGCGCTGGCCGGAGACCACCCGCTCAGGGGCCCGAGCCTGAGAGAGGTCCTCGACCCCGTCCCGCAGGCGGACGTGGTCCGGGCAAGCGTGGCGGGCATCCCCGAACTACTCGAAGACCTCGACGACGACACGCGCAACGTCGTGCTGACCTTCGCACGCATCTGGACCACACTCGCCACCGGCGAGATCAGATCCAAGGACGCCGCCGCCGACTGGGCCCTGGCCCAACTCCCACGCGAACACCGCCCGATCCTGGCCCACGCCAGACACCTCTACCTCAACTGCGGCTACGCCGAGGAAACTTGGCCCGAGGCATTGCAGGCGCGGAAACGCCCGTACGTGACCCACGTGCTGGCCGAGATCGAGCGGTTGCACACCAGCGATTAGCGAGGGATGGAGAAGCCCGTGACCTTCTGCGGGGTCACCCGGACGATCAGCCGGAGCACGTCCGCCGACTCGGCCGGCGGGTCCTCGCCCAGGTACTTCTGCGAGAGCTTGCGCGGCAGCGTCTTCTCCGGGTCCTCGATCAGTTCGGCCGTGCCGCGGATGTCTATGGACTGGTACGGGTTCGCGGTGTCGTAGACCGTGAGGCTGACTCTTGGATCCCGTGCGAGATTGCGCGCCTTCAGGCGGCCGGCCGTCGTGGAAAACACCACCGTGTCCCCCTCCGTGGCGATCCAGACCACCGATGTCTGCGGCCCGCCGTCCCGGTTCAGCGTCGCGACGGTGGCGAAGTTCCTCCCGTCCAGCAACTTGCGCGTCTCCTCGTTGAGCAGCGTTGACACAGTCTCGCCCCTTTGTTCAGCGGTCTTGGGATCACCACATGCGGGATCACTATCTGCGCAGAACAGATGCGAACGCCGATTACTTCCCGCAGCCGACTGGCAAACCGGATCTCCGGCCGACCGCTGCGGGCGGCGTGCCGTCACGTCACGGCGTCGGCGAGCATGAACGCGGCCACGGCCAGCAGGATTACGGCGAAGATGCGTTGCAAGTGGGGCGCGGAGACCTTCGCGGCCAGGCGCTTGCCGTCCCATGCGCCCAGGATCGCGGTTCCGATGAACGGGCCGATCAGCCCCCAGTCGAGCGAGACAGCGGTGCCGGAGCGAGTGGCCAGGGAGGACAGGGAGTTGGCCGTGATGACCAGCAGGCTGGTGCCGACTGCCGCATCCATCTCGAAGGCGAGGACGGTGACCAGGGCAGGGACGGCGAGAAAGCCGCCGCCCACGCCGAGCAGTCCGGTCAGCGTGCCGAGCGCGGCACCGGCCCCGGCTGCCTTGCCCGGCCGTACACCGCCGTCTTTGGTGCGGGCCGTGTCAGCGGGCCAGAGCATTTTGACGGCGGAGATGGCGGCTATGCCGGCGAAGGCAAGAGTGAGGGCGGTTTGGGGCAGGCGGGCGGCAGCGGCTCCCGCGGCGGCCGCCGGAAGGATCCCGGCGGCCGCGAACGCCGATCCGGCCTTCCACCGCACCCGTCCGCCCCGGGCGTGCGCGTACAGAGCGGTCAGAGATGTGGCGGTGACGATGATCAGGGCGGCGGTGGTGGCCGCGGCGGGAGTGAAGCCGAGCAGGTAGATCAGCGCGGGCACCGCCAAGACGCTGCCACCACCGCCGAGGGCGCCGAGCACCAGCCCGACGACGGCTCCTGCGATCAGGGCCAGGATGAGGGCGGTCACGTCGATCGCCCACCGTGTCCGCTGTCGTGGGACCCAGGTCGTTCGATTCCGGTGAAGCGGGGGTGGTCCTGTACGGAGCCGAGGGGGCCAGGACTGCGGCGGGACAGGAACATCGCATGCCTTCTGTGCGGGTGGGACAGGGGGTCAGGGCCGGGTGATGCTCAGGCCTGCGTCGGCGGCGGCCTGGAAGCCGTCGTCTACGGCGATGACCTTTCGTCCGGTCGCGTCCAGGAGGGAGGCGGCGATCGCCGCCCGCATCCCGCCGGCACAGTGCACCCACACCGTGCCCTCCGGTACCTCGCCGGCCCGGCCGTGCAGTTCGTGGAGCGGAATGTGCACGGAGCCCTCGATGAAGCCGTTCGCACGTTCGGAGTCCCGGCGCACATCGAGTACCACCACGTCCTCACCGCACTGGTCGCGCTTACCGCGCTGACCGCGCCCGTGTGCAGCGGCGAGATCGGCGAAGACGGCGCGGGGAAAGGAGGCGAGCCGTTCCCCGTGACGGACCCAGGTGGCGGGGTCCCCGGTGGCGGCGCCGGCCGGGCGGTCGATGCCGACCCGGGTCAGCTCTCGCTGCGCGTCGGCGATCTGCGCCGGGGTGTCGCCGAGCAGGGTGACCGGCTTGCCCCACGGGATCAGCCAGGCGAGGTAGGTGGCCGGCTTGCCGCTGCCCTCGAAGTTGAACGATCCGGCCACATGGCCGTCGGCGAAGGCGACCCGGTCGCGCAGGTCCACCACCCACTCACCCGCCGCCAGTCGTTCGGCGATCTGTGCGGCGTCGGCGGGTTCGGGCGGGGTCAGGTCGACGGGCGCGGGGCCGGCGGCGTTGGCCGGGCCCATGTGCGTGTAGTAGGCGGGCACGTTCTCCAGCCCGGCCAGGATCCGCTTCACGAAGTCGTCGACATTCAGGGTGAATGCGTCGTTGGCGGCGCGTTCCCGACCGATCGTGCTCGCCTCGCCCTCGGCTTGCGAGGCGGAGCAGAAGCTGCCGAACCCGTGCGTGGGCAGCACTGGCACCTCGTCGTCGAGTGTCGACGCCAACCGGTGGACGGAGGCGTGCTGAGCACGGGCCAGTTGCTCGGTCAGCCGCGGGTCCACCAGGTCCGGGCGTCCCACGGAGCCGATCAGCAGCGAGCCGCCCGTGAAGGCAGCCACCGGTCGTCCCTCCTCCGCCAGGACGTACGAGGTGTGGTGCGGGGTGTGGCCCGGCGTGGCTATCGCCCGCAGCACCAGGTGGTCGTCCACCTCGAACACGTCCCCGTCCGCGACAGGAGTGCGGGGGAAGGAGACGCGGGCGGCGGCCGGGACGAGGTAGCGGGCGCCGGTGAGGCGGGCCAGTTCCAGCCCGCCGGAGACGTAGTCGTTGTGCACGTGCGTCTCCGCCACGTAGGCGATGCGCACCCCTCGCCGCCCGGCGAGGGCGATCACCTGATCGACGTCCCGCGGCGGATCGACCGCGACCGCCGCTCTCCGACTCCCCGCCAGATAGCTGCGGTTGCCCAGCCCTTCGAACTCCAGGGTGTCGACGAAAGACATCGTGTACTCCTCTCCGGGACGGCGCATCCGGCCGGCCTCATCCCGGCGGACCTGTGCGACGGTTGTCCGCCGGTCTTGCTTTCGTCAGCCCTCGCGTACCGCGTCTGCCACGCGATCGCCGTCGCTCTCCCTGCTCTTCTCACCCCCGGGAAGGACGACCGGCAGTCCCGCCGCTTCCCACGCCTCAAGGCCGCCCGCCACGCTGTAGACGGAGGACCGGCCGGCGCGGATCGCCTGCGCGCCGCCCTGCGCGCTGCGGTTGCCTGTGCGGCAGACGAAGGCCAGTGGGCCGTCAGGCAGATCCGACAGCGACGCCGACAGTGTGCTGAGAGCGGCGTGGACGGCGCCGGCCGGGTGGCGCACTGCCCATTCATCGTCCTCACGGACATCGACCAGCGTGAGTTGCCCGTCCACGGCACGGCGACGCGCCTCGACAGGAGACAGGTCAGCGGGCAGGCGCCCGTCGCCGGAATTCGCGCTCTGCGGGGGCAGAACCGTCCGGATCGCCTCGTAGTTCGAGGCATGGACGACGGCTATCTGCTGTCCCATCATCGGGCAGACATTCATTGCCTCTTCCCAGTGACGGGTGGACTCCCATTCCGCCACGTTGACAAGAGAGAATCTGCTTCCCGGAACAATCGTGCGGAACATGTACGTCCGGATAAAACCGGGCTGCGCCGCCATCACCTCGGCGGCGTCCTGCCATGCGGCGAGATAAGAGGCTTCCTTCTCCTCATCGATCTCGATGGGAATGATCACGACATGGCGATTTTCCATCTGCTGCTTCCTCAACCAATTCCACTACCGACATGCCCGGCTTTCGGTGGTGCGCCGGAACCGTGTGGACGCAGCTTGCACACACATGTCCCCACGGGACGAACCTTCTTGCCGGACCAGCAAGGAGGCACACCGAGGCAACAGATAGTGTGATCGTGAGCCCGCCTTGAACCTGCAGGACCGAACGCCTCCCAGGAGCACACGAAATGACTTCCCCGATGCCGCAAGACATTCCGAAGGCGAGCGACCTGCTGGATAAGCATGAGGTTGATCTGCTGCGTCGCGCGCTCCTGGAATGGGGCGGGCCGGCACACTGCAGCGATCAGCTCGCCGCCGGCATGGGATTCGTTGACTCCAAGGATCTGGTCGACCAGGCCTTCAGGCTGCGGAATGCACTCGGCGAAGACGTCCCGCTCACGCCGGCGGACTGGGCTCGGACACTCCTGGCCACAGAAATTGTCTTCGCGAGCGACCTCGCCGGGACGGGCGTCGAATGGCCGACGACCACCGGGCGTGACGACGAGGCGACGATCACCTTGCTGCGGGTGATCCAGAGAAAGCTGGCCAGGACCGTCAGCCCGTACTACGGGAAACGGCCGAGCGTATAGCTCGGAGGCAACGAAACCGCCACATCTCAGCCCCCACCCCGCTGCCGCACCACCGACCCGTCCCGGCCCTTCACCACCTCCAACTGCGCGTGTACACGGCGGCGTAGGTCCGCTACATGGCTGACGATTCCCACGCTGCGGTCGCGTTCGCGCAGGGAGTCCAGGACGTCCAGGACCTCGTCGAGGGTCTGGTCGTCCAGGCTGCCGAAGCCCTCGTCGATGAAGAGCGTGTCGAGGCGGACGCCGCCCGCCTCGTCGGTGACCACGTCGGCGAGGCCCAGGGCGAGGGCGAGCGAAGCGAAGAACGTCTCGCCGCCCGACAGGGTCGACGTGTCGCGTTCGCGGCCCGTCCAGGCGTCGACGACGTGCAGACCGAGGCCCGAACGGCCGCGGCCCGTGCGGTCGTCGGAGTGCACCAGCGTGTACCGGCCCGACGACATGCTCCGCAACCGGGCGGTCGCGGCCGCGGCGACCTGTTCGAGGCGGGCGGCGAGTACGTACGACTCCAGGCGCATCCGGCGTTCGTTGTCCGCCGAGGTGCCCGCGGCGAGGCCTGCGAGCCGCGCCACCCTGTCGTACGCGGTCCGCAGGGGCGCCAGTCGGCGCATCGCGGCGAGGGAGCGGGCCGAGAGACGGTCCAGTTCGGCGCAGCGGCGGTCGGCCGCGTCGCGCGCGGAGGCGGCGTCCCGCAGGCGCATGGCCGCGGCCTCGGCGGACGCGCGGGCGGCGGACAGGTCGGCGGGCGGATGCTGCGCCGCGGCGGCCGTGTCCGGCTCGGCGAGGATGGAACGCACCGCGGCCTCTTCGTTCCGCCAGGCGTCGATGCGGTGCTGGATCTCGCGGTACCTGGCGTCGTCGAGCAGGGCTGCGGCCGCCGCCTCCGGCGTGTCGAACCCGGCGCGGTAGGCCGCGTCGGAGAGGCGCGCGTCCGCGTCCTTGAGCCGCTCCGCGGTGTCGGCGGCGGCCCGGGCCGCGTCCGCGGCCTCGGTGAGCAGCTCGGCCTGTCGCTCCAGTTGGGCCGCGCGGTCGGCGACGCTGCCGCTGGCTCCCCGCGCCGACCTCAACTCGGCTTCCAGGGCGTCCTGTTCCCGCTCAAGGGCATCGCGCAGGGTGGCTCGGGAGGCGGCGCGCCGTGCGGCTTCCTGCTGCCCGGTGAGTCTGCGCTCGTACTCGCCCTCGGCCTGTGCGAGCGCCTCCCGGGCGGCGTGCAGTCCGGAGGCCCGGTCGCGCGCCTCCGCGTGGGCGCGTCGCAACGCGTCGACCGCCGTGGTGAGTTCGTCCACCGTAGGGTCCGCGGTGGGGTCCTCGTCGGTCATGGAGGCCGCCTCGGGCGCCGACTTGGGCTCGTGGGCGGCCGGGGTCGGTCCGTCGTCCGCGTCCCCGTCCGTCAGCGGGCCGCCCCGGGCCGCCGCCCTCGCGGCCGCCAGGGATTCCCGTACCTCGGCCAGGGCGCGTTCGGCGGTTGCCCTGGCCTCGTCCGCGCGGTGGTGGTCGGCGAGCGCCGCCTCCTCCGTGTGGCGGTCCACGTGTCCGGCGACCTTCCGGGTGGGGGCAGGGTGCTCGGTCGCGCCGCACACCGCGCACGGTTCCCCGTCGGTCAGGTGGGCGGCCAGTTCGGCGGCGATACCCGTCAGGCGCTGCTCCTTGAGCGCGAGCCAGTGTTCGTGGGCGGCCGCGGCGGCCTCGCGGGCGGCGAGGACACGCCCTTCGGCCGCTTCGGTGTCCCGGGCGAGCAGGTCACGGCGACGTGCCGCGTCCAGGCGGGCCCTGGCCGGTTCGAGGCGGCCCGCGAGCCGCTCCGCGCGGGTCGCGGCTTCCTGGGCGGATTCGATGCGCTCCTGGAGCGCGGCCCTGGTCGTCTCCCAGCCGTCGAGCCAGCCCGACGCGTCCTGGAGCAGCTCGTCGTCGGCGTGCTCCTGCCGGTCCAGCGCGCTCCGTTCAGCGGCGATCCCGGCGATCCGCCGCTCGGCTCGCCGGGCCGAGGCGAGGCCACCCAGTTCCTCGGCCGCAGCACGCGCGGCGGCGGCGAGGCCGGCCGCGCCGGAGGACGCGAACGTCTCGGGCAGGCGGCCACGCGCGTGTGCCTCCGCCCGGGCGGCCCTGCGGTGGTCGGCGTCGGCGGTGTCGCGCAGGCCGAGCGCGGGAGCGACCTGCTCGGCCTTGCGGGCCCGGGCCAGACGCTCTTCGAGCCCGCGCTGTTCGTCTTCGCGCGCGTGCAAGGCGGCCGCGCGGGCCCGCGCTTCGGCGAACCTGCCCTGCAGCCGGTCGAGTTCGCGTACGTCACCGAGGCTGCGTTCCGCGTCGGCGTGGGCGGATTCGGCGGCCGAGAGGGCGCAGCGCGCCACCGTGAGGCGCTCTCGGGCGCCCGCCCGGGCGACGGCGGCCCACGTGAGGACCGCGTCCGCGAGGCCCGGGTCGCCGGGGGCGGCGTCTGGCAGCGGCAGTTCCGCGCCGCTGCCGTCGTCGCCCGCGGCCTGCTGCATGCGGTGCGCGTCGGCGAGGAGCGCGGCGTCCCCTTCCTTGACCTCGGCCTCGGTGGTGCGGCGCTGCTCGGCGAGCCGTTGCTCGACTGCGGCGAACCTGCGGGTGTCGAAGAGCCGCCCGAGCAGCTTGCCGCGGGCCTCCGCGTCCGCGCGCAGGAAGCGGGCGAAATCGCCCTGGGGCAGGAGGACGACCTGGCAGAACTGCTCTTTGCTCATGCCGAGCAGCTGGCCGATCTCCTCGCCGATCTCCTGGTGGGACCGGCTCAGGTCCTTCCAGCCGCCCGCCCCCTCGCCCGGCCCGGCGGCCGTGTCCGTCGCCGGGGCGGCCCCGGCCTCGTACTCGCGCAGCCAGCTCTGCGCCTTCTCCGTCGTCGTGCCCTTGCCGCGCTTCTTGGGGCGCTCCCACGGGGGCTGGCGGGTGACCTCCAGGCGGCGCCCGGCGACGGACAGTTCGAGGCTGACCTCGGTGCGGGTGCCCTGGCGCGCGTGGTCGCTGCGCAGCGTCGCGCCCTGTCCGGCGCTCTGCCGGGCGCCCGGCACCGAGCCGTAGAGGGCGTAGCACACGGCGTCCAGGACGGAGGTCTTGCCCGCGCCGGTCGGGCCGTGCAGCAGGAAGAGTCCGGCGGCGCTGAGGTCGTCGAAGTCGATCTCCTGGGTGGTGCCGAAGGGCCCGAAGGCGGTGATGCGGAGCCGGTGGAGCCTCATCGGGCGACCTCGCGCAGGGTGTCGTCGGTACGGACCGCGTCGAACGCCGAACGCAGCACTTCCCGCTCGTCCTCGTCGGGCCCCGCGCCGCGCACGTGGGTCACGAAGTCGACGGCGATCTGCTGGTCACTGCGTCCCTGGAGCCGCTGGGCATACGAGACGTCGGGGTCGTCCGGGGCCCGGTCCGGGTCGAAGACGAGGCTCAGGGTGTGCGGGAAGCGTGCGCAGAGCCGGGCCATCGGGTCGTCGGGCCGCACCGCGTCGGTGAGGGTCGCCTCGACCCACGCGTCCTCGTGGCGGGCGAGGCGGGGGTCGTCGAGCAGCTCTTCGAGTGTGCCCCTGAGGCGGGCGAGCGGACGCGGCACCGGGCAGTCGACGCGCTCGGCGTCGATCTCCCCCTCCGGCCCGAGGTCGACGAGCCACATGCTCTTGCGGTGGTCGGCCTCGGAGAAGGAGTACGGCAGCGGGGAGCCGGAGTAGCGCACGCGCGGGGTGAGGGTCTGGCTGCCGTGCAGGTGGCCGAGGGCCGCGTAGTCGACGCCGTCGAAGACGCCGGACGGTACGGCGGCGACGCCGCCGACGGTGATGTCCCGCTCGCTGTCGCTGGCCTGGCCGCCGGTGACGAAGGCGTGGGCGAGGACGACGGAGCGGGTGCCGCGCGCGCGGGTGGCGAGGTCGGCGCGGACACGGTCCATGGCGGCCCCGAGGACCGCCTCGTGCCCCGCCTTCTCCACCCCGAACTCGTCCTTCACCAGGGCTGGTTCGAGGTAGGGCAGGCCGTAGAACGCCACGTCCCCGTGGGCGTCGGCGAGGATCACGGGCTCCGCGCAGGCCGCGGGGTCGGTGCGCAGGTGGATGCCGGCGCGGTCGATGAGGCCCGCGCCGACGCCGAGGCGGCGTGCCGAGTCGTGGTTGCCGGAGATCATGACGGTCGGCACGCCGAGCGCCGCGAGCCGGTGCAGGGCGTCGTCGTAGAGCTCGACGGCGGCGAGCGGGGGCACCGCCCTGTCGTACACGTCACCGGCCACCACGACGGCGTCCACCTCGCGCTCGCGCACGGTCGCCACCAGGTGGGCGATGAACGCGGCCTGGGCGTCGAGCATGTTCACGCGGTGGAACGATCGCCCCAGGTGCCAGTCGGACGTGTGCAGCAGCCTCATGATTCACGAGACTAACGGGCGGGTCGGACATCACGGACGGCCACTCCCGCAACGCCACTCGCGCAACGTCTCTCCCCGCGCCCTTCCGGCAGGCTCCGGTGCCGGAGCCTCACGCGTCCCCGTACGCCTCTCCCCCGAGCTCGAGGACCGCGCTGCCAGCCGTGGCGTCGGCGAGCCAGCCCCGGAAGGCGTCCACGTCGGCGTCGGGCAGGCCGATCTCGATGGTGACCGCGTCGCCGTACCGGACGTCGCGCACCTCACGTCCGGCCGTCCGCAGATCGTTCTGGACCTTGCCCGCGCGCTGGTGGTCGACGGTGACGGTGGCGAGGCGGAAGCGGCGCCGGGTGACGGTGCCCAGGGTGTCGAGGGCCTCGCCGACCGCTCCTCCGTAGGCGCGGATGAGACCGCCGGCGCCGAGCTTGACGCCTCCGTAGTAGCGGGTGACGACCGCGGCGACGTACCGCATGTCGCGGCGCATCAGCATCTGCAGCATCGGGACGCCCGCGGTGCCGCCGGGCTCGCCGTCGTCGCTCGCCTTCTGTACGGCGGCGTCGGCCCCGATGACGTAGGCGAAGCAGTTGTGGGTGGCGGCCGGGTGTTCCTTGCGGATGCGGGCGACGAAGTCCTGGGCCTCCTGCTCGGTGGCCGCGGGGGCCAGGGCGCACAGGAAGCGCGAGCGGTTGATCTCGGTCTCGTGCACGCCCTCGCGGGCCACTGTGCGGTATTCGTCCTGCATCACGCCAGCGTAGGCGCTCCTGGAGGGCCGTTCGCACCCGGCGGGCGCCAGGAGGTGGCGTGGGCCACAGCACGCACGCGCGTGCCGGTCGGCCGGTACCGTGATCTCTCGTGACGTCACCCTCGATACCCGAGCGCCAAGTACCGAATCCCGCCGGACCCTTGGCGACCCTGCTCGCCGACGCGCCCGTCACCGTCGTGGAGACCCATGAGGACCCGGCCGACGCCGTCCTCTTCCCCGAAGAGGCGGCGGTGATCGCGAAGGCGGTGGCCAAGCGGCGCGACGAGTTCACCACGGTGCGGCACTGCGCCCGTACGGCGCTCGCCCGGATCGGTGTCCCGCCGGCCCCGATCCTGCCGGGCCAGCGGGGGGCGCCCGGCTGGCCCTCCGGTGTCGTCGGCAGCATGACGCACTGCGCCGGATACCGGGCCGCGGTGGTGGCCCGCGCCGGCGAGGTGATCTCCGTGGGCATCGACGCGGAGCCCGGCGAGCCGCTGCGGGACCCGGACGTCCTCAACCTGGTCGCCGACGAGACGGAACGTGCCGCGCTCGCCTCGCTCGCCGTCCGCCACCCGGCGACGCCCTGGGACCGCCTGCTGTTCAGCGCCAAGGAGTCCGTCTACAAGACGTGGTTCCCGCTCACCGGCCGCTGGCTCGGCTTCGAGGACGCCCATCTGGAGCTCGCCCCGGACGGGACGTTCACCGCGCGGCTGCTCGTCGAGGGGCCGGTGGTGGAGGGCGCCGAGGTGAAGGTGTTCTCCGGTTCGTGGATCGTGCGCGACGGGATCGCCGCCACGGCCATCGTGATGCCGGTGACGTCTGTGGTGCCGGTGGGGTGAGGAGCGCGGGGCTCTAGCCCTCGTTGGCCTTCCCGTCGTCGTCACCCTCCGCCCCCTCCGCGAGCGTCTGCCAGAACATCTCCTCGTACCGCCCGACCAGTCGCCCGTACCGCAGGTGCGCCGCCGTCACCCGCCCCCGGTCGAGCCCCGCCTGCACGGCGGCGAGCGCCTGGCGGTCGAGGTCCGGTGCCGGTTCCGCGAAGAGGTCGAAGAAGCCGCAGGCCTCGTCGGCGAAGCCGTAGCGGTCGCGCAGCGCGCCGGCGATGACCGCGCAACTGCCGCCCCATACGGCGAAGTTGGCGGTGAGCGCGAGGACGACGTCGGCCGGTTCGCCGTTCAGCGCGAGCCAGGCCACATAGGCCGGGAAGGCCTGGCAGCCGGCCCGCGGCTCGTACGTCGCCGCCTCGCTCTTCGTCACCCCGCAGGCGTCGAGCAGCGGCGTCAGCCGTTCCCTGGCGAGGCTCTCGCCGTCGGCGAGGGTGTCGAAGAAGGCGGCGGACTCCAGGTCCCTGCTCCCCGCCGCCCGTCGGGCGAGGTGCTGGAAGGAACGCCGGTCGGCGGGGATCACATGGCGCTGCTCCAGCGCGAGGACGGCGATCGTCCGGCGCGGCGCGGAGCCGTCGGCGATGCGGGGGACGAGGGGGTTCGTGCCGGGTTCCGGGGCGAGGCGGGCGGCCGTGATCCGCAGGAGCTCGTCTGCCGTGGGCGTCATCGCGCGCACCTTCCGCTGGGCGGGAACTTCCCGGCCCTGCTGCTAGTTTCTACTCTGCTGTAGAAATTGGCGGGGACCGGGACCTGCGCGCAGCGTACCGGGACCACGCTCAACACCCCCGATATATCGACACGTTTACGGAGTTTGCCCCATGGCCCTGTGGGACCGCGTCAAGGAATCCGCATCGACGATGCAGACCCAGCTGATGGCGAAGAAGAACGACCTCAAGAGCGGCGCCTTCCGCGACGCGAGCATGGCGATGTGTGCCCTGGTGGCGGCGGCCGACGGCACCGTGGACCCGTCCGAGCGCCAGCGCGTGGCCCAGCTCATCGGCACGAACGAGGTGCTGCAGAACTTCCCGGCGGACGACCTGCGCCGCCGCTTCGACGAGTACGTGGACAAGCTGACCGCCGACTTCGCGTTCGGCAAGGTGAGCGTCCTCCAGGAGGTCGCGAAGGCGAAGAAGAAGCCCGCGGAGGCCCGCGCGGTGATTCAGATCGGCATCGTCATCGGCGGCGCCGACGGCGACTTCGACAAGGACGAGCAGGCCGTCGTGCGCGAGGCGTGCTTCGCGCTGGAGCTGCCGCCGCACGAGTTCGACCTCTAGGGAAAGACCCGGGCGGGCCGGCCCCGTGGCCGGTCCGCCCGGATCAGAGCGGCGTGGCCGCGCGCAGGATGAGCACCATCGTGACGGCGGAGTTGGCCGAGGACATGGCGGAGACCGCGGTGCCGAAGGCCGCCGACCACAGGGCGAGTCCCACCGCCGTGAAGACGGAGTGCCGCGTGCGGGCCGCCGGCGCGGGCGCGAGCAGCGCGGCGACGCGGCGCGGCACGGGCCCCGGCGCCGCGAGCCCCGCCAGGGTCGGCGCGGGCACACCCTTGGAGACCAGGGCGGCCTTGCCGATCGCACGGGCCACGGCCCGCCGGTCGCGCACCGCGCCGGCCGCCGCCTCGTCCGCCCAGCGCTCCGCGGCGTAGGCGACAGAGGTGCGCAGCGGCCGCAGGAAGGGGTTGGCGCGGGCGGCGAGCTGCGTGACGAGCAGGTGCCGGTGGTGCCGTCCGGAGAGGTGGGCCCGCTCGTGGGCGAAGAGTGCGCGGCGTTCGGGGGACGCGAGGCGGGAGAGCATGCCGGTGGTGACGACGACGCGGCCGCCGGCGCGCGTCGGCAGGGCGTAGGCGTACGACGCCTCGTCGGCGAGGACGGCGACGGAGCCGCCGGGCAGCCCTTCGAGGGCGCGCCGCCCCCGTACCCGTACGCGCGCATGGCGCCACAGGGTCCGCGCGCAGGCCGCGCACACGGCGAGCAGGGCGGGGATCGCGGCCCTCCCGGCGACCTCGTCATAGGGGACGGCCGCGCGCACCTGGGGGTCGGACCAGCCGTCGGGCAGCGGGTTTCCCGGCAGTTGGGCGGTGCCGACGACCATCAGAAGCGCCAGGCAGAGCGTGCTGCACACGGCCATCACGCCGGCCACGGCGGTGAGCAGCCGGGTGGCGGTGCGCGGATGGAGGTGCTGCTCGGCGAGGCGCGCGATCGGCCACGCGGTCAGCGGCAGCACGAGCGGGAGAAAGACAAAGACGCCCATCGGCGCGGAACCTCCGTCCGGCGTCAGCCGTCGGCCTCGGCGCCCGCCTGGCCGAGCAGGTCCCGCAGGAGCTGCTCGTCGTCGGGCGTGAGGGTCGTGACGAAGCTGGCGAGCACGGCCTCGCGGTCGCTCTCGCCGTCGAGGACCTTGCGCATCCGGAAGGCGGCGAGCCCGGCCTCGTCCGAGGCGGGCATCCAGGCGAAGGACCGTCCGGCGCGCTCGCGGGTGACGACGTCCTTGGCGAGGAGGCGGGTGAGGATCGTCATGACGGTCGTGTAGGCGAGATCGCCGCCGATGCGCTCCTGCACCCAGGCGGCGCTGACGGGTCCGCGCGCGGCGTGCAGGGCGGCGAGCACCTGTGACTCCAGCTCGCCCTGCGCGCGGCGGCGCAGCCGCGGCGGCCGTTCGTCGCGCTCGTCGTGGTGCGTCATGCCCGGAAACCCTCCAGCCTCTGCGTACTCCACGGCGGACGGGGAGCGCCCTATCGTAACGGGACACCACCGCACGCCCCACTTCTACACTCCTGTAGATTTCGGGGAGCCAGATCCACCATCCAGCATTCGATCCTCAGGAGGACATCGTGGGAGTTTCCCTGGCCAAGGGCGGCAACGTCTCGCTCAGCAAGGAGGCCCCGGGTCTCACCGCCGTCCTGGTCGGCCTGGGATGGGACGTGCGCACCACGACCGGCACGGACTACGACCTCGACGCCAGCGCCCTGCTCTGCGACGAGTCGGGCAAGGTCGTCTCGGACCAGCACTTCGTCTTCTACAACAACCTGACGAGCCCGGACGGTTCGGTGGAGCACACCGGAGACAACCTCACCGGTGAGGGCGAGGGCGACGACGAGGCCGTCAAGGTCAACCTCGCGCAGGTGCCCGCCGAGATCTCGAAGATCGTCTTCCCGGTCTCCATCCACGACGCCGAGAACCGCGGCCAGAGCTTCGGCCAGGTCCGCAACGCGTTCATCCGCGTGGTGAACCAGGCCGACGGCGTGGAGATCGCCCGCTACGACCTGTCCGAGGACGCCTCGACGGAGACGGCCATGGTCTTCGGCGAGCTCTACCGGCACGGGGCGGAGTGGAAATTCCGCGCGGTCGGCCAGGGTTATGCCAGTGGGCTGCGCGGCATCGCCTCGGACTTCGGTGTGAACGTCTGAGACGCTCGCGGCCCTGACGGCATCCGGCCGCGATCTTTCGAGGAGGCAGGTCATGTACGGCGACCAGGAGACGGTGCGCAGGATCCTGACGGAGCTCGGCGACACCTGGGCGGTCGTGGGCCTGTCCGACAATCGGGACCGGGCGGCGTACGGCGTCGCAGCCGTCCTGCAGCGCTTCGGCAAGCGGATCGTGCCGATCCACCCCAAGGCCGAGACGGTCCACGGCGAGCAGGGGTATCCATCCCTGTCCGCCGTGCCGTTCCCGGTCGACGTGGTGGACGTCTTCGTCAACAGCTCGCTGGCGGGCCCGGTCGCGGACGAGGCGGTCGCCGCGGGTGCGCGGGCCGTCTGGTTCCAGCTCGGCGTCGTCGATGAGGCGGCCTACAACCGCACGCGCGCGGCGGGCCTCGAGATGGTCATGGACAAGTGCCCGGCCATCGAGATCCCGCAGCTGGACTAGGACGGCCCAGGGCCCGTACGAGACGTCGCCCGCCGGGCCCGGGCGCGTCCGCGTTCACAGCTGCCGGTCGGGCCAGTCGAGCAGCCGCGCACCGATCACCGCGGTCTGCAGCGCGTAGCGGTGCACCGGGTCGGACGGGTCGGCTCCGGTGAGTTTGCGGATGCGGTCGAGCCGGTAGGTCAGGGCGCGCACGCTCAGCGACAGACGGCGGGCGGCCTCCGCGGCGACGCAGCCCGCTTCGAAGAAGGCGGCGAGCGTGTCGATGAGCGGCTGCGCCCCGCCGCGGGCCTGCCGGAGCGGGCCGAGCGTGTGCACCACCAGGTCGGCCATGGCCTGCCGGTCGCGGGTCAGCACCGGGTAGACGAGCAGGTCGGCGGCGTACAGCACCGGTCCCGCCAGGTCCAGGCGTTCGGCCAGGTCCAGGGCGTTGAGCGCCTCTTCGTACGACTGGACGACACCGCCCGGTCCGGGCTGCGGGCGGCCGATGACGACACGGCCGCCGTCGGTGGCGTCGTACGCGTGCTTCGCGAAGAAGGCGAGGACCTCGCCCTGGTCGCCGGGGGCTATGCAGACGAGCCGGCCGTCCTTGGTGGTGAGCAGAATGCTGCGGTCACCGAAGCGGCCGGTGAGCGCGCGCTCGACCTGCCGGGGCACCTTGTCCCCTTCTTCGTACCCGCCTCTCCCCTCGGCGACGGCGACCGCGTGTTCGTAGGAGAGGCGCAGCCCGAAGCGTTCCGCGCGTTCGGCGAGCAGGCCCAGGTCGCTGCGGCCGTGGAGCAGGTCGTCGATGAACTCCCGCCGGACGGCCTCCTCGCGGCGGACCGCGAGCCGCTGGGCGCGTTCATAGCCCTCGGCGAGCGCGTCCACGGCCTGCTCGGCGGCGGCCAGCACGCTGTCGACGGAGATCGCGCCCGCGCCGGGCCAGTGCGCCCGGGTCGCGGCCAAGTGGGCCCGCACCAGCGCCCGCAGCCCGAGCCCGGCGTCGGCGGCCCGTTCCCCGAGCGCGCGCCGCGAGTCCAGTTCGGCGCGGGTCAGCCGGCGTCCGGTCGCCGCGGCGGCGGCCAGGATGTCGGCGTAGCCGTCGAGGTACTCCTCCGCGCCGCCGTGCCCCGCCACGTCCGCCGACGTCATGTCCGCCCCCGCCCTGTCCGCACCGCCACCGTGGTGAGCCGTCGTCACCTTCGTCCGTCTTTTGATGCCTTTTTATCGCACAAGCGACCGAACGCGGTCAGCAGGGGCACACAACCACGGGATCGCCGGGGTCCGCTGCGGCGGCAGCGCGCGGCACGCGAGGGGAAGCGAACATTCTGTCAGCGGACGGAAACAATCCGCAGTCGTCCCGCGTTGAGAGAGGTATGCCTCTGACTGGTGAATACGAGCCCGGTACGTGGGACTGGGCGAGCAAGCAGGCCGATCTGTACGAGAGCTCCGGCGGGAAGGAGGGGACGACCATGAAGGGCAAGCCGGTCATCCTCCTGACCTCGGTCGGCGCCAAGAGCGGGAAGCTGCGCAAGAATCCGCTGATGCGCGTCGAGCACGCCGGGGAGTATGCGGTGGTCGCGTCGAAGGGCGGCGACCCGGCGAACCCGTCCTGGTACCACAACCTCATCGCCAACCCCCATGTGGAGCTGCAGGACGGCCCGGTGAAGAAGGATTACCGCGCGCGCGTCGTCTCCGGTGCGGAGCGGGAGCTCTGGTGGGAGCGCGCGGTGGCGGTCTGGCCGGAGTACGCGGAGTACCAGAAGAAGACGTCCCGGGAGATCCCGCTCTTCGTGCTGACCCCGTTCGACGCCTGAGCCTGCCGTACGCGGCCGCTGCCCGGTGCGGCACTCGCTCCCCGGGCGGCGGCCGTCGCGGCGTCCGGGCCTACCGCTCCCGCCGCCGGGCGCGGTAGGCCCGCAGATTGGCCGTGTTGCCGCAGGTCCTGACGTCGTGCCAGACACCGCTGTTGTTGCGGGAGCGGTCATAGAAGGCCACGTGACACAGCGGGTTGCGGCAGGACTTCAGCCGCCGTCCGGTATCGGCCTGCTGACCTTCGTACAGCTCCGCCAGGACCAGCGCGACGAGGTGGCGCACGCCGCCGCCGCGAGGTTCGAGGCGTACGACACCGTCCTCGCCGAGCCGCAGTTCCGCGTCGGCCGTGCGCTCCGGGACCGGTGGCGGGTCCCCGGCCTCGGTTCGTGTGGGCCGTGCGGTGAGCTCCCGCAGGGTGTCGCGGAGCGCGCGGAGTTCGTGCAGTCCGTCGGCGTCCAGGACCGGCCGCGGGGCCTGCCGGCCGGTGACGGCCGCCCACTCGGCGGCGGCCTCGTCCGCCCAGGCCTGCGCCTGCACCGGGTCGGCGAGCAGGTCCGGGTGCGGGGACTCGCCCGCGGCGACGGTGTTGAGCAGGTCCTGGACGAGGCCGAGACCGCCGGGCGCGGGCTCGAGGCGGTACCGCTCGGTCGCCGACCAGGTCATGGTGGATCACTCTCCGGGGTTCGTACGGGCGCCCTCCCACTCTTTCACGCCGGTCGGCGCCCTCCTCCGGCGAGCCAACCCCGTCCTGCCGGTCCTCACACCAAGGCGCTCAGCCGCGCCGCGTCGTACGGCACCGCCTCGTCCAGGCGGCCGGTGAGCGCCTTGGCCGGCCATGCGGGATCGGCCAGCACCGCGCGGGCGACGGCGACGAGGTCGAACTCGTCGCGCTCCAGGCGGTCGAGGAGCGGGGCGATGCCGCTGATGCCCGAACGCTGGGTGCGTCCCGGTGCGCCCATGAACTGCTGGGTGAGTCCGACCGAGCCGACGGTGACCGAGGGCTTGCCGGTGAGCTTCTTCGTCCAGCCCGCGAGGTTCAGGTCGCTGCCGTCGAACTCCGGCAGCCAGTAGCGTCGCGTCGACGCGTGGAAGGCGTCCGCGCCCGCCTCGGCCAGCGGCGTGAGCAGCGCCTCCAGCTCCTGCGGGGACTCGGCGATCCGCGCCTCGTAGTGATCGGTCTTCCACTGCGAGAAGCGGAACATGACCGGGAAGCCGGGCGAGACCGCGGCCCGCACGGCCGCCACGATGCCGGCGGCGAACCGGGCGCGCGAGGCGGGGTCGCCGCCGTAGCCGTCGGTGCGGGTGTTGGTGCCGCGCCAGAGGAAGCTGTCGATCAAGTAGCCGTGCGCGCCGTGCAGTTCGACGCCGTCGAAGCCGATGCGCTCGGCGGTGGCCGCGGCCTCGGCGAAGGCTTCGATGACCCTGTCGATGTCGTCGAGCGTCATGGCTCTGCCGTGCGGGCGACCGTCGAGGTCGATGCCGGACGGGCCTTCAGCGGCGACACCGTCCGGCCGACTGTCGCCGGTCCGCAGCACGCCCGTGTGCCAGAGCTGGGGCATGATCTTGCCACCCTCCTCGTGGACCCGTTCGACGACCCGGGCCCAGCCGGCCAGCGCCCGGTCGCCGTAGAAGTGCGGCACGCGGTCGTACGCGGAGGCGGCGTCACGCCGTACGTAGGTGCCCTCGGTGACGATCAGGCCGGCTCCCCCGGCGGCACGTCGCGCGTAGTACGCGGCGACGTCTTCGCCGGGCACGCCGCCCGGGGAGAAGCGCCGGGTCACGGCGGCCATCGCGATGCGGTTGCGCAGCGTCAGGTCGCCGAGGGTGAAGGGCCGGCCCAACAGGCGCGCGGCGCGCGACTCCTGTCCGGCCGGGGCATCACTTCGGTTGTCCTCCGAAGGGGTCCGCGCCGTCTCCACAGTCTCCATGGCAGGGTCCTCTGCTCTCGGGTTCGGGAACTATGAAAGAAGCGTAACCCTTTTACCTCTGTCCTCTTCGGTGAGCTGGATCACCTGCCGTCCGTCTGGCGCACGAGGTCGAGAGCCCGCCCCAGCGTGGTCAGCCGCGCTTCCAGCGTGTCGCCCGCCGGATAGAGGCGGACCGTGTCGACACCCGCCGCGCGCCAGACCCGCAGACGCTCGCGCACCATCTCCTCGGTGCCGATCAGCGTGGTGGCGAGGACCATCTCGTCCGTGACGAGGCCCGCCGCGCCATCACGGTCGCCGGCCTGCCAGCGCTCGCGGACCTCGGCGGCGACCTCGGCCCAGCCCTGCCTGCTGTAGGCACTGTTGTAGTAGTTGGTGGTGGCAGAGCCCATCCCGCCGAGGCTGAAGGCGAGTTCCTTCTTTCGCCCGGCGACCATCGTGCGCAGCGCGTCCTCGTCCTCCACGAACGCCACTTCGGCGCCCTGACAGATGTCGAGGTCGGCGCGGGTGCGGCCGGACGCGGCGAGTCCCGCGTCCAGATGGTCGAAGTAGGCCTCCTTGGCGCCTTCGGGCACGAAGCTGGTGCCGAGCCAGCCGTCCGCGATCTCCCCCGTCAGGCGGAGCATCTTCGGGGAGAGCGTGGCGAGGTAGATCGGCAGGTCGTGTTCGGCGCGCAGCGACAGCCGCATCGGCCTGGCCTCGCCGCCGGGCAGGGGGACGGTGAACTCCCGTCCGCCGTACACGATCTTCTCGCCCGCGACGGCCTGCCGGACGATGTCCACGGTCTCCCGCATCCGGGAGAGCGGGCGCGCGAACGGCACGCCGTGCAGGCCCTCGATCACCTGCGGCCCCGACGGACCGAGCCCGAGCAGGAAGCGCCCCTCGGAGATCCCCGAGAGGGTGAGGGCGGCGCGGGCGATGGCGACGGGGCTGCGGGTGGCGAGCTGGATGATGCCGGAGCCCAGGAGCATCCGTTCGGTGCGTGCCGCGAGGTAGCCGAGGGGCGAGGGTGCCTCGGCGCCCCAGGCCTCCGCCACCCAGCAGATGTCCATGCCGAGCTTCTCCGCCTCGGTGACGAAGTCGACCGTCTCCCGCCAGTCCGCGCCCGATGCCTCGATGGTCGTCGACGTCCGCATCACGCACGCACCTCGTCCACGGTCGCGGTGCCCTCGGCCAGGGCCTTGATCGCCCCGACCGTGGTGGTCATGCTCCGTTCGAACTCCCGCAGCCGTACGAACACGATCTTCTGCTCCTTGTCCGGCATGCGCTCGATCGCGAGGGAGAGTCCCGAGCGGCCGGGTCCCATCCGCACCCACTGGGTCAGGAGCGTGCCGCCGTCCTCCTGCGGCGCGATGCCGAACCGCCAGCAGGCACTGGGCCGTTCGGGATCGCCCACCGCCCAGGCGAACTCGTGCGGGGCCTCGCACGCCACGACGTACGACGTGGTCTCCCACTCCCCCATCGACGCGTGCCGGCTGCGCCCGGTGAAGCGCGCACCGAGCGCGGGTCCGGTCGCCCCGTCCAGCCATGCGACCGACTGCAACTCGGCGCTGAGCGTGGGCATCAGGCCGATGTCGGAGGCCAGTTCCCACACGAGTTCCGGTGAGGCGGCGATCCGCCCGGACACTTCGACCGTCGGTCCGTCCGCGTAGCGCGCACCCGTCCACTCCATCGCCACTGCCCTCCGCTTCTTCGGCAACGCCTGCGTGCCAGGACATTGCATCCCGCTCTGAGCTTGAGAGTTGCGTAGATAGACTCACTCGTCAAGAGCCGGTGCAAGCAGCGCGCGAGCCTCCGGACCGGGCCGGGTCAGCCGCCGAACCGGGCGCGCACGTCCGGGCGTTCGGCGAGCCGGGCGGGGTAGCCGGGGCCGATGCGCGGGCTCGTGTTCGCGGCGGTCATCGGTTCCTTGCAGTGGGCGCAGACGACCTCGGCGTGGCTGTCGTGGCCGCAGCGGTCGTGGTGGAAGACGACGGGGGCGCCCTCGTCGCCGCTCAGCCAGCGGTCGCCCCAGCTGTTCATGGCGGCGAGGACCCCGAAGAAGTCCCGGCCCTTCTCCGTGAGCACGTAGTCGTGGCGTACCGGGTCCTGCTGGTAGGCGCGTTTCTCCAGGAGGCCCTCGTCGACGAGGCGGCGCAGCCGGTCGGTGAGGGTGTTGCGGGCGATCCCGAGCTCGCGCTGGAAGGCGTCGAAGCGCTTGATGCCGTAGAACGCCTCGCGCAGGACGAGCGGCGTCCACCAGTCGCCGAGCAGGTCCATCGTGCGCGCGATGGAGCACGGCCAGTTCGCAAAGGAAGTACGCCTCATGACGCCAGCATACGAACTCGCGCCTCCGCGGCGGGAGTCTCACCTTGAGACCCAGCAGGCCGACACCGGGGGCAGCGCGGTGCAGGGGACTCGAACGCCTCAGGTGGGGGTCACTCGATGCCGAGGGGTCCGATGCCCAGGTCCTCCCGCATGAGGTGACGCATCCGTGCCATGGCCGCGCGCCGCCGCGCTATCAGGGGCGCTTCCTCGGCGGAGCCGACATCCACCCCACGCGCGTAGGCGTCGCGTATCGCACGCAGGCCGTGGAACGCCTCGTTCCCCGCCGCGACGACCTGCGGAGGTCCCACGAGCCAGAGGCGTTCGCTCGCGGTGGGGAGGCCGGTGTTGCGTACCGCTTCCCGTACGGCGGCGTCCCGTGCCGACTCGGACATGCGATCGCCCAGGGCGATGGCCCGTATCTCTTCACCGGCGGCTTTGAGGGCGGTGGCGAACTCGGTGTACGCCTCGCGCCGCACCTCCAACGCGTGCCTGGCCTCCTCCCGTTGCCACCGGCTGCGGTCGGCGATCAGGGTGGCCGCGATGCCGATGACGGCACCGGCCAGTGTGGAGAGCAGGGGTGTCCAGTCCATGGGCAGCAGTGTGGCCGAGCGGACGCGCCGGACACCAGGGAGCCGGGCCCGCGGCCCGACGCCGTGCGGCCTCGGGCGACCTTGCGCGTTCCCCGTACACCGCGCGGGCCCGATGGCTACGCTCGGAGTGCACCGCAATCGCCGGCCATGAACGGTGATCCGAATCGGCGGAGGCGCATGAACTCCAGGTATCGCGAGTACAACAGCGTCAATGAGGGCATCCCTTATCTCTCGCGATTTCGACGTTTCCGCCCGGACCTGATCTCCTGGACCCAGCTTCTCGGCGCCGCGCTCCTCCTGTATCTGGCGAATCGCGATGAGGCGGACATGAAGTTCGCGATTCCGTACTCGATCTTCACCGGCGCCTATGCCGTCTACACCACTTTCTACCTGCGGTATCGGGCTGGTCAGCGCATGCGGGCCGAGTACGCGCATCTGCTGCAGGACATGAGTCCGGCCGGTAGGGCGAGACGGTCCATCCTCCGCCGTGAGTACGCCAAGACGACCGGCCGGCTGCTGCCGGGGGAAGCGGCCGTACGGCTCTGGCAGCGGACGAAATACGGCGAGGCCCGGCCCATGGGTGGGTACGGGCAGGCCAGAAGAGACTTCCAGGACTTCGTCGGGGCCGATCCAGACGGCTACAGACAGCTCTTGGCGGAAGCCGATGACGAGATCGCCGCCGACGAGGCGAAACACGGTATCGAGGAGATCAGCGAAATGCTCGGTGCCGCGAGGGCATACGGCAGTCCGTCGGCCACCGAGGCGCAGCAGGCCGCGGCCTATACGGCCGCGAGCGTGCTGGAGGTCTTCCGCATCATCGGCCCTCCACCGCCCGGTGTGTCCGGCGGGCCGTCAGGCAGCGGTGGAGACGTACCCGATTCCGGCGCAGGCGTGACAGGGGGCGGTCGCCGTGGATAGCCAGGACGGTGAGGGTCTGATCCGCCACGGCGACGACGAAGTGGTGGCCGCCCTGCACGCCTGGAAGGAGCTTCCGGCAGCCCACCTCAAGGTCGCGCTGAACTTCTGGGCCGACCGCATGAGGGCGGAACACGAACTGCGGTTGCTGAAAGAGCGGAATCGGAACCGCCTGGATGTCATGGGGCTGCTGGCCGCGTTCTTCGTCTCCGCCGCCTCTGTGGGGGGGCGCGATCTATTTCGGTACGGGACACGACTACTGGATGGCGGGGATGATGCTGAGCCCCAGCGTCTTCTCCATCATGAAACTCTTCATCACCCGCAAGGCGGAGAAGGCCGACCTCAAGGCCTCCGGGGCGGCCATCGGCCTCCTGGGCCAGCCGGGCGGCCCGGCTCCCCTGCAGTGACGGCCACGTGACGTTCGACGCAAACGGCGCCCGGTTGTTGTGGCTGAGCACCGGCAGCTGATCAGGTACGAGTGCCGGGGCACGGGCACGCCACCGGTCGAGCCGAGCCACCAGGAGAACTCCCCATGACGACCGGGTACTTCACCTCCGTCGACGACGTCACGGCCCGGCTGGCCGCGACCGGCTACCTGGCCTCGCCCGCCGTCGCCACCACGGTCTTCCTGGCGGACCGGCTCGGCAAGCCCCTCCTTGTGGAGGGCCCCGCGGGCGTCGGCAAGACGGAGCTCGCGAAGGCCGTCGCGGAGGTCGCGGGGGCCCGGCTCGTACGGCTGCAGTGTTACGAGGGCGTCGACGAGTCGCGCGCGCTGTACGAGTGGAACCACGCCAAGCAGCTGCTGCGCATCACCGCGGGCCGCGCCGAGTCGTGGGACGAGACGCGGACCGACATCTTCGGCGAGGAGTTCCTGCTCTCACGGCCGCTGCTCACCGCGATCCGCGGCGACGATCCGAAGGTGCTGCTGATCGACGAGACGGACAAGGCCGACGTGGAGGTCGAGGGCCTCCTCCTCGAAGTCCTCGGCGACTTCCAGATCACTGTGCCGGAACTGGGCACCATCACCGCGGAGCGCCGCCCGTTCGTCGTCCTCACCTCCAACGCGAGCCGTGAGCTCTCCGAGGCGCTGCGCCGCCGCTGCCTCTTCCTCCACATCGGCTTCCCCGACGAGGAGTTGGAGCGCCGCATCGTCCGGATGAAGGTGCCGGGTCTCGACGAGGCGCTCGCCGCGTCGGTGGTACGAGTGGTGGGCGCGCTGCGCGCGATGGACCTGCGCAAGGTGCCGTCGGTCGCGGAGACCATCGACTGGGCCCGTACGCTGCTCGCGCTCGGCGCCGGCACACTGGACGAGGCCGTGGTGCGCGACAGTCTCGGAGTCGTCCTCAAGCACCAGGACGACGTGCTGAAGGCCGCCGCCAAGCTCGACCTGGACGCCGTGTGACGGCGCCCTCCGGGCCCGGGACCCGCGGGGACGGGCTGACCGGCCGGCTCACCGGGCTGGTCGCAACGCTCCGCTCGCACGGGCTGCGCATCGGCCCCGGCGAGACCGCCGACGCCGCGGCCGCCCTGGAGGTGCTCGGTCTCACCGACCGGCAGCGGGTCAGGGAAGGACTTGCCGCCGCGCTGCTCCACCAGGAGAGCCAGCGCGCCGTGTTCGACCCCGTCTTCGACCTGTACTTCCCGCTGGGCGTCGGCGGTCCTGGTGGCGACGACCGTACCGGCGCGGAGGCGGGCGAAGCGGACCGGGACGCGCTGCGCGAACGCCTCGTGGCGGCGCTCGCCGCGGACGACCGGGCGCTGCTCGGCCGGTTGGCGGGCGAGGCGGTGGACGGCTTCGGTGGCTACGGCTCCTCGTCGGCCGGCTCGGACGGCTGGTCGTCGTACCAGACCCTGAGCCGGCTGCGCCCGGAGACGCTGCTCGCCCGGGTCCTGGCCGCGCTCCGCGCCGGCGCGACCGGGCAGGGCACCGGCGAGGCCGCGTTCACGGACCGCCTGGAGCCCGACGAGATACGGCGCCGCATCGAGGAGTTCCGTGAACTCGTCCGCACCGAGGCGCGCCGCCGGGTCGCCGAGCGGCGTGGCACGGAGGAGATCGCCCGGCGGGCCGTGGCGACCACCGCCGACCGCGTCGACTTCCTTATCGCGGGCCGCGCCCATCTCGACGAACTGCGCAGAGCCGTGCACCCGTTGGCCCGCAAGCTGGCGACCCGGCTCGCCGCCCGCCGGCGCCGGGCCGCGCGCGGCAGCATCGATCTGCGCCGCACCCTGCGCGGCTCGCTGTCGACCGGTGGCGTGCCGATGCGGCCCATGATGCGCCGTCGCCGTCCCGCCCGTCCCGAGCTGGTGCTGCTCTGCGACGTGTCCGGTTCGGTGGCGGGCTTCGCGAACTTCACGATGCTTCTCGTCCAGGCGTTGCACGATCAGTTCAGCAAGGTGCGGGTGTTCGCCTTCGTCAACCGTGTCGACGAGGTGACGGGGCTGCTCGCTCCCGGTGGCGCGGACCCGGCCGGCCTCGGCGGGCGGATCCTCGGCGAGGCCACGGTCACCGGCTGGCACGGCAGCAGCGATTACGGCACGTCGCTCGGCGAGTTCGCGGAGCGGTATCTCGACGCGGTCGGCCCGCGTTCCACCGTCTTCGTCCTCGGTGACGCGCGGACCAACATGAGCGATCCGAACCTGCCCGCGCTCCGGCAGATCGCCGGGCGGGCCCGCCAGGTGTACTGGCTCAACCCCGAGCAGCGGTCGCAGTGGTCGACGGGGGACTCGGCGGCGTACGCGTATGCCGAACTGGTCGAGATGCACGAATGCCGCAACGCGCGCCAGCTCAGCGGGCTGATCGCGCGGCTGCTGCCGGTCTGAGACCGCACCCGGCCGCCGCCGTCACCTGACCCGGCCCGCCACCGAGCCGATCATGCCCGCGCACACGCAGAGCCAGACCGCCACCGCGATCCACAAGAGCACCCGGCCGGGCCCCTGGAGCCACGGCACGTCGGCCGCGGCGCCCACCGACAGGACGGCGACCGCGGTCATCCCCATCGGGAAGACGGTGGCCCAGCGCCGCACGTCGTAGCGGAGTCGCGGCCGGCGCACCTCGGCGGCGAGCAGGACGAGGTACCAGGCGAGGTCCAGCGCGAGCACGACCAAGGTCACCGTGCGGAGCACGTCGTACCGCGCCCCCGTCGGATGCGCGGCGGCGAGGAGCTTCGCCCCGGCGAGCGCCGAGATCGCCAGGGCGCCGCCCGCCACCCACTGGTCACCCGCGCCCGCACGGACCTCACAGAGGTCGAACCGGCCGAGGGCCGCCGCGTACAGCACCAGGCCCAGGCAGAAGAAGGCGAGCGCGACGCCGGTGAGCGGGCGTGCCGGCAGGACGGGTGCGAGTCCCGCGGAGAGGACCGCGATCCCCTGCGTGGCGACGCAGACGAGGAAGACGGCGCCCGGCATGCGGTGCCCCCAGTGCCGTACGACCGAAGGCAGCAGCACCAGCCAGAGGACGGCCGCGACAACCAGGAGGGCCAGGGCGAGGCGCGCCTGGCCGAGGAGGGTCAGGCGGGTGCCGAGCACACAGGTGGCGGCGACCGCGGTGAGCGCGGGCGGGGTGTCCGCCTCGGACCTCCAGCGGGTCCGCCGGCTCACCAGCCGCAGCGCGAAGTCGGCGGCGAGGGCGAGCCAGGCGACGACCGCGAGGGCCAGCGCCGCGCGGGAGAGCGTCTCGTCTCCGATGAGGTGCAGCCCGACGGAGATGATCCCGGTCGCCATCACCGCGGAACCGGCCGCGGGCGGCAGCCCCGCCCACCAGGCGGCGAGGCGTGCTTCGCGCGTCATCGACGTACCGGGGCCCGGGTCATGGCCCCAGCATCGGCGACCCGGCACGGACACGCCGGTCGGGACATGCCGGTCGGTGCGCCACGGAGCCCGAGGCGGTGCGCCGGATCCTCCTCGCACCCCGCTGACGTGTGCCTTTCCGAGCTACGGGTACACGGCCGCGACGACGAGCTGTAAGGAGCATTGTGGCTGCACATCCCAAGAACGTCTTCGTGATCGGTCTGGACGACGCCAATCTGCCCGCCCTGGGCGACATCCCGCGCGCGGCGGAGTACCGCTTCCACCCCCTGCTCACCGTGGAGGAGCTCCAGGGCGGCGAGGTCTCCGTGCCGGAGCTCCTGGAGAAGGCGCAGGGCATCCTCGACGCCTTCGACGGCACGATCGACGCGATCGTCGGCTACTGGGACTTCCCCGTCAGCACCCTCGTGGCGATCCTCGGCGAGCGCTACGGCACGCACCACACCAGCCTGGAATCGATCGTCAAGTGCGAGCACAAGTACTGGAGCCGGCTGGAGCAGCAGAAGGTCATCGACGAGCATCCGCGCTTCGGCCGCGTCGACCTCGACACGGACGACCCGCGGCCGCCGGAGGGCGTGCGCTTCCCGATGTGGCTCAAGCCCGCCCTGTCGTACTCCTCCGAGCTGGCCTACGGCGTCAAGGACGAGGTGGAGTTCCGCGAGGCCTGCGCCCGCATCAAGGAGGGGATCAGCCGGGTCGGCCGCCCCTTCGAGTACATACTCCAGCAGGTGGAGCTGCCGCCCGAGATGGAGGGCGTCGGCGGTGAGGTGTGCCTCGCGGAGGAGGCGCTCTCGGGCGTCCAGGTCGCCGTGGAGGGTTACGTGTACCGGGGCGAGGTCGTCGTCTACGGCATCCTCGACTCCATCAACTACCCCGACTCGTCCTGCTTCCTGCGCCACCAGTACCCCTCGGCCCTGCCGGAGCCCGTCCAGCAGCGGCTGCGCGACGTGTCGAAGCGGGTGATACGGCAGATCGGCATGGACGCGGCGACGTTCAGCATCGAGTACTTCTACGACCCGAGCTCCGACGCCATCAACCTGCTGGAGATCAACCCCCGGCACTCCCAGGCGCACGCCGAGCTCTTCGCCTACGTCGACGGCGTCCCCAACCACCACTGCATGGTCAGCCTCGCCTTCGACGAGGACCCCGCGCTCCCCTACCGCGAGGGGCCGTACGAGGCGTCCGCGAAGTGGTACTACCGGTGGTTCGCCGACGGGGTGGCGCACAGCGTGCCCTCGCGCGAGGAGATCGACCGGATCGAGAAGGAGATCCCCGGGGTACGGGTGGAGGTCGGTGTCGAGGAGGGCCGGAAGCTCTCCGACGCCACCCACCAGGACAGCTACAGCTTCGAGCTGGCCCACATCAGCACCGGCGGCGACAGCGAAGAGGACCTGCGCCGCAAGTACGACCGCTGCGTGGCGGCGCTCGGTCTCGACTTCGACGGGACCGAGCCCGGCGGACGCGACGTCACCAACGACTGACCGACGGACGGAACCCCCGCCTGCCCGGCGGGAAAGCGACCGAGAGGACGGCACAGCTCCATGCGTTACGTGGACCATCTCCCGTACGCGACGAAAGAAGAAGAACACGTCGTCATCCCCATGTCCGACGGTATCCGGCTGTCGGCCCGCATCTGGCGTCCCACGTCCTCGGACGACGACCCGGTGCCGGCCGTCCTGGAGTACATCCCGTACCGCAAGCGCGATCTCAGCTCTGAGCGCGACTCGATGCACCACCCCTACATCGCGGGGCACGGGTACGCGTGCGTACGGGTCGACCTGCGCGGGACCGGCGAGTCCGAGGGGCTGCTCACGGACGAGTACCTGGAGCAGGAGCAGGCCGACGCCGAGGAGGTGCTGGCCTGGCTGGCGGAGCAGCCCTGGTGCGACGGCCGCACCGGCATGATGGGCATCTCCTGGGGCGCCTTCGCCGCCCTTCAGGTGGCGGCCCGGCGCCCGCCGAGCCTGCGCGCGATCGTCATCTCCTCGTTCACCGACGACCGGTACGCCGACGACATGCACTACATGGGCGGCGCCATGCTGTCGGACAATCTCGCCGAGGCGGGCACCATGTTCGCCTACGCCACCTGTCCCCCGGACCCGGCGGTGGTCGGTGACCGCTGGCGCGACATGTGGCACGAGCGGCTCGACCACGCCAAGCCGTGGGTCCTGGAGTGGCTGCGCCACCAGCGCCGTGACGAATACTGGCGGCACGCGTCGGTCTGCGAGAACTACGAGGACGTGCGCTGTCCCGTCCTCGCCTCCAGCGGCTGGGCGGACGGCTACTCCAACGCCGTCACCCGGCTCCTCGCCCACCTCGACGTGCCCCGCAAGGGCCTCATCGGCCCCTGGTCGCACAAGTACCCGCACCTGGGCGAGCCCGGCCCCGCCATCGGCTACCTCCAGGAAGTCGTGCGCTGGTGGGACCACTGGCTCAAGGGCGAGGAGAACGGCGTGATGGAGGGCCCGATGCTGCGGGCCTGGATGCAGGAGAGCGTGCCGCCCTCCACCTCGTACGAGGAGCGCCCGGGCCGCTGGGTCGGCGAACCGGACTGGCCCTCACCGCACATCGAGCAGGTGAGCCATCCGCTGATGCGGCACCGCATCGTCATGGACGCGCAGGCGGCGGGCGACGCCGCGGACGGCACGGGCGGCGGCGACGCCATGACCGTGCAGTCGCCGCTGTCCGTGGGGCAATTCGCCGGGAAGTGGGCGTCGTACAACGCGCCGCCGGACCTGCCCTACGACCAGCGCGAGGAGGACGGCGGTTCGCTCGTCTTCGACTCCCCCGAGCTGACCGAGACCGTGGAGATCCTCGGCTCGCCCTCCGTGGAGCTCGACCTGTCGGTCAACGAGCCGGTGGCCACCGTCGCCGCCCGCCTCTCCGACGTCGCACCCGACGGGAGCGCCACACGGGTCACCTACGGCGTGCTCAACCTGACGCGCAGGGACGGCACGGGCGAGCCCGAGCCCCTCGAACCGGGCCGCCGCTACCGGGCGACCCTGCAGCTCAACGGCGTCGCCCAGTCGTTCCCGCCCGGCCACCGCATCCGGCTCTCCCTGTCCACCTCGTACTGGCCGCTGGCCTGGCCCCCGCCGCGGCCCGTGCTGCTCAGCGTGTACGAGGGGACGAGCGCGCTGCGCCTGCCGGTGCGCCCGACGGCCGCGCCGGACGAGGTGCCCCAGCGTCCCTTCGGGGAGCCCGAGGGAACCCGGCCGCTCGCCACTACCCGGCTCACCCCGCCGGACCAGCGGTGGGAGGTCAAGCGGGATCTCATCGGCTACGACTGGGCGCTGGAGATCGTCAAGGACCGCGGCACCGTGCGGTACGAGGAGATCGGGCTCGACACGGCCTGCCGCGCCTACGAGCGGTACACCGCGACCGGGGACGACTTCACCTCGGTGGGCGGCGAAACGGACTGGACGATGCGGTTCGCCCGCGGCGACTGGGACGTGAGCGTGCGGACCCGCACGGTGCTCAAGTGCGACGAGGACAACTTCTTCGTCGACGCGACCCTGGACGGGTACGAGGGCGAGCGCCGGGTCTTCTCCCGCACCTGGAACGAGACCCTGCCGCGCGACTGGCTCTGACCCGCCCGCTCCCCCGGCCGGCGGCGCGGCGAGCGGGTTTGCCGCGCGGGCCGGGGGAGACTCGCCCCCACCGGATACCGAGACTTCGGAGGCCGCCATGTCCACCGTCAAGGACCGCACATGACCACAAAGACGCCCGGCGCGCTGCCGGGCCGCCCGGAGTCGTACTGGATGGAGACCAGCGCGGCGACGTCGTACCCGCCGCTGGCCGACGACATCGAGGTGGACGTCGTCGTGGTGGGCGGCGGCGTCGCGGGGCTCAGCACGGCGTGGGAGGTGGCCCGCGGCGGCCGGTCGGTCGCCGTCCTGGAGGCCGACCGGATCGCCGCGGGGGTCACCGGTTACACCACCGCGAAGGTGAGCGCCCTGCACTCCCTGGTGTACGCGCGGCTGCGCCGCACCCGCGGGCCGGAGGGCGCCCGGCTGTACGCGGAGTCCCAGCAGCAGGCGGTGGAGCACGTGGCGGCTCTCACCGCCGAGCTCGGCATCGACTGCGATCTGGAGCGGGCACCGGCCTACACGTACACCACCCGGGCCGCGGACACCGACGAGCTGCGGGAGGAGGCGGCCGCGGCCCGGGAGGCGGGTCTCCCGGCCGAGTACACGGAGGAGACCGGGCTGCCGTTCGCCGTGGCGGGCGCGGTGCGGGTGGCGGACCAGGCGCAGTTCCATCCCCGCGCCTATCTGCTCGCGCTCGCCGCGGATCTGATCGCGCGGGGCGGGGTGATCTTCGAGCGGAGCCGGGTGACCGGGCTGCGTGAGGGCTCCCCGTGCAAGGTGACCACCGAGTCCGGGCGGACGGTCACCGCGGGGTCGGTCGTCGTCGCCACCCACTACCCGGTCTTCGACCGCGCCCTGCTGTTCGCCCGGCTCTCCCCGCGGCGCGAACTCGTCGTCGCCGCGCCGCTGGCCGCCGGAGCGGACCCGGGGGGCATGTACATCACGCAGGAGGAGGGCAAGCGCTCGGTGCGCACGGCGCCGTACGGCGGCGACGGCGGGCGTCTCCTCATCATCACGGGTGACAGCTTCACGCCGGGCACCGGTGACGCGGCCGCCGGTTTCACCGCCCTCGACACGTGGATGCGGGAGCGGTTCGACGTCGGGGCGACCGCCTACCGGTGGGCGGCCCAGGACAACGACGTCACCGACGGCGTGCCGATGGTCGGCCCCTTCCACCCCGGCGCCCGGCACACCTATGTGGCCACCGGATTCGGCGGCTGGGGCATGAGCGGCGGCGTCATGGCCGGGCAGCTGCTCGCCCGGCTGATCGACGGTCAGAAGTCACCGTGGTCGGAGCTGTACGACCCGCGCCGCCTGTGGAGCACGGTGCGCCACGCGCCGGCCCTGCTCGGCCAACAGGCTGAGGTGGCCAAACACTTCATCGGCGACCGGCTGCGCACCAGCCACGTCGACTCCGTGGAAGAGATCCCGGCCGGGTCCGGGGCGGTGGTCCGCGTCGACGGGCGTCGCTGCGCCGTCCACCGGGACGCGTCCGGCGCGCTCCACGCGGTCTCCGCCCGCTGCACCCACCTGGGCTGCCTGGTCGCCTTCAACGAGGCCGAGACGACGTGGGAGTGCCCCTGCCACGGTTCGCGCTTCGCCACGGACGGCTCGGTCCTCCAGGGGCCGGCGACCGATCCGCTGGCGCCGCGGGAGCTGCCGGGCTCATGAGGGGCCGGGCACCGGGACCGTGGCCAGGGGTGCCGGAAGGTCGCCCGGCTCACCCGTGCGGGCGAAGTTGATCCAGGCGGCGCGCAGGCCCCTGCCGATCCGGTCGGTCTCCTCCCAAGGGGTGTCGCCCAGCATCGGGGACGACCGCCAGGCGTCGCGGGTGCCGAGGAGCAGGGGCAGTTCGAGGCAGTGGGTGGCGCCGAAGGGCGATCCGGCGGGGCGCCAGTCCAGGCGGTACGCGTGGACGCGGGCTCCGGCGCGGGCGAGCCGTCGGCCGAAGCGGGACAGGGGCTCCTCGTATACCTCCCGGGTGCGCGCCGCCGGGTCGTCGTCCGTCGTGCCGAACGCCGACATGTCGTCGGCGTTCCAGCCGTAGAGGACATCGAGGCCCCGTACGTTCTCGTCGGGCGCGGCGCCGGTCTCCGGGAGCGGGGCGATGCCGTCCACCGGCATGAACGCGGGTTCCATCACCCGGTCCGTCCTGCTCAGATGTGTCAGCGCCGTCTCGCGCTGCGCCGCCAGGATCGCGGGGACGGGTGCCGTGCGCGGGTCCCCGGCGAGGGCCTCGGCGAAGACCTGTCCGAGGTCGAGGGACTCCTTGTGGGGGCGCGCGGTGATCTCGATCGGGGCGCTCTGCAGGATCGCCCGGCGGAAGAGGCCCCGGGCCTCGGGCAGTCGCATCAGGAGGCGGACGGAGATGCCGCCGGCGGACTGCCCCATCACGGTGACATTGGTGGGGTCCCCGCCGTATTGGGCGATGTGCGTGCGCACCCAGCGCAACGCCTCCAGCTGGTCGCGGAGACCGAGGTTGCCTTCGCTCACGCCGTCGAGGCAGAGGTAACCGAATGCCCCCAGGCGGTAGTTGACGGCGACGACGACCACGTCGCCCTCGGCCGCGAGGGTGCCGCCGTCGTACCAGTCCAGGAGGCCCGCGCCGCTGCTGAAGCCGCCGCCGTGCAGCCAGACGAGGACGGGGCGGGCCGCGGAGTCCCTGGCCGGGGTGGTGACCGACAGGTTGAGGCAGTCCTCGCCCTGGGGGTGGGTGTCCTTGGGCGGGCCCATCACCGCGTCGAGCCGGGAGGGCAGTTGCGGTGGGATCTGGCCGGTGGCCGGGCGGGGGTCGTGTGCGGGGACGGGGCGCGGCGGTGCGAAGCGTTCCGCGGTGGCGTAGCGGATCGGTCCGGTGCGGATGACTTCCGTCCCGGGCGTCGTGGAGTCGGTCATGGTGGACCACCTTCCGTGGCGGATACAACTGCCCGGCGCAGTCTCCGTCACCGGGCGGGCCGCGCGCCAGCCCCGGGGCCCGGGCCGCTCATCGCCGGAAGTACATCCGCACCACCGCTCCGTCGCCGTCGATCCGTTCGGCGACCAGGTCGCTCAACTGTCGTACGACCCACATGCCGTGGCCCTTCGCCGCAGCCGGGTCGGGCGGGATGTGCCCGGGGAAGACGGCGTCCCCGGCCGGGTCGTCGGGTCTCCCGCTCCCGGCGTCGGCGACCTCGCAGACCGCCCAGTCGGCGTCGCACCACAGGCGCAGCACACCGCGGCCGCCGCCGAACCGGACGGCGTTGACCACGGCCTCGTGCACGGCGGCGACCACGTCGCGGGCACGGTCCTCGGTGAGCAGGCAGCGCCGGGCGTACTCGGCGACGGCTATCCGGACGGCCACCGATTCGCCCCGGACGAAGGAGAGCCGGCGGGCCGGCCCGGTCGGCTCGGCCAGGGCCGGAGAGGTGCGCGCGAGGTCGTCGCACCGGGCGTAGAACTCGGCGGGGCCGACGTACCGGCCGCCGTCGTCCGGCACGTCGGCGCCGCCCGTCACCTCCGGGTGGGTGTGCCAGGCGGCCGCCACCACGTCGTCGGGCAGGACGCGCGCGTCGTACGGGCAGACGATCCAGTGGTCCGAGTCGGCGAAGGCCACGTTGATCAGCGACTCGTACCGCATCCACTCCCGGGTCTCGATGGCCGTGCGGCCCGTCCAGACCGGTTCGCCGATGACGCGGACGCGCCGCGCGCCGCCGTCCTCGTGCTCGGTGCAGTAGTCGTTGTACCGGCCCAGGGTGCGGGCCGGGAAGTGGTACCAGTCCAGGGCGTCGACGAAGTCGACCTGGCGGGCGGCGCCGCCCAGGGCGTCCCGCAGCAGCGCGATGTTGCCGGCGGCGGCGACGGCGAGGACGGCGTCCCCCGCGGTCAGGCCGTCCCGGACGAAGCCGACCGTGCCGGCCAGGAACTCGTCGTCCGAGGCGTAGCACAGCGCTTGGTGCACGAAGCCGGTGCGCGTCATGTCTCCTCGTGTCCCTTTCCCAGGTCAAGGCCGGGGATGCGGTCCCAGCCGGTGACGCGCATGACCCGGCGCACGTGCGGGGCGACGCCGTCGAGGACCAGGCCGCCGCCCATCGCGTAGAGGCCGAGGCCCGTGAAGACGAACAGGCGCAGCGCGCACACGTCGATGAAGGTGAGGTCGCGCAGGTCGAGCCGGGCGCGGTGCGGGTCCTCGGACCGCTCGCGGGCGCGTTCGGTCTCGGCGTGCAGGGCGCGGGCCACCGCGGTGACGTTGCTGTCGTCGATCTCGCCGCAGAGGGCGAGGCCGGGCGGGGTGAACGTCCTTGTGATGCGGAGCAGTTCGTCCTGCCACACGTGGTCGGCGACGACGCCGCCGTGGTGCAGGCCGTCGAGCACGGCGAGTTCGCCCGGGTCGAAGAGGCGGCGGTCGTACTGGCACAGGCCGAGCACGGGCAGCGTCGCGAAGACGGGGTGCAGCAGCCGCTCCGCCGTGAGCAGGCCGTCGGTGCCCCACTCCGGTGTCGGTTCCAGGGCGACCCGCAGCCCCAGCAGGCCGTCGTCCACGGCGGAGGCGACCTCGCGGCGCACCAGTCCGTCCAGGCCCAGCGGTCCCCCGGCAGCGCTCAGCGGGGGGCCGGCCCGCAGGCGGCCCTCGGTGAGCGCGCCAGACACATCACACCCCTGGCGCGCCAGGAACCGGAAGAGTACGGACGGTGCCGCGTCGACCGAGGTCAGGAGCAGACCGCGCTGGCCGCAGGCCAGGCCGTCCAGGAGGAACGCGGCGAGCACCGCCTCGCGTTCCTCGTCCGTGCGGTGCCCGAGGAAAAGATGATCCCCGATCCGCATCTGCCCCACGGCCCGCAGGGCAGGAGCCGCGTCCATCTTTACGCACCCCCTCCGCGCAACGTCCGCCGCACCGCTACCCGTTGTGGCTGGACGACTACACAGTACGCATCCCGGGTGCCCTCCGGAACGGAGTCCCTCACCTGCGTGACACCGTGCGCCCTCAGCCGAGGTAGTCCGTACGGCCCTCGTCGTCCAGCTCGAAGGGCCCGCCCGGGATGATGCAGAACTCGTTGCCCTCGGGGTCGGCCATCACCAGGAACCCGCCGTCGTCGTACCCCTGGAGCCTGCGTCCGCCGAGCGCCTCCACCCGCTCCTGTTCGGCGGCCGGGTCGGGCGAGGCGAGGTCGAAGTGCATGCGGTTCTTGCCCGACTTGGGGGCGTCGCTCCGCTGGAACCCCATGCCGAGACCGCCTTCGCGCCGCAGCCAGACGTACGGTCCCGTACGGCCGACGACGGGCCTGCCGAGCAGTTCGGACCAGAAGGCGGCGAGGCGCTCGGGGTCGTTGGCGTCGATGATGAGTGCGTTGATCTCCATGGCTGATCCTCTCAGACCGCCGCTGCCGGAAGTGCCGGAGCGGAAGTGGCGTGCGACCGGGTCAGGCCACCACCCTGGGGCGGGACGGTGCGGTGCCCGGCGTGTCGTGGTGGATCGGCGTTCGCGCTCCGGTGAGCGGACGGCCCGTGCCGCCCTGGCGGGCGGCGATGATCTCCGCCGCGATGGAGAGCGCGGTCTCCTCGGGGGTGCGGGCGCCGAGGTCGAGGCCGATCGGCGAGCGCAGCCTGGCCAGTTCGGACTCGGTGACGCCCTCCTCGCGCAGGCGGCGGTTGCGGTCCTCGTGGGTGCGGCGCGAGCCCATCGCGCCGACGAACGCGACGGGCAGCCGCAGCGCCGCCGAGAGGAGCGGCACGTCGAACTTGGCGTCGTGGGTGAGGACGCACAGCACGGTGCGGCCGTCCGTCGCGGTCTCCGCGAGGTAGCGGTGCGGCCACTCGACCACGACGTCGTCGGCCTCCGGGAAGCGGGCCCGGGTGGCGAAGACGGGCCGGGCGTCGCAGACGGTCACGTGGTAGCCGAGGAACTTGCCGGTGCGGACCAGGGCCGCGGCGAAGTCGATGGCGCCGAAGACGATCATGCGGGGCGGTGGGAGGCTCGACTCGACGAGGACCGTCACCTCGCTCCCGCAGTGCGCCCCGCTCTCCGAGACGACGAACTCCCCGGTGCGGCCGGCCGCCAGCAGGGCGCGGCTCTCCCCCACGGCGGTGCGGTCCAGCTCCGGGTGGCCGCCCAGTGTTCCTTCGTGGGTGCCGTCCCGGCGCTCCTCGCCCCGGTCGGCGAGGGTCACCAGGAGGGGCCTGCCGAGCAGTTCGGCAGGGCCCCTGAACACCCGGGCCAGGGCGGCGGCCTCGCCGCGCGCGGCGGCGGACAGGGCGGCGGCGAACACCGCCCTGTCCGGCGCGTCCGCGGCCACCGGGGTGACGAGGACCTCGATGATCCCGCCGCAGGTCAGCCCCACGGCGAACGCGTCCTCGTCGCTGTAGCCGAACCGCTCGACGGCGGCCTCGCCCTCCTGGAGGGACCGGACGCACAGGTCGTACACCGCTCCCTCCACACAGCCGCCGGAGACCGAACCGATGACGGTGCCCTCACCGTCGACGGCCAGGGCGGCGCCGGGACCGCGCGGGGCGCTGCCGCCGACGCTCACCACCGTGGCGACGGCGAAGTCGCGGCCCTCCCCGATCCACCGGTCGAGGTCGTCGGCGATGTCAAGCACGGGTTACGTCCTCGGCCGCGGCCCCCGCCCGCAGGATGCGGTCGGGACGCAGGGGCAGGCTGCGGTGGCGGACGCCCGTGGCGTGCCAGACCGCGTTGGCGATGGCCGCCGCCGCGCCGACGATGCCGATCTCGCCGATGCCCTTGATGCCGACCGGGTCGTCCGCGTCCGGGTCGTCCACCCAGTCCGCCTCGATGTCCGGCACGTCGGCGTGGGTGGCGACGTGGTAGCCGGCGAGGTCGGGGCCCACCAGCGCGCCGGACGAGAGGTCCCGTACGGCCTCCTCGTGCAGCGCCATGGACAGACCCCAGGTCATGCCGCCGATCAACTGGCTGCGGGCGGTCAGGGGGTTGACGATCCGGCCCGCCGCGAAGATGCCGAGCATGCGCCGTACGCGCACCTCGCCGCTGGTGACGTCGACGGCGACCTCGGCGAACTGCGCGCCGAAGGAGTGCCGTTCCTTCTGCGAGAGCGCGCCGATCGCCTCGCTGGTGTCCGAGCGCGCGGTGATGCCCTCCGCCGGGATCTCGCCGCCGGGGACGAGCTTCTCCCGCAGCTCACGCGCGGCGAGGTTGACCGCCCAGCCCCAGGACCGGGTGCCCATGGAGCCGCCCGCGATCATCGCGAAACCGAAGTCGCTGTCGGCGATCCGCACCCGCACGCGGTCCGTCGGCACTTCGAGGGCGTCCGCGGCGATCAGGGTGAGCGCCGTCCGGGCGCCGGTGCCGACGTCGGCCGCGGTGATGCGCACCGTGAAGGTGCCGTCGGCCTCGGCCGTCACCGCCGCGGTGCTCGGCGCGACGAGCACGGGGAAGGTGGCCGCGGCGGTGCCGGTGCCGAGCAGCCAGCGTCCTTCGCGGCGCAGGCCGGGCCGCGGGTCGCGGTCCGCCCAGCCGAACCTGCGGGCCCCTTCCTCGTAGCACGCCAGGAGGTTCCGGCTGCTGAACGGCAGGCCGGAGACGGGGCCGACGGCCGGTTCGTTGCGGACCCGCAGAGCGATGGGGTCCATGCCGCACTTCTCGGCGAGTTCGTCGAGCGCGGACTCCACGGCGAAGGAGCCGGGTGCCTCACCGGGGGCCCGTACCCAGGTGGGCGTCGGCAGGTCGAGGCGTACGACGCGGTTGACGGTGTGGTGCGCCCGCGCCTCGTACAGCGGGCGCGCGAAGCCCGCGGAGGACTCGACGAACTCGTGGACCGTCGAGGACAGGCTGTGTCCCTGGTGGTCGAAGGCGCGGAGCCGCCCGTCGGGGTCGGCGCCGAGCCGCACGCGCTGTGCGGTGGGGCTGCGGTAGCCGATGAGCGAGAACATCTGACGGCGGGTCAGGACGACGCGGACGGGCCGGTCGAGTGCGGTGGCCGCCATCGCGGCGAGCACCTGGTGTACCCGCAGCCCCTTCGAGCCGAAGGCGCCGCCGACGTGCTCGGAGACGACGCGCACCGACGCCGGGTCGAGGGAGAAGAGCTTGGCCAGCTCGTCCGCGACCCAGGCGCTGCCCTGGTTGGAGTCGACGAGCTCCAGGCGGCCGCCGTCCCAGCGGGCCGTGGCGGCGTGCGGCTCCATCGAGCTGTGGTGCTCTTCGGGCGTGGTGTACTCGGCGTCCACCACGTGGGCGGAGGCGGCGAGTTCGGCGTCCAGGTCGCCCTTCTCCGTGCGCATCCCGTCGGTGTCCGGCGTGTACGTGCCCTCGCGGCCCGCGGAGAAGGCGACGTCGTGCGGCTCCTGGTCGTAGTGGACGACCAGGGCCTCCGCGGCCTCCCTCGCCTGCTCGGACGTCTGGGCGACGACCAGGGCGACCGGCCAGCCCACGAAGGGCACCCGGTCGTGCTGGAAGACCTCGACGACGGGGTCGGGTTTGCCCAGCATGCCCACGTAGTCGCCGTCGACCCGGGGCGCGTTCCCGTGGTGGAGCACGGAGAGCACGCCGGGCATCTCAAGGACCGGCGCGGAGTCGACCGAGCGGACCCGGCCGCGGGCGATCGTGGACAGCACGAGCCAGCCGTGCGCGAGGTTCTCGAAGGGGATCTCCCCGGCGTAGCGGGCGGCGCCGGTCACCTTGTCGCGGCCCTCGATACGGGTGTGCGCGGTGCCGACGGCGCCCGTCACCGCGCTGTTTACCGTGGTCGTGGTCATCGGGCGGCCTCCTCGGTGAGTTCGGTGAGCACGGCCACGACGAGGTTGCGGATGAGCGTCACCTTGTAGCCGTTGTGGGGCAGGGGGCGGGCGGCGGCCAGTTCGGCGTCGGCCGCGGCGGCGTACGCCTCGGCGCTCGCCGGGCCGCCGATCAGCGCCTGCTCCGCGGCGCGGGCCCGCCACGGCCGGGACGCGACCGCTCCGATGCCGATGCGCACGTCCTGCACGACTCCGTCGCGCACGTCGAGGGCCGCGGCGATCGAGCCGATGGCGAACGCGTAGGAGGCGCGCTCGCGCACCTTGCGGTAGCGGGAGACGGCGGCCACCGGCGCGGGCGGCAGGGTGACTGAGGTGATGAGGGCGCCGGCCGGCAGCGCGGTCTCCAGGTGCGGGGTGTCGCCCACGGGCAGGTAGAGGTCGGTGATCGGCAACTCGCCGGGCCCGTCGGCCGATTCGTAGTGGACGACGGCGTCGAAGGCGGTGAGGGCCACGCCCATGTCGGAGGGGTGGACGGCCACGCAGTGGTCGGTGGCGCCGAGGATCGCGCTGTTGTGGTGCTCGCCCTCGACGGCGGAGCAGCCGCTGCCCGGTTCGCGCTTGTTGCAGGGCTTGGCCAGGTCGGTGAAGTAGGCGCAGCGGGTGCGCTGCAGGAGGTTGCCGCCGACCGTCGCCATGTTCCGCAGCTGGCCGGAGGCGCCGGCGAGGACGGCCTGGGTCAGGGCGGGGTAGCGGCGGCGCACGTCGGGGTGGGCGGCGAGGTCGCTGTTGGTGACGGTCGCCCCGACGCGCAGGCCGCCGTCGTCGGTGGACTCGATGCGGTCCAGGGGCAGTTCGCGGACGTCGACGAGGAGCGCGGGCCGCTCGACGCCCGTCTTCATCAGGTCGACGAGGTTGGTTCCGCCACCGAGGTAGCGGGCCTCTGGGTCGGCGCCGAGCACGGCGACCGCGCCCTGTACGTCGTGCACCCGCTGGTAGCCGAAGTCCCTCATACCGCTTCCTCCTCGGCGCGTGCCGCCTCCGCGACGGCCTGCACGATCGACACGTACGCGCCGCAGCGGCACAGGTTGCCGCTCATCCGCTCGCGGATCTCGTCGGCGGTGAGCTCGGGCACGCCCGCCTCGGGCCGCACGTCAGTGGTGGCGGCGCTCGGCCAGCCGTCCGCGTGCTCCTTGAGGGCACCGAGGGCGGAACAGATCTGACCCGGCGTGCAGTAACCGCACTGGAAACCGTCGAGGTCGAGGAAGGCCTGCTGCACGGGGTGCAGCCGGTCACCGTCCGCGACACCCTCGATGGTGGTGATCTCGCGCCCCTCGGCGGCGACCGCCAGCTGCAGGCAGGAGACGGCGCGACGGCCGTCGATCAGGACCGTGCAGGCCCCGCACTGGCCTTGGTCGCAGCCCTTCTTGGTGCCGGTCAGATCCAGTCGCTCGCGCAGCGCGTCGAGCAGGGTGGTGCGGTGGTCGACGGACAGTGTGTGCTTCTCACCGTTGATGTTCAGGGTGACGGCACTGGACGTCGATGGAGCCATGAGCAGCCTTCTTTCGCGAATCGCGTCGAACGAGGCGGTCCCGGCGTGAATGCGGGACGAGATGGCGCTGTACAGGGGAGAGGCCCCCACCACTGTGGCAGTGGGGGTCCACAGCGGCGGCGTGTGCCGCTATGGTGTGGCTAAGCGGACAGATGTCCACTAGCCGTCGAACTTAGCGGACAGTTGTCCGCTCAGCAAGGCTCGACCAAGCCGCCGTGCGCGGGAGGAGAGCGAATGGGGCAGCACCACAACTCCCCCTTGCGCTCGGACGCGCAGCGCAACCGCGAGCGGATCCTCGAGGTCGCCCTGGCGGAGCTGACGCGCTCGAGCGACGTGCCGCTCAGCGCCATCGCCAAGAAGGCGGGCGTCGGCCAGGGGACCTTCTACCGCAATTTCCCCAACCGCGAGTCGCTCGTTCTCGAGGTGTACCGCCACGAGGTGACGCACGTCTGCGACGCCGCCCGCCAGTTGCTCTGCTGCCGTGATCCGGACCGGGCCCTGCGGGAGTGGATGGACCACCTCGTCCGGTTCGGCATGGCCAAGGCGGGGCTGGCCGACGCGATACGCAAGGCCACCAGCACGCTCGGCAGCCTGGCCGGTGTCGGCCACGGCCCCCTCACCGAGGCCATCGGGCTCCTGCTGAGGGCCAACGAGGAGGCCGGCACCATCCGGCCCGGGGTGACGCCCGACGACTTCCTGCTCGCCATCGCCGGTCTCTGGCAGATCGATCCGCACAGCGACTGGGAGGGCCGGGCCGGACGTCTGATGGACCTGGTCATGGACGGTCTGCGGGCGGGCGCTCCCGGACGCTGAGCGCCTCCAGGAGGTGGACCGCCGCGTCGCGGACCCCCGGCGGCGCGTCCGTGCGGCGGCGCAGCAGGGTCGCGGTGGCGCCCAGCGACTGCGTCGCACGCGCCGATCCCATGCGCGCGGCACGCGGCGCGACCCCTCTGACGAGGTCTTCGGCGTCGCGCCAGGCGCCGGCTCCCGCGTACGCCGAGAAGAGCTGTGCCGTGAACAGGTCGCGGTAGGCGGGGCCGCCGGGGGCCGACGCGGCCCGGTGGAGGAGCGGAATCGCGCGGTCCCAGCGGTGCAGGCGGGCCAGGACCCAGCCCTCGTGCCCGACGAGTTCGGTCTCGTCGATCCACCAGGCCCAGGGCGGGTCGTTCGCGGCCACGCCGTCGAGGAAGTGGCTGCGGGCCCGGCCGAGCAGGCGTACGGGAGCGCGGTCCGCGCCCAGCATGGCGAGCGCGTGGGCCTGCCGGATCAGGACGAGGGTGGCGACCCTGGCCGGGAGCGGGCGCGGGCCAGGCACGCGCGAGGCGCTCTCCCACGCGGCGCGGGCGTGTCCGGTGTGGGCCTGCAGCATGCTGTGGTTGAGGAGGGTGAGGCGGGCCGTCCAGCGGTCGCCGCACAGGTCGGCGAGGGCGAGCGCCCGCGTGTTGGCACGGTGGGCCCGGCCGTGGTGCCCGGCGTCGAACAGGATCCAGCCGATGACCTCCCACAACTCGGTGAGCGCGGCCAGCAGTTCCCGGTCCGCGCCGCGCGGGCCGGTGGGCTCGGCGCGCAGTTCCGGGACGCGCCACACGGCCGCCGGGAGTTCGGCCACGGCGGTCCTCGCCCCGTGCCGGGCGTCGAGCTCCAGCAGCCGACGCATGGTGCCGACGACGCGGGGTACGCAGGGTCGGGACCCGTCAGGTCCCCACATGGCCGTCATCGGATGTCCGCCCCCTCCACTCGCCCGCCCCTTTGGTCGGTTCTGTCCCTTCGGTCTACCGTCGAAGGACGTCGCCGCGACGATCTGCCGACAGGACACCGGAACCGCCCGGTCGGTCAGAACGCCGGCGCGCGTCCATCCGTTCCCGGCCCCTTGGCCCCGTCACCCCGGAGAACACCGTATGTCGAAGATCCTTTTCGTAGTCACCGGCGCCGACCACTGGACGCTGGCCGACGGCACACCGCATCCGACCGGCTTCTGGGCCGAGGAGGCCGTCGCCCCGTACGAGGTGTTCAAGGCCGCGGGCCACGAGGTCGTCGTCGCGACCCCGGGCGGCGTCGTCCCCACGGTCGACCGCGGCTCCCTCGCCCCCGAGGCCAACGGCGGCAAGGAGGGCGCGGAGCGGGTCGAGGCCGCGCTCGCCGCGTTCACCGAGCTCCAGGGGCCGGTCGAGCTGGCGGAGGTGGACCTCGACGATTACGACGCCGTGTTCTATCCCGGTGGGCACGGCCCGATGGAGGACCTCGCCGTCGACGCCGACTCCGGCAGGCTGCTGACCCGCGCGCTGGAGACGGGCAAGCCGCTCGGCATCGTCTGCCATGCCCCGGCCGCGCTCCTGGCGGCGGTCTCCGCCGACGGCAGCCCGTCCTTCGCGGGATACCGCCTGACCGGTTTCACCAATGCGGAGGAGCGTCAGGCGGGGCTGGCCGACCGCGCCAAGTGGCTGCTGCAGGACCGTCTGGAGCAGGGTGGCGCCGACTTCCGGGAGGGCGAGCCCTGGGCGCCCCACGTGGTCGTCGACCGCAATCTGGTCACCGGCCAGAACCCCGCGTCGTCCGCCCCGCTCGCCGAGGAGCTGCTGAAGAAGCTGCCCTGACCCGGCCGCGACCCCCGCGAAGTGACGGCCCCGGCGCGCCGGTTCACGGCCGGGCGTGGAACTCCACCGCGCCGTAATGGGCGCGGGGGCTGCTCGTCGCGAGCGCCCAGTAGCGGTCGCCATAGGACCAGTGCCACCACTCCGTGGGGTAGTTGACGAGCCCCGCCGTGGCGAGGGCCGCCGTGAGCGTGCGACGGTTGCGGCGGGCCGTGTCCGAGATGCTGTCGGCCGCGGTGTAGCAGGCGCCGTCGCTCTCCTCGGGCCCGGCGTTCACCGGTGTACCGAGGTCGAGTTCGGCGCCGCCCGTCGTGCACAGGGTGATGTCGACGGCGGCGCCCGCGACGTGCGGGGCCACCTCGGGCGGGGAGAGCGAGCGGCTCGTCTGGCGGCGGAGATGCTCCGAAGACCAGTCGGGATGGGCCCGTCCGAGTTCGGCGGCGTACTCGTCGAAGTACTTGATCTGCAGGTTTACGGGGCGGTAGCCCTCGGTGATCAGCAGGCGCAGCCCGTCGGGCAGCAGCCGGGCGGCGCGGGCGAGCCGCCAGGCGACACCCTCGCGCAGCTGTGCGTAGGCGCCGGCCGGGTCGGCGAGACGGTCGTCGACGTCGACGAAGGGCAGGTTCCGCAGGTCGACGAGGTCCTCGCCGCACTCGTGGACCGGGATGTCGAGGACGCGGGGGTCGCTCATGAGGATGATCGGCGGCATGCTCGGCCCTTCGAGACGGAGGTCCTCGTGGCAGGAGGGGCGGGCACGGCACCGGGGACGGGCCGCCGCCCGCCCCCGGTGTCCCCCGGCCCGTGCGGTGACGCCACGCGACGCACGGCCCATACGGCCGACGTTCCGGTCGTATGGGCCGCGAGAGCGACAGTGGCCTCTCCCCCGTCAGTTCCACCGCCGCTGTCGGCCGCTGCGCCGCCGACATGTCGAGCCTGACGGACCGCGCTGCAATTTCTCTGCAAATCGGCGCCAAGTGGGCTGCCGACGCGCCCGGTTCAGGTGTCCGGCTCGTTCCGTTCGCGTGCCTCGTACGCCGTGAAGACCGCCCGCGCCTCCGTCCGCAGCGCGTGTGCCACCGCCCCTTCGCCCGCCGCCTCCTTGGCCGAGGCGAGATCGCGCAGGGTGCGGGCGCGGGCCAGCGGCAGGTCAAGGACGGCCCAGAGGTCGGCCGCCGCGGCGAGCAGCCCTTCGGCGGCGGCGACGCGCCCGGCGGCGAGCTCACACTCGCCGAGCGTGCGCAGGGCGAGCGCCTCGCCGAAGCGGTCGCGGTGCGCGCGGCAGGTGGCCAGGACCTCCCTGAGTTCGGCCGCCGCCTCGGCCGCTCTGCCGAGCCGCATCCGGCACTTGGCGCGCGCCTGCACCGCGTACGCCGACATCAGGCGGTCCCCGAGGGCGGCGAGGAGCGTCACGGACCGGTCGGCGAGCCGCTCCGCCTCGGCATAGGCGCCGAGCGAACGGTGCACGAGGCTCAGGGAGCGCAGCGTGAGCGCCTCTCCGCGACGGCTGCCGAGTCTGCGGTAGGCCCGCAACGAGGTGTCGAGCAGGGTGAACGCCGCCTCGTGGTCGCCGAGTTCGAGGTGCACGGTGCCCGCGAACCGGCAGGAGAGGCCGAGCCCCGGGTCGTCGCCGAGCTCACGGAAGCCTTCGACGGCCCGGGTCAGCACGTCCAGCGCGGCCCGCAGGCGTCCCGCCTCGCGCAGGGCGCTGCCGAGTCCGGCCAGGGCGGCGGCCCTGCCACGCACGTCACCGAGGTCGGCGCAGAGTTCGGCCGCCTGCCGGAAGTATTCCTGCGACTCGTCGAACCGGTCCTGTTCGTAGCGGAGTTGGCCGAGCCCGATGAGCAGCAGGGCCTCGCCGCAGCGGTCCTCGGCGCGCCGGGCGGCGGCCAGGGCGGCGTCGTGGCTGCGCCACCAGGCCTCGAAACGGTTGCCTACGGCGTACGCGGAGGAGCACAGGGCGGCCGCGGCCTGGCAGGCCAGGGTGTGCAGGTCCAGGGCCGCGGCCCGCTCCACGGCGGCGGCGAACGCGTCGGCCTCCGCCTCGAACCAGGCCGCGGGGTCGGCCAGTGCGCGCCGGGTGACGGCGGGGCCGACCGGCCGCACCAGGCGGCGCGGAGCGCCGGGGGCCGTGGCGTTGTCGCCGCCGGAGTCGAGGTGGCCGCGGTGCAGTTCGACCGCGCCGGACGGGATGGCGGAGGCGACACGGCCGGTGAGCCAGAGCCCGGCGCCGAGGGCCCGGCCGACGGCGGCGGCGCGTTCGGCGGGAGTGTCTTCGGCCTCCGCGCGTTCGGCCGCGTACACCCGTACGAGATCGTGGGGCCGGTAGCGGGGCTGGCCCGCGCGGTCCACGAGGGTGCAGTGCAGCAGTTGGGCGTCGATGAGCTGCTCCACGACACGTTCCGCTTCGGGCTCCGGCACGTCGAGCAGCGCGGCGACCACCCAGGACGCGACGTCGGGCGCGGCGAGCAGGCCGATGCGGCGCAGGGCCGTGCGGGCCCGGGTGCCGAGGGCGCGGTAGCTCAGGCCGAGGCCCGCCCTCACCTCCAGGTCGCCGACGGAGAGCTCGTCCAGGCGGTGGCGCTCGTCGGCGAGCCGGTCGGCGAGCGTGCGCGCCGACCAGTGGCTGCGGGTGGCGAGGCGGGCGCCGGCGATGCGCAGGGCCAGCGGGAGTCCGCCGCAGAGCTCGACGATGCGCCGGGCGGCCCCGGGGTCGTCGCGCACGCGCCGTGCGCCCGCGATCCGGGCGAGCAGCTCGGTCCCCTGTTCCGTCTCGAACACGTCGAGCCCGGTGCGGTGGGTGCAGGGCAGGGCGCCGAGGCGGGCGCGGGCGGTGATCAGCACCCCGCAGGTGGCGCTGCCCGGGAGCAGTGGCCGCACCTGGGCCTCGCTGCCCGCGTCGTCGAGGACGAGCAGGACGCGGCGTCCCGCGACGAGGCTGCGGAAGAGGTCCCTGCGCTCGGCGTCCCCGTCCGGAGGTTCGGCGCCCAGGGCGCGCAGCAGCCGGCCGAGCACCTCGCCGGGCGCCACGGGGTCGGTGGCGCCCCGCAGTTCGGCGTAGAGCTGGCCGTCGGGGTACACGGCGGCGGCCCGGTGCGCGGCCGTGACGCCGAGGACCGACTTGCCGATGCCGCCGGGTCCGGTGATGACGACGACGGGCATGGCCTGGCGGGCGCCGGGCGGGGTCAACGCGGCCGCCACCTCGCGCAGTTGTGCCGCGCGGCCGGTGAAGTCGCCGATGGCCGGCGGCAGGAGCGCGGGGACGGGGGCGGAGGGGATCATGTCCTCCGCGGCGGCGGGGGCGCCGTCGTCCGGTGCGGTCGAGGCGTCCGGCTGCTGGGTGTGCCGCGCCGGGATGGGGGCGGGCGCGCCGGGCCGCCTCTTCTCCGGGGCGGGGAGCAGCGAGTCGTCCGCCCGCAGGATCGCCTCGTGCGTCGAGCGGAGTCCGGGCCCCGGATCGAGTCCCAGTTCCGCGGCGAGCACGTCGCGCCCCTCGGCGTACACGGCGAGCGCGTCGGCCTGGCGGCCCAACCGGTAGAGGGCGAGCATGAGTTGGCAGCGCAGCCGCTCGCGGGTGGGGTGGGTGGCGACCAGCGCGGTCAACTCGCCGACCAGCTCCGTCTCGCGGCCCGGCCGTACGAGGTCGGCGGCGATCCGCTCCTCGAGGACCGCCTGCCGGGTCTCCTCCAGCTGGTCGGCGGAGGCCCGCAGGGCCTCCCCGATGCCGCCGAGGGCCGGACCCCGCCACAGCGCGAGTGCCTCGCCGAGCAGCCGGGCCGCCGTGACGTGATCACCGACGACCGCCGCCTGCCGCCCCTCCGCGGTGAGCCGGTCGAACACCGCGCGGTCGATCCGGTCCGCGTCGGCGTGGATCAGGTAGCCGGGTGGCCGCGTCTCGATGACGTCCGCCGACAGCACGCGGCGCAGTGCGGAGACGTACGACTGGATCAGGGATCGCGCCGTCTCCGGCGGATCGTCGCACCAGATGGCGTCGATCAGGGTCTCGGTGGAGACCACCCGGCCCGGCTGGAGGAGCAGCGCTGCGAGCAACGCCCGCGGTTTCGGTCCGCCGAGGGCGAGCCGACGGCCCGCGCGCCACGCCTCGACCGGCCCGAGCAACCGGTAGTGCATGTCCGTGTCCACGCCCAGCTCCATGGGTCCCTGCCCCGCACCGCCCCCGATCTCCGACCCGCACTCCCGGCCACGGCCTCCGGGCCGCGGGACGGCGTTCCCCGATCGACTGGCCATGCTAGGGCCGGGCGGCTTCGGCCCGCCTCTTCGCATGGGGAATCAGGCCAGCTCGGGCGCGATGGCCGGCACCACGAAAACCGTCGGCCGAGGCGCCCCGAAGGGGGCGGCTCGGCCGACGACCGGAACGAGGGGCTCAGGCTTACGCGCCGCTCGCCTTCAGCATCTCCTCGCGCTCGACGATCTTCACGCGCTCGCGGCCCTGCGGCTCGCCGAGGGACTTCTCCGCCGCGTCCAGCCGGTACCAGCCGTCCCACGTGGTGAAACGGACGTTCCGCTCGCCGAGGAAGGCGTCGACGGCCTCGGGCTCGGGCGAGGCGGGGGTGAGCAGGCGGCCGTTCTCGCGGTCGTCGAGGAGGCTCGCCACCGTCTCGTTGGCGTCGCCCTTGGTGTGTCCGATGAGGCCGATGGGGCCGCGCCGGATCCATCCCGTGACGTAGGTGGACTTCAGGTGCTCGCCGCTCTCCTCGATCACCCGTCCCGCCTCGTCGGGCACCGTGCCGGACGCGATGTCCCAGGGCAGCTTGGGCAGTTCGTCGGAGAGGTAGCCGACGGCCCGGTAGACCGCGCCGAGGTCCCAGTCCTTGAACTCGCCGGTGCCCTTGACGTTGCCGGTGCCGTCGAGGGCGGTGCGCTCCGTGCGCAGGCCGACGACCTTGCCGTCCTCGCCGAGGATCTCGACCGGTGACTCGAAGAAGTGCAGGAACAGCTTGTGCGGCCGGTCGCCGACGTCGCGGATGGCCCAGTTCTCCAGGGTCTTGGCGACCATGTCGGCCTGCTTGTTGCCGCGCCGGGTCGCGATCGAGCCCTCGTCGTAGTCGATGTCCTCGGGGTCGACGATGACCTCGATGTTCGGGGAGTGGTCCAGCTCGCGCAGCTCCATCGGGCTGAACTTCGCCTGCGCGGGGCCGCGACGGCCGAAGACGTGGACCTCCAGGGCCTTGTTGGCCTTGAGGCCCTCGTGGACGTTGGCCGGGATCTCCGTCGGCAGCAGCTCCTCCGCGGTCTTGGCGAGGATGCGCGCCACGTCGAGCGCGACATTGCCGACGCCGAGGACGGCGACCTTCTCCGCCTCCAGCGGCCAGGTCCGCGGCACGTCCGGGTGACCGTCGTACCAGGAGACGAAGTCGGCGGCCCCGTAGGAGCCTTCGAGGTCGATGCCCGGTATGTCGAGCGCGCGGTCGGCCGTCGCGCCCGTGGAGAAGATCACCGCGTCGTAGAAGGTGCGCAGGTCGTCCAGGCTGATGTCGCGCGGGTAGTCGACGTTGCCGAAGAGGCGGATCTGCGGCTTGTCGAGCACCTGGTGCAGGGCGGTGATGATGCCCTTGATGCGCGGGTGGTCCGGGGCGACGCCGTAACGGATCAGGCCGAAGGGCGCCGGCATCCGCTCGAAGAGGTCGATCGACACACCCGGCTCGACCGCCACTGCGGACTTGAGCAGCGCGTCGGCGGCGTAGATCCCGGCGGGGCCGGCTCCGACAATGGCTACCCGCAGAGGGCGAGGCATGTTCAGGTTCCCTTCGAGCGGTGATGGAGTGACTCAAGGGGAAGCCTAAACTAAGGCAAGCCTAAGTAAGTAGGCGGGTCGGCTTTATGACCCCATAAGGCTGCCTTATGGGGTCTGGCGGCCCGATGGGCGGCGAAAAGGCGCCTGACAGATCGGGGCACGGACGTTACGATCAGCGCGATGACGACTCATTCTGTTCACAGATTGGGGGTCCCGTCCGCGCAAGGTGAGTGCTGATGCTCACTCAGATCGCGAACGGCGCTTCCCGCCCTTCCTCCCGGCCTCCGTGGCCCACCCGGTCTTCTCGACCCTCTCGGCCTTCGCCACCTCCGCCGTCCGCCTGGCCGGAGTCTTTCTGGCCGCGTGTACGCGCGTACGCCGTGCCGCCCTCCATGATCGAGACGGCGACCGCGCGCCGGCGCGTCGGCGACTGGGCCGGAGCCTGCGCCGCCGCACACGTCGACGTCGACCTCGTCCCGCGCGCCGTGGCGCGCAGCCACGGCACCAAGGTCGCCCGGCAACTCCGCGACGACCTGCGTCACTTGGCGCCCGACCTGCTGCGCTGGCACATGCCGCGGATCGCTCCCGACGGGCTGCTGCGCCCCGGCCTGACCATCGCCCTGGCCCGTTACGACGCGCCGGAGCGCGGCGGCCGCTCCCGACCGCTGCATCTGGTGGTCCGCACTCCGCCCGCGTGGGCGGACGCGGGCCAGCGGATGAGCCTCGCGGTGTGGGACGGTTCGCACGGCGACGCCGGGGCCGCCCAGCACCCGCATCCGCACCCCCACCGCCGCTTCCGCCTCGACCTGCACCGCCACCTGTGGGACGCGCGCAGGACGGACGAGCTGCGGGCACGCTCCGGCGCCGACCGGGGACTCGGTGGCGGGGACCGTCCCGCGCCGGGCCCGGCCTCGGACCCACCGGACCCCGTGCCCCGCGGGCTTCCGTGCGCGGTCGACCGGTGGGCCGCCGAGTCGGAACTCCTCCTCCGGGCCGACGGCCGGCCCGCAGGTCCGGTCGCCGTGCGGCTCGGCGCGGGGCGGTGGCTGACGCTGGAGCCCGGCGGGCCTCGGGGCGCCCGGGACGGCACCTGCACGGACGGTCCGCGGATCACGGCGGCGGCCGCCGGGGGGGACGTGTCCGCGTTGCCGGTGCTGCCGGACGCGGCGACCTGGGTCCTGCCCGACCTGGGGATGCTCCGGGCCGGGGTTCTCGACGCCGATCAGATGCATCCGCTGGTCGCCTCGGCATTGGTGCCGGGGATCACGTCGGCCGGCCCCTCCCCCGCGGCGGCTCACGGCACGGTCCGCCCGCACCTCGTCGAGTGCCGTGGGGCGCGGCACCAGATCGCCCTGGTCGACGGGAAGCTGACCGCACTGGACCACGCCCCCGACGAGGTCCGCAGGGAGGAGCTGCTCGCCGCGCTCACCGGCACCCCGCTCCCCTGCCTACAGGCCATCGACCGGGCGCACCGCCGCCCCGACTGCCTCGCCGGCGTCCGCGAACGCCTCGCTCACGGCGACGTCTCCGGCGCCCTGGCGGTCGTCGAAGACCTGCTGGGAGCCGAGGCGACCCTCCGGGACGGCCCGCTGCGCGACGAGCTGGACGCGGCGGCGCGCCGGCGCGTCACCTACGGCCTCTACCGGGCGAGGCTGATCGACCCGGCGCCCCGCGTCGCCGCCGCCCACGACCTGCCGAGCCGCCGCGGCGGCCGCCCGCACCCGCGCCCCTGACCACCGACACCCGGCCCTCACACCCCTAGGCCGGGGCCTCTACCTCAGCCATGCCCTCACGCCATCCGGCCGACAGACATCCAAAGGTGATCACTCATGCCCGCGTACGCGCCTTCGACCGCCCTCACCGACCCGACGGACCCCACCGACCCGACCGACCCGACCGCTGCCACCGACGCACCCACCGCCGGCGACCTGCCGCCCACCCAACTCGACGTAGCAGACGCACTGTTGGGCCTGCTTCGTACGTCCGAGACCGAGCCGCGCCCCGACATGCAGCTGGAAGCCCTCACTCTCGCGGTCGCCGCCGACCTTCCCGTACTCCTCTGGGGCGAACCCGGCATCGGCAAGACCGCCGCCCTCAACCAGCTCGCCGACGCCCTCGACCTGTCGCTGACCACCGTCATCGCGAGCGTGCACGAACCGTCCGACTTCTCGGGGCTGCCGATCGTCGGGGACGATCCCGCAAAGCACGGTGTCCCGATGGCCCCGCCGGACTGGGCGGTCCGCCTGGTGCGGGCCGGCCGGGGCCTGCTCTTCCTGGACGAACTGTCCACCGCGCCGCCCGCCGTCCAGGCCGCTCTGCTCCGCCTGGTCCTCGAACGGCGCATCGGCGCGCTCCAACTGCCGCCCGGCGTAAGGATCGTGGCCGCCGCCAACCCCCGCTCGTCGGCGGCCGACGGATGGGAGCTGAGTCCCCCGCTGGCCAACCGGTTCGTCCACCTCCAGTGGGTCCACGACCACGATGTGGTCGTTCGCGGCCTCGGCGGGACCTGGCCGCGGGCGACCCTGCCACGGCTCGACCCGGACAGGCTCGCGGAGGCCGTCGCCCTGGCCCGGCGCGGTGTCTGCGGACTGCTCGCCGCCCGGCCGAAACTCGTCCATCAGCTGCCCAGCAGCGAAGCGCGCCGCGGAGGCGCCTGGCCGTCACCCCGCAGCTGGGAGATGACGCTCCGCCTCATCGCCTTCGCGACCGCCGCCGGCTCGTCCCGCGACGTACTCTCCCTGCTGGTCAGGGGGACGGTGGGCGACGGGCCCGGACTGGAGCTCCTTGCCGCCCTGGACCGGATGGACCTGCCCGATCCCGAAGTGCTGCTCGCCGATCCGGCCCACGCCGTCCTGCCCGAGCGCGGAGATCTGCGGCAGGCCGTCCTCGACGCGGTGGTGGAGGCGGTCCGCAACCGGCCCGACAGGGCTCGGTGGGACGCGGCATGGGCGCTGCTCGTCCGGGCGGTGGAGACCGGCGCCCCGGATCTGGTGGTGGTTCCCGCGACGACGCTCGCCACGCTGCGACGCGAGGACTGGGACGTCCCGGCCTCCATCGAACGGCTCGCCGGGACGATCACGCTGTCCCGCCGGGCCGACCGGTCGGCAGCCCGTGCCAGGGCCGGGGCCGGGATCAAAACTGGGATCGGAGCCGGCCGATGAGCCCCGACACGGTGAGCACCCCGGACGCAACGGACACACCGGACACACCGGACGCCCCAAAGGCCATGGACGCTCTGGACCGCGACAAGCTCTTCGTCGCCCGCCTGCACGCGGCCCGCGCCCGGCCCTATCTGGCCACGGCGCTGTTCGCCCTGCACACGGTGGCGTCACGGCAGGTGCCGACGATGGCCGTCGACCGGCACTGGCGCTGCTACGTCTCGCCGGCCTTCGTGGACCGGACCCCTGTGGAGGACCTGGCGAGCGTCTGGGTGCACGAGGTCTCCCATCTGCTGCGCGACCATCACGGGCGCAGCGACCGGGTCGCCCGTGAGCGCGGGCTGACAGGGCCCGCCGAACGGCTGCGGATGAACATCGCGGCGGACTGCGAGATCAACGACGACGCGTTCGGTGACGGCCTGGTGCGGCCCGAAGGGGCCGTCCTGCCCGAGACGTTGGGGCTCGAAGGGGGCGAGCTCATGGAGGACTACCTGCGCCAGTTCCGGCTGGGACCGAGGACGCAGAGCATGGCCTGGCTGGACTGCGGCAGCGGCGCCGACGGGCGCGAGCGCGCCTGGGACCAGGGGCCGGAGGGCGCGCACGGGCTCAGCGCGCAGGAACGGGACGCGGTACGGTTCCGCGTCGCGCGAGGCATCACCGCCCGGCCGGGCGACGCGCCCGGGGGCTGGCGGCGGTGGGCCGAGGAGGCCTTTCATCCACCGCAGCCGTGGCGGGAGTTGCTGGGGGCCGCGGTCCGCTCGGCGGCCTCCGGTCCGGGCGCGGGGGACGACTACACGTACGGGCGGCCGGCGCGGCGAGCGGCCGGTGTACCCGGTGTGGTCCTGCCGAGCCTGCGGCGCAGGCCGCCCCGGGTCTGCGTGGTCATCGACACGTCCGGCTCGGTCAGCGACACCGAACTGGGCAGTGCGCTCCTGGAGGTGGCCGCCATCTCGCGGGCGGTGGGCGGCCGTCGCGACCTGGTCAGCGCGTTGCCGTGCGACGCGGCGGCCCCGGCCGTACACACGCTCTGCCGCTCGCAGGGGATTCCGTTGACGGGCGGCGGCGGGACGGACCTGCGCGCCGGCTTCGCCAGGGCGCTCCGGTCACGGCCGCGGCCCGACGTCATCGTGGCGTTGACCGACGGCCAGACACCGTGGCCGAGCACACCGCCACCGTGCCGGACGGTGGTGGGCCTGTTCCCCCGGCGGGGCGCGGACGGCACCGCGGACGAGGACGACCCGGATTACGTACCGGACCTGCCGCCGTCATGGGCGCGGGTGGTGGAGATCGGCCAGGGCCCCTGACCGGGCCCCGAGGCCGGGCCGGCCCGCCGAGGCTGGAGTCCTCGGCGGGCCGGCCCGTCGACCTGCCCATCCCTCCGAGTCTGTCGGCCGGACCCGGGGGACCTCGTTCCGCACCGGTTCAGGAAGAACCCGTGCGGGTCAGGTCAGGCCAGGTCGAAGCGGTCCAGGTTCATGACCTTGACCCAGGCCGCGACGAAGTCGTTCACGAACTTCTCCTTCGCGTCGTCACTCGCGTACACCTCGGCGAGCGCACGCAGCTCGGAGTTGGAACCGAACACCAGGTCCGCGCGGGTACCGGTCCACTTGACCTCGCCCGTGGCCGCGTCGCGGCCCTCGAAGGTGTCCTGTGCCTCGGACGTCGACTTCCACTGCGTGCCCAGGTCGAGCAGGTTCACGAAGAAGTCGTTGGTCAGGGTGCCGGGGCTCGTCGTGAGGACGCCGTGCTTCGACCCCTGGTGGTTGGCGCCGAGGACCCGCAGACCGCCCACGAGGACGGTCAGTTCCGGGGCGCTCAGGGTGAGCAGGTTCGCCTTGTCGAGCAGCAGGTACTCGGCCGGCAGGCGGTTGCCCTTGCCGACGTAGTTGCGGAATCCGTCGGCGGACGGCTCGAGCGCCGCGAACGACTCCACGTCGGTCTCGTCCTGCGAGGCGTCGACGCGGCCCGGCGTGAAGGGCACCTCGACGTCGTGGCCGGCGTCCTTGGCCGCCTGCTCTACGGCCGCGCCGCCGGCCAGCACGATCAGGTCCGCGAGCGAGACCTGCTTGCCGTCCGTGCGGCCCGAGTTGAAGGACTCCTGGATGCCCTCCAGGGTGCTCAGGACCGTGGCGAGCTGGTCGGGGTTGTTGACCTCCCAGCCGCGCTGCGGCTCCAGGCGGATGCGGGCGCCGTTGGCGCCGCCGCGCTTGTCGCTGCCGCGGAAGGACGAGGCGGCCGCCCACGCGGTGGAGACGAGCTGGGCCACCGACAGGTCGGAGGCGAGGACCTGCTCCTTCAGCGCTGCGACGTCCGCGGCGTCGATGGTCTCGTACGTCGCCGCGGGCAGCGGGTCCTGCCAGAGCAGCGTCTCGGCGGGGACCTCCGGGCCGAGGTACCGCGCGACCGGGCCCATGTCGCGGTGGGTCAGCTTGAACCAGGCCCGCGCGAAGGCGTCCGCGAACGCCTGGGGGTCGTCCTTGAAGCGGCGCGAGATCGGCTCGTAGACCGGGTCGAACCGGAGCGAGAGGTCGGTCGTCAGCATCGTCGGCGCGTGCTTCTTCGACGCGTCGAAGGCGTCGGGTACGGTGCCCGCCCCCGCCCCGTCCTTGGGCCGCCACTGGTGGGCGCCCGCGGGGCTCTTGAAGAGCTCCCACTCGTATCCGAAGAGGATCTCGAAGAAGCTGTTGTCCCACGTGGTGGGCGTGTCCGTCCAGATGCCCTCGAGCCCGCTGGTGATCGCGTCGGCACCGACACCGGTGCCGTGCGTGCTCTTCCAGCCGAGGCCCATCTGCTCCATGGGGGCGGCCTCGGGGTCGTCGCCGACCGCGTCGGCCGGGCCCGCGCCGTGGGTCTTGCCGAAGGTGTGACCGCCCGCGATCAGGGCGACCGTCTCCTCGTCGTTCATCGCCATCCGGCGGAACGTCTCACGGATGTCGCGTGCGGCGGCGATCGGGTCCGGATTGCCGTTGGGGCCCTCGGGGTTGACGTAGATGAGGCCCATCTGCACGGCGCCGAGCGGGTTCTCCAGCTCGCGGTCGCCGGTGTAGCGCTCGTCGCCGAGCCAGGTGGTCTCGGGGCCCCAGTAGACGTCCTCGTCGGGCTCCCAGACGTCGGCGCGGCCCCCGGCGAAACCGAAGGTCTTGAAGCCCATCGTCTCCAGGGCGACATTGCCGGTGAGGACCAGGAGGTCGGCCCACGACAGGGACTGGCCGTACTTCTTCTTGACCGGCCACAGCAGGCGGCGGGCCTTGTCGAGGCTGGCGTTGTCCGGCCAGCTGTTGAGCGGGGCGAAGCGCTGCTGACCGGCGCCGGCGCCGCCGCGGCCGTCGCTGATCCGGTACGTGCCCGCGCTGTGCCAGGCCATCCGGATCATGAAGGGGCCGTAATTGCCGAAGTCGGCGGGCCACCAGTCCTGGGAGGTGGTCAGCACCTCGGCGATGTCCCGCTTGACGGCCGGGAGGTCGAGGGAGTTGAACGCCTCGGCGTAGTCGAACTCCTCGCCGAGCGGGTTGGCGACGGCGGGGTTCTTCGCCAGGATCTTCAGGTTGAGCCGCTCCGGCCACCACTGCCGGTTCCCGCCGCCCTGCGTCGGGTGTGCGGCGCGCGCGACCGGGCAACCGCCCTGTGTCTCCTCCGGCTTGGGGTCGGTGACGATCGCATCGTGGTTCTCGGTCATGGGAATCCTTCCGGAGGGGGCGGATCACGGTGCTCAGAGCTGAGGGTGGTGGAACAGTCGGGTGCACAGGTCCGACCGACCGCTCGCGATGCGTGCGGTGCGCGAGCCGCGGATCCGGATGCCGGGCCGAGCGGGCCCGTCTCCTGAAGTCACGTGTAGTTCCCTGCTGTTGCCCTGTCCCTTGGCTGTCAGCCGGAACCGATCCTACGATGGACCAAGTCCAAGTCAATACGACAGACAGGCGCACGCGCATTCATTCGGCAGGACTCCGCACACGTTCGTCGGGACTCCGCACAGTGAGGGCTGGTGGTCATGAGTGACCTGCTGCAACGACTTCGCGAGCGCGGCTGGCGGATGACCGCCCAGCGCCGCGTGGTCGCCGAGGTGCTCACGGGCGACCACGTCCACCTGACCGCCGACGAGGTGCTCGCGCGGGCCACCGAACGGCTGCCGGAGATATCCCGCGCCACCGTCTACAACACCCTCGGCGAGCTGGTCTCGCTCGGCGAGGTCGCCGAGGTGGCCACCGACGGCCGCGCCAAGCGGTACGACCCGAACGCCCACCGGCCCCACCAGCATCTGGTCTGCTCTGACTGCGGCGCGATCCGGGACGTCCACCCCGACGGTGACCCGCTGGCCGACCTGCCGCCCGCCGAGCGTTACGGCTTCACCGTCGCCGTGGCCGAGGTGACCTTCCTGGGCCGGTGCCCCGACTGCACAGGGACCTGACCTTCCGCCCCTGCCGCCCGTACGCGCCCGCCGGCTCGAAGCACCGTCCGAAGCGACGCGGGAGGCCGCGAGGCCGCGGGCGCTACGGCGTGCGGTCAGCCCAGGAAGCTCAACCGCACCTTGCGGTGCGGGTTGTCGACGTTGGTGTCGACCAGGCACACCGACTGCCACGTCCCGAGCTCCAGGCTGCCGCCGACGACCGGCAGCGTCGCGTGCGGCGGTACGAGGGCGGGCAGGACGTGGTCCCGGCCGTGCCCCGGGCTGCCGTGGCGGTGCTGCCAGCGGTCGTCGGCGGGCAGCAGGGTGTGCAGCGCGGCGAGCAGGTCGTCGTCGCTGCCCGCTCCCGTCTCCAGGACGGCGATGCCCGCGGTGGCATGGGGGACGAAGACGTTGAGCAGGCCGTCGCGGCCGGCCGCCGCCTCGCGGAGGAAGGCCTCGCAGTCGGCGGTGAGGTCGTGAACGACCTCCGCCGAACCGGTGGTGACCTGCAGGACCCGGGTGGTGAATGCATCGGACATGCCCCCATTGTCCCGCACGCGCCATCCATTCACCGATACCGCCGATCCGTATGTCGAGACGCCATTGACCGTGCGTACGTGATCTGGCTACGTTCAGGCGCATGTTGCGTTCAGCCCTGCTCACCACGCGCGGTCACATCGACCTGCTGCGGGTGGCCTCTTCCGCGTGTCGCCGCGGCCGCTGACGCCCTTTCACCCGCTTTTCCCCTGCCCCTCGCCCGGCCGCGCCGGTAGGCCCCTCGTGCCGCTCGCGCGTGCCCGCAGGGGTGCGAACCCCTGACTCACGGCCCTGACCCACCCGGCCGCCTCGCACCCCTGCCCACGCGCCGCGCCCGAGGACCGCCGCACGCCCCGGCGCTCGGGCGCAGTTCGGCCCCCTGCTCACCCGCCGCCCCTCTGACTCCTCGGAGTGCCCGTGCACATCACCCATGCCCCGCCACACCCCTCGGCGCCCGAAATACCCGATATAGCCAAGTCTGTCACCGGCGGGCCCGAGAAACGGGAGACCGGCCCCCGCCCCGGACCGGACCCCGAACTCGTCGCGCTCGTGCCCTCCTCCCGCCGCCGCGCACGCCTCCCCCGCTGGCTGCGCCGCACCTGCGGACCGCTCGCGCTGCTCGCACTCTGGCAACTCCTCAGCGCCACCGGCGTACTCACCGGCGATGTGCTCGCCTCCCCCGCGACCGTCGCCCGGGTGGCCCGTGACCTCGTCGCGGACGGCTCCCTGCCGAACGCCATGGGCGTCTCCCTCCAACGCGTCGCCCTCGGCCTGCTGTTCGGCACCGTCGTCGGTACGGCCCTCGCCCTCGTGGCAGGCCTCTTCCGCATCGGCGAAGATCTGGTCGACGCCAGCGTGCAGATGCTCCGCACCGTGCCGTTCGTCGGCCTGATCCCGCTCTTCATCATCTGGTTCGGCATCGGCGAGGCGCCCAAGATCGCCATCATCACGCTCGGCGTCTCCTTCCCCCTCTACCTCAACGTGTACGCGGGGATCCGGGGCGTCGACGCCCAGCTGATCGAGGCCGGGGAGTCGCTCGGGCTCTCCCGGTGGGGGCTCGTGCGCCACGTCATCCTGCCCGGCGCGCTGCCCGGAGCCATGACGGGGCTGCGGTACTCCCTGGGCATCTCCTGGCTCGCCCTCGTCTTCGCCGAACAGGTCAACGCCGACGCCGGGCTCGGCTTCCTGATGGTCCAGGCCCGCGACTTCCTGCGCACCGACGTGATCGTCGTCTGCCTGGTCGTCTACGCCTTCCTCGGCCTGACGGCCGACTTCGTCGTCCGTACCCTCGAAAGGCTGCTGCTGCAATGGCGACCGACATTCACCGGCCGGTGACCACGCCCGGCACCACCGCGCCGTCGGCCGTGCGCGTCGAGGGGCTCTCCCGCACCTTCGACGGTCGCGCCGTCATCGACGATCTGCGACTCGACGTCCGCCCCGGCGAGTTCGTGGCACTGCTGGGCCGCAGCGGCTGCGGAAAGTCGACCCTGCTGCGCATCCTCGCCGGGCTCGACCGCGACATCGAGGGCACCGTCCTGGTGCCGCGCCGCAAGGCCGTCGCATTCCAGGCACCCCGGCTGATGCCGTGGAAACGGGTGTGGCGGAACGTCCTGCTCGGGCTGCCGGGCAGGACCGACCGGGCGGTCGCCGAGCGGGTGCTGGCCGAAGTGGGCCTCGGGCACCGCGCCAACGCCTGGCCCAAGACCCTCTCCGGCGGCGAGGCCCAGCGCGCCTCGCTCGCCCGCGCCCTGGTCCGCGAGCCCGATCTGCTCCTGCTCGACGAGCCGTTCGGCGCGCTCGACGCCCTCACCCGCATCAAGGCGCAGCGGCTCGTCGGCGAGGTGTGGCAGCGGCGCGGCTGCGCGGTGCTCCTCGTCACGCACGACGTCGAAGAGGCGGTGCTCCTGGCCGACCGGGTGCTCGTCATGGACGACGGAGTCATCGCGTACGAGACGGAGATCGGTCTGGAGCGGCCGCGCGCCCTCTCCGACCCCCACTTCGGCGAGCTCCGCGCCGAGCTGCTCCACCGGCTCGGCGTCGAGGCGACCGCCGAGCCCTCCGCCGCCTGACCCCCTACCCCCGTCCCCGCGTACGCATCGAAGTGAACGGAACCGTCATGCGACGACCACGCCCGGCCCCCGCCCTCCTCCTGCTCCCCCTCGCCCTGCTGCTCGCCGCCTGCTCGGCCACCTCGTCCGCCGGCACCTCCCTCGGGGGCGGCGGCACCGACGGCAAGGGGTCGCTGACCCTGAACGTCGGTGACCAGAGGGGCGGTTCGGAAGCCGTCCTGCGCGCGGCCGGAGAGCTCGACGACCTCAACTACAAGATCCGCTGGTCCACGTTCACCTCCGGGCCGCCCCTCCTGGAAGCCATCAACGCCAAGGCCGTCGACATCGGTGCCGTCGGCAACACCCCGCCCGTCTTCGCCGCCGGAGCGGGCTCGAAGATCTCCGTGGTGGCCGCGACGCACGGCGCGGCGGCCGGGGACACCATCCTCGTGCCCAAGGGCTCGCCGCTGAAGAAGCCCGGCGACCTGAAGGGCAAGTCCGTGGCCGTGGCGCAGGGTTCGTCGGCGCACTTCCAGCTGATCGCGTCCCTGAAGAAGGCCGGGCTGAGCTTCCACGACGTCCGGGTCAAGTACCTCCAACCCGCCGACGGGCTGGCCGCGTTCACCGGCGGCAAGGTCGACGCCTGGGCCGTCTGGGACCCGTACACCTCGCAGATCCTGCGCGGCGGGAAGGGCCGGGTCCTGACCGACGGCGACGGCGTGGTGAACGGGCTCGGATTCCAGGCGGCGGCACCAGGCGCGCTCGCGGACAAGAAGAAGGCGGCCGCCGTCGCCGACTACCTCAAAAGGCTGCGCAGGGCCCAGAACTGGGTGTACAAGCACCCGGAAGCCTGGGCGAAGGTGTGGGCGAAGGACACCGGCCTGCCCTATGACGTCGCCCTCGACGCGGTGAAGCGCAGCAACGGCACCCGCGTCCCCGTCGCCGTGGACCGTGCCGCCGTCCGCTCCGAGCAAGAAATCGCGGACACCTTCGCGGAGTTGAAGCTCATCCCACGCCGCATCGACTTCGGCGACTTCGTCGACCCCCGTTTCAACGGCGACCTGCCGCCCTCCACCACCGCGCCCCGCACGTACCGCAAGGAGTCCTGACCATGACCGTCCACCTGCACTGGTTCCTGCCGACCGGCGGCGACGGCCGCACCCTCGTCGACCGGCACGCCTACACCGACGGCGGCATCACGCGCTCCCGGGTCACACCGGTGAGCGGCGTGCGCGCCCCCGACATCGAGTATCTGGCCCAGATCGCCAAGGCGGCCGAGCAGTTGGGCTTCGAGGCGGTGCTCACGCCCACCGGGACCTGGTGCGAGGACGCCTGGCTGACGACGGTGGCGCTCGCCCAGCACACCGAGCGGCTGAAGTTCCTCGTCGCCTTCCGGCCCGGCGTGCTCTCCCCCGTGCTCGCCGCGCAGATGGCGGCGACGTATCAGCGCATCACCCGCGGCCGACTGCTGCTCAACGTGGTGACGGGCGGCGATTCCACCGAACAGCGCCGGTTCGGCGACCACTTGGACCACGACCGCCGGTACGCCCGCACCGACGAGTTCCTCTCGGTCGTACGAGGGGTGTGGAGCGGCAAGCCGTACGACTTCACCGGTGAGCACTACCAGGTGGAGGGCGGGCTGACCGCGCTGCCGCCGGACCCGCTGCCGGAGATCTTCTTCGGGGGCTCGTCGCCGGCTGCGGGTCCCGTCGCGGCCCGCCACACGGACGTCTATCTCACCTGGGGCGAACCGCCGGAGCAGGTGAAGCGGAAGATCGACTGGATTCGCGGGCTCGCCGAGCGGGAGGGGCGCACGGTGCGCTTCGGCATCCGGCTGCACACCATCTCCCGTGACTCGTCCGCCGAGGCCTGGGCGACGGCCGACCGGCTGCTCGACGACCTCGATCCGGACACCGTCGCCGCCGCGCAGGAGGCGCTGGGCCGCAGCGAATCGGTGGGCCAGCAGCGGATGCTGGCGCTGCACGGCGGCTCCCGCGACCGGCTGGAGGTCTCGCCGAACCTGTGGGCCGGCGTCGGTCTGGTGCGCGGCGGCGCGGGTACGGCCCTGGTCGGTTCGCACGCCGATGTCGCCGACCGGATCGAGGAGTACCACGCGCTCGGGGTCGAACACTTCGTGCTCTCCGGTTACCCGCACCTGGAGGAGGCGTACTGGTTCGGCGAGGGCGTCATTCCCGAGCTGGCCGCGCGCGGCCTGCTGTCGCGGATCCCGGCGTCACCGCTCACGGGTGTGCCCGCGTCGAACGGCCGCCCGGCATCCGCTCCGGGCGGCGCCCCGCTGCTGGTGGCAGGGGGACGCTGAGCCCACGGTGGTCGCGCCCGTACACGGTTGATCCGGTGCGTGGTTGATCGCACGCCCCTCCCCTCGGTGTTCCGCGACGTCTACTCGCCCTGGCGGGGCCCGCCGAGTGCGGTGGCCAGCGCCTGGGTGTGTTCCGGGGTGATGCCGAGGGCGAGCGGCACGCTCCGGGGGCTGTTCGGGGAGGAGCACACGGCTATCGGGTGCTCGGTGGACGAGGTCCACCGGGCGCCCCCGCCCGGGCCCCGTTCCTTGAGCAGGAGAGCGGCCAGATCGCCGGCCGCTTCCGCACGGATCCCGCAGTGGGAGAGGGCGCGGGCCACGGTGTCAGGGGCGTCGGCGGGCATGTCGGCGTCACCGAGCATGGGCAGCAGGAGCAGGAGGCGCTCGGACGGGTCGGTCAGACCCTCGGCGCCTTCCTGCGTGCTCGAAGCGAGGGTGACGAGCTCCGTCCAGGACAGGCCGGGGCCTGCCTCGTCGGCACCACACTGCCCGAGGTGGCCGAGGCGCCCCCACGCGGGATGGCGGACGAAGAAGTCGACATTGCTCTCGTCCTCCCAGTTGGCGTAGACGGCGTGGACCGTATGCCCACCGTCGAAACAAACCCTGAGGACGGGCCAGGGCTGCTCGGGGTCGCTGAGGCGGTCCACCATGTCGTCGTACGCCGCCGCGTCCACCCCGTAGGGCTCGGTCGGCTCGTCGGGATCCGCCATGGTCAGCAGGGTGTGGGCCAGCCAGAAGGCGGGATCGCGCGCGAGATCCTCACCCACGACCAGCTCGCAGTCCTGCAGGTACTCGGGGATGTGGACGCCAGTGTTCATGGGGGGAGAGTAGAGAACGGCCCGGAGGCGGCCGGGCACCGGCCCCGGGCTCCGCGCACTACGCTCCGCCGAAGATCCTGCACTCGGGCAAGATCCGGCACTCGGGGAAGATCCCGGACCCCGAAGAAGTTAGTAGAAGCGTGAACGACATCGGGGTACGAGACGCGGCCGCCCCCGCGGCGGCACAGGACGTGGACGTGGTCGTCATCGGCGCCGGGCAGGCGGGCCTGTCCAGCGCCTACCACCTGAAGCGCGTCGGCCACGAGCCGGGCCGGGGCTTCGTGGTCCTCGACCACGCGCCCCGGCCCGGTGGCGCCTGGCAGTTCCGGTGGCCCTCCCTCACGTACGGGAAGGTCCACGGCATGCACGCGCTCCCCGGGATGGAGCTGACGGGCGCGGACCCCGCGCGTCCGTCGTCGGAGGTCATCGGCGCGTACTTCGAGGAGTACGAGCGCCGCTTCGACCTGCGGGTGCGGCGGCCCGTCGACGTGGCCGCGGTCCGGCCGGGCGAGGACGGGAAGCTGCTGGTCGAGACCTCGGCGGGTACGTGGGCCGCGCGCGCCCTGATCAACGCGACGGGCACCTGGGACCGGCCGTTCTGGCCGCGCTACCCCGGGCAGGAGACCTTCCGGGGCCGGCAGCTGCACACGGCGATCTACCCGGGGCCCGAGGCGTTCAAGGGGCAGCGGGTCGTCGTGGTGGGCGGCGGCGCCTCCGGCACCCAGCACCTCATGGAGATCGCCCCGTACGCGGCCGCGACGACCTGGGTCACCCGGCGCCCGCCGGTCTTCCGCGAGGGCCCCTTCGACGAGAACTGGGGGCGCGCGGCCGTCGCCATGGTGGAGGAGCGCGTACGTCAGGGGCTGCCGCCGCGGAGCGTGGTCTCCGTGACGGGACTGCCCGTGAACGACGCGATCCGGCAGGCGCGGGCGGACGGCGTCCTCGACCGGCTGCCGATGTTCGACCGGATCACGCCGACCGGCGTCGCGTGGGACGACGGGCGGAGCGTGGACGCGGACGTCATTCTCTGGGCGACGGGCTTCCGCCCGGCGATCGAGCACCTTGCGCCCCTGCGGCTGCGGGAAGCGGGCGGCGGCATCCGCCTCGAAGGCACCCGGGCCGCCCTCGACCCGCGCGTCCACCTGGTGGGGTACGGGCCTTCGGCCAGCACCATCGGCGCCAACCGTGCGGGACGCGCGGCCGTCCGTGACATCCAGCGGCTGTTGGCGGGGGCGCCGGCCGTGGTGTGACGCGGTGGCCGACGCCGTCGCCATGGACCCTAAGCCCTAGGGCAGATACAAGGTGTAGAGGAGCCGGTCGGGCGTGACCGGTGAGGTGCCCTGGAGGACGCCGGGGGTGGCGTTGTCCACGAGGCCCCGCTTCACCTGGGCCGGAGTGTCGGCAGGACGGAACGCGAGGTGCAGCGCGGCCGCGCCCGCCGCGTGCGCGGTCGCCATCGAGGTGCCGCTGAGGGTGGCCGTCGCGGTGTCGGAGCCCTGCCAGGCCGACGGGATCTGCACCCCGGGCGCGAACAGGGAGACACAGGCCCCGTAGTTGGACGAGGACGCCCTGCGGTCGGTCCGGTCACTGGCCCCGATACTGATCGCCTCCGGCACGCGTGCGGGCGAGGTGGCACAGGCGCCGCCCGACTGGCCGGAGCTGCCCGCCGCCACGGTGTACGTGACGCCGGAGCGGATGGACGCCCGTACCGCGCCGTCGAGGACGTCACTGGCGCCGCCGCCGATGCTCATGTTCGCGACGGCCGGTTTCGCGGCGTTCGCGGTCACCCAGTCGACGCCCGCGATCACCCCCGAAGTGGTGCCTGCTCCCTGGCAGTCGAGCACACGCACCGCCACGGGGCGGGCCTGCTTGGCCACCCCGTACGTCGTCCCGGCGGCGATGCCTCCCACGTGGGTGCCGTGGCCGTTGCAGTCCTCGCCGTGCCGGCCGTCTCCCACGGTGTCGGTGCCGACCGATGCGCGGCCGCCGAACTCCGCGTGCGTGATCCGCAGTCCCGTGTCGATGACGTACACGTGCACGTCGGGGGCGGTGGTGCGGTAGGTGTACGTGGTGGACAGCGGGAGACGCCGCTGGTCGATCCGGTCGAGGCCCCAGGGCGCGTCGGGCTGGGTCTGCCGCCGGGTGCTCGCCGCGGCGGCCCGGGACGCTCCGGCCCGTACCTTCTGTCGAGTCCCGATCCGCAGCCGGGTGTCCTGGCGGACGTAGGCCACGCGAGGGTCGGTGGCCAGCTCGGCGGCCTGCGCCCGGCTCATCCGGGCGGAGAATCCGTGCAGCGCCGACCGGTAGACATGGCCGAGCCGGGCTCCTTCGGCCCGGCCGACGAGTTCACGCGCGACGCCCGGCACCGAGGTGGCCGGCCGTCGACTCACGGTGTCCGGGTCGGCCGCGACCGCTGCTCCCGGCTTCTTCAGGACGACGATCCACCCGTCCGGCACGGCGTCCTCGGAGCTGTCGGCGAGCCTCAGGTCGCCGGGAGGGGCGCCGCGTATCGCCCGGTCGGCGGGGGCCGCGCCGAGCAGGGCGGCGGCCGTGAGGGCGACCGAGAGCAGTACCGCCGACCGTCGCCGACGCGAGGGCATTCTCATTCGCGGTGCACCTGAACCTTTCGTCGACCTGGCAGGGGGTCGGGGCATGTGCGGTGCGCGGTGCGGTCGTTGTCGTCCTGTCGTCCGGTTCCGGGCGCTCGGTGGTGCGCGGTGCGGCCCGGCGGTGTCACGGAGCGGCGACGTTCACCAGGCTCTTGTACGGGCGGTAGCGGGGCGCGCTGGGGCGGGTGGGGTCCGGCGTGACGCCGTCCAGGGCGTCGAGCACGTGGTGCAGCGCGTCGGCGCCGCCCTGCTCGATGAAGCGCCGCCAGGCCGCCAGGTCGCTCCACTGGCCGTGGTTGAGGACCCGGCGGCCGTCCTTGCTCACGTGGAAGTGCGCCGCCAGCAGCCCCGGGGGCCTGAGCCGCTCCAGAGCGGCGACGATGCCGTCGACGAACGCGCGCTGGCTCTCCGGCCCCTGGGTGCGGAACGTGGGGGTCACCAGCACGCCTGCCGTACGATCCGCCCGCTCCCCCGGTGTATAGCTGCGGTACAGCGAATAGCGCACCTCACCCGGCCACTCGACGCCGAGCACCATCCGGCCCCCCTTGCTGCCGCCCGGGGAGCGCCGGGCCGCCCGCGCCCACGCGCGGTGGGAGTCGTCGTCCGTCCACTGGGCGTAATTGAGGACCTCACGGCCGTCCTCGCTGAGGAATGTGGTGAACGAGAGCATGGCGGGCGGGCGTTCCTGCTGCTCCCACTCCTCGATCACGAGGTCCGCGGCCTGCTTCTGCACCCCGGGGGCCGGCAGGGGCCAGGAACTGACGAGAATCGTCCCGGCGTCCGCGCGCCGGACGTCAGGGAAGGCACGTGATATCAGTGCGGCCATGGTCGGCTCCTCCTGCCTACTGAGCGGCACGATCGGTCAAAAGCGTTGTACCTGAACCACCGTTGAGGTCAAGGCGAAGCCGGACCGGCACACGAAGGAACTCCCGCAGGCCCACTGCTACTTCGCCTTGTTGAACTCCCCCACGTTCTTCTGGTGTTCCTCGAAGCTCGCCGTGAAACGTGTGTCTCCCGGCTTCACGGTCACGAAGTACAACCAGTTGCCCGGCGTCGGGTTGGCCGCCGCCCGCATCGCCGCTTCCCCGGGATTGCCGATCGGCGTGGGCGGCAGGCCCATGCGCGCGTACGTGTTGTACGGGCTGCCGATCTTGGTGTCACGTTCGCTGGTGGCGAGCGTGGAGCGGTTGAGGGCGTAGTTGATGGTGGAGTCCATCTGGAGCGGCATGCCCCGGTCGAGACGGTTGTAGATCACCCGGGCGACCTTGCCCATCTCCTCCTTGGACCCGGCCTCGGCCTCGATCATGCTGGCGATGGTGACCGTCTGGTACAGGTTCACGGCACCGCTGCCGGCGCCCGCCGCGACCTGTCCGCCGCCGAACTTCTTGTTCGCGGTGTTCACCATGTACGACAGGACGGATGCCGGGGTCGACCGGGAACTGATGGGGTAGGTCGCCGGGAAGAGATACCCCTCGGGGTTGCCGTGGGCCTCTCTGGGCAGTTTGAGGCGGGCCTTCGGGAGGGCCGCCTCGGTCGAGCCGGCGGGCACTTTGAGGGCCTTGTCCACGGCGGCGTACACCTGGCCCGAGCGCCACCCCTCCGGGATGGTGAGGGCATCGGGGGGCCGTGTGCCGTCGTCGGAGAGCAGCAGCGGCACCGCCACGGCGGTGGCCACCGCGGCGGCTCCGGTCGCGATCAGGGCGATCCGGCCCCGCCGCGTCAGTCGAATCGTGCCCCGTCGCGGAGTCTTGGTCTGCATGGAGGCACGGTAACCCGCAAATGCCGACATTCCGGGCATATCTTCATGTCACCGGCTCCAGTTGGGCGTCTCGGCGGACGAGGGCGGCATATCGGCCGTCCCGCTCGAGCAGCTCCTCGTGGGTGCCGCGCTCGACCGTGCGGCCCGCTTCGAGCACCACGATCTGGTCGGCGCCGCGGACGGTGGAGAGCCGGTGGGCGATGGTGAGCGTGGTCCGGTCGGCGGAGAGGGCGTCGATGGCCTCCTGCACCGCCCGCTCCGTACGGGTGTCGAGGGCGCTGGTCGCCTCGTCCAGGATGAGGACCGGGGGGTCCCTCAGGATGGTGCGGGCGATGGCCAGGCGCTGCTTCTCGCCGCCGGAGAAGCGGTGGCCGCGCTCGCCGACGACCGTGTCGTACCCGTCGGGGAGGGAGGCGATGTGGTCGTGGATCTGGGCGGCGCGCGCGGCGGCGACGAGCTCCTCGTCGGTGGCGTCCGGCTTGGCGAAGCGGAGGTTGTCGGCGACCGACGCGTGGAAGAGGTACGTCTCCTGGGAGACCACGCCGACCGCTCGCGCCAGGGTGTCGAAGTCGAGGTCGCGCACGTCGACACCGTCGAGGGTGACGCGGCCGCCCGTGACGTCGTAGAGCCGGGGCACGAGGTGGCTCAGGGTGGACTTCCCGGAACCGGTGGGGCCGACCACGGCGAGGCTGCCCCCTGCGGGTATCGCGATGTCGATGCCCTGGAGGGTGGGGCCGGACTTCTCGTCGTAGCGGAACTCGACGTCCTCGAAGCGGACCTCGCCCTTTATCTCGTCGAGACGCACCGGCTTCTCGGGCTCGGTGATGTCGACGGGCAGGTCGAGATACTCGAAGATCCGCTGGAAGAGCGCGAGCGAGGTCTGGATCTGGACGCCGGTGGAGAGCAGGCTGACGGTCGGCCGGAACAGGCCCTGCTGGAGCGAGACGAAGGCGACGAGCGTGCCGACGGAGACGGTCGGGCCGCCCAGCTGGAAGGCGAGGCCGGCGGCCCAGTAGATGACGGCGGGCATGGCGGCCATGACGATCGAGATGACGGCCATGCGCCAGCGGCCCGCCATGTTCGACCGGATCTCCAGGTCGACCAGCTGCTCGGACTCGGCGGCGAAGGACCGGGTGAGGGAGTCCGCGCGGCCCATCGTGCGGCCGAGGAGGATGCCGCTCACGGAGAGGGACTCCGTGACGGTCGCGGCCATCACGGCCATCTGCTTCTGGCGCTGCGTGGCGATCTTCTTGCGCTCCCGGCCGACGCGACGGCTGATCCAGACGAACACCGGCAGAAGCAACAGCGAGACGACGGTGAGGCGCCAGTCCAGGGCGAGCATCGCGACGACCGTCGCGATGACGCTCGTGAGGTTGGAGACGAGGGAGGTGGCCGTGGAGGTGACCGTCGCCTGCATGCCGCCGATGTCGTTGGCGATGCGGGACTGGACCTCGCCCGTGCGCGTGCGCGTGAAGAAGGCGAGGGACATGCTCTGCAGCCGGCCATAGACCGCGGTGCGCAGGTCGTGCATGACGCGCTGGCCCACCGACGTGCTGATCAGGGTCTGCAGGACGCCGAAGACGCTCGTGACGACCGCGCTGAGGACCATGCCGAGCGCGAGCAGGCTCAGCAGCCCCGTGCGCCCCTGGGGCAGGGCGGTGTCGAGAATCTCCTTGAGCAGGAACGGCGTCGCGACCGAGACGAGCGAGGCGGCGCAGACCAGCAGGCCCACGATCGCGAGGCGGCCTCGGTAGGGACGGAAGAGGCGGAGGATGCGGCGCATCTGGCGCGGCGGCGGCTCCTCGCCGGGGGCAGGGGGCTGCGGCGTCCAGGTGGGTTCGTCGTGGCGCATGGGCTCCTTCGGGATTTCGGACGACGATGACTCGGGGAGCATAGCTCACTGTTACCTATACTCACAATGCACAAGGTCCTGATAATGTTCCCGCATGAACACCCCGGACCCAGACGGCCTGCTCGCCGAACAGTTGCTGCGGCTGACCCGCAGGCTGCAGCGGATCCAGAAGCGCCACCTGGTGCCGATCGGCATCACCCCCGCCCAGTCCCGCCTGCTGCGCACCCTCGCGCACTACGAGACCCCGCCGCGGATGGCGGACCTCGCCGACCGCCTCGAAGTCGTCCCCCGCGCCGTGACCACCCTGGTCGACGGCCTGGAGAGCGCCGATCTCGTACGTCGCGCGCCCGATCCCACCAACCGCCGGGTGATCCGCATCGAGCTCACCGACGCGGGTCTTAAGGCCCTCGGTGAGCTGCGCGGCGCGCGCCGCGCCGCCGCGGAGGACATCCTGGCTCCATTGGACACCGAGCAGCGCGCGCAGCTGGGCGTCCTGCTGAACGCACTGTTCGACATGCCGGACGTCCGCCGCTGCTGACCCAGCCGGCCCGCCGGGCACCACCGCCGACACCGCCGGTACGCCGCCGCACACCGTCGAGGAGAGCTCATGCCGCTGCTGGAGCCCGACCCGGAGACCCTGCGCCCCGATCCCTCCGCACGCACCCGGGGGCCGGCCCACGACCGCGTGCCGGCGCGGCTCGCCGCCGGCACACCGGGGCCGCTGCGCTCCGAACTGACCGCGCTGCTCGGCCCGGAGAAGGTCCTGACGAACATCTCCGACCTGGTGCGGTATGCCTCGGACGCCAGCCCCTACCGCTTCGTGCCGCAGGTCGTCGTCGTGCCCGAGGACATCGACGACGTGTCGGCCGTCCTGTCGTACGCGCACGGCAGGGGCCGCGAGGTCGTCTTCCGCGCGGCGGGCACATCGCTGAACGGCCAGGCCCAGGGCGAGGACATCCTGGTCGACGTACGCAGGCACTGGACGGGCGTCGAGGTGCTCGGCGAGGGCGAGCGGGCCCGCATCGGCCCCGGCACGACGGTCCTGCGCGCCAACGCCACACTGGCCCGGTTCGGCCGGGTGCTCGGGCCCGACCCGGCGAGCGCGATCGCCTGCACCGTCGGCGGCGTCGTCGCCAACAACGCGTCAGGGATGACCGCGGGCATCACCCGCAACTCCTACCGCACCGTGGCCTCCCTGACCTTCGTCCTGCCCTCCGGGACGGTCGTGGACACCGCCGATCCGGACGCCGACGCCTTCCTGGCGCACGCGGAACCGGCCCTGTGCGCGGGCCTGCTGGAGCTCAAGCGCGAGATCGAGGCCGATGCCGCGCTGGTGGCCCGCATCCGCGCCAAGTACGCGATCAAGAACACCAACGGCTACCGCCTCGACGCCTTCCTCGACGGGACGACCCCCGTGGAGATCCTGCGCGGCCTGATGGTCGGTTCCGAGGGCACCTTCGGCTTCATCTCCGAGATCGTCTTCGACACCCTGCCGCTCGACCGGCACACCAGCACCGCCCTCCTCTTCTTTCCCTCACTGCCCGCTGCCGCCGCCGCGGTGCCGCTGTTCAACGCCGCCGGCGCGCTCGCCGTCGAGCTGATGGACGGCAACACCCTGCGCGCCTCGGTGAGCGTCCAGGGCGTGCCCGCCGACTGGGCGGAGCTGCCGAAGTCGACGGCGGCGCTCCTCGTGGAGTTCCACGCTCCGGACGAGGCCACCCAGGAGGCGTACGAGGCGGCCGCCGCCACCGCCCTCGAAGGGCTCGAACTGGCCACGCCCGTCGCGTCGGTCACCAACGCGTTCACCCGCGACGCGAAGACGATCGGCGGCTACTGGAAGGCACGCAAGGCGTTCGTCACCGCGGTCGGCGGCTCCCGTCCCTCCGGCACGACGCTGATCACCGAGGATTTCGCGGTACCGCCCGGCCGGCTCGCCGAGGCCTGCGAGGCCCTCCTCGACCTCCAGACCCGGCACGGCTTCGACGCCGCCGTCGCGGGCCACGCAGCGCACGGCAACCTCCATTTCCTGCTCGCCTTCGACGCGGCGATCCCCTCCGACGTGGCGCGCTACGCCGCCTTCATGGACGACTTCTGCCGGCTGACCGTCGAGCGCTTCGACGGCTCGCTGAAGGCCGAGCACGCGACGGGCCGCAACATCGCGCCCTTCCTGGAGCTGGAGTGGGGCCCCAAGGCGACGGAGTTGATGTGGCGCACGAAGCAGGTCATCGACCCCGACGGGGTCCTCGCGCCGCGCATCGTCCTCGACCGCGACCCGAAGGCGCATCTGCGCGGCCTCAAGACCATCCCCGAGGTGGAGCCGATCGCCGACCCGTGCATCGAGTGCGGCTTCTGCGAACCGACCTGCCCGAGCGAGGACTTGACCACCACACCGCGCCAGCGCATCGTGCTGCGCCGCGAGATGATGCGGCAGCCCGAGGGCTCCCAGGTGGAGGACGGCCTCGTCGAGGCGTACGGCTATGACGCGGTGGACACCTGCGCGGGCGACTCGACCTGCAGGATCGCCTGCCCCGTGGGCATCGACACGGGCGCGCTGATGAAGGAGTTCCGGCACGCGCGGCACTCGCCCCGCGAGGAGCGGACGGCCGCGCTCGCCGCGAAGAACTTCAAGGCCGTCGAGGCGTCCGCGCGGCTCGCGGTGGCCGCCGCCGACCGGATCAGCGACCGGCTGCTGACCGCCGTGACCCGCACCGCCCGCAAGGCCGTGCGGCCCGACCTCGTGCCCGAATGGCTGCCCCGCATCCCCGGGGCGGCGGCGCGCAGGCTGCCGCGCACGGTGCGCACGGGCGCCGCCGCCGTCTACTACCCGGCGTGCGTCAACCGCATCTTCGGCGGCCCCGGCGACCGCTCGCTGGCGCAGGCCGTGGTCGCGGTCTCCGCGCGCGCGGGAAGGCCGGTCTGGATTCCAAACGATGTCGCGGGGACGTGCTGCGCGACGATCTGGCACTCCAAGGGGTACGACGCGGGGAACAGGGTCATGGCCAACCGCATCGTCGAGGCGGCCTGGGGCTGGACCGCCGGCGGCCGGCTGCCGCTGATCGTCGACGCCTCGTCCTGCACGCTCGGCATCGCGCACGAGGTCGTGCCGTATCTGACCGGGGACAACCGCGAGCTGCACCGGGAGCTGACCGTCGTCGACTCCATCGTCTGGGCCGCGGAGGAGCTGCTTCCGCGTCTGACGGTGCACCGCACGGTCGGCTCCGCCGTGCTGCACCCCACCTGTTCCATGCAGCACCTGGGGGACGAGGCGCAGCTGCGCACCGTCGCCGAGGCGTGCGCGGAGGAGGTGGTCGTCCCGGACGACGCGGGTTGCTGCGCCTTCGCGGGCGACCGGGGCATGCTCCACAAGGAGCTCACGGAGTCGGCCACGCGCAAGGAGGCGGCGGAGGTGACCTCCCGCCCCTTCGACGCCCATCTCTCCGCGAACCGCATGTGTGAGGTCGGCATGGACCATGCGACGGGGCGCGGCTACTACTCCGTACTCCTGGAACTGGAACGCGCGACCCGCCCACCGGCGGCCCAATGACCGACCATCGCCGGTCCGGCCGCTTCTCCGCCCCTCCGGGCAACGTCACGCGCGGATGACGCGCACCTTTGAGTCGGGGGAAGGTACTTGGGCCGGGCCTGCCGCTCGGCCGACCCCCCTCCCGCCGCGAGAAGTCCAACTCCCTGGCCACTTCGGTCCCTTGCGTCCCGCTCCGAGCCCCATCAGGGTGGCTTCCGCCCAGTGGTAGAGACCAGCCGCTCTTCAGCTACGGAGGTCCGATGCACGACGAGAACGTGACACCGCCGACACCGACTCCCGACGGCACCGACCGCGACGAGTTCAGCGAGGGATCGAAGAGGGCCGGGCACTCGCGCCGGGCAGTGCTCCGGACGGCAGGCCTCGCCGGCGCCGGGCTCGGGGTCGGCGCCTTCGCGAGCGGCACGGCGCACGCGGACGCCGTGAACGCCGTGGAGGCGGCGGACGCCAACGTCGCCGACACCGCATCGGCCGCCGCCGAAGGCCCCGCCCGCAAGGGCAAGACCATGATCGGCGTGCCGTTCGAGGGGCGTTCGACGGTGCGAGTCGGCATCATCGGGCTCGGCAACCGCGGCGGCAGCATGATCGACCTCTTCCTGGCGATACCCGGCGTCCGCGTCGTCGCGCTCTGCGACCCGGTGAAGGAGAAGACCGCGGCGGCCGCGAAGAAGGTCACGGCCGCGGGGCAGCCCGCCCCGGCCACGTACACCAAGGGCGAGCACGACTACGAGAATCTCTGCGCACGCGGCGACATCGACTTCGTGTACGTGGCGACTCCCTGGGACTTCCACTTCGGGATGGCCAAGTCGGCGATGCTGAACGGCAAGCACGTCGGCGTGGAATGCCCCATCGCCCTGCGCCTGGACGAGCTGTGGGAACTCGTGGACCTGTCCGAACGCACCCGCAGACACTGCATGCAGCTGGAGAACTGCTGTTACGGCAGGAACGAGATGCGCGTCCTGCGAATGGCGCACGCGGGCAAGTTCGGCGACCTGCTGCACGGCGCCGGCGCCTACAACCACGATCTGCGCGGCCTGATGTTCGACCCCGACTACTACGAGGGGCCCTGGCGGCGCCTGTGGCACACCCGGCTGCGCGGCGACCTCTACCCCAACCACGGCTTCGGCCCCGTCGCCAACTACATGGACGTCAACCGCGGCGACCGGGTCACGCACATCTCCAGCTTCGGCACGCCCTCCCTCGGCCTCGCCGCGTACCGCAAGGCGCACATGCCCCCGGGCGACCCCAGCTGGAAAGAGACGTACATCGAGAGCGACCGCACCATCAGTCTCGTGCAGACGGCGAAGGGACGGGTGATCCGCCTCGAACACGACGTGTCGACACCCCATCCGTACAGCCGCATCAACAGTCTGGGCGGTACGCGGGGCGTCTTCGAGGACTACCCGGAGCGCATCTACATCGAGCCGGACCACACGGACGACGAGTGGGGCGACTTCGCCGATTACGCCGACTTCGACCACTGGCTGTGGAAGGAGCACGCCAATCCGCCCGGCGGTCACGGCGGCATGGACTACATCATGATCTTCCGGCTGATGCAGACCATGCGGCTGGGCCTCGTACCGGACTTCGACGTGTACGACGCCGCCACGTGGACCTCTCCCGTGCCGCTGAGCCACCTGTCGATCAAGGCCAAGGGCGCACCGCAGGCGATCCCCGACTTCACCCGCGGCCTGTGGAAGAAGGCGCGGCCGGGCATCGACTCGGCGAAACCGAAGGAGTCTTGAGCAGGGGGGTAACGGCCCGGGGGGCGCTCGGTAGCGGCGCGGACCAGGCCGGTCCGGACCCTTTCGGGGCCCGGACCGGTTCCCTCCCTCAGCAGCGCCGACGGTCCTCCGTCAGGGTTCCCTGGACGGTGGCGAGGGTGCGGTCGTAGCAGCCCGTGTCGCCGGTCAGCCGGTAGCGCTCGCGCGAGGTGCCGACCGCGTGGCGCTGTTCGCGCGGGACGTTGACGGTATATGTCGCGTCGCCGTCGTAACGGTCGTCGAGCACCGACCGGTCGCGGCTCCGGCCGCCACCGGTCGTGACGCTCTCTGAGCGGTCCCCGAGCGATATCTCGGTCCGCAGCCGGTCGTCGGCGCCGAGCGTCGTGGTGCCGTCCATGGTGTACGTCCGGTCGGTGCGCACCGACCGGCGTCCCGTCGTGACCGTCTCGCGGTCGTTCCAGGTGGCCCTGAGCGAGTCCACCGCCTCTCCCTCTGTCCAGCGGTGGACCGACGTGTTCGCGAGGGTGCGGGTGACGGTCGTCGCGACGCGGCCGTGCGAGGTGTTCACGTACCCCGAGACGCTGAGCCGGTGGCCGCCGTCCGTGTCCAGCCGGTGTACCGCGTCGCCGGAACCCGGCTCGTACGTCGTCTCGTTCGCGAGGGCGCCCTCCTTGTGCCGGGTGAGGCGGCCCGTGACGTGGTCGCTCTTCTCGTCCTGCCAGACCAGGACGTTGACCGGGGTGCTCCACCCGGTCTGCGCCTTCGGGACGCCGACAACGGAGACCTCCACCTGGTGCGGGCGGCCGTCGTTGAGGATGCCCGCGAACGGCGTCAGGTCGTACTCGATGGGTTTGACGTCGAAGGCGCGGGGTGCCGGAATCACGTACCAGAGGAAGGGGTTGGACCAGCCGCCGGTCCACACGTTCGGGAACGGCGCGGCGATTCCGGCCAGTTGGCCGTCGACCTTGACCTGGACCTCCCGGTAGGGGCCGTTGTCCGCCTTGCAGGAGTAGGGCGCGGCGTCGGGCACCGTCAGATACCAGAACTCCTCACACCCGCCGCCGGACCCGGTGGCGTAGACCTCGGCGACCACGCGTTCGCTGTTGCGCGGGGCGGTGAGGGTGGTGCCGTCCCCGAGGGGGATGACCCGGTCGGGGGCCGTCCGGGGCGTGGGCCCGTGCTCCTGTGTCGTGGAGCCGTGCTTCCGTGGTGTGGAGTCATGCTTTCGTGGCGCGTAGAAGGTCAGCGTGGCCTTGACGTCGATGACGCCGGTGTAGGTCTCGTCGACCACGTTCCCGATGAGCATCTCGACCCGCTGTTCGCGGGAGAGGGTGTCCGTGTACCGGGTGACGTCCTTCTCCACGGACCAGGTGATGCCGTCGACCGAGGGCTCCGGTGTCGAGGTCCGGAAGACCTCCACTCCGCCGATGCGGAGATAGCCGAGACGGTCGTACTGCCGTCCCTTCACCTTGCCGTCGAGGCGCAGGACCACCTTGCTCCAGTGGCCCTTGCCGCCGCACTTCTCCGGTGGCGCGAAGTCGCCCCTGTACGGGGTGAAGTCCCTGAACTGCGCCTCGGCGACGGTCACTTCACATGACCTGGTGTGCGGCTTCTCGATGGGTGGCGCGGCGGTGACCGGGTCGTGCCAGTCGGTTCCGAACTCCGGGGGCGGCGTACCCGACGGCCCGGCCGCGGCCGGGCCTGCGCCGAGGAGGGTGCTCGCGGCGAGGGCCGCACCCACGAGCATGGACATGACGCGTCTTCTCATGGGGGATTTCTATGGGCCGGCGCCGATCACCGCAATGGTGCCGCTCAACGCAATGGCGCCGACCACCGCCGCAAGGGTGCCACTCGCCGACTCGCGCCGCCCCGCCGGTTCACGCCTCCAGGTTCGACCGGTCCCCCATCACGATGACCGGGTGCTGCTTGGGGTCGAGCGTGCGCAGCAGGTACTCCATGCCCGGCTTGGACAGACTCACGCAGCCCGACGTACCGCTGCCGTGGTCCATGTGCAGCCAGATGCTGCCGCCCTTGGACTGCCCCTGCGGGCGTGTCGGGTCGTTCGGCGGAGTGCCCTTGGCGCGGTTGTAGTCGATGGCGATGACATAGTCGAAGTCGTGCCAGTGCGTCTTGGGCCAGTAGTGCGGGGCCTGCAGGGACGCCGACTTCGTGTAGGGGAACTTGGCACCCGGGTCCGCGAGCACCCCTCCCGCGTCGGTGAGCGTGAAGACTCCGACGGGGCTGCGCTTGTCGTTCTCGTGGTGATTGGTCGTCCAGCCCTTCTTGCCGTTGTGCGCGGGCCAGCTGCGGGCCTTCTCCCACGTCGTGTCCTTCTCCCCCGACTTCGTGTAGAGCACGACGGTCGCCTTGGCCGAATCCACGCCGTCGCCGTACACCGCGACAACCTGGCGGGAATCCTTGGGGATCTTCGACTGCAGACCGTCGCCGACGTCCGGGATGCGCCTCAGGTCGGCCTGGGCGCCCTTGCCTCCCTCGGCCCCGGCACCCTGGCCGTGACCGGCGGTGTCACCCTTGCCCGAGGTGTCCCCGCTTCCGCAGGACGTCAGAAGGACACCGCAGGCCGCTGTCGCGACCACCGCTCGCACCACACCGGCTATACGCATCCGTCCATGGTCGCACCCCGCCCGCGGACTTCCGGCCCGGCCCCACCGCCCGCGCCGGGACCGGGCCGATTCTTTACCCCGCGGCAGAAAACCGTTTGCTTCCGATGAGCGCGCAGGGCGAACCTTTCACGGTTTGTAACCGCCGTCCGCTCCCTCGGTCACCCATCCGGAGCGACGTCCGCCGCACCGAGTTCTGGGACATCATGCAGATTCGCGATCTTCCGTTTCCCGACCCGGGCGTCCCCGACACCCGGTCGGGGCCGCGCTTCCTGCTGTGGCTGGGCCGCAGCCAGCTCGGCGGACAACTCAAGTCACTCGCCTGGGGCCTGCTGCACTTCGGCTCCATCGCGGGCCTCCCCTACATGGTCGGCGTCGCCGTCGAGGCCGTCCTCGACCGCTCCGGCACCCGGCTCGCCCTCGCGGGCTCGCTGATCGTCCTCCTCGGCCTCGCCATCGCGGCGGGCGACACGATGCTCCACCGCACGGCGGTCACCAACTGGATCACCGCGGCCGCCCGCGTCCAGCAGCTGCTGGCCCGCAAGACCGCCGCGCTCGGCTCGGCACTCACCCGACGCGTCGCCGCCGGTGAAGTCGTGGCCGTCTCCACGGGTGACGTCGAGAAGATCGGATGGTTCGTGGAGGCGCTGTCCCGGTTCGCCGCGGCCGCCCTCACCGTCGTCCTGGTCTGCGTCGGGCTTCTCGTGTACCAGCCGGCGCTCGGCATCGTGGTCGCGGTGGGCATCCCGGTGCTCGCGCTCGCCGTGCTCCCACTACTGCCCCGCGCCACGCGCCGGGCCGACTTCCAGCGCGAGAAGGCCGGACGGGCCACCGAACTGGCGTCGGACACCGTCGCCGGCCTACGGGTGCTGCGCGGCATCGGCGGCGAGGAGCTCTTCCTCGACCGCTACCGCCGCGCGTCGCAGGAGGTCCGCACCGCGGCCGTGCGCAGCGCCCGCATGTGGGCGGCCATCTCGGCGATCCAGGTCCTGCTGCCGGGGCTGCTGCTGGTCGCGGTCGTCTGGCACGGGGTGCACCTCGCCCGCGAGGGCCGGATCACCGTCGGCGAACTCGTCACCGTCTACAGCGCGATCATGATGCTCAACTACCCCCTGCGTCACTTCGAAGAGATCGCCATGGCGTACTCCTTCTCCCGCCCTTCCGCGAAACGCGCCGCCCGGGTGCTCGCGCTGGAGCGGGTGGCGGGGGCTTCAGGGGCTGTGGGTGCTGCGGGTGCTGTAGGGGCGTTGGCGAACGATGGGGCTACGGCAGCGGACAGGGGTGGGGGTGCTGCGGAGGCTACGGAGGTTGCGGAGGGCACTGGGCGTACGAGTGCCTTTGGGCGTAATGGTGGCGTTGGGGACGACGAAGGGCGCTTCGAGTCGCGCTCGGCCGGGCCCCTGGGTGACCTGTACGACCCCGTGACGGGACTGTTCGCCCCGGCCGGGCGGTTCACCGCCGTGGTCTGCGGCGACCCGGACGAGGCGGGGCGGCTCGCCGAACGGCTCGGCGGCCACCCGACGTTCGATGAGGCTGCGGGCCTGCCCTCCGTACGGCTCGGTGACGTACCCCTGGACGATGTCCCGCTGGACGTCGCCCGCGCCCGCGTCCTCGTGCAGGACAAGGATCCCGTCCTGCTGTCCGGGACGCTCCGCGCGCTCCTGGACGTGCCGGCCTCGGGTGCTGTCAGCCCCGAGGAGGCGCTGGACGCGGCACAGTGCGCCGACGTTCTCGACGCGCTGGCGCAGGCGTCGGTGGACGACGACCCGATGGCCGCCCACCTCACGGAACGCGGCCGCTCCCTCTCCGGAGGCCAGCGCCAGCGTCTCGCTCTGGCCCGCTCCCTCGTCACCGACCCGGAAGCGCTCGTACTCGACGAGCCGACGTCCGCCGTCGACTCCCACACCGAGGCCCGCGTGGCCGACGGCATCAGGCAACTGCGGCAAGGGCGTACGACCGTGGTGCTCACCTCGTCGCCGCTGCTCCTCGACCGCGCCGAGCGGGTCGTCTTCCTCGCCGACGGCGAGGTCGCGGCGGTCGGCGCGCACCGCGAACTGGTGCACAGCGAGCCGCGGTACCGCGCGGTCGTGACCCGCGAGACCGACGCCGAACGTTTCGCGGCGGAGGCCCTGGAACACTTCGACATCGAGGAGACGGCATGATCGGCCTGGCTCCCCCGGCCTACGATCCGGCAGCCCCCACGACGGCGGACACGCTGCCCGTCGGCTCGGCCACGACCGTGCGCACCTACGTCCGTGAACTGTTCCGGCGCCACCGCCGGTCGTTCCTCCTGCTCATCCTGGTGAACACGCTCGCCGTCGTCGCCTCGATGGCCGGCCCGTACCTGCTCGGCGATCTGGTCGAGAAGGTGTCGGACGGCACCCGTGACCTCCATCTGGAGCTCACCATTGGCCTGTTCGTCGTCGCTCTGCTCGTGCAGGCGTACTTCGTACGCGAGGTGCGGCTGCGTGGTGCGGTGCTCGGCGAGCGGATGCTGGCGGACCTGCGGGAAGACTTCCTCGTGCGCTCGGTCGGCCTGCCGCCCGGCGTCCTGGAACGGGCCGGTACCGGTGACCTGCTCTCCCGCATCACCACGGACATCGACCGACTGGCCGAGGCCATGCGCGAGGCCGTGCCGCAGCTCGCCATCGGCGTGGTGTGGGTGGCGCTCCTGCTCGGCGGCCTCGCGGTGACCGCACCGCCCCTGGCGCCCGCCGTGCTCGTCGCCGTGCCCCTCCTCGTCGTGGGCTGCCGCTGGTACTTCAAACGGGCACCCTCCGCCTACCGTTCGGAAGCCGCCGGTTACGCCGCCGTGGCCGCCGCTCTCACCGAAACGGTCGACGCGGGACGCACGGTGGAGGCCCACCGCCTCGGACCCCGCCGCGTCGAGCTGTCGGAGCGCCGCATCAAGGAGTGGACCGCCTGGGAGCGGTACACCCTCTATCTGCGCTCGGTCCTCTTCCCGGTGATTACGTTCACGCACACGACCGTGCTCTGCTCGACACTGATGATGGGCGGCGTCTTCGTCCTCCAGGGCTGGATCGGCGTGGGCCAGCTGACCACGGGGGTACTCATCGCGCAGATGCTCGTCGATCCGCTCGGCATCATCCTGCGCTGGTACGACGAGCTGCAGGTCGCCCAGGTGTCGCTGGCCCGCCTCGTGGGCGTCCGCGACATCGAACCGGACGCCGGGGATCCGTCCGTCGTCCCGAACGGACGCGACGTCCGCGCCGACAACGTGCACTTCGGGTACCGCGCCGGCGTCGACGTCCTCCGCGAGGTGTCCCTGGCCGTCGAACCCGGCTCGCGGGTGGCCCTGGTCGGCCCGTCGGGTGCGGGCAAGTCGACCCTGGGCAGGCTCCTCGCGGGCATCTACGGACCGCGCACGGGTCATGTCACGCTGGGCGGCGCGGCCTTGTCGGCCATGCCGGCGGAAGAGGTGCGCACGCATGTGGCGCTGGTCAATCAGGAGCACCACGTCTTCGTGGGGTCGCTCCGCGACAACCTCCTCCTGGCCAGGAACAACGCTCGGGACGCCGAACTCTGGGCAGCCCTCGGCGCCGTGGACGCGGCCGACTGGGCACAGGCTCTCGACGACGGCCTGGACACCGAGGTGGGCTCCGGCGGTCATGCGCTGACACCGGCGCAGGCCCAGCAGATCGCCCTGGCCCGCTTGGTCCTGGCCGACCCGCACACGCTGGTCCTGGACGAGGCGACCTCGCTCCTCGACCCTCGCGCGGCCCGCCACCTGGAACGCTCCCTCGCCCGTGTCCTCGAAGGCCGAACGGTCGTCGCGATCGCCCACCGGCTCCACACGGCCCACGACGCGGACGTCATCGTGGTGGTCGAGAGCGGCCGCATCAGCGAACTGGGCAGCCACGACCAGCTGGTGGCGGCGGACGGAGCGTACGCGGCGCTGTGGCGCTCCTGGCACGGATAGGTCCCGCCCCTGTCCTCGCCCCCCTCCCTCGAAGAGGGTCGTCCGGCGAGAAAATCCGCCCGTCGGCCGGACCCCAGCCGTATCGTCGACGCCATCAACACCTCCTGCGAGGAGCCGCCTTGGCGAACGACGCGTTCCCCCACGACCTGTCGCGGCTCAGGGCCTCGATGACCGAACTCTGTGAGGCGCAGGCCGCACTCAACGTTCACGTGCAGGACGTGCTGCGCAGCGTCTCGCCCATCTGCATGGCTCTCCGAGAGATGCGCCTCATGAGCCTCCCGCTCGCCGAACTCAGCCGGGCCGCGCAGTCCGGCCGCTTTCTCGGCGAGAGCATGCCCGACCTGCGCAACTTCGTGGCACCGCCCGTCATTTCTCAGATGCGCAGGCTCGCCGCAGACCTCCAACACACCTATGCCATCCTGAACCTCGATCTCATGACCACCGGGGCCACGGCGCTGCCCGACGACGTCCGGGACGAGCTCGACAGCGACCTGGACGAACTGGAAGAACCCGTCCGCCGTCTGCTCGACGAAGAGAGCCCGGGACTCAAGTGGCCCCAGAAACGCACACTCGTCGCCTGGTACATCACGGCGGTCTTCTTCGTCCTCCTGTTCCAGGCCGTCATCGAGAGCGAGGCGGCCAAAGAGCTCCTCGAAGACATCGACCTCGTCTGGCCCGCCGCAGCCGCGGCGGGACTGGCCGTCCATACCGCGTGGGACAAGTTCCTTCCCGACGCACCTGACGATGCGGCTGAGGACGCGACTGAGGACACGGGCGAGGCCGAGCGCGTCGGCGAGGACGAGGGCGAGGGTGAGGACGACGCCGGCGCCGCCGCCTGACGAACGGCACCAACTCCGTGCACAGCCGGTGGAATCCGGCTCTCGTCGGGACAGAGAAGGACCGGAAGATCGACAAGCGGCCGAATTCCGCCTTCGGACTCGGATCCTCCGCCCACATACTTCTGAGCCATGACTCTTACGAAGCGCATCGCCGCCGTAGCAGCCTCCCTCACGGCCCTCACCAGCGCCGTCCTCGTCATGGCGCCCGGCGCCTCCGCCAACTCCTACAACGGGTGCGTCTACCCCCAGGTCTGCTTCTACCAGAACCAGGCCAGGTGGGACGCCGGGAATCCCAACGCCAGGTACCAGGACATCACCTCGGGCTACCAGAACCTCAGCACCGCCGCTCGCGGAGCGAACCACGTGTGGAACACCCGTAACGACGACCGGGCCTGGCTCCGCTACACCGAATACGGCGAGACGCACTACACGTGCCTGAACCCCAACTCCGGGGACTACTTCGACGGGCTGGAGACGCTTACCGGCATCAAGATCGAAAACGCCTCCCACTGCTGATCGCACCCTGGCCGAGACGCGAGTGACCCGGGCACGCGACTGACGGTCTCCCCATCGTCGAGCAGGGCATGCGGGCTCCGCAGCCGTCCGCCCAGGGGCAGTTAAGCTGCGCGAATGGTTGCAGCGCCCACGGACCCCGGTATTCCCGACCGTCGCGGGCCTGCCCGCTACCTCTGGTGGGTGACCGTCAGCCAACGCCACCGCGTCGTTCTCGGGGGCCTGTTGGGCAGCGCGTGGATGATCTGTCTGACTCTCCCCCCGTACGTCCTGTCGCGCGTCATCGACGATGGTCTTACGCCAGGCAATCGGACCGCCCTGTGGGGTTGGACCGCTGCCCTGCTCGGCATCGGAATTCTCAACGCCTGGCTCGCGATCATGCGGCACCGCACCATGACTCGAGTCCGGCTCGACGCCTACTTCCGTACGGTGCGAGTCGTGATCGACCACGCGACCCGGCTCGGCGCCACACTGCCCCGTCGCATGTCGGCCGGTGAGGTCATCACGATCGGCCACTCCGACGTGGGCGTGATCAGCCAGACCCTCACCGTCACAGGGCCCGGCGTGGGCGCGGTGATCGCCTATTTCGTGATCGCCGCGCTCCTGCTGTCCGTCTCCGCACTGCTTGCCGTGGTGGTTCTGATCGGCGTGCCGCTGCTCGCCGTACTGATCGGCCCCTTCCTCGGGCGCCTTCAGGGAGCCGAGACCGCTTACCGGGAGCGCCAGGGCATCCTCGCCGCGATACTCGGGGACCTCGCGGGGGGCCTCCGTGTCCTCAACGGGTTCGGCGGGAAAGGTGTGTTCGCCGCCCGGTACCGCGACGCCTCGCGCAGGCTCCGGGACGAGGGGTACCGGGTCGGATCGAGCATGAGTTGGATCCAGGCCTTCGGGCTCGGGCTGCCCACCCTGTTCCTGGCCGCCGTGACGTGGCTCGCCGCCCGCATGGCCGCCCAGGGCACCATCAGTGTGGGCGACTTGGTGGCCGTGTACGGCTACGTCGCCGTGCTCGTGCTGCCCGTGACCTTCTTCATCGAGGCCGGCTACGACATCGGCAGGGGCCTGGTCGCCGCACGCCGAGTGGTGAACTTCCTGAACCTGGAGCCGGAGAGCTTCGAAGAGCCTCGGCCGGAGAAGGCGACGCCTCAGACGCCGGCGACCGCAGGGTCGAACCCCGGAACACCGATTCCCGAGCAGCCGAGCGTCGAGAAGCCGATTCCCGAGGAGTCCAGGCTCAGAGATTCGAAGGGGGTCCAGGAGCCGCAGGACGAGGAGACGAAGGGCGAGCGGTCGACGGGCGAGGAGACGAGGGGCAAGCGGTCGAAGAGCGAGGAGGCGAGGGGCGGGGAGACGAAAGGCGCTGGTCCGGTTCGCGGCCCGCGCGGGCCGTCCGTCCTGCGGGACCCACACTCCGGCGTGGAGGTCGTACCAGGGGCCCTCACCGCGCTCGTCGGTGCACACGGTTCCGACGGCACGGACATCGTCGACCGTCTCGGCCGGTTCGCTCCCTCCGCCGTCATGTGGGGTCCGGTCCGCCTCGATACCGTCGCGCTGGACGAGGTGCGTACCCGGATCCTCGTGGCGGACAACGAGGCCGATCTCTTCGCCGGTACGCTGCGCGCAGCGATCTCGGGACGTCTGGATTTGGACGACGACGCCGTCGCCCGTGCGGTCGACGCGGCCATGGCCCGGGACGTCCTTCTCGGCCTGCCGGACGGGCTCGACGCTCTCCTCGACGCGCACGGCCGCAACCTCTCCGGTGGCCAACGTCAACGGATCCGCCTCGCCCGCGCCCTCCTCGTCGATCCCGAAGTACTCCTGGCGGTCGACCCGACGTCGGCGGTCGACGCCCACACCGCCGCCAAGATGGCCGCACGTCTGCGCGCCGCCCGCGAGGGCCGTACGACGCTCGTCACCAGCACGTCTCCCCTCGTCCTCGCTCAGGCCGACACCGTGTACTTCCTGGTGGGCGGGAAGGTCGCCGCCACCGGGCGTCACACCGATCTGTGGGGCTCGTGCCCGGATTACCGGCGCCTGGTGTCGCCCGGCGACGACGAAGGCGATGAGCCAGAGGAGCAGCACACGCCAGACGGCCACAAGCAACCTCGCCGCCCGTCCACCGAGCCGAGTCACGAGGCACTCCGATGACGCCCACGAAACCGACCACCCGCAGCCGCTCCGGCAACGGCGACGAGGGCAACGGCGACGACGAGCGCCGCGACGACGGCTCGGCGGGCGCGGCCTCCGGGCAGTTGCCCATAGCCGACCGGCGCCAGGTACGTCGGGCCGCCGTCCGCCTCATCCGGCAGGACACCGCAGCCTTCGTCACCATGATCGTCTTCAACGCGCTCGCCGCGGCGGCGGGTCTGGTCGGCCCCTGGCTCCTCGGCCGCATCATCAACACGGTCAAGGCCGGCGGAGGCGTCGCCGCCGTCGACCGCCTCGCACTCGGCATCCTCGCCGGGGCCGTCGCCCAGCTCCTCCTGGCACGTCACGCCCGCTACCTCGCCCACCGCTTCGGCGAGCGAACCCTCGCCCGCATCCGGGAACAGTTCGTCGACCGGGCGCTCGCACTGCCTGCTTCCGTCGTGGAGCGCGCCGGCGCGGGGGACCTGACGGCCCGCGGCACCACGGACGTGGCGACAGCCGGGCAGACACTGCGCGACACCGGTCCGGACGTCTTCGTCGCGGCCGTGCAGGCACTGTTCATCCTCGGCGCGGTCTTCCTGCTCGACCCGCTGCTCGGAATCTGCGGCGTGCTCGGTCTCACCGGCATCTGGTTCGCCACCCGCTGGTACCTGCGCCGGGCCCGCTCCGCCTACCTCGACCAGGGCGCTGCCCACTCCGCGCTGGCGGAGGTTCTGGCCGCCACCGCGTCCGGAGCGCGCACTGTCGAGGCCTTCGGGCTGCGCGAGCGGCGCATCGCGGACAGCGAGGCGGAGATCGAACGGTGCGTCGACGCCCACCACCGCACGCTGTTCCTCCGGAGCGTCCTCTTCCCCTCCGTCGACATCTCCTACGTCGTCCCCGTCGTCGCCGTGCTGCTCATCGGCGGAGCCCTGCACGATCAGGGCTCGGTGAGCCTCGGCACGGTGGTCGCCTCCGCGCTGTATCTGCGGCAGCTTTCCCAGCCACTCGACACGATCCTTCAGCAGGTCGAGCAGTTGCAGAGCAGTGGTGCGTCCTTCGCCCGCGTCGAGGGTCTGGCCGCCGCCCCGACCAGTCCGACGGTGGCGACCGACCCGACTCAAGCCGACGTAACCGGCACAGCCCATGCAGCTGATGTAGTCGATGCAGCACATCGAGTCGAACCGGTCTCGCCAGCCGCTTCCCCTGTGCCGTCGACGCCTCGGCCCCTCTCCACCGCGGCCTCGGGAGGCTCCCGCTCCGGCTCCTCCTCGACCTGCCCCACCCCTCCCCCTACCGGGGCTTCCCAAGACGACCGCATCGAGATCCGCGGAGCGCGGTTCGCCTACGGCGGAGGCGCGGATGTTCTGCGCGACGTCACTCTGTCCGTACGTCCCGGTGAGCGCCTGGCGATCGTCGGGCCCTCGGGTGCGGGCAAGAGCACGCTGAGTCGTCTCCTGGCCGGAATCGACGCGCCGACCGCGGGAACCGTGGCCGTGGGCGGTGTGCCCATCGCCGACCTGCCGCCCGACCGTCTGCGCCGCCAGGTCGTCCTCGTCACCCAGGAACACCACGTCTTTCTCGGCTCGGTCCGGGACAACCTGCGTATCGCGGCCGAGTCCGCCACGGACACCGAGCTGGACGCGGCTCTCGCCGCGGTCGGCGCGGACTGGTTCGACGACCTCCCTCAGGGCCTGGACACCGAGCTGGGTCCCGGAGGTCACCGGCTGCACGGGGCCCAGGCGCAGCAGCTGGCACTGGCCCGCGTCGTGCTCGCCGATCCGCACACGCTGATCCTCGACGAGGCCACCGCGCTCCTGGATCCGACGGCGGCACGGCACACGGAGCGGGCCTTGACCGCCGTCCTGCGCGGCCGGACCGTCATCGCCATCGCCCACCGACTGCAGACGGCCCACGACGCGGACCGGGTGGCTGTCATGGAGGGCGGCCGGGTGACCGAGCTCGGGACCCACGACGAGCTGGTGGCGGCCGAGGGGGCTTACGCCGCCCTCTGGCACTCCTGGCACGGCGAGCACTCGCCCACGCCCTGAGTGCCGGCGGGCCGTGCGATCACCGTCCCGAGCGCGAAGGCACCCGGTCGGGTGAGGTGGAGAGAGATCCGTCGAGTCGGGAGTAGAAAGAGCCTTCAGGTGGAGGGGAGACGGAGCCTTCAGATGTAGTTGAGCGCGGCCGCGCCGCCCACTCCCCCGAGCAACATGAACACCGGCATCAGCACCTTGAGCTCGATCCAGCTCCCCGCCCGGAACCGCATCACCTTCGGTGGCCCCACCGGATACCAGCGCTTGCGGCCGATGGGGATGGGCCAGAGGATCGGGCACCCGGAAACGGTCAGCGCGTCCCCGATGTCGTGCACCAGCGCACCGAGCACGATCGGCAGGCCCAGCCACAGATACTCCTGGCCGGGCTCGGTGAACATCCAGCCCGACCCGTTGCCCGGCTTGTCCAGGACTCCGGCGAGGATCCAGGCGCTCGTCGCGGCGAGCAACCACACCAGCACATCGCTGCTCGACCCGCGGGCGGCCCGCCACAGCAAGCCTTCGATGGCGAGCACCATGTGGACGAAGAGGATGGCGAGGACCGCCCAGCGCCCGCCGAAGATCGCCAGGGCCGAGGTGCCCGCTCCGATCAGCACCGCCCACAGCCAGGTGTGCGTGAGGGTGCGGTGACCGCCCGACCGGCGCGGGTCGCCCTGCTTGCGGGTCGCCTTGTAGACGGCGTACGAGAGTTTGTCGACAATTTCGCACAAACCCCGCGAGAGCGGTCCGAATGCCCGCGAGATGGTCGCCGACTTGTGGTCGAGGTCGGGCGCCAGCGCCGCCCCCGCGCAGATCAGCGCTCCCACGAGGAGGACCGGCCAGGGCATCGTGTGCCCCGCGGCCGCCGCAGCGGCACCGACCCCCAGCCAGGCTGCCGCCCCCGACAGCGAGTGTGCCGGTCCCATCATTGCTGTTGCCCGCCCCATTTCGATTGTTCTGACGCCCCGTCGGCGACACAGCGTAGCGTTCGTGATCTTCGTGTGAACCGCCGGTTCCCTGATCGGGCGGGAAGGAAGGCAAGATGGGGGTGTGACCCTTATCGATCAGCTGCCGCCGGATGCCGACCCCGATGCCCTCTTCGAAGCCTTCTCGTCGTGGGCCGAGGACCAGGGCATCACCCTCTACCCGGCCCAGGAGGAGGCGCTGATCGAGGTGGTCTCCGGGGCGAACGTGATCTTGTCCACGCCGACCGGCTCCGGCAAGAGCCTGGTCGCGGCGGGCGCTCACTTCACGGCCCTCGCCCAGGACAAGGTCACCTTCTACACGGCGCCCATCAAGGCTCTGGTGTCGGAGAAGTTCTTCGACCTGTGCAAACTCTTCGGTACCGAGAACGTCGGCATGCTGACCGGCGACGCGTCCGTCAACGCCGACGCGCCCGTCATCTGCTGCACCGCCGAGGTCCTCGCCTCGATCGCGCTGCGGGACGGCAAGCACGCCGACATCGGCCAGGTCGTGATGGACGAGTTCCACTTCTACGCCGAGCCGGACCGCGGCTGGGCCTGGCAGATTCCGCTGCTCGAACTTCCGCAGGCGCAGTTCATCCTCATGTCGGCGACGCTCGGTGACGTCAGCATGTTCGAGAAGGACCTGACGCGCCGCACCGGCCGCCCCACCTCGGTCGTCCGTTCCGCGACGCGTCCGGTCCCGCTGTCGTACGAGTACCGTCTGACGCCGATCACCGAGACGCTGACCGAGCTCCTGGAGACCAAGCAGGCGCCCGTCTATATCGTGCACTTCACTCAGGCCCAGGCGGTCGAGCGCGCACAGTCGCTGATGAGCATCAACATGTGCACGCGCGAGGAGAAGGACAAGATCGCCGACCTGATCGGCAATTTCCGTTTCACCACCAAGTTCGGCCGCAACCTCTCGCGCTACGTGCGCCACGGGATCGGCGTGCACCACGCCGGCATGCTGCCCAAGTACCGACGTCTGGTGGAGAAGCTCGCCCAAGCGGGCCTCCTGAAGGTCATCTGCGGCACGGACACCCTGGGCGTCGGCGTCAACGTCCCGATCCGCACCGTGCTCTTCACGGCCCTCACCAAGTACGACGGCACCCGCGTCCGCACTCTCCGCGCGCGGGAGTTCCACCAGATCGCCGGGCGCGCCGGCCGTGCCGGCTTCGACACCGCGGGCCTCGTGGTCGCCCAGGCTCCCGAGCACGTCATCGAGAACGAGAAGGCGCTCGCCAAGGCCGGCGACGACGCGAAGAAGCGCCGCAAGGTGGTCCGCAAGAAGGCGCCCGAGGGCTTCGTCGCCTGGTCGGAGACCACCTTCGAGAAGCTCATCGCCTCCGAGCCGGAGCCGCTGACCTCCCGCTTCCGGGTCACCCACACCATGCTGCTGTCCGTGATCGCGCGCCCCGGCAATGCCTTCGAGGCCATGCGTCACCTCCTCGAGGACAACCACGAGCCCCGCAAGCAGCAGCTGCGCCACATCCGCAGGGCCATCGCGATCTACCGCTCGCTGCTCGCCGGCGGCGTGGTGGAGAAGCTCGACGAGCCGGATGCCACCGGGCGCATCGTGCGCCTGACGGTGGACCTGCAGCAGGATTTCGCGCTCAACCAGCCCCTGTCGACGTTCGCTCTCGCTGCCTTCGAGGTCCTCGACCCCGAGTCCCCGTCGTACGCCCTGGACATGGTCTCCGTCGTCGAGTCCACTCTGGACGACCCGCGCCAGATCCTCGCGGCCCAGCAGAACAAGGCTCGCGGCGAGGCCGTGGCGCTGATGAAGGCGGACGGCGTCGAGTACGAGGAGCGGATGGAGCGGCTCCAGGACATCACCTACCCGAAGCCGTTGGAGGAGCTCCTCTTCCACGCGTACAACACGTACCGCACCAGTCACCCGTGGGTCGGCGACCACCCGCTCTCGCCCAAGGCCGTCATCCGTGACATGTACGAACGGGCGCTGTCCTTCACGGAATTCACGTCCTTCTACGAACTCGCCCGTACCGAGGGCATCGTCCTGCGCTACCTCGCGAGCGCGTACAAGGCCCTGGAACACACCATCCCGGACGACCTGAAGTCCGAGGACCTGGAGGACCTGATCGCCTGGCTGGGCGAGATGGTGCGCCAGGTCGACTCCAGCCTCCTCGACGAGTGGGAGCAGCTGGCCAACCCCGAGGTGATGACGGCGGAGGAGGCCCAGGAGAAGGCCGATCAGGTGAAGCCGGTCACGGCCAACGCCCGAGCCTTCCGCGTCCTCGTCCGCAACGCGCTGTTCCGCAGGGTCGAGCTGGCCGCCCTCGACCACATCGAGGAGCTGGGCGAGCTGGACGCCGAGTCGGGCTGGGACGCCGACGCGTGGGGCGAGGCCATGGACAAGTACTGGGACGAGTACGAAGATCTCGGCACCGGCCCCGATGCCCGGGGCCCCAAGCTGTTGCTCATCGAGGAGGATCCCGAGCACGGTCTGTGGCGCGTCCGGCAGACGTTCGCCGACCCGAACGGCGACCATGACTGGGGCATCAGCGCGGAGGTCGATCTCGCGGCCTCCGACGAGGAGGGCCGTGCCATCGTCCGGGTCACGGACGTCGGCCAGCTCTGAAAGCCCCGATGAGCCGCGTGTCCCGGACAGGAGTCGAGGAACTGTCATGAGCAACCCTGCCGACCGGCTGGTCGACCTGCTCGACCTGGAGCGGATCGAGGTCAACATCTTCCGGGGCCGCAGCCCGAACGAGTCCCTCCAGCGGGTCTTCGGCGGGCAGGTCGCCGGACAGGCCCTGGTGGCAGCGGGCCGCACCACCGAAGGCGACCGACCGGTGCACTCGCTGCACGCGTACTTCCTGCGCCCAGGCCGCCCGGGCGTGCCCATCGTGTACCAGGTCGAACGGGTCAGGGACGGGCGCTCCTTCACCACGCGCCGCGTCACCGCCGTCCAGCAGGGCCGCACCATCTTCAACCTCACCGCCTCCTTCCACCAGCCCGAACAGAGCGCTTTCGAACACCAGCTGCCACCACGCCTCACGGCCCCGGACCCGGAGTCGCTGCCCACGGTCAGCGAGGAGATCAGGGAGCACCTCGGCGCACTCCCCGAGCAGCTGGAACGCATGGCCCGGCGCCAGCCCTTCGACATCCGCTACGTCGACCGGTTGCGCTGGAGCGCCGAGGAGATCAAGGACGCCGAGCCGCGCAGCGCGGTGTGGATGCGGGCTGTCGGCCCGCTGGGCGACGACCCTCTCGTACACACCTGCGCGCTGACGTACGCGAGCGACATGACCCTCCTCGACGCCGTCCGTATCCCGGTGGAGCCGCTCTGGGGTCCGCGCGGCTTCGACATGGCCTCGCTCGACCACGCCATGTGGTTCCACCGCCCGTTCCGCGCCGACGAGTGGTTCCTCTACGACCAGGAGTCCCCCATCGCCACGGGGGGTCGCGGCCTCGCCCGGGGCCGCATCTACGACATCGAGGGGCGCCTCCTGGTGTCAGTGGTGCAGGAAGGGCTCTTCCGCCCGTATGGGGAGCGGCACATGGACAGTCCGACAGCCGAGTCCTGAGGGCGGCCGGCGGAGATCCCGGGCAGGAGGCGACGGAGTGCGACGGATCGACGTGGTGGAGCGGCGGGCGCGGCTGGCCCTGCGCCACCGGCTGACCGCGAATTCCAGGTCGGACGATCCGGTCGAGGCGGCACGCTCGCTCCTGGCCCTGCACGGCACCGACCCCTCGTCGGTGTATGTCGGCGCCTGGGCCCGCATGCGGGACGGCGGGGTGGCGGACGTGGAGCGCGCCTTGTACGAGGACCGGTCGCTGATCCGGTTCATGGGGATGCGACGCACGGTTTTCGTCACCTCTCTGGACGTCGCTCCGGTACTGCAAGCCGCCTGTTCGCGGACGGTCGCCGCGCGCGAGCGCCGTCTGCTGCTGAGGATGCTGGCCGAGTCCGGTGTCGCCGACAGCGCGGCAGGGGTGAAGGCGTGGCTGGCGCAGGCGGAGAAGGCGGCGTTGCGCGCCCTCAAGGAGCGAGGTGAGGCGACCGCGGCCGAGTTGGCCGGCGACGACCCACGTCTGGGCACCGAACTGGTCATGTCGCGCGGCAAGAGCTACGAGGGCCGGCAGAAGTTGGCCAGTCGGCTTCTGCTGTTGCTCGCCGCCGAGGGCCAGGTGGTCCGCGGCAGACCGCGCGGGACGTGGACCTCGCACCAGTACCGTTGGGCGCCGCTGACGGACTGGTTTCCCGGCGGGTTCACCGACTGGGACACCCAGGACGCCGAAACGGAGCTCGCCCGGCGGTGGCTGCGCACGTTCGGTCCCGCCACTGCGGATGATCTGCGCTGGTGGGCAGGGTGGACCAAGACCCAGACGAAGCGCGCTCTGACCGAAGTGCGCCCCGTCGAGGTCGATTTGGACGGGACCCTCGGGCTGCTGCTCCCCGACGACATGGAGGAGACCTCCCGCCCCGAGCCGTGGGCCGCCCTGCTTCCTGCGCTCGACTCGACCCCGATGGGGTGGCAGCACCGCCAGTGGTTCCTCGGAGAACACGGCCCGCGTCTCTTCGACAGAAACGGCAACATCGGTCCGTCCGTCTGGTGGAACGGCCGCATTGTCGGCGGTTGGGCGCAGGACGGCAGCGGCGAGATCGTGTACCGGTTCCTCGAGGACGTGGGCGCCGACGCGCGAGACGCGGTGCGGGGTGAGGCCGAGCGTCTGGCAGCGCGGCTGGGTGGCGTGCGGCTCACCGCGCGCACTCGGGGACGTACCTGGCTCGAGGAAGAATTGGCCGGGTGACCGCGCCGGGACGGACCAAGGGCGGAAATCGACAAGCATTCACGGCTCCGTTCGACATAGGTTTCGATTCTTGGCACGGATGACATCGCGTGCGTCACGAGCAGGGGTGCGAAGGGGATGGGGATCTTGAGCGGGAACCCGGCTGAGGACAGGGATCAGCTGTTGTCGGAGGCCGTACGACTCCGCAAGTCAGGTCAGCCCGAGGAGGCCAGAGAGCGACTCGTCGCGCTCTCTGACCGATTCCCTCAGGACGCCGAAGTGGCGTATCAGACGGCGTGGGTCCATGACGCTCTCGGCCTCGAGGCCGAGGCGGTGCCGCATTACGAGCGCGCGCTCAGCGGATCAGGTCTCTCGGAGGCCGATCGCCGGGGAGCTCTGCTGGGTTTGGGCAGCACGTACCGGATTCTGGGGCGGTACGAAGAGGCCGTTGCCACGCTCGGTGGTGCGGCGGCGGAGTTTCCCGACGACGCAGGGCTCAAGACATTCCTGGCCATGGCTCTCTACAACACCGGCCGGACCCATGACGCCATGGAGATGCTGCTGACGCTGCTGGCCGCCACGAGCAGCGACCCGGGGATCGCCGGCTACCGGCCCGCCATCGAGGAGTACGCGAAGGACCTGGACGCGACGGTGTAGTGGCGGCTGCGTCGGGAGCGCGGTGCCCGCGCTCTATGTCCGCCTGCGGCGCAGCCACTTCATCATGCCTCGCGACTCCCGGACCAAGGGATCGATAGCGACCTCGTTCCTCGGTTTGGGTTCGCTGACGGGCATGTCTTGTTCAGGCACGATGCGCTGGTCGGGTCGGGGTGCCGGATGTTGTGCGCGGGCCTGGACGAGGCCGATCAGCAGGCTGGAGCGCAGCCATCGGATCTCGTCGGGGTCGTCCGCAGTCGTGATCTTCTCCACGATCCGTGCCGCGGGCGAGTCTGGTGCTCCGTGGGTGCGTGGTACCGGCTTGAGGCGGTTCAGGTAGGCGCGCTCATACGGGTCCTTGATGATTTCCGCGATCTGCACCGGATCGAGCAGCGACGCCACGGCTGCGGCCCATTCCCATTCGTCATCGGACTGGCGCAGCAGGAATCCCGCGTACCGCCCGCGCCAGTTGCGTGCTCGCAGATCCTGGCCTTCTTCGAGCCTGTCCCGCATCGCCTCCGGCATGCGTCCCGTGAGCAGCATGGCGTTGGTCTCTGATGCGGCGAAATGCCGCAGCTCTTCGGCGAGGTAGAGCCAGACAACAGCTCGATACCGGTTCAGGTAGAACTTGACCGGCGTCAGGACGCCTGCGCGGGCGAGACGTGTGAAGCGCGCCGTGCTGATGTGCATGAGTTCCGCGCCCTCTGTGGTGCCCACTGCTCTGACGCTCTCGCGCAACGTCTCGGGGAAACCTTCGCACCCGCGCACACGGTCGATTTCCTCGCGCGTGACGCGGCGTTGGCCGCCGACCGTATCCCCGACAGTGCGGATACGGCCGAGCATCACCGCCAGGTCGAATTCGCCGCGTTTGAGCTCCAGTTCCTTGGCCGCCCGGCTCGGCGTGACCGTCGGCGGGATGGTCGTCGCGCGACTCTGCTGAGTGATGGTGTCACCGGTCATGGTGGATCTCCCCCGTGAGATGTGATTGCTCTCGGGAAAAACCGTAGCCCGATCACCACGATCCTCGCTGAGCCTGTGGATAACTCCTGACGTGGCGCCGTCAGCGCAGGTCAGAGGTCCACGATGGGCGTGCGGTCCGGTTGGCGGGCGTCCACGCCGAGGTGCTCTCCGACGCGGTTCACGAGCAGCGTCATTTCGTAGGCGACCTGGCCTATGTCGGCCTCCGCCGAGCTCAGGACGCACAGACAACTGCCGTCTCCCGCCGCCGTGACGAACAGGACCGCGTCGTCGAACTCGACCATCGTCTGGCGAACGTTACCGGCGCGGAAATGGCGCCCCGACCCCTTGGCCAGACTGTGCAATCCCGAGGAGACCGCTGCCAGGTGTTCCGCGTCCTCCCGCTTCAGGTCCGCGCTCGCGGCGGTCACCAGTCCATCGTTGGACAGCACCAGCGCATGCCGTACGTGCTCCATCCGGTGGGTCAGGTCGTCCAGCAGCCACCCGAGCCCCATGCTCTGCCCCATGTTCCTGTCTCCCCGTCTCCGTTCCCCCTGGCCGGAGGATCTGACCTGCCAGCCTTCACCACGACCGGCCCCCCGGCAAGCATGATGGGGACATGGCACAGAAGATGACCGATGAGGAATGGCGGGCCTTCGTCTCGCACGGCACTCGAACCGGCAAGCTCTCGACCGTCAGGAAGGACGGCAGCCCGCACATCGCGCCCATCTGGTTCCTGCTCGACGGGGACGAGCTGGTCTTCAACACGGGCAAGGAAACCGTCAAGGGCCGCAACCTCGCACGGGACGGTCGCGTGTCCCTGTGCGTCGACGACGACCGGCCGCCGTTCGCCTTCGTGGTCCTGCAGGGCCGCGCGGAATTGAGCGAGGACCTCGATCAGGTTCAGCACTGGGCCGCGAGGATCGGCGCACGCTACATGGGCGAGAGTCGGGCCGAGGAGTTCGGCAAGCGAAATGGCGTGCCCGGGGAACTCCTGGTCCGCGTGCGGATCGACAAGGTTCTGGCACAGGCAGCGGTCGCGGACTGACGCATTCGCGGGGAACGCCCATGGCCGCGGCCAGTCCGCGAAAAGGTGCCTGGTGGCGTTGAAAGACTCCCTAAGCCTTTCCGTAGAGTTCTCAGCCCACTGAATCGAGCATCCGGGCGGTGTGGACCCGCCCGGCATACTCGACCAGCCGTATCAGCACCTCCTTTCCCGAGTCGCGGTCCCTGGCATCGCACAGCACCACCGGTGTCCCCCGGTCGAGATCCAGGGCCCGTGACACGTCATGTGCGCCGTACGTACGCGTGTGGGCGAAGCAGTTGACCGCCACCACGAACGGAATGTGGCGGTGCTCGAAGTAGTCCACGGCGGGGAAGCAGTCCTCGAGCCGCCGGGTGTCCGCGAGCACCACGGCTCCGAGAGCGCCCTGTGACAGCTCGTCCCAGAGGAACCAGAAGCGGTCCTGGCCGGGGGTGCCGAACAAGTACAGCGACAGCCCCGCACGGATGGTGATGCGACCGAAGTCCATGGCGACGGTCGTGGTGGTCTTCCGGTCGACGCCCTCTGTGTCGTCGACCGACTGCCCCGCCTCGCTCAACAACTCCTCGGTACGCAGGGGGCGGATCTCGCTGACGGCGCCCACCAAGGTGGTCTTGCCCACCCCGAAGCCGCCCGCGACCAGAATCTTCAGCGCCATGGGAGCGTTCTCGGCGGCCACGGCTTCAGAGTGCTCGGAGACCATCGATCACCTCTCGGAGGATCTTTTCGTCGGGAAGCTGTGCGGGCGGCACGGGTCGGCTGACCTTGACGCGGCCCATCTCAAGGAGGTCGCCGAGGAGCACCCTGACCACGCCCACGGGCAGATCGGCGCCGGCGGCGAGTTCGGCGACGGACTGTGTCTCGGCACGGCACAGTTCGATGAGTGTCCGGTGTTCGGGTCCGAGTGCGGCGGGATCATCGGGCGCGGACGTGGTGGTGTCCAGCGTCACGAGCGCGATGAGGTCGAAGCGGACACCGCGCGGTCCCGGCCTGGTCCGGCCGCCCGTCATCGCGTAGGGCCGGACCAGGGGCCCGGCTTCGTTGTCGTACCACTGACTGCCCGGTCGTCCCGGCATGTCGTTCATGTCCGGGGTCCATGGGTACCGGCCGTCCTCGGTCATGGCTTCGACCGCCCTCGGTCATCCGGCAGTCGGTGGTCGCTCGGCGATGCGGGCGGGGGTGTACAGGTGCTCGCCCACCCGCTTGACCATGCGCGCCATCTCGTACGCCACGAGACCGATGTCGGCCGTCACGGAGGTGAGCACGGCAAGGCAGGAGCCGTCACCGGCTGCCGCGACGAACAGGAAGGCGTCGTCCATTTCGACCATGGTCTGACGTACCCCGCCCGCCCCGAAGTGCCGGCCCGCCCCCTTGGCGAGGCTGTGAAAGCCCGATGCCACGGCGGCCAGGTGCTCGGCGTCCTCGCGAGCCAGACCGGTCGAGGCTCCGACGGGCAGTCCGTCGTTGGACAGCACCACCGCGTGCCGTACCTCTCCCACTCGTAACACCAAGTCGTCCAGCAGCCAGTCGAGTTCTCCGGTGCGTCCTGTGGGGATGCTCTGTTCCTGGATCATGCGGGGTCTCCTTCGCTGCTGGCTGTGCCCGGTACGGGCCCCGGGCGGGCCGGAGCGGAGCCGCCGGTTCCGGGGAGCGGGCCGCCCCCGCGTGCCCAACCGTCGCGGTAGGCGGTCATGCGGTCGCGCACCTGCTCGGGGGTGCGCTCTTCGCCGCCCCTGGTTCGTGCCGCCGTGCCGGTCGCGGCCGTGGGGGTTCGTTCGCGCAATTGGGGAGCAAGACTCGCTTGGCGTACGCGGCGCGGCAAGTCGTCCACCGTGTCCTCGACATCGGCGCCGGCGACGTCGAGAGGGGGCGTGTCGGCGGGAGAGCCAATGTCGGCCGGGGCGGAAGATGAGGGCTCCGGAGTGCCGGCGGTGGCATGGCCCCGGTGCAGACGCAGCGTGGTCACGCCTGGCGGGGTCGGCGCGCCGGCGGCTGCGGCCAGGGCCGGCCGGGATGCGGGAGCCGCAACGGAGTCCGGGGCGGTGTGGTGATGTGATGCGCCCGGCACGCGCGCGTGCTCCTCGGCAGGGACGGCTCCGGGCGGTACCCGGCGGACCTTTTCAGGGCGTGCCCCCGCGTCCCCTACCGCGTCACTGTGCAGAAGCGCGGTGGGCAGCAGTACGACCGCCGTCGTTCCACCGTAAGGGGACGTGCGCAGATGCACCTTGATCCTGTGGTGGGCGGCGAGTCTGCTGACCACGAAGAGACCCAGCTGATCACTGTCGAAGAGATCCAGCGCCTCGGACTGCTCGATGCGGCGGTTGGCCTCGGCCAGCGTCTCCGGGCCCATGCCGAGCCCGCGGTCCTCGATCTCCAGGGCGTAGCCGTTGCCCACTGGCTCCCCGCTGACCCGCACCTTTGTGTGGGGCGGCGAGAACTGGGCCGCGTTCTCGACGAGTTCGGCCAGGAGATGGGTGAGGTCGGCCACCGCTGTGCCGAGGACCGATGCGGGGGGGAGTTGTCGTACCTCCACGCGCGCGTAGTCCTCCACTTCCGACACTGCCGCACGCACCACGTTCGTCAGAGAGACGGGCATGCGCCAGGCTCGTCCCGGCGCGGCACCGGAGAGGATGATCAGGCTCTCCGCGTGGCGCCTCATCCGGGTGGTCAAGTGGTCCAGGCGGAAGAGGTCGCTGAGCTCGTTCGGATCGTCCGCCCTGCGCTCCATGGTGTCGAGCAGGTTGAGCTGCCTGTGGACGAGGACCTGGGTTCTGCGCGCGAGATTGACGAAGACTCCGGAGATGCCGCTGGCGAGCTCCGCGCGTTCGATCGCCGCGCGCAGAGCGGCCCGATGCACGGTGCCGAGCGCCTCGGAGACCTGTCCGGTCTCGTCCTCCGCAGGTGGGCCCGGAGGCGCTTCGGCCCGGATGTCGATCTCCTCTCCGGCACGCAGTCTCCGCATGGCATTGGGGAGTTTGCGGCGGGCGATCTCCAAGGCTCCGTTGCGCAGGCTCACGAGCTCGACGACGAGTCCACGGCCGATGCGTACGGAGATGACGAGTGACGCGGCGACGGCGACCAGCCCGAACAGGACCGCGGCGCCCGCGGGGGTGAGCACGCCGTGAGCGAGCGGATCGGCGCGGTTCGCGGCACGACGGCCCGCCCCTTCCTCGATCGCCCGGAGCTCGTCCCGCACGTCTGCGTAGCCCTCGTTCCAGGCACCCTCCGGGGCGGCGGTGAGTGCCTTGCGGCCTGGCTCGGCCAGCAGCACCTTGTCCTCGGCCGCGCGCACGACTCGGTAGGCACTGCTCTTCACGAGTCCGTACCAGGCGGCCCGTTCGGGGCCTTTCAGGTCCGCGACGGCCGCTTCCGTCAGTGTGCGACGGGTTTCGACAGCTCCGGTAAACAGCCGGAGCCGCTCACCGCCCAGCGAACGGTCCACTCGGGCAGCAGCCAGTACGGCGTCCTCGCGGGCCAGCATTTCGCCTGCCCTGGAGAATTCGAGCAGCACGCGCGCGTGGGCACCTTGCACCGCGTCCTGCATGCCGGTGAGCGCGCCGCCGACGGCGAAGGCCTGACCGATGGTCTTCGTATACCGGCCGTACGTCGCGTCCCACCCCGTGCGTCGAGCCAACACTCCGGTGCGCAGGGTGTGCAGGTCCTCGACTCCGGCCACGAATGTCGCCAGCCGGTAGGCCACGCCCTTGGGAAGCCCCGCCCCATCGGCGACGGTCCGGTCATCGCCCAGGCGCAGCCTTGCCACAGCGCGGTCGGTCCGCCCCGCCTGCCTGCGCAGCGCGTCACCGCGGTCGGCGTCGGGGTCGGCCGCGTAGCGTACGGCGGCGACCCGTTCGGCCTGGAGCGCGGCGACGGCCGCCTCGACCGGTGTGCGCACGACCGCGTCGACGTGCTGTACCTGGCGCAGACGCGCGACGTCTTGCGCGGTGCTGACGGTCGCGTACCCCCACAGCGCGAGCAGCGAGACGACGGGCACCATCAGGAGGCAGACGATCTTGGCGCGCACGGTGCGCGGCCGTATCCGCCACCACCCCACGCGCGCGGGTGCCCTGGCCGGCGACCGAACGGTGAACCGATTCTCTGGGTCGGCGTGTTCGTCCGCGGGCGGGCCCGCGTGAGCGCGTCGACCGCGCGCCTGCGGACCCGAAGGCGGTGGGGCCGCGCCTGTGGAGGGCTCGGGGGTGCTTCGGGGGATGTCCATGGCCTCCTCGCTCGGGTGGGTACTTGTGTGCGGCCAGGTCGGCTCGGCCGTCACCCGTGGGCCGCGTCCGTGACCGGTCGCTGAGCGGACGCGGAGGCCTCGTGCTCGCTCGTGGTCGGGGAGAGCGCGACGAACGCCGAGGTCAGGAAGAGGTAGGACCCGAGGCCCACGGCGAGGGGGAAGATGGACTGCATCGTCGTGGCCCCGGGCAGTGCCGCTTCGGAGGGGGCGACGCCCACGCTCACCGCGAACATTCCGGTGTAGTGCATGCTGCTCACCGCCCCGCCCATGACAAGTGACGCCCCGGCGACCGCGAGCGGGGACTTGATGTTGAGACCGGCCCACAGGGCGGCGGTGGCGGCGACGACGGCGATCACTACGGAGAGCCCGACCAGCACCGGGTCGTACCGCACGTCGCCGTGTAGACGGAGCGCGGCCATGCCCAGGTAGTGCATGCTCGCGACGCCCAGCCCTGTGGTGAGTCCGCCGAGTGCGAGGGCGCGGCCGCGGTCACGCCCGTATCCGACGGCGAAGACGCCGGCACCCACGACCGCCACCGCCACCAGGAGGCTGAGGATGGTGAGAGGCACGTTGTAGTGGATCTCCGTGCCGGTGACTCCGAAGCCGAGCATGGCGACGAAGTGCATGGTCCAGATGCCGGTGCCGAGAGCGGATGCGGCGGTGAGGAGCCAGTTCCTGCGCGAGCGGCCCGACGTGCCCAGCGCGCGGACGGTGCAACGCAGGCCGAGAGCGGCGCCGATGCAGGCCATCGCATACGACAGCACGGGTGTCAGCCAGCCGAAGGTGGCGTGGTCCAGGTGTCCCATGGCCCCGGGACGCTAGTCCGAGGAGGGGCGCACAAGAGGGGCGCATTTCGAAAGCTGGTGGAATATGACAGAGAGAGGGCCTGGAACGACCGCGTCACGCTCGAACGAGTGCGCCCAACGCGCGTGCGGCTCTTGCGGGATCATGGGATCCATGAGCGACGACCACACGAAGGTGCAAGAGTTCTTCACCGCCCGCGCGGCCGACTGGGACGCCCGTTTCCCCGATGACGGGCCCGCCTACGCGGCCGCTGTCGCCGAACTCGCACTCCGTCCCGGCTCCACCGTGCTCGACGCCGGCTGCGGCACGGGCCGGGCGCTGCCGGCCCTCAGAGCCGCCGTCGGGCCTTCGGGCGTGGTGCTCGGCGCCGATCTGACACCGGCCATGCTGCAGGCCGCGAGAACCGCGGGAAGGCACCACGAAGGGCAGCTGCTCCTCGCCGACGTGGCCCATTTGCCGCTGCGCACGCAGGTCCTGGACGCCGTGTTCGGCGCCGGCCTGATCGCCCATCTGCCCGACCCGGCGGAGAATCTGCGGGAGTTGAGGCGTGTGGTGCGCCCCGGAGGACTGCTCGCCCTGTTCCATCCCATTGGCAGGGCCGCGCTCGCGGCGAGGCAAGGACGGCAGATCACTCCGGATGACCTGCGGGCCGAGGCCAATCTCGGCCCGCTGCTCGCGGATTCCGGCTGGCGCATGACGTCCTACGTCGACGAGGACGCCCGCTTCCTCGCTCTGGCGGTGCGCGAGGACTGAGGAGACGGCGTCCTCGCCGACCACGTCAGGAGCGTCCGGCGACCGCGGCGACGAATGCGTCCGGGTTGTCGAACATGACGTTGTGTCCCGCTCCCGGCACGGTCACCACCTGCACTCCGGACGCCTCCAGATCCTCCTGGCCTGCTAGTTCACCGCTGGCGGCACCCTGTAGCCAGACGCGGTCGACGGTGAGCTCCGTGAGCATCCTTCGCATCGTCGGCCGGGTACCGGAGACAAGCCCCGTGGCGCTCCGATGAAGGGCGAGGGGGTCCGTGAGGCGCATGGTGGCCGCCCACGCGGGGCCGACTCGGTCGAGCACGCACGCATAGCCGCCCCCTTCGACGAAGTCCTCTTCGGTGTATGAGGCGATCTCGCTGCTGGCCGCCGTCGCGGGCGGGTTCGGGTCGAGGTTGGCCTCGGTGAGAACCAGTCTCGACACCAGGTCGGGACGACGGTGGGCGAGCACGATCGCGATGGAGCCGCCCATGCTGTGCGCGACGATCTCCGCCTTGACCGAACAGGCTTCGTCCAGAACCGCGGCCAAAGCGTCCGCGTGGTCCGCCAGCGTGTAACCGAAGTCGGCGGGACGGTCGCTGAGGCCGTGCCCGGGGAGGTCCACGAAGAGTGAACGCCGACCCGCCAGTTCGGGTCTGGCGGCTATGTGCGCGTGGTAGGCCGCGGATGCCGCGCCGAGGCCGTGGACGTACACCCGCGCCGGTTCGACGCCCTCGACCTCGGTCCACCGCACGCGGCTGCCCTGCTCATCGAACCGCACCTCGCGCATCGCCGTCCCCGCTTCCATCGCCGTCTCGTCCGTCCCGCCCGCGCCTCTCAAGGAGCAAGACTCGCGGAACTATACATCGTGACCGATGTATTACGGCGCGGAGGTACTGACGGAACGAAGGGGCGCGTGGGGCAGAATGCGGCTCATGCTCGAACTGGCCATCCTCGGATTCCTCTACGACGCCGCCCTGCACGGCTACGAGCTGCGCAAACGCATCACCGCGCTGACCGGGCACGTGCGTCCCGTCGCGGAGAGCACGCTGTACCCGGCCATCAAGCGTCTGGAGAAGGCCGGGCTTCTCGCCCGTGAGACTCAGCCCGGCGCGGTGGCGGCACCGCGCCATGTCTTGAGTCTCACGCCCGAAGGCAGGCAGGAACTGCGCAAGCGGCTGGCGGAACCGGCGCGGGCCGACATCACCGACGAGAATCGCTGGTTCACGATCCTCGCCTTCCTTCGTCATCTGGAGGACGAGACCGCGCAGGCAGCAGTGCTGCGACGACGGCTGACGTTCCTCGAGGAACCCGCCAGCTTCTTCTACGAGGGCGAACGGCCCTTGTCCGCCGAGGAGCTCGACGACCCCTTCCGGCGCGGCATCCTCACGATCGCCCGCGCGACGAGCCGGGCCGAACTCACCTGGCTCCGCGAGACCTTGGAATCCTTGGAATCACTCGTCGGGAACGAGGGCTGACTCGCCGCCGTGCACGACCGGACACCCGCGGACGCCGGGCACGGGGAACGAACCGAGTTCGGCGACTTCGTAGCCGTCGGGGTAGCCCTTGATCTCCCTGTTCTGCCGTGCGTAGTGCGGTGTGGAACGGGGTGGCATGAGTCGCACCGTGCGCCCCCGGAGCCGCACGGCACCCCGGACCAGCGAGCGAGTGAGCGTGCCCGGCGGGTCGTACCGGAACGCCCGCAGCAGCGGCTCATCGAGCAGTGCGAGCGTCGCACCGCGCAGCAAGGGCGCCAGCGGGCGCGGATACCACGAGGCCATCAGATCCAGCGTCGCGTCGGACACCGCGCGAGCCCCTTGATCCCAGCCGAAGTGGGCCTCTTCGTAGTCATCGAGGCAGTTCTCGAACTCCTCGTACGAGCCCGGGATCTCCTTGATGCCCAGGTGCCGACCGAGGGTGCGGTAGTAGGCAGCAGCGGCCGCCGCCTCGTGCCGGGAGAGCCTGCGCCAGCCGTAGGCGTCGATCCACCGCTTGGGCACCACCACGAACGTGCACAGCACGTAGCGCATGTCGTCGTTGCTGATGTCGTAGCTGCGGTGCATCTGGTTGATGCGACGGATGGCGGTGCGGCCCGTTTCGCTCGTGAAGCCGTGCTCCACGACAGCGTCGAGAAGCAGCGCCGTGTCGTCGTACCGCTTCTGCGTACGGTCTGTCAGCTCAGCCGTCTGCGCGAGGAGTCGGCCAATGCTGGGGACCGCGTACGTGCGGTACAGCGCGAGTTCAAGTGCACGTGTGTAGTCCCAGGGAAATTCGAGCGTCGTGGTGAGTCGGTAGATCTCGAGGAAGTCCCGCTCAGGGTCGAGGCGCCGAATCTGCTGGAGCCGCTCGAAGCGCTTCACCGCCGGATTTCCCTTTCTGCCGCCGAAGCACTAACTCTACGTTGGGAAACGGCAGATGGAGCCGACGGCGGCTGCATCCGGGGGGAAGGTGGGGCACATGTTTGATGCACTCCGTAAGTTCTGGCGCGGCAAGAAGCCGGCCGGGGACGAAACCGGGCGGGCCCGAACCCCCGGCAGCCCCAAGCGCACGCACAATCTCTTCGAGGCGGCCGCCGTCTATGTGGCGGCGTGTGCCGAGGACGACCAGGAGGCGATGGACGAGGCCACGGGGTGGGTCTCACCGGAGGCACTGTCGTTCGGCGTCAGCGAGCTCGCGTGCCGCGCCATCATTGCCCTCGCGCGTGAGCGTGACGAGTCGCCGGGAGAGGTGGCCCGGTCACTCATGGGGCTGCCCGCTGCGTGAGCCCGCGGTGCGCCCCGTCGGCCGAACAAGGTGACCTGTCGATGAATTTCCTGGTCATCCACCCCTCGACGATCTCTGGGACAAGTGGTTAGGGTGCGCCGACAGGTGAAGCGATGGGGAGGCTGGCATGGCCGGGACGGACGACGCTGTCGCCGCCGATGACGACGCGCTGTACGTACTGACGGCGGTGCTGCTGACACCCGCGAAGTTCCCCAGCGTGCTGGGCAACGACTATCCGGAGGCATGCGCGGCGCTCGGCCTGGCACCGCTGGCGGCGGGGTACGGCCTGGTGCTCGGCCAGGACAGCGACGGCGCCCGCTGGACGAGCGACGGCGCCCGCTGGACGGTGGTCGTCGACGACGTGTCCCTCGTGGCCGTGGCCATCGCTTCGTGGGACTGCGGCATGGAGTACGACCTGTCCCCCGACGAGCGCACGGTGGTGACAGCGCTCCCCGGCTGGCCTCTCGCGGTGGCCGTGGCGGCTCCCGGCGTGCCCGCTCCGCATGACCCCGAGCCGGGCCCCGACGATGTCGACGTGACACCGCTCGCGCCGCCGGCGTCGGACACCTGGGGCCCGGCGCAGCGCAGGCTCGGCGCCGACGAGATAGCACTGCAGTGGGCGGCTTGGCGGGCACAGATCGACGACGCCGACTTCGCGACGGACGGCACGCCGGAGGATGCTCCGACGGACGGGCTCCGAGAGAGCTCTGAGGGCGCCCCCAGAGCTGAGGGTCTCGACGCGGCGCCTCTGACCGGCGTACGACGTGTCCTGGCGGAAGCCCGTGCGTACGTGGAGGCACCACCCCCGCTGGGACGGGTGCGGTCGTCCTTCGCATCGGGGGACGCACGGACTCTGCGGGCCGACGGCCCCGGCTGGTCCATGGTCGCCAGGACCGACGACATTGCGTTCGTACTGCTGGACGAGGAGCCGGGAGAGGTGCTTCCGGTGGGGCGGGGGCAAGAGCTTCCGGCGCTACTTGAGGCCCTCGACAAGATGGCGGTCCGCCCCGCCTAAGCACCTCCCGAGTACCGCCGACGGTTCGGCCCTCTACTGGACAGGCGCGCACCACCCCAGCGCTCACGGAGGCCGCGGCCTCAGATGGACGTCGAAGGCGCGCTCCGCTGAAGCCTCAGCGGCCTATCTCCTTGCGGGTGACGCGTCGCAGCCTGCGCCGCTGACCTGAGTCGAGCGTCAGATAGGCCGCCACGGGGACTCCCAGCACGATCAGGAATGCGGCCCACCAGGGCAGCCAGATCAGCAGGATGAGTCCGGCCGCCACACCTCCTGCGGCGATCTTCGCGTTCTTCGACATGTGCGTCGCCTCCTCCGCGGCTTCTGCCGCTCTCTGTCCTGGAAAACGGGTTCTGGCCTCCCACGGTTCCTCCCGGCGACCCTGAGAGAGCCCTGAACCGCGACCCCTAATGGTCGCGGCCCGCCGGGCCACCGCCCACCGGACGACTCACGCCGGATCTCCTCGCCTACTCGACGCGGAGAGGCTCACCGACTTCGTACATGTGCCGCAGTACCTGGCGGTAGGAGTCGACGAAGCCGGCTTCCGTGTAGGACATGCCCACGGCGGCACAGTGGGCGCGCACGGCAGGCTGGACGAGCCGGAGGTTCGGGCGGGGCATGCTGGGAAAGAGATGGTGCTCGATCTGGTAGTTGAGCCCGCCGAGGAACCAGTCGGTCACCACACCGCCGCGGATGTTACGCGAGGTCAGCACCTGACGCTGCAGATGCCCCCAGCGCTCACCGTCCGGGTCCGGCATTTCCATGCCCTTGTGGTTCGGGGCGAACGCCAGGCCGAGGTGCAGGCCGAACAGCGCCTGGTGGATCGCGGCGAACGCGATCGCGTGGCCTACGGGCATGGCGGCAAGCAGCAGCGTCACATAGCCGACGAGGTGAGCGACCAGCAGCAGGCCTTCCACCACGCGCTCGCGCCGATCCTGCCGGCGCAGGTCCTGGAAGCCGTAGATCTTCATGGCGATCCCCTGGAGGAGCGTCAGGGGGAAGAAGAGCCAAGCCTGGTTGCGGGTGAGCCAACGGCGGAACCCCACACGGACCCTGGCCTGCTTGCTGGTCCACACCAGGACGTCGGCGGCGACGTCGGGGTCCTTCTCGATGTGGTTCGGGTTGGCGTGGTGCCTGTTGTGCTTGTCGTTCCACCAGGCGGAGCTCATGCCGAGCAGGAGATTGCCGTGCACGAGGCCGATGGCGCGGCTGAGGCGTCGATTCCCGGATATCTGTGAATGTCCGGCGTCGTGGCCTATGAACGCCGTCCGCGCGCACAGGACGGACAGCACGGGGGCGAGCAGCAGCACCCACCATGACGTTCCGAGGAGGAACATGCCGACGCCCACGGCTGCGAGAGCCATCGCGTTGATCGCGATGGTGCGTGCGTACCAACCAAGGCGACGGCTCAGGAGGCCCTGCTCCTTGACCGTGCGCAGCAGCGGCGCGAAATCACTTCCGGCAGGGGGCCTGCCGGTCCTGTCCGGTGAACGTTCCGCGACTGCGGCGGCCTGGGGCATGGTGGGACTCCGAGTTTCGACGGCAACGGGCTGACCTCGTAAAACGTACGGATCGGTGGCCCTGTGCAGCCATGAAGGCACCACCCGTGTACGCCCGGGGGCCAGCACCGCCCCACAGGGGGGTTGGCTACACCCCCCTCGACCCGAAGTGACCTGAATCACCAACAAATGACCCCACTCGGACCCACGAAGTGCTGTACTCTCGGCCGCTCCGGTCGCAGTAGTCAAATTTGAGGAATGCGCTATCGCCGTGCACAGGCCCCGTGTTGTGTCCGACTCCGAGATCTCCGAACTGTCCCGCTGTTCCGTGCTCTTCGTACCTGCCGACCCTCCGCGCGACGGATGCGTCGCCTTTTGGCATGACGACGAGGCCGCCCTGCCCGATATCGCCGACGGCTCCTGCGAAGAGCTGACGCTCGCGGTCAAGGGTGACGCCGACGTCGAGCTCACCACCGTGCCTGCGGTGCTGCTTTCCGTACGCTCCGCGCTGCCGGTCCTGACGCGGGCGCGTGCCACGACAGGGACGCACCCCACCGGTGCCTTCTGGGGGGCCGCAGGAGTGCTGGCCCTGCAACTGACCGCTCGCGGGCTGCTGTTGCCGGGCCTGACGTCTAGTGCTCACGACGCGTGGCGTGCCGGGCCGCTCGGCGCCGAGGATCTGCAACGGCTGCGCGAGCTGTCCGCGGCGATGCCACCGGCGGCCCATGCGCTGCCCTTGGCCGATGGTGCGCCGTTGCGGCTGCCCGAACCGGAGCGCCTGCTGCGCCAGTTCCTCGATGCCGTGGCCGACACGCTCCCCCGCTCCCCCGCCGCGTCGGCGGCGGCCGGTGGCCCCGTCTTCGCCGCGCGGGAACCTCAGCATGTCCCGGAACAGCGTGCCTGGGCCCTGGATGTGGCGGCCGGCCATGACGCCGGGGTCCGGATCTCGTTGCGTGTGGAGATTCCCGGTCTCACCTTGGTCGCCGACGACGGCACCCGTCTGCCGTTCCGCGCGGTCCTGCAACTGCACAGTGTCAGCGATCCCACGCTCGTGGCGGACGCGGCAGAGGTGTGGACCGGCGCGGGCACCCCGGAGGAGGCCTTCGGGCCACGCGCCCGCATGGATGCCCTCCTTGCGTTGCGTCGCGCCACGCGCGCGTGGCCGCCGCTCTCTCCCCTGCTCTCGGCCGGCGTGCCCGACGCCATCGAGCTGGCCGACGAGGAGGTCACCGCCCTTCTGGGCGAGGGGGCCCGGATGCTGGCCGCCGCGGGCGTCGACGTGCACTGGCCCAGGGAGCTGGCCCGCAATTTCACCGCGCGTGCGGTGATCGGTCCGCCGGACGACGAAACGGGCGGAGACCGGAGCGGCGACTCCAGCAAGCTCTCCTCCGATACGCCGTCCTTCCTCTCCGCCGACGCGTTGCTCGCCTTCAACTGGCGTTTCGCCCTGGGTGACGAGCAGTTGACGCGCGCGGAACTGGACCAGCTCGCCGAGGCCAACCGCCCGGTCGTGCGCCTTCGCGATCAGTGGGTACTGATCGATCCGGCCGAGGCGCGCCGTGCACGTGATCGCCATGACCACAAGGTCACCCCCATCGATGCGCTCAGTGCGGCGCTGACCGGCACCGCCGAGATCCAGGGCGAGCGGGTCGACGTACAGCCGACCGGATGGCTCGCGACCCTGCGTGAGCGCCTCGCCGATCCCGAGGGCATGGAGCCGGTCGGACAACCCCCGGCGCTCGCGGCCGAGTTGCGCGACTACCAGCTGCGCGGCCTGAACTGGCTGGCGCGGATGACCTCGCTCGGACTTGGCGCCTGCCTCGCCGACGACATGGGACTCGGCAAGACGATCACGCTGATCGCGCTGCACCTGCACCGACAGGCGCAGGAAGACTCGGCCGGGCCGACGCTGGTGGTCTGTCCGACGTCGTTGATGGGCAACTGGCAACGCGAGATCGAGAAGTTCGCGCCCGGCACCCCCGTCCGCCGCTTCCACGGCGCGCAGCGCAATCTGGACGGCCTGGCGGACGGCGAGTTCGTCCTGACCACCTACGGCACGATGCGACTCGACACGGACAAGCTGGGCCAGGCCACCTGGGGCATGGTCGTCGCCGACGAGGCACAGCACGTCAAGAATCCGTACTCGGCCACGGCCAAGCAGTTGCGCGCCCTCGGGGCACGCGCGCGCGTGGCGCTGACCGGTACTCCGGTGGAGAACAACCTTTCCGAGCTCTGGGCGATCCTCGACTGGACGACCCCCGGGCTGCTGGGCAGACTCGGCACCTTCCGTACCCGCTATGCCAAGGCGGTGGAGGGCGGCTCGGACCCCGCCGCCGCCGAACGGCTCGGGCAGCTCGTGCGCCCGTTCCTCCTGCGCCGTCGCAAGTCGGATCCGGGGATCGCTCCCGAACTGCCCCCGAAGACGGAGACCGACAGGGCCGTCTCCCTCAGCGCGGAACAAGCGGGCCTCTACGAAGCCGTGGTGCGGGAGACGCTTGCGGAGATCTCCGGTGCCGACGGCATGGCCCGCAGGGGCATGATCGTCAAGCTCCTCACCGGGCTCAAGCAGATCTGCAATCACCCCGCGCAGTACCTCAAGGAGGACCAGCCCAGGATCCCGGGCCGCTCCGGAAAGCTGGAGCTCCTGGACGAGTTGCTCGACACGATCCTCGCCGAGGGCGCGAGCGTGCTCGTCTTCACCCAGTACGTGCAGATGGCGCGGCTCATCGAGCAGCATCTGGCCGCGCGCGGTGTCGCCACGCAGTTCCTGCACGGTGGCACGCCCGTAGCGGCGCGCGAGGCCATGGTGCAGCGCTTCCAGGACGGCGAGGTCCCCGTCTTCCTGCTGTCCCTGAAGGCGGCGGGTACGGGATTGAACCTGACGCGCGCCGAGCACGTCGTGCACTACGACCGCTGGTGGAACCCCGCCGTCGAGGCGCAGGCCACCGACCGCGCGTACCGGATCGGGCAGACCCAGCCGGTGCAGGTGCACCGGCTGATCGCGGAAGGAACGATCGAGGACCGCATCGCCGCCATGCTCCTGCAGAAGCGGGAGCTGGCGGACGCCGTCCTCGGATCCGGCGAGTCCGCTCTCACCGAGCTGACCGACGCCGAACTGTCGGATCTGGTCGAGCTGCGAGGGGGCACCCGATGAGTGACATCCATGACGAGACGTTCGGTGCGGACGGCGACCCGCGCGCGGGCATGCACGCGCAGGAGCGCACGTTCGCGCCGCTACCGCCCGCACACGGCCGCGGGTTCGCGCAGAGCTGGTGGGGACTTGCCTGGCTGAAGGCGCTCGAGGACACGGCGCTCGACCTGCAGCAGCTCAAGACGGGGCGCCGGCTCGCGCGCGCGGGTGCCGTGGGCGCGGTCTCTGTACGCCCCGGGCGGATCACCGCGGTCGTCAAGGACCGGGACGGCACACCGCACCGTTCCGACGTCCTGCTCCAGGAACTGACTTCGGAGGAGTGGGACCGCTTCCTGGGGATGGCCGTCGAGCGGGCCGGGCACATCGCGGCTCTCCTCGACCGTGAAATGCCCCCGCATCTCGTGGAGGACTCCGCGGCTGCGGGCGTCGAACTCCTGCCGGGCATCGGCGACCTGGAGCCGGAGTGCGACTGCGACGCGTGGGACCACTGCGGGCACACGGCCGCACTCTGCTACCAGGTGGCGCGCCTGCTCGACGAGGACCCTTTCGTGCTGCTCCTGATGCGCGGACGCGGTGAGCGGATACTCCTGGACGAGCTACAGGTCCGGAGCGTCGCGACGAGCGACGCCCCCGAGCCACTGGAGGAGGCCCAGGAGCCCGCAGAAGAGGGCGTCAGCGCCGCGGAGGCCTACGCGGTCGGGGCGATCCTCCCGCCGCTGCCCGCGCCCCCTCCGCTGCCCGCGGAGCCCGGCCTGCCACCGACACTCGACACGGAGGCGGAACCTGCCTCGGGCCTCGATGTGCGCGCGATCGAGTTCGTCGCCGCGCAGGCCGCCGCCGAGGCGCACAGGCTGCTGGCCGACGCGCTCTCACCCTCGCACGGAAGCCTGCCTGTAGAGGCCGAGTTGACCAGGGGTGAGGACGCGGTGCGGTTGGCGGCCGGTCAACCCGACTCCACGGTCGAGACGCGCCTCGCGGCGGTATCCGAACGCGGCCCGGAGGGCCTTGCTCTCGCCGTGCGGGCCTGGGAGTACGGGGGCCGGGCGGCGCTCCACGTACTGGAAGAGGCGTGGACGCCGCACGAGGAGGCCCTGGCACGCGCGCGTGCCGCACTGGACGCGGCGTGGGACGAGGACGAGCGTCCTCGCCTGCGTGCGACCGACAACCGGTGGACCGTGATCGGTGCCGACGCGCAGCTGCGCTACGGGCAGGACGGCCGCTGGTGGCCCTTCCGCAAGGAACATGGCCGATGGGCTCCTGCGGGGCCGGCCGCCCACGAGCCGGCGACAGCGCTGGCAATGGCCACCGGAAGCGAGTGACAGGGCTCCGCAGCTATTGGAGAGGGACAAGGCGGGCCAGGGGCGGCGTGTGGCCGAAAGCGCACGGCGCCCCCGGCGCGTTTCCGTCAGGAGCTCGTGCGCCGGGAACACCGGCGCACGCACTCACCCTGGCCAGCGATTGAGCACGGCTATGTCATCGGCGAGCGTGGATCTGGTCGGATCAGGGAGGTCTGACCGCAAGAGCCTTACGGGGCTCATCAGCGGGGCATCGGATTCGTCAGTCCAGTCCGCGCGACCTATCTGAAGGGGGATGGCTTGGGCACCGCGCCCCTCGGGTGCTGATCGGACCGATGGTTGGCGGCGGCGCCTCCTGCCCCTCGCAGGAGGCGCCGTCGATGCGTCTCCCCCAGTTCACCTGACAGCCCCCTCGTGTTCGTGCCGACGGCCAAGTCTGGCCGCTGTCAACCGAACCCGTGCCCCAGGAGGCCCGATGTCCCCGCACACCGCCCGCAAGGGCCGCGTACGCCGCTCCATGGCGTTCGGCGTGCCCCTCGTGATCGCCGCCACCCTCACAGTGGCGGCCACCGCGAACGGCCGACAGGTGAGTGGCGGCCACGGCGAGGCGCGCGTCACCGGGACAGCGACTCTCGGGAACATCCCCCTCGGTCACTTCAGCAACGCGCTGCTCCCGGGCACTGTGAAGAACGACCGTGGAGTGGACCTCGGCGGCATCGGCAGCGACCTCTACCCGGCAGGGCGCAAGGGTGAGTTCTGGACGGTGACCGACCGGGGGCCCAACGGCCAGATCAAGGTGGACGGCAAGAAGCGGCGCACGTTCCCCGTCCCCGGTTTCGACCCGGCCATCGTGAAGATCCGGGTGCGAGGAGGGAAGGTCGGGGTCGTCTCCGCGCTGCCCCTGACGACCTCGTCCGGAAGGCCCGTCTCAGGCCTGCCCAACCAGGAGGGCCGCGACGAGGTCCCGTACACCTACGACGCGCGGGAGCGCATCTCGTACGACCCGAACGGTCTCGACACCGAAGGAATCGTGCGGGCGTCGGACGGCAGCTTCTGGCTGGTCGACGAGTACGGCCCCTCGCTCGTCCACGTCTCCGCGCGCGGGAAGGTCATCAAGCGCTACGTCCCCCGGGGGCTGAAGCTGCGGGGCGCCGACTACCCGGTGGTCGAGGCCCTCCCGGGCATCCTGCTGCATCGCAAGGCGAACCGCGGCTTCGAAGGGCTCGCCCAGCTGCCTGGCGGCGACCTCGTGATGGCCGTGCAGAGCCCTCTCTCCGTGCCGGACGAGAACGCGGGCGACGGCTCGCGCACCACCCGGTTGCTGCGCTTCTCACCGAAGAAGCAGGCTGTCACGGCCGAGTATGCCTATCGTTTCGACCCCGTCGGTGTCGTCGACCCCGGTGAGGACGACACCTCAGAGCTGAAGATCTCCTCCCTTGTCGCCATCGGGCGCGACCGGCTGCTCGTACAGGAGCGCACCGACAGAGCCGCACGGGCGCAGACGGTGACGCTCAACCGTCGCGCGGACATCCTCGGCGGCCCCTGGGACAAGGCCACGACGCGGCCCTCTCTGGAGCAGCTGGACGACCCGGCAGCCTCTGGAGTGCCCGTCCTCGCCAAGCGTCTGGTGGTGGACCTGAATTCCGTCGAGGACGTGCCCGACAAGATCGAGGGTGTGGCACGAGTCGACAACCGCACCCTTGCCCTCATCAATGACAACGACTTCGGGATGAGTGACGGGCCTGAAGCCTTCGACAAGCAGGGTCGCCTTGTCGACAGTGACATCGAGACTACGGTGACCTACGTCCGACTGCCCCGGAAGTACTGACTCGGCGGACCGACCCGGAAGCTCTGATCTGTTCGAACTGGGCTGCCGCGCGGGGCGTAGGCGGACTGCCCTTGACGCTGCCCGGCTACGACTGCGTGGCTTTCGCGCATCCGTCCCCGGAGGGCGCGCCCTCTCCGACCGGCGCACTGCGGTCGTACGGGTCGACCTCCCTGTCGGGATCGTCCGCCCGGCGGTGCGTGTCGAAGGGCGGGGTGAAGTAGCCCGTGTGGGCACCGCAACCGCCGTTGGTCATGTCGTACTTGTACGAGACGATCGAGAACGTGCCCGGCTCGGTGACCACCTTGTCGGGGTCGTCCCAGCTCAGGACCATTTCACGCCGGACGATCGTGCGTACGATCTCGTCGCCGCCCGCGCCCGCGCGGGTGACCGGGTAGACGAAGGTGACGTCGGCGGTCACCTGGAGCCCGCCTCGCTTGCCCTCCCCGTAGGTGAGCCGGCCCCGGGTCTTCACAACGTCGCCGACCAGGTGCGTACGAGAGGGCTTGAAGCGGCTGAAGAGGAGGAGGGGGTCGCTCTTCTCGCTCGGGGCCCGGAAAGCGGTTCCCAGGAAGGCTTGGACGTCCTTCTGGTGCGGGTTGATCAGTGCGATCGCCTTCTCGGGGCGCTCGCCCCGCAGCACCCCGCGGTCCAGTCCCGACGCGACGAGGAAGTCCCGGCTGCGGGCGAGGGCCCGGTCCACCTCGGCCTTGCTCATCCAGCCCACGGCCTTGGCCTTCGGCACGGTGATGCCCGCCGCGCCATTCGCCCAGGCCGCCGCCGGTGACCCGCGGAACGGCTTGTCCCTCGTGGGACGTTGGGCCGGCTCTACCGGGGGTGCCTGAGTCGGGCGGCCGCTCTCGGCCGCCAGCGGCGAGGAGTCGGAGTCGTCGCCGGAGAACAGGTCCAGCACGCGCCCCGCGGTGCGAGAGCCACCGCCAGGATCACCAGCGCGGCCAACAGCCCGGCCACGTACCGGCCCGTGCGCCGCTTGGGATGCGCGGGCGTGTAGGTGCGCCAGCCCTCCTGGCCTCGGCCGGGCTCCGCACGCAGTCGCCCGGCCACGTCGCGGGCGCGCGCAGAGGGCTCCTTGGGCGCGTCGGCGGTACCCGCCACCGACTCGCGCAGAAACCGCTCCCACTCCTCGTCGGACATGGACGAGCCACCCGGCTCCGTACCCGTACCCATCCCCAAACCCCCTGGCGATCAACAGCCCACGCCCCCACTCCCCCGGGAAGCGTCCGCATCATGACACAGAGCGCTGACACCGAGACCGGCCGGGCGCACGGTAGGCCGCCGGGGGGCAGGCCGGCGAAAGCGTGGAGGTCAGCCTCGGACGCCCAGCAGGTGCTCCATGGCCAACTGGTCGAGGTGTTCGAACGCCATTCCACGCTCTGCGGCCGCCGCCACGTCGAACGCCTCATAGGCGCTCCTGTCGGCGAGCAACCCGGAGAGCCCGTCGTCGGCGGTGGGGACGGCCAGTTCGTCCAGGCGCGCGGCGCGCAACGCCTCGCGCACTTCGGGGTCGGCACGGAAGGCGGCCGCACGCTCCCGAAGGATCAGGTAGTTGCGCATGCATCCCGCTGCCGACGCCCACACCCCTTCGTGGTCCTCCGTACGCGGCGGCTTGAAGTCGAAGTGGCGTGGCCCGTCGTAGCCTCCGCGCTCCAGGACGTCCACCAGCCAGAAGGCGCTGCGCAGGTCGCCCGCGCCGAACCGCAGGTCCTGGTCGTACTTGATGCCGGTCTGGCCGTTCAGGTCGATGTGGAAGAGCTTGCCCGCCCAGAGTGCCTGGGCGATGGAGTGCGGGAAGTTCAGGCCCGCCATCTGCTCGTGGCCCACTTCAGGGTTGACACCGAACAATTCGGGGTGCTCCAGGCGGTCGATGAAGGCGAGGGCGTGTCCGACGGTGGGCAGCAGGATGTCACCGCGCGGCTCGTTCGGCTTCGGCTCGATGGCGAACCGCAGGTCGTAACCCTGGGCGGTCACGTACTCGCCGAGCAGATCGAACGCCTCCTTCAAGCGGTCGAGGGCGGGGCCGACGTCCTTCGCGGCACCGGACTCGGCCCCTTCCCTGCCTCCCCAGGCCACGTAGGTACGCGCGCCCAGTTCCACCGCGAGGTCGATGTTGCGGATCGTCTTGCGCAGCGCGTACCGCCGGACGTCGCGGTCGTTGGCGGTGAACGCGCCGTCCTTGAAGACGGGGTGGGTGAAGAGGTTCGTGGTGGCCATCGGGACCACGAGTCCAGTGGCGTCCAGCGCCTGCCGGAATCGCTTGATGTGCCCCTCGCGCTCCGACTCGGATGCCCCGAACGGAATCAGGTCGTCGTCGTGGAACGTCACTCCGTAGGCGCCCAGTTCGGCGAGGTGCCGCACTGAGTCTGCCGGGTCGAGCGCGGCCCTGGTGGCGTCTCCGAACGGGTCCCTGCCCTGCCAACCGACGGTCCACAGGCCGAAGCTGAACTTGTCCTCCGGAGTGGGCTGGTAGTTCATGTGCGGCTCCCTCACCTATTTCGTCATGGCCGTTTACAAATTAGTATCCGAAGGCGCCGCTGGGAAGAGGAGGGACCTCCGGGGCATACCCGGAGAGAGCCGCAGGAACGGAGACCGTCATGTCATCAGCGCCCACAGCCCAGGGCCCGCTCGTCGTCGGCGTGGACACGTCCACGCAATCCACGAAAGTCCTGGTCGTCGACGCTGCCACCGGCCGGGTCGTCGCGAGCGGCCAGGCTCCCCACCGCGTCAGTACGGGCGACGGCCGCGAGAGCGACCCCCAGGACTGGTGGGACGCCCTGTGCGCGGCCCTCCGACAGTGCGGGGACGCCGCCCGGGAAGCCTCCACGGTGTCGATCGCCGGCCAGCAGCACGGGCTCGTCACGCTCGACAAGGACGGCAAGCCCGTACGGAGGGCTCTGCTCTGGAACGACGTACGGTCCGCCCCGCAGGCACGCAGCCTCGTCGAGCGTCTCGGCGGTCCCAAGGTGTGGGCCGACCGTGTCGGCAGCGTCCCCGGGCCTTCTTTCACCGTGACGAAGTGGGCCTGGCTCACGGAGAACGAACCGGCGGCCGCCCGTGCCACGGCCGCGGTGCGCCTTCCCCACGACTACCTCACGGAACGCCTCACCGGGCTGGGCACGACCGACCGAGGTGACGTCTCCGGAACGGGATGGTGGGCGTCGGGGACGGAACAGTACGACGAAGGCATCCTCGAGATGGTGGGCCTGGACCCGTCACTGCTGCCCCGTGTCGCACGGCCCGGCGAGGTCGTCGGAACCGTCCGGGACTGCGGCGAACTGCCCTTCTCCAGAGGCACACTGATCGCCCCGGGCACCGGTGACAACGCGGCGGCCGCCCTGGGGCTCGGCCTGCGCCCCGGCACACCGGTCCTGAGCCTCGGCACTTCGGGCACCGTGTACGCGGTGTCGGAGCGCCGGCCCGCGGATCCGACCGGGACCGTCGCGGGCTTCGCCGACGCACACGGCGCGTGGCTACCGCTGGCCTGCACCCTCAACTGCACCCTGGCCGTCGACCGCGTGGCAGCACTGCTCAACCTGGAACGCGAAGCGGTCGAGCCGGGCGGATCGGTCACGCTGCTGCCCTACCTGGACGGCGAGCGCACACCGAACCTCCCCCACTCCTCCGGGCTCCTGCACGGCCTGCGGCACGACACGACCGCCGGGCAGTTGCTGCAGGCCGCCTACGACGGAGCGGTGCATTCGCTGCTCAACGCACTCGATCTCGTCCTGGACCCGGACGCCGACCGCTCCTCCCCGCTGCTGCTCATCGGGGGCGGAGCGCGCGGCACGGCCTGGCAGGACACCGTGCGACGCCTCTCCGGACGCCCGGTGCAGGTCCCGCAGGCGAAGGAACTGGTGGCGCTCGGCGCCGCGGCACAGGCGGCGGGCCTGCTCACCGGCGAGGACCCGAGCGCCGTCGCGCGGCGCTGGGACACAGCTCGGGGTCCCGTGCTCGACCCCGTAACCCGTGATGAAGCGACCCTGTCCCGGATCTCCGAGGTACTCTCCGACGCGGCGCCGCTCCTGGACAGGGCGCCCCACGGGGAGTGAGGACTGACCGAGGCATGACCGCACCGCTGCACGACGAGCGCCGGGCCGCGTCCGGCCGACTGCCCGACACCCAGCAGGGGATGCGCCGCCGCAATCTCTCCCGGGTAATGCACGCGGTGGCCGCGCACGGGCCGCTGTCCAGGGCCTCGGTGGCTTCCAGAATCGGACTCACGCGTGCCGCCGTCTCCACCCTGGTGGACGAGTTGATCCGCTCGGAATTGCTGGACGAGCTCGGTCCGGGGCGGGCGGGGCGAGTCGGGCGCCCTGGGTCCGCCCTCGCGGTCAGTGCGCGAGGCCCCGCCGGCATCGGCGCCGAGGTGGGTGTCGACCACCTCGCCGCCTGTGCGGTCGATCTGCGAGGTGAGGTCCGCGCGCGTGCCGTACGGCAGGCCGGGAACCGCGGGCGCTCGCCCGTACCGGTGCTGGAGGAGCTCGCCCTCCTGGTGGAACAGGTGAGCGCCGAGGCACGGCAGACGGGCCTCTCCCCCACGGGCCTGGCGGTGGCCGTCCCCGGGCTCGTCGCCCGCGATACGCGGACGGTCGTCCGTGCGCCCAACCTCGGCTGGGCCGACATCGACCTGGGTCGCCTCTTCCCCACCGAACTGCCCCTGACCGTGGACAACGAAGCCAACTTTGGCGCCCTCGCGGAACTGTGGCTCGGCGAGGAATCCCCAGAGGACTTCCTCCACATCTCCGCGGAGATCGGCATCGGCGCCGCGCTCATCGTCGACGGGCGGTTGCTGCGCGGCACGCACGGGTTCGCCGGCGAGTTGGGGCATGTGCCGGTACAGCCGGACGGGAAGGCCTGCCCCTGCGGAGGACGTGGCTGCCTGGAGCAGTACGCGGGCCAGGAGGCCGTGCTCCGCGCCGCTGGCCTGGACCCCGGCGAAGACCGGAACGAACTTCTCGCCGAGCGTGCCGCCGCGGGTGACGAAACGGTACGGCAGGCGCTGCGCGACGCGGGAACCGCGCTGGGGATCGCCCTCACCGGCGCCGTCAACCTGTTGGATCCGCAGGCAGTGGTGCTCGGTGGTGCGCTGTCGCGTCTCGCGCCGTGGCTGCTGCCCGCACTCGAGCATGAACTGACGGGGCGCACGGCCGGCCGAGGCTGCGAAGTGACCGTGTCCGGTCTCGGGCCGGACGGCCCTCTGCTCGGCGCGGCACGCTCTGTGGCGCGGGCCGTGCTGGATGACCCCGCGAGTGTGGGCACGGGTGCCGGTGTGACGGCGGGGGCGGGTGTGACTAAGGGGGCGGGCGTGAGCCCGAGTGGTCATGCTGGTGAGGACCCGGCCTCGGGCTCCGGCGTACGTGGGTCGGGGACGTAGGAAGCCCCCCAACCTCCGCGTCCGCCCGTGATCCGCCCACGGTCCACCCCTCCCGATCCCCCGGTCGGGTGACGTGGATATCCACAATCGCATTGCTGTGCACAGATCCGAGCCACGCCCTTCCGCCTCAACCAGCGGGCGCCGTACCGTAATTCACGTGACGCGCCGCCGCTCGACGAGCGAAAACAAGGCGGTGACGTCACGGATCGGGGGATTCCAATGCGGGGAAATCCAGTCCCGGGCGCCGATCCGTCAGCCCGAACCACCAGACTGGAGCAAAGCGCCATGCGTGATCCCAAGATCCTCACCGTACGACCCGAGCCGGGCGAGTTTGCCTGGACGTTCGGCGGCGCTCCTCCGGTCGCGCGTATCACGCCGGGCACGGTCCTCGACCTCTTCACGGAAGACTGCTTCGCGGGCAACGTGCGTTCGGAGAAGGACCTGGTCTCCGAAGTCTGCGAGTTCCCGTTCCTGAATCCGCAGACAGGGCCCTTTTACGTAGAAGGGGCGGAGCCGGGCGACACCGTCGCCGTTCACTTCGTATCGATCGAACCGGCCCGCGACTGGGCGGCTTCCACGACGGTGCCCTTGTTCGGCGCCCTCACCTCCACGCACTCCACGGCGTCGCTCCAGCCGCCGCTGCCGGAAGCCGTGTGGATATGGCAGCTGGACCGGATCCGCCGTACCGCACGGTTCAGGGCACGGGACAGCGACTTCGAGATCGAACTGCCGATGGACCCCATGCGCGGCACAGTCGGGGTCGCGCCCGCCAATCTCGAGGTGCGCTCGGCACTCGTCCCCGATGCCCACGGCGGCAACATGGACACGCCCGAGATGCGCGCCGGCGTCACGTGCTATCTGGGGGTGAATGTCGAGGGCGCGCTGCTGAGCCTCGGCGACGGACACGCACGGCAGGGCGAGGGTGAGACCTGCGGGGTGGCCGTCGAATGCGCCATGAACACCGTGGTGATCGTCGAGCTCCTCAAGGGCGTGGCCACACCCTGGCCCAGGCTGGAGTCCGACACGCACATCATCTCGACGGGTTCGGCGCGACCGCTCGAGGACGCCTTCCGCATATCCCAGCTCGACCTGGTGCAGTGGCTGGTACGCGATTACGGCTTCAGTGAGCTGGACTCGTATCAGTTCGCGACGCAAACGGTCGAGTCGCCCCTCGCGAACGTCTGCGACACCAACTACACGTGCGCGGCCAAGATCCGCAAGGAATGGCTGCCCGCGCGTGAGACTCACCGTGGGCTGCACGCGCGGCTGCGTGAGACAGCAGCGTTGCTGCCGCACGGGCCAGCCCATCTCCACCTCGCATAGACCCGAGCGCCTCTCGACAGGACGGCCCCTCTCGTCCGGTTCCGGCGCTGCGGCTACTCCAATGCGGTGGTCCCACCCGCCAGGTGGGCGCCGACGCACTGGTCCTCTCCAGTACAGCGCCAGACCAGCCGTTCCCCCCCACCGAGAGGCAGGCACGTCATGGATCGAGCAAGACGCTTCCCCAGCCGGCGCCGGCTGCTGCAGGGCGCGGTCGCCGCCGCCATTCCCGCGGCACTCCTGCCCGCCACCCGCGCGACTGCCGGGGCCCTCGCAGTCGACTACCCGTCGGCCGAATCGGTCCCGGCGAGCAGCTCCAACTACACGGCGTCCAACCGCCCGACCACCTATCCCATCGACTACGTGATCATCCACGTCACGCAGGAGACGTACGCGGACACGCTCGCCATCTTCCAGAACCCGGCGAAGAAGGTGTCGGCCCACTACGTGGTGTGTTCCGCGGACGGCCACATCGCCCAATGCGTCCGCGAACGAAACGTTGCCTGGCACGCGGGGAACTGGACCTACAACACCCGCAGCATCGGCATCGAACACGAAGGGTGGGTCGACAAACCCGAGTACTTCACCAACGCACTGTATGAGCACTCCGCCGCACTGACCGCAGCCATCTGCTCCAAGTACGGCATTCCCAAGGACCGCGAGCACATCATCGGCCATCACGAAGTTCCCGGTTCAGACCACACGGACCCGGGCCCCTACTGGGACTGGTCGCGCTATCTCCGCCTCGTCAACTTCGCCTGACCTCGCGCAAGCAGACCGCGGCCTTCGCTAGGGCCGCCGGTACATACACCTTGAGGAGCCCGATCTCCTTGTCGGCTCCTCGCTCTGGGGCGACGATGGCAGCACCGCATCGCCGTCCCCGGAGGCCGAGTTGACCGATCCATGGGTGGCCCTGGAGCCGGGCGCAGATCCCACCGAGCGGGTCAGGATGCTGCGTCGGGCCCACGAAAGGTTCACCGATGCGGGGACGATTTCCCTGCCGGTGCGCTCGGTGGTGGCCGACTCATGGCGAAGGTCGGCGAGGGCGCGGGTGAGCCCGGAGGGGTTCGGCGCGGCGGTCGAGCTCACCGACGGTGATCTCGGCGCGTACCGGGCGGAGCATCCGTTGGCACGGGTGATGCCGCTGTTCCGTGAGTTGATGGGCACCTTCGCGGCGGACGGCGAGCACCTTCTCGCCGTGTGCGACGCACAGGGCAGGCTGCTGTGGGTCGAGGGCCACACGCTGACCCGGCAGCGGGCGGGACGGATGAACTTCGTGCCGGGTGCGCGGTGGGCGGAGTCCGCCATGGGGACCAACGCGCCGGGGACGGCGGTCGCCGTGGACAGGCCGGTGCAGGTTTTCGCCGCCGAGCACTTCATGCGGCGCGTCCAGCCGTGGACCTGTGCGGCGGCTCCTGTACACGATCCACGGTCGGGGCGGTTGATCGGCGCCGTCGACATCACCGGTGGTGACGGCCTTGCGCACCCGCACAGTCTCGCCTTCGTACAGGCCGTCGCTCGGGCCGCGGAGTCCCACCTGGCGCTGCTCGCCCCTCCGGTGGGAGCCGGCAAAGGGGTCGAGCTCGCCGCCCTCGGCCGGGACGAGGCGCTGCTGATCGCCGGTGGCCGCAAGGTTCGGCTCAGCCGTCGACACAGCGAGATCGTCGTGCTGCTGGCTCGCCACCCGGAGGGGCTGACGGGGGACGAGTTGCTGTACGCGCTCTACGAGGACGAGTCGGTGCCGCAGGTGACGTTGCGGGCCGAGATGGCGCGGTTGCGGCGGATTCTGGGTGCGGAGCTGCTGCGATCGCGACCGTACCGGCTGGCTGCGCCGGTCGAGTGTGACGTCGACACCGTGGAGCGGCGACTGGGGGCGGGTGCGGTGACGGCGGCTGCCGCGGCGTATGCCGGGCCGCTCCTGCCGCAGTCGCAGGCACCGGCCCTGGTCCGGCTCCGCCGCAGACTCGCGGATCAGTTGCGGGCCGCGCTGGTCGACCGCAACGACCCGGACCTGCTCGCGGACTGGGCACACGCGCCGTGGGGTGAGCAGGACTTGGTGGTGTGGAGGGCATTGGCCACGCTGCGTCCGACAGCTCCGGTCCTGGCCCGGCTGCGCGAACTCGACGCGGAGCTGACGGCGGCGGGGCCCGGGACGTGACGGGTAGTTGGGGGCCGGGGGTGGGGCGGCGAGGGGGCGGGGCCTTCGAGTAGCGGGAGGTGAGGGGCGGCGGGGGGTGGGGGCTGGGGGGCCGGGGGGGGAGGGAAGGAACCCTGGTGCAGCCAGAGACCCTGGCAGCGGCCGCGGGATCCTGAACAAGTGGCACGAGGCACGGGGGCACACGTTGGAGGATTGGTGGGGAGGGGGCAAGCGGGCAGGCCCCGTACGGCGGAAGGTTCGCAACGTCGATGCAACCTACGCGCTCCTAGCCTCCGGGCGAGAGCTGCCCGACGGCGGGCAGCCTGCTCCGGGAGGCAAGCCAAGATGACCCGTTACGCAGCGCCCGGCACCGAGGACGCGATCGTCTCCTACCAGTCGCGTTACGACCACTTCATCGGTGGCGAGTATGTGGCGCCGGCCCGTGGCCAGTACTTCGAGAACCCGAGTCCGGTAAACGGCCGGCCGTTCACAGAGATCGCCCGGGGCACCGCCGAGGACGTCGAGCGGGCGCTCGACGCCGCGCACGCGGCCGCGCCGGCGTGGGGGCGTGCGTCCGTCACCGGGCGCGCGGATGTCCTGCGCAAGATCGCGGATCGGATGGAGGCCAATCTCGAACAGCTCGCGGTCGCCGAGAGCTGGGAGAACGGCAAGCCGGTCCGGGAGACGCTCGCCGCCGACATCCCTCTGGCCATCGACCACTTCCGGTACTTCGCGGGCGTCATCCGCGCGCAGGAGGGCTCGCTGAGCGAGGTCGACGAGGACACCATCGCGTACCACTTCCATGAGCCGCTCGGCGTCGTCGCCCAGATCATTCCGTGGAACTTCCCCATTCTGATGGCGACTTGGAAGCTGGCTCCGGCGCTCGCGGCCGGTAACGCCGTCGTCCTCAAGCCCGCCGAACAGACCCCCGCCTCCATCCACTACTGGATGAGCCTCGTCGCCGATCTGTTGCCGCCGGGGGTCGTCAACATCGTCAATGGGTTCGGGGTCGAGGCGGGCAAGCCGCTGGCCTCCAGCCCGCGCATCGCCAAGGTCGCCTTTACGGGGGAGACCACGACGGGGCGGTTGATCATGCAGTACGCCTCCGAGAACATCAAGCCGGTGACGTTGGAGCTGGGCGGCAAATCGCCGAACATCTTCTTCGACGACGTGTGGTCCGCCGACGACGACTTCCGGGACAAGGCGTTGGAGGGCTTCACGATGTTCGCCCTCAACCAGGGCGAGGTGTGCACCTGTCCGTCGCGGGCGCTGGTGCAGCGCGGGCACTACAGCGAGTTCCTCGAGGCGGCGATCGCTCGTACGGAACAGATCAAGGCCGGGCATCCGCTCGACACCGACACCATGATCGGCGCGCAGGCATCCAACGACCAGTTGGAGAAGATCCTCTCCTACCTGGACATCGGCCAGCAGGAGGGCGCCAAGGTGCTGACGGGCGGCCAACGTGTGGAGTACGACGGTGAGTTGGCGGGCGGCTACTACGTCCAACCGACGATCTTCGAGGGCGACAATCGCATGCGGATCTTCCAGGAGGAGATCTTCGGCCCGGTCGTCTCGGTCGCTTCGTTCAACGACTTCGACGACGCCATCAAGACGGCCAACGACACGCTGTACGGCCTCGGGGCCGGGGTGTGGACGCGTGACATCAACACCGCGTACAGGGCGGGGCGGGCCATTCAGGCGGGCCGCGTCTGGACGAACTGCTACCACGCGTATCCGGCGCACGCGGCGTTCGGCGGCTACAAGCAGTCCGGCATCGGACGCGAGACCCACAAGATGATGCTGGAGCACTACCAGCAGACGAAGAACCTGCTCGTCTCGTACTCGCCGAAGAAGCTGGGCTTCTTCTAGAGGCACGAAAAAGGGCGCCTGACCTGGGCTTTTGCCGGTCAGGCGCCTTCTGGTCGACCCGGGTAGAGCAGGGTCCGGTTTACGTTGTAACTTCCAGTTCCTCCCACCGTCATCCCGCTCTGACCAGCTCTTCCGGACCAGTCACTGACCAAAACCCCGACTCACCCCTCTGGCGCCGAGCCCTGACTGACGCGGTCCCACTCCTGCACGGGCTGCTCAATCAGCCGGTTGGCCTGCCCCCGGACGCCATCCAGGAACTTGGCATAGTGCCGGAAGAGGACCTCGATGCTCTGGCCCGAGCGGCGAGCGCATTCGGCCGGGACCTCACCGGAGTACAACCAGAACCGAGATTCCAGCGTGCCGCAGATCGTAAGGCCGCTTGGCCAGCCCGGAGGCGAGTTCCGTGCAGGCCAGGACATGCTTCCGTGCCCACGCCCACGTAATGCCATACGCGGACGCGTCCACGTAGTTGCCGGCCTGGTTCCGGAACACCCACCCGTTCGGCGCCACGCCGAACCGATTGATGTGCGCGCGCAGGATGCGCACGAACTGCGCCGGGATGGGCACCGGCCAGGTCGCGGAAGCCGCACGGCGCTTGAGCGAGTGCACCTCGTACACCACGCCGTCGTCCGTCCACTCCTTGCCCGCGGTGACGACGCCGCCCGACAGGTTGAGCATCCCCCATCCGGTCTCGGGCAGATGGCACTGGTCGAGCCGGACGTGAATGACCTCAGCCGGCCGCATGGCCGCGTAGTACATACAGCCGAAGAACGCCTCCAGGTGAGGGCCGCGCCCGCGCTGCTGAGCAACCGCCGCAAGCAGCCGGGCGACCTGGGCCGGATTGGGGACGGCAGCCGGGTCCACCTCCTCGCTGACCGCCGGAGCGTTCCGCCTCAGCCCGTTGAGAGGATTCCCCGCGAAGACCTGTCTTCACGGCAATGTAGAGCACCTCGCTCAGCGCAGCTCGCTTGCGCCGCGCCGTCTTAGCCGCAGCCGCTTTGCCGTCCAGCTTGCGACCCAGGGCGTCCAACGCCCGCCGCAGCACGTCGGCTTCCGCGAGGGCACTAACGGGCTGGGAGTTTCGCTTCAGCCAGTCCAAGGCCTTCCGCCACTCTTCGGTCGGCTCTTGGGTCCATCCGTTCTTGTTGAACGCCCACGAGTACAAGGCGCGCCGCAGCACCCGCGGCTCCGGATGTGTTGCGCCAGGATGCACCAGGCCAGGCGTAATGGTGGCGAATGCGTCGGCCAGCGCACGACGGGTGTTCCCGGCAGCCCCGTGTGCTCATCGAAAGGCTCGCCCTCGCGCGCCGCCGTCATCAGCTTCGCGTGCCTGCTCTCGGCGAGCCCGACGGTCGTGAATGACTCTGATTTTTCGCGTCCGTTGACCGTCCACCGGACCATAAAAGCCTTGCGCCGGTCAGCGCGCTCGCGAATGTCCCAGAAACGGACGTTGCAACTCATCGCCAAGTGTCAAAATCTCTCTCGCATGCGTCCCGCCAGGCATCCAGATCTGTGCGACGGCACCGTAGTTCGCAAATTGGGCAGCTTGATCATGCGGGGGGGGGGCTTTCCCGCGGGCGCGCATGCGGTAAAGCTTCATGCCGGAAATCCAGGCGTGCATGGACACGCAGCACAGACCACCCTTTCTGAGAGAGCCATCCATCGTGGAGGGCCTATAAAACGCAGGGGGCATCGCGAATCGACACAGCGTGGGTTACGCCTCACGGCGCACAGTCGAGCGCAAAGGTGGACAACTGCAAGGAGAGCTCCCGGCTCGGATGTCCCCTATGGGCAGCACCTCAGGCTTCGGCCGCGCGGACGCATGAGGTATGAAGACGTCCGTGACCGAACCGCACCAGGCCGCCACCCAGCACGCCTTTATCGCCCTTGCGCCGCCCGACGATGCGAAGAACGAGCTGGCGCACGCGCTGAGCCCGGCCTATGCCGCCTATCCCGACCTGCGCTGGAACCGCATCGAGGACTGGCACATCACCCTCGCCTTCCTGGGCGAGCTGCCGGTGCGGGTCGTCCAGCGGCTTCGTTCGCCCCTCGCCGACCTGGCGGCCGCCCACCCCTCTCTCGAACTGGTGCTGATCGGTGGTGGACACTTCGACGAGCGCGTGCTGTGGAGCGGCATCGAGGGCGATCTCGACCAGCTGCACGAGCTGGCCGAAGCGGTACGGGCGTTGGTCAGGAGTTGCGACGTCGACTTCCCCGAACGTCCGCTGCGTCCCCACCTCACGCTGGCCCGCGCTCGCCGCAACGACAACGCGTCCGTGAAGGCAGCGGCCGCCTGCCTCGACGGCTTCACCGGACGCCCTTGGCAGGCCGGACGCCTCCACCTGGTCGGCAGCACGACAAGAGGCCACTCAGGCCCGCGGCGCTATCGCGACATCGACGCGTGGCCCCTGGCCACTGCACGCCTTGGGCAAGCAGCCACGCGCTCCGGGTCAACTGCACAACGGCTCTCGCCGGATGGGGGTTGACTACGCACGCCATATGGAACCCCACGCCTCGTTCCCGTCCAGGACCCGGGACCAGGACCCAGGACCAGGACCAGGACCAGGACCAGGACCAGGACCAGGACCAGGGTCCTGGTTTTCGTTCCTGAATGGGTGGAGCTAACTCCCGGGCGGTTCGGGGGGTGCACTGGATGGTCCGGGACATGCCCGCACGGCGAGAGTTGGGCTCATGAGAACGCACAATGCCCTGCTCGCCGCCCTCCTCGTCCCGCTCGGTGCCACCCTGGCCGTCATCCCGGCCGCCTCCGCTGCCACTCCGCCCGCCTCGGCCGCCGCACCGGTCTCCGCCGATGCCGCCGCGCCCGCCGGTCCGGAGGGGGCCGCGCCCGCCGCATTGCGCTCCCCAGAGGCGGCCCTTGGCCGGGTGGCCCACCCGCTGCGCACCACTGAGCCGCGCGGCGGCCTGGCCGATCTCGGCCCGCTGGGCCAGATGGTCCGCGATGCCCGGGTGGTGGGCCTGGGCGAGGCCACCCACGGCTCGCACGAGTTCTTCACCGTCAAGCACCGAATCTTGCGGTACCTGGTGGAGAAGAAGGGCTTCCGGGCCTTCGCCCTCGAAGCCCCCTGGAGCACCGGACTGCGGCTCGACGCCTACCTCACCCGTGGCGAGGGCGACTTGAAGCAGATCATGGACGAGGAGTTCCAGGGCACCTACCAGTTCTGGAACACCAGCGAGTACCGCGGTCTGCTCCAGTGGATGCGCGCGTACAACGTCAAGCACCCCAAGGACCCCCTCCGCTTCGTCGGCGACGACAACGGGTTCGCCGGTGCCGAGCTGTACGACAAGGTGAGCGCCTACGCGGCCGCGGCCCGGCCCGAACTCGGCCCGCGACTCACCGAGCTGTACCGGGGCCTGCGGCCCACCACCGACGCCGAGACGTACGTCAATGAATACCTGTCGAAGCCGCTGGCCGAACGCAAGGAGCTCGCCGAGCGGACCGGCCGGGCACTGGACCTGCTCGAACAGCGGCCCGGCAAGGACGCCGACGGGCACGCCTGGGCCGTCCAGCACGCCACCGCGATCCACCAGATGACCACCATGTACGCCTTTGACTGGGACGACCCCCAGGTCATCCCTGATGCCATGCGCTACCGCGACCAGGTCATGGCACAGAACGTCGCCTGGTGGCAGCGGCAGACGGGCGACAAGATCCTGCTCTCCGCCCACAACAGCCACATCGCCCTCAAGACGTACGTCCCCAATACGCACCCGAAGGCCCAAGGCGACTTCCTTCGTGAACAGTTGGGCCGCCACTACCTGAGTGTCGGCCTCACCTTCGACCGGGGCTCGTTCAACGCCTTGGGCCAGGACGGCGGCGTCCACCGGTTCACCATCGGCCCGGCCGCACCCGGCACCACCGAGCACACCCTGGACCGGGTACGCCACCGCGACTTCATGGTGGACCTGCGCAGCGCCCCCGCCCCGGCCCGCGCCTGGCTCACCGAGTCACGCACCGTCAAGAACATCGGCGCCACCTACCCCTGGAACGGCAACGCCGCACAGATCCGGCTCGCGAAGACCCACGACGTTCTGATCCACCTTCACCGGGTGAAGGCGGCCGACATGCTCAAGTAGCGTCGGACCCGTACGGCACGGATGCGGCGCGGGAAGTCGGCCGATCCGACGTCCCGCGCCGCCGGGGGTGGGTAGGACACCCGCACCGCGAACAGCAGGCGTCCGTCGGCGAAGCCGGCGAAGTCGGCGAACAGCTCCGCGAACTGGCCCGCGCCACTGGCCCCACCGCAGGCCACAGCACCGCGTCCTCCGTCCGGACGCGGACGGCGAGCCAAGGCGTGTCGGCGATGGTGGAGAGCGTGGCGGTGATCCATGCCGTGTGGACGAGGGGCAGGGCGATGCCTTCGAAGAGGACGATGAGGTAGTTGGGGTGTCGCATCCAGCGGTAGAGGCCGGTGGTGACCAGCGGTAGCCCGGGCACGACGATGACACGGGTGTTCCATCGGGGGCCGAGCGCCCTCATGCACCAGGCGCGGCCGGCCTGCACGAGGACGAGGACGTCCAGCGCCGGCCAGCCGATCAGAGGGACGAAGGCGCGGTCGGCGAGGACCACCTCCGCAGCGGTCCCGACGAGCAGGTAGACATGAAGGGTGATCATGACGGGGTGGCGTCATGTGGGCGGCGATCTCCTCCTGGGCATGCTGTCCGACCGGTGTGAGTCCGGAGGTGTCGAGAGCGCCGACCTTGCGTATCAAGCCACCCCACGTGCCGACCGAGCCGGTCCTACGCCTGCCGCCCGGCCGCACCCAGCTTGTTCTGCGCGCCACTGTGTGAACACCAGCGACGGGTGGAGGGAACGATCTGTCACTCGTTGGGCCCCGTAAGCCCGTTCCAGCCATGGCCATCCAGTACCAGCGCTTGCAGGCGGGGTCTTCCGGTGCCGGTCCGCGCCGGAAGACCCCTTACCCCACAGGGATCTCAGGCGCGGAGGGTCACCAGAACGATGCCGGCCGTCGCGGCGCCGAATGCCACGGCGGCGAGACCGTGGGAAAGCCGGTGTGCGCGCAGTACGGGGAGGAGCCGGTCGGCCGCGAACCTACCGGGTCCGGTCAGTGCCAGGCTCGCGGCGGCAACGAGGAGCAGCAGTTCGAACTCGATGCCGGCGGGACTGAAGAATCCGCCGCCCCACTTGACGGCGACGACGTTGAGCATGACGCCCACGACGCCCGCCGCGGCGAGCGGGGTGAGCAGGCCGATGACGAGCCCGAGGCCGCACAGGGTCTCGGTGAGCCCGGCGATCACGGCCATTGTGTGTGCGGCCTCGTAACCGTTGCCCTCGAAGAACCCCGCGGCGCCGTCCAGGCCACCGCCGTCGAACCAGCCGAAGAGCTTCTGGGCTCCGTGGGCGGCCATGGTCAGGCCGACCGTCCAGCGCAGCAGCAGGAGCCCGAGGTCACTGCCGGACCGGGTAGGCACGGGAAGGGATGTGGCGTCGTTCGGGGACGTGGCGCCGGCAGGTGTGCTGTTACTGGCGAAAACGGACATGGGTGTCTCTCCTGTAGGGAAGGGCGTACGTGAGGCTGCTGCTCCCGGAGGCGCAGCGAAGCGACGCCGAGCAGCGCTGTCGGGCACTGTCGGCTTGCGGGTGGAGAGACCCGTCTACGTTCTGATGATCTGGATTCCGTACAAATCGACCGACGTGACGTCCTGGTGCGAGGGTCCGGCGAGGGCCGGGACGACGTGCGGAGGACTCGGCGGCTTGGACGTCGACTTGGGGATGTGCGACCCCGGCGGGTCCGGACACGGCACCACCCCGCCCCTCGGGTCCGCCGGCTGCCCCTCGTGGCAGCCGCGGTCCTCGGCCGGGGAGTCGGCCCGAGGCGCGGCGGAAACGGCGGTCGCGCGGATTGCGGTCTCGGGCCCGACAGAAGCGGACGCCGTTGCCCCGTCGATGCCGAACAGGGGAGCCAGGAAGACGAAGAGCAGGGCGATCAGCGCCACGCGGACGGCGTGCCCCCCGGGTCGTGCCGTCCGCGTCGTCATGCCCCGGCCGGTGCGGGGACGGCGCGGGCAGCTCTGGCTCATGGCGGACACGCTACTAGCCTTGAACTTTCAAGTAAAGAAGCCTTTCAAGTCTTGCTGCTCGCCTACGCTGTCGATCATGAGTCGTTGGGAAGAGTTGACCGGTGGGACGTCCGGAGAGGACTACGCCGCCCGGTTTGCCGCCCTGGCCGGCAGCGGCAGGGACATGCACGGTGAGGCACGGCTGTGCGCCACGCTGGTGCCCACCGGTGCGAGGGTGCTGGATGCCGGGTGCGGTACCGGCCGGGTCATGATCCGGTTGGCGGAGCTCGGGTATGTCTGTGTCGGAGTCGACCTCGACGCTTCCATGCTGGCCGTGGCGCGCAAACAGGCACCCCACCTGCCCTGGATCCAGGCAGATCTGGCCGCGTTCGACCCGGCTGAACTGCATGGTGGCACGGACTTCGACCTCGTGGTGGCCGCCGGCAACATCTTCCCGCTCCTTGCCGCGGGTACGGAGGCCGCGGTGGTCAGCCGCTTGGCCCGGAGCCTGCGCCCGGGCGGCCTCATGGTCGCCGGATTCGGCCTGGACGAAGCCCACCTGCCGGTATCGCCCACCCTGACCCTGCCGGAGTACGACGCCCACTGCGCCACGGCCGGCCTCACCTTCGTCGACCGCTTCGCCACGTGGGACGCCCACCCCTACCAGGGCGGCGGCTATGCCGTCAGCGTCCATCGGGCGCATCGCGGCTGAAAGGGAACGACCGAGAAACTGTCAGCGCCCGGGCACCGGGCCCGACGAAGCCGTCGCTTCCCCCGGTGGGTGATGCGACTCACCGCACGGTTCCGGGGCTTTCGGGGTGTGCCGGGGCGGGGGCTCCGTCGAGCTGAACGGACCAGCCGGCCCGGTAGGGCAGCAGGGCCCGGACCGCGCGTCGCGATCCGGGCCCTGCCCCATGTGGTGCCGCCCCGCGGCGGCGGTGCGTCAGTTCTGTGCGGTGTCGTCGCTCGCCTGCCCGGCGTCACCCTCGGCCGCGCCGACCTTCTCGCGCATCTTGCGCACCAGCTCCGCCTTCTGGTCGGCGGCACCCTGGCGGTCGAGGTTCCGGTGCGGACCGTTGTTCTGGCGCTCGGCGCGGGACAGCCTCTTGCGCTTGCCGCCGCCCATGCCCACAGGGTTGTTGATGTTCTTGCTCACAAGTTCTCCCAAAATGGTGTGAAGTGCCTAAGTATTCTCGGAGGGGACGGGCGCGGCCCCGTCGCAGGACGTCAGCGGGAGCCCGTCACGCTCTCACTCGTAAATCGGCGTCTGGAAGAACATGGCCAAGACGTTACCTGGTTCCGTCGGCCCCGCACACCAAGTTGTTCGTGCCTAAGCGAGCCGATCCGACCCCCGTCGACACATGGCCCCTGTCATCCGGTGTGGACTTCCAGTGCTGTGCGGATCGCGGATTCGAGGGCCCCTTCGATCCATGCGGGCTTGAGGGAAGTGTGGCAGCCCGCGAAGTGCAAGGGGCCCTCGGAGGCGGGGATGCCGGGGAAGAGTTCGGTGTGCTGACCGGGAAGGAGGACGGATGCTTCCCCGTAGGCGTAGGGGTCACGCATCCATGACTGGGTGCGGCCCTTTCCCGTGTAGAAGATTTCGGTGCGCTGGCCGTATACCTCCTGAACACCGGTGAGTGCCAGGGGGTAGCGCTCCTCGTCGTCGTAGGCGTCCCACTTCAGGGCGTCGTCGGACCAGGTGTAGGAAGCAAGCAGAACACCACCCGGACTTCCGGGAACGGGGTGGGAGGGTTCATAGATGAAGCGATTGGGATTGTCGGTGATCGAGCCGCCGCCGATGACCCGCGCCGCTTCGGGCTGGTTTCGCTGGGGGGAACGGTGCGCTGCGTAGTGGATGCGCTGGCGCTCGGAGACCTGGCCCTCGGGGACGGAGGGATGGGCGCCGAGCAACGAGCCGTCCGTAGGCGCTTTCCCGGCACGGTATGCCTCGTAGAGACCGGGGCGTACGGCGTCGAGTTCGCGTTTCCAGTCCCGTTCGCTGAACTCCCACCAGCGGCGTGAGAACTCCAGGAGCACCTTGGTGGCCGCGTCGTAGTGGAGTTCGGTGATGGCGCGCCGTTTTCGGTAGGAGATGGCGGGTGTGAAGGTGACGTGACGCAGCCCGGAGAAGGGCACGGTGATGATCGCCTCATCGCCGGTGAACACTTCGGTCACGGGCTGGCTCGTGCGGCTCTCGGAGACGGTGTGCACAGTGACGCTGCCGGCCCGGTGGTCGATGCGCACGGCGCGCCGGTCCAGGTGTACGAGATCCCTCACCTGCTCGTAGAGGGCGTCGACGAGAGTGGCGGTGCCTCCGGGCAGCTCGTAGAAGGCGGTGCCCGGGCTGATCAATGCCGCGGAGAGGAAGCTGTGGAGGAAGGAGAGATGCAGGCGCGAGGTGAGGTTCTGGACGGTGCCGATCAGGTCGATGGTGTTCTCGTCGAGTCCGGCTCGTTCTTTGAGGTAGCGGTACATCGACCAGTGCCCGTACGTGTGGAGCACTCTCGCCCAGCCTTCGACGAGTTCGCGGCCGCTCTTGCCGTCGACCAGTGCCCTGGCCGGTGCCAGTGCGGCGCGCAGCAGGTCGGCCGCCGGCGTGTTCTCGTGTCGCGCGGGGACACCGAAGGAGCGGTTGATCCGCCGGGGCTTGTCCTGATAGTCGGAGCGGCGGGCCCGGATGCCGTTGACGTGGATCCATGTGCGGTTCGCGGGCTTCCCCGAGGCGTCGATGTCGATGAGGTGGAAACGGCGACGCTCGAGGCCGAGCGCTTCGATCAGCCCGGTGACCAGAGGGTGGCTGTCGGGGATCCGCATCGCTCCGGCCTCCGCGTACTGAGCGGGGTCGGCGAACGGCTGGTCGGCATTCTCATGGCCACCGGTGCGGAACGTCTTGATGCGCCCGCCGACCCGGTTGGCGTTGGCTTCGAGCACGGTGACGTCGTGCCCGGCCTCGCGCAGGAGGTGGGCGGCCACCATGCCGGCCGGGCCGGCCCCGATGACCAGAACCTTCCTTCTCCCGCCCCCACGGGGCAGGCCCTTGCCGAGCAGGATGTCGGTGTACGCGGGGGTGAGGGGCCTGTTGTCCTCGTCAAGGACGAGGATGGCCCGGGCGAGTGCCAGGCAGGTCCGCCAGTCGGCGCCCCCGGTCGGCGCGGAGGGTGCGGCCAGGGGCGCGAGAGCGGACGCGGCGGCCGCCTGCGGGGCGGAGCCGGTGAGTCCGGCAGTCAGGGTGGTGCTGCCGGCCGCGGCCATGACGGCGCGCCTGGAAGGCTGTGCGTTCATGGTCACAGCCTCGCCCGGCGACCGTGTTGTCCCGGCCGGGACACCGCGCCAGAGAGCGCAGGTCACCCGGTCGGACACACATCCTTCCCCACAGGCCTGACTTCGGGCAGGATCCTGCCCGGCACCCGGGCCGACCCGCAACGCAAGAGGCCGTGTTCCTGGCCTTCTCGCTTCTTGGGAGCCCGAGCGGCGCAGGGCACCCCCCCCCGGCGCTCAGGACTCGTCGCGTGTGCCGGCCGACAGAATGATGATCTGGTCGCCCTCGGTGTAGCTGACGCGTTCCGCCTTGTCAGGGTTGATCAGAACCCCGTAGTCGGGAGGCAGTTGGGCCCGGGCGCGGATGCGGTGACCGAGGGCGATCTCACCACACCGGGCGGCCGCGGCGGTCACCGTGAAGAAGTCGGTGTCCGCCCCGGCCCGTACATAGCAGGCCATGGGACGCAGGCTGATCTGGACGCCCCGCGGTCCGAACAGCTCGTCGAAGATCTGGCTCAGTCGGGGGTTCTCGGAGAGCTGGGCGAGGCACAGGCTCACCAGCTCGCTGCTCACGATGAAGTCGTCCGCCTTCGCCGCCCGGGCCAGGGCGCGGTTGCGGTCGTCGGCGATCTCCGTGGCCAGGGAGAAATCGTGGGAGTCCCGGGCCGCCAGATCGCGTAGCTTCAACAAGGTGGTGAGGGTACGGGCATCGGAGCCGCGGGGGTCCCGCTCGTTCGGGCAGACGACCATGACGTGGTCGTAGGCGCCGAGGCCGGCGGACTCCAGCACCTCCCGACGGGTGGTGTCGGCCTGGCGGAAGGACACTTCGGGGACGCTGTCGCCCGCGCCCGTCAGCGCTTTCTCGGCGCCGGTGAGGTCGGAATCGGCGATCACGTCCACCCGGGATCCGGCAGGCAGCTGCGTCTGAAGCTGGCGGACGATGTCGGGCGCGTGTCGACTCCAGCCCACCATCAGTACCCGCCGCCCCGGCCGCTCGGGGACATCGGGGGGTGAGATCGCCGTCTCGTCGACGACGGGCACCGTTTCGGACAACACCACTGTGCCGTCGTCCTCACTGATGGCGACGATCTGGTCCTGTGCGCGCAGCACTGTGTCGTGGCGGGGGTTGAGCCGTACGCGGCCGGACGCGTCCATCAACCCGATCACGCACGAGGTCCGGTAGGCCGCCAGCGTTTCACCGAAGGTCCGTCCGACCAGTTCGGGCTGCGGCTGCATGTAGATCTCATCGCCTTCGAAGTCCAACAGGTCGGTATAGACCGCGGACAGCCCACACTGAAGGCTCATCTGCACCATCAGCCGGGAGATGAACCCCTGAGCGCTGATGACATGACAGGTGGCACCGCCGGCCAGGCGCGCCACGGACAGGTTCTGTGCCTCCTGGACGCTGGCCACGATCACCGGTGCGGCACTGTCCCCGCCCCGCCCCCGAGGTTCCTGGCTACTCCCCACGGCCAGCAGCGACTTGACGACCGCGATGTCAGGATCGTCACCCTCTGGCGGGATCACGATGATCGAGCGTGCGGTCGAAGGATTGACGATCGCGATGTCGACCGGGTCGGTGGGGTCACCGCTGCGGCACACAACTCTGGTGGTCGCGGTATGTCCCACCCGTTCCCGGATCGCGGCTTCCATCTCCGGGCGGTCCTTCTCCGCGAGGATGGCCACACAGGCACGGCGCCGGCTGCGATTGGCCTCCACCAACTCGCCGAGCACGGTGTAGACATGGGGAGACCAGCCCAGCACGACCGTGTGCCCGTTCTCGACGACGGCCGAACGGCCGCGGCGCAGGCGGGCCAGCTGGTTCTGGAGCCCCGCGCTGATCACCGGGATGAGCGTGCTCATCAGGAAGATCCCGCCGAAAGCCATCAGCGCCGCAACGGCCAGGAACGGAGCCGGACCCCGGTCCCTGGCAATCACCGCTGGGCTGATGACCCGCAGGAAACCGGACCACAGCCACGACTCCCCACCCTGCGAAAACGCCTCCGTCGGAGCCAGCAACAACAGCAGCGCCCCATTGAGCAACACGAGTACACAGCAGGCAGTGGCCAGCACTCCGATGAGTGCCGGCGTTCCGCGCGCCATGACATTGTCGAATCTGTACTGCAACCGCTGAAGCAACGTCGCCCCTCGACCTCGGCCCCGGCCCGCGTCTCTTCCGCCACCCGAGCTCAGCCCAGCTTGCGCCCCACCCCGAGGCTTGATCATTCGGCATGGGCACGATCGCCCGCTCGGACCATGTCGTTCATCCATCCGGGCCCACACCGACGGCCGAGAGGGCCCTTGATGCGCTACCTGACGGCTCTGGAAACGTTCGACCGGCACTTTCCCACGCCGATGAGGTGAGGCCGGCACGAGGCCACAAGGGTGATTGTCACACCGCAACGGAGACAGCAGGCGCGTTCCTTTCCGTGGGAAATGCGGTCCTCGTCGAGCATGGCGGCATGCGTATCCGCTGGAGGAAGGCGTTGGTGTGGCCTTTGCACGCATCCGCACTGCTGTTTCTGGCCTGCGCTGTCGCGGTGCCCGGTGGAGGACGCGCGAAGGCCGACGGCGCGGGGAACGGCGGCCTGGCACTGCAAGTGAACGTCAACACCCGGCCGGGCACCGGGGCACTGCATCCCGGCATCCGGGTCGGTGACCCCGTTCACAAGGTCTACCGCCTGATCAATCGTACGGGGGCCGACCTGTTGAACGTGCGGGTGACCGACCCCGCCCTCCCCCGGGGCGTGGCCGTCAACTGCGGGGGACGGCACTCGGTGGCGATGCTGCGTGGTCTCAGCTCGGCCACGTGCACGGCCGAGACGCGGGCCGCCCCGGGCGTCCAGGCAACGGACGTCACCGCCGTCGGTGCTGTCCGCGCCATGAACACGGAGTCCCGGGCCCGCGCACGGGCGGGATACCGGGGGGTCGGAGGAGTCCTGGCCCTCGTCCAGACGGTCGAGGTGGCCCCGCAGCGGGGCGTCATCCATTACGCGGTGACGAATCGGGGCGACCTCACCGTTCACCAGGTCCGCGTCAGTGACGCGCTGCCGGAGGCGAGGGCCGTCGACTGCGGGGCCGGCCGCCCGGTGGTGCCACAGATCGCTCCCGGGCGCTCCGCTTCATGCCGTTCCATCGCTCATGCGGCACCGGGCATCTACGAGAGCAGGGGCTTCGCCGAGGGCAACGACCTCACCCGGACGCTGGGACGTACCGGCGCGCTGATCCCTCCCCCGCGCCTCACGGCACACTCCTCGGTGCGGTTCACCCTGTGGGCCGCTGCTGTTCGGCCCCCGCCTCCCCCTCCGCCCGAAGCCCGGACCGGGCAGCGGACCGCTCCTGTTCCTCCCGGCGCGCGACCTGTCCCCGCAGTGCCCGAGCCCGGCCCGCTCCCCGTTCCCCCGGAGGCCCGGCTCGCGCCACCGCGTCTCTCCGTCGCGCCCCCGGGGATCCCACTCACCACGCCGGGTCTCTTCCTCGCGCCACCAGCGGTGCCGCCCGCGCCGCCCGCTCCGCCGGGGCCGCCGCTCGCCCCGCCGGCTCTCTTCCCCGCTCCCCCAGGTGCGGTCCCGTTCGCACCGCCGGGTCTCTTCCCCCTGCCTCCGGGCGCGGTCCCGTTCGCGCCACCGGGTCTGACGCGACCTCCAGCGGCTGCGGTCCGGCCACCGCTGCTGCAGCCAGTGGTCCCGCCGCCTCTCCTGGACCCCGATACCTCCAGCGTGACACCGGTGCGCCCCGAACACACCGCCCAAGATGTGGAGCTCCTGGACCGCCTCTATCGTCCAGGACACGGGCCCACCGGGACCGGCCTGGTGGCCCTCCTGTTCCTGATCGTGTTTCCGGCGGTCCTGGCAGCAGTCCTGCTCGGCTCGCGCCTGAAGTGACGTACGGACGCCCCGGTAGCCGCGCCGTACCCAGAAGGAGCGCTCATGACCGAAACGATCGCGCTGGTCCTGGGTGTGTCCATGCTCGCGGCCGCGAGCGTGCTCCTGCGTCACCGCTACTGGCCGAACGACGACGCCGAGCCGCGGGAAGACGTGGCCGAGTACATCGCGATGATGGTCGGCGTCTTGTACGCGTTGCTGCTGGGACTGTCGCTGGTGTCGGTCTGGGAAGGCAGGTCCAGCGCGGAGGAGCACGTCCAGAACGAGGCGAACGCGGCCCACGAGATCTACCAGCTCGCCGAAGGCCTGCCCGGGGCCGACGCGGTGCGCCTGCGCAAGAGCGTGACGCAGTACGTACACCACGCGGTGCGCACCGAGCTCCCGGCCATGGCGGCAGGAGAACCTCCGGGGCAGGAGGGCTGGCGTCTCCTGCAGAATGTGCGCACTGCGAACCGGGCTCCCGCCGACGCGAAGGCGGTGGAGCAGGTCACCGTGCAAGAGGTGGCCAACCAGGTCTGGGTCATGGGTGACGCGCGCCGGGGCCGAGAAGCTGACGCACGTAACGGTCTGTCACCGGTCCTGTGGTTCGGCCTGCTGAGCGGCGGACTGCTCACCGTCGCCTTCATGTTCATGTTCGGGATCCAGCGCAGCGTCTCCCATGTCGTCATGGTGATGGGTCTCACCGGCCTGGTCACCCTGACTGTTCTGCTCGTCTACCAGTTGGACCAGCCTTTCACCGGCCTCATGGCGGTCGACTCCTCATCTTTCAACCGGTACTTCCCAGGGGCGTAGCAGATGCGGTGGCGCGATTCGCTGTTGGGCCCGGGCTGCGCCCGCTGGATCTCCATGGCCGAGGCCCTCGGCCGGGGCGTCACCGACCGCCGCGTACCGACCGTGTGCGCCGGAGGCGGCCCCGGCGGCGAGCCCGAGCCGTCCCCCTCCGGCTCCCGCAAGACCCGAAGCGACCCTCGCGACCATGGCACCTGGAAGCCGCATCCGCCCGCCGACTCGAGTGTCGGTGTGGTGGATGGCCGGGCGGAGAGAACCGTCCACCCCGAACACCCCGCCGCCCAGGCGACGCCCACGCAGGGTGTCCAGCGCCTCGACGAGATCAGCCTGCTGGAGCCGGGCCACTTCTCCAACCACACGCACGGCGAGCTGTTCCGTGCCATGCGCTCGGCATTGGCCCCCGCAGCCGAGCAGCACCGCACGAGCCCCGGCTGGCTGAACACCGTCCTGGCCGAGTCACGCGGCCACGTATGCCCGGATGATCCGCGCCGACCACGCCCGCCGCAGCCTGCGCCTGCGTGCTGAGCGCCTGGCCCAGAGCGGACACACCGGCCTGACCACGTACCTGGCGGCCTTCGTCGCGCACATGGCGAAGGCGCTGCGCGTCTGACGGTGTGTCAGGCGACGCCGGTGCCGTCGGAGACGGTCACGGTGACCGGGGTGCCCGCCTCGACCGTGCGGCTGACCGTGCACAGCCGGTCGTGCGACGTCTTCACGGCCCGGGGCAGGATGGTGCGGGCGCGCTCCCCAGACGGACCGTCCGGGAACGTGACGTGGAAGGCGACCCCGAGGTCCGACATCCGGTTGCCGCCCTCGTCCTCGACCTTGGTGCCGGTCACGGTGACGGTGAACGCGGCCGGTTCCTCATGACGGCTCGTGGCGACCTCCACGTCGGCCGCGCTGCAACCGCCGATCGCCGCGAGGAACAACTCGACCGGCGTGAAGTCGGCGCCCTCGCCGGTGCCGAAGGTCAGCGTGCTCCCCCGGGCGTTGGTCGCGGTGAACCGGCCGGGGCCTGCCCGCTCGATGGTGACGGAACGCAGCGCATTGTCATTCATGCGAGGAGAGTACTGTCCCGCCGTCGCCGGCCCGGCGACATCCGCTCGCTCACGGGCTCCCGTCCGCCTCGGGAGACGACGGCGGCGATGCGGGCCCGGACGCGGGCGATTCTTCCTCGACCGAGGAGGGCGGCTGCGTGGCGGGCGAGGAGGGCGGCGCCGATGAGGAGGGCGGCAGGACCGACGAGGGCGGGCACGAGCTTGCCGGGGGTGCCCCGGGGGACCGCGCGTCGCACGGCGGCGTACTGGCCGTCGAGGTCGACTCGTCTGGGGACGGGGTGTCCGGGTGCCGTGAGGGAGGCCTGGTCGCCGGAGGCTTCGTCTTCTTGTCGCCGGTGCCCGTGTCGCCCTTGCCCCGGGTGAACCAGTCACCGCTGTCCGGGTCGTACACGACGAACCGGTTCACGATCTGGGTGGCGGGCGCCACGACCACGACGTTCGAGGGCCGGTATCCGGGCCACGCGTCGCCCGTCTGCCGCGGTGTGCTCTTCTGCGCGACGGGCGGCAGCAGCGGGTTGCCGCAGGCGCAGCGCACCCGCGGCACGCCGTGGTCGTCGACCAGTACCGCGGTGCCGGTCTGCAGCACGGCCTGGTAGCCGGTGGCACGGCCGTCGCGGTAGCCGTGGTTGGTCACGCGGGTGTCCAGCCGCAGGTGCACGGGCGTGAGCGAGCGCAGGTAGCGGGGGACGCCGGACGGTTCGATGTCGAGGACGGAGGCGAACGCCTTGTTCTTCGCCGGGTCCTTCTGGAGCGCGCCGACCTGCTTCTCCACGTCGCAGCTGCCGACCTTCCGCGTCCCGCCGTAGAGACCGGGCGCCGCGCCGTCGACGCCGCGCGTCACGTTGGCCGAGGCGGACGAGCTGGGCAGCTCGCTCGGGGAGGGTGGCGTGGAGCCCTCGCGGGCCGTCGACCGGGTGAAGGGGTCGGGCCCCGACTTGCCCGCGGGCTGGAGGAGGACCTCGCCGCCCGACTCCGACGAGCCGTCGGGGCGGGTGAGGACGACGGCCAGGATCACCGCGGCCACCACCGCGGCGGAGATCGCCGCGACGCGGGGCGCCGACTTCCACCACGGGTGACCTCCTCCGCGACCGGCACCGGGGCCGCTCCCGCCCGGGCCGTCGGACTCGCCGCCGCGGCCCCCGCCACCGGCCGGACCGCTCGGCGGGCCGCCGCTCGGCGGGCCCGAGGCCCGCGCACCACCCGGAGGCGGCGTCGAACCGGCGGGGCTCGCGCCCGCCTGGGTCTCGCCCGGCCCCGAGGGGCTCGGCTGCGAAGGACCCGAGAGCGGGCCCGAAGGGGGTCCTGTGGGGCGTCCTGACGACGGCGGTTCGACGCTCACGAACACTTCCCTGTGTAGGGGGATCGGCGACGTACCTTTTATCCCGGTACGCGCCTATTGTGTGCCCCGACGTCCGGGGACCCGCAAGCCGACGCCGGTCGGCCTTCCCGTAAGCCCTCCCGAAGGCCCTCTCGAAAGGCGGACCGGTCCCGCGCTGCTTAGCGTGGCACCGTGAGCGAGCAGACACCGCCGCGACGGTCCGGGGCGCAACGTGCGGAGCAGAGCCGAAGAGCCTCTCATGGCTGGCCCCATGCCCTCGCGGCCGTGCTCGCCTCCTTGGCGGCCATGGCCGTCGTCGCCGGGCTCGGCCTGTGGGCCGCGGGAGCCGCCGACCTGCCCGGCGAGGCGTTCCCGAGTGTCGTCGCGGCCGTCGTCGTGATGGCGGTCGGCGGCTCCGTCGGGCTCTCCGGCGACGCCGGGGTGATCGCCGAGACGGACGCGGGGCTCTCCGTGCTCCCGCTCTCCGTCAGCCTCGTCGGCGCTCTGGTGGTCGCCGCCGGGTTCCTCCGGCCGCTGCGGCACCGGGCCGTGGCCGACGTGCGGGAACTCACCGGCTGGGCCGCCCGGATCGCGGTGCTGTGGGTGCTGCTGCTCACCGGCCTCGGCCTGCTGGCCCGGCACCGCTTCGCGATCGCGCTCGGCGACGGGCCCGCCGGGGAGATCGGCGATCTGCTGGACTCCTCGCCCGAGGTCGGATTCACGACGGACGTGCCGCTGACCCTCGTCTTCGGACTGCTGTGGCTCGCGGGCGTCCTCGTCGTGGCACTGTCCGTCTCGCGCGGCGCCCCGCTCCCCGCCCGCCTGCTGCGCTTCCAGGAATCGGTGCGTCCCGCGGCGTACGCCATGGTGTTCCTGCTGCTGTCGTACGCCGCCCTGGGGCTCGCCGCCGGCCTCGTCGTGGCGGCGACCCGCGGCCATGCCGCCGAGACGTTCGCGGTGCTGCTGCTCGGGTTGCCCAACCTCGTCTGGCTCGCCTTCACCCTGGGGCTCGGCGCGTCCTGGGAGGGCCGGGTCGACGGGCCGTTCGGGCTGCCCATGCCGCGGGTCCTCGACGAGGTGCTGCGTCCGCCGGCCGATTCCACGCTCAGCTTGCGGACTCTCGCCGAGCACGACGGGCGGGTGTGGTGGCTGCTGGTCGTCGCGGCGGTCCTGGTGCCGACGGCGGCGTTCCTGATGGCGGCCCGCTCCCCGGCACGGATGCGGGCCTGGCAGCACGCCGTGCACATGGCGGTGGCGCTGGCCCTCACCGTGCTCGCCGTCTGTCTCCTGGCGGGCGTGTCCGCCCACTACGGGCTCTCGCTCCTCGGCATCGGAGATCTCGGCGGGGGCCTGTCCGGCCTCGTGGAGCTGCGGCCGCACCTCTGGAAGGCGCTGCTCCTGGCCGTTGCCTGGGGTCTGGTCTCTGGATTCCTCGGCGGGGTGCCGGCGCGGCGGGTCCATCGGCGGGGCGAGGTGCGGCCCGGGGCCTGACCTGGCGCGGGCTGTGCGGTCGGCCGTCGGGAGACCGGCCGCTCTATTCGGTTCTATTCGGTCAGCCGCCCAAAGACCGGCTGGGCCCAGCGGGGTGGGTCGGGGGGCGCGTCCGGGTGGGCCGGGGCTTGCTCGACGCGGCGGTCCACCCGCGTCGGGGGGTGGCCCTCCGCACCTCTGCCCATGGCCGCGGCCCGCAGCGTGGCGGCGAATTCCAGGCACGACCCGTACCGGTCCTCCGGGCTCTTCGCCAGCGCCTTCGCGAGGACCCCGTCGAGGCCGGGGGCAACACCCGGCCGCTTCTCCGTCAGGCGGGGCGGCTGGTCGTACTGATGGGCCCAGAGGAGGGCGATGTCGTCGTCGCGCTGGAACGGCGGCCCGCCCGCCATGGTCTCGTACACGACGCAGGCGAGACTGTAGACATCGCATCGGCCGTCCACCGGGCGGCCCGATATCTGCTCCGGCGCCACGTAGTCGAGGGTCCCGACGAACTGGCCCACGGTCGTGAATCCGGTCAGCGACAAGGACTTCTTCGTAAGGCCGAAGTCCGTGAGGTAGGCGTGCTCGGGGTGGTCGCTGTCCGTGCCCTTGGCGATGAGAATGTTGCCGGGCTTGACGTCCCGGTGGACCAGACCGTGGTCGTGCGCCGCGTCGAGCGCGGACGCGATCTGGGTGGCGATGCGGAGCGCGGCCGTGACGGAGAGCGGGCCGCCGCGGTCGAGCAGGTGGCGCAGATCGCTGCCGGGGACGTACCGCATGGCGATGTAGAGCACCCCGTCCGTCTCGCCGGCCTCAAAGACGGGCACGATGTGCGGGTGTTCGATCGCGGCGGCGACGCGTGACTCGTGCGTGAAGCGCCGCCGGAAGGTGTCGTTGCGGGCGAGTTCGGGGGCGAGCAGCTTGAGGGCGACGGTCCGGTCGAGGCGCAGGTCCCTGGCGCGGTAGACCACGGCCATGCCGCCGCGGCCGATCTCGCCCTCGACCCGGTAGTCCGCGATCCGCTGCCCGATCAGCTCGGAGGGCCGCCCGGAGTGCGGGCTCGGGCCGTCCTCGCCCGGCGCGGCCGCCATCAGGCGTCACCGGATCGGAGCGGCTGATCGGGTTCGTCCCCCTCGGGCGGGAAAAACGGGGCGGCTTGTCGGCCGTGCGGGGTGTGCAGTTCATCGACCACCTGCGTCTCCCCCGGCCCTACCGCCTCGCCCGCCACCCGCGTCGGCTCAGGCCCTGCCACCTCATTCACCACCTGCGTCTCCCCCGGCCCCATCCCGGCGGTCGAACGGTCGGTTCCGTCGGTCGGTTCCTGCGCGGCGGGGACGAGGCGGGTCGGTTCCTCGTCAGGCGGAGGGGAAGCGCCGAGGTCGGCGGCGGCTGCCCGTTGCGGTTCGGCGGCCTCGTGGTCATCGCCGTGTCCCTCGGTGGCGGGCCCTTCCGTCGCCGCGTACGTACTCAGCCGCCTTCCGTCGCAGTACACCCACCGCTCGTGGTCGGCGTCGTAGAGCCACAACGATTCGCCATCCACTACCACGCCCACCCGCAGCCCGTGCGTCCCGCGCCGGAAGGACTCGCCGTCGCCGCCGCCCGCCAGTTCCTCCGCCGCACTCCGGTAGCGGCCGAGGGCGTCCTCGGTCCTGGTCAACAGCGGACGCGGGTCCGCCGTGCGGGTCAGGGGGCCGCTCGCGCCCGGTGGATCGCGCGGCACGGCGAGCAGGAGCCGGCCGTCGACCCATGCCGACCAGCCGTTGCCGCACACGATCCGGCCCCAGTCGCCGAGCCGGTCGACCAGCTGCACGGGCAGCAGCGCGTCGAGGGGGGTCGTCGGACGCTCCACGTCGGGTGCCTCCCAGGCGGGCAGACCGTCCTGGGGAACCACATGGGTGGGGCGGAAGTCCGCGGGGGTCATCGCCGGCGCTCCTACTTCCGCATCACTGCGGGTTCATGGCGGCGCAGCAGCCTGGCGACCACGTATCCGAAGACTGCCGACAGGACCACCAGCATCCCCATGTCGAGCAGCCAGACACCCGCGGAGTGCCGGAACAGCGGGTCGGTGGTCAGTTCGCCCGGGACGATCCTGCCGAGGCCGATGGTGCCCGCCATGGCGCCCAGCGCCCAGCGCGAGGGCACCAGCCACGCCAGTTGTTCGACGCCGGGCACGCCGTTCAGCTTGAGGAGTGCGCCGCAGAACACCACCTGGACGATGGCGAGGAACACGAGCAGCGGCATCGTCACCTCTTCCTTGCGCACCAGCGCCGATACGAGGAGGCCCAACATCATGGCGGTGAACGCCAGCAGGGCCACCGCGAGGGTGACTTCCACCAGCGGTGGCAGCAACACCCCGTCGCCGCCGGGCGCGTTGAGGTCGACGCCGAGGAGAGCGACGAGGGTCAGCACGACGGACTGGAGCACCGTGACCGTGCCGAGGACGACGACCTTGGACATCAGATACGCCGATCTGGAGAGCCCCACCGCCCGTTCCCGCCGGTAGATGACGCGTTCCTTGACCAGTTCGCGCACCGCGTTGGCGGCACCGGTCAGGACTCCGCCGACGCAGAGGATGAGCAGCGCGTTCATCGCCGTCTCCTGCGTGAGCCTGCTTCCGGCCAGCGCGCGGGCCATGGCGCCCATCACGAACGGCAGGGCGATCATGATGGCGAGGAACGTGCGGTCCGCGCCGAGCGCGGCCGCGTACCGCCGCACCAGCGTGCGCAGTTGGGATCCCCAGCTCTGCGGCTTCGGAGGCGGCGCGAAGGAGCCGGGCGTGGCCGTGCCGTCCTGCGGGAGGGACATCAGGTACGGCTGCGCGGAGGAGTTGACGATGTAGCGCTGGTGCAGCGGCGAGAGGTGGTAGTCCCGTGCCCAGTCCCGGTCGCGGTCGCCTTCGAAGGCCTCGAACGCCTCCGGCCACTGCGGGAAGCCGAAGAACGGGAGCGCGTCCCGCGGCGGCCCGTAATAGGCGATCTTCCCGCCCGCGGCGAGGACGAGGAGCCGGTCGCACACGTCGAGGCTGAGCACGCTGTGCGTGACGACGATGACCGTGCGGCCGTCGTCGGCGAGGCCGCGCAGCATGTGCATCACCGAGCGGTCCATGCCGGGGTCGAGCCCGGACGTGGGCTCGTCGAGGAAGAGCAGCGAGGGCTTGGTGAGCAGTTCGAGTGCGACACTCACGCGTTTGCGCTGGCCGCCGGAGAGGCTGTGGATGGGCTGGTCGGCGCGGTGTTCCAGGCCGAGTTCGCGGATGACCTCGTCGACTCTGGCCCGGCGTTCCGCCCGCTCGGTGTCCTGGGGGAAGCGGAGTTCGGCGGCGTAGCCGAGGGCGCGGCGCACGGTCAGCTGGACGTGCAGGATGTCGTCCTGCGGTACGAGGCCGATGCGCTGGCGCAGCTCCGCGTAGTCGCGGTAGAGGTCGCGGCCGTCGTAGAGGACGGTGCCGCCGTCCGCGGGGCGCAGTCCGGTGAGGGCGTTGAGCAGGGTGGACTTCCCCGCGCCGCTGGGTCCGACAACGGCCAGCAGGCACTTCTCGCCGACGGGGAACGAGACCTGGTCGAGGAGTGTCTTGCGGCCCCGGTCGACGGTGACCGTCAGGCCCTGGACGTCGAGAGACACCTCGCCCGTGTCGACGTACTCCTGCAGCTGGTCGCCGACGAGGCAGTACGCGCGGTGGCCGACGCCGACGATGTCCCCCGGCGCCAGAGGGGCGCGGTCCACCGGCTGGCCGTTGAGGTAGGTGCCGTTGTGGCTGCCGAGGTCGACGATCTCGTACGTACCGTCCGGGAGGACCCTCAGTTCGGCATGCCGGCGGGAGACGACCAGGTCGTCGATGACCACGTCGTTGTCGTCGGCTCGGCCGATGCGGATGGTGCGGGTGGGCAGCGGGCGCACGGTCGTCGGCTGCCGGAAGGTGCCGGTGGCCGAGGGCGTGCTGACGGAGGAGGGGCGTTCGGGAGCGCGGGGTTCGGGCGGAGTGCGGCCGACGACCACCGCGCGCGGGCCGTCGGTGACGCTGCCGAAGCGGATGACGCTGCCCGGCCCGATTTTCCCCTCTTCGACGCGCCGCCCGTCGGCGTACGTTCCGTTGGTGCTGTGCTCGTCCTCGATGGTCCAGTGATCGAGCTGGGCGTGGAGGACGGCGTGATGCCACGAGACGCGGACGTCGTCGATGACGATGTCGCTCAGCGGGTCGCGGCCCACGTGATAGTCCCGGGTCGGACTCATCACCGTGGAGCCGGTGTCGGTCTCCAGCAAGAGTTCGGGCGCAGTCGGCGCCACAGGCCGCTTCCCCATGCCTGAATTCTACCCATTCGCCCGAAACTCCGCCTGAGGTCGCCACCACCGGCCTCCGCCGGGCCGGTGAGCACGAGGGCGATCAGCGCATGGGTGATGAGTTCGGGCAGTGGATCGAGTCTGCCCAGGCATGACGCGAATCCTCGCGGTGGCTGCCGCGCCCGACCTCGACCGCGCGACGCGGCCGTCCTACGACGACGCACTCCCGGAGGTCCGATGACCACTGTGACCACGGTCCACGCCAATGGGGGTCGCCATCGGCATCGCGTCGTTCGGTGACGACGACGCACCCCTCGTCCTGCTCGCGGGCGGGACGACGATGCTTTCCTGGCCCGACGCGCTGTGCGAGCGCCTCGCCGCCGGCGGGCGCCGCGTGGTGCGCTACGACCTGCGCGACAGCGGGGAGTCGACCAGCGCGGACCCGCAGGCAACCACGGCCGAGAACACCGCGTACGGCAACGCCATCAAGCGTGAACTCAGCGCCCGGGGTTAGGCGGGATCCGACGGCGTCCTGGGTGGTGCAGTTGGGGCGCAGCCTCGTCATGGACCTGGAGGATGCGGGGGCGCGGGTGAAGTTCGTGATCCGCGACCGGGACTCGAAATTCACCGCCTCATTCGACGCCGTCCTCGCGGACGCGAGGATCGAGGTCGTACTCATCGGCATCCGAACTCCCAGGATGAATTCGGCCATGGAACGGTGGGTGCAGACTTGCCGACGCGAGTTGCTGGACCGGACCTTGAGCTGGAACCAGCACCATCTGCTACACGCGCTGCGTGAGTTCGAGCAGTTCTACAACGGGCACCGCCCTCACCGGACGCTCGGCCAAGCCGCGCCGCTTCGAGCTCTACCCGAACCGGTCACAGGCCCGGAGCGGATAACCTCTCTCAGTGTTCGCCGACACAACCGACTCGGTGGCATCCTTCACGAGTATCGGCATCTCGCCTGACCAGCACGGATGATGTATCGGCACCCGCAGCGTCCCGCGTGCTCGATGGTGGCGCGCCGCGCCGCTCAGAGGTGAGGGCCATCGCGGCAGGTCGGTCCGGCCGCCTCGCCGCCGCTTCAAGCTGTCGACGGAGGCATGATCGCTTACCGCCGCACACGCGCGGGTGACGATGCCTGACCGCGATATGGCTGGGGTCAGGCATCGTCACGTCGGGGTGGCCCTTGCCGACTAGGGCGCGTCCACCAGCACGCGGCCGCCGGTCCGGGCGTGTGCCGCGGCGCCGCCCGCGTACGCGTTCTCGACTCGCGAGCGCTCGGCCGCGTCGGGCACCGCGTTACGGCAGCTCGTACCGGCGCTGGAGCCCGACATCAGCTGCGAGCAGGGGCCGGGCTTGGTGTCCGGCAGGCCCAGGTTGTGGCCGAGTTCGTGGGCGACGATGCGGGTCTTGTCGTAGCCCTGGGAGACCGCCTGGCTGCCGAGTTCGACCCGTGCCCGGCCGCCCGGCCGGACCGGTCCGAGTGTGGCCTGCGGCCAGCCGGTTGTGGCCACGATCTGGATCTCCGCTCGGCCACCAGGGGCGGCGCTGACCAGCTTGACGTTGCTGACGTTGCCGTTCCATGAGGCGACCCCGGCAGAGATCGCCTGCTCCCAGCCTGCCGCTCGGCTGGCGTCGTAGCGGAGCGTGACCTGCGCGGCCACGCGCTTCGGCATGGTGGGCTCGGCCGCGGACACGGCGTGTGCCGCCGGGACCGCGGTCAAGAGCATCCCTGCCGCGGCACCGGCTATACCCAACCGTAGAAAGTGCGCCATCACTGTCCTCTCACACGTGGGGGCTCTCGGACCCTTGAGGGACCGAAAGAGGGGACCAAGACGAGTGTCGCGAACATGCCAACCGTGTCAACGGTGCCGAGCCACGGAGGCGGCGCATGCTTACCCGGGAACCCACCGGCGCAGCGAGGCGAACACCAAGCACGCCCACCTGGTCCTGGGCCGCCCCCCGTCCTGCTGCCTCTGCGGCTCACCGAGTTCCTGCGACACCTCGCTGAACAACCGCAGCTGCGACCGTAGCTTTCGCGAGCCCGCCCAGGCCCCCGGTGGCTTTTCCCGGGCAAGCCGATCTCGACCCACGGCATGACTCGGAAGCTCAACCGGCACGGCATCCCGGTTCGCACCGCGCGCGACGCGGCGCCGGCCGCCCTCGCCGCTGATCTCCCCAGCCCGATCCTCGCCGACGTGACCGGGATGCACCGCCACGCCGCACTCCGCTGGGTCGCCTACGCCCGACGCGACTGGGCCGCGTTCTTCGCCGCATGTGCCGGGGAACAAGGGCAGGGTGTTCACGGGTAGGGCTGGTCAGGGCCAGGATGCGTCGGCTGGAGGTCGACCCCGAGTAAGCGCCACTTGAAATGAGTTGCGGCTGATCTTCCTCGAGTTACCCGGCGCGGCGCGTGATCAGGGCCTCCAGACCGTCGAGGATCCGCTCCAGGCCGAAGTCCAGCGCCTCATCCCGGCCGTCCTGTGAGGCAATGGCCGCGGCGAGCGCGGGGAAGCGGTCAGCGTGCTGGTGCACCAGGGGGCCGAGGACGGCCAGGAGGTCCGCCTCGGGCGAGCCGCCCGGACGGGCCGCGCGGGCCTGCTCGGCGATGCCCCGGACGTGCCCGGCCAGCAGCACCGCGGCGTCCATCCGCTCGGGGCCGGTCAGCCCGTGGCCGTCCAGGGCCGCCACCACCCGCTCCAGCCAGCCGAGTTCCTTGGGGCCCATCACCCGCGGGCCGACGGTGGCGTCGAGCAGCCACGGGTGCTCGGTGAACGACCTCGCCAACTCTCGTGCCCAGGCCGTTAGTTGCTCACGCCAGCCGAGCCCTTCCCCGACCGGCGGCGGTCCGCCGACCGCGGCCTCCACCATGAGCGCGACCAGCTCCGCCTTGCCGGGCACATAGCGGTAGAGCGACATCTTGGTGAAGTCGAGCAGCCCGGCCACTTTCTGCATCGAGACGGCGCCGAGGCCCTCGGCGTCCGCGATCTCGACGCCCGCCGCAGCGATCCGCGCCAGGCTCAGCGTGGGCTTCGGCCCCCTGGACGGCTTGGCGGGCGGCCCCCAGAGCAGCCGCACCGCCTCGTTCGTTTCCTCACCCAATTCCCGCTCCGTCCGCATTTCCGCCCGTCCCTTGCGAGGCGCCTTAACTGCGTCTACCGTACACAGAAATAAACCGTGTCCACCAGACGCAGTTATTTGGATAGACTCAGATGGAGTGGTTCACGTGAGCACGAAGGTCCTGATCTCGGGCGCGAGCATCGCCGGCCCCGCGCTGGCCTACTGGCTGGGGCGGTACGGCTTCGAGACCACCGTTGTCGAGCTGGCCCCCGCCCTGCGCGGCGGCGGCCAGGCGGTCGACTTCCGCGGCAAGACCCACCTGACCGTGCTGGAGCGGATGGGCGTGCTCGACGAGCTGCGCGCGCTCGACACCGGCGGCAGCCCGATAACCTTCGTCGACCAGCGCGGCCGTCAGATCCTTCACCTGCCGGCCGACTTCGCGGGCGGGGACGTCGAGGTTCCGCGCGGGGAGCTCGCCCAGGTGCTGCACCAGCGAAGCCTCCCGCGCACCGAGTACCTCTTCGGCGACTCGATCACCGCCCTGGAGGAGACGCCCACCGGTGCCCGGGTGACGTTCCAGCACGGCGCGCCACGCGAGTTCGACCTGGTGATCGGCGCCGACGGGCTGCACTCCAATGTCCGACGGCTCGCCTTCGGCCCAGAGGAGCGCTACGTCCGCCACCTCGGCTACTACGCGGCCACCTGGCAGTTGCCCAACTACCTTGGCCTGCCGACCGGTTCAGTCGGCCTCAACGTCCCCGGCCGGCTTGCCGCCGTCGGCGCCGACCACCGCGACCCGACCAGGGCGGGCGCCTTCTTCGTCTTCGCCTCAACCGAACTCCATTACGACCGCGACGACGTGGCGCAGCAGAAGAAGCTGATCCGGGACGCCTTCGCAGGCCTCGGCTGGGAGGTGCCCCGGCTGCTGGAGAGCCTGGGACAGGCCCCCGAGCTGTACTTCGACTCGATCAGTCGGGCCGACGTCCCGGCCTGGTCCGCCGGTCGGGTCGCCCTGCTCGGCGACGCCGCCTGCGGGGCCACCATCGGCGGCATGGGCACCGGCACCGCCGTGGTGGCGGCGTACGTCCTGGCCGGCGAGCTGGCCCGGGCCCGCGGCGACCACCGCACCGCCTTCGCCCGCTACGAGCACACCCTGCGCGACTACGCTCAGGGCTGCCAGAAGGGCGGAGACCGCACCGGCCCGTTTCTGGCACCCGGCACCGCGACCGGGCTGCGGGTGCGCAACGGGCTGCTGAACCGGCGCTGGATCCTCAACAAGATGCTGAAGATGGGCAAGCAGATCAGCAGCGTCGATCTGCCGGACTACGCAGCCGGGCCGTCCAAGGCCGCTGGCTTCAGTCCCGTGGGCGGACAGGTCAGCCCACAGGCAGCACGCCGCTAGCGGGACCATCCGGTCGCGGACGGCTCGCAGCGCGACGGTGAAACCGTGCACGATCGAATCCTGGCCGGACAGGAAGCTCTCAACTGGCCACGCGCTACAGCGACTACCTCGTGGTACTGAGCCTCGACGCGTTCGTCGAAGAACATGCCGAGGCTCTGGAAGCCGATCTGCTGCACCACTACGGCGCGGACCTCCTCGACTGGCACCGCGGCATCCTGACGTCCCGGCGCCTCGCCATCGTGGCCAAGCACCTGCCACGCGACAGCGCGGTCAACCGCGACCTGCATGGCGAGGCAGTAGACCACTTGGCCGTGGCCAACTGGATGACGGCGACGATCAATTCGAGCGAGTCGGGCGAGGACGCGGACCCGCTGGAGTATCCGGCGCCGGTGCCGCGGCCGGGCCCCCGCAGCCGGAGGAGACGATCCGGACCGTGGAGGCCTCCGAGCCGCCCCGGTCGACCGCCGAGCTCGCTCGCTTCTTCGGCTGAGGCGAATCGCATCGGCGCTCACGACGCGAGCGGTGGATCAGATGAGGTACAGAACAGCAAAAGGCAGGATCATCACGTTGATCACCACCAACAACATGATTCCGCGCCACAGATCACGGCGAGCCTGAGACCTGCCGCCGAACAGCTCCATTTCCGTGCGCGCCCTACCGTGCGGCGCCTTGGGGTCATAAATTATTCGCACTTCTTCCCCGTCGTGCGATATGCGCCCGTCGGCCAAGGGGCTTCGGTACGACGACCGATATCCGTCCACGGTCGTGAAGGAGAAGAATTCAAGCACCCGGCCCTCGTCCCAAGAGGATCCGGTGCACGTGGCGGGAACGGTCACGCCCTTCCTTCGGAGTCGACGCTCCACCAGGAGCGGGTACGCTCCGAACGGGATCACGTAAATCACAGTCGGAATCAGAATGATGAACGCATACAAAATCCACAGAGAATTCTGATAGATCCATCCGGTCACGGAACCCCCAAGTTTTGAAGATCGCAAAGTCGACCTGCCCCGTACTGACCGGTCGCAGGTCCCTGATCGCCCTCGGGCGCCGCCACCCCGGCCTGCTCACCATCCTCACGGCCCGACCCCGACGAGGGACCGCAGGGGGTGGGCCCCACCCGGGTAACCTCCACCGGCGGTGATCGTTATAGACGCGTCGAGGTCGGTGAGGCATGCGGGGGCTGTTGGGATAGGAGTGGTGCATGGCGACCCTGTGTCGGCCGGCCGTATCGGTTCCGGAGCACGTCATCACTATGGAGGAGACGCTCGACCTCGCCCGCTCGCGCCACGAGGACCATCCTCAGCTGCCACTCGCGCTACGCCTGATCGAGAACACCGGGGTGCGGACCCGGCACCTCGTACAGCCGGTCGCGGAGACGCTCGCACACCCCGGCTTCGAGGAACGCAACAGGCGGTACACGGCCGAGGCGAAGGCCCACGTGCCGGTGGTCGTACGGCGCGCACTGGACGACGGTGAGCTGCGGCCCTCGGACATCGACCTGGTCATCTACGTGTCCTGCACCGGCTTCATGATGCCCTCGCTCACAGCCTGGCTGATCAACACGATGGGATTGCCCTCCACCACCCGCCAGTTGCCGATCGCCCAGCTGGGCTGTGCGGCCGGCGGCGCGGCGATCAACCGGGCGCACGACTTCTGCACGGCCCATCCGGGGGCGAACGCACTGATCGTGGCGTGCGAGTTCTGCTCGCTGTGCTACCAGCCCACCGACATCGGCATCGGATCGCTGCTGTCCAACGGCCTGTTCGGTGACGGGGTGGCCGCAGCCGTGGTCCGCGGGACGGGCGGCCACGGCATCCGCCTGGAGCGCAACGGCTCCTACCTCATCCCGGGGACCGAGGACTGGATCTCGTACGCCGTACGGGCCACCGGCTTCCACTTCCTGCTGGACAAGCGCGTGCCGGGCACAATGGAACCGCTCGCCCCGGCCCTGCGGAGCTTCGCCGGATCCCACGACTGGGACGCCTCGGACCTCGACTTCTACATCGTGCACGCCGGCGGCCCGCGGATCCTCACCGACCTGAGTACCTTCCTCGACGTCAAACCGGAGGCGTTCCGCCACAGCCGGGCCACGCTCACCGAATACGGGAACATCGCGAGCGCCGTCGTACTGGACGCGCTGCGCCGCCTGTTCGACGAGGGGGGCGCCACCGACCGGGCCCGCGGCCTGCTGGCGGGATTCGGCCCGGGCATCACCGCCGAGATGGCGCTGGGCCGCTGGAGCCGTACGTCATGACCGCTGTGGAAGGAGACCCGATGACCGTGTCCCCCCTGCCCTCGGAGGCCCCGCCCAGCGGCCTGGTCGTGCCGCCGGGCGAAGGCCGTACTCTGCGCGCCGCCGCCCAGCACGTGACGTTCAAGGTGACCGGCGCGCAGTCGCGTACCGCGTCGAGCTTCGAGGTGCTCGTGCCCCCGGGTTTCGACGTCGGCGCGCACGTCCACGCGCGCAGCGAGGAGCTGTTCTACGTTCTCGAAGGCGAACTCGACGTGCTCGCCTTCGAGCCCCGCGTACGCACCCGGGACGACTGGCGGGGATGGCGGTCACCGAAGGGGGAGCGCGTGGTCCGCGCCACGCCCGGCACGGTCATCCTGGTCCCGCCCGGCTGCCCGCACGCCTTCGCCAACCCCACCGAGGCCCCGGCCAGGATGTTCTTCCAGTCTTCGCCTCCACCGGACCACGAGCGGTACTTCGAGGAGCTGCTGGAGATCCTGTCCGCCACCTCAGCCGACGTGCCCGCGGACCACGAGGCCATTGCCGCGCTGCGCCGCCGCTACGACATCGAGCAGCTCACCCCGCTGCGCCACGACGGGCAGGTGGGGAGCCGATGACGCGGGATGGCACGGCCCCCCTGTACGAGGTGGAGGACCTGACGGCACTGGAATTCGACCCGTTTCTCCGCGAGGCGCTGCGGGGAGAGCCGGTCATCCGGATCCGGCTGGCCCACGGCGCCCCCGGCGAGTGCTGGCTGGCGACCCGTCACGACATCGTCCGGTTCGTCACCTCCGATCCCCGGTTCAGCCGCGACATCGTCGGCCGCCCGCTCCCCAGCATGAACAAGTACCTCGTCCCGCTGGACCGCGCGGTCAGCTTCGTCGACCCGCCCGACCACACCCGCATCCGCTCCGTGGTCTCCTCCGCGTTCAACCGTTTCGGCACGGCGGCCCTGCGCCCCCGCGCCCAGGCTGTACTCGACGAGCACATCGACGCGATGCTGGCGGCCGGACCGCCCGCCGACCTGGTTCGCCACGTCACCTCCCCCTTCCCCGTACACGTCATCGGAGAGCTGCTGGGGGTCCCGGAAACCGACCGGCCGCGCCTGTGCGCGTGGGCGAACACCATCTTGACCCGTGCGAAGGACGAGTCGGAGGTCGAACGGGCACGGCAGGCCAAGGCCGAAGTCCGCGCCTTCTTCCGTGAACTGGCCCGCGAGCGCCGGGCCCGGCCGCGGCGCGACCTCGTCAGCGACCTGGTGGCGGCGGTCGACAGCGGCAGCATCGAAGAGGAGGAACTCCTCGCCCTGGCCACACTGATGGGGATCAACGGCTGGCACGCGGTGCGCAACCACACCTCCAACATGGCCTACCTCCTGCTCACCGACGACACCCTGATGAACCGGCTACGGACCGACCTGGACGCCGTACCGGCGGCCGTGGAGGAGCTGCTGCGCTGGATCCCTCACAAGCACGGCGTGGGACAGGCCCGCATCGCCACCGAGGACGTCGAGGTGGGAGGCAACGTGATCCGGCGCGGCGAAGCCGTGTACGTGTCCTACGTGGCAGCCAACTGGGATGAGCAGCACTACCCCGAGCCGCACCGGATCGACATCGACCGCGCCGGCCCGCCCCATGTCGCCTTCGGATACGGCCCGCACCACTGCCTGGCACCCATGCTGGCCCGCATGGAGGCCGAACTGCTCCTCACCACCCTCGTCTCCCGCCTCCCCGGCCTGCGCCTGGCCGTCGGCCCCGGCGAAGTCGCCTGGCAGAAGGACGTACTCATCCGGGGGCCCGTAGCCCTCCCGGTCACCTGGTGAGGGAGAAGGGGCCCGCCCCAGAGGTCTTTTGAAGACGGACCGACCCTAGGCAGTCTCAGGCGCCTTCTACACGGGCGGAGCATCCTGAACCCCCTCCGGCGGCAGGCCAGACGGTGTGTGATCCGTCGTGGTTCGGTTGGCGCATGAGGACTCGGGTCGCGAAGACGCGGGTGCCAGGGGCTCATCGACGTCGGTGGGTCGACGCTCGCGCCGGGTTCGGAGACTCATCTCCTTCTGCAGGCCGGACAGGCGGTGGTCCGCGCCGCGAGCAGTACCGCGAGCCTCGATGGCCTCGGTCCGAAGCTGCTTGGCGGCCTCGTTGTCGTTGGCCTTGGCGCGCCGAAGCAGCTCGGCCTTCCCCTGCACCGGCATGCCCGCCGCCGTCAGCACCGCTTCGTGTTCATTGACCGGTCCGGCCTGCACGGCCACTTCTTGGAGCAGCGTCTTCATCTGCACCAGTTCTCGTCCGGTCTCGTCACGGGTACGAAGTAGTGCCTCCCGGTCCGCTTCGGCCGCAGCACGCTCGTCGCCCCGGAGCGCCGAGCGCCCGAAACGGCCCGTCGCGGTGAGCTGCTGTTCAAGGTCTTCGATACGGGCCTGCGTGCCGTTCAGTCGGACGGTGCGTTCAGCGATCGTGTAGTCCAGCGCTCGGACTTCGCGGATGGCCACGGCCCGCTCGGCGACGTCCTGATGACGGCTTTGCAGCGCGAGCGAGTACGAGCCTGATCCGGCAGCAGCCTCCCGTTCGGCACGAGCGGCGGCGCCTTCGCCTTTCTGCCGCCGTGCTGGTGGCGCGCGCGGCCCTCGTCGCCTTTCGTGCAGCGTCGCGCAGGGCTGCATCACTGAGGTCGGCGTACGGGCGGTCAGCCATCGACGCGGCTTCGGGAGGGGTGGTCAGCTCCTCGTGGCGCCCGGCTGTGGCTGGGGCAGATCGGACGTCGGGCACTACCGGCTCTCCCGGAGCGTCCGCGGGGCCGCGCTGACTCGGCAGATCCGCCGCCGCCTGGCGGACGTGGGCGGGGACCGCGTCCTTCGGGAGTTCGGCGAGGATTATGCATTCCTCAATGCCGTTCTCGATCTCGCGGATGAGGCCGGCGACGGCGCGGTCGAGCTGTTCTTGCTCGGTGAGTGCGTCGCCGTGGCGGGCGCGGTCGGCGTCGGTTTCGTAGACGGAGAGCGGCAGGAAGAGGTGGGACTCCTTCTTGCCGCGGCTCATCATCGTGTAGAGGGCGTTCGCCTGGGCGCCGGGGCCGTAGACCAGGGCCTCCTGGACGCTGAGACCCTGCGGCTTGTGGCCCGTGATCGCGTATCCATCGGCTGAGCCCGCCCTGTGCGATGTAGTCGGCATCGGCCCATTCGGCGACGTCACGGTGGCCGTCGGAGGTCTTCTCCCCGGCCGCCCGGTGGTGGTCATCGAGCCGCACCACGACGACTTCACCCTCTCCACGTCCGGGCGGTTCCTTGTCCGGCCCCGTCCGCTGACCGTCGTCACAGTCTTCACCACATCCACGACCGTCGACCCCGCGCTCCAGCCCGAATATCCGACCCCGGAAGCTGTCTCCGCCCTGCGCGCCCCAGAAGGAGCCGTCACGCTGCGCACATGCGATGCCAGGCGGCACCTCATGGGCTACACGGACGCCGCCCGCCCCTACCGCGCCTACGACAAAGCCCGCCTGGACGAGATCACCCACGCCCTGTAGGCGCGGCCGCTGCCGCCCGCGGTCCGGTCAGGCGTGCGCGCTGCTGCAGCGCAGTGAAGTCCAGACGGCCGCCCTGGAGGACCACGAGCTCCCCATCAGCCACCAAGTCCTCCTCCACCCGGGCGGCAGCGGCCACGAGATCTGGGTAGGCGCCGCTGAGATCGGCGCCACGGCGGGATTGGAGGTGGAGCTTGCCGGACCGGATGTAGGCAATGACCCGGTTTCCGTCCTTCTCCAGACTTCGACATGTCTCATGAGACACATAGCACCCCGATAGGGGCCCGTCCGTCAGGCAGGGTGAGCTCCCCCAGTGCCGGTAGCAAAGATGCCGTGAGCCCCGAATGGTCCCAGAGAAAGATTGTCCTCGGCGGCTCCAACGACGGAATCGGCCGACGGGTGTGCGGTCACAAGGTGGCGGTGGTGAGGAAGGCATCTTTGGCGGGGCTGGTGGTCCGTGGGGAGTACAGGGCGTGCAGGGGTGCGTAGAGGGGTGGGTCAAGGGCGACGATGCTTACGGCGCCGCCGGCGGCGGGGCCTGGGGGTGTGGTGACGAAGGCGAGTCGGTCGGTGCCGATGACGGCAGTGACCGGTGGGGTGCCCTGGAGTGGGGTGCGTTCGGTACGGGGTTCGAAGCCGGCCGCGCGGCAGTGGCCGATGAGCAGGTCGGTGTATCCGGAGTGGCCGGGCTGGCCCCAGACGAGGAAGTGCTGGTCGGCGAGGTTGGACAGAGCCACGGACGTGCATGCGGCAAGGGGGTGGTGCGCGGCGACCGCGATGTTGAGGGGCTGGTGGCCCAGGGTGGTGCGGGCCAGGCCGTGCGGCGGGGGCAGCGCACGGCACAGTCCGATGTCGAGGTCTCCGGCCAAAAGGGCATCGGTCAGTTCTGCCGGGTAGCGCTGGTTGACGTCGGTAGCCAGATGGGGGTGGACGGCACCTAGTTGCCGCAGCAGAGCAATGACCTCCTCCCCGGTGACGGCCGGGGTGTGGCCCAGGCGCAGCATCTCCTTCTCGCCGCGGCCGATGCGGCGGGCACGTTGGAGAGCGGACCTGGCCACGCCGCGCAGTACGCGGGCGTCCTCGACCAAGGAGCTTCCGGCGGGCAGCAGCACCACGCCATTGGCGGTGCGTTCCAACAGGGGCACGCCTACTTCGCGTTCCAGCACGCGGATGGAGGTGGACAGCGCCTGCTGCGACAGGTGCAGGCGGGCGGCGGCGCGGGTGATGTTTCCCTCCTCGGCCACTGCGATCAGGTGCTCCAGCTTGTTCAGGTCCAGCCCCACCGTCAGCTCACCTCATGGATGTGGCAGCAGTGGACGGCGAGGTTGGTAGTCATTCCTTGTCTCCCCATGTGCCGGAATCGGATACGGTTCGCTCTCGCCCGGCCGGCCGCGTCGGCAGGGGCGCGGCCGGCGTCGGCGGGCGGTGGCTTATCGGGTGGTGTAGCCGCCGTTGGCGAGCAGCGTCTGGCCGGTGATCCACCAACCCTCGGTCGCCAGGAACTTGATCAGCGGGACGATGTCCTCGATGTGGGTGAGCTGGTTGCCCATGGCCTGCGACTTGTGGAACTCCACCCGTTCCGGGGTCTCCTGCCCGTAGAAGAACGGCGTGTCCATCGGGCCCGGGGCCACCACGTTCACCGAAATCGACCGGTCGGCGAACTCCTTGGCCGCCGCCCGTGTGAAGTGCTCCAGCGGCGCCTTGCCGCCCGCGTAGGTGGAGTAGCCGTCGGTGAAGGCGGCCAGCAGGGACGTACCCAGGCTGATGATCTTCCCGTGGTCGTTCAGGCGACGCCCCGCCTCCTGGATGAAGAAGTACCCGGCCTTGGCGTTGATACCGAACATGCGGTCGTAATCTTCCTCGGTGGTCTCCAGGATCGGCTTGCGCAGCACCATCCCGGTTGTATTCACCGCCACATCGACGTCGCCGTAGGTGTCGACCGCGGTGTCGAACAGCCGCCGAACACTCGCGACGTCCGTCAGGTCCCCCTGCACGGCCACCGCCTGCCCGCCGGCGTCCTGAACGGCCTGCACAGTCTCCTTGGCCTCCTTCTCCGAGGTGTGGTAGTGCACCACGACCTTCGCCCCGGCCTCGGCGAACGTCCTGCTGAGCAACCCGCCCAGGTTCTTCTCGCCTCCGCCGATGACCGCGACCTTGTCTTTCAGCATGTGCTCGGCCATGTCCGACACCTCCTCATATCCTCGTCAGTGACCGGATTGATCACTTCCACCCACGAGGCTAGGCAGACCTACTGGACGCAGGCCAACGCAACGTATGCGTAGCCTCACAAACGTCGTCGATACCCGCTGGTCACACTGTGCTTTGCGGCATTGCGGAGGTCGGCGGATCACTGGCCCGTCCGCGTAGACAGGTGGGCCCGGTGAGCCGCATCTACGACCGCATCGTCTTGACGTCCTTGCGTTCCAGTGCCAGCGACGGAAACCACGGCAACACAGGCTCTACCGGGCGCTCGCGTCATCCAGCAGGATCGGCGTAGCCGAAGGCACCACACACCGGCCGAACGCAGCTGACAGCTCTGCCTGGCTCAATTCAGCGACCTGGCCGACCTTCCAGACCTTCCGCTGGTCCGTGAAAAAGCAGCTGCACGTGACCCCACAGTCATGCGTCACCACTCCAGGCACGTGCAGTCTTCCGGTGCCGGTCGGAGGTGTGCTGGGAGATGCTGCGGTGCCACTCGGATGAGACAGCTAAATGTCTGGAGAACCATCGACCTTCTGCTGCCAGATCGCATCACGAACGTGCCCTGCCATCGGCAGAGACTCACCGGCCCGAGCCAGCATCGGCTCGATCGTAGGCGTCAGCACACCCACCACCCTGCCGCGGGCCCGTGCTTTCCGCTTGGCAGGGCGGCCCCTCACAGGTCCCGTGACCTGCGTGGGGAGCGAAAAGTACAGGGGGATCTCCCTGGCGGTCGAGGATGCGGCGGGCACGCGATGGTGGCGGTGACCCGCGTCCGGCGACCTGGGCTGTCCACAGGAACAGCTGTCCACCGCGGCCTCGCCCTACCGCGCTGCTCCCACACAGAACGGGGAGCCTGATGCACAGGGTAGATCTCGCTCAGACCACCGCCGCCGCGCGTCGGCGATGCCGGACGACGTACACGGGGAGACGCTGGCGCTCATCGGCTCCGTGGCGACGAGCCGAGAGTCCGGCGCCGGGCAGCCAGTTGCGGCAGCCGACACCGCGTTGCGCGGCCGGTGCTGGATTATCTACATGGCGCCCGCGCGGGAGCAGCCGGCCCGCGCGGCGGACAGCCCACGCTCCGGTCCTCCGGGGGGAACTGCCTCACTTCCTGCTCCGCGCGGATTCCCCCATCCTCGGCCACCCAGAGGAGCGGCGTCCGGCCGGCATCGGCAGAATCCGTCCTAGATTTATTGCCGCTCAGTGCGTCTGCCGGGACCGACCGAAGAGGTGAAGCCGCTGTTTCGGACCGGGGAGCCCACCGTGCCTGATCTCTCCAATGACGTTGCATCGTCCACATCTGTTCCTGACCCGACCACGGCTGGTTGGACGAGGAAAGCTTCCGGAAATGCGAAAATCCCCGGCCGAGGGCCGGGGGGCTTGACTGCCCATTGGACAGGCCTCTGCCCAGAAGGGGAACTGTTCTGCAGCCTCAACTCAGCTGGCTGCACAGTCCCGTTGGTCAATAAATCTCAGGGGGATAAGAAGTCAAAAGGAGCCGCGAGTCTTGATCGCTACTGAGGCCGCTGATTGGCTGGCCGACATGAATGATCTCGGACCCGTTGCGTGGCCGCCGGCACTGATCAAGACCGAGAGGCTCGTGCTGCGTGAGCCCGAGCCCCGGGACCGTGCGGCGTTCATCGAGCTGCACGCCTCGCCGGAGGTGAACACCTACCTCGGCGGCCCCCGCCCGCGCGACCAACTTGAGCGCGAGACGCCCGAGGTGCCTGGGCGGCGGACCGGGAGTTTTGTCGTCGATCTCGACGGGACCATGATCGGCCAGATCCTGCTCAGGAGAGCAACGGAACACGCTTGCCCCGCTGCCGTAGGGAAGATCGATCTCGGCTACCTGTTCCTGCCGCGGGCGTGGGGATTTGGGTATGCCGCCGAAGCGTGCGCGGCAGCACTGGACTGGCTCGAAGGCGTCGACCCGCGTGAGCCGGTGGTGCTTGCCACCCAGACCGCCAACGTGCGCTCGATGCGCCTCGCGGCGAAGCTGGGATTCACCGAAGTGGCGCGGTTCCGGGCCTGGGACGCCGATCAGTGGCTCGGCATGCGGCCCCCGGTCACGCCCTCCGATTGAGTTCGTGCTTCGGCAGCGTGGATCTGTCGCAAGGCCTAGTTCTCGTTGACGGAGGCGGGCCGGTACGCGGGGACCGGCATACTTCGTCGCCAGGTCGCCAGCGGCTTCTGCCGGTGCCGCGCGGAAGAGGCGCCGCGGGCAATCTCCCCGAGCCAGTTCCGGTCATACGGGCTGTGGGACGACAGCTCCTCCAGGCCCACGCCCGCCTGCGTGCTTCTGGCCGTCGCCCGCGACCCCACCTCCCGCCTCCCGCCTCCCGCCTCCGTGACATTGCAGCGGCCTGCCACATCACCGAACGCACCGCCCAGGCCGTTCAAGCGCCGGGGTGTCGGCGCCGGTGCCGTGAGTGGTGGCGCCGTTCGCGCGGGCGCCCTTGTGCAGGTCGGCGTAGGGGATGCCGAAGGGCGGGGAGCTAAAGCCGCCGACGCCACCGGCCGGAGCAGGACCGACGGTGGCGAGCCCCACGCCTCGTGCGGTAGCAGTCAGCGCCGTTGGCGCATCAGGCTGCCGCCATGACGACTCCAGACGGCGTGGGGGGCGTAGCTCAGGAACGGACCCGCTCTCACCCACGACTCTTGAAGTAGGGGAAACAAGTGACAGCGAGACCAATGACGAAGGCTCCCAATACCAGCTCTGCCGGCGCATTGATGGAAGGAACAATAATGCCCGCCGTAAGCAACTCATCACCCCCTCGCTTGAAAACCCATATGGAGACCCAGCCACGTTTCCAGTGGGTCAGCTGGTGTCGTATCTCGCGCGCGGCTGCCGTCCGTCTCTCGGTCTCGTGGACCGGCACCGGGGCCGGGCCGCGGCGGCACGGTACTAGAACGATGACCATGGCGCCCCACTCGACCAGGATGCGCGACAGTTCGAGGGCGGCAGAAGGTCAGCAGGGCTCCCGCGCTGTGGGTTGAGACGTGGAACAGCTCACTCAACGGCACGGATGCCTTGTGTGTTGCGAGAGGTCCCTACCAGCCCCGTATTCAGGGCCGCCGACTTCCTTTGTTGGCCCACATTCCCCCCATGAACATGTAGCCGAAAAGAATAATGAGCATGGGTATGCCTATGGCCCACCCGGCCCCTTGCCCCAGCCCTGACATCCACACCATGATCGGCCAGAAGACAAGCCCCAGAATTATCAAGCCGCCAAGAAAAACACTGAGACGCTTTGAATGCTGGCTCATCCCCTGTCCTTTCGTTCGTCTGCGGGAGCGCCTGCACGCTCCCGCAGACGCTCAATTTCGGCGCCCATGGCATCAGTGGCCGTATCCGCCCCTACTCGGAGTACCAGGAGCATCCTGGTCCCTCCCCCGCTCCCTCTGCGAGCCCCGGCATGTCCCGGCGCCGCACACAGGGCGTCGCTGAAGGCGGGGCCCGACACCCGGTCGGGGTGCGGCAAGCGGCGGGGCAAGGTGATCGCTGGTGTGATGTAGGGGTGAGGCTGCGGCGGCCGGGCACCCGGTCGGGCACGGGTCAACCGACGATGACGGGCGGGAACGCATCATGGCTGTACGGCACCGACTGATCGAACGTCCGCCGCGCGATGTCTGGGCGGTCCTGGAGGACGGCACCCGTTATGCCGACTGGGTGGTCGGCACCCATGAGTCCAAGCCCGTCGACGATGCGTGGCCGCAGACGGGATCCCGTATCGAGTACACCGTGCGGCTGGGGCCGTGGGAGCTGTCGGGGCACACGACCGTGCGCCGGTGTGAGGCCCCCCGCCTGCTGGAGCTGGAGGTCGACAGCGGCCGGCTGGGCACCGCGCGCATCGCCATCGACGTACGGCCATGGGGTGAGCACACGCTGGTGATCCTTGACGAACACCCGCTGCGCGGGCCGGGCGGGCTGCTGCACTCCGCGGCCGTCGACGTCCTGATCCAGGTGCGCCACCGCGCCATGCTCGCCCGGCTGGCCGACGTCGTCGAGCACTCCCCGCACCAGCCGGCCCGTGCGGCGCACTGAATCCCGGCCCGCCCGTCGGCCGTCTCACCGGCCCTCCCGCACGGCGGGCTGGGCGACGCGAGGGAAGTAGGAGGCACTCATGCCGGACGCGGTAGTGATCGGCGCGGGCCCCAACGGTCTCGTCGCGGCGAATCTCCTGGCCGACGCCGGATGGAGCGTGGAGGTCCTCGAGGAGCAGCCGGAGCCCGGCGGTGCCGTGCGCAGCGACCGCGGTGTCCACCCCGACTACGTCAGCGATCTGTTCAGCGCCTTCTACCCGTTGGCCGCGGCCTCCCCCGTCCTGGCGGGCCTGCGCCTCCACGAGGAGGGGCTGCGCTGGAGTCATGCCCCCGCGGTGGTGGCGCACCCGCTCCCGGACGGGCGGTGCGCGGTCATGGAGCGTCGCGGGCAGGACACCGCGGCCGGGCTGGAGGCCTTCGCCGACGGGGACGGGGACGCCTGGCTCGAACTCCACGACATCTGGGAACGCCTGGGCCCGGACATCCTCCGCGCTCTTTTCACCCCCTTCCCGCCCGTGCGGTCCGCGGCCCGTCTCGCCGCCCGGCTGCGCGCCGCGGGCGGGCTGCGGCTGGCCCGTACTCTGCTGCTGCCCGCCCGGCGGCTGGGCGAAGAGGAGTTCCGCGGCGAGGCGGGCCGACTGCTGCTGGCGGGCAACGCGCTGCACGCGGACCTCTCCCCCGAGTCGGCGGGCAGCGGCGGCTTCGGCTGGCTGATGTCGATGCTCGGCCAGAGCCACGGCTTTCCCGTCCCCGTCGGCGGGGCCGGCGCGCTCACCGCGGCCCTGGTACGGCGCTTCCAGCGGCGCGGCGGGGTGCTGCGCTGCGGCGAGCGGGTCGAGGAGATCGTCGTACGCGGCGGGCGGGCCGTGGGCGTGCGCACAGCCCGGGGCGAGGCGGTCGCCGCCTCACGTGCCGTGCTCGCCGACGTGTCCGCTCCCGCCCTGTACGGCCGCCTGGTCGATGCCCGGCACCTGCCCGGCCGGCTGCTGCGCGATCTGGAACGGTTCCAGTGGGACTTCGCCACCTTCAAGGTCGACTGGGCACTGTCGGGGCCGGTTCCCTGGAACGCGCCGGGGGCCGGGCGGGCGGGAACGGTCCACTTGGCCGACGGCGTCGACGGCCTCACCCGTTTCGCCGCGCAGATCGCCATGGGCCAGGTGCCCGACCGGCCCTTCCTCCTGTTCGGTCAGATGACCACGGCCGACGCCTCGCGTTCCCCGGCCGGCACCGAGTCGGCCTGGGCGTACACCCACATCCCGCACCGGATCAAGGGCGATGCGGGCGAGGAGGGCCTGAGCGGGCTCTGGGACCGGCGCGAGCAGGAGGTCATGGCCGACCGGATGGAAGCGGAGGTCGAGCGGTGGGCGCCAGGCTTCCGCTCCACGATCCGCTCCCGGCGGCTGCTCGCTCCCACCACCCTTGAGGCGCTGGACGCCAACCTGCACGGCGGCGCGATCAACAACGGCACCACCGCGATGCACCAGCAACTGGTGTTCCGCCCCACCCCCGGCACCGGTCGGCCCGAGACGCCGGTGCCCGGGCTCTTCCTCGCCTCCGCCGCCGCCCACCCCGGCGGCGGTGTCCACGGCGCGCCCGGCGCCAACGCCGCGCGCGCCGCCCTGCGCGTGCGGAGCCCCTCAGACCTGCTCAGCCGCGCCCAGCGGGCCCTCGACCGGCGGGACTGGAAGGGCGGGCGCACCGGCGGGTCCTGAGGCGGGCACCGGTGCGGCCTGCGGTGTCACCTTCCTCCGTACGCGCCCGGCGATCACGGTCGCGGGCATGGCCGGCCACCGCCTGAGCTGTTCACGGATCTTCGGCTCGGCCGTGTCGACCATCGAGCCCTTCGGCGTGCGCTGGTACTTCTAGTGCTCCTGGTACTTCGGCGGCGCGTCGTTCGCCACGGTTCTGCGGACGGTGTTCCTCGCGATCCCCAGCTTCCTCGCGATCCTCAACTTCCTCGCGTCGAACAGAACAAAAAGCACGTAAACATCTCCCCGCCGTGCGACCGCGATGCTTCGATACCTGATGGCGGCCAGGTCAAGCCGTGCAGGAGTGACGACGCTCCGGAGGAGGACCGCGTGCCGGAATTCGACTTCGTCATCGTGGGCGCGGGGACGGCCGGCTGTGTGCTGGCGGCCAGGCTTTCGCAGGACGTGAACACTCGCGTCCTACTGATCGAGGCGGGTGGACCGGAGGTGCTGCCCGCGCAGACCTCACCTCCCGCATGGCCGGCCCTGCTCCAGACCCCCGCGAACTGGGGGGACTCCACCGTCGAGCAGTCGGCCACCGGCACATCCGTACATCTGCCGCGAGGACGCGGGCTCGGCGGATCCTCGGCGATCAACGGCATGGTCTTCGCCCGAGGCCACCACTCCGGCTACGACCAGTGGCCCGACCAGGGCGCCGAGGGCTGGGGCTTTGACGATCTGCTGCCGTACTTCCGGCGCAGCGAGAAGGCGGCGGGCCGCGATCCGGCACTGCGCGGGATCGACGGCCCCCTCACCGTGAGTCCCGCCGATCCGCCGCATCCGGTCATCGAGGCGTGCCTGGAAGCGGCCGCCGAGACGGGGTACGCCAGGGCCGCCGACATCAGCGGCGGCCTGGAGGAGGGCTTCGGACTGCCGGACCTCAACATCGTCGACGGCAAGAGGCAGAGCGCCGCCGACGCCTATCTCGCGCCGGCCCTGGAGCGGACCAATCTGACCGTCGTGACCAACGCCCTGGTGCAGCGGCTGCGCATCAGCGGCGGGCGCTGTGTCGGCGTGGAGTACCGCCGCACCCACACCGACGAAGTGACTCTCGCCGGCGCGGGTGAAGTCGTCCTGACTGCCGGTGCCATCGGCTCCGCGCAGCTGCTGCTTCTGTCGGGGATCGGCCCGCACGCCCAGCTGGCCGACGTGGGCGTCGAGACCGTCCTCGACCTGCCGGGCGTCGGCGCCAAGCTCCACGACCATCCGATCGTCAACATCACGTCGAGCGCGGCCCGCCCGTTGCCCCCACGGCGCAACAACCACGGCGAAGCGATCGGTCTCCTGCGCAGCGGCCCCGCCATCGAAGCCCCGGACCTCCAGGTCGTCTTCGTCGACGTCCCCTCCCACCAGACCTCGGACCCCGAGGACGGCTACACCATCGCCCTCTCCGCCGTCCGCCCGTACAGCCGCGGCACGCTGCGCCTGGCAAGCGGCGATCCTGCTGCGCCGCCCGTGCTCGATCCGGGTTACTACACCGACGAGCGTGACCTGGCTGCGGCCGTCGCCGGTGTGCGGCTCGTACGTGAGATCGGCGGGGCCCCGGCGCTCGCGCCGTGGCGTGGCCGGGAGGTGGCTCCCGGGCCGGACGCGGACGACGACGATGCCCTTCGCGAGTTCGTGCGCCGAACCCTCACCTCGTACTGCCATCCGGTGGGCACCTGCCGGATGGGGGCCGACCCTCTCTCCGTCACCGGGCCCGACCTGCGGGTCCACGGCATCGATGGGCTGAGGGTCGCCGACGCCTCGGTGATCCCGTCCATTCCGTCGGCGAACACGGTGGCCACGGTGTACGCCGTGGCCGAACGAGCCGCGGACCTGCTGCGCGGCACCGACTCCAGCGTCGGCACCCTGAGTTGACCCCTTCCCGCCGGCTGACGCCGAGCGGCTTGCGGGCTACTTGCGGGCGGCTTCGCCGAGGGGCAGGCACGAGACGGTTCTTCCCGCAGGCACGGTTCGTGGGCGGCTGTTTCCGCAGTGACGTGAGTGATGTTGCAGAAGCCGTCATCGCCGTCGTCGGCTTGCGCGGCCGCCTCGCTTTGAGCTTGTGTGCGGGCGTGTCCTCGGGCCGAAGTACCGTAAAAAGCGCCGAAGGGCGGGACGGCTTACGTGGACGCGGAGAGCGGTGAGCAGATGGGCGACGGGCGTTTCGGGCGTCGGCGTGGTGCCTCATGAGCACGGCGGGGGGTCCGACAGGGTGCCCGGGGGCGGAGGGCTCGTGGCTGGGGAGGCTGCGGCCCCAGGACGAGACGGTGATCGGCTCGGCCGTCTCCGATCCCATGCTGGTCGCCGAGGCCGTTGCCCGGGTCGGCCGGGCCGCGGCGGGCTGGGCCGTAGAGGCAGGCCGGGCCATGACCGCCCGGCGGAACAATGGCGGCCTCTCCGACGTCCGTTACATCCACTTCCGGCCGCAACGCTTCTACGAGGCCCTGGCGTTGTCGGCCGTCGTCTCCCTGACGGGCGACCACACCCTGCCCTCCGCCCTGCGCGGTGAGATCTCCGTTCTGGTCAAGGAGGCCGTGCCGCGGGGGGTGTCGGTGGACGTGGGGCTACAGGGCGTTCAACTCTTCCACGCGGATTTCCTCGGGAGGCTCTTCGACTGGTGCCGAGCCGAACTGCCCGCGGAAAGCCAGGCCGAGGTCATGCGGCAGATGTCCGCGGACCTGTTCGAGGGGATGGCCGCGCTCAGCGCTCTGATGGCCCAGGAGTTCACGGTCGTTCGGGACCGATGGCTCGCCGGCGCCGCGGCGGCCCGGCAGGAAATGGTGCGGGACATCCTCGCGGGCAGGGACGTGGGCCGGGATCGCGCCATGTCGCGGTTGTCCTACGACCTGACCGTGCACCACCTGGCGCTCATCGCCTGGTCCGACGCCGATTCGGCCAGCGCCGTCGATTCGACCGACGACGTCGATTCGACCGAGGACGCCCATCCGGCCGACGGAGCCGACGATCTCGCGGACGCCGCGACACGGTTGCTGAAGTCCGCCGGATGCTCCTCGATCCTGCTGATACCGACCGGCACGGCCAAGTTGTGGGCATGGGGCGGCCGGGTCGGCGGGCTGCCCGAGCCGGACTCCGACAGGAAGTCCTCATCCCGGAACTGGCGCCTCCCGCCTCACCTGCGGATCGCACTGGGCCGCCCGGGGACAGGTGTCGCGGGCTTCCGCCGCTCCCACCAGCAGGCGCTGGAGGCCGAACGCGCCGGAAGAGCCGAATGGGCCGGAAGAGCCAGGCAGTCCCCTGGATCCCTGCGATCCCTGTACGACTACGCGCGCCTGGAGCTGCCGATCCTCCTGAACGCTCGTCCGGACGCGGCCGGGGAGTTCGTCACCCGGGTGCTGGGACCGCTCGCGGCCGACGACCCGGCGATGGCGGAGCTGCGGATCACACTGAGGGTCTATCTCGATGAGGACCGTGCCGTCTCCGCTGTCGCCGAGCGGCTGCACATCGCCAAGAACACCGTGCTGTACCGGGTCAAAAAGGCCGAACAGTTGCGCCGGCGCTCGGTGAAGGAGGACCGGCTGGCCGTGCACGCGGCCCTCCACTTCGTCGACGTGTTCGGACCGCCGGCACCGAGGCCGGACTGACTTCTGCTCACCGTCACGAAGGCCGGACCGGGCTCTGAGCGCCGCCACAAAGACGAGCGCCATCACAAAGACCGCACTGATCTCTGGTCGCGGTCACAAGAGAGGCACCGTGCCGCTCGGCTTGACTCGCTTCCACCGGGGCGCGGCCCCGGACCCGCACACCGAGGAAGCGAGCATGTCGATGACGACTGCCACCCACCCCACCCACCACGAGTACGGCACGGTCCCCACACGCGAGGAGTTGGTGGAACGCGCCGCCGCGCTCGTACCGCTGCTCAGGAAGCACGCCGCCGAGACCGAGGAACGACGGAGCCTGAGCGAGGCGAGCATCGCCGCGATCACCGAGGCCGGGCTCGCGCGGGTGTGCGTGCCGGTCGAGTGCGGCGGCTACGGCCACGGCATCGGAACCCTCACCGCGGTGGCCGCCGAACTGGGGCGCGGATGCGCCTCCTCCGCCTGGGTGGTGGGAGTCAGCGGACAGATAGCGGTCTCTCCGAAGAGCCCCGCCATCAACTCCGTCCTGTACGGCGCGGGCCCGGACGCATGGTTGTGCGGCTCGCTGAATCCCACCGCCGGCCGGGTGGAGCCGGCCGACGGCGGGGTCCGGCTGACCGGTCGGTGGGGGTACGCCTCGGGCTGCGCACACAGCCGTTGGGCCATGGTGCTGGCGACGGGCACCGCCCCAGACGGTGGCCGGACCGTTCATGGCCTCACCGTTCCGATGACCGACCTGACCATCGACGAGGACTGGTGGGTCGCCGGCATGGAGGGCAGCGGCAGCCACACCATCGTGGCCTCGGATGTCTTCGTCCCGGCCGAACGCGTCATGACCCCCACGGGCGAAAGGACTGCACAGCAGACGATTCTGAGCGGGATCGGCGGATCGGTCATGATGGCGGGCCCGCTGCTCGGTGCCGCGCACGGGGCACTGGACCTGGTCCACGAGACGCTGGCCGCGAAGAAGAAGATCGTCTACAGCCGGTACCCGTCCGCTCCGGAGGCGGTGGTGACGCAGCTCTGGCTGGCCGAGGCGACCCAGCACCTGGACACGGCCCGGCTGCACACACGGCGTGCGGCCGACGCGATCGACGCCGCGGTCGCGTCGGGCACCGCGATGAGCCTCGTGGGGCGGGCCCGCGCCCGTATGGACGTCACCACGGCAGTGGAGAACTGCCGTCAGGCGATGACTCGGCTGCTCGACATCCACGGCGCGAGCGGTTTCGCCCGGGCCAATCCGCTGCAGCGCGCCTGGCGCGACCTGGAGACGGCGAGCCGACACGGCTTCCTCAACACGCAACTGGCCCGCGAGGCTTACGGGCGTGCGCTGCTCGGAATCGACGAGCCCATCGCCACGAACATCTGACAGGTCCGATGCGCCGGAACACGAACGAGCAGGACAGGAGCGGAAATCGAAGATGACGACGAGCACAGCGGGCCGAGCAGAATTCCGGGACGCCATGGCGCGTGTGGCGGCGGCGGTCAGCATCCTCACGACCGACGGGCCGGGCGGCCGCTGCGGAATCACACTGAGCGCCGTCTGCTCGGTCACGGACACCCCGCCGACGGTCCTGGCGTGCGTCAACCGGAGCAGCGCCATGCACGACGTCTTCGTACGCAACAGACGGGTCGCGCTGAACATCCTCGGCGGCGACCAGACAGAGCTGGCGCGGCACTTCTCCGGAGCCACGAAGGTGTCGATGGAGGAGCGCTTCACCTGGGACATCTGGACGCCGACCGCACAGGTACCCGTGCTGCGCGACGCGCCGGTGACGATGACCGGCGTGCTGCGTCAGCAAACGCCGATGGGTTCCCACAGCGTCCTCTTCATCGGTGTCGAAGAGATTTACGTACGAGGCGACGGCGGCGACGGGCTCGTGTACCGCAACCGCGACTTCCACCGGTTGGGCGCCTAGGCGTGTTGCCCCGGGACGTTGGTGACAGGTGCATGGGCTCCACAATCGGCCAGGGATCCGACCACCTGCTGAACGGGAAGCTCACCGGCCAGGGACAGCCCTTTGCCGCTTCCCTTGCCGCAGGCGACAACGCGTTGTACGGGAAGGCTGATGGAGAGGGCCGCACACGGCTACCGTCGGTACATGGACGACGCGACCACGCCTGAGCTGACGGCCAAGCCCCGGCCGGACTACCCGCCGAAAACACCGCCGCCCCCGAAGAAGCCGCCGAATCCCCCGCCGCCTGATCCGCCGACGAAGAAGGCTGTCGCGCGGCCAAGGACGAGCGTCGTCATCCGTGACCGCCGAGCCGGCAACTGGGTTCTGGAGAACGCCCCTTGGTCACCTCGGAAGGCCGCTGAGCTGGTCGTGCGCAAGGTGGGGTCATGGGGCCTTCTGGAGGACAAGTCCGACCGGGCGAAGGCGCTCGCGCACGTGGCGCGGGCGCTCACGGAGTCGGCGCTCACCGACGGGGGCAGGCGCATCACGGTGCACGTGACGGACCGGGGTGACCAGGTCCTCGTGATGACGGTCTCGCACGTCGAGAACGCCCCAGAACCGGACCAGCGTGCCCTCGTCGAGCAGCTCGTCCCCCACGGGATCGCCGAGTGCGGCACGGATGCCGACGGGGACGAACCAGGAGCACGGCGGTGGGCGATCGTGGCCCTTGACGGGCGTCGGCCAGCTTCCTGACGGCAGCTGATCGGCGTCACTGCTGAAGGCTGCGACCCACCACCATCAAGCAGCCTGACGTCAAAGCTGAACCAGCGCGGGCGGGACGATCAGGTGCCGCGCCCGGTGTTCAGCGGCGGCCGTCACCGCGTAGCGGGCGGACCCCTCCGACCAGTCGGACCGCTCCAGATCCCCTTGGCAAGTTGTGCACCGAGGGCACGCCGGATCGAAGTCGGGGAGCAGCTCTGCGTGTTCGCGCGCCATGTGCTCGCCGAGCGCAAACTGGGCGGACAGTCCCGAGTCGAACGGATCGCAATCCACCGCACCCGACGAGGTCAGCTCCGCCTCAGCGACTGCCTCCCGTACGCTGATCATCCGCCGGTAAAGGCTCGTGCACTGGTCGCAGGCCAGGAGCCATGCCGGCGGGATCGGCCACTGCTCGTTGCCGTTCAAGTCATCCGTTGCCATGGCCTGTGAGTCTAGAAGGGATGGCCGGGCGGGGCCTCGCTTCAAGTCAACTGCGGGAGATGTTGGGCGGGAAGCCGGCAAGGCCCGCGCGTCCCCAGCGCTGCCGGCGACCCGCCCACTCCCAGGCCTACACCGTTGCGGTGTCCTCCGGCGCGAGCCTGTACTCGACTTCCTGCCGACCCCATCCCTCGGCAACCTTCTTCAGCGCGGAGGCCGACAATCGGCGACCCCTCGCAGAGCCCCCGGTCAGAGCCCGAGCGCCGTTGAGGCCAAAGCGGTTCCCAGCACTCGCGCCTCGATCTTCGCGAAGGCGAGGTCTCGTGAGGTGGAGGTGTCGTCGGCGAACGGTGAGAAGCCGCAGTCGTCGCAGGTGCCCAGTTGGTCGGCCGGGATGTAACGCGCGGCGAGCAGGACCCGGTCACGTACCTGTTCCGGAGTCTCGACGGTGGCGCTGATCGGGTCGGTCACCCCGACGAAGACACTGATGTCCGGGCGGAGTTGGGACGCGACGATCTCCAGCACCCGTTCGGGATCGGTCTCGCTGGCCAGTTGCAGGTAGAACTTGCCGGCCTTCAGCTGGAAGAGGCGGGGCAGCAGCCCGGCGTAGTCGACGTCCAGGCTGTGGGTGGAGTCGTGATCGCCGCCCGGGCACGTGTGTACCCCGATGCGGGCCCGCTCCTGATCGCTGAACCGGCCGAGAACCTCGTTGTTGAGGGCGATGAAGTCGTCGAGCAGACTCCCGGACGGGTCCAGCTTCAGGGACATGCGCCCTTCCGTGAAGTCGAGCTGGACGCTGTGCGCCCCCGCCTCGAGGCAGCCGCGAATATCGGCCTCTGCTTCGTCGGCGAGATCACGCAGGAACTCCTCACGGGAGTAGCCCTTGATAGGTTCGCCCGGGTAGAGCAGGCTCAGGGCCGACGGTGCGATGACGGCCTGCTTGACCGGGCGGTCCGTGTGCCGCAACGCATCACGCACATAGGTTTCCGCGCGGACCTGGTAGCGGAACGGGCCCGAAGTGAGACAGGGCAGCTGCCGGGTGTGGCCGTCGGCGAACGGGATGACGGCGCCGTTCGGGTCGAGGGTGGTGAGGCCGGTGAGGGGGTAGGTGGCGAAGCTGGGCTTGGCCTGCTCCCCGTCGACCAGGACGGGGCAGTTCAACTGCTCCAGCCTGGTCAGGGTGTCGGCGGTCGCCTTCTCCTGCAAGGACCGTAATTCCGCCTCTGTAAGCCGCCCTTCGGCGTGCTCGGCGAGAGCCGTCTGCAGGTTGCGTGGGCGGGGGATGCTGCCGATCGGCTCGGTGGGAAGAGTCATGAACCGGACCATACGGAGCGCGGTAGGGGCTAGCAAGAAGGCACATGTGTCCAACCCCTGTGAGGCAACGTGCCTGACTTCCACGAGCGCCTTCGCCGGGTCGTCTCCCTTCGCCCAGCGGTGTGACGTGTCAGCGGTCCCTCTGTGATGTGTCCTCAGGCGCTCTCCGCCGGAGGCTGCGAGCATCGGTGAACATGAACGTCAGCAGCGAGCAAGAGCCCAGGGGCGGCGGTCCGGCCTGGGAAGACGATCAGGACTTCGCCGACGCGGACCGGGGCCTTCTCGGCAGGCTCGAGCCCGGCATGGTGCGGGACACGGACGGCAACGTGGTGTGGGACGCGGATGCCTACGGCTTCCTGGACGCGGAGTGTCCGCCCACCGCTCACCCCTCACTGTGGCGGCAGAGCCGGCTGGTGGCACGGCAGGGGCTGTACGAGGTGGTGCCGGGGATCTATCAGGTACGCGGCCTCGACCTGTCGAACATCACCTTCGTGGAGGGCGACCGCGGCGTCATCGTCGTCGACCCTCTGATCAGCGCGGAGGTCGCGGCCGCCGTGTTGGCGCTGTACCGCGAGCATCGCGGCGACCGGCCGGTGACCGCGGTGATCTACACGCACTCCCACGTGGACCACTTCGGCGGTGTGCGGGGTGTGGTGGACGCGGCCGAGGTGGCGGCCGGGCAGGTGCCGGTCATCGCGCCGGTCGGATTCCTCGAACACGCGGCGAGCGAGAACGTCTTCACCGGTACGGCAATGGCACGCCGCGCGAGCTACATGTACGGGGCCTCGCTGCCCAAGGGGCCGGCCGGGCAGATCGGCTGCGGGCTGGGGCAGACCACGTCGACCGGCAGCGTCGGTTTGATCGCGCCCACCTTGGACGTCACCCAGACCGGGCAGGAGGAGACCATCGACGGGGTACGGGTCGTCTTCCAGCTCACTCCGGGCACCGAGGCGCCGGCGGAGATGAACTTCCACTTCCCTGACCTGCGGGTCCTGTGCGTCGCCGAGAACGCCTGCCACACCCTCCACAACGTCCTCACCCTCCGCGGAGCCCTGGTCCGCGACCCGAGCGCGTGGGCCCGCTATCTGACCGAGACGATCCGGCTGTTCGCCACGGAGACCGATGTCGTCTTCGGCTCCCACCACTGGCCGACGTGGGGACAGGATCGTGCCGTCCGCTTCCTGGAGGAGCAGCGCGACGCCTACGCGTACCTGCACGACCAGTCCGTACGGCTGATCAACGCCGGGCACACGGGTGCGGAGATCGCCGAAATGCTGCGCTTCCCTCCCGGCCTGGAACGCGCCTGGCATGCACGCGGCTACTACGGCTCGCTGAGCCACAACGCGAAGGCGGTCTACCAGCGGTACATGGGCTGGTTCGACGGCAACCCCGCCCACCTGTGGCAGCACCCTCCGACGGAATCCGCCCGACGGTACGTGGAGTTCATGGGCGGCGCCGACGCGGTGGTCGCCAAGGCGCGGGCGTCGTACGAGGCCGGGGATCAGCGGTGGGTCGCGGAAGTGCTCGGTCACGTCCTGTTCGCCGAGCCCGAACACGCCGAGGCGCGCGCTTTGCAGGCCGAGACGTTCGAGCGCATCGGCCAGGGCTCCGAGTGCGGACCGTGGCGCAACTTCTACCTCATGGGCGCCGCCGAGCTGCGCGACGGGATCCTGGGCACCCCGACGCGTTCGGCGCCGGACATCCTGGCCGCGCTCACCGCCGAGCAGATCTTCCAGTCGATGGCGGTACGGATCAATGGTCCGCGCGCCGCCGAGGCCGGGCGGCTTGTGCTGCGCTGGGAGTTCACCGATACGGGTGAGGACTGGACCCTGCTGCTGTCCAACGGTGCGCTGACCCCGATGCGGGGTGAGGCCCCGCGCGGTGAACGGCCCGTCGCCACCCTCCGGTTGGCGCGTACCACTCTCGACGCGATCCTGGGCGGCCGTACGACGTTCGCCGCTGAGATCGCGGGCGGCGGGGTGACGCTCGACGGCGACGCCCAGGCGCTGTTGACCTTCGGGGGGCTACTGGACGCCCCCGATCCCGACTTCGCGATCGTCACCCCGTAGCGCCGGGCCGCGTGAAGCCACCCCCGTGGCACTTCATCCCGTGCCGCCGGCGGCTCGCACCGACAGGGCCGCGAGTGCCAGCGCCGTGTCCCGGGGTGAGCCGAGGTCGAGGCCGGTCAGTTCCTGGATCCGGGTGAGCCGGTTGTCGACGGAGTTGGGGTGGAGGCTGAGGGCGCGGGCGGTGGCCCGGCGGTCCTGGCGCTGCGCCAGATGGATGCGGAGGGTCTGGAGGAGTTCGGGGCGGCCGTCCAGCGGGGCGAGGAGGGCTGCGATCCGGTCGCTCGCATCGCTCGGCCGGGACAGGTGGTACTCAAGGAGGACGTCGTCGAGCCGGTGCAGACCGGCCGGCCGGCCACAGGAGCGGGCCACCCGGACCACCTCCGCGACCTGCCGGCCGGCCGCCGGAATGTCCTGTGCCGATTGCGCTCGGGCGCACGCCACCCGTACCCCCGGGCCCGTCGCCTCGCGGAGTGCGTCGAGCAGCCGCGGGGGTGCCTCACCGCATCCGGGGACGACGACATGGCCGCCACCGCCGTCCAGCAGAGCGAGGGCCTCGGCGCCGAACGCACGGTCAAGTGCGGTCTGCGTACGGCGGAGCAGGCGCCGCACCGCCACGGGAGAGAGCTCGCCGGACGGCTCCGGCTCCATGAAGTGCGCGTACAGCACCAGGGTGGGCCCGTCCACGACGAGGCCGCTCGGGTCCGCACCGCCCGCCAGCAAGGCGCGGGCCCGGGAACGGCGTTGCTCCTGTCGTTCCGCGACGAGAGCGGCCTGTTCATCGAGGTAGCTTTCGGTCACGGCGCCCACGACCCGGTCCTCCGCGGTGAACAGCGCCTCGGCCAACTCGGCAAGGGCATCGCGTTCTTCCGGGGCGGCGGTCTCCCGCAGGGCCCGCCACAACTCCCGTACACCCAAGCCGTACGTACGCAGCAGGAGGTGGAGCGGCATGCCTTCCTCGGCGCGCTGGGCGGCGCGCTCCTGGAAGTGTTCCAGGGCGTCCGGGGCCGCTCCCCCGTCGGCGCCGCGCAGGAACAGCCGCATCGCGTGCCGGGCGGTCGCCGCGATCTCCACGTCTTTGACGTCGGCGGGCAGGTTGGAGTAGCCGCGCAACTGCTCGAACACCTCGCGGGCCATACGCCGGGCCAGTTCGTTCACCCTCGGCTCGCAGCGGGCGGCCAGCGCCACCGCGGCCGCGGAGAGACCGGGTGACGCTCTGGGGACCCGCGGTTCTTCTTGCGTCATGATCCACCTCGCCGGCGACTGTGACCCGTCACAGTACCCGGCGCGCACGACTGTGACCCTGACGGATGTCCGCCCGGCCGTTCTGCCTGCAAGATCGGCGCCAGGCCGGTGACGCGACCCCCGAAGGAGCTCCATGTCCGCTATGACACGGCACAACCCTGCGGGGGCATCCACCGGCTCCGGCCGGCAGACCACATGGGTGCTGCTGGCCTTCATGCTGGTCAACTTCGCCGACAAGACCGTGCTGGGGCTCGCCGCGAAACCGGTCATGGACGACCTGGACCTGACCCGGCAGCAGTTCGGCACCGCCTCCGCGGCGTTCTTCGCTCTGTTCAGCGTCTCCGCTCTGGCCAGCGCGCGGGGTCAGGCCATTTCTACGTAGCGGTGGACCCGGTCGAAGCGCCGGGCCGCCAGGTCCCGGTGGCGGATCACCCAGTGGGCCACGCCGGAGTCCAGTTCCGTGACGTCGTCACCGCACCTCCAGGTGGCCAGAAGAGCCCAGTCGCCGGCGTCGTCTCCGTGCGCCACACCGTCCTGCTCGCAGTGGCCGGCCTCCTCGGGCGTACGGGCGGAGTGGACGGGGTCGTTCTGGGGCGAGACCGGATGGCCGCCGATCTGCACGACCCAGGAAGGGCGGTAGCCGCCCACGTGCGCCCAGGCGTCACTGAGTTCATCGGCGAGATCGAACTGCTCGTCCTCGGGGAAGGCACCCCATCTGTCGAGGGCGAAGCTCTCCGGCATCTGCGCGCTCGGCTGGTGCCAGACCGTGCGCAGTTCACGCGGCTGGTACGGCTCGCGCCAGCTGTGTTCGAGGACGGTCGGGGTTGTGGGCGTCCCGGCGGGGACGTACAGGACCGCATCGGCCACCTGCCCGTCGCCCTCCTGCACATCGGTGCCGGAGAAGAAGAGCAGGTGGCCGTCGGCGGGCAGGGGAAGGTGGGTCACACCCGGCGGGAGGGCCGCGAGGTCGACGGAGACCACGAAGGGGTCGGACGGCTTCGGCACGCCGTGCGGCAGCAGGGGGTTGCCGCCGACCCGGGCCACGAGCGGGCCGTCACCGCCCTCGGCCAGGTACACGGCCGGCAGGGCGCCACGTATCCATTCCTCCACCTCCTCCGATGCCAGACCCCGGGACGTCGCCTCGGCTCGGAAGCGGTGCAGTGCGTCCACGATCTCGTCGGTCACCGGGCCACCCTAACGGGACCATGGGCGGGCGGTGACAGAGCCCAACGCCCCTAGGAGTAAAGGACGTTGCGCTCATGGCCCCGCCTCCCGGCCACGGGCCGCCCTGCGTCGATCACGGTCACGCCGGGAGAGGACACGTCATGGAGTCCTCGTGTCACTTTCGCCAGAACAGGTGGTGCGCCACGCCGCTCGGGCTGGGCACGACCTCGAGGTGGAACCGGTCGAGCAGCTCATCGGGGGACTCCCACAGCCTCAGACCGGATCCGAGCTTCACCGGCGAGACCGCCACATGCAGGGTGTCGACGAGGTCGGCGTCGAGGAACTCCCGGATGATGGTGACTCCCCCGCCGAGTCGGACGTCCTTGCCCTGAGCCGCCTCCCGGGCCTGCTCAAGGACCGTGGCCGGGTCGCCGCCGACGAAGTGGAACGTGGTGTCGGAGAGCGTGAACGAAGGACGCTTGTGGTGGGTCATGACGAACACCGGGGTGTGGAACGGGGGCTCGTCACCCCACCAGCCGCGCCACTCATGGTCCTGCCAGGGCCCGCGCTGGGGACCGAACTTGTTGCGGCCCATGATCTCGGCACCGATGTTGTTCGCGTAGTCCCGCGTCAAGTAGTCGTCGAGGCCCCTGCTGCCCCCGGGCTCGGTACGCATGGGCCAGCTGGCCGTGGCGCCGGCCCACGAGACCAGCTCCCCCGGATCGACACCGTGACCGAACGGGTTCTCGAGGGTCTGGTCCTCACCGGCACCGATGCCGTCGCTCGAGACGTTGAAGTTCTGGACTTTCAGTAGCTGGGCCACGTGTTTCCTCCTGCGTTGTCTATGGCAGTGGTGTGACTCTCCCGGGCGCAAAAAATCATCGCTGCGCCATGACTGGCCAGGATCCCGTCGCCCGGCGATCCGGCCGCCCGGCCATCCGGCAGTCCAGACCGGTCCGCCTTGGTACTCGCGTAGGCGCTCGCGGAGGGCCGGGTTCCCCTCTGGGCAGTTCTGGAACCCGCAGTTCGGAGTCTGCGGACAACGTCAAGGAGGCCGTCCAGTGGCCCTATCCGGTCAACGTCCTCACCCAAGTCGCCGACGACACTTGGAAGCTGAACCGCGGGACCGGACCGCACAAGACACAGGCCGCATCAACAGTTGAAGGATGGCCCGACCGTAAACCCACCCTGGGACCACCCGCGTTCATGACTTGTTCGTATAACGTATGTCGACCATCGCTCAACGGATCATATCCGGCCAACATCCAGCCAAAATGCTGACATGTACCTGGTTGGAGTGACACTCTTCCCCGCAACACGCTGCACGTACGGCATCACGCTGCACGCCCGCATCGCGTCTTTTTTCTGCTCCGGGCGGCACTCCATGCCTCCCGGACCCCCACAGATGGAGTCCGCGTGACCTCTGACATATCCCGTAAGCGCTCGACGCTCGCGATCGCCACCGCAGTTGCCGCCGGAGCGCTGCTCACGGCCGGACTGAGCACCGGCGCCTACGCCCAGCCGGAGAAGGACGACGCGCCGTCCGGCTCTCCCGTCGCCCTCTCGGCGTCGACCCGCGCAGGCCTCCTCCAGGACGCGAGCGCCGAGAGATCCGCGACCGCCGAGCGGATCGGCCTGGGCGCCAAGGAGAAGCTCGTCGTCCGCGACGTCGTCAAGGACGCCGACGGCACCACGCACACCCGCTACGAGCGCACCTACGACGGCCTGCCCGTCCTCGGCGGCGACCTCGTCGTGCACACCGCCAAGGGCGGCGAAGTGAAGGGCGTCACCAAGGCGACCGAGGCCACCGTCAAGGTCGCCTCCACCGACGCGAAGCTCTCCAAGGGCGCCGTCGCCAAGTCCGCCGAGTCCACGGCGGCGAAGGCGAAGACCGCCGAGGCCGACGCGCAGTCGCCGCGCAAGGTGATCTGGGCCGCAACCGGCAAGCCCGTCCTCGCCTACGAGACGGTCGTCACCGGCACGCAGAAGGACGGCACGCCCAGCAAGCTCCACGTCATCACGGACGCCGCGACGGGCAAGAAGCTGTACCAGTACCAGGCCATCGAGAACGGCACCGGCAACAGCCAGTACAGCGGCAAGGTCACGGTCGGCTCCAAGAAGGGCACCAGCGGCTACGAGCTGACCGACAAGGCCCGCGGCGGCCACCGCACCTACGACCTGAAGCACGCGGAGAGCGGCTCCGGCAAGCTGTTCAAGGACGCCAACGACGTCTGGGGCAACGGCAAGCCCTCGAACGCGCAGACCGCCGCCGTCGACGCCGCCTACGGCGCCCAGCTCACCTGGGACTACTACAAGTCGGTGCACGGCCGCAGCGGCATCAACGGTGACGGCAAGGGCGCGACCTCGCGGGTCCACTTCAGCAACAACTACGTCAACGCCTTCTGGGACGACAGTTGCTTCTGCATGACGTACGGCGACGGCGAGGGCAACAAGAAGCCCCTCACCTCGATCGACGTCGCCGCCCACGAGATGACGCACGGCGTCACCTCGGCCACCGGCAACATGGAGTACAACGGCGAGTCCGGCGGCCTGAACGAGGCCACCTCGGACATCTTCGCCGCTGCCGTGGAGTTCAAGGCCAAGAACCCCAAGGACGTCGGTGACTACCTCATCGGCGAGAAGATCGACATCAACGGCGACGGCTCGCCGCTGCGTTACATGGACAAGCCGAGCAAGGACGGCGCCTCCCTGAACAACTGGAGCGCCAACGCCGGCAACGTCGACGTCCACTACTCCTCGGGCATCGCCAACCACTTCTTCTACCTGCTGTCCGAGGGCAGCGGCAAGAAGCGGATCAACGGCGTCCAGTACAACTCGCCGACCGCCGACGGCTCCAAGGTGCTGGGCATCGGACGCGCCAAGGCCGAGAAGATCTGGTTCAAGGCCCTGACGACGTACTTCACGTCGACCACCGACTACAAGGCGGCCCGCAAGGGCACGCTGAAGGCGGCGAAGGACCTGTACGGCGCGACTTCCACCGAGTACAAGCGCGTGGCCGCCGCCTGGACCGGCGTCAACGTGAAGTAACCCTCGGTCAGTGACTCAAGGGGCGGCGTCCGAACCGGACGCCGCCCCTTCCGCATTCACCGCACGGGTCGACGCAGCCGACGCGCTACGGGAATCGGGCATCGAGTCGGCGTGACCGCCGCGTGTCGCTGGCCCCGGCCCCGGCCACAGCACCGTGTTCTCCGTGCGGACGCGGACGACGAGCCACGGGGTGTTGGCGATGGTGAAGAGCGTGGCGGTGATCCATGCGGTGTGGACGAGGGGCAGGGCGATGCCTTCGAAGAGGACGATGAGGTAGTTGGGGTGTCGCATCCAGCGGTAGGGGCCGGTGGTGACCAGTGGCAGTCCAGGTACGGCGACGACACGGGTGTTCCATCGGGGGCCGAGCGCCCTCATGCACCAGGCGCGGCCTGCCTGTACCAGGATGAGGGCGGCCAGTGCCGGCCAGCCGATCGCAGGGACGAAGGCGCGGTCGGTGAGAGCGACCTCCGCGACGGTCCCGACGAGCAGGCAGACGTGAAGGGTGACCATGACGGGGTAATGGCGTTGCCCGTACTCGATGCCGCCATGGGCCATGGCCCAACGCGCGTTACGGCGCGCGCTCGTCAGTTCGACCAGGCGCACGACGGCCATGATGGTGATGAGAACGGACAGGCTTACGGGGATCGTTGCCCAGCCCAGAGACATGTCGGATCGGCCTTCTCACTCTTCGATCCCGGACCGTGGAATTCTCGTCCTATGCCGTCGCAAGTCGGTTGCGGCGTTCGGTCAGGGCGCGGTATCTGCCGGCGCGGTCCGCAGCTTCCTCCATGTGGGCGGCGATCTCCTCCTGGGCGAGCTGTCCGGCCGGGGTGACACCGGTCGCGTCCAGAACGCCGAGCATGCGGGCGAAGGGAAGGGCGATGTCCCTGTAGTAGACCTCCGGGGAGAGGATGCCCGACCTGGCCATGGAGCTGATCAGCCGCCCGAAGCCCGGTGCGGCGTGGCCAGGTGGACGAGACGTCTTGAGGACTTTGGCCACGGCCTGAAGCGTTCGGTCGGGGTGCATGCGCATACACGCCTGGAGGGCGGTCCGGTAGAAGAGCATGTGCCGGTTCTCGTCGTGGGCGATGCGCTGCATCAGGGCCTCGCATGTCGGTTCGTCGCAGAGGCGGCGGATTCCCTGGTAGCTGACGCGGGTGCCGAGTTCCTGGAGGGTGACGTAGACCAGGGAGGCGATGAGGTCGCCGCGGTAGTCGATCTCGTAGCCCTGCTGCACATGCGCGGCACGGGCGTCCTCCAGATGCACCGGATCGACATTGCGGGTGACCACGAGGTAGTCGCGGATGGCGGTGCCGTGCCTGGCCTCCTCCACGGTCCATCGGTGGACCCAGACACCCCAAGGGCCGTCGAGCGACAGCATTTCCCCGATCACCCGGTGGTAACTGGGCAGGTTTTCTTCGGTGAGCAGGTTGTAGAGGAGCCCGTCCCGGGCGGCCGCGTCGAGTTTCTGGTGGGAGGGGTCCCATGGCTCACCTTCGAGGAGGCCGTCGTAGTCACGGCCCTGGCTCCAGGGGACGTACTGGTGCGGGTACCAGTCGGCGGTGGTGCGGAAGTGGGTGTCGAGGGCGTCGGTGACCACTGGTTCGAGGTCGAGCAGAATGCGTACGTCTGCGGGGATGGCGGGCACGATCCGAGGCACCTTCTTTCTCGTGTGGTGCGGTCAGCAGCTTTCGTCGGGGGCGGCTCCCTACCAGCGGAGCAGGACCAGTTCGATGGCGAACCCCGGCCCCATGGCGGCGACCAGGCCGGGGGCTTGCGCGGGAGGCGGGTTTTCCATGGCCGCGTGCAGGATGTCCAGTACGGAGACGGACGAGAGGTTGCCCCGCTCGGCCACGGAGTGCCGGGTGAGCGCCAAGGCGCCGGACCGCAGGCCCAGGGCGCGCTGGACAGCGGTGAAGACCTTCGGTCCACCGCCGTGGATGATCCAGCTCGTGATCTGATCCGGCGTCAGCGCGTGCCGTTCGAGGAGGGGTTGGACGGCCGCGGGCAGGTGCTTCTCCGCGAGCACCGGAACCTCGGGCGACAGGAGGATCCGGAAACCGTGGGAGCCGATGTCCCAGCCGAGGACGTCCTCGGTGCCGGGCACCAGCAGGCTGTGGGTGTCCACCAGTTCAGGGCCGACGGGGTCGGCGTCCCGGTCGGCTCCGACGGCCACCACAGCGGCCGCGCCGTCCCCGAAGAGACTGCCGGCGACGACGTTCGCCACGGATCCGTCCTTGAGCTGATACGCCAGTGTGCACAGTTCTACGGCGAGCAGGACGGCCACTTGGTCGGGGTGCGCCAGCAGGTAGTCGTGCAGCCGGGCCAGACCTGCGGCGCCTCCGGCGCAGCCGTTGCCGAAGAGCGGGATACGTCTGACGTCCGGACGCAGCCCCACCCGATGGGCGAGCCGAGCCTCCAGCGACGGCACGGCAAGCCCGGTGACGGTGGTGCTGATCACCGCGTCGACCTCCTCCGGCCGGACACCCGCGGTGCGCAGCGCGCCGGTCAGCGCCTGTTCCCCCAGGTCCATGGCGGTGTCGAGCCATACGCGGTTCTGCTCGGTGAAGTCCTCGCGGCGGGCGAGATCGACGAGCTTCTCCAGCGGGAGGGACAGTGAGCGCGTCTCCACACCCGAGTTGGCCTGGATGTTGCGGAGCACCAGAGCGCCCGTCTCGGACTCCCGCAGCGTCGTGCGGGCCAAGGCGGCCAGGATCTCTTCCTGCCGGTATACGTACGGCGGGAAGGCCGTCTGGATGGACGCCACCCGTGGTGCGGCAGCAACAGTGGCAGCCGCCGGCTGCCGGGTACGGCCATGTGTCGTCCGACGCATCGACTTCAGCTTCCGCTTTCTTCACAGGTGTACCGGGTTCACGGGTGTACGGGCTTCGCGGGTGTACCGGCTTCACGGGGGTACTGATCGACAGCGTCTACGTCCAGCATCCGCCGTACGCTTCGGCCGGCTCACACTAGGAAGCCGTGAACAGGAGAACGGCGTTCTGGCCACCGAAGCCGAAGGAGCAGCTGAGCCCCGCGTCGCCGCGTGTGGGACGGGGATGTCCGGCGACGATGTCCAGCTTGTGGTCCCCGTCCTGGCCCTCGAAGTTCGCCACCGGCGGGATGGCCGCATGGCGCAGCGCGAGAACCGTGTACACCGCCTGGATCGCCGCGGCCGCTCCCAGTGCGTGCCCGATCACGCCCTTGGCCGCGGTGACCGGCGGCCCGGAGTCACCGAAGACGCGGACGAGGGAGCAGGCCTCGGCCGCGTCGTTCAGCGGGGTGGAGGTGCCGTGCGCGTTGATGTGACCGACGTCCTCGGGCCCGCACCCGGCGTCGGCGAGAGCGGTGCGGATGGCGCGGACCGCGCCATCGCCCTGTGGGTGGGGGGCGACGGCGTGGTACGCGTCGGCACCGGCACCGTAACCGCGCAGCAGCGCGAGGACGGGAGCCCGGCGGGCCCGAGCCGCGCCGGCGCGTTCGAGGACGAGGATGCCGGCGCCCTCGCCCAGGAGGAAGCCGTCACGTCGCGCGTCGAACGGCCGGCTGGCCAGTGCCGGTTCCGCCGTGCGCCGGGACAGCGCCCCCATGCGTGTGAAGCACGTGGCCGTCATGCGCGAGCGGGCCGACTCGCTGCCGCCCGCCAGCACGATGTCGCAGGTACCGGAGCGCAGCAGGTCCCGGGCCACTCCGATCGCGGTGGCGCCCGACGCGCAGGCACTGGCGGTGGTGAAGTTGGGGCCGCGCACCCCGAGGTCGATGGCGACCTCGCCCGCGGCCATGCTCGGGACACTGCGCGGGAGCGCGAGGGGCGAGACCCTCTCCGGCCGCCCGTCGCCGAGGTGGCCGAACTCGGCGACGTACGTACTCAAACTGTTCGATCCCACCCCCAGCACGACACCGACGCGGTCCGCATCCCAGGCGCCACTGCCGAGACCCGCGTCCGCGACGGCCCGCCGGGCGGCCACGAGGGCGAACTGGATGAATCGGTCCTTGCGTCGCACCGAGGCCCGGCCGACTTCGTTCTCGGCCTCGAAGTCCGTCACACGGCAGGAGAAGTCGACGGGCAGGCCCGCCAGTTCGGGATCCGGTGCGGCCAGTGAGCGCCCTCGGTTCAGGGCCGCCCAGTTCTCCTCCACCGTGTGCCCGGCCGGAGTCACCAGCCCCAACCCGGTGACCGCGATATCAGCGCGCATTCTCGAACGCCCGACCCGCCTCGCCCAGGGTCGAGGACGGGCGCAGGTCCAGAGCGTTCTCGGGCAGGACGATCCCGTACTCCTCTTCCGCCGCCACGACCAACTCCATCAGTGACAGCGAGTCCAGGTCGAGACTTGCAAAAGTCGTGCTGCCGGAGAGCTGATCAGCTTCCACCTTTACGTCAAGGTATCCGGTCAGCAGGGCCACCAACTCCTCGGGAAGGGCCGTCTCCGCCCCGCCTTCTGCGGTCCGCGTCATGCCTGGGTCTCCTGTTTCCTCGCTGCGAGAGGCCGGCGGCGCTGCCCGCATTCGTCGGTTTCTGGCTGTTCTGCCTGCCACTTGCGCGTCGCTGTGTGAACGCCGACGAGGGCTGCGAGGAACGACCTGTCACTCGTTCGCGCCAGTAAATAAGGAGAGTGGTCGGGGTCGGCCTGAAGTTGGCGGCGGCTCGCCGGAAGACGAGGGTGCCGTGCCGGGCACTGTCAGGTGCAGCGCCCGGCACGGCCGGTGTGGGCTTGCTCAATCGGGCGGGGGCTCAGTCGTTCTCGTGCGCGGTGATGAAGGAACGCATCTTCGCCAGTGCCGTGGTGTCGGAGATGATCGTGAAGTGGCTGGGTGCCATCGGCCCGCTCATGAGGTAGTTCTCGTCCGCGCCGACCAGCTTCGCGGTGTCCGTCGGGGTGGCGTTGTAATCCGCGGTCGACCTGATCGTGAGGTAGTCGATCTTGTCGTTGGACGGGACCTCGGAGGGGTTGTTGAGCGCCTTGAGGAACGGGGTGTTCGGGGAGGCGAACTGCTGGCAGGACACGTACCACTGGCAGCCGTTGTTGGCGGTGCCGTGCTGCGGTCCGGCGAAGCCGATGTACTGGGAGACCTTGTCGGCGCCGTCGAGATTCTTGATGTAGTACCGGGCGGCCAGGGTGGAGGCGGACCAGGTGGCGAGGACGACCTTGTCCGCCCCGGTCTGGCTGCGGACCTGGTCGACCTTGGCGGAGAGCTGCTGGGCGGCCTTGGCCAGGTCCTGGGTCATGGAGCTGCTGTCGGTCCAGGTGAACAGCCGGGCCGCGGGCCAGCCGTTGGTCCGGAGGTTGGACTTCATGCGGTCCATGTTCGAGGGGGAGCCGGTCATGCCCGGGATCATGATGACGGGGTCGTGTCCGGCGGCGGTGGGGGCCGGCTGGGGCGTTGCGCCGGAGGCCTGGGACGCGAGGCCCAGCAGGCTCGTGGTCAGCAGCGCCGCGATGGAGGCGCTGAACAGCCGCCGCGCGCGGGCTGATCGCCGGTCGCCTGCGGTGCGCGTCGATCCCGTCCCGGTGGACCTCAGGGGTGGAAACAGCATGGAGACGCTCCTTACCCGTCGCACGTTCACTGAGCGCCGATAGGCGGCTCGCGCTCAGCGTGACGTCGGCGGGGTCGTGGGGTGGTGTGACCCTGAGCAAGCTAGAACCACCCGCCGCGGCGGTGAGATGGGTGCGGAGCACGTCTTTTGCTCCCCGTTGTGTCCACTCCAGCCATTACGTCTCAGCCGCGCTGACCGGGATTCGCGCGACGCCGGCGTCCTGAGCTGCGTGGGCGGGCCGAGTATGCGCTGCGTACATGTCCAGTGCCCCGTAGGTGTGCGCTGCTCCTCTCGTGAGGGCCGTTGGAGGCGGCATACCGTCGGAAGCGGTTCGGGGGCTGCCCCTGGCCGGTCGCCCCGCTGTGTGCCTCCCCCGTATCTCCACTCCCTGCACCGTGAGGGTGCACGTCACCTCATATATCCGCTCATATATCCGCCCAGCTCCTGGAGGACAGAAATGACCCGGTTCGGAATCGTCGGCGGCGGGCTCATGGGGCACGGGATCGCTGTGGCCCTGGCTCAGGCCGGGCACCGTGTCGTCGTGTACGACGCGGACCCCGCGACCCTGGCCTCGCTCGACGAGCGCGTCGTGCGCGTACTCGAACGCCGCGCCATGCCGACGGGCGACATCGGGCCGGTCACCGCACGTGTCACCACGGCGAAAACCCTCTCTGACCTGGTGCTGCGCGTCGATGTGGTGATGGAGGCCGTCCCCGAGCGTCTGGACGTCAAGCATCAGGTCCTCGAGGAGCTGGAAGCGAAGATTCCGGCCGTGCTGCCGGTGTGGTCGAACACCTCGGTGCTCTCGCTCACCGAAGTGGCCAAAGGCATGCGATACCCGCAGCGGCTGGTGGGGGTGCACTGGTGGAACCCGCCCTACGTCGTCCCGCTCGTCGAGGTCGCTCCGGGCGCTGAGACGGACCACCGGTACGCGCAGGAGGCGTGCGACATGCTCAACGCGATGGGCAAGACGACGGTGCGCCTGCACCGCGACGTGCCGGGGTTCATCGGCAACCGGCTCCAGTTCGCACTGGTACGGGAGGCACTGCACCTGGTGGAGCAGGACGTCTGCGACCCGATGACGATCGACACGGTCATGCGGGCGAGTCTAGGTCTGCGCTGGTCGGCCGTGGGCCCCATGGAGAACGCGGACTTCATCGGCCTTGACCTCACCAAGAACATCCTCGACAGCCTGGCGCCCCACCTGTCGACCGAGGTCACCTTTCCCGCGCTCGGCAAGCTCCTCGCCGCCGGACAGCGAGGCCGCGCCTCCGGAGGAGGGTTGCTGACCTGGCCGCCCGGGCGGGACGAAGAAGTGGCGCAGCGCCTCGACAGCGGTATCCGCCGCAATCTCGTCGAACCGTAGAGCTCGCACACCGGCCACCGGGCTTCCCGGGAGGGAAGGAGGAACGGCGTTGAACAAGCGGCTCGTTCAGTGTCGAACCCGGTGCCTCGGCCGCCGAGCGGCACCATACTTGCCGGGCGCCGAGAGCACGGTTCGACGGAGGATCGATGGTGGGCACCTACGGCATGTCGTTCTTGAAACTGCTGCTCAATGACACCGACATCGACGCCTTCGACGAGATCCTGGCCCGGGCCCGCAGCGCGGGTGAGCCGACCGACCGGCTCGACCTGCTGGCGGAGGAGCGGGCGATCGCGCTGCGGCTGCGGGAAAGGCTCATGCGCCATCGCCGCAACGAGGCGGAGCTGCAGCTGCTCAACGACACCGCGAACGACCTGGCGTCCCTGCGGGATCTGGACTCCATCCTCCAGGCGATCGCCGACCGGGCACGGCGGCTGCTGGACTGCGATCTCGCCTACATAAGCCTCAGCGACCGCGGTCGCGGCGACAGCTACATCAAGGCGGCCGCGGGCAACATCTCCGGCCTGCTGCGCGAACTGCGGCTGCCGGTCGGGAGCGGCGTGGGCGGAATCGTGGCGCGAACCGGCGAACCCTACGCCGTCGCCGCCTACCTCACCGACCAGTCCTTCGCCCACACCACCGAGATCGACAGAACGGTCGCCGCCGAACGGATCGAGTCCCTACTGGGGGTACCGGTCAAACTCAATCAAGAGGTGATCGGGGTTCTGCTGGCCGCACACCGCAGTCAGCGCGAATTCAGCAGCCGGGACATCAGTGTGCTGATGATGCTCGGCTCGCACGCGGCGGTGGCCATCGAGAACAGCCGCCTGCTGAGCGCCGCGCAGCAGGCGGTGTCGGAGCTGCGGGTCGCCAACGACACGATCAGCTCCCACATGGCGGACCTGGAACGCACCGCGGAGGTCCATGAGCGCCTCACCCGCTTGGTCATCCAGGGCAATGGCGTCGACGAAGTCGTCCAGGCGACCGCGACCGCGGTCGCCGGCACGGTGGTCGTCCTCGACGAGGAGGGCGGCATCGTCGCGCACTCCGGCGGCCAGGAGACGGTACCGGCCGACGAAGTGGGCCGGCTCAGTGCGGACGCCTGGCAGGCCGGACACACGGTGATCCGCGGGACGCGGTGCGCGGTTCCCCTGATCACCGAGTCCGAGCCTCTGGGCACGATCGTCCTGAGCGCCGCCGCGCAGGTCGACGCCACCGACCGGCGCATCCTGGAGAGGGCCGCGCTGGTGGCCTCTCTGGTGCTCGTCACCCGCAGACGCATGGCGGAGGCCGAAGCGCGCGTGCGCGGAGAACTCCTGGGGGATCTGCTGGCCGCGCACGACAAGGACTTCGACCTCCTGCGGCACCGGGCCGCCCTGCTCGGCGTCGACCTCGCCGCCTGCCGTACCGTCGTGGTGGCCCGGGTCGACGACGAACCACGCGAGCGGGTCTACGCCGCCACCGCGGCCATCGCCCGGCGCTCCCACGGTCTGGCGACCTTCCAGCGCAACACCGTCATCCTGCTGTTGCCGGGCGACGACCCCGAGGCCGTGGCGCGGCACGCCGTCGATGAACTCTCGCGGACCTCGCGCCACCCCGTCACCGCCGGCACCGCGCGAGTCGCAGACATCACCCGCCTCGCCGCCGCCTTCCGCGAGGCGGACAACTGCCTGCGCGCCCTCATCGCCCTGGGCAGGACCGGCGAGATCGCCGACACCCGCGGACTCGGATTCGTCGGAGCCCTCTTCAGCGGCGAACCGGCCACCGCCTCCTTCATCGATTCGGTCATCGGTCCGGTCATCGCATACGACCGCACGCACCACTCCGACCTGGTCCACACCCTCGACACCTACTGCCGTACGGGTCAACACGCCCGCAACACCGCACAGTTGCTGCATCTGCACGTGAACACCGTCACCCAGCGCCTGGGCCGGATGAGTCAGCTCCTCGGTCCCACCTGGCGCGACCCGGAACGGCTCCTGGAGATCCAGGTCGCCCTGCGGCTGCTGAAAGTCAGCAAGCACTGACCTGGCCCCGCGCGTCCCACACACGTCGCGGGCGGCCCTTATGTGGGCCCAGCCCATACCGTCCGCGGCGGCACGCTTCGTAGCCTTTGCGCCTCTCGCCACGAGACACGAGCGACGGAGACGCCATGAAGAAAGCCATCGCCGCGACAGGGCTCGTCTGCGCTCTGGTCAGCGGCACGCTCCTGTTCCCGGCACACGCCGCCCGGAGACCGACCGGTTGCAGCGACCTGCGGGGCCTGCGGCTACCCGCCTCGGTGATCGGGCTGCCCACCACGGGCGGTGAGGTGAGCGCGGCGAGCACCATCGCGCCCACTGACGGCGGGACTTCGGCTGCCGGACCGTACTGCCGCGTCGAGGCCGTCATCCACCCCGTGGCCCCCCGGGCTCCCGACATCACTCTGCGCCTCGCCCTGCCGCAGCAGTGGAACAAGAAGTCGATGATGTTCGGCGGCGGTGGCTACGACGGCACCATCCCCGATGTCGCGGGCAACGTCCCCTTCGGCCCGACCGACCGGCCGCGCCCGCTCAGCCGCGGCTACGCCACCTACGCCGGCGACTCCGGCCACCGGGCCGCGCCGGACTTCGAACCGACCACCTCCCTGGACGGCTCCTTCGGCGTCAACGACGAAGCCGTGCGCAACTTCGCCGGTGACGCGCTGAAGAAGACCCATGACGCCGCCCGCTTCATCATCCGCGCCCATTACGGCGCCGACCCCGCCCACAGCTACTTCGCGGGCGGCTCCAGCGGCGGGCGCGAGGCCCTCGCCGTCGCCCAGCGGTGGCCCACCGACTTCGACGGCGTCATCGCCGCCTACCCCGCGTGGAACGCCACCGCCCTCAACCTCTTCTTCGGGTACGAGGCCCAGCTCCTCTCCCGCCCCGGGGCCTTCCTCGACCGGGCCGAACAGGACCTGCTGTACCGGGCCGTCATCAGGTCCTGCGACGGCGACGACGGCGTGCGCGACGGCGTCATCTCTCACGAATCAGGCTGCCGCTTCCAACCCCGCACACTGCGCTGCCCGGCCGGCAAGGACACCGCGGACACCTGCCTCTCGGACCGCCAGATCCACGCCGTCGAGGCTCTCTCCTCTCCCCTGCGCTGGAAGCACCACCTGGCCAGCGGCGAAACCGGATATCCCGGCTTCCCCTTCCTGTCGGGCGCCGACATGACCACCCCCCTGCTGGGCATGGGCGCCCGGGCCCCCGGCCACCCGATGCCGAAGGACAGCGGCTACGGCGTCCAGTTCTGGGACCAGTGGGTGAGGTATTTCGTCACCCGCGACCCAGCGCACGATCCCCTGACCGTGGACCCCCGCCACCCCGGCGCGTGGCAGCAACGCATCAGCCGTCTCTCCGCCCTTCAGGATGTCAACGACCCCGACCTGCGCCGCTTCGCGCAGGCAGGCGGAAAGCTCCTCGTCCTGCACGGCACCGCCGACGAACTGGTCAGCCACCGCTCCACCGTCGACTACTTCCGGCGCGTCCAAAGGCTCATGGGCCCACGCGCCACCCGCGACTTCGCCCGGCTCTACCTCATCCCCGGCGCCAACCATGCCAATGTCGACGCGTCCTTCGCGGCCGGCTACGACTCACTGAGCGCACTGGAGCGCTGGGCAGAAGAGAACAAGGCACCTTCACGGCCTGTCGTCACCGACATCGGCCCCGCCGGCAACGGCCGTACCCGGCCGCTGTGCGCCTACCCGTCCTGGCCGCGTTACCGCGGCCACGGCGACCCCGCCTCCGCACACAGCTTCACCTGTCACAGCACGTGATCAGGAACCTGATCCGCCCAGGCGACCCGGGACCGCTCAGCAACACGTCACCCGTCTTCAGCCACCCGTCACGAAAGTGGTGCTTCACATGTCGTCCCCGCCCCCGGCACGTCCCCGGCCCCCCAGAGATCTCAGGAAGATCGTGGCTGCCAGCCTCATCGGCACCACCATCGAGTGGTACGACTTCTTCCTCTACGGTGCCGCCGCCGCACTCGTCTTCAACAAGCTCTTCTTCCCCGGCTCCGACCCCCTGGTCGGCACGCTCCTGTCCTTCCTGACCTACGCCGTCGGCTTCGCCGCCCGCCCGATCGGCGCCCTCGTCTTCGGCCACTACGGAGATCGGCTCGGACGCAAGAAACTCCTGGTGTACAGCCTGCTGATGATGGGCGGCGCGACCTTCCTGATCGGCCTGCTCCCCACTCACGCCACCGTCGGCACGGCCGCCCCGATCCTGCTCACCGTGCTGCGCCTGATCCAGGGCTTCGCCCTGGGCGGTGAATGGGGCGGGGCGGTGCTGCTGGTGGCGGAGCACGGAGATGCCAAATGGCGCGGCTTCTGGGCCTCGTGGCCGCAGACCGGAGCACCGGCCGGGCAACTGCTGGCCACAGGCGTCCTCGCCACGCTGACCGCGACACTGTCGGACGCGGCGTTCGACTCCTGGGGCTGGCGGGTGCCGTTCCTGCTCTCCGGAGCACTGGTGCTCGTCGGCCTGTGGGTCCGGCTCTCCGTCGACGAATCGCCCGTGTTCAAAGCCGCCCTCGCAGCAGCCGAACGCCGCAAGACCGAGCGGGACTTCCGCGAGAAGCCACCCGTACTCGCCGTTCTGCGCGACCACTGGCGCGACGTCCTCATCGCCATGGGGACCCGCATGGCCGAGAACATCTCCTACTACGTCGTCACCGCCTTCATCCTCGTCTACGCGACCGAGCACGCCGACACGAGCAAACAGACCGCGCTCAATGCCGTCCTGATCGCCTCCGCCGTCCACTTCGTGACCATCCCCCTGTGGGGTGCCCTCTCCGACAAGCTCGGACGCCGCCCCATCTACCTCCTCGGCGCCCTCGGCATGGGCATGGGCATATGGATCTATCCGTTCTTCCATCTGGTCGACCGGGGTTCCTTTGGGGCACTCATCACGGCCGTCACCGTGGCGCTGCTCTTCCATGGCGCGATGTACGCCCCGCAAGCGGCGTTCTTCTCCGAGATGTTCGCGACCCGCATGCGCTACTCCGGAGCATCGATCGGCGCCCAGTTCTCCTCCGTGGCCGCGGGCGCCCCGGCCCCGCTCATCGCCACCGCCCTGCTCTCCGCGTACGACAGCGCCGCGCCCATCGCCCTCTACGTCATGGCCGCCGTCCTGCTCACCGTCATCGCCCTCGGCTGCGCCGAGGAGACCCGTCACCGCGATCTCTCGGATGCGGCCGACGAGACCGACGCGGCATCGGCGGGTGACCAACCCGTCCGTACCGCCTGATGATCGCTGCTCGATCGCGCGCGGCGAACACTGTACGCGCTTGCGCACAGTGTTCCGTCGTGCGTATGGTGTTCTCAACGAGAACACGCCGTACGCATCAGGTGGGGGTAATCGCATGTCGAAGCACGTGAGCCGGAACGAGAGCTGGGACGAGCAGGGCAGCTGGAAGGCCAGGGGCGAGTGGGGGACGCGGGACTCGGCGGGCCGGAAGCTGGACCTCGCCCACTGGCAGTGCCGGCTCGACGAGTTGCGCGCCAAGTACCACGTTCCGGCCGCGTCACTGGCGCTCCTCGTCGACGGAACCGTCCACGAGCTGGCCAGCGGCACGCTTCACCGCGGAACCGGCGTGGAGGCGACGACCGACTCGGTCTTCCAGATGGGTTCGATCGCCAAGATCTACACCGCCACCCTCATCATGCGGCTCGCCGATTCGGGCCAACTGGACCTGGACGCACCGGTCGTGGATTTGCTGCCGGAGTTCTCGGTCGCCGACCCCGAGGCGACCAGGGCGATCACCACACGCCGGCTCCTCAGCCACACGAGCGGCCTCACCTGCGACTTCACCCATGACAGCGGACGCGGCGACGACTGCCTCGCCAAGTACGTCGAAGCCGCGAAGGGCGTGGCGCTCGACTGCCCACCCGGCGAGGCGCTCTCCTACAGCAGCGTCGGGTACAACGTGCTCGGCCGCATCATCGAGGTGCTGACCGGCAAGGTCTGGGACGAGGCGCTCAAGGATCTGCTCCTCACCCCGCTCGGCCTCGACCACACGATGACGCTCCCCGAGGAGGCGCTGCGGTTCCGCGCGGCCATGGGCCACCTGGGCGAGCCGGGCCAGGACCCGGACCCGGCCCCCTCCTGGGACCTGATGCCGCGCTCGGCGGGCCCGTACGGCCGGGTCATCGCCACGGCCGGGGACCTCGCGCGACTCGCGCGGATGCACCTCGCGGGCGGAGTGGCGCAGGACGGCACCAGGGTGCTCTCCGAGGAGGCCGTCGCGCTGATGCAGCGCCGGGTCGTGGACTCCCCCGACAAGTGGTCGGTCAGCGCGGACGGTTGGGGCCTCGGCTGGACCCTCTACGACTGGAACGGCGTCCAGGGCTATGGCCACGACGGAGCCTCCATCGGGCAGTACGGCTATCTGCGCGTCGTCCCGTCGGCGGGCGTCGCGGTCGCGCTGCTCACCAACGGCGGCGGAGCGCGTGAGCTGTACGCGGCGCTCTACCGGGAGCTCCTCGCCGAATTGGCCGGGGTGACGATGCCGGACGCCTTCGCCCCGCCGACCGAGCCTCCGGTGGTCGACTTCGCCCCGCTCGTCGGCACGTACCGGCGCGAGGGCGTGGTCATGACCGTGACCGAGAAGGACGGTGCGGGGCATCTGGTGTACGAGTTCGTCGACGGCATGAAGGACTTCTCCGACCCTCTGGAGATCGATCTGGTGCCGGTGACGGAAACGGTCTTCGCCGGTACGGGGGTGGGCGCGGCGTTCAGCGAGGACCACATGCCGGTGATCTTCTCCACGCTGGCGGACGGCACCGGGTGCGTGTACATCGGGATGCGCTGCGGCCCCAAGGTCGCGTAGCCCGCGGCGCGTCCGCGGCGCGTTCCCCGCAGAGCAGATGCCGTGGATGCCCCGACGACGTAATGCACCCGCCTATATATTGGCCCTTACCTAACTGGCCCTTATTTAGCCGCTGAGGCGGCGGTCACAACATCAGGAGGACTTGATGGTCGCGGACATGGTCAGAATGTGGGCGGCGGGCTGGGCCGTGTCCCGGGGGACGCCCCCGCCCGTCGAGAAGCCCTGGGGTTTCTACATAGACGTGGCCGGCAACCCCGACGAAGTGGGACGCCATGTCCTGCCCGAGGCCGGGGAGTCGTGGGTTCGCGGCGCGGCTGCGTCGGTGTCCGTCCCGCGGACCTGGATGAAGATGCCCGCGGAACCGGAAGAGGTCGAGCCCTGGCTGCCCCAGGGGTGGGTGATGGCCTGGGAGGACACCGGCCATCTGATGGCCATCGACCTGACGGCCACGAACCCGGTCGCACCCGACGGATACACCGCGAGCGTGGAGACCAAGGGCGCCGTCACCCACGTCCGGGTGCTGGACGCGGCGGGTCACCAGGCGGCCACGGGGCAGATGGGGTCCCTCGGGGATGCCGTGATCATGGACCGGGTGGCGACCGAGGAGACTCATCGCCGCAGGGGGCTGGGCGGCTTCGTGATGCGCGTGCTCGCCGACCACGCGCTGGAGCAGGGCGCGGTCCTCGGCGTCCTCGGCGCGACCGACGCCGGGCGCGCCCTGTACGAGACGCTGGGCTGGAAGAAGCACGCGACGCTGGCGGAGTGCGTCTACCGGCCCTGAGTCCTGGGCACCGCCCGTGGCAGCGTCGCAGCGTGAAGGCTACGCGGGTACGCAGACGGCGGACGGTCTGATTCGGGCCGGCCTGAATCGGGCTCCATGCCCGCGGGCCGGCCCCGACGGCGTCAAGGTCGTCCTGGGTTCAGAATCTCGTCCAGCACTGACAGCACCGCCTCGTAGGCGATCGCCCGTACGCCGGCTTCATGCGCCGTCTCCGGGTCAGGCGCCTCCGCGCCCCGTGCCCGCCAGGCCCGCTCTTCGCTCTGGGCGCGGTCCCGCGCACGCTGAATGCGGCGCAGCAGTTCATCTGAGTCCACGACATCGGCCATGGCCCCCACTTACCCCGTCATCCCTCTCCGATGCCAGGTCCCACTACGCGGGCATCGATCATGGCCCGGTGCGCGCTAGCCGTCTTCCCCGGGCGGTGCGCCACAGTTCGGGCCGCCCGGTCCGTCGAACTGCACCGAGCTGAAGAAGTCCTGATAGGTCGGGAAGAAGTTGCCCTTGCCGGTCGGGCCGGCGGACGTGACAGCGGTGCACCCGGAGTAGTTCGTGTCGGACCAGAGGTAGACGGTCGAAGAGGTCCGGTTCCAGTCGGATTTGGCCCGGTCGTCCATGCCGAGTGCCGCGAGGTCCGGGGTGCTCCCCCTCAGCTTGATCATGTCCCCGGTGCCGTCGAGACCCGAGAACATGCAGTAGTAGCCGTCAGGGCAACGGTCGTACCCGTCAGCCGCGTGGGCAGGGGAGATCGGCGCCATGCTCAGCACTGCCACTGTGCCGACCAGCCCGGCAAGGATCCGCTTGATGTGCTTCATGCCCTGTCCAACGAGCACTCCCCCGTCAAGTCATTGCCGGTTTTGCGCACGGAGGAGGTTGAGGCCCAGGGGTGTGGGGCGGTGGCGCACGCTTGTGCCGGTGCGTCGGGTGGTGACGAGTCCGGCCCGAATTCGGACCGGGATGCCACGGCTCTCGGGAGGCGCTGGGGAAGACCAGCGTCATCGGCGGGGTGATGTTCACGCAGAATGCGTTGGTCGGCGTGAAAAACGACGGCACCAGGTGGAGACCCCGACCGTCGAGATGTACGTCCTCGTCGAAGAGTTGGTGGTCCACGTGCAGGACGGGCGGGGCCCAGCGGATCGAGGGGTGCAGGTTCGAGTCGATCTCCCAGAGCAGTACGGGGTACTGAGCGACCGTCACCTTCCGGAGATCGTCGCCGCCGAAGTGGATCCGTACCCCCATCGCTCCCCTGCCGTGCGGGGGCGACCCCGGGGAGCCGCCCCCGCACGTATGTGATGCGTACGGTGTGCACGTGGTGGCGTCCGTGCGTCATTCCGGAGGAAAATCGCTCCTCCAGGTATACGCCCAGTTCTCCGCCATACCTCGCCCCGTGTCGAGAATTTCGTCCAGATCGGCCGTGACGTCCGGGCACAAAGAGTGCTTCTTGAGCCAGTTGTTGATCGCGGCGACTTTGCGACTGTACGCCCACACGTACTGGAACAGGCCGCTGGGAACGGGATAGACCTCGTCGTCGAAATACAGGCCCATGGCTTCCGGCACACCGGAATAGCAAATTTCGCCGACTTGATCGTCGAATCTCCCCCAGAATTCATCTTTGGATTCCAGGTGCGTCACCGCGGCCGGGAGGTGTTGGGGGTCGTGCACGGCCACCCGGTCGGAGTTGTAGAAGATCGAGAGATCCAGGGTGAAGGAAAACTCCGCGGGCAGGTCGAGCGAGAGCAGGATCCTGTCCGTTTCACCTGGTGGAATGACCTGGGACACAGAGCAGGACGTCACTCCGTCAGGGGAGAGCGACGCCGCATAGCCGAGGGACGGCTCGGCGGCCGCCGCGCTGGGTATCCCGGTTTCCGGCGAGTCGCACGCCACCACGTACGTCTCCGGGAGCGAGAAGTCCTCGATATCGGAGACGTTGAGGTCTATACGCTTGATATAGGTGGCCTGGGCTCCGGGGTTGCGGAGTTTCAGGTCGATGACGATGCCGGACATGGGCAGACCGCTGAGCATGTCCGATGACACGGACGGGTCGGCCGAAAGGTCGCCCTGTGTCGCCCTTCGGACGTTCACGATCTCGAGGGACGCTTTTCGTGGATTCCTGGCATAAAGCGCCGCGCCGGCGCCTATTCCCGCGGATATGAGCGCTGTGGCGGCGCTCACCAAGATCTCCCACATGCGTGTGATGTTACGGGGGCGTGAACGGGAAGGAACCGTACCCGACCGAACGCGACCGCATCTGGCCGCGCCTGGCCACATCTGGCCGGCCTCGTCGGATGTGACACTGAGAGCTTGGTCGACGGTGTGGTCCCCGATGAAAGGTACGTAGACGCACATGGTGCACATGGGTGAAGAGCCGCTCATAGCTGCTGTCCGGAGCGGCGATGCCCGAGCCGTGGCGGCTCTCCTGACGGCAGGTGCTGATCCCGACACCCTCGACGAGGCGGGGACTCCGGCGCTGTGTCTGGCCGTGGAGGGGTTCGACCTTCCCGTGGTCGAGGAGTTGAAGATGGCGGGCCGGCCGGTCCGTCTGGACTGCGTCGACGCCCAGGGCCGTACGCCTCTGCTGCGGGCGGTCGACCTCGGTGCCTGCGAGATCACGTCCGTGCTCCTCAACAGCGGGGCGGATCCGCGGCTCACCGACCCGGCGGGGCGTGACGCCCTGGAGCTGGCACGGCACTGGCATCTCGTTGGTGCGGAAGTCGAGTTGCGCCGCAGGAGCGGTGTGCCGGAACCCGTGGTGCGCAGGGGGGTCCTGGACGGGTGGGGCAATGCGTGTCAGGAACTGTCGCTCGGTGGCCTGACCGTAAGGAACGGGCACAGCGCGATCCTCACCGAGTTGGAGCCCACGTACGGGATCACGCCGCCTTTCGAGGAGTTGATGGGGCGTGCGCTGGGCGAGCCCGATGTGGACCAGCCGGTGTGGGTGGCGACGACGCTCGTGCTCCAGGCGCGCCATGCACCCACCGTCTGGGCGCAGGCCGCCGGGCTGTGCGACCGTTCGGAGCCGTTGGAGCGTTACTGCGGTGCCGAGGTGCTGCGTCTGATCAATCTCTTCGACGAGACCGAATCCAGCAGTCCCTTCGACGAGCCGCTCGTCGACCTCTTCCTCCCCTGGCTGGCGCGGGAAGACGACCCGCGGGTGATGCGGGCAATCGCCGCGGGCCTGGCCGGAGCCATGGACCCCCGGGCCGAGCAGCCGCTGCCGGCGCTCACCCGGCACCCCGACCCGGGCGTCCGCCTCTGGGCTCTCTCCGGCCTCTACGGGGCGGTCACGCGGGGGAACCCCGACGCGCTGGTCACCGTCATGGCGCGTACCGAGGACACAGATGCCGGGGTGCGGGCAGAGGCCTGCCGGGTGATCGGTGACGCCCCCGACCTGTCTTCCGCCACCTCGGACGCGCTCGCCGCGTGCCTGGACGACGAGAACGAGGCCGTACGGGTCACGGCGGCGATTTCCCTGTTCGTCCACGACGATCCGCGCGGCGATCAGCTGCTGCGCGACCTCGGACCCGTCCGGCAGGGCTCCCCGTACTTCGCCGCCTTCCATGCCGTCTGGTACCACCATCGGGCGCTGAACCCCGCCGTCTGACTCAGGACATCACTCGTCAGCCCCCTCGTCGCCGAAGTGCACGATGCCGTCCTCATCGAGCGTGGGGTGGATCGGGCCGGGCTCGTGGTTGTTGATGTCGGAGGGGCGGGGGCCCTCCGGTCCGTCGGGGCCCCAGCGCAGCATCCGGCGGATGCGGCCGATCCGGGAGATGGTGCCGTGGACCTCGATCTCGTTGAGGTTGCCGGCGCGGAGCCGGTCGGCGGCCTCGGCGTAGTCGGCGAGTTCCGCGACCGCCGGATCGGTGCCCTCGGCGGTCAGGGTGCGGGCGTCCACGTCCCTGTCGGCGTCCATCGGGATCAGGCCGAGCCTGCGCGGCTCCCACCAGGCCAGGGAGAAGTCCAGCGTTCGCCGGGCGTCGTGCGCGCTGGCGTGCAGGGCGCTGCCCGGCGTCCAGCTCGCGCCGGTGCGCTCCGCGACCGCGAACGTGGCGGGCAGCAGCAGGACGTCGGGGTGGCTCGTCAAGGCCCGGTGCGAGTCGGCGCGTACGTCGTCGGGGAAGCGGGAGCCGGTGTAGGCCAGGGTGCGCAGCGCCAGCCGTTCGACGGCCTCGGCCGGGGTGACGGCGGCGTCCGGGTCCAGGACCAGTCCTTCGTCGATCTTCGGATGGCCGGCCGTGTGCTCCCAGTCGGGAGCGGTGGGCTGCGGGTCGGTGGGGCGGGGCTGCTCGATGTCGCCGCGCGCGTCCAGTCCGACGTACTCCTCGGCCCGCACGATCCGGTAGCGGGTGCCGGTCACGGTGAGTTCGTCGACGCGCTCGCTCTCCAGTCTGGCGACGGCGGCCAGCAGGGCGCGCCGTTCCGCCTTGTCCCGGGCGTCGTCCTTCGCGCGGAACCACAGGAGCGAGTTGAGTCCGTCCCTGGCCTGTTGTGGGCAGCCGTGCGTCACCTCGACGGCGACCCGCCAGCACCGGCCGTCCTCCGCCCGCTGCGCGGCCACGCCGAAGAGCGGGCCGCGCACTCCGAACGAATTGGTCCGCGACGCGGCATCGGACGCGTCGGCCTCCATCGCCGCTTCCACCGGCTCCACCGGAATCCGCACTGTCATCGGCCGCAAGCGGGCCAGCCCTGCATCCCCATGGCTCATGCCACCATCCTGGCGACCCCGCTGTGCTTCCGTCGCCGATTTCCTGAACTGTCCGATTCGCGACCCGGTTCGTGGCAAGGTTTGAGTCGGGTCCGTCCGGCCGCCGCGGCAGCCGCGTATCAGCCCGTCGTCCAGGTGCGGAGTTTCTCGGGGTTGCGCACCACCCAGATGTGCTTGATGCGGTCGCCCTCGACGTCGAACGCGAAGACCGTCACGACGCTGCCGTCCTCCTCGGCCACCAGGCCCGGCTGACCGTTGACCGTACGCTCCACGAACGCCACGTTGTCGACCTTTCGGCGGGCGAGTTCGAGCCAGGCGTGCGCGATCCGTTCGCCGCCTTCGATGGGGTGCAGGAAGGTCGTGGCGAGGCCGCCGCCGTCGGCGGTCGCCGTGGCGTCGGGGTCGAGCAGGCCGATGAGGGCGTCGATGTCCTTCGCCTCCCATGCCTGCTTGAACTCCCTGACGATGCCGGCGCGATGGGCCACCGGGGTCGTCGAGGGGCGCGCGGACCGAACGCGGCGGCGCGCCGACGAGGCCAGTTGACGGCATGCCGCCGGGGTGCGGCCGACGATCTCGGCGACTTCGGCGAAGGAGTGGCAGAAGACGTCGTGCAGGATGAACGCGACGCGCTCGGCCGGGGTCATCGACTCCAGTACGACCAGGAAGGCGAGGTTGACCGACTCGTCCAGGGTGACCCGGTCGGCCGGGTCGCCGTCCGTGCCGCCCGACCGCCCGCTGACCCAGTCCGTACGTCCTGGCAGCGGCTCGGGGATCCACTCGCCCACGTAGGTCTCCCGGCGGGCCCGCGCGGAGTTGAGCAGGTTGAGGCAGATGCGGCCGGCGACCGTCGTCAGCCAGGCGCCGGGGGACTCGATCGCGTCCTGTTGCTCGCGGGACATGGCGTACCAGCGGGTGTACGTCTCCTGTACGGCGTCCTCGGCCTCCGCCAGGGAGCCGAGGAGCCGGTACGCGAGGTTGGTGAGGTGACGCCGTTCTCGGGTGATCGCTTCCAGGGCCGGGTCGGGCCCGTCGTGTCCTGGCTCGGTTCGGGTGGTCATGGTGTCGACGGCTCCCTTGTTCGCGTCTGCCCTCCGTCCCTTCGACCACACAGGCCCCCGGAATGTGAGGTGGCGGGCCGGCCTGACGTTTCGGTCGGCTGTGTTGTCGAACCGCTGAGACCGGCACAGCAGCCGGCCGACAGGAAGCGCGGAGACATCATGACCACTACTTCACTGCCGACGACGACGTTCGCCGAACCGGCGTCCGACCTGGGCCTGGAGCGGGCCGCCGCCGCATTGACCGCACACGGTTTCACCGTGGAGATCCTCGACGACGCCGCCGCCGCGCGTGCCCGCGTCCGGGGTCTGATCCCCGAGGGTGCCACCGTGTTCACCGGGGCCAGCGAGACCCTCCGTCTCTCCGGCATCGAGGAGGACATCAACGCGGGCGAACGGTACGAGGCCGTGAAGCCACGTGTCCTCGCCATGGACCGCGCCACCGAGATGGCCGAGATCCGGCGGCTGCAGGCCGTTCCCGACGTCGTCGTGGGCAGCGTGCACGCCGTCACCGAAACCGGCTCCCTGGTGATCGCCTCGGGCAGCGGAAGCCAGCTGCCCAGCTATGCGGGCGGTGCCGCCCGCGCCATCTGGGTCGTCGGCGCGCAGAAGGTGGTCCCGGACCTTGCCACGGCGCTGCGGCGGGTCGAGGACCACTGCCTCCCGCTGGAGACCGCGCGTACGCAGCGGGTCCACGGCTGGCCCAGCGCCGTCAACCGGCTCCTCGTCCTCAACGCGGAGTACGTGCCCGGGCGGGGCACCGTCCTGCTGCTCCGCGAAACCATCGGGTTCTGAGGCAGCGGGAGTCAACCGGACGGTCCCTCGCCGCGCGGTGGACACCCGACAAAGACGGTGCGGGGAATGTCGGGTGGCCGGGCGCGGTGCCGCCGCACGATGGGGGCATGGACGACACGACCTTGACATCCCGGTTCCTCCGCGACGGCTTCGTGAAGCTGGGGGGTGCCGTGGCGCCGCGGGTGGCCGCGGACTGCGCGCGGCTGCTGTGGCGGGAGACCGGCTGCGACCCGGACGACCCCGCGACGTGGACGCGGCCCGTGCACTGGGTGCCGGGCATGGGGCAGGGCCCTTTTGCCGCCGCGCCCAACTCGCCTTCCCTGCACCACGCGTACGACGTGCTGGTCGGCCCGGGGCGGTGGGAGCCGCGCTATTCGCTGGGCACGTTCCCGCTGCGTTTCCCGCACGAGGAGGAGCCGGCCGACGCGGGCTGGCACATCGAGGGGAGCTACCTGCCGGAGGGCGAGAGCTGGTACTTCACCAACCTGCGCTCGCAGGGGCGGGCCCTGCTGATGCTGTTCCTGTTCAGCGAGGTCGGCGAGAACGATGCCCCGACCCGGATCCGGGTCGGCTCACACCTCGATGTGCCGAAGGTGCTGGAGAAGTACGGGGAGGAGGGGGCGAGCGGGCTGGCCCTTGCGCCCGATCTGGTGGCGGCCTCCGACCACCGGCCGCTCGCCCTGGCCACCGGCTCCCCGGGCGACGTCTATTTGTGCCACCCGTTCCTGGTGCACTCCGCGCAACCGCACCACGGGGAGCGGCCGCGCTTCATGGCCCAGCCGCCGCTGCTGCCGGCCGCGCCGTACGAACTGGAGCGGGCCGACGGCGCGTACTCCCCCGTGGAGATCGCGATCCGTCGCGGTCTGGGACAGGACACGCCGGCCGTCGGCCTTCACTGAGGAACGCTCGACATTCACCGCGCCCGGCTCCTGCCCGTAGGGCCGGGGGGCCGGCGGCCGACCGACACGCCTTACTCGAAGCGTCCGTTCTCGACGTACGGGTAGAGATTCCCGGGGCATTGGGTCTTGCCGGGGATGAGGTCCCTGTGGCCGACGACCTTGCGGCCGGGCAGATTGGCTCCGGCGTCGTCATTGTCGCGCACCCAGTCACAGACGGCCTTGATCTCGTCGAGCATCTCCGGCGTCGGTTCGTCGTCGGCTCCGATGAGGCCGCAGACGGCGTAGAGGTTCACGTTGGCCCAGTGGGTGCCGTTCGCGCCGGGTTGAATGCCGATTCCCCTGCCCACGAAGGTGTAACCGTGGTGGCACACCAGGTAGTTGTAGGCGATGTCCCAGTAGCGCTCCCCGCCGATCCACGGCAGGGGGTGCATGTGCTGGTGCTGGATCTGCAGCACCTGGGTGTAGCAGTTGTCCGCGAAGTCGGGAAGGTTGGGCCAGTCGAACAGCGAGTGGTGGCCCCGCTTCTTGTGGCCGCCGCCCTCATGGTGAATGGCGATGCCGCCGTTCTGCGGGAAGAACTCGTCGGTTTCCCGAACCGGCTTCTCGGCGCCCCATTCACCGCGCGAAATGAAGCGCGGAATACGCCTCTTCGCCTCCGGGTCGGGCTTGGCGAGCCCCCGCTCGATCCACACGACCTTCTGTCTTTCGACGGCCTTCGGCGACCTGTCGTCGGATAACCCAGACATGCGCGAACCTTTCCTCTCAATGACTTCGCCGGGCGACCCATGCTCATCCTGCGCTCACCGGAGGCGTCCTCTCTCGTTTGTGCAGTTTTCATGAGGTGACGCAGAACCGGCCAGGAGGCCGAACCGGCCCACCGATCATCTGCTACGGGAGTATTGCGATCTCTGCGGCAGCGTTGCGGGCTCATGGCGAAACCCGGCAAAGGCTGGCCCCGGGCCCTTAGTACGGACCAAGGTGACATTCGCCCCTTCGCGGCACCGTTCCCTACCCGTACGCCCGCAGAAAGCTCGTACCCGCATGTACTCGACCTGTCTTCCCCGCGCCGTCCCGGCGCACCTCACGCGTGTGGGGAGGAGGTGGCCGACGCCATGCGCTACGTGACGCGCAAGGCGGCCGGCTGGCTCTTGATGATCGTGGTCGCGACCAACGCGACCTACTTTCTGGCCAGTTGGTTCCTGGACCCGCGGTCGAACTTCAAGGAGGTACGGCCCGTCCGCAGCGAGGGACAGATCTCCCGGGCCCTCGCCCCGTACAACCTCGACCCCGGGGAACCGCTGGTGCAGCGGTGGTGGAACTGGCTCACCTCGGTGACCCTCCACTTCGACTGGGGCAAGTCGCCCACCGGCGTATCCGTCAACGGCGAAGTGGGCTACCGCGCCCTCGTCAGCGCCGAGTTGGTCGTCACCGCGACCATCCTGTCCGTCGTGATCGGGGTCGCGCTCGCCGTCTACACGGCGGCGCGCCAGTACGGCCCGGCCGACCGCGTCTCACAGGCCATATCCATCGCGGTCTTCAACGTCCCGACGTCCGTCGCCGCGCTCGCCGTCGTCTTCGGCGCCATCTGGCTCAAGCAGCACGCCGGACTCGACTTCCTCTACGTCGCCGGGGAGAACTCGCCCAACGTCGAGGGGCTGCTCCCGACGGTCGGCGACCGTCTCCTCCACCTGATCCTGCCGACGTTCACCCTGACGCTGATGGGTTACGTGGGCTACCACCTGACGCAGCGTTCGCTGCTGCTCGACACGGTCAACGCCGATTTCGTGCGCACGGCCCGCGCCACCGGTCTCACCCGCGGCCAGGCCGTCCGCAGGCACGCCCTGCGGGCGGCGCTGATCCCGACGGCGGCCTCCGTGGCGTTCAGCGTCCCGGCCATCTTCACCGGGGCCGTCATCACGGAGACGATCTTCGGCTGGAACGGCATGGGCCGCTACTTCATCCAGACGATCAACAAGAACGACGTGCACGGCACGGTCGCCACGGCAGCGTTCGCCGCGGTGCTCACCGCGATCGGCGCGATCCTCGCGGACATCGCCACCGTCTTCCTCGACCCGAGAGTGCGGGTGAACTGACATGGCCACAGCGTCATCCGGCACGGGTCAGCCGACGCCCCACACCGCTTCCGTCACCGGTATCGGTATCGGTCCATCGGCGGACGGGCCTCTTCCGGCGCGCGGGGACCTCGACCGCGGCCGCCTCTACCTGCGTCGTTTCCTGCGCAACCGCCCGGCCGTCGCCGGCGTCGTCGTCTTCGCGCTGCTCGTGCTGTTCAGCGTCTTCGGCGGCCTGTTCACCTCGTACACCCACACCGATCCCGACTTCACCGCGCTCACCCAGCCGCCGAGCGCACAGCACTGGTTCGGCACCAACCAGAGCGGCAACGACATCTACGCCAGCGCCGTGCACGGGCTGCGGCGCTCCCTGGTGATCGCCGTCAGCGTGTCCGTCCTGACGATCGTCGTCGCCGCGCTCATCGGTTCGAGCGCCGCGTACTTCGGAGGCCGGGTGGAGCGGCTCACACTCGCCGTCATCCACTTCCTGCTGATCGTCCCCTCGTTCCTCATCCTCGCCCTGGTCTCCAACCGGCTGGCCGGCGACTGGCGCGCCCTCATCCTCGTGCTGACCGTGTTCGGCTGGATGTCCACCGCCCGGGTCATCTGGTCCGTCTCCACGTCGCTGCGCGAGCGGGACTACGTGACGGCGGCGGAGTTCATGGGCGTCCACCCGCTGCGCATCATCCTGCGCCACATCATCCCCAACCTCGGCTCCCTGATCATCGTCAACCTGACGCTCGGGGTGGTGGCGACCGTACTCAGCGAAACCGCCCTGTCGTTCCTCGGGTTCGGCGTCCAGACCCCGGACGTCTCTCTCGGCACGATGCTCGCCGACGGGGCGACCACCGTCACCAGTGCCCCGTGGCTCTTCGCCTTTCCCGCGGGTCTCGTGGTCCTGCTCACCGTGTCGATGACCTTCATCGGCGACGGTCTGCGCGACGCCCTAGACCCCACCTCTGTGACCGGCGCGGCGGGAGGCCGACGATGACACTCACCACCACCCTGCACGACAGCCCCGTCTCCCCCGCCGACACCACCCCCGTGCTCTCCGTGCGGGACCTGCGGATCTCCTTCCCCTCCGAGGCCGGTCCCGTCGAAGCGGTGCGCGGCGTCAGCTTCGACCTGCTGCCGGGCCGGACCCTCGGCATCGTCGGCGAGTCCGGGTCGGGCAAGTCGGCCACCGCCATGGGCATCATGGGTCTGCTGCCGCCCACCGCCGACCTGCACGGACAGGTCCGGCTGGGCGGTCAGGAGCTGATCGGTCTCGACGACCGGGCGCTGTCGCGGGTACGCGGCAAGTCCATCGGCATGGTCTTCCAGGACCCCCTGTCCGCGCTCACCCCCATCTTCTCCGTGGGCCGCCTGCTCTCCGACACGATCCGCGTCCACCAGGACATCGACAAGAAGGCGGCCTGGGAGCAGGCCGTCGAACTGCTCGACCTGGTCGGCATCCCCGACCCGCGCAGGAGGGCCTCGTCCTTCCCCCACGAGTTCTCCGGCGGCATGCGCCAGCGCGTGGTCATCGCCATGGCGATCGCCAACCGGCCCAGCGTGCTGGTGGCCGACGAACCCACCACCGCGCTCGACGTCACCGTGCAGGCGCAGATCCTCGATGTGCTGCGCCTCGCGCAGAAGGAGACCGGCGCCGGGCTCGTCCTGATCACCCATGACCTCGGCGTCGTGGCCGGCCACGCGGACGACGTCGCCGTCATGTACGCGGGACGCTTCGTGGAGAGGACGGACGTCCACGCGCTGTTCCGGCGGCCGACGATGCCGTATACCGCACGGCTCCTCGCCGCGGTGCCGACCGTGGACGGCGGCGTCCGTCGCCCCCTCGTCGCGATCGGCGGAGAGCCGCCCTCCCTGTCGGGCCTGCCGGACGGCTGCCCCTTCGCGAGCCGGTGCGCCGTCGCGCTCGACGCGTGCCGCTCCGAGGAGCCGGAGCTGCGTCATGTCAGCGGGCACGGAGACGTGGCCTGCCTGCGCGCCGATGACATCGCGGCAGGCACGCTGGACCCCACCGGGCACACCGCGACCGACGACCCGGGCTCACCCGTCGCCCCGGTCCCGGCCGCCGACCGGGGGCCCGGCTCGGACGGTGCCGGGCGCGGGGAGGTGGTGCTGCGCGTCGAGGACCTCGTGAAGACCTTCCCCGTCACCAAGGGCGCCTTCATCAAACGCCGCGTCGGCACGCTCCACGCGGTCAACGGCGTCAGCTTCGAGCTCCGTGCCGGAGAGACGCTGGGCCTGGTGGGTGAGTCGGGCAGCGGCAAGACGACGACGCTGATGGAGATCCTGCGGCTGAGGCGGCCGGAGGGCGGCCGGATCGAGATCGCGGGGAGGGAGGTCGGCGCGACGACGGCCGGCGCCGGCAGGCAGGCGCTGGGCTCTTCTGCCTCCTCCGACCTCACCACGGCCGGTTCCCGTGAGCGCGGGCGCACCCTGCGGCACGACGTGCAGATCGTCATGCAGGACCCGATGGGCGCGCTGGACCCCCGGCTGCCCGTCTACCAGCTGCTCGCCGAACCGCTGCGGGCCGTGGGACGCGACCGCGAGGCCATCCGCTCGCGCGTCCACGAACTGCTGGCGCTCGTCGGCCTCGACGCCTCGGTGAGCAACCGTTTCCCCGCCGCGCTCTCGGGGGGCCAGCGCCAGCGCGTCGGCATCGCCCGCGCCCTGGCCACGGACCCGAAACTGCTCGCCCTCGACGAACCGCTCTCCGCCCTGGACGTATCCGTACAGGCCGGGGTGATCAACCTGCTCGGCCGGCTCAAGCGCGAGCTGGGGCTCGCCTACCTCATGGTCGCGCACGACCTCGCCGTGGTCCGCTACATCTGCGACCGCATCGCGGTGATGTATCTGGGGCACATCGTCGAGACCGGTGACACGGAGACGCTGTTCTCCGATCCCCAACACCCTTACACCCGCGCTCTGTTGTCCGCCATCCCGGTGCCGGATCCGGACCGCGAACGCTCCCGGGAGCGGATCGTCCTGCGGGGCGAACAGCCCAACCCCACGGATCTGCCGGTCGGTTGCGTGTTCGTCGACCGCTGCCCGCTGTACCGCCTCGCCGCCGACGACGTACGGGAACGCTGCCGCACGGAGCGTCCCGCCCCCAGGTCGACGCCGGGGCGACCGGACCACGCATACGCCTGCCACGCCGTGTGACGGGCCAGCCCTTCCCCCATCCAGTTCGAGGAAATCATTCATGCGCGCAAGACTGACCCTGCCCGTCGCTCTCATAGCAGCCATCTCCGTCACCGCCACCGCGTGCCAGTCCTCCGACGGCGGCACGGGATCGGCGGGGAACACCCCGTCCGCCGCGTCCGCGGCCGCCGACTACAACCCGACGGCGTACGACAAGCTCAAGGACGGCGGCACGTACACGACGACGGGGACCTTCGACGATCAGGGCAATCCGTTCAACGTCAACTCCACGCTGACGGCGTCCCGGGTGTGGTCCTGGTACAACGCGAACGCGATCACCTTCTCGCCGACCGGTGAAGTGCGGTACAACCCGGACTACTTCAGCGACGTGAAGGTGGCCGTCAAGGGCGGCAGCCAGAAGGTCACGCTGACGATCAACAAAAAGGCCGTCTTCAACGACGGAACGCCGATCGACTGGACCGCGATCAGGGACACGTGGAAGGCCAACAACGGCTCCGACAAGGAGTACGCGGTCTCCTCCACGGACGGCTACGACCGGATCACCGACGTCGCGCGGGGCAAGGACGACAAGCAGGCCGTCATCACCTTCAAGGGCGTCAACTCCTCTTGGCCGGCCCTGTTCACCACCTTCCTCCACCCGAAGGCGGCGAAGGTCGACAACTTCAACAAGGCCTACGTGAAGAAGGCGCACCCCGAATGGGGCGCGGGCCCGTACACGGTCGGCAAGTGGGACACCCACTCGGGCAACATCACCTTCGTCCGCAACCCGAAGTGGTGGGGCCGCAAGGGCAAGCTCGACAAGCGCGTCTACGTCAACCTCGAGTCGACCGCGGCCGTGAACGCGTTCAAGAACGGTCAGCTCGACTACGTCTCCGTGGCCGACGCCGAGAGCCTGAAGCAGGTGAAGGGGGTCGAGGGCACCGAGATCCGGAGCGGCGGCAGCCCCTTCGAGTACTCGCTCTACTTCAACACCAAGTCGCCCGTCCTCGGGGACAAGGTGGTGCGCAAGGCGATCCAGGAGAGCATCGACCGGGGACAGATCGCGAAGATCCAGTTCCAGGGCCTCGACTACCGGGAGCCGCTGCCGGGCTCAGCCGTGCTCTACAGCTTCCAGAAGGGGTACCGGGACAACGTCTCCGCCGTCCTCAAGTACGCCCCCGACCGGGCGAAGAAGGAGCTCGACGCGGCGGGCTGGAAGCCCGGGAGCGACGGGATCCGGGAGAAGGGCGGCAAGCGGCTCGAGATCGGTTACACGCTGCTGGGCGACGACCCGCTGGGCAAGGCCACCGCAGGCGCCTTCGCCGCGATGCTGAAGCAGGTCGGCGTGCGCCTCACCATCAAGAAGGCCGACCAGGCGGACTTCTCCAGCGTCCTGAACGAGCGGAAGTTCGACCTGTTCCTCTCGGGCAACCGCTCCATGGACCCCTTCGGCATCCGCTATCTGTGCGACTTCTACTGCTCGGACCGTGACTCCAACCTCACGGGCGCCGGCTCCCCCGCGCTGGACAAGGAGATCCGCGCCACCACGGACGTCACCGACCCGGACGAGCAGGCGGAGGCGGTGAACAAGGTCGAGCGGAAGGCGCTCGGGAACTACGCCCTGCTCCCGCTGTACAGCGGCCCCTCGACGTACGGCGTCAAGAAGGGCCTGGCCAACGTGGGCGCGACCATCTTCCACAACCCGCTGCCGGAGACGGTGGGCTGGGAGAAGTGACCCCCGGCAGGCGCCTGACCCGGGATCCCGCCCGACAGGCGCCTGCCGCCCGTGCGTAGGCCGTCGATGGTCGGGGGGTGTACGCAGCCCGGCCGACGGCGGGTCAGCCGGTGCAGGAGGACGTGTGGACGGCGCGGGCGGTGCGCCGGGCACCGCGTACCGGCAAGCCGTGCAGCTCACGGGCCCGGACCGGTCCCGGCGCACGATTCGCGCCGTACGCGTTTTCCGGCCGGGAGGCGAAGAGGGGGGCGCGGGGAGTGACAGGCGGCCCGCGCCGGAGCACGCTGGCCGTCCGGCATCGGGGGAACGGATGCGACGGACGGACGCGGTCCCGTCGCGCGCCACCTCCCCCTGCGCGGTGAGGGGGAGGCCATGGAGTCGCCGACCGGCGCGGTGGAGGGGCAACCGGCCCCGGAGCGCCGCGGCGCCCCCTCCCGGAGCCGTGACCCGCTGACGCGTCTGGGCGCGGAGTTCGACGGAACGCGCGACATGTGGCGCTCCGCCTCCGGACGTCTGTGTGTGGTCGGCCCGGAGGCCGCACGCGAGGTGATGGGCAACCGGCGGGGCCTGTTCGTCGAGACGTCGGACTTCTTCCACACCCGCTCCGGGGTCTTCGGGCCGCGCACCGCGCAGGTCGACATCGGCCGTGCCGCACGCGCGCTGGTGCGGCGCAGGCTCGACGCCGGCCGGGCCGAACTGCCCCGCCTCGTCAGGGAACGGCTGGCGCCGGTCAGCACCTGGCCCGACGCGGGCAACCTGCTGGTCCGCGAGCACCTGGCGGACGTGCTGCTGTGCCGGGAGGCCCCGGCGCCGCTGCGGCAGGCGGTCGACGGCGTCGTGAACCGTGCCGTGCTGGCCGGCGCGCGCGGACGCCATTCGCCGGCCTCCCGGCTCGTGTTCCGCCGCAGGGTCATGCGCGTCCTGGCCTCGGAGATCCGTGCCCGCCGGGCAACGGTGCGTGCCGGTGAGCCGCGTGACCTGCTCGACGTGGTCGTCGCCGGGGGCGGCCCCTCGGCGCGGCCCGCTGATCTCGCCGAGGTCTATCTGTCGTTCCTGTTCGCCACGGTGGGCTCGGTCGGGTTCGCGCTGGGCTGGGCGGTCTACCTCGTCGGTACGCACCCGGGCACCGAGGCGGCCGAACCCGAGTGGATCGTCCGGGAGGCGATGCGGCTGTGGCCGGTGGCCTGGCTGTTCACCCGTAAGCCCAGCGGCGCGCACGACCTGGCCGGGGTCTCCGTCGGCCCGCACGACGACGTCGACGTCTGCTCGTACCTGATGCACCGGCACCCGCTGTACTGGGAACGCCCGGACGAGTTCGTGCCGTGCCGGTGGGCGGCGCCGCCGCGCGACCCGGCGTTCATGCCCTTCGGATACGGGCCGCACAGTTGCGCCGGCGCGACGGTGACGATGGCGCTCCTCGACGACCTGGTCCGCATCGTCACCCGCACCTGGCACCTGTCGGTCACTGCCGCGGGGAGCGGTCCCCAATCGGGCCCCGCGTTGGCTCCGCCGCGGTTCACCGCGCGGCTGAGCGACCGCACCGATTCACCCGGGGGGAGGTGAACAGCATGAGGAAGCTCTACCGCTCCGCCAAGTCGGCCCTCAACATCCGGTCGGGCTACGGCGGGATCCATCACTTCTGGTACCTGTACCACCACATCTGATCCATGCGTCCGAGTGCGGGAAGCCGCCCGTCGCGGGTGGCTTCCCGTGCGCCGCGAGAGGCGGGCCGATGACCACTCCGCACCACCCCACCGACTTCCTGCACGACCTGCGGACCCGCAGCGCGGCCGAGGGCGGCGTCTTCTGGATCGACGAGGGGCTGCTCGCCGTCTTCGAGCCGGACGCGGCCCGCAGGGTCAGCGTCGCGAACTGGCGGGGCCTCCTCATGAGCGACCGCCTCGTCGACATGGTCCGGCGGCGCGGCAGCACGCAGGTGCCGTGGTCCCGGGTGCGCGCGGCGTGGCGCACGCAGCTGCACGCGCTCGCCACCGGCGAGCACCACGCGGCTCTGATCGACCGGATGGAACGGATCATCGACGCGCGGCTCGGGGAGGACGTCGATCTGGTCCTGCTCGCCCAGGACGTCGCCGTGCGGGCCCTGCTGCCCCTCGCGCTGTCGGGTCTGACCGCGCGCGAGTCCGAATGGATCGTCCAGGATCTCGACCAGCAGCTGTTGCGGCTGATCGACCGCCCCACCGGGAGCGGCCCCCTGTACCGGCTCCGCTTCGCCGCCGTGCAGTTCCGGTCGGGACTCGTCGTACGACGGGTGCTGCGGGACCGTGCCGCCGGGCGCCGTGAACGGGAGCCCGACCTCGCCGACCCGTTCGTCGACCTGCTGCCCGAACTCGGCATGGACCGCGCGCTCGACGTGGTCACCGCGGTCCTCACGGCGATCGGCGGGCCGCCCGGCGCGGCGGCCGCGGCGGTGCTGTACGAACTCGCCCGCCAGCCGCACTGGACCCGCCGGCTGACCGCCGAACTCGGCGGGGCCGATCCGGACGCGTTCCGCGCCGACCCCGTGCGAACGGCGCCCCTCACCCACCGTTTCGTCAAGGAAGTACTGCGCATGTGGAGTCCGCCGCTGCTGCTGATGCGGCATGCCCGGACCTCGTTCGACCTCGGCGACACGACACTGCGGAAGGGGCACGGCTATGTGCTGAGCCCGCACATGATCCATCGCGACCACCGGTTCTGGCGCGAGGCGGACACCTTCGACCCGGACCGCTTCCTGCCCGGCGCCCCGCACGGCCCGCACGGCAGGGGCTATTACGTGCCGTTCGGCTGGGCGCCCAAGAAGTGCATCGGCGCCGACATCGGCACCGTCCAGCTGATGGCGCTGTGCCACCTTATGTGCACGCGCTACCACCTGACGGTGCCGGCGGCCGAGCGGATCACCATGGCCTACCGCTTCGCGCCGGTCCCGCAGAACTTCTACGGCGAACTCACGCTGCGCTGAGTGGGGGGCGGAGGCGTTCACGGGGCCGGTCCTGGCGGCGCCGCGCCGTCCGTGCCGTCCGGGTATGTCAGACGCCGGTGGAGCCGTCGACGCGTTCCCGCAGCAGGTCGGCGTGGCCGTTGTGGCGGGCGTACTCCTCGATCATGTGGACGTAGACCCAGCGGAGGCTGACGTCCTGCTCCATGAAGCGGCCGGTGTCGGAGAGGGCCCGGTCGGCGCAGAGCTCGCGGGCGCGGGCGATCTCCGCCTGCCAGGTGGCGAGAGCGTCGTGCAGTGTGGCGCCCTCGGCCAGCTCGAAGCCGCCGTCGGGGCCGCCGGGGTCGGCCTGCGGGTCGTAGATGGGCGGGACCTGCTCGCCCGCGAACACCCGGCGGAACCAGTTCCGCTCCACCTCCGCCATGTGCTGGACGAGACCGGTCAACGTGAAGCCGGACGGTGGCACGGACGCGACGGCGGCCTGGGCGTCGTCCAGTCCCTCGCACTTCATGGCCAGCGTGGAGCGGTGGAAGTCGAGCCAGCTCTCGAGCGTGGTGCGCTCGTCGGCGTTCAGGGGCGGCATGGGGCGGTCAACTGTGCTCATCGGGCGATTATCGCCATCGGCCGGACGTGACCCGCGCGCGGGCCCACGGCAGCCGGTTGACCTGGGGTGACACCAGCCCCGGTGGCATCCCCGTGGGAGCCATCGTGCAGGCTGGGCGCATGGCCAGTCGCGTAGAGAAGTACTTCGCCCACCTCGATCGGCTCTCCGGTGGGGCTGAGCCCCGGTTCTTCCCCGTCGAGTCGACCAAGCCGGGCCTGCGGGGTGTCACCGAGATCGTCTACGACGGCCTGCCGGAGGGGCTCCTCACGACGCTCACCTACGGTCTGTCGCTGGCGGACCACCCGTCCTGGCGGCACGGCTCGCCGGAACTCTGCCTCAGCGTGCGGTCGACCAACGTGATCTGGGCACACGCGGTCGGCTACCTCGCCGAACAGCTCCGTGGCACCTGCCCGTTCAGCTACGGCAGCACCATCGACTTCGGCGAGCGCATCGTGCCCGAGTCGGAGATGACGGCCTTCTGCGTGTACGCGCCGCATGTGCTCGACCGGGAGGACCACCTCGGCATCGACGTCGGCGTTCCGGGACACGAGGGCCACGACGTCATCAGCATCCATGGGATGTACCCCATCCACGAGGTGGAGCGGCAGTTCATCGACGAGTACGGGCTCGAAGCCTTCTGGAAGAGTGACTGGGACGCCACCGACGTCCTGCGCCGCCCGTCCAGCGCGGTCACGCGGCCCTGACGCGCCCGGCCCGCCCCCGCCGACCGGCCGGGGCCCGGAGGTCAGCCACCCTGGTCCTGTCCCCGAGGAGGACGCGGTGGCCGCCGACACGGGTCGCCCTGCGCCGTGCTGCCGTCGTCTACACGACTCGTGAACCAAAGGGCTTGTCCACGCCCGCGGGTCTGCCCACGGCAGAAGCCCCTTGGCATGATCGGGACCGCGCTGATTGAGTTCCGTCATGGAGCAAACGGATCACGAGCACACGGAGCACGCGCCGCACCCGGAGCACGCCCCGGGTCACGCGGCACGGATGGAGGTCCTGGTCCTCGGCGGGACGGCTTGGCTGGGGCGTGAGGTGTCCCGGCAGGCCCTCGACCGCGGCCATCGCGTCACGTGCCTGGCCCGTGGCGAGAGCGGTCCCGTGGCGGAGGGCGCCCGCCTGGTGACCGCGGATCGGCGCGACCCCGCCGCGTACGACTCTCTGCTCGACCGGGAATGGGACGCCGTGATCGAGGTGTCCTGGCAACCGGGCTTCGTACGCGCGGCAGTCGAGGCCCTCGGCGCCCAGGCACGTCACTGGAGCTACGTCTCCTCGGTCAGCGCCTACGCCTCCCACGGCGAGCCCGGCGCGGACGAGTCGGCGCCCCTGCTGCCCGCGACGGAGCAGGAAGAAGCCGAGCGCGAACAGTACGGCGAGGCCAAGTCCGCCTGCGAAACGCTCACCCGCGCCGCGCTGGCCGATCGTCTCCTCGTCGCGCGCGCCGGTCTCATCGGCGGCCCCGGGGACCACAGCGGCCGCTCCGGCTACTGGGTCGCGCGCGCCGCCCGCGCCCCCCAGGAGCCGCTGCTCGTCCCCGACACTCCGCGCCTCCCGACCCAGACCATCGACGTACGGGACCTGGCGGCGTGGCTCCTGGACGCCGCTGAACGGCGCACCACCGGAACCTACAACGCGGTGGGGCCGTCCGTGCCGTTCGCCGAGTGGATCGAGCTGTCCCGCGGCGTCGGTGGCCACACCGGACCGGTCGTCACGGTGCCGTCCGAGCAGCTCATCGCGCAGGGGGTGGCCCAGTACATGGGCCCCGAATCGCTGCCCATGTGGGTGGTGGAGCCGGGGTGGGAGGGCTGGGCGGCCCGCGACGGTTCCGCCGCGGCGGCCGCGGGCCTGCGCCACCGCTCCCGCACCGACCTCCTGACCGACACACTGCGTTGGGAACGTGAGGAGGGCCTGCTCCGCGAGCGCCGCGCGGGACTCTCCCCGGAGAGGGAACGCGAACTCCTGTCGTCGCTCGGAGAAGAGCCCATCGAGCCCGTCGATCAGGTCACGGCCACGGGGTGAACTCCGGCCGCACAAAGGCCAAGTAGACCGAGCGTGCCGCATCCCGCTTCGGCGCACCGCCTCGACAGCGGTACCGCGCACGTCCGCCGGGTAGCCGCCCTCGCGCGTGTGCACCCGGCCTCTCCACTACGGTGACCGCGTATCCGCCCGGCGGTGCAGCCGGTACGCCGGCGCGGGTCCGGCGCCAAGGTGGCGACGGTGGACGTCAGTCCCAGTGGCACGACCGGCGCGGAGATCAGGCTGAAGGCGATGGCGCCGTCCCTGCTGGCCGTGCCGCCACGCTCGTGCAGGAGGTCGAACGCCTTCTGTGACTCGGTGCCGGGCCGGGTGACGTCGCCGGAAGGCCCACCGTCCGAGCCGAAGTCGCCGCCGCGCCTCGGCGTCCGGAGGAGCCGCGCACGCGTCCCGGTGCCCCGACGCCCGCCGCACGCTCCCCACTCCCTCAGGCCGTCGGATCCTGCCGGACGCGTTCCTGGTGGCGGCGGGCCTTCAAACGGTTGCCGCAGGTCTTCATCGAGCACCAGCGGGCGGTGTTGGCGCGGCTGCGGTCGAGGAGGAAGAGCCGGCACTCGTCGTTGCCGCACGGGCGCAGCCGGCCGGGCCTGCGCTCCTGAAGGTCATACCAGGCCAGCACCAGCTCCACGGCGAGCCGCCGCTCGTCCGGCACCTGGAGTCGCCACCTCAGCCCCGACGCGCCGACTTCGGGGAGCCGGCAGACGCCGTCGAGCAGGCGGCGCAGCTCCGCCTCGGGCAGAGAGCCGCGCGTAGCGGTCTGGAGCACGTCCCTCGCCCCGCGCACCCGGTCGAGCGCCGACCGGTCGGCGGGGCCGTCGTGCACCTGGACCCATCGCCGCAACTCGGCGTCGTCGGCCCACAGATCCCGTTGGCGGCCGTCCACCACCGGAGTGCTGTTCAGCGCCTCCAGCAGTGCTCGCTCGTCGATCACCGGTGCCCGCCTCTCACTCTCTCGCCCTAACCCTCTTACTCCACTTGACAGGTTACCCCGAATCCGGTCCACTGGAACGACCGAAGTAACCGCCATGATGGATTTAAGGGGTTAGTCGTGACCGAGATCCGCCATCAGTACGCCACCGTGAACGGGCACCGCGTCTTCTACCGGGAGGCCGGTCCCGGCGATGCGCCGGTCCTCCTGCTCCTGCACGGATTTCCCACCAGCTCGCGGATGTTCCGCCGGCTGATCCCGCGACTCGCCGACCGCTTCCGCGTCATAGCCCCCGACCACCTCGGCTTCGGCCACTCCGACGCCCCGGCCGCCGACGCGTTCCCGTACACGTTCGACGCGCTCACGGACCTCACGGAGGGGCTCCTGGCCCAGCTCGGGGTCTCCACGTACGCGATGTACGTCCAGGACTACGGCGCGCCCATCGGCTGGCGGCTCGCGCTGCGTGCCCCGGAGTCCGTCACCGCCGTGATCACCCAGAACGGCAACGCCTATGAAGAGGGGTTCGTCCCCGAGTTCTGGGCGCCCGTGTGGGCGTACACGAAGAACCCGGGGCCCGAGACGGAGCCGGCCGTCCGCACCGCCCTCGACCTGGACGCCATCCGCTGGCAGTACCTCCACGGCGTGGACCGGCCCGAACTGGTCGACCCCGACACCTGGACCGCCGACCACCGCGACGTCAACCGGCCCGGCAACGACCTCGTCCAGCTCGCCCTCTTCCGCGACTACGCCACCAACCCGCCCCTCTACCCGCAGGTCCACGCCTACTTCCGGGAGAGCCGGGTCCCGCTCCTGGCCGTCTGGGGAGCCGAAGACGCCATCTTCGGCCCGGACGGCGCGCGCGCCTTCGCGCGGGACCTGCCGGACGCCGAGATCCACCTGGTGCCCGGCGGCGGCCACTTCCTGCTCGAAAGCCACCTGGACAGCACGGCCGGCACCATCCGGGCCTTCCTGACCCGGAGGGTGCCGGCGGCCCGCGCCTGAAAGGGCGCGCCGCGGAACGTCGTTCAGCGCACGGCGCCGCAATCCATGACGGCGGAGCCGCGGTACTGGCACAGCTGCGCGTGAAGGTGTGCGGTCGGCACCGTCGAGTGCTTGGCGAACTTCGCCAGCTTGTACGTCCGGGACTCCTTGACCGCCACCTTCTTGCTGGCGTGGTGCCAGCGGCCGCCGCTCTTGAAGTCGTAACTGACGCGCAGGAGAATCCCCTTGCCGTTCTCCGACGTGTCGAGGACGGAACCGCGGATGCTGGTACTGGTGTTCTGCCAGTCGACGCGGATGTGCCCGGCGCCGGTGTCCAGCTGGTCCTTCAGGTAGAGGTCGCCCTCCCAGTGGTCGCGCCGGTCATAGGCGCCGTTGACCCAGTGCCCCGCCGCGCTCGCGGGCGTGGCGCCGAGCATGCCCAGGATCGCCGCGGCCACGGCGGCGACGGCGAGACCGCCGCCGCGCATCGTCCTGTACTTCATCCGTTCCTCCCGTTGTCGGCTTCCGGGACCGACTACACCGGGCGGCGCGTTGTTCAGCAGCCCGCCGTCCACGGCTGAACAAAATGAGTTCAGCGGCGCGCGGCGGCCCAGGCGCTGTGCCAGCACGTCAGCAGAGCGATCTGTAGGGAACGTCCGGCTCACCGTCACCGACGACAGCGGCGCGTACTTGCTCTACGGCTGACGGGGGAATTCGAGGCCGGGAGCCCGGGGTCGCGATATCCGATGCGGGGTGGATATCGCGGCCCGACGATTTGCCGGTCCTGCGTGCGCGGCTCAGACTTGCGGCGACACAGCTTCTCTCGGCAGGTCGGAGGAGAAAAGCTTCATGGTGAGAGGCCACCCGCGCGGAACGCCCCGCCGGCCCCGTGCCGCAGACGGTGAATCACGCGCATCGCGTACGGCGACCGACCGTATGGCGCGTACGCTGCTGCGCCGCCGGAAGAAGTCGCTCAGCGCCGAGGACGTGGTGGTCTCGGACCATCCGAAGGTGCGGCGCGCGGTGACGGCCGCCGCTCTCGGCAACACCATGGAGTGGTTCGATTTCGGCGTTTACGCCTATCTGGCGGGCACCATCGGAAAGGTTTTCTTCCCTTCCAGTTCGCCCGGGGCGCAGGTCGTCTCCACGTTTGCCACATTCGCCGCCGCCTTTCTCGTCCGGCCGCTGGGCGGGCTCGTCTTCGGGCCACTGGGCGACCGCATCGGCCGGCAGCGCGTGCTCGCCGCCACCATGATCATGATGGCGGTGAGCACGTTCGCGGTCGGTCTGCTGCCCTCGTACGCGTCGATCGGCTTCGCCGCACCGGTGCTGCTGCTCGTCTGCCGGCTCGTGCAGGGCTTCTCCACCGGTGGCGAGTACGCCGGTGCCACCACCTATATCGCCGAATACGCGCCCGACCGGCGCCGCGGCTTCCTCGGCAGCTGGCTCGACTTCGGCACCTTCGTGGGCTATTCGCTCGGCTCCGGTCTGGTCACGGTGCTCACCCTGACCCTCGGCACGGACGGCCTGGAGAGCTGGGGCTGGCGCATCCCCTTCTTCGTCGCAGGGCCGCTCGGGCTCATCGGCCTCTACATGCGGATGAAGCTGGAGGAGACCCCCGCCTTCCAGCAGGAGGCCGCCTCGTCGGCGGCCGAGCGCGAGGCGGAGAGCGAGCGCGGCGAGGGCGACCCCGTCGAGCAGGCCCGCCAGTCCGGCAAAGGCCGCCTCCGGGAGATCTTCGCCCGGCACTGGCAGGCGGTCCTCATCTGCATGGGCCTCGTGCTGCTCTACAACGTCACCAACTACATGGTGACCTCGTATCTGCCGACCTTCATGACCGTCACCCTCGGGGAGAGCGACACGACCGCGCAACTGCTGGTGCTCGGCACCATGCTGCTCGTCGTCCTCGCCATCACCACGGTGGGCCGCAGCTCGGACCGGTGGGGCAGACGGCCGATGTTCATGGCCGGCAGCATCGCCCTGATCGTCCTCGCCGTCCCCGCGTTCCTGCTGATCCGGGAGGGCGGCATCCTCCTGCCCGCGTTCGGCTGTGCGATCCTCGGCCTGCTGCTCGTCTGCTTCGCCGGTACGGCCGCCGCCACGCTGCCCGCGCTGTTCCCCACCCGGCTGCGGTACGGGGCCCTGTCGATCGCCTACAACATCTCCGTCTCCCTCTTCGGCGGCACCACCCCGCTGATCGCCTCGTATCTGGTCGACTCGACCGGCAACACGCTGGTCCCGGCCTTCTACCTGATGGTGGCCGGGGCGATCGGCCTGGTGTCGACGTTCTTCCTGCACGAGACGGCCGGCCGGCCCCTGCGCGGCTCCGGCCCCATGGTCGAGACGCACGACGAGGCGCGCGAGGTGGTGGCGCGCAGCCGCACGGAGGCGGGCCGTCACGCGCGCGACGTGTGGCTGCGGCTGTGGCATCCCCGGGGCGGGCGCCGCGGGGACAGCGGGTCCAAGAAGTCCGGTCGTTGGCGCGACGGCTGACGGGTGGCGGGTGGCCTTCCCGGGTGCGCGCCGCCCAGCCGTGGCCCGGCCTACGCTGGAGCCATGCGGCTCCTTCTGACCTCCGACACCCACGTGCCGGCGCGGGCGAAGCGCCTGCCCGACGCCCTGCTGGCGGAGATCGACCGGGCGGACGTGGTGATCCATGCCGGGGACTGGATCGACGAGGCCACGCTCGACCTGTTCGAGTCCAGATCGCGCCGGCTGATCGGCGTGTACGGCAACAACGACGGCCCTCCGTTGCGCCGCCGCCTCGCCGAGGTCGAGCGGGCAGAACTGGCCGGACTGCGGTTCGGTGTCGTCCACGAGACGGGGGCGGCCGCCGGACGCGAGCGCCGGTGCGCCGAGCGCTTCCCGGACCTGGACGTGCTCGTGTTCGGGCACAGCCACATCCCGTGGGACACCGAGGCCCCCGGTGGCCTGCGCCTGCTCAATCCGGGCTCGCCCACGGACCGCAGGCGCCAGCCGTACTGCACGTACGTCACCCTGACCGTCGCGGACGCCGCGCTGCACGACGTGACGTGGCACCGGTTGCCGCCGAGACGCTGAGGCGCTGAGGTGCTGAGGTGCTGAGGTGCTGAGGCTCTGAGCGCGGCGTCGGGCGCCGGCCCGTGTGCCGGACCGGCGCCCTGGGGCATGTCGCTGATCAGAACTGCAGGGACCAGGCGTTGATGCTGCCCGTGTCGTTGGTCCAGTTGTCGGTCACGCGCAGCTTCCACGTGCCGTCGGCGGTCTCGGCGGAGGCGTCGACGCGGTAGGTGGCCCGGACGTCGTCTGCGCTGTCGTCGCTGTCGTAGTCCTTCAGGAGATAGGCGGTGCCGTCGGGCGCGACGAGCTCGACCCTGAGGTCACCGCGGTAGGTGTGGCGGATGTCCACGGCGACGGTCAGGTCGGCCGGGGCCCTGCCGGTGACCGGCAGGGGCGATTCCACGGTGGCGTTGTCGCGGATCGGGTAGTCGTCGGTGTTCTCGAACTTCTTGCCGGTGGGCGGGGTGCTGCCGCCGGCGCCCGTGTACAGGAGCTTGTTCGGGGAGCCGGAGCGGGCGTCGGTGACCTTGTCGGGCGTGGCGTCGGCGACCAGCTTGTCCCGGACCTGGCTCGGCGACCAGGTCGGGTTGGCGGCGAGCAGCAGGGCGGCCGCGCCCGCGACGTGCGGGGAGGCCATGGAGGTGCCGCTCATCGTCTGCGACGCGCTGTCACCGGAGTTGGAGGAGGAGACGATGCTGTCGCCGGGCGCGAAGATGTCCAGGCAGGAGCCGTAGTTGGAGCCCTGGCCGTTCGACCAGCCGGTGGCGCGGGCGTCGCGGCTGTTGGTGGCGCCGACCGTGATGGCCGACGGGGTGGAGGACGGGGAGTACGAGCACGAGTCGGCGTTGTTGTTGCCGGCCGCCACGACCCAGGTCACGCCGGAGGATATGGAGGTCGCCACGGCGTCGTTGACGGACTGGGTCTTGCCGCCGCCGATGCTCATGTTGGCGACGGCGGGCTTGACCGCGTTCTTGGTCACCCAGTCGATGCCCGCGAGGACCGGAGCCCAGGTGTCGCCGGAGTTGCCCTGGCAGTTCAGCACGCGCACGCCGATCAGCTTGACGCCCTTGGCGACGCCGTACGTGCCGCCGCCGACGGTGCCGGCGACGTGGGTGCCGTGGCCCTGGCAGTCGGAGGCGTTGGAGTCGTCGTCGATGAAGTCGTAGCCGCTGACCGCGCGGCCGCCGAAGTCGCGGTGGCTCATGCGGATGCCGGTGTCGACGATGTACGCGTTCACCCCGGCGGCGGTGGTGCCGTAGCTGTAGCTCTTGTCCACCGGCAAGTCGCGCTGGTCGACGCGGTCGAGGCCCCAGGAGGGCGGGTTGGTCTGCGTGTCGACCGCGTACGCGACGGCGTCGGCCTCCACGCGGGCCACCGTCGGGTCGGCGGCCAGCTCCTTGGCCTCCCCTTCCGACATCCGCACGGCGAAGCCGCGCAGCGCGGCGGTGTAGGTGTACCGCAGGCTGCCCGCGTGCTCCTTGGCCAGCGCCTTCGCCGAGGCGGGGACATCGGCGCGGGCGACCGAGTTCTTGAAGGTGACGATGTACGAGCCTTCGACCGCTCCGGGGCGGTCCGCGCCGACGATGTGGCCTTCGCCGCCGGGTGGCACAGGAGCGGCGGCGGCGCCGGTGGCCGCGCCGACTCCTGCGAGCAGAGCGGTACTTGCGCCGACGGCGAGCATCCGCCGGACGACGCGAGCGTCGATCCTCATGGTTTCTCCCTCGAGAGCTGTACGGGTCCCGGTGCGGGTCCCGGAGGCGGCAGCGTTGCCCACCTGGTGACATGGTCATGACATGCCGACGCGTGGGGTGGCGGCCGGGTCCGCGAACACCGGTGGTCGGGGGTGGGGTGGGGTGGGGGTGTGCGCCGCACGGAGTGGGGCTCCGTGGGGCGCGGGTCTGATCGCGCCGTACGGCTGTTGGGGAACAGCCGCCCTCATGCGTCCGGACCTGCCGGCCAGGGACCGTGGCGTACGAGGGTGACGGTGTCGGACGGGCCAGAGCATCGGCCACGCCGGAGCGGCCCAGCAATCCGTAGCGCTACCCAAAGAGTGGGGAGCGGGGGGTGTGATGGCTCGTGCCCGGCACGGGATTCGGGTCGGCGGGCGGTCCGGGGAGGCGGCCTGACGCGGGGCGCAGGCATTCCGTAGGTGGCGGACCCCTATTGCGACTTCGGCCGCGGGACGAGTAGACCACCGTTCAACGAACGCCGTGCTCCGGCGAGAAGACCCGGCAGGCCCCCGGTACGCGGTGGACCTGCCGAGTGAAGGGCCTTCCCCGGGCGACGGCAGGTGAGAGGCGGAGCCGTGGACAGACGTTCCTTCGACAGAGGCTGGGACGCGGTGACGACCGACGGAAACGGCCCCGTCGGACGTGACGAGGAGGCCCGCCGGCTACGGGAAGCATTGCGCGACGGGCCGGTCGTCGCGGTCGTACGGGGGGAGACCGGGACGGGCGTGTCCCGGCTGGTGGACCAGGTACTCGCGGAGGCGGAGTTCGCGGGGTGGACGCAGTTGCGGGGGGTATGCGCGGGGGCGCCGGCGACGACGCCGGGACCGGGCGCGGAGGTGACGACTCCGGCGTGGCCCACCGTCGGCCTGGCCGAGCCGGCGGCCACGGGGCCACGGTCGGGAGTGGGCGTCGACCAGCCCGCGAACACATTGCGCGAGGCGCACCTCACCGCACCGACGACCGAGCTGCCCGCCGAGACGGGCGCCACCGCACCGGACACCGTGCCCGCGGAAGTAACGACTCCCCCACCGCCCACCATCGGCCTCACCGAGCCCCCGGACACCGAGCAACGGTCAGAAGTTGAGGTCGACCAACCCGCAGACACACCACCCGGAGCTACGTCCTACGCAGACCTCGCAGCTCCCCGGACCCAGCGCCCCGACCCGAACCGTGCAACGCCCACCGCCACCCCCCTCGCCCCCGACACCGACACCGACACCGCGAACCTGCGCCTGGCCCCGGACACTCCCCCGACCCCGCACCCCCACCCGACCCCCCTCCTCCCTCCCCTCCCCTCACCCCTAGCCGACGCACTCGCCGAACTGCCCTTCAAAGCCGACCATCCCGACCGGCCCCTGCCCCCGGTCGCCGGGGTCGTGGGAATCCTCGTGCCCGAGTTGGCCGACCGGTTGCCGGTGCCACCCGTCGCGGCCGGGGATCCCGTCGCCTGGCGGGAGCTGCTGCCGCGGGCCGTCGAGGCGCTGCTGGCCTCGCTCGGGGACGTCGTACTCGTCGTCGAGGACGTCCACCGCGCCGATGCCGCCACCCTCGCCCTGCTCCACCACCTGATGGGCGCGATGCCGCCCCGGCTGCGGCTGGTCGTCACCGAGGATGCCGCGCCCGGACTGCCGCTCTTCGGCGTCCCGCTGCGGGCGCGGGCCCGGGTCGAGGAGGTCCGCGTCCGGCCGTGGACGTGCGAGGGGACGGAGGAATACGTACGCAAGTGGCTGTACGCCCATCGGCCGCGGCACGGGGAGGAGTTGCACGACCTGGTCGTACTGGTGCATGAGTTGAGCGCGGGGCTGCCGGAGGTGGCCGAGGCGTTGCTGCGGTCCGCCGGTGAACTGCTGCGCGTGCGTGAGGGGTCCGGGCCGAGGGCGCCACGGACGGCGGCCGACCGGCGGAACGTCCGCGACATCGGGGACAGGCCTTCGCCCGCGCCGGAGGACGAGGACAGCCGCGGGGCCGGCCACGAGGATGCGGGCACCGGTGGGAAGAGCAGCCCGTGGGCCGCGGGTGCCGGTGGCCGACCGGGGGCGGACGCGATGGTCGCCGCCGTGCGGGACGTCGGCGTACCGCCGCAGGTGCACCGTGATTTCGCCCTGCGATACGCGCGGCTGGACGAGGACGCCCTGCGCGTCGTGGAGGCCGCGGCCGTACTCGACCGGGCGGTGCCCGTCACCCTGCTCGCCGAAGTGGCCGGAGTCGGGGCCGCGTGTGCCGAGGCGGCCGTGGCCGCGTGCGTACGCCACGGGGTGCTGCGGGCCGACGGGCCCTGCCCGGCCTTCCGGAACCCGCTGGACCGCCGGGCCGCGCTGGCACGGATGCCCGGCACGCTCCTGGCCCGGCTGAGCCTGCGCGCCGCCCGGGCCCTGCGCCGGGGCGGTGGCGGCCCGCCTCTGCCGGCGGAACTCGCCCGGCTGTACCGGGCGGCCGGGCGCGTGCGGGAGAGCGTGCGCTGCCTCGTCGTGGCGGCCGACCGCGCGGCCACGGCCGGCGACTACTCCACCGCCACCCGTTTCTACACGCGGGCCATCGCCGAGGACCCGCGCGCCGAGGGCCGGGTCCGCACCGCCGCGAAGCTGGCCCGCACCGCGCAACTCGCCCGCGCCGGCGAGGAGGTGGTCGCCGCGGTACGGCGGGTCCTCGACGAGGACGCCCCGCCGCCCCGACTGCGCGGCGAGATCCGGCTGCACCTGAGCGTCGTGCTCCGCAACCAGAGCGGAGGGGCGCTGGACAGCCTGACCGAGGTCGCCCGTGCCATACCCGACCTGGAACTCACCGACCCGCAGACCGCCGCACGCGCCATGGCGGTCGCCGCCATTCCGTCCATCAAGGGCTGGCCCGTCGACCGCCATCTGCACTGGCTCGAACGGGCCGAGACGCTCGCCGGCCAGGTCACGGACCCGGGCGCCCGGGCCGCCATCACCGCCAACCGCGCCACCGCGCTGATGCTCCTCGGCGACCCCCGGGCCTGGGCGGCCGCCGAGGCGCTGCGCGGCCCCGCCGCCACCGCCATGGCGGCCGCGCACCACGCACGCGGGTGGACCAACCTGGCTCACGCCGCCACCGCCCTCGGGTACGACGTGCGGGCCCGGGAGTTCCTCGAACGCGCGGCCCACGGCCTCGCCGAGACCAGTAGCCCGTACCTGGAGGGGCTCACCAGGACGGCGGACCTGGTGCTCTCCTGGCACGAGGGCCGCTGGCAGGGGCTGCACGCCGCCGCGGACCGCACCACCCGGCACTACGAGGAGATCCCCGACCTCACCGCCGAGGCCATGCTGATCCGCGGCCTGACGGCGCTGCACGTGCTCGGCGACGTCCCCCGGGCCCGCCGAGACCTGGCGGAGGCCGCCCGCGTCACCCGCTACGACACCGGCGTCATCCTCACCGCCTCCGCCTCCGCCACCGCCCGCGTCCACCTGGAGGCGGGGCGCCCCGGCCAGGCGTGCGAGGCGGTGGAGGAAGCCCTGCACCGCCTGGAGCGCACCGGCGGCTGGGTGTGGGCGGGCGAGGTGGCCCCGACCGCCGTCGAGGCCCTGCACGGCAGCGGGCAGACCGGCCGGGCCCGGCGCCTCGTCGCCGACTTCGCCGCGGGCACCGAGCGCCGGGACGCACCCGCCGCGCGCGCCGCGCTGACCGTGTGCCGGGCTCTGCTCGCCGAGGCCGATGCCCGGCCCGACGAGGCCGTCACCCTGCTGGGCGACGCGGAGGCGCAGTGGCGTGAGCTCGGCCGCCCCTTCGACGCCGCCCGGGCGGCGGAGGCCCGCGGGCGCTGTCTGCTCGACCTGCACGGCGAAGCGGCGGCCGGCGTCATCCGGGACGTCGTCGAGGCCTACCGGGAACTGGACGCACGCTGGGACGTGGCCCGCTGCCAACGTCTGCTGCGCCGCCACGACATCGTCACCACCCACCGGCGCGGCCGTCTCGGCTACGGCGACCAGCTCTCCCCGCGCGAGCAGGAAGTGGCCCGGCTCGTCGTCCAAGGTCTTGCGAACCGCGAGATCGCCGAGAGCCTGGTCCTGTCGACCCGCACCGTCGAGCACCATGTGGCGCGCGTGATGCGGAAGTTGAACGTGACGTCCAGGACCGACATCGCCCTGGCCGGCCGGGCCGACGACGGGCCGGGAGCCGAGCGGCAGTTCTCCGGCTGACGCTCTCGGCGACGGCCGTCGGCCCCCGCCTCGACGTGATCACTGCGCAGGTCACGTCTCCGGGCGGTCACTGCTCGGGCCTGTCGACCTGTCGACACGGATGAGGGTCTGCTGACCGTTGGCGATGAGCTTGCGCTCCCCGCCGTTCCGCTCCCCGCCGTTCCACACCCCGTACGCCTCCAGTCGGCAGACCGTGAGGGTGCGGCCGGCCTTCAGGACGGTGCCGATCGCCTCGATGTGGTCGCCGACCGCGGGGGCGAGCAGGTTGATCTTGTACTCGACGGTGAGGACGTCGCTGTCCGCCGGGAACAGCGTGAGGGCCGCGTACCCGCCGGCGCTGTCCGCGATCGTGCTGGTCGCGCCGGCGTGGACGTAACCGTGCTGCTGAGTGACCTCGGGCCGGGCGGCGAGCACGATGTGCACGCGGCCCGGTTCTATCCGCGTGATCCGCGCCCCGAGGTGGCTCATCAGTCCCTGCCGGTCGAAGCTTTCCCGGATCCGTGCCTGTACCTCGGGGCCGGCCTGCTGGGACTGCGTCTGCTCGGACACATGCTCTCCTTCGTGGTCACGGATCCCGCGTCACGAGCCACGCGTCACAGATCCCGCGTCACGCGTCACGGGCCGCGCGGGTGGCCCGGCCGCCTCAGCTCATCAGGCTCTCGGCGAGCAGGAAGGCGCCGATCGCGATCATCATGACACCGGAGACCCGGGTGACGGCACGGGCCGCCGAAGGACGGGCCTTCAGGACGGTGCGGGCCAGGACGCCGACCCCGAGGTAGACCACCGCGCAGGCGCTCAGGTGGATGAGGCTGAGCAGCCCGGTCTGCGCGGCGACGGGCCACCCCGTCGCGGGGTGGAGGAACTGCGGGAACAGCGAGAAGTACAGCAGCAGCGCCTTGGGGTTCAGGCCGCTGATCCCCACCCCCTTGAGCATGACCTGGAGGTGCGAGGTGCCGGCCGACCGCTCGTCGGCCGCGACCTCGGCCGGCTGCCTCAGGACGTTCCAGCCCAGCCACAGCAGGTAGCCCGCGCCCGCGGCGGTCAGCACGGTGAGCACCGCCGGGGAGCTCGCCACGAGCACCGCGAGACCCGCGACCGCCAGGAGCGCGTACGCCGCGTGGCCGGCTATGAGCCCGGTGACCGCGGGGACGACCGTGCGTTCCCGTAGGCCCGCCGAGATCGCATACGCCCAGTCCGCACCCGGGGTGAACACCAGCAGCAGGTCTACCACCAGGAATGCCGCCAGCGTGGCCGTGTCCATCAACCGCTCCTTACTCACGTTCCCTTACGCGAGGAAGGCTAGGACGAAGTGGGCCAAAAGTGTTCCCTCATTTACCCCACATCCGCGGATCATGAGGGAAGATCTTCTCCATGGACGCCATGGACCGGAAAATCCTTGCCGAGCTACAACAGGACGGCCGTCTGACGGTCACGGAGCTCGCCGCCCGCGTGCGGCTGAGCGTCTCCCCCTGCCACCGCCGGCTGCGCGATCTGGAGCGCGCGGGCGCGATCCGCGGCTACCGCGCCGTCGTCGACCCGAGGGCCGTGGGCCTGGACTTCGAGGCCATCGTCTTCGCCACGCTGCGCTGGGAGGACTCCGACACCGTGACCGCCTTCGAGGAGGCCGTGGCCGCCATCCCGCATGTGCTCAAGGCCCAGCGGCTCTTCGGCGAACCGGACTATCTCCTGCGGGTCGCCACCGCCGACCTGTCGGCCTTTCAGCAGCTCTACGACCAGCAGCTCGCCCGGCTGCCCGGGGTGCAACGCCTCACGTCCACCCTCGTCATGAAGAACGTCGTCGACGACCGCCCGCTGCCCGGATAGCCGAGGGACCGGGAACCGGGCCGAACGCCTACCTCTAGGACGAGGCGTGGTCCTCCCGCCGATGTGCCGGCTGCGGTACGAGGAGGAGGCGGCGCCGCCTGACCCAGAGCAGCAGGACCACCGAGCTCACCGCGGCGAACGCGCACCACGTGGAGATGTACTCCTGCCGCCACAGCGCGAAGGTCACCGCGGCGCCGGCCGCGACCAGGACTCCGAAGAGGACGAGGCCCCGGTCGCCCGAGAGGAGCAGCGAACCGATGGTGGCGAACAGGTAGCCGACGACGACCAGTTCCGCCTGGGGCAGCCCCAGCGCGTATCCGACGGTGTGCCCGCGGATCTCGGCCGTCACGGTCCGCGTCGCCAGCGCCCAGGCGAGCGCCGCGGCCGTCGCGGCCCCCGCCGCCAGGGGGACGAGCAGCCGGCGACGGGCATCCGGCGACGCGGCGCACAGCACGGCCAGCGGTACCCACAGCGCGAGCAGCGGGAGCGCGACGACGGCCCAGGCGACCGTGGCGGGCCCGGAGCCCCCGTCGTGGTGCCAGACCGCGGCCTCGATGATCTGGTGGACGCCCAGGAGGAGCGGGAGGGCGGCCAGCGGCAGATCGCGGGGGCGCCGGGCCGCGGAGGCCATCGAGGCGACCCCCACGGCCGCGATGCCCGTACCCGCGACGAGGTCGGCCGTTGCACTCCAGCACATGACGGCAACGCTACGGCGACTCGCGCGCGGGAGCGCGCCGGCGGCTCGTTCGGGGGTACGCCCGGCCGCGTCCGCGAGGCGGGACGCGGCCTCTCCGTGGTCCGGGCGCGATCAGGAGAACTGCGGGCTCAGCGACGGCCCTTGAGGCGTTCCACGCCCGCGACGCCGACCGCGGCGAGCCCGATCTGGATGGCCAGTTCGATCCAGTCGATGCCCTTGGTGTCCGCGACGTCGAGGGCGCCCGCGATGGCCGTACCGACGAGGGCGGCGAGGATGCCGACCAGGATGGTCCACAGCACACCGATCCGCTGACGGCCCGGCAGGACGAGCCGGCCCAGAATGCCGATCACGATGCCGATCACGATCGCGGTGATGATCCCTGAGATCTCCATGTCGAGCGCCTCTCTCTGCAACTCCTCTACAAGACTGTCGATGTGTCAGGTGCCCCGGCCTCGCCGGGACAGTCCTGCCGCGTCGCACTCACAGAAGACGTGCCAGGGCCGCCTCGGACGGGCTCCCTGCCGTCGCCTGGTACACGATGATCACTTGGTGCTCGGCGCCGCCGACGGTGAGCGCCTGCCTGCGCAGGGCGAGGTCGCCGACGACCGGGTGCGCGAAGCGCTTGAGTTCGTCGCGGGCGGGCCGGGTCTCGTGCCGCAGCCACATGCGGCGGAACTCCTCGTCCGTCTCCAGCTCGGCGACCAGGCGGACGGTCCTGGGGTCGCGTGGATCGGCTTCGGCGCGCAGGGCGGCCGCGGTCTGCGCTGCCACCTCCGCCCAGTCGGGGAAGAGCCGGCGGGACGCCGGGTCGAGGAACACCGACCGGGCGAGGTTGCGCCCGGGCTCGTACATCGGGGCGAGCGCGCGGGCCCGCTTGTTCGCCGCCAGCACGTCGAAGCTCCGGTCGCGCACGTACGCGGGACGGTCCGCCCATGCGTCGAGCAGCCGGTGCACCTCCTCGGAGACCTCGGTCCGCGACGGCGGCACAGGGGCGGGGGCGGAACGGGCGAGGGCGTGCAGGTGGGCGGCGGCGTCGGCGTCCAACTCCAGCGCCCGTGCGAGGGAGTGCAGCACCTGGGAGGAGGGGTGCCGGTCGATGCCCTGTTCCAGCCGGACCAGGTAGGGCTCGCTGATTCCGGCGAGCCGGGCCAGTTCCTCCCGGCGCAGTCCGGCCACCCGGCGACGTCCGCCGGCGGGCACCGCCACGTCCGCCGGAGCGACCCGTCCACGCCGGGCCTTGAGGAAGTCTCCCAGAAGATTCTCGGCCGCCATGGTGCGAGGGTAACCCTGTGGGGGTGCTGGCTGCCGGGGTGCGAACGGCGCAGGCTCGACGCCATGAAGACATGGTTCATCACCGGCGCGTCCCGCGGCTTCGGCCGCATCTGGGCCGAGGCCGCTCTCGACCGCGGCGACCGCGTCGCCGCCACCGCACGCAATCCCGAGACCCTGCGGTCCCTCGTGGACACCCACGGGGACGCCGTGCTCCCGCTCCGCCTCGACGTGACCGACCGCACCGCCGCGACCGCCGCGGTGCGGCGGGCCGCCGAGACCTTCGGCCGCCTGGACGTAGTCGTCAACAACGCGGGCTACGGCCTGTTCGGCATGGTCGAGGAGACCACCGAGGAGCAGGCTCGCGCCCAGCTCGACACCAACCTGTTCGGCCCGCTGTGGGTGACGCAGGCGGCCCTGCCGTATCTGCGGGCCCAGGGCAGCGGGCACATCCTGCAGGTCTCCAGCCTCGGCGGCCTCGCCGCCTTCCCCACGCTCGGGCTGTACAACGCCTCGAAGTGGGCCCTGGAGGGGATGAGCGAGGCCCTGGCCCAGGAGGTGGCCGGGTTCGGCATCCACGTGACCCTGGTCGAACCCGGCCCGTACGGCACCGACTGGTCGGGCGCCTCCGCGGTGCACACCGAACCGCTTCCCGCCTACGAACCCGTCCGTGCCGCGCGCCGGGCCGGCGCGTCGGCGCGCGCGCCCCAGGACGCGCGAACCACCGCCCCCGTCATCCTCGAACTCGTGGACGGCGACGCGCCGCCCCTGCGGCTCTTCCTCGGCACCTACCCCTATCCGGTGGTCGAGGCGGCCTATCAGAAGCGGCTCGACACGTGGAGCGACTGGCGCCACCTGGCGGCTCGGGCGTAACAGGCACGGAGTGGTGCGCGGCGTCCCGGATCGCCGCGCACCGCCTGCCGTTCAGGCCGCGATCGCCGCGGTACGCCCGTTCCTCCGGGGGGAGTTGCCGTCGACCTGGACCCGAACGCGGCGGCATGCGCGGGCGAGCAGGCGCGACACGTGCATCTGGGAGATGCCGAGTTCCTCGCCGATCCGCGCCTGCGACATGTCGTGGAAGAAGCGCAGGTTCAGGATGCGGCGCTCGCGCTCGGGAAGCCGGGCCAGGCAGGGCTTGACCGCTTCCCGCGCGACGACGACGTCGAAGCGGGGCTCGTCCTCACCGAGGACGTCTCCCAGCGCGGCGGATTCGCCCTCCGGGCTGTGGGGGCTCAACTGGGCGTCCAGGGAGACCGGCCGGAAGCTGTCCATGGCCTCCATCCCGGTGAGTACGTCCTCCTCGCTCATCCGCGCGTGCTCAGCGATCTGAGCCACCGTCGGGAACCGCCCTCCGTTGGCGAGCGAGAGCTCCCGGGCGCTGCGGCGCACCCGGTTGCGCAACTCCTGCACACGCCGGGGCACATGGACGCTCCAGGCGTGGTCGCGGAAGTGCCGCTTGACCTCTCCGACGATGGTGGGCAGCGCGTACGGGAGGAACGGGCCCTGCGCCGGGTCGTAGCGGTCGACGGCCTTGACCAGACCGAGGGCCGCGACCTGCTCCAGGTCGTCCAGGGGCTCGCCCCGGTCACGGAACTTGCCCGCCAGACGGTGGGCCACCGGGAGCCATGCCTCCACGATGTGCTCCACCAGCCGCTGCCGCTCGGGGCCGGCAGGCAGGACGGCCAGGCGCTCGAAGTCGGCGGTCGTGTCCGGGGTGTCCCGCCCGGTCCGGGTGTCTGCCACTCGGTGCGTCTGCCCTGTCTCGCTCAGCATGTGTGCCTCCCGTCGAACTGCTGGTATCGGCAGCACGGGAGCGCGACGAGACACACCTCGAGGCGGCCGGGTCGGCACCGCTCCCGTGAATGTGCCTGTCTGCCCAAGCACGTCGAAGTACCGCCTGTCCGAGATCAGCGGAGCCAAACCCGCCTGTTGCGGCCAAGAGTTGAGAGCGCGTCGGACGGCGGTCCGCAAACCTGCCGAGGAGGCCTCTCTCGTAATACCGCTTGCCCGCAACGGTGTTGCGATCGGCGGCGCGATAAGGCACGTCTCCGGCACACGCCGATATTCACTCCCGCGGTGAAGCGGTGAAGAATCTGACGGGGTGGAGAATTCTGACGGGATAAAGGGTTCTGGGTTTTCAGGAACGAAGGCCTCGTGCCCGTTTTGACTGAAACGCACCCTTCACACCGAAGCGCATGTGCCCGATTTAATGCCGATTGACCGGTATAACGCGGTCCGCCCCCGGGTATCGCACCTCAGCCCCTCCCCTCATTCCGTGAAATGAGTCACAGGGGCGGCAGCGGAGAGCCTTTGGATCCGCCGAGAGCACTTCCTTCTGCGCATGGAGAGTTGAGTCATTTTGATCTACGGATGCGGAGGACAGCCGGACGCCAGGAAAGCGCCGGACGCATTCACCGATCGAATTCCCGCCTTGTTCCCCCCGGGCTTTCTCGCTTAACGTCACCGTCAATCCGGATGGAACGCCGAATCCTGCCGCTGTCCGGAAACTCGCCCACCCACTCACTTACGCACGGCAGGAGCGGGGGACCCAGGTAAGCCGCCGACCCGGAATCCCGGGCCGGCTCGGGGTTAAGTCGTACGCCCGTTACGACCGGACACCTCCAGTCCGAACCCGACAGCTCACCTCGTAGGCGACGGAGAGGAATTCGTCATGCCTGCAAAGGGTAAGCACCGCCGCCCCAAGTCCAGCTCGCTCGGCCGGGGCATCGCCGCCACAGGAGCGGGCGGGGCCGTGCTCGTGCTCCCCGTGCTCGGTGCCACCACGGCCGCCGCGCAGCCCGCAGTGGCCGCCCGGCCCGCCGCCGCCCCGAACACGTACGTCGTGGTCTCCGGCGACTCCCTCGCCAAGATCGCGCAGGAGCACCACCTCAGCGGCGGCTGGAAGAGGCTGTACCAGGACAACCGCGGCGCCCTCGGTGACAACCCGGCGCTGATACGCCCGGGCATCGAGCTCACCCTGGGCAAGGAGGGCCAGGACGCCTCCGAGGCATCCACCGAGCGGGCGGACCGGTCCGAGCGCGACACGGCCGCCGCCGAGCCCGCCGTCGCCCCGGCCCCGAAGTCCTACACGAACGACCTCGACGGCTGGATCAAGGAGTCGCTCGACATCATGGCTCAGCAGGGCATCCCCGGCACCTACGAGGGCATCCACCGCAACATCATGCGCGAGTCCTCCGGCAACCCCCTGGCCATCAACAACTGGGACTCCAACGCGGTCGCCGGCACCCCGTCCAAGGGACTGCTCCAGGTCATCGGCCCCACGTTCTCCGCGTACCACGTGGCTGGCACGGCGATGGACAGCTTCGACCCGGTCGCCAACATCACCGCCGCCTGCAACTACGCGGCCGACCGCTACGGCTCGATCGACAACGTCAACGGCCCGTACTAGACCGCACCCCCCTCGATCACCGCGAGCCCCGGCACCCGTGTCCGGGGCTCGCGGCGTGTCCTCGTTCCGGGCCGCCGACCCGTTCGACGTGCGGGGGAAACGGGCGGGTGAAAAGAATGGGGACGTCGGTGGGCGTTATGCCCGAATGTCGGCGGGTACCTCTGTGCGGACGAAACGACGCCGACGCGCGAGGAGACGAGGAGCACATGGAGATCGGCTACAAGCTGGCCGCCGAGGCGTTCGGCCCGGCGGAACTCGTACGGCAGGCGGTACTCGCGGAAGAGGCGGGCTTCGACTTCGTCGAGATCAGCGACCACTACCACCCCTGGCTCGACAATCAGGGACATTCCCCGTTCGCCTGGACGGTGCTCGGCAGCATCGCGGCCAAGACCGAACGGATCGGGCTCGCTACCGGCGTGACCTGCCCGACGGTGCGCTATCACCCGGCGATCATCGCTCAGGCCGCCGCCACCCTGGCCCTGCTGTCGGAGGGCCGCTTCGTGCTCGGCCTCGGGTCGGGCGAGCGGCTCAACGAGCACGTCACCGGGGTCGGCTTCCCGGATGCCGTCTCCACCCGGCACGAGATGTTCAAGGAAGCCCTGGAGATCATCCGGCTGCTGTGGAAGGGCGGCTACCGCTCCTATGAGGGCAAGCACCTGCGGCTGTCGGACGCCCGGGTGTTCGACCTGCCCGAGCAGCTGCCCCTGATCGCGGTGGCCGCCAGCGGCAAGGCGTCGACGCGGCTCGCCGCGGAGCTGGGCGACGGTTTGTTCGTCACGGAGGACAAGCCCGAGATCGTCGAGCAGTACCGTGCCGCCGGCGGCGACGGCCCGTGTTACGCGGAGGTGCCGATGGCGTGGGCACCCGACGAGCACACCGGCGCCAAGGCCGCCCTCGAGACGTCGCGGTGGGCGCTGACCGGGTGGAAGGTCATGAGCGAGCTGCCCAACCCGGTCAACTTCGACGCCGCGACCGCGACCGTGCGCGAGGAGGACATCCTGGAGAAGTTCGCCTGCGGCACGGACCCCGCCCGCTTCGTCGAGGTGGCGCAGAAGTTCGTGGACGCCGGCCACGACAGGCTGGTCATGCAGAACGCCGGGCCGGACCCGGACGGCTTCATCGACTTCTACCGGAGTGAACTCGACGGGCGCATGCGGCAGCTGCGGCCCGGCGGCGGGCAGGCCTGACACGGCGGCAGGACCTGACCGGGCGGCCGGGCCGACCCGGCCGCCCGGTCAGCCGGCGGCGTTGTCGACGCGCAGCCGCACCTGGTCCTCCAGCCGACGCAGGCTGCTGTCGAGCGCGGTGTGCACGGCCTGCTCCCCCGGGTCGTGCCCCTCCTCGAAGAACGACAGGTGCACCGTCACCTCGCTGGTCCCGCTGTCCATGCCGGCGACCTGCAGCCAGCCCGTGTAACCGCCCTGCTCGCGGGTGCCCCATTCGAGCCTCATCTGCTCGGGCCGGGCGCGCAGCAGGGCGGACACGTCCTGGTCGGTGCGGTCCTCGTGGACGGTGACCGCGGGCGGTTCCCCGGCGTTCACGTGCAGGTCCTGCGGGAGCCAGGCGTCCATCTGGCCGACGTCTGAGGCCTGATCCCAGACGTGCTCGGGCAGCGCGGGCATCGTGCGGGAACGTTCGTACTCGGTCATCGGGGCACCCTTCCTCGGTGTGGCGGAGACAGCGGGGATACGAGACAACGCATGCCCGGTGCGGTGGACGGGAAGCCGTGCCGTGCCGAATCCACCCGTTCGCGCCACCACGCGCCGGAGGGCGGGGGTGCGAGCGCGGGGAAGGCCCGGACCGGGCGGTCCGGGCCTTCGCCATGCCTGGCGTGCCTGTCTCCCGTGGGGGTCAGACCTCACCGCGCCAGGCGCCGGTCTCCACGCCGCCGCGCTCCTCGATGTACTTCTTGAAGCGCTTCAGGTCGCCGGTGACCTGCCGCTTGACGAAGCCGAGCTTGTCGCCGACGGTCTCGGCGAGGCCGTCGGGGTCGTACTCCATCTGCAGCATGACCTTGGTGCGCGCGGCGTCCAGGCGGTGGAAGGTGACGACGCCGGCCTGCTTGGCCTGGCCCTCCACCGTGGTCCACGCCACGCGCTCGTCCGGAATCTGCTCGGTGATCGCGGCGTCGAACTCCCGCTCCACACCGTCGATCTTGGTGACCCAGTGGGTGAGCGTGTCGGTGCGCTGTTCGATCCGCTGCACCCCTTCCATGAACTCGGGGAACGTCTCGAACTGGGTCCATTGGTTGTACGCCGTGCTGACCGGGACGTTGACTTCGATGGACTCTTCGACTTGCGACACGGATGACACCTTTCCTCGTGAACTCGCCCGCCCCTCCTCCGTGGGGAGGGCCGGGCAGTGCACTGCTGTACTCCACCGCGAGTGCCCGGAGGTCCCGCTTTCACTCCCGCCCCGCACGATCCGGCCCCGGCGCCCCCGCTCCTTTGAGCCACGTCGATTTAGCCATGTCGATCTTGGGCATCCGGGGACGAGTGATCTTCGTTGTCGTGCACCGTAGGGAGTGGCATGTCCGTACCCTCGCGCCCGGTCCGTCGCGCGGACCGTGAGCGGCGCTTCGATCTGCGCGCCACCGCCCTGTTCTTCGTTCTCGCCGCCATCGCCCTGTGCGGCACGGCGTTCCTGGTGCGCGCCGCGGCCCATGTGGCCGAGGCCCGTCCGCTGTGGGTCGGCTCCCTGGCCGCCGTGGGTCTCGCGGCCGCCTTCCTCTGCCGGTCCAGGTGGCGCAGGTTCTCCGCGGCGCGGTACGCGCGGCGTGCCGCCGAGGTGCTCGAGGAGGCGGCCGAGCGGGCGTCGGAGAGCCTGGACGCCCCGGCGGCCTACGCGGGGGTGCCCGCCACGCCCGCCGGCACACCGGACCCGCGCGGCCCGGAGGCCGTGCCGACGGTGCCGGCACAGGAGTGGGGCCTCGTCGCCGACCCCGCCCAGGAGGTGCCGGGCACCCTCGTGGCGGACGGTGAGGAGGCGACGGTCGTGCTCGACGCCCCGCTCGACTACACCGAACTCGACGCCGACGCCTTCGAGCAGGCCATAGCCGATCTGTGCGCACGCGACCGGTGCCAGGAGGTGGAAGTGGTGGGCGGCGCCTGCGACTTGGGCGCGGACGTCCTCGCGGTCGCCCCCGACGGGCGCCGCGTCGTCATCCAGTGCAAGCGTTACGGGGCGGACAACAAGGTCGGCTCACAGGACCTGCAGCGCTTCGGCGGCACGTGCTTCACCGTCCACGAGGCCGAGGTGGCGGCGCTCGTCACGACCAGTGACTTCACCGCTCCCGCCCTCGAATACGCCGAACAGTGCGGCATAGTCTGCGTCAACGGCGAGGATCTGCGGGCCTGGTGCGACGGCGCCGGGCCGAGCCCCTGGGAGCTGGTGCTCGCCGAAGGCTGACCCGCCGCGGGGCTCGTGCAGTACGCCGACGCGCCGTGGCCCGCGAGGTCAGGGGACGCCGCGCGACAGCGGGCACCACGGCGCCGCAGCGCCGTGGTGCCCGTTCCTGTCCGGCCGGTCAGCGGGGACCTGCCCGGTACATGCCCCGCTTGGCACGGCCGCCGCCGAGCTCACCCTGCTTGGCGGCCGCGCTGGCGGCCAGGGCGAGCAGCAGCATGACGCAGCCGGTGATGACGTTGCTGACCACGGTCCTCGTGGTGCTGACGTCACCCGCCACCACCCACGGGGCGACGATCGTCCAGACGCCCAGTGCGCAGGCGGCCCACGCCATGCTGTGCGTGCGGTCGTAGGCGCGGCCGAAGCCACCGCTCATGAGCAGGGCGTAGGCGATGCCGACGATCAGGTTGGTGACCGTCAACCGCGTCAGGCCGTCGAACCCCGCGATCCAGGGCGAGGCGGCCAGGTACATACCCGTGAGGAAGGCCAGCGTGTCGATGGCCTGCACTTTCGGCGAGCTCGCCGCGCGCTCGGCGCTCTCGTGGCGGGCGCGTATGTCGGCGATGTCCGGGTGCGTTTCCATCGAGGACGGGGTCATGGGAGACGTTGACACTGCGTCCACCTCCAGCTGGGTGGTTCTCGGGGTGCGGACAGGGCCGCGAGCACCGACGTCACGCGTCGCGCGGCCGAACCAGGACTCGAAGTGGTGGCAGCAGAGGAGTGGCTGCCGGGTGTCCGGGGCGGGCCGGGCGCAGATGGCCCGGCCCGACCGGGAGGGCACGCGTCGTCTGTTCGAAGCGACGGGTCTTGAGATGGAGTTGCTCGTAGGAGCCCGCTGCGGCGTCGGCTCCCACCTACTCCTGAGAATACCCGCCATCACCCGTCTTGTCGTATGGCGACCCTTTTGTCGCCCGCCGGGCTTCCCGGGGCCCTGCGGGCGCACTTGCCCGCGTAGCGGCCGGGGGGAATGCCCACGATCCGTTTGAAGTGCCGGGTCAGGTGTGCCTGGTCGTAGAAGCCGACCGCGGTCGCGACCTGTGCGGGCGGGCTGCCGTCGAGGAGCAGGCGCCGGGCCCGCTCGACCCTGCGGGCCATCAGGTACTGGTGCGGGGCGATGCCGAAGGCCGCGCTGAAGGCCCGCACCAGGTGGGCCGGGTGGGCGTGCACCTGCGTGGCCGCCTCCCCCAGCGTCACACCGCTCAGCAGCCGTTCGTCGAGGAGTTCCCGCAGGCTGTCCGCGACCGTGCGGCCCGGTGCCGGGCCGCCGGTGACGAACCGGGGCCGCAGATGTCGGCGGAGCCGCTCACCGACCAGGGCCAGGCGGCTCTCGGCCTCCAGCTCGTCGCCGCGCCGCGCGAGGGCCGTGTGCAGTTGCCCGATGCGCCGGCGCAGCAGCGGATCGGCGATGTCGGGGTCGTCCACCGCCGGGCCGATGAGGCTCTCGTCGAGCAGCGGCCCGTCCAGGTACAGCACCCGCTTGCGGAAGCCGTGCGCGGTGGCCGGTGAGCCGTTGTGCGGGACCTGCGGCGGCAGCAGCGACACGGTGTCGCGCGGTGTGCCGCGCTCGCGGCGGTCCAAGTCGTAGCGGACGGCGCCGTCGTCGACGATCAGCAGCGTCCACACGTCGTGGACGTGCATGGGGTACGCGTGCTCGGTGAAGTGCGCGTGGAAGACCTCCACGACGCCCGGGACCTGCGGGCGCCACGCGGAGACCACCTGCGGGGACGGCATGCAAAGAACGTACAAGACGCGCCGATGAGGTGATCGGCAGCCTGGGGGCATGACGACAGAGACCACACAGAGCGCGCCCGTCCGTTTCGACACCAAGATCGCGGTGGTGCTGCGGGAGGACCTGGCGACCTGGCAGCGGCTGAACGTCACCGCCTTCCTGGTCAGCGGCCTCGGTACGCAGCTCCCCGAGGTGATCGGCGAGCCGTACGCCGACGCCGACGGCACCCCGTACCTGCCGATGTTCCGCCAGCCGGTGATGGTCTTCGAGGGGACGAAGGAGGTGGTGACGGCGGCGCACGGCCGGGCGGTCGGCCGCGGTCTGCCGCGGGCGGTCTTCACCTCCGACCTCTTCGCGACCGGCAACGACCGCGACAACCGGGCCGCGGTCGGGGCCGTGCCGGGTGACCGGCTCGACCTGGTCGGGGTGGCCGTCCACGGTCCGCGCAACGCGGTCGACAAGGTGCTCAAGGGCGCGCGCATGCACCCCTGAGCCGACGCCCCCGGGGGCCGCGCGCAAAACGAGGAGAGGGCCCGGATCCACTCGGATCCGGACCCTCCACACGCAGTAGCGGGGACAGGATTTGAACCTGCGACCTCTGGGTTATGAGCCCAGCGAGCTACCGAGCTGCTCCACCCCGCGTCGGTGAACCCAACAGTACGCCATCACGGCGGCGCCGGAGACCACTCGGGGAAGCGGGGTGCGGGTTCCCGGCTCTCGCCCGAAGCCGTTCGACAGTCCATCGCCGCGGATGGCAGGCTCACACCCCATGGAACTACTCGACGTCCTGGCGGACTTCGCCCGGTCGGGGCAGCTGGGTCCGGTCACGAACGGCGCCGCCTGGGGCACGGTCACCGAAACGCTCGGCGAGCCCTTCGAGGTGCTCGTCGGGGAGCGTCGGTCCTGGCCGCGTCTGTTCGCCTACGACGACCTCGAGCTGAGCGTCTGCCGCTGCCAGAAGGTCATCCTGATCTGCCTCCAGACCTGGCGGGACACCGTGGAACTCCCCGCGGGGCCGATGGGGAAGCGGTCGTTCCCCGGCCATCCGAAGTACGCCGAGGTGATCGAAGCTCTCGGCCGCGCCGGGTGCGCCTGGCAGCCGTACACGCCCCTGACCTTCGACGGCCAGTGCGCCATCCAGGCCACCTCCTCCGGCGTCGTCTTCGTCTTCGAGATCCCGGAAGGAGAAGACCCCATCCTCGACGTGGCCGGCCCCCAGCCCCACCGCCACGACTGTCCGCCCGAGACCCCCGGCAGTTGAGGGCCTCTTCGCCGACCCGTCCTACTGGCCGGGCTGAGCGGCGCCCATCCGCAGCAGGGATCTCCCGCTGATCGCCGTGAGGGCGAGGATGCCGACGCCGGAGACGAGGATCGGGACGTTGATCTCCGTGTACTCGGCGACCACACCGGCCGTGATGGCGCCGAAGGGCGAGATGCACACCGAAAGGAGCCGGAAGACGCCGTTCACCCGGCCCAGGATGTCGATCGGAATGGTGGCCTGCCGGAACGCGGTGATGAGTGTCTGCCAGGTGGCGATGGCGAAGCCGACCGCGCCGAACGAGACCGCGGCGACGGCCGGCATCCGGGTCCCGCCGAGCAGCAGGCACGCCACCCCCATCAGGGCGAGGGCCGCCACCGCGCCGTGCAGCACCCCCATCTTCCGTCGCACCAGGTCGCTGCAGAGCCCCCCGATGACACCGCCGATCGCGTTGGCGGCGAGGAAGAAGCCGTACGCGCCCTCCGGCAGGTCCAGCCAGTCCACGACGTAGAGGACCATCAGCACGCCGAGGCTCATGGTGAAGAAGTTCAGGACGCCGAGGACCACGGCGAGGCGGATCAGCAGCTGGTCGGCGCGGAGGTAGCGCATCCCTTCGCGGATCATCTGCCACCAGCTGGTCCGTGGCCCCGTCGACTCCGTACGGACCGTCCGCATCACCGGGAACAGCAGCAGCATGACCCCGAGCAGGAACGAGGCGCCGTCGAGGATGAACGGGGCCGCCGCGGCGAACGCGAACAGGACGCCGCCCAGGGGCTGCCCGATGCTGTCGCGCAGGACCACCTGGACGGCGTGCAGGCGGCCGTTGGCCGTCGTCAGCCGGTCAGGGGTGACGACCTTGGGCAGAAAGGCCTGGGCCGTGACGAGGAAGACCGACTCCCCCATGCCGAGGACCGCCGCTGCGATGTAGACGAAGACGAGGCCGAGGGTGTCGGTCAGCACACCGACGGCGATCACGGTGACGACGACGAACCGGCACAGGTCGATCGCGATCAGCAGGGCCCGGCGGTTGAACAGGTCCGCCCAGACCCCGCCGAGCGGCGCCATCATCATGCCGAGCGCGGTGACGATGGTGGTCAGCGACAGAAGGACGGCGTTGTCTGTGAAGGAGAAGGCGAGCAGGGGGAGCGCGGAGTTGCGCACCCCGTCGCCCAGGGCGGAGACGGCACTCGCCAGCCAGAGCCTGCCGAAGTGCGGCCAGGCCTCCGTATCCTGCGGCACGGCGGATGGAGCCTCTTTCTCGCGGGCACTCTCGGGACCGCCCGTACTGCTCGCTTCCATCAACCTCGCCTTGTCGCCGTGCCAACGTGGTGCCGCGTGGACCTGTTCTAGCCCTCGGCGTCGACGCCCGTGACCAGGCTGAGCAGCCGCCCGTCCTCCTCGAACAGGATCCGGTGGCTCTGGAACAGTTCCAGGGTCTCGGTGATCTTCTCCTGCGACAGGTCGTCCGTGGCGGTCAACTGGTCCGGCCGTCGTGGCGCGTTCAGCGTCCGGAGCAGGGCGAGCGTGGGCCCGTCGACGGGTATCCGCCGCTCCGCACCGAACCTGGTGTCCACGATGTCGTACGCGTCGCCGTCCCGCACCAGTTCCAGGCGGGGCCGCTCGTCGCCGCCCCACTGGGTCTGCCACTCGCTCACCACGCGCTGGAGGGTGGGGTACCACTTGAGCGCGGGCAGCGCGTAGGGCGCGGCGCCGTGGTCGGTGAAGAAGTAGGCGAGCTGGTCGAGCTGCTGCGGCTCGAAGGGGAAGACCAGCGGATAGAAGTCCATCGGGCGCAGGTCGAGGCCGTACTTCAGGCGCTCGTTGAAGTAGGGGCTGAACCGGTCGAAGCGGATGAAGAAGGCGCCGGTCGGCGGCGTGAGGTGCGCCAGGGTCGGGAAGTCCCGCTCGTACTTGGCGTACATCTCCTCCGGCTCCTGGGGCGCGCCGACCAGGAGGTTCCATTCCGGGTGGATGCCGTACTGGAGGCAGAGCTTCATGAACTGCAGGCTCTGGAAGGCGGTGGTGCCCTTGCCCAGCAGCTTGAGCATCTCGCTGTTGACGGCTTCGACGCCTGCCTGGACGCGGTTGACCCGGGCGTCCGCGAGGGCCTTCACCTTGGAGACGCTCATCGGGAGCTTGATCTCGTAGAAGATGGAGGCGTCGTCGGGGGCGTTCACCCGCGGGAAGACCTCGGCGGGGTAGTTCTTCGGCAGGATGTAGTCGGTGCACATGTAGTTCTTGAACTGCGGGTGGAAGCCGAAGAGCCAGTCGAACTGCCGGACCGCGAGGTCGGGGTCCATCTGCCTGAACCCGATGGTCTCGTCGTTCAGGCCGCAGAACGTGCAGTGGCTGCGCGCGCCCCACCAGCAGCCGCGCGAGGTCTCGAAGAACAGGGTGGGTTCGAGCGTGCCGTCCGCCACGACCTCCTCCGCCTCGCGCATGGCGACCGCGAAGTCGTCGTAGTCGAGCGGCACGTAGTCGTTGATGTCCCGGTCCTTGCCGACGCTCAGCCGGACCTGCGGGCGCATGCAGTTGTCGCGGCTGATGACGCCCTTGATCGAGGAGATCTGCTCGGTCGTGCCGGCCAGCGTGTGGTCGAGGAACTCCGAGAAGCTCACCAGGCTGGGGCCGGAGAACACGTAGTCCAGGTAGGGGATCTCACCGGCGAGGACGGCGCCCATCGAGGTCTCGCAGTTCGAGCCGCCGAGGAGGATCACCGCCTCGGGGTTCCTGTCCTTGATCATCTTGGCGAGCGCGAGGGCCGGCACCGTCTGGGCGAACATCGAGGTGAGACCGACGACATCCGCGGTCGCCAGGTCGTAGCGGTCGATCAGGCCTTCCAGGAACGCCTCGATGCCGTCACGGCGCCGCACCAGGTCCTCGCGGAACGGTGCCGCCGAGGGTTCGCGGTAGTAACGGCTGAAGTACGTCTCGGAGTTGTCCGGTTCGTCGGGGAACGCGATGTGCCGGAACAGCCACTCCCCCACCCCGCTGTACAGGTGGGTCATGTCTCCGGATATCTCCTCGTAGAGGCCGACACCGAAGTATTTGGTGAAATCGACGTTCAGGTAGTGCACCTCGCCGGTGACCCGGTCCGCGTACTCCTGGCCGATCAGGCCGGAGAGCTGACTGAGGGCGAACGAGGGCCGATTCCAGTCGGCGAAAGGCATGTTGACGAAAGCCACGCGAAGCACAGGGAAACCTCTCGGAAGGGGGGCGGCTCTAGAGGGACGCTCCACATGAGGTGCCGGAAGTCTCCAGAATCGGCAGGCCGCCGCACCGCTCCGGGAGCCGGGCGTTTCACACCGGGTCGAACCCGGTCAGAGCGATGGCAAAATGCCGGAAAACCAAACCCTGTCCATCAAGTGACCCTTCCCCCGTGCAGCCGAATGCCTGCCTGAGGCTAAGCACAGCGACTCTGGGGGGTCAAGCCCTCTATTCATCGGGGCAGTTGACGGCGGCGGACCGGCGCCACGGGTCCGGGCGGGGGACGCCCCCATACCCTCCCGGACGCCCGCGCACCACAACCGCGCCCGCGCGCACACCGGGCACCACCGGCACGAACGCACCTCACAGGGCCCGGTTAACTCGCGCCTCGCGGGCTCGACTTGGCACCCACCAGGAATCGACCGCTGTTCGTACGCGTTTCGACTTCGTGACGTACGATGTGCCTTCGATGCCAGGCCGTCACACATGGCCGCCGAGTTCGAGTGGGCCAACTCATGGGGGAGAACTTCGTGTTGAACGCTGATACCAACGAGCCGACACCGACGGAAACCCGCGTGAAGGAAGTCTGGGCCGAGGTACTGAAGCACGAGGACTTCGGACTCGACGACAATTTCTTCGCCGTCGGCGGGCACTCCATGACGGCCACGCTGGTGACCTATCAGCTGCGCGACGTCTGGGGCACCGAGTTCCCCCTCACGCTCATCTTCGAGCATTCCACCGTCCGTGAACTCGCGTCGATGATCGACCGCTCCAAGGCCGACGCCGTCGACTCGGACTCCGTCACCGGCTGATCCCCCGGAGGCCTCGTCGGGTCCGCGCCCCGTCCAGGCGCGCACCCGCGCTGACCCCTGCGCGAAGGAAGTGGCCAGATGCACCCGGACCTCACCCTCGAAGACCGGCGCGCGCTTTTCCTCGAACGGATCCACCGGTGGGCGGCCGCGTCCGACCGTCCCTGGCAGCCCGCCGGGCAGCCGACGACGCCCACGGCGCTGCCCCGCGCGGTGGCCACCGGCCCCGCGGGCCCCGCCGTCCGCCGGCAGGCCGTGCACGAGCTGGGCGACGTCGCCGGGAAGGCGCTCCACGACGTCGCCGCGCGGTGCCATGTCCCGCCGGGGACCGCCCTGTTGGCGGCGGTGCTGACCTCCGTGGCCCGGTACTGCGCGACACCCGAGCTGCTGGTCACCGTGCGCGACGGCGCGGGTCGTGTACGGCGGCTCGCGGTGACGGCCGCGGCGGAGGAGCGGTTCACCGACGTCGTGCGCGCCACGGACCGCGCGCTCACCGAGGCCCTCACGGCAGGGACGCGGCCGTCGGCGGGCTCGGTCCCGCCCCTGCTCATCCAGCTCCCGCGCGACGAACGGCCGGGCATCGGCACCCACGGCGACACCACCCTCATCGGGGACGTCACCGTGGAACTGTCCGCGACCGGCGCCCTGACCGCCGGATACGACCCCGACCGCCATGAACATCTGCTGGTCGAGGGCGTCCTGCGGGGTGCCGGGGCGCTCCTCGAAGCGCTCCTCTCCGCTCCCGACGCGCCCCTGTCCGCGCTGCGTCCGCTCTCCGACGACGAGCGGCGCACGGTGACGGTGGAGCCCAACCGCACCGCTCGCCCGCGCAGCCCCGGCACCCTCACCGCCGCCTTCGACCTCGCCCGGCGGCGCTTCGCCGACCGGACCGCGCTGGCGGACGCGGCGGGCACCCTCACCTACCGGGCCACCGCGGCGGCCGCCGCCCGCCTCGGACACCGGCTGCGCGCGACCGCCGGGGCCGGCCCCGAGGACCTGGTCGCCGTGTATGTGTCCCGCGACGACAAGCGCTGGGTCGTCGCGTGCCTCGCGGCGCTGCACGCCGGCGCCGGCTGGCTGCCGATCGATCCGGCGGTGCCACCCGCGCGCCTCGCCACACTGCTGAGCGACGCCGGCGTCACCGCGGTCGTCACCGACACCGTGCTGCGGGAGCGCATACCGTCCGGCGACTGGCACGTCGTGGACCTCGACGACGTCACCGCCGAGGACAGCTCCGCCGAAGCGGCCGACGCCCCCTGGGCCGACGCCGACCCGCGGGGCCTCGCCTACGCGATGTACACCTCGGGCAGCACCGGCGCGCCCCGCGCCGTCCTCGTGGAACACGACAGCGCCCTCAACTTCGTCGCCTCCCTCCAGCACCTCTTCGAGCTGGGCCCCGACGACCGCATGCTGCAGTACGCGTCGCCCGGCTTCGACGTATCGGTGTTCGAGATCTTCTGCGCGCTGCTCAGCGGCGCCTCCCTCCACATGATCGGCGACGACGACCGGCGCTCGGTGGAGGGGCTGACCCGGGTGCTCACCGAGAGCGGCATCACCGTCGCCGAACTCCCCCCGGCCCTCCTGGAGTTGCTCGACCCGGACCGTGTGCCGCTCCTGCGGCTCGTCTCGGTCGGCGGCGAGCCGTTCTCGGGGCGGCTGACCACGCGCTGGTCCCGCGACCGCCGGTTCGTCAACGGATACGGCACGACCGAGACCACGATCGGCGTCATATACAAGGAGTGCACCGGCGTGTGGCGGTCCCCGCCGCCCATCGGGCTCCCGGTCGACAACCACCAGGCGTACATCCTCGACGACGACCTGCGCCCCGTGCCGCCCGGCGCGGTGGGCGAGCTGTTCGTCGGCGGCACCGGTGTGGCCCGCGGATATCTGGGGCACGCCGCGCGCACGGCGGAGCGCTTCCTGCCCGATCCGTTCACGCCCGGCGGCCGTCTCTACCGCACCGGCGATCTCGCCCGCTGGTCGGCCGACGGCGACATCGTCTTCCTCGGCCGCCGCGACCGGCAGGTCAAGGTCCGGGGGCAGCGCGTCGAGCTCGGGGAGATCGAGGCGGCGCTCAGCGCCCTGCCCGAGGTGACCGCCGCCGTCGTGGCCGACATCGACGGGACGCTCGTCGGTTTCGTGGTGCCCGCCTCGGGGGTCCGCCCCGACCTCGACGGCGTCCGCCGGCACCTCGCCGACCGGCTGCCCGCGTACATGGTGCCCAGTCTGCTCGTCGCGGTGCCGCACATCCCGATCACCGCCTCCGGCAAGGTCGACCTCGCCGCGCTCGACGCCCACCGGCACGCCGCGGGCGCCCCGGCCCCGCTGCCCTCGGCGGACGACGACGGCCCCGCCACGGCGGACGGCATGACGGGTCTGGTGCGCCGGATCGCCGTGGAGGGCTGCGCTCCGCTGCTGCCGGGCGCGCGTCTCACCGCCACCACCAACTTCTTCGCCACGGGCGGCGACAGCATCCGGGCCATCCGGCTCCTCTCCTGGGTGCGCGAGGCCTTCGGGGCGGAGATCCCGATGAGCTGGTTCTTCCGCAACCCCACGCCCAAGGCGCTCGCCGAGGCGGTCGAGCGCCACCGCGCGACCCGCGACGGAGAGGCCACCACCTCCGCGCGAGGCGGCCCCTCCCCCGTCGCCACCCCCGACGACCGGGACGACGCGCCCCTGGCGTCCTCACAGAAACGCATCTGGTTCCTCGACCAGTTGCGGCCCGCGGACGCCTCCTACAACGTCATCGAGGCGTTCCTGCTGCGCGGGGAGCTCGACGCGGACGCGCTGAGCCGCGCCCTGGACCAGCTCGTGGTCCGGCACGAGATCCTCCGCACCCGCTACGTGGCGACCGCCGGCGTGCCCCGCCAGGTGGTGGATCCCGAGCCGACGGTGCGGCTCGTCCGGCACGATCTGACCGGGGCGCCCGCGGCGGAGCTGGACGCGCTGCTCGCCGAGGAGGCGGCCCGGCCCTTCGACCTGGCCGTAGGGCCTCTGCTCCGGCTCACCCTCGTACGCCGCGGACCCCGCGAGCACGTCCTGCTCTGGGCCGTCCACCACATGGTCGCCGACGGTCACTCCACGGAGGTGCTCTTCGGCGAACTCAGCCGCCTGTACGGCTCGTTCCGCCGTGGCCTGCCGTCCGACCTGGCTCCGGTCACGCTTTCGTTCCGGGACTACGCGCGCTGGCAGAACGCGGAGCTCGACGGCGACGCCCACCGGGCGGGGCTCGCCTACTGGCGCGAGCAGCTCGCCGGCGCGCCCGCCCAGCTCGAACTGCCCATGGACCGGTCGCGGCCCGCCCGCCCCACCACCCGTGGCGGCACCCTGTACTTCGATCTTCCGTCCGAACTCGGCGCGGAACTCGGCACGTTCGGCAACCGCGCCGGCGTCACCCCGTTCATGACGCTCCTGACGGCCTTCTTCGCGCTGCTCTCCCGGTACGGGCGCGACAAGGACGTGGTCGTCGGCACGCCGTTCGCCAACCGCACCCGGCGCGAGGTCGAGGGCCTGGTCGGCTTCCTGGTCAACACGGTGCCGCTGCGCGCCGACTGCTCCGGCGACCCGACCTTCGCCGACCTGCTCCGGCAGGTCACCGGGACGACGCTCGCCGCAGGCGACCACTCCGAGGTGCCCTTCGAGGAGGTGGTGGACGCCCTCGGTGTCACCCGTGACGCCGGGGTCAACCCGCTGGTGCAGGTGATGTTCCAGGTGATCGACGCGCCGGAGGACCAGCTGTCCCTGGACGGCGTCGAGGCGACGAAGATCGCGCTGGAGGAGCAGACCGCCGCCTTCGACCTCGTCCTGGAAGTACGCACCGGCCGCGACGGGCGCCTCACCGGCCGCGTCAACTACAGCAGCGACCTGTTCGACCGCACGACCGCGGAACGGATCGCCGGGCACTACCAGCAGCTCCTGCGCTCGGCCCTCGCCCGCCCCGAACAGCGCCTGTCCGAACTGGAGATGCTCACACCCGACGAGCGCCGACAGCTCCTCGACGACTTCAACGAGACCGCCTCCACGCCGGTGGAGACCGTCACCGCGGTGGTCGAGCGGCAGGCCGCCGCGGCGGGCACGGCCATCGCCGTGACGGCGCCCGACGGCGAGCTGAGCTACGCCGAGCTGAACGCGGCGGCCAACCGGCTCGCCCACCACCTCACCGAGCGCGGGGTGGGCCCGGACGTTCTGGTCGGCCTCTGCCTGCCGCCGAGCGCCGGCCTGATCGTCGCCATGCTCGCGGTGCTGAAGGCGGGCGGAGCGTACGTGCCGCTGGACCCGACGCACCCCGCCGAGCGCATCGGGCAGCTGCTCGCCGACTGCGGCGTGGACATCGCCGTCGGACGCCCCGACGTCCGGCACAAACTCCCCGATGCCCTGCGGCACTTCGTCGACCTGGACGGCGACCGTGCGGGCATCGAGCCCCGCCCCTCGGACGACTTGCCCGGCGTCGACCCGTACCACCTCGCCTACGTCCTGCACACCTCAGGATCGACCGGGCGGCCCAAGGGCGTCGCCGTCCCGCACCACGCGCTGGTCCGCCTCGTACTCGGCTGCGACCAGGCGCCGACCCGGCCCGACGACACGTTCCTCATGGTGCATCCGACGACGTTCGACGCGTCGCACCTGGAGACGTGGCTGCCGCTGGCCCACGGCGCGCGGATCGTGGTGCCCGAAGAACGGCTCATCGACCCCGTCGAGCTCGGCGCCACCATCAGCCGCCACGGCGTGACCGTGCTCTGGCTCTCCGCCACGCTGGCCCAGATGACCATCGACACGGACATCCGGCTGCTCTCCGGCATACGCCAGCTGGGGATCGGCGGCCAGGCGCCGTCCGTGCCCCATCTGCGCCGGCTCATGCGCGAGCTGCCCGGTCTGCGTCTGCTGAACTGTTACGGGCCGACCGAGTCCGCGACCAACACGACCCTGCACCACCTCGCCTCCGTACCGGCCCCGGACACCACGTCCGTGCCGCTCGGCCGGCCGGTCGCCGACACCCGTCTCTACGTCGTCGGCGTCCACGGCGAACTGCTGCCCGTCGGCGTGCCCGGCGAGCTGTGGATCGGTGGCCGCGGCCTGGCCCGCGGCTACCTCGCCGCCCCGGCCCTGACCGCACGGGCCTTCGTGCCCGATCCGTTCGGGCCCCCCGGGGAGCGCGTCTACCGCACCGGTGACATCGTGCGCCGGCTTCCCGACGGCACCCTCGACTTCCTGGGCCGCGACGACGACCAGGTCAAGATCCGCGGCTACCGCATCGAGCTCGGCGAGGTCGCCACGGTGCTCCGCGGCCACCCCGCGGTGCGCGACACGCACGTGTTGCGGCACGGCAGCGCCGGCGCGGCGGAACTCGCGGCGTACGTCGTCCCCGACGCGGGCGAGGGTGTCGACGTCGAGGACCTCTTCCGTCATCTGCGGCAGCGCCTGCCCGAGTACATGGTCCCGGCGACCATCACCCCGCTGCCCGAGCTCCCGGTGACCGCCAACGGCAAGGTGGACCCGGCCCGTCTCCCCGAGCCCCGAAGGAGCAGGGTCGACGGGGATACCGGCCGGCCTCCCGGCACCGATCTGGAGAAGGCCGTCCACGCCGTGTGGGCCGAGATCCTCGGGCGGGACGCCTTCGGCGTCGACGACGACTTCTTCACCATCGGCGGCAACTCGTACCAGGCCACCCAGGTCGTCGCACGGCTGCGCACCGCCCTGAACGCGGACGTCACGGTCCGGACGCTCTTCGAGCACCGGCGGGTCAGCGAGCTGGCGGCCGTCGTGGCGCGGGCCCCCGCCCCGGCCGGCGACGGCGCTCCGGTGCGCCCTCGTCCCGGCGGCGGGCCGGCGCCGCTCTCCGTCGACCAGCAGCGCCTGTGGTTCCTGGACCAGCTGCACCCGGGCGGCGCCGACTACAACGTGCCGATGAACCTGTGGCTGCGGGGCGCCCTGGACACCGAGGCGCTCTGTGCGGCACTCACCGAGGTCGTCGAACGGCACGAGGTGCTGCGGACCAGGTTCGTCCTCGGCGACGACCGCCTGCCCGTACAAGTTGCCGATCCGGCAACGGTGTTCGCGCCGGTCGAGACCGATCTTTCGGGGCGGCCGGTAGACGAGGCGCGGGCGGCGGCCGAGGAGGCGGCATCAGCGGCGGCACGCCGTCCGTTCCGGCTCGACCAAGGGCCGCTGATCCGGGCGGAGTTGATGCGCGTCGCGCCGGACGAATGGCTGCTGTCGCTCGTGGTGCACCACGCGGCCGTGGACGCCGAGTCGTTCCGCCTCCTCCTGTCCGAGGTGGCGGAGGTGTACACGGCGCGCACCTGCGGGCGACCGCACACCTTGCCCGCGCTGCCCGTCCAGTACGCGGACTACGCGCTCTGGCAGCGGCAGCACGCTGCGGACGTCGAGCGGGCCGACCTCGGCTACTGGCGCGAACAGCTGCGCGACCTGCCCACCCTGGAGCTGCCCACCGACCGGCCGCGCCCGCGGCGGCGTTCCGGCAAGGGGGCGAGGCACCACGCAGGCCTACTCGACGCGGCCGGCACGGCCCGCCTCGCCGAGGTGGCACGTGAGCACGGCGTCACGCAGTTCATGGTGCTCCTCGCCGTGGCCCAGGCCGCGCTCGGCCGGCTCGGCGGGCAGCAGGACTTCGGAGTCGGCACCCCCGTCTCACGACGCTCGCGCCCCGAACTGGCTCCGCTGATCGGGTTCTTCGTCAACACCCTGGTCCTGCGCGCCGATCTGTCGGGCGATCCGTCCTTCGCCGAACTCCTGGCCCGTACCCGCGACACCGCCGTGGCCGGATACGCCCACCAGGAGCTGCCGTTCGACCGGCTCGTGGAGGAACTCCTGCCGGCCCGCACACTGGACCGCACCCCCCTCGTCGACGTGGTCTTCTACGTCGACGACACCGCGGACGCCGCGCCCGAACTGCCCGGCCTCGCGGCCCGGGTGACCGACGTGGACACCGGCACCGCCAAGTTCGACCTGGACATCGCGGTGACACGCAGGGGCACGGCACTGACCTGCACGGTCGAGTTCAGTACCGACGTGTTCACCGCGTCGACCGCGAAGCGGGTCACGGACGTCTACGCGAGCCTGCTGCGGGCGGCACTCGCCGATCCGCTCCAACCCCTTTCCCGGCTCGGCACGACCGGCCGCGACGACGCAGAGGAGACGTGTTGATCATGGAGGTGGTGGGATGAGAAGCGACGTGGAACCGGGCGGCCTCTCCGGCGACTTGGACCGCTGGTTCCTCGGCGGCCTCGACCGTCCCTGGCGCGACACCCAGCTGTTGTGCCTACCGCACAGCGGCGGCAACGCGTCGAGCTACCGCGCCTGGCTGGCCGCGGTCGACGCCGACGTGGACGTGGTTCCCGTACAGCTGCCGGGAAGGGAGACCCGCCTGGCCGAGCCCCCCTTCACCGACCATCCGGCGCTCGTCGCCGCGCTCGCCGACGTCGTCGACCGGGCCGGGTTCAAAAGGATCGCGCTCTTCGGCCACAGCATGGGCGCGGTGCTCGCGGTCAACCTGTGCCGCGCCCTGGAGAAGGCCGGGATCCCGGTGGCCCACGTCTTCGCCTCCGGACACGGCGGGCCGGCCCAGCGGCCGACGGCCACCTTCCCGCGGGACGCCTCCGACGAGACCATCCTGGACGCGCTCGGCTCGACGGGAGCGCCCAACTACGAGGCGCTGCTGCGCCACCCCGAACTGCGGGACATGGTGCTGCGGGTGATCCGGGCGGACCTGGGGATCGTGCTGACCGGCCTGGTCGCGGGCGAGCCGGTCCAGGCCCCGATCACCGTCCTGAACGGCAGGGACGACCCGACGCCCGGCGGCTGGGAACAGACCGAGTGGGCCACCGTCACGCAGAGCCGGTGCGTCTCGCACCGGCTCCCCGGCGGCCACTTCTACCTCGTCGAGCAGGGTGACGAGGTGGCCCGCATCATCCGCACGGCCCTCGCCGGGCCGCAGCCACCGCACACGTCCGGTGCCGCCACGAGAGACGAGGATGCAGCCAGGTGACGTCCTACACCGTCGTCGTCAACGACGAGGAACAGTACTCGATCTGGCCGGAGGGCCGGAGCGTCCCCGCCGGCTGGCGGGAGAGCGGGATGCGCGGCACCAAGGAGGAGTGCCTGGCGCACATCGAGGAGACCTGGACCGACATGCGGCCGCTGAGCCTGCGCCGCCGGATGGAGTCGACCTCCGCATGACGTCCTCACACATCGCAGTCGTCACGGGCGCCGGACACGGCATCGGCGCCGCCACCGCGCTCCGCCTCGCCGCCGACGGTGCCGCCGTCGGCGTGCTCGATATCGACGGCGGGGCGGCCGCCGAGACGGTGGAGCGGGTGCGCGCCGCCGGTGGCACCGCGCATGCCGTCGTCGCCGACGTCGGCGACCCCGAGCAGGCCCACGGCGCGCTCGCGGACGTGGCGGCGGCGCTCGGGCCGCCGGACATCCTGGTCAACAACGCCGGCATCGTCAGGGACCGGCCGGTCCAGGACCTCTCCCTCGAGGACTGGGACACCGTTCTCGACGTGAATCTGCGCGGCCCGTTCCTGATGTGCCAGGCGATCCGTCCTTACCTGCTCGAACGGAAGTGGGGGCGCATCGTCAACTTCTCCAGCTCCTCCGCCCTCGGCAACCGCGACCAGGCCAACTACGCCGCCGCGAAGGCCGGGATCGACGGCCTGACGCGCACGCTCGCCATCGAACTCGGCCCGTACGGCGTGACGGTGAACGCGGTGGCGCCGGGTTACATCGTGACCGACATGACGGCGCGGACGGCCGAACGCATGGGCATGGACTTCGGCAAGCTCCAGCAGATGGTGGCCTCGCAGACGCCGGTACGGCGGGTGGGCAGGCCGGAGGACGTGGCACACGCCGTCGCGTTCCTCGTGAGCGAGGACGCCGGTTACGTCTCGGGGCACCTGCTGTACGTCACGGGAGGACCGATGCGCTGAGCCGCTCCCCCGCCAGCGCCGCGGCGAGTTCCGCCACCGTGCGGAGGCGGAACAGGGTGGGGGGCGGCACGGTGACGCCGTGGCGTTCCGTCAGCTCGGCGGCGACCCGCAGCAGGTCCAGGGAGGTCCCGCCGAGTGCGAAGAAGTCTTCGCCCACATCCTCGGGGGTCCGGCCGATGACCGTGTGCCACACGTCGGCGATCGTCCTCTCCCACGGTGTCCCGGGAGCCCGGTGGCGCGGGGCGGAGCCGGTGCGGCGGGCGGGCGCCGGAGCGGGCAGTGCGCCGCGGTCCACCTTGCCGTTGGCGGTCAGCGGCAGCCGTTCCAAGGGCACGAACCACGCGGGGACGAGCGCCGCGGGCAGGCGTTCACTCAGGTAGGCCCGTAGTTCCCGGACGTCCGTCGCGCCCGGCTCCGCGGGCACCACGTAGGCGGCCAGCTCGGCGGCGAGCCCGCTGCCGCGCACGGTGACGAAGGCGTCGCGCACCGCCGGGTGGCCCGTGAGCACCGCCCGGATCTCCCCGGGTTCGATGCGGAAGCCGCGCAGCTTGACCTGGTCGTCGATGCGTCCCGCGAACTCGATGACGCCGTCGGCCCGCCGCCGCGCCAGGTCCCCGGTGCGGTAGAGGCGGCCGCCCGGCGGGCCGAACGGGTCGGGGACGAAGCGTTCGGCGGTGAGGGCGGGGCGCCCCAGGTAGCCGCGGGCCAATCCGTCGCCGCCGATGAGGAGTTCGCCGACGATTCCCGTGGGCACCGGTCGTCCGGTGTCGTCGACGACGTAGCAGCGGGTGCCGCCGATGGGCCGGCCGATCGGCACCTCGGCGTCCTCGTCGAGCCCGTCGGCGTCGACCGGGTGGGTCGTGGCGAAGGTGGTGGTCTCGGTGGGGCCGTAGCCGTTGACGACGCGCAGGGCCGGGTGGGCGGCCAGCAGCGTGCGCAGGTGGGGCGCGGAGAGTGCCTCGCCCCCGGCGACCAGGGTCCGCAGCGGTCGCAGGGCCTGCGGGTGCGCCTCGGCCACGAGGTTGGCCAGCTGTGCGGTGAGCCAGAGTACGGTGACGCCCAACCGGTTCAGTTCCGCGCCCAGTTCGCGCGGGCCGACGGGGCCGGGCGGATGGACGGCGAGCCGGGCGCCGTTGCACAGTGCGCCCCACACCTCGAAGGTCGAGGCGTCGAAGGCGGTGGGGGCGAGCATCAGCAGGGTGTCGTCGGGGCGCACCGCCACGTCGTCGAGCCCGCGCACCAGGCGTACGACGCAGCGGTGGGTGACGGCGACCCCCTTGGGCACACCCGTGGAGCCCGACGTGTAGATGAGGTAGGCGAGGCTGTCGGGTGCGACGGGGGCTGCCGGTCGGGGTGCCAAAGGCTCCGTGGGCGGCGGGCCGTCGATGGTGAGCACATGAGGGCGCTCGGCGTCGGCGGGGAGCTTCGCCGCGAGCCGTTCGGCGGTCAGGACGAGCCGTGCCGCGCTGTCGCGCAGGACGAACGCGGTCCGCTCGCGCGGGTGGTCGGGGTCGAGCGGTACGTAGGCCCCGCCCGCCTTGAGCACGGCCAGCATCGCGACGACCTGCTCGGGGCCGCGCGGCAGCATGATGGCGATCCGGTCGTCGGGGCGGATGCCGAGGGCGGCCACCCGAGCAGCCAACTGGGCGGCCTCTTCGTCCAGTTCGGCGTAGGTACGGTGGTACGGCGGGCTCCACAAGGCCGTACTGCCGCCTGCCTCGGCGACCTGCCGGTCGAACAGGTCGAGCACGGTCACGTCGGGTGTGGCGCGGACGGGGTGCGGCGGCACGCCGAGGTCGCGTTCGTCCGGAACGAGCAGGTTCAGTTCGGACAGGGGCCGGTCGGGGTGCGCGAGCCCGTCCGTGAGCAGTTCCCGGAAGTGGCCCGCCATGCGCCGCGCGGCCGCCGCGCTGAACAGGTCGGCGTTGCAGGTGAAGGCGACGGAGTACGCGGCACCGCCCGTGTCGGCGACGGTGACGGCCACGTCGAACGGGGAGCGCGGCTGCGCCATGAGCCGCGGGCGCGGGTCCGGGGCCGCCCGGGACTCCTCGCGGGGCAGCGGCCACACGTCGAGCGCCACTTGGGCGATGGGGTGCCGACTCGGCTCGCGGTCGACGGCGAGGGCCGAGACGATTTCCTGAAAGGGCACGGCGACGTGATCGAGCGCCTCGGCCGTGGCCTGCTCGACGCGCGCGGCGAGCGTGCGCAGCGAAGGGTCGCCGGATCCGTCGATCCGCAGGGGCAGCAGGGGTGCGAGGCAGCCGACGGCCGACTCGTCCCCCGGCTCCCTGGCACCCGGTGTCCGGGTGGCGACCACGGCGTCGTGGGAGCGCGCGTACCGGGCCAGGAGCCCGGCGAGGGCGGCACAGAAGACCGTGAAGACCGCGTCGGCCGGGTCCTTGGTCGTGGCCGGAGAGCACACGCCGTCACGGGGTATGTCGAGGAAGACGGTCCTCCCCCGCTGAGTGTGCACCGGCTGCCGGGGCAGGTCGGTCGGCAGCTCGGCGGAGGCCGGGATGTCGGCCAACCTCTCGGTCCAGTAGGCGAGGTGGGGATCGTCCGGCGTCCTCTGTCCGCCGGGCCGTCCCGATGCGACCTGCTGGGCCGGAATCCACGGCGTCCGCACGTCGGGCCGCGCCGTGCCGTCGCGTGCGGCACGGTAGAGGTCCACGACGTCGGCGGAGAGCACCCCGGCGGCGTGCGGGTCGCATACAATGCGGGGCACGATCAGGGTCAGTGAGGCACCGCCGCCGTCCGGGCACATGACGGCCCGCACCAGCGGCCCGCGCACCAGGTCGAAGGGCCGCCGGATCTCGGCTTCGTCGGCCGACTCCCCCTGCGGGACGAACTGTTGGTCGATGACCGTCAGCTCGTACTCCGTGGACGCGGACACCGTCTGCCGTGGAACGGCCTCGTGGGCGCCGAAGCGGGTGCGCAGCGCGGGATGGCGATCCAGGAGCGCGGCCAGTGCGGAGCGCAGCGCGGGAAGGTCGACGGAGCCGGGGATGTGCCAGCCGACGACCACGTGGTCCGGGGGGTCGGTGAGTGACCGGTCGGCGACCCACTGGCGTTCCTGGGCGCTGGACAGGGGGCGCGCATCCATCCTGTCAGGTCTCGACATCCGGTCACGGTACCACCTTGATCGAACAGAGGGACGTACCTCAACTGGGTGCACTAATCTCGGCGTTGGCCGCGGCACCGCGCGGCACGGCATGCGTCAGCACACGCCGGTGCGCACACGGGGGGACAGATGGACTTTGCCCACACCGCCGACGAGTCGAGCTTCCGCGAGCGGGTCCGCGCGGAGCTCCGGTCCGCGGACATCGTGGCCGCGCTCGCCGCGCTGCGCGCGGACGGCGGGCGCGAGCCCGACGAGCGGGGCCTCTACCGCCTCCTGGGCGACCACGGGATGCTCGGCGTCGACTGGCCCCGGCGCTACGGCGGCCAGGGGCGCGGCGCCGCCCACGCGGCCATCGCCGTCGAGGAGATGATGCGGGCGGGCGTCCCCGACACCCTGTTCGTCAACGGCATCCAGACCGTGGGGAAGCTCGTGCTGCTCGCCGGCACCGAGGAGCAGAAGCAGCGGGTGCTGCCGGGGCTCGCGGCCGGGCGGTCCTTCGCGAGCGTGCTGTACACCGAGCCCGGTGTCGGCTCCGATCTGAGCGCGCTGACGACCCGCGCGGTGCCGGCCGAGGGCGGCCATCGGATCGACGGGGTCAAGACGTACAACCTCAAGAGCGGCATCACGGATTTCGGCCTGTGTGCCGCACGGACATCGGCCGAGTCCTCCCGCTACGAGGGCCTCACCCTGTTCCTCGTCGACCTGCGCGCACCCGGCGTACGCGTGGAGCGCCTTGACACCATGGCCGACGAGCAGTTCCACCGCGTCGAGTTGGAGAATGTCCTCGTCACCGACGCCGATGTCGTGGGTGGCGTCGGCGAGGGGTGGGCGGTGCTCGCCGAGGCCCTCCCCCTCGAACGCACGGGCTTCGACTTCGCGCTGCGCGCGGAGCGTTGGTACGAGGCCGGCTGCTCGGGGCTCACCGCGCAGGACGGCACCACGGAGACCGGAGCGGCCGCACCTTGGCTGGCCGACATCGGCCGGCACGGTGCCGCCACCGACGCGGCCCGCCTGCTGGCCTGGCGCTGCGTCGCCTCGGCCGACAGCGGGCAGCTCGACGAGCTCCGGACCTCCACCGCCAAGTGGTACGCGAGTGAGCAGGCGTCCGCCGTGGCGCGCTGGGCCACGGTGCGCCACGGCCTGGACGCGCCGCCGGAGCTGGCCGCGCTCCTGGACAGCGCCTACCGGGAGGCGCCCGGCCTGACGCTCTCGGGCGGCACGTCGGAGATGATGCTGAAGACCATCGCCGGTTTCCTGCTCGCCGCCGAGTCGGTCGACCCGGCCGCTCCGGCCACGCCGGCCGGGACGGCCCCCGCGGAGGTGGGATGACATGCGGCTCGAACAGGACAAGGCACAGCGTGACATGGGGCGGGCGCTGCGGGCCGGCCTCGCTCCCATGGCGGCGTCGGACGGGCGGCTCGACCCGGCGGAGGTCCACGCGCACCTCACGGATCTGGAGCTGTACGCCCTGGAACTGCCCGACCCCGTTGGAGGGTTGGCGTTCGGCATGTCTCTCGCCGTTCCGGTGTGCGAGGAGTTGGGGTTCTGGGCCGTCCCGGACGCCTACCGGTCCGGGGCGCTGCTCGCCGACCTCGTACAGGGCCAGGAGGCCGACTCCGGCGGCCTGCCGCCCGAAGCGGCCGAGCTGCTGGCGGGCATCGCCGCGGGCACGATCACGGTCGGAGCGGCCGCCGGCGCGGGCGTCGTGGCGGAGCCGGGCGGCACGGGCCGGCGGCTGACCGGCGAGTGCGTCCTGCCGGAGCCGCCGCCCCGGGCCGCGTACCACCTCGTGCCCGCCCGCATCGAGGACGGGACCGTGCTCGCGGCGGTGCCCGTCGGCGCGCCCGGGTCGGCCGCTGCCGCGACCCGCCGCGACGGCGTACGGGCCCTGAGCCTGAAGGGCGTCACGCCGCTCGCCCTCTCCGCGCCCCTGCACGACGCCGAGGGTGTGCCCTCCCGGCTGCTGGTGCGCGCCCGTATCCGGCAGGCGGCGTATCTGCTGGGCCTCGCGGCCGGTGCGCACCGGCTCGCGGTCGGCCGGGCCGCGCACCGCCGCCAGTTCGACCGCAGCATCGGCGAGAACCAGGCCGTCGCCTTCCCGCTGGCCGAGCAGTTCGCCCGCCTGGAAGCCGGACGGCTGCTCGTCGCCGAGGCGGCGTGGGAGTGCGACGAGGGCCGTCCGGCGGCCGTCGCCGCCACCCAGTCGCTCGCCTGCGCCGCGGAGCTGGCCCTGGAGGTCACCGCGCACGCCGTGCACGTCCACGGCGCCGCCGGCATCACCACCGAGTGCGCCGTCCAGCGGCACTACCGGCTGGCCGCCGTGGAGGCGACCCGGTGGGGGGCGCCGACCGTGCTCTGGCAGGAGGCGGGGGCACTGCGCCTGCGGAACAGGCCGCCCGCCCTGCCGTGACGGCTCAGCGCCCGCCCGTGTCCGGCGGCGGTTCAGGGAGGACGACCCGGGTGCCCGGGCCGTCGCCCTCCACCGCCTTCAGGGGGTGCGCGGCGCCGCCGTCGGTGATCCACACCTTCCCCACCCCGGCGAGCAGGGCCTCACGGGCCGCGACCAGCTTGATGCCCATGCCGCCCGACACCCACTTGGGCGCCGGCTCGCCCGCCGGTTGGAGTCGGTGGGTGGCCAGCGCAGTGGCCGGGTCGGCGGGGTCCGTGAGTACGCCGGGCGCGCCCGTGAGGAAGACGAGCGTGCTCGCCCCCAGCGCCGCCGCGACGGCCGCGGCGGCCCGGTCCGCGTTGGTGTTGACCGGTTCGCCGTCCTCGGCCAGGGCGGGCGGTGACACCACCGGTACGAGGCCTTCGGCGAGCAGCCCGCGGAGCAGCCCGGCGTTCACGTCGACGATCCGGCCGCTGCGGTCGTCGCGCACGATGGTGAGCCGCTCCTCCACGACCGCGCGGACGGCCTTTTTACGGCGCGCCCTGAGCAGCCCCGCGTCCAGGCCGGTGAGTCCGACCGCGCGGACGTCGTGCCGGGCGAGGGCGGCGACCAGGGCCGGTTTGACACGGCCCGCGAGGGCCAGGGTCAGGACGTCCAGGGTGTCCTCGTCGGTGTACCGGGTCACCACGCCGTCGGGTGCGGTGAGGTAGCGCATCCGTACGCCGAGCCGTTCCGCGAGACGGGCCATCTCGGCGGATCCGCCGTGCACCAGGACCACCCGCCGGCCCGCGGCGGTCAGCGCGGCGACGTCCCCGCAGAGCCGGTCGACGTCAAGTGCCCCGCTGCCGCCGCACTTGACGACCACGGTCTCAGCCGGAGTGCCGGCCCGGGCCCCGCTCACAGCGGGTGCAGCCCGGGGAACTCGAGCCCCAGACGCTCCGGCCAGCCCTGTCTGATGTTGACGCACTGCACGGCGTTGCCCGCGGCTCCCTTGACGAGGTTGTCGAGCGCCGCGACGGCCACCACCTGCCCGTGGTCCGCGTCGAGCGCGAAACCCACGTCGCAGAAGTTGGAGCCGCTGAGGATCTTCGGCTCGGGCAGCCGGTACAGGCCGCGCCGCTGGGCGACCACCCGTACGAAGGGTTCCTCGCCGTAGCAGTCGCGGTAGACGCGGCGCAGTTCCGGCTCGCGGAGCTCGGTGCGGAGCGTGGCCCGGCACAGCACCTGGGCGCCGCGCACCGCCTCCACACCGGTCGCGCTCATGCTGACGGTGAGCCCGGTCGCCTGCGCCACCTCCGCCTCGTGCCGGTGGCCGGCGGGCGCGAACACCCGCATGGCGCCGCTCCGTTCGGCGTGCAGGTTCATCGGCCCGGCCCCCGAGCCCGAGCCGCTGGACCCGATCCGGCCGTCGACGCTCACCCGGTCCTCGACGAGGCCGGCCGCCGCCAGCGGATACAGGGCCAGCATCGCGGCGGTCGCCATGCAGCCGGGGACGCTGATCAGGTCGGCGCCGGCGATCTCCTTGCGGTACCGCTCGGGCCAGCCGGTGACGAACTGCTCGAGCAGGCCGGGGGCCGAGTGCGCGGCGCCGTAGTAGCGCTCGTACTGGGCCGGGTCGCGCAGCCGGAAGTCCGCGCTGAGGTCGACCAGGCATTCGGTCCGGTCCACCCAGTGCGGCACCATCTCCATCGTCTTGCGGTGCGGTGTCGCAAGGAACAGCACGTCGCAGTCGGGTGCGTCGTCCGGGGCGGTGAAGGTGAGGTCGGTGAGGCCGCGCAGGTTGGGGTGGGCCCCGTCCACCCGCTTGCCCGCGAGGCTCCGCGAGACCGGCGCCACCAGCTCGATGTGGGGGTGGCCGAGCAGGATGCGGCACAGCTCACCGCCGATGTAGCCGCTCGCGCCGACGATGCCCGCCCGGATCACGCGGCCCCGTCCCTCATTCACCCCAGTCCTCTTCGACCTCGGGGGCGAGCGCCAGCAGGACCGGGTCGACGCCGAGGACCTCGAGCTCGCTGCGGCACTCCGCACACTCGATGATCTCGTTCTGCCGGGGTGCCGTGTCGAGCTTGACGTCGCTCTCACAGCTCGGGCAGGTGGGTGCACTCATGTCACACTCTCCTTGTGTTGTGCTTGTCCGTCCGTGCGGGGCGCGGCAGGGACAGCGCCTCCTTCACGATGTGATCCACCGTCACGCCACCGTCCTCCAGCAGGTCGCGTTCGTTTCCCACGCTGTCGAGGTAGCGGTCCTCGATCCCCACCCGCCGTACTCTGCACGGGTGTTCGTCGGTCACCACCTCGCTAACCGCCCCGCCGAGGCCGCCCACGACGAGGTGGTCCTCGACGGTGACGATGCCGGCGGTCTCCCGCGCGGCGCGCAGCACCGCGGCGCGGTCGAGGGGCTTGATGGTGTGCATGTTCACCACGCGGGCCGAGACCCCCTGGGCCGCGAGGGTCTCCCGCGCGCTGAGCGCGTAGTGGACGGGCAGCGGGCCGGTCGCGATCAGCGTCACGTCGTCGCCGTCCGCCAGCTGTGCCGCCTTCCCGATGGTGAACTCGTACGGCTCGGGGTGGATCTGCGGTGTGGCGTTGCGGCCGAGACGGAGGTAGACGGGTCCCGGGTGATGGGCGGCGGCCCGCATCGCCAGGGCGGCTTCCCCGGCGTCGGCCGGCACCAGGACCGTCAGGTTGGGCAGCGACCGGGCGATGGCGAGGTCCTGGACGGCGTGGTGCGAGGGGCCGTAGTGCCCGGCGGAGAGGCCGCCGTGGGTGGCGACCACCCTCACCGGCAGGTTGTTGCCCGCCACGTCGAGTTTGAGCTGCTCGCAGGCGCGGGTGGTGGCGAAGGCGCTCATGGTGTGGGCGAACGGGATGAGCCCGGCGGCGGCGAGTCCGGCGGAGGTGCCGAACAGGTTGGCCTCGGCGATGCCCACGTTGACGTACTGCCGGGGCAGTTCGGCGGCGAAGCCGTCCTCGAAGCCGCCCGTGTCGGAGTCGACGCAGAAGACGCGTTCGTCGGCTCGGGCCAGTTCGAGCAGCGTACGGCGGCAGACCTCCCTGGCCGCGCCGGTGTACAGCGACGCCCACGACTCGTCGGCAGCGGTGGGCCGTTCCTCGGCGGTCGTCATGTCTGGTTCCTCCGCCGCGCGTTCAGTCCGGCGAGTGCCCGTTCGTGCAGCCGCGGGGTGAGACGGACGTAGTGGCTCTTCTTGCGGTCCTCGAAGATCGGCACACCGCGGCCTTTCGTGGTTTTCGCGATGACGACGGTGGGGCGGCCCGGTGCGGCGGGCAACGCCCCGAATACGGTCCGCAGGGCCGCGAGGTCGTGTCCGTCCGCCTCGACGACGGACCAGCCGAAGCTGCGCCAGCGGTCGGCGAGCGGTTCCAGGCCCACGGATTCCTCGGTGCGGCCGCTGATCTGCCAGCCGTTGCGGTCGACGACGGCGGTGAGGTTGTCGAGGCCGAGGTGGGCGGCGGACATGATGGCCTCCCAGTTGGAGCCTTCCTGTAGCTCGCCGTCGCCGAGCAGGACGTACGCCCGGCTGCGCCGTCCGGTGCGGGCCGCGGCGAGCGCGGCTCCCGCGGCGAGGGAAAGACCGTGGCCGAGCGACCCGGTCGGGAACTCCACGCCCGGTACTCGGCGCAGCGGGTGTCCCGCGAGGCGGCTGCCCCGCTGCCCGTAGGTGCGGCACTCCTCCGGCGGGAAGAAGCCGTGCTCGGCGAGTACGGCGTAGAGCGCGGCGCTGCCGTGGCCCTTGCTGAGCACGAACCAGTCCCGGTCGGCCCATTCGGGTTCGTCGGGCCGCACCCGCAGTACCGTCCCGTAGAGCACGGTGAGGATGTCGACGGCCGAAAGGCTGCCGCCGACGTGGGTGCCGTGCTCGCCGGCGCCCATGGCGAGGACGTTCTGGCGTGCGCGGTGGGCGCGTTCGGCGAGTTCCGCGGTGGTCACGTCCGGGGCGCTCATGCCTGGGCCGCCGTCTTCTCGGCGGCGTGCCACCGCGGCCGGTACGTCATCGACCTGGCCGCGGTGACCAGGGGTTCCCGCTGTTCCCACACCTTCTCGAAGGCGTCGGCGCAGCGGTCGAGGAGGGGGCCCGCGGCCGGGTTGAGGTGCCAGCGCTGCATGGTGACGGAGTCCTCGATGACGGCGAGGGTGGTGGGGTGGTCCTCCGGCCGGTAGGTCCGGCCGTCGCCGGAGAGGGCGGCGCGCAGGGCGGGCTGGGCGGGCAGCGGCAGCGACTGGTACGGCCTGACGGGTACGCCCTCGGCGCGGAGCGCGCGCTGCAGCATCGTCCGCAGCGCCCCGGGGACGACATCGGGGCAGCCGGCCTTGGCCGGGTCGAAGCGCAGCCGCAGCTGGAACCAGGCGTGCGTGCGGTCGTCGGGGCAGTGCGGCGTGACGATGCCGTCGAGGGCGGCGAGCCGGTCGAGGAAGCGGCGGATGTTGCGGTCGCGCTGCTCGTGCCGTTCGGTGAGGCGGGCCAGCTGGCAGCGGGTGAAGGCGGCCTGGACGCTGCTGAGTTTGGCGTTGCCCGCCACCACCTGGGAGATGTAGGCGCGCTCGCCGCGTCCGGTGAGTTCCTCGCCGAACTGGCGGCGCAGCACGACGCGTTCGTGGATGTCCGGGTCGTCGGTGGTGAGGAGGCCGCCCTCGCCGCTGGTGGGCAGGTTCTTGGAGGCGTTGAGGCTGAACGCCGCCACGTCGCCGAGGGCGCCCGCCTGCCGGCCGCGGTAGGTCGCGCCGTGCGCCTGGGCGGCGTCCTCGACGAGGACGAGTCCGTGCCGGTCGGCGAGGGCGCGCAGCGCGTCCATGTCACAGGGCAGTCCGTGCAGGTGCACGGCGAGGATCGCCTGGGTGCGCGGGGTGATCGCGGCCGCCGCGGCCAGCGGGTCCATGGTGTACGTGACGGGGTCGACGTCGACGAAGACCGGGACGAGTCCGCGCATGACGGGGGCGGATGCGGTGGCGATGAACGAGAAGGCGGGGACGAGGACTTCGGCGCCCGGTTCGAGGCCGGTGGCGGTCAGTGCGAGCTCGATGGCCGCCGTTCCGGAGGAGAGGGCGGCGCAGTGGCGTACGCCGGTGTAGTCGGCCCACTCCTGTTCCAGGAGCTGCACTTCGCCGCGTTCCACGGAGGTGAAGCTGCCGCTGTCGAGTACGCCGAGCACCGCGGCGCGCTCGGCGTCGGTGACGATCGGCCAGGCGGTGTCGGGCGAGGCACCGGCTTTGGCGTCCACCGTACGGGCTCCGCCGAACATGGCCAGCCGTGATATGCCCATCAAAACCTCACCAGTTGCTCTGTCAGGTAGTCCACGTAGCGGCCCGCGAGGTCCACGTCGAGGGCCTCGGCGGCGCCGCGGAACTGGGGTGTGTGGTTGACCTCGTTGACGAGGAGCCGTCCGTCGGCGTCCTCCAGGATGTCGACGCCGTACACGCCGGGCCCGATGGCGGCGGCTGTGGCCGTGACGAGGCTCTCCAGGTCGGTGGTGAGCGGGCACGGTGATGTGCGGGCGTCGCGGGCGGTGTTGGTGCGCCAGGAGGTGGCGCTGCGGTAGACCGCGCCGACCACTTCGGTGCCGAAGACCAGGGCCCGGATGTCGCGGCCGGGTTTGTCGACGTACTCCTGTACGTAGGTGATGCGCTGGTGCGGGTCGGGGAGCGCCTCGCGGAGTTCGAGCACGGCCTCCGCGGCGTCCCGGTCGGTGAGGCGGGCGACCTGTCTGCCCAGGGAGCCGGTGAGGGGTTTGACGACGGCCGGGTAGCCGAAGTCGTCGAGTGCGTCGACGGCGGCCTGCGGGGTGGGGGTGACCATGCAGCGCGGGACGGGCAGGCCGGCCGCCCGCAGGGTGAGCGTGGTGAGCAGCTTGTCGCCGCACAGCGCGATGGCGGCGGCGCTGTTGACCACGTGCACGCCCGCGTGTTCGAGGATGCGGGCGGTCGTCAGGCTCCGGTGGTGCGAGACCTCGCGGGCGACCGCGACGGCCCAGGGCGCTTTGACCTGGTCGAGGCGGAAGACCGCGGTCCGTGGGTCGAGCACGTGGTACGGGACGCGTCGGCGGTCGAGTTCGTCGAGGATGCGCTTCTCCTCGACCGCGATCCGGGACGCGATCACGGCCAGCCGCGGTGGCAGCTCGCGGCTGCCGTCGTGGGGAGAGTTCACCGTCCGGCCTCGCGGTCGGGGCGTGCCGCTGCGTGGCGGGTCTCGGCACCCCGGGCCGTAAGAGCCGCGGCGAGTTCCTCGACGGCCGTGGTCAGGACGTCGATGGCGGTCATGTACTCGGTGAGGTCCAGATGTTCCTCGTCCGTGTGGTCGAGGCGGGAGTCCCCGGGGCCGTAGGCGGCGATGGGCACGTTCCACTCGGGGCCGACGACGTTCATGTCGGCGGTGCCGAGCTTCACCTTGGCGGTCGGCGCCCCGACGTGCCGGCGGATGCCCTCGCGCAGGGCGGCCACCACGGGGTCGGTGCGCGGCGAGCGGACGGCGGGAAGGCTCTCGGCCACGGTGAGGTGGTCGGGTCCGGCCAGCTCCCGCAGCCAGGCGAGGAACGCGTCACGGTCGAAGCCGACCGGGATGCGGCAGGAGATGTCGACCCTGGCGTGCGACAGGTCGCCGTCGAGTCCGACCAGTGCGGGGATCGCGCGGTCGAAGGCGGGCCGGGCGGCGTCGGCGGAGTCCAGGTGGCGGCGGACGGCCTGCCAGTGGTCGACGGCGACTTCCACGGCGCGGGGGCCCGGGGAGCTCGTGTGCGAGCCGGGGCGGGAGATGTCGATGGCGAAGCGGACGATGCCCTTGTAGCCGAGCACTACGTTGTCCACGCCGCTCGGTTCGCCGATGACGACCGCGTCGGGGCGCATCGTCCGGCGCAGGTGGTGGGCGCCCGGGGAGCAGCCCTCCTCGCCGACGGCGCCGACGACCATGAGGTGCGCGTCGCACCGGGTGGCAGCCCGCAGTGCCGCCCACACCATGGCCGCGAGGGGTCCTTTGGCGTCGACGGTGCCCCGGCCGTAGAGCTTGCCGTCCTGTTCGTGCACGGGCAGGTCGCCGGGGACCGTGTCGAGGTGGCCGAGGAGCAGGATGAGCGGTTTGTCGGGGTCGCCGAGCTCGCCGACGGCGTTGCCGACCGCGTCGAGGTGGGAGCGGAATCCCAACGCGTTCATGTCGTCGACGAGTTGGGCGGCGAGCTTGTCCTCGCTGCCGGTGACCGACGGGGTCCGCACCAGTCGTCGGAGCAGTTCCGTCTCTTCGTGTCCGTCCACGCCTCAGCCCTGAACCGCGGTGGCCCGGCACACGTCGCGGTCGCGGCGGGGCACGGACCTTCCGGCGACCGGCCGATACCGCCCCGGAAGGTCCTTCATCGCGATTCTTCCCCCGTGTCATCCGCGCCGGGGGGAGCCTCCATGCCCTCGCGGAGTCCCCCATGACGCCACTGTCTGCCGCGACGCTAGATGCGGACCACCGAATCGGTCAAGACATGATCGCTCGGGGCGCGCGTCCAACTCGTCCTTTTTTTCCGTTACTTCGGGGCTCGGCGACGGGCCCCTAACCCTTGCCGCAGAATTCCGCTTCGAAGACGTTCTCGTAGAGCCCGCCGTCCTCGAGCCAGTCGCCGTTGAGGTGGAAGGTCAGGCTGTGCTTGCCGTCCGCCGTGGTCGCCGTGCTGGTCAGCGAGCCCCAGACGATGCCGTCGTGGCCGTAGACCTTCACTCCGCACGAGAGGCTGCGCACGATCAGGCCGGCGCCGTAGTCGAAGAAGGTTCCGGTCTTCACCGTGTCCAGCAACTCCCGCTGCTGGGCGGGCGGCAGGAGCTTTCCGCCGAGCAGGGCGCTGTAGTAGCGGTTGAGGTCCCCTGTAGTGCTGATGACCTCACCGGTCGCGCCGGACCAGGCCGGGTTGTACTCCGTGGCGTCGTAGACCTCCGGGCCGGGATCGGGCGCGTACAGCTTGGAGTAGCCGATCGCGTGCGGGGCGGGCATCGTCGGGTCGGTGCCGGGGAACGTCGTCTCGCGGAGCTTCAGCCGCTTGATGATGCGCCGCTCGGCCTCGTGCGCGTAGCTGTGGCCGGTGACCTTCTCGATGATCATGCCGGCGAGCACGTAGTTGGTGTTGGAGTAGGACCAGCTTGTGCCGGGCTCGAAGTCGGGCTTGTACGTGAGCGCCAGGTCGACGATCTGCCGGGGCGTCCACGCGTCGTAGCGGTGGGCCAGGAAGCCCGGTCCGTTCATGTGCTTCTGCCACTCGGGCGTGGACACCATGTCGTGCACGCCGCTGGTGTGGTTGAGGAGTTGACGGATCGTCACCTTGGTGCCGTCGTAGCCGTTGCCGCGCAGCACGCCGGGCAGGCGGCGCTCCACGGTGTCGTCCAGGCTGAGCCTGCCCTCGGCCTCCAGTTGCAGCAGGACGACGGCGATGAGGGACTTCGTGTTGCTGCCCGCGCGCAGATGGTCCGCCGCGGTGCGTTCGCGGCCGGTCGCGGTGTCGGCGAAGCCCGCGGATCCGAACCAGGTGCCGCCCGGCCCGTTCACCTCGGCGGCGACGCCCGGCATGCCGGCTCGCTCCAGCGCGTCGAGGGCGCGCTGGGTGGCCGCGTGCCGGTCGGTCGTCTCGGCCGCGGCTGCGGTGCCGGTGGCTCCCGTCAGGGCCACCGCGACACCGAGCGCCACGGCAAGTCCCCTGAGGAGTCCGCGGTTTGTGCGCGTCGCACGTATGGACATGTGTATCCCATCCCCCCGGTGAAACATGATCATTTGACGCCGGGAAGTGTACGGGCGGAAGCGCGGCCCGTCTTGGTATATACCAGCTACGCGCTCCCCAGTACTCTCATACGTGGCCAGTAGCACATCCCCCACCCAGGTTGCCTGTTGGCCCGGGCGATGCCCCACCCCCTCTCCCCCGAGCAGCCGGGCGACCTCCCCCCACTCGCCGCCTCCAGGAGGATCACGGTGAAAGTTCACGCCAGAAGCTCGGCGATCGCCGCCGCCATCTGCCTCGTCGCCTCCCTCGCCCTGACCACGGCCTCCGCCGACGAGCACACCGCCCCGCACCGGACGGCGAAGGCCGTGCTGACCAAGGTGGCCACGGCCGAGAACCCCACCGCAGGGACCGCGGGCCCCGGCGGCACGCTCTGGATAGCCGAACGGGCGGGCAGAGTACGGATCCTGGACGGCCGGGGACTCGGCGAGCCCGTCCTCGACATCTCCCGCGAGACCACCACCGACGGCGAACGTGGCCTGCTGGGCATCGCGTTCGACAAGAAGTACGCGCACTTCTACATCTCGTACACGGACCTCCAGGGCACCAGCACCGTGGACGAGTTCGCCGTACGGGGCGGCAGGATCGCGCCGGAGACCCGGCGCACGGTCCTCACCCAGACCCAGCCCTACTCCAACCACAACGGCGGCGACATCAAGTTCGGCCCCGACGGCTACCTCTACATCGCGCTCGGCGACGGCGGTTCGGGCGGCGACCCCCACGGCAACGGCCAGAACCTCGGCACGCTCCTCGGCAAACTGCTGCGGATCGACCCGCACGGCGGCAAACCGTACGCGATCCCGCCGGACAACCCCTTCGTCGGCGACCCGAAGGCGAAGCCCGAGATCTGGGCGTACGGGCTGCGCAATCCGTGGCGGTTCTCCTTCGACGCGGTCCGGGGCGACCTGCTCATCGGCGACGTCGGCCAGAGCGCCTGGGAGGAGATCGACTGGGCGCCGGCGCGCAGCGAGGGCGGCGAGAACTTCGGCTGGTCGCGGATGGAGGGCAACCACCCCTTCCGCGACGGCACCGAACCCGCCGACCACGTCCGGCCGGTCCACGAGTACGACCGCACCGGGCTCGGCTGCTCCGTGACCGGCGGATTCGTCTACCGGGGCCGGGCCATCCCGGAGCTCAGGGGCCAGTACGTGTACAGCGACTACTGCGACGGCACCATCCGCACGCTGCGGATGAAGGCCGGCAAGGTGACCGGGGTGGGCGATCTCGGGGTCAGCGGCGGTGAGGTCGTCTCGTTCGCACAGGCCCGCTCCGGGGAGCTGTACGTGCTCGACATCGGCGGCACCGTCTTCCGCATCGACCCGGCCTAGCGTCTTCGGCCGATCCGCGGGACCGGAGGCATGAAACCCCCCGAGTCTGGTTACCCCCAGAGCAGCGGGTTGGGAACACAGCCCGCCCCAGCCCCTTCGGGCCGCTGCGGCCCGAAGGGGCAGCACCAACCGCGCCAGTACTTTGCCTCCCTTTCACTTTTCCCCGTACAACCATTTCGCGATTCCCCCTTTCGGCGGCCTCCCGGAAATTGGTGGGGGAATTCGGGAACTGACTTCCCGGCCAGGCTGTCTTACACCGCGACATTGCCCGCACCGTCCGTGCGGAACCGAATAACGGGGAAGGTTCCTTTCACATGCACGCTCGTACCACGCGCAAGCGCACCATGCTGTTCGCCGCCACCGCCGCCGCGGCCGCCCTGTCCGTCGCCGCCGTCACCCCGGCCCTGGCCGGCACCGTGAAGCACCAGGCCGCCGGGGCCCACAGCACCGCCTCCGTCCCCACCACGACGGGGGACGCGCGCAGCGCCACCCAGCACGTCGCCGACTTCTACGGCGCCTACATCGACTCCGTGTGGGCGAACGAGGACCCGGCGGCGTCTGCCAATGCCAAGGCGCTCCGCGCCTTTTATCTCAGCGCCGCCACCCAGAAGAAAGTCGCCGCCTACGAGACGAGGGAACACGCCGACGGCATTCTCTTCGCCCAGAACGTGCCGGTGAAGTGGAAGGTCGCCTACACCGGATCCGGAGCCGGGCACGCCACTTCCCTGGTCACGCTCACGTGGAGCGACGGCCCGAACGCCGAGGTCACCAAGATCAAGGTTCAGTCGGACCTCAGGACACTCAAGATCACCGACCTCGCCCCGGTGAACTAGGAACCCTGGTCGGGCCCCGCCGCTCCGCCCCACCGCGGGAAAACCGGGTGCGGGCGGTCGTCGCGGTGGTGTGGGATGCGGGGCCATGACGATCGTTTTGAACCAGCCCGGCGTCGCCGGGCTGACCGGCGCCGTGGCCGCGCTCCGCGCCTGGCAGGACGACCGGACGCCGTTGCAGCTCCATCCGGGAGACCTCGGCTGGGCCTGGGCGCTGGGCGCGGAGAGGCTGGCCGCCGACGTCCGCACCTGGAGCGCGGACGGGCGGATCGTCGCCGTCGGCTATCTGGACGGCCCCGATGTGCTGCGCCTGACGACCGCGCCGGAGCTGCGGCAGGACGGGGCTCTGGCGCGGCGGCTCCTTGCGGACCTCGACGATCCGGGGCGCGGGGTCCTGCCGGCCGGGCGGGTCGGTGTCGAGATCCCCGACGGCGCCCTGCTCCGCGAGGTGCTCCTGGCGGCGGGCTGGCGTCTGGACGAGCCGTGGACGCCGCTGCGCCGCGACCTCACCGAGCCGGTGGAGGACTCCGGCCTGCGGATCGAGGTGGCCGGTCCACGGGCGGCCGGGACACGGGCCGCCGTGCACCGCTCGGCGTTCGGCAGCGCGAAGTTCACCGAGGAGGTCTGGCACGTCCTTGCGGCCGGGCCGGTCTACGCCGACGCCCGCTGCCTGATCGGCTACGACGACCGGGGCCAGGCCGTCGCCGCGGTGACGGTCTGGTCGGCCGGGCCCGGCAAGCCCGGCCTGCTGGAGCCGCTGGGTGTCCACGCCGACCACCGTGGTCGCGGCCACGGGAGGGCGATCAGCGTGGCCGCCGCGGCGGCGCTGCGCGCGATGGGCGCGTCAAGTGCGCTCGTCTCCACCCCGAGTTCGAACGCCGCCGCCGTCGCCACGTACAAGGCCGCCGGCTTCGAGCCGTCGCCGGAACGGCTGGACATCAGCCGGGCAGCCTGAATGCGACTCGGCCCGCCTAGTCGGGCTCGGGCACCGCGTTCCCCGACGGGGCGTCGCCGCGTCCGTAGTGGTGGGTGGTGAACATGTACACCAGCCCCGCCCCGATCACCACGCCGCCGCTGAGCAGCACGATCCAGTTGTCGTACCAGGGCGCCTCGGGGGTCCTGGGCCAGGCGATGTTGACGATGGCGAAGATCCCGTAGGCGAGCGCACCGAGGTTGACGGCCAGGCCCCAGCGGCCAAGCCGGTACTCGCCGCTCGGCTTCCACCCCTTGAGGCGGGCCCGCAGCGCGGCCAGGACGACCATCTGGAAGGCCGCGTAGATGCCGAGGATCGCAAAGGAGACGATCTTGGTCAGGGCGTCCGTGGAGATCAGTGAGCCGAAGGCGATCAGCGCGGGCACGACCGCGGCGACCAGCAGCGCGTACTCGGGCACAGCACGGGACGGCGAGAACTTCCGCAGCAGCCGGTGGCCGATGATCATCTCGTCGCGCGCGTACGAGTAGATCAGCCGGCCCGCGGCGGCCTGGAGGCTGATCGTGCAGGAGAGGAAGGAGATCAGGACGACGGCCATCACAGTCCGCGCCCCCGCCTCGCCGAGGGCGTCGAAGAGGACGTTGACCACCGGGTCGGTGTCCTTTCCCGCGATCACCGCCTTGTAGTCGACGACGGCGAGGAGCAGCGTCAGACAGGTGAACGTCGCCGCGATGCCGCCCACGTAGATGGTGCGGCGCATCGCCTTGGGGATCACCTTGCCCGGGTGTTTGACCTCTTCGGCGACGTCTCCGCAGGCCTCGAAGCCGTAGTACTGGTAGAAGCCGATGATCGCCGCGCCGAGGAAGACGGGCAGGTAGGAGCTGTCGCCGGCCGCGCCGTAGTCGTCGAAGAGGACGCCGAGGCCGTGGAAGCGGTGGGTGGTCAGCAGGATGATGCCGACGACGACCGCGCCGAGCAGCTCCGCGCTGAATCCGATCAGGGCCGCCCACGAAAGTGCCTTCGTGCCCGCATAGTTGATGAGCACGCCGATGACGATCAGCGCGACCGTGCACAGGACGGTGGTGTGCACGGTGGGCCGGAACCCGAGCAGGATCGCGATGTAGGGGCCCGCGCCGTACGCGACGCTGGTGATCGTGACGAGCAGCGCCCACATGTAGACCCAGCCGGTCATCCACGCCCAGCGCTTGCCCCACAGCCGCCGCGCCCACGGGTAGACGCCGCCCGCGACCGGGTACTGCGCGACGACCTCGCCGAAGACCAGCGCGACGAGGAACTGCCCGCACCCCGCCATGACGAAGGCCCAGATCATCGGGGGGCCACCGTCGGCGAGGGCGGTGCCGAAGAGGGTGTACGTGCTCACCACCGGCGAGAGGTAGGTGAAGCCGAGGGCGAAGTTCGCCCAGGGCCCCATCTCCTTGCGGAACTCCGATTCCTGTTCGCCCGGCGCGGCGTCCGCGGTGCCGTCCGGTGTTCCGGGAACGGTCACTGGGTGCCCCCTTCGGTGCCCACGGGGCCGGGGCCCGGCCGGGCGGTGATGAGATCGGCCGCGCGCTCGGCGGCGAGCAGGACCGTGACCATCGGGTTGATGGACGGCATGGTCGGGAAGATGGACGCGTCCACGATGCGCAGCCCGTCGTGGCCGCGCAGCCGCAGCTGCGGGTCGACCACCGCCATCGGGTCGTCCTCCGCGCCCATCCGGCAGGTCCCCGCCGGGTGGTAGACGGTGTGCGCGGCGCGGCGCCCGTACTCCGAGAGGTCCTCGTCGGACTGCACGTCCGGGCCGGGTGCCACCTCGCGCAGCAGCCAGTCGCTGAGGGGCGCGGTGGCGGCCACCTCACGGGCGATGCGCAGGCCGTCGACGATGGTGCGCTCGTCGTGGCCCTCCGGATCGGTGAAGTACCGGAAGTCCAGGGCGGGTTTGACGGACGGGTCGGAGCTGCGCAGCCACATGCGGCCGGTGGAGCGGGCGCGCGGCACGTTGGGGGTCATGCAGACGCCGTGTTCGGGGACCGGGTAGCCGAGGCGCTCGGTGTTGACGGTGAACGGCACCTGGTAGAAGTGGAACATCAGGTCCGGGCGGGGGCCGCCGGCGGTGTCGCGGCGCAGGAAGAGCCCGGCGTCGGAGTCCATGGCGGAGTTGGGCGGCAGCGGGCCGCGGGTCTCCCAGACGATCACCGACTCGGGGTGGTCGAGGAGGTTCTCGCCGACGCCGGGCAGGTCGGCGCGGGGTTCGATGCCCAGATCGCGCAGCTGGTCGGCGGGGCCGATGCCGGAGAGCATGAGCAGCCGCGGCGTGTCGATGGCGCCGGCGCAGAGCAGCACCTCAGCCTCCGCCTCCAGCGTCGACACCGACCCGTCGGGGTTGCGGACCTGCACGCGGGTGAAGCGGCCCTCGGCGTCGGGCAGCAGCCGGTACGCCCAGGTCTCCAGACGCAGCGTCAGGTTCGGGCGGTCCATGATGGGGTGGAGGTATGCCACCGACGCGGAGGAGCGCTTGTTGGTCTCCGGGTCGTAGGCGAGGGAGAAGAATCCGGCGCCGTCGGTGAAGGGGCGGGCGTTGAAGTCCTCGATGACGGGGACGCCGAGCCGGCTGGTGGCCGCGGTGACGAAGTCCTGGGCGATGGCGTTACGGTCGGCGGTGCCCACGGGCACGATGTTGTTCTGCAACCGTGTCCGGTACGGCAGGATCGTTTCGGGACCCCAGCCGTCGCAGCCCTTCTGCACCCACTCGTCGAGGTCCTCGGGGAACGGCAGGAAGCTGATCAGGGTGTTGTGCGAGGAGCAGCCGCCGAGGACGCGGGCCCGGGAGTGCAGGATGTGCGAGTTGCCGCGCGGCTGCTCCTCGGTCGTGTAGCCGTAGTCGAACTCGGAGCCGAGCAGGTTGATCCAGTTGCGCAGGCGCAGGATGCGGTCATCGCCGACGTCGCTGGGCCCGCCCTCCACCACGCAGACGCGGCAGGCCGGGTCCTCGCTCAGCCGTGCGGCCAGTACGGAACCGGCCGTGCCGCCGCCGATGATCAGGTAGTCGTAGGTCGTCGTCTCGTCGTCCATGCGGTCGCCCTCTCTCTCGCCCTGCCCGCTCAGCCCTTGAACCAGCCGCCGGGAGCCGGCTTCAGGTTCTGGTAGATGTGTTTGGCCTCCTGGTACTCGCGCAGGCCGGTGGGCCCGAGCTCCCGGCCGAAGCCGGAGCGGCCGAAGCCGCCCCACTCGGCCTGCGGCACGTAGGGGTGGAAGTCGTTGATCCAGACCGTGCCGTGGCGCAGCGCCGCGGCCACCCGCTGGGCGCGGCTCGCGTCGCTCGTCCAGACGCCGCCGGCCAGGCCGTACCGCGTGTCGTTGGCCAGCCGGACCGCCTCGTCCTCGGCACGGAAACGTTCCACCGTGACGACCGGTCCGAAGACCTCCTCCTGCACGATGCGCATGGAGCGGTCGCAGTCGGCGTAGATGGTCGGCAGCAGGAAGAAGCCGCGCGACAGTTCGGGGTCGTCCGGGCGGCGGCCGCCGCAGACGAGGCGGGCGCCGTCGTCGCGGGCGATCTCCAGGTAGCCCTCGACCTTCTCGCGGTGCTCGGCGGAGCTGAGGGGCCCGCTCTCCGTCCGCGGGTCGAGCCCGTTGCCGAGCCGGATGGCGCCCGCCCGCTCGGCGAGGCGCTCCACGAACCGGTCGTGCAGGGAGTCCTCCACGATGAGCCGCGACCCGGCCGAGCAGACCTGGCCCGAGTGCAGGAAGGAGGCCTCGAGGGCGTGGTCGACGGCGGCCTCGAAGTCGCAGTCGGCGAAGACCACGTTGGGGTTCTTGCCGCCCAGTTCCAGTGCGAGGTTCTTCACGCCCGGCGCGCAGGCCTCCATGATCCGGCGTCCGGTGGCGAGGCCGCCGGTGAAGGAGACGAGGTCCACGTCGGAGTGGGCGGACATGGCCGCGCCCACGGTGGCGCCCGGGCCGAGGACGAGGTTGGCGACGCCCGCGGGCGCGCCCGCCTCGGCGATGAGCCGCATCATTTGGATCGTCGAGAGCGGTGTCGTCTCGCTGGGCTTGAGGACGAAGGTGTTGCCCGCGGCCAGGGCCGGGGCGACCTTCCACGAGGCCTGCAGCAGCGGGTAGTTCCAGGGCGCGATGAGCGCGCAGACGCCGATCGGGTGGTACGTGACGCGGCTGAGCACGTCGGGGCCGACGTCCACGACGCGGCCGCCGTCCTTGTCGGCGATCTCGCCGAAGTACCGGAAGGCGTTGGAGACGTCCTCGACGTCGATCCGCGCCTCGGCGAGCGTCTTGCCGGTGTCGAGCGACTCGACGTGGGCGATCTCCTCCTGGTCCCGCAGGAGGAACCGCGCCACCCTGAGCAGCACGTCGGCGCGCTCCCGGGTGGGTGAGCCGGACCAGTCGCCGCGGTCGAAGGCGCGTCGGGCGGCCCGGACGGCGAGGTCGACGTCCGCCTCGTCGGCGTCGTCGACCTGCTGGATGACGGAGGCGTCGAACGGATTGACCACATCCCGCCGTGCGCCTCGTACGGCCCCGGTCCACTCTCCGTCGACGAACAGTTCCGGCATCGTGGGCTCCCTCGCTCTCGTACCTGTCCGGTGCCGAGGTCACCCACCGGCACGCACGCCGGTCACCAACATCGTCCGGACGGGGCGCACCTGCGGTGGGGACGCACCGGCCGGGCGAGGGTTGGGCGCAGATTGGACCTGGTTGGGCTAGGGCCCGCCGCCCGGTCCGGGCCGGCGTGCGGGACCGGCCGCGGGCCCGGGGACCGAGGGTGTGCCGTTACCCCTTGGCGCGGCCTGCGAGCGCCCCGCCGACCCCGACGGCGAGGGCCGCGCCGAGGGCGGAGAGCAGGCCCGCGTGGTGGGAGGCCCAGAGCTGTGGGCTGCGCGTGTGCGCGCGCCCGTCGAAGGCGCCGTGGGCGCCGTGGTCCTCGGCCCCGGACCTGTCGACGGGCTCCCACAGGTTGCCCGGTCGCTCGGGGACGTGCTCGTCGGTCTGCTGGGAGTCGTAGCCGGTGCGGGCGAGGTAGCGGTCGAGGAGGGGGGCCGCGAACTTCTGCGCGAGGATCGTGGCGGCGGTGCTCGCGCCCGCCCAGTACTGCTTGCGGCGGGGGTGGTCGGCGGCGAACGCGAGGGCGCGGGCGGCCACTTCGGGCTGGTAGATCGGGGGTACGGGCTGCGGGTGGCGCGGGAGCCGGGACAGCACCCAGGAGAACTGGGGCGTGTTGAGGGCGGGCAGCTGCACGACGGTGATGTGGACGTTGCTGCCCTGGTGCAGGAGTTCGCAGCGCACCGATTCCGTGAAGCCGTTGATGGCGTGTTTGGCGCCGCAGTAGGCGGACTGCAGGGGGATGCTCCTCGACCCGAGCGCGGAGCCGGCCTGCACGATCGTGCCGCGGTCCCGGGCCTTCATCCGTTCCAGGGCCGCCATCGTGCCGTGCACGTAGCCCAGGTAGGACACCTCGGTGACCCGGCGGAACTCGTCCGCCCCGATCTCGTCGAAGGGCGCGAACACCGACGTGAACGCCACGTTGATCCAGACGTCGATGGGCCCGAACCGCTGCTCCGCCCGGTCGGCGGCGGCCTCCACGGCGGCGTGGTCGGCCATGTCGGTGGGGATGGCGAGGGCCGTACCGCCCAGCTCCTCGACGTCGCGGGCGGCGCCCCGGAGGCCCGCGTCGCCCCGCGCGAGGAGGACGACGTTCGCGCCGCGCCGGGCGAAGTGCTGGGCGGTGGCGCGGCCGACGCCGGCGCTCGCGCCGGTGATCACTACGTTCTGGGGCCTCACGTTCTGGGGCATCGCGTGACGTTCCTTTCTAGGAAGTGCTGCCTGTCCGGCTACCGGCGGCTGCGCCCGGCCCCGGCCTCGGTCCAGGGGTCATCGGTGAGGCGTCCGGCGCACTCCAGGAGCAGGGCGTGGACGAAGGCCTGCGGGAGGTTGCCGCGCAGCTGGCGCTGGATGATGTCGTACTCCTCGGAGAAGAGCCCGGGGGGTCCGCAGGCCGCCCGGTTGCGTTCGAAGAAGCGCAGGGCGCGCGCCGTGTTGCCCTGCTGGTGTTCGGCCAGCGCCATCATGAAGCCGCACAGCAGGAACGCGCCCTCGGCCTCGCCGAGGGACCGCCGGTCGTGGCGGAAGCGGTAGACGTACTCGTCGCGGGCGAGTTCCGCCCGTACGGCACGGAGTGTGGCGCGCGTGCGGGGGTCGGAGCCGGGCAGGGCGCCGCGGACCGGTGGCAGCAGCAGCGCGGCGTCGACGCCGGGGCTGTCCGGCGCCCGCTGCCAGTGGCCGTCGGGGTGCAGGCAGGTGCGGGCGGTCTCGGCGAGGACGGTGTCGGCGAGCGAGGTGAGGCGCGCGACGTCCCGGCCGGCGTCCGGCAGCGCGGCGACCGCGCGCAGTCCGGCGACGCAGCTGAGCCGGGAGTGGGTCCAGCGCCGGTCGTCGATCTCCCAGATGCCGGCGTCGGGCCGGTCCCACAGCTGTGCGATCGCGGCGACGGCGGTCTGCGCGGCGCGCCGGCCGTCGGGGTCCAGCCGGTCGGCGCGTCCGGCGGCGGCGAGCAGTTGCAGGGCCTCGCCGAACGCGTCGAGCTGGAACTGCTGGTTGACCCAGTTGCCGATCTTGTCGGTCCCTCCCGGGTATCCGGGCAGGTCCAGCGTCTGTTCGGCGGGCACCGGGCCGCCGGTGACGGTGTAGGCGGGCTTGAGGTCGGGGCCGTCCTGCAGGAGTCTGGCCGAGACGAAGCCGACCGCGGAGTCGAGGAGGCCGGTGGCGCCGACGCCGGCCGCCGCGATGCCCGCGTAGCACTGGTCGCGGATCCACGCGTAGCGGTAGTCGTAGTTGCGGCCGGCGCCCGAGCGTTCCGGCAGGCACATCGTGGCGGCCGCGACCATGCCGCCCCCGCTGCTGGTCAGGCCGCGCAGGACGGCGAGGGCGTGGTGGGCGTCGCGGGTCGCGAGGGTGTCCCGGGGTTCGGGGCAGGCGCGTGCCCAGGACGCCTCGGTGGCGGCCCACGCCGTGTCGGGTGCCACGCGCTCGTCGGGCAGCGTGCCGGGCGAGAGTTCCAGTACGAGGTCGTGGTGGCCGCCGGGCGGGACGGTGAGTTCGAAGGCGAGCATGTCGCCGCCGTCCGCGGAGCGGGTGGCGCGGGCCGCCACGGCGCCGGTCCAGCGCCAGTTCAGCGGTCCTGTCTTGCCCGTCCACACGCCGTCGTGCAGCCGCGCGTCGTGGCTGGTGTCGCCGCCGAACGCGCCGCGCGGTTCGAGCGCGATCCGTACCCGCGCCGGGCAGTCCGTGGCCAGGACGCGGCGGAGCAGGACCACGCGGTCGGGCTCGCCGGGGAAGGCGAGTGCGTCCCGGCACTCGACGGGTCCTTCGCCGGTGATGAAGCGGCCGCGCCAGATCAGGGTGCCCGTCTCGTAGAAGCCGCCCCACACGTGCCGGGGGTCGAGCGGTGTGACGGCGTAGGTCCCTCCGCCGCCGACCAGCGCGGAGAAGACGGCGTCGGAGTCCCACCGGGGCGCGCACATCCAGGCGATGTCCCCGTGCGGGCCGACCAGGGCGCCGCGTTCCCCGTCGGCGAGCAGCGCGTACTCCCGCAGCACGTGCGGAGGGAACGCGGGGCCGGTGTCGCTGGTGTCCGTCGGCATGAGGTGGCGTCCTCTCCGGGCGCATCAGGATGGGGGTGGTCAGGAGATCCGGTAGGGCTCGGCCGCCGTGTGCCGGAAGGTCAGGCCGAGTCCGGGTTCGCCGGTGGCGCCGGGCCCGATCGAGCCGCCCGCGGGGTCGAGCACGCCGTCGAAGAGCAGCTGTTCGACGCGGGTGTGGTCGTGGAACCACTCCAGGTGGCGCAGGTTGGGCACGGCGGCCGCCGCGTGGGCGTGCAGGTGCGGGGCGCAGTGTCCGGAGATCTCCACTCCGGCGGCCTCGGCGAGTGCCGCGACGCGCAGCCACACGGTGATGCCGCCGCAGCGGGTGACGTCGGCCTGCAGACAGTCCACGGCTCCCGCGCCGAGCATGTGCCCGAAGTAGGGGAGGGTGTAGCCGTACTCCCCCGCGGTGACCTCGGGTGTCACCGCGTCCCGGATCCGGGCGAGGCTCTTCGGGTCGTCGGAGGAGACCGGTTCCTCGAACCAGGTGACGCCGTGTCCGTCGAGGTGGCGGGCGATCCGGACGGCCTGTTTGACGGAGTACCCGCCGTTGGCGTCGACGTACAGCGCGGCGTCGTCGCCGACGCTGCGCCGCGCGCGGGCGACGCGGTCGCGGTCCCGCCGCTCCTCGCCGCCCCACGACTCCCCGATCTTGATCTTGACGCGGGGGATGCCCCGCTCCGCCACCCAGGTGCGCAACTGGCGTTGCTGGCGCTCGTCGTCGTAGGTGGTGAAGCCGCCGCTGCCGTACACCGGCACCGTCGGCCGCATCGCCCCGAGCAGCCGCACCAGGGGCAGGCCGAGGAGGCGGGCCTTGAGGTCCCACAGGGCGACGTCGACGGCGGAGAGCGCCCCGGCGGCGATGCCGGGGCGGCCGACGTTGCGCAGGGCGCGGTGCATGGCCTCGTTGGCCGCGGGCACGTCCCACGCACACCGGCCGGTCACCACGGGCGCCAGCTGGTCCGTGACGACCTGGGCGGTGGCCGGCGCGCCGTAGGTGTAGCCGAGGCCCTCCGTGTCGCCGCAACGCGCCCGGACGAGCACCAGGGTGGTGGAGTCCCAGGTCAGGGTGGCGTCGCCCTCGGGCGCGTCGGTGGGGACGGTGTAGACGCGGACGTCCACACCGTCCACCGACGGGCCGTCACCGGGGCGGGCGCCAGGGCTCATGTGCGGTCAGGGCCCCCGTGCGAACCCGAGTCGCCGGAGCCGCGTCCCGGCAGCATCTCCTGCACCTTGGCCTTCAGCCCCTGCCGGATCATGCCGACCCGGTCGCTGTCGCCCTTGACGATGGCCGAGGCCGCGGCCTCGATCTGGTCGAGGCTGGCGTGCGGCGGGATCGGCGGGACCGCGGGGTCGGTGCGGAAGTCGATGACGAACGGCCGGTCGGCGCCGAGCGCCCGGTGCCAGGCGGCTTCCACGTCGGCCGGCTTCTCCACGCGGACGCCGTCGAGCCCGATGGACCTGGCGAAGTCGGCGTAGGGCACGTCGGGCAGCGACTGCGAGGGCAGGAACTGCGGGGCGCCGGACATGGCCCGCATCTCCCAGGTGACCTGGTTGAGGTCCTGGTTGTTGAGGACGGCCACGATGAGGCGCGGGTCCTGCCACTCCTGCCAGTACTTGGCGACCGTGACGAGTTCGCCGAGGCCGTTCATCTGCATGGCGCCGTCACCCACGATGGCGATGGCGGGGCGGTCGGGGTGGGCGAACTTGGCGCCGATCACGTAGGGCACGCCGGGCCCCATGGTGGCGAGGGTGCCGGAGAGGGAGCCGCGCATGGTGCCGCGCATCCGCAGGTGCCGGGCGTACCAGTTCGCGGCGGAGCCGGAGTCGGCGGCGAGGATCGCGTCGTCGGGGAGCAGGGCGTCGAGGGCGTGCACGACGTACTCGGGGTTGATGGGGTCGGCCTCCACGGCGGCGCGCCGCTCCATCACCTCCCACCAGCGGGCCGTGTCCTTCTCGATCTTCTTCCGCCAGGAGCCGTGCTTTTTCTTCTTCAGCTGCGGCAGCAGGGCCTTGAGCGTCTCCTTGGCGTCGCCGACCAGATTGACCTCGAAGGGGTACCGCAGCCCGATCATGTGCGGGTCGATGTCGATCTGCACGGCCCGCGCCTGGTCGAGTTCGGGCAGGAACTGGCTGTACGGGAAGCTGGAGCCGATGACCAGCAGGGTGTCGCAGCCCTGCATGAGCTCGTACGAGGGGCGGGTGCCCAGCAGGCCGATGGACCCGGTCACGTACGGCAGGTCGTCGGGGAGCGCGTCCTTGCCGAGGAGCGCCTTGGCGACACCGGCGCCCAGGGTCTCGGCGAGCAGTTCGACCTCGGTGCGCGCGTTGCGGGCGCCCTGGCCGATGAGGACGGCGACCTTCTCGCCCGCGTTCAGCACCTCGGCGGCCCGGGTGATCTCCTCGGCCGCGGGGACGGGCGCGTACGAGGCCATGCCGAGGCTGGAGGGGACCATCTTGAACTCGTGGCCGGGTGGGGTGTAGTCGAGCTCCTGCACGTCGGCGGGGACGATGATGGCGGTCACCGTGCGGCGTGCGTAGGCGGTGCGCATGGCCCGGTCGATGACGTTGGGCAGCTGCTCGGGGACGGTCACCATCTCGCAGAAGTCGGACGCGACGTCCTTGTAGAGGCTGAGCAGGTCGACTTCCTGCTGGTAGGAGCCGCCCATGGCGGTGCGGTTGGTCTGGCCGACGATCGCGACGACGGGGACGTGGTCGAGCTTGGCGTCGTAGAGGCCGTTCAGCAGGTGGATGGCGCCCGGGCCCGAAGTGGCCGCGCACACGCCGACCTTGCCGGAGAACTTGGCGTATCCGACCGCTTCGAAGGCGGACATCTCCTCGTGCCTCGACTGGATGAACTGCGGCTTGTTGTCCGCTCGCCCCCAGGCGGCGAGGAGTCCGTTGATGCCGTCTCCGGCGTAGGCGAAGACGCGCTCGACATCCCATTCCCGCAGTCGCTGGAGGATGTAATCGGAGACTTTGGTGGACACAGGATCGGCCTTCCTATCGGGGCTCGGGTGGAACGGGGCAGGGCGGTCAGCGGCGGTACCGGCGGACCAGGGCGGTCGCGCCGGCCGCCGCTGCCGCCCCGATGACGGACACCGCCGAGGCGGTGACCAGGCGCGGGGCCCAGGGCGGGACGGTCGGGCGACAGCTGAGCTTCTCGGGGCAGTCGGCGGGCAGCGGTCCTTCCAGGGCGAGGGCGAGCACCTCAGCCAGGTGCATGGCCCGGCGTCCGGTGCCGCCCTGTTCGATCTGGGTCCGGCAGCTGAAGCCGTCCGCGATCACGAGGGCGCCGGGCGCCGCCTCGCGCACGGCGGGCAGGACGCCGAGTTCGCCGACCGCCATCGAGGTGTCGTGGTGGGCGCGTTCGAAGCCGAAGTTGCCGGCGAGGCCGCAGCATCCGGCGTCCAGCACGTCGGCCTCGATGCCGGCGCGGCGCAGCAGTTCGCGGTCCGCGTCGTACTTCATCACGGCGTGCTGGTGGCAGTGGGTCTGCACGGTGGCGGTACGGGCGAGGCGCGGCGGCCGCCAGCCGCTCGGGGCGTCGTTGACCAGCAGTTCGGAGAAGGTCCTGAACTGGCGGGCGACGCGGTGCGCGTCCTCGTTCCCCGGCATCAGCTCGGGGGCGTCGGAGCGGAAGACGGCGGTGCAGGATGGTTCCAGGCCCACGATGGGGGTGCCGGCCTCGATCCAGGGGCGCAGTACGTCGAAGGTGCGCCGCAACGCCCGCTGGGCGGTGGCGAGTTGGCCGGTGGAGATCCAGGTGAGGCCGCAGCAGACGGCCCGGGCCGGCACGGTGACGCGGAAGCCGGCGTCCTCGAGGACCCGGACCGCGGCCTTGGCGATGGCGGGGTGGAAGTGGGCCGAGAAGGTGTCCGGCCACAGGACGACGGTGCGCGGGTCGTGCGGATCGGGCTCGGGGCGGCCCTGGTCCTTCCACCACTGGACGAAGTTCTCCTCGGCGAAGACGGGCGCCGGGCGCTCGGCGGTGACGCCCGCGAGCCGTTTGCCCGCCCGGGCCAGGCCGGGGGCGCGCAGGGCGGCGTTGACCAGCCGCGGGGCGGCGGTCGAGAGCCTGGCCCACAGCGGCAGCCAGCCCAGGGAGTAGTGGGCGGCGGGCCGCAGCCGTCCCTCGTAGTGGTGGGAGAGGAACTCCGCTTTGTACGTGGCCATGTCGACGCCGGTGGGGCAGTCCGACTTGCAGCCCTTGCAGGCCAGGCAGAGGTCGAGGGCGTCGCGCACCTCGGTGGAGCGCCAGCCGGCGGTGACCGGTGAGTCGGCGTGGCCGCCGAGCATCTCGAAGAGGAGCCGTGCCCGGCCCCGGGTGGAGTGTTCCTCCTCGCCGGTCGCGCGGTAGGAGGGGCACATCACGCCGCCTTCGCGGGAGCGGCAGTTGCCGATGCCGACGCAGCGTTTCACCGCCTGGGTGAAGGAGTGGTCGTCGTCGGGGTAGCCGAAGTGCGTGCGAAGGGCGGCGGGCCGCCAGTCGCTGCCGAGCCTGAGGTTGTCGTCCGCCCGGTACGGCGAGACGACCTTGCCGGGGTTCATGCGGTTCCCGGGGTCGAAGAGCGCCTTGACCCGGCCGAACGCCTCGATGACCGGCGGGCCGAACATCCGCGGGAGAAGTTCGCCGCGCGCCTGCCCGTCGCCGTGTTCCCCGGAGAGCGAACCCCCGTGGGAGGAGACGAGGTCGGCCGCGCGGAAGAGGAATTGCCTGAAGGTCGTGACGCCGTCGGCGGTGGTGAGGTCGAAGGGGACGCGGGTGTGCACGCACCCCTGGCCGAAGTGCCCGTAGACGGACGGGTGGTCGTAGCCGAACTCCTCGAAGAGCGCCTTGAGGTCGCGCAGGTAGTCGCCGAGGCGTTCGGGGGGTACGGCGGAGTCCTCCCAGCCCTCCCACGTCTCCCGTTCGTCGGGCGGCCGCGCGGTGACGCCGAGGCCGGCCTCACGGGCCTTCAGCATCTGCTGTTCGCGGTCGTGGTCGTCCGAGAACGCCACGGTGTCGTCCTTCTCGTCCCGCCCCAGCGCGGCGAGGAGCGCCTTGGCCTGACCGTCGACATCGTCCTGGTCGGCGCCGCTGAACTGCAGCAGCAGCCAGCTCCGCCCGGCCGGGAAGTTGTCGAGCGAGTCGAGGTAGGCGCCCTCCTCGCGCATGAGCTGGGCCATGCGGTCGTCCAGCGCCTCCAGCTGGGTCGGCCTGCTGTGCTCCAGGAGCCGCGGCACGTCGTCGGCGGCGGCGCAGATGTCGGGGTAGCCCAGGACGAGCATGGCCTCCGCGGCGGGGACCGGCACCAGGTCCAGTTCGGCGTGGAGGACGGTGACGAGGGTCCCCTCGCTGCCGACCAGGGCCCGGGCGAGGTCGAAGCCGCTCTCGGGGAGCAGGGAGTCCAGGTTGTAGCCGGAGACCCGCCGGGGGATGCGGGGGAAACCGCGGCGCACCTCGCCCAGGCAGCCGTCGATGATCTCGCGCAGCCCCCGGTACAGTTCCGCGCGCCGGCCGCCGGCGGCGACGATCTCCTCGTACTCCTCGTCCGTGGTGGGCCCCACCCACATCCGAATGCCGTCGTACGTCAGGACTTCGAGGCGCCGTACGTTGTCGACGGTCTTGCCGTACGCCTGGGCCGAGGCGCCGCAGGAGTTGTTGCCGATCATCCCGCCGAGCGAGCAGTGGCTGTGCGTCGAGGGCTTCGGGCCGAACTTTAGGCCGTATCCGGCGAGCTGATGGTTGAGGTCGTCGAGGACAAGGCCGGGCTCGACCACGCAGGTCCGCCGCTCGGCGTCGACCGAAAGGATCCGGTTGCAGTGCTTGGTCCAGTCGATGACGACCGCGGTGTTGGTGCACTGGCCGCCGAGGCTGGTGCCGCCGCCGCGGGAGAGGACCGGCGCGCCGAACCGCGCGCAGACGGCGACCGCTGCCGCACCCGCCTCGACCGTGCGGGGCACCACCACGCCGATCGGCACCTGGCGGTAGTTGGAGCCGTCCGTGACATAGGCGCCGCGGCTGCCCGCGTTGAAGCGCACCTCGCCGTCGACCCGCTCCCGCAGCGCTCGTTCCAGAGCCGCGGCATCCACGGTTGCGTCCGTCACCGCGCGCCTCCCGCGCCGGTGCCCGGTCCTGCCGACATACCCATGGATTCATTCACTCCTCTGTCACGCCGTCCGACAACCGGAACCCGGGGCGGCGGCACGGTGTCCCCGTATCCCGGGAAGTGCCGATCCCGACTCCGGCCCGCAGTCGGCTCCCCAGCCGGGTAACCGCCCGAACGGATGAGGAAACTCAGAGATCGTCCGGTTTTGCCTGGGCTTGAAGGGCCCCGTCGGCAGGCCCGTGCCCGCTGGCCGGACGGTGGGCGCGATGAGAAAATTCTGACGGGAGGCACCATGCCGGACTCGGACGAGCACGCATCCGACGGCGCGCGGCCCTACGTGCCCACACGCGGCGGCATCTCCGCCCTGCGCCGGGCGGCCGCCGACTGCCGGGGGTGCCCGTTGTACCGGGACGCCACCCAGACCGTCTTCGGCGCGGGTCCCTCCCATGCGCGGGTCCTGCTCGTGGGCGAGCAGCCCGGCGATCAGGAGGACCGCGCCGGGGAACCCTTCGTGGGTCCGGCCGGGCATCTGCTCCGCAAGGCGCTCGGCGAGGCCGGGATCGACGAGGAGCAGGCCTACTTCACCAACGCGGTCAAGCACTTCAAGTTCGCGCCGGTCACCGAGGGCCGCAAGCGCCGCATCCACAAGGCGCCGAACCTCTCCGAGATGACCGCCTGCCGTCCCTGGCTCGAGGCCGAGGTACGGCGCGTGGACCCGGAGCTGATCGTGGCTCTCGGCGCGACCGCCGGCAAGTCCCTGCTCGGCACGGCGTTCAAGGTCACCGAGTCACGGGGAACCCTGCTGACCCTGGAGCCGGAGACGGACCTGCCCCTGGTGACGGAGGAGAAGGCCGCCGACGGGGACCACCGGCATCTGCTGCCGACGGTGCACCCCTCGGCGGTGCTCCGGGCCAAGGACCGGGATGACGCGTACAAGGGGCTCGTGTCCGACCTTCGGGTGGCCGCGCGCTTCCTCGGCGAGGAAAGGAGCTGACATGTCGAATCCACAGCAGCCGGAGGTGCGGCGCAGCGAGAAGGGGGCGGCGACTCCGCAGGAGAGCAGATCCACCAAGGCGTCCCAGGCTCGCGGCGCGCAAGGCGGGGGCGGCGCGGCACACGGGACCGACCGCGGCACCAAGGGCGGGGGCAAGGGCGGCGGGCGGCCCCCGGAGCAGGCGCCCGACCACCCGTAGAAGGACCGGCCCCGGGCAGGTCAGCCCGGACCGGCGGCCTCGGCGCGTTGCCGCAGCTGCCGCTCCAGTTCATGGCGGACGTCGGCGCAGAGGACGCCGGTGCGGCCCCACTCGACGATCAGCTGCGCGACGTGCGGGGGCTTGATGTTCGTGCGCAGGGAGATCTCCCGCAGGATCTCCCCCGCCTCCCGGGCGGTGCACCGTCCGACGGCGACGACGACCCCGGTGGCCCGATCGAACGTGGCCCGGTCCACCGTGGCCTGGTCAGAAGGTGCTGCGGCATCTGATGACACGGGTATCTCCGCTCGTGGCGACGCCCCCAGCTCATGGTCGGGCCCCGGACGGCGGCGGGCAACCGGACGGCCTCCCGCCGCCGTACCGAGGGTTTCTCGGCCGTCTCAGGCCGCCGTCGCGGGTGGGTACGTCCACCGCAGCAGCGCGCCGAGGCCGCCCGCCGGGACGTCGGCGGCGGGGTCGTCCGGGTGCGGCAGGATCAGTACGTCGGCTCCGGTGACGGCTGCTGACCGCAGCAGCGCGTCGTCCGCGCGTACGGAGACGGGCTCGCCGTCGCCCAGCGCCTGCGCGTCGTTCCGCCGGACCGCGATCTGGTCGGGTTCGGTGCCGGCCCATGTCTCGCGGCCCAGGTCCGGTCCGCCGGGCCGGATCAGCAGGGTGCCGATGCGGTGCTCGCGGGCGGCGGCCAGGACGGCCGGGACGCCTTCGACGGCGTCCGTCGGCCGGTCGGTGCCCACGCGTCCGGCGCGGAAGCGGTCGAGGGCCTGCTCGACGCGGCGGCCGGAGCGCCGACGGCGGGCGTGCGCCACGGCCTCCTCCAGGGCCGGGGAGGCGGAGCCCGCGGCGCGGCCGCCGTGCTCGGTCTCCACGGTGACCTCGCGGACGGCGTCGGGGAGCTTGGCGTGCACCGCCGGGCGTTCGCGGGGGTCGCCGACGAGGACCACGAGTTCGGCGCCGGACTCCTCGTACGCCGTGGTCAGCGCTTCGGCGATCTCGGCGGCGTTCTGCTCCCAGGTGTTCTCGACCTTGAGCTGGAAGTGCCGTTCGGACCAGTCCGCCGAGGACGTGCGGTGGAGGGGCCGCTGCTGTCCCTCCACGCCTCCGGCGTCGTGCGGCCCCGCGGCGTCCCGGAGTTCGAAGTCCGCCCCGGTCCTGTCGATGTACGCCACGAGGCAGACGGGGTCCTGTCCGGCCAGTTCGAGGAGGGGCGTCAGGCGGGGCAGCGGGGCCCAGCACGCGATCTGCCCCTGCGGCGGCCGGGAGAGCCGGTGGCTGAGCACCACCTCTCCTTCGGTGGCGAAGACGACCCGGCCGGCCGGGTACTCCGCGGCGGCCGTGCCGGCCAGGGCCTCGCCGACCGCCTTGACGGTCGCCGTGTCGGCGCCCTGCTCCTCGAGCGACCGGCAGATCTCCCGCACGGACAGCTCGCGCCGTTTGGCACCCGCCTCGTCACTGTGTCCAGGATCGAGGTAGGCAGTGGCCCACGGGCCGGGGCGGTCGAAGAGCGGCCCCAGGAACGACAACTGCATGTTTCCTCCTTGTTTCTCCTGGTCGACCCGGGTTCACCCCGGTTCGGGGGCCGCGTACCCGAACGACCACGAGGAACACGCACCGCGCCCCCTCTGATCCGCCTCCCAGTCGAGGACGCGTGAGGTGGGCGCGATGGTGACGCGAAATGCGGGAGTCGGAGGCGCGGGGCGGGGTAGCCGAGAGGATGGCGACGGGGGTGACCAGATGAGGGGTGACCATGAGCCAGATCTCCGGCCGAGGACCTTCTGACGGAGTCGTGCGCCTCGCGCTCGTGCTCACGGCCGTCACGGCCCTGGCGGCCGCGGGGTGCGGCAGCGAGAACGGCGACGGCGGGCGCTCCACGGGTACGTCCGCGAGCAGTGCGTCAGCCGCCGAGGACACCCCGTCCGCCGGACAGAAGCCCCCACCGGCCAAGACGCCGCGGGCGACGCACACGGCCCCGGCCACCCCCGCGACCCCCGTCTCCCCCACTGCCTCCAGGCCTCCCGCCGAACGGACGGGCACACCGTCGAAGCCCGCGTTCGCGCGGTTCTCGCGCTGCGCCGGTGACCGGCTGCGCCTGGAGCTCGGGCGCGTCGAACCGGGGGCAGGAAGCCGGTACGCGCCGCTCGTCTTCACCAACACCGGTTCCGCCCCGTGCGTACTCAAGGGCTACCCGGGCGTCAGCCTGCTCGACAGCGCAGGCCACCGGGTCGGCGACCCTGCCGCGCGGCAGGGCGCCCGGCTGCCCGCCGTGACGCTCGCGCCCGGCGGGAGCGCCTTCGCGAGCCTGCACACGATCGCCGACGGCCTCTCCGACAAGCCCTGCTGGCGCGCGGCCGACCGCGTCCAGGCGTACCCGCCGGACTCCACGACGGCGCTGCGCACGACGGCCCGCTCGTTCAAGGTGTGCGGCGGGGTCTTCGAGGTGGGCGCCCTCCAGCCGGGCAGGGCACCTCACTGATCACGGTCGCCCGCCCTCACCCGGCGTACTCGGTGAGGTCGATGGCGTGGATGCGCAGCAGGTGGCCGTAGTCAGGGTCGACCGTGTCCCGCACCGGCGTCATGCCGAGCTTGCGGATGACGTTCTCGGAGGCCTGGTTCCCCAGGCGGTCGATGCTGATGACGCGGTCGAGGCCGCGGTCCTGCAGGGCGAACTCCAGCGTGGCCTGGGCGGCCTCCGAGGCGTACCCCTGCCCCCAGAACGGTGTGCCGAGCCGCCAGCTGATCGCCACCGCGGGCATTACCTCCGGCAGATTCTCGGGCACGGAAAGACCGGTGAAGCCGGCCAGCTCGCCGGAGGCCAGGAGCTCGACGGCGAAGAGGCCGAACCCCTCGTCGTCCCACTCCTCCTCCCAGCGCTCGATGTCCTCGGCCGTGCGCTCCAGGTCGTGCACGGAACCGTCCTCGATCCAGCGCATGACCCGTGGGTCCGCGTTGATCTCCGCCATGGGCGCGAGGTCGTCGTCGTGCCAGCGACGCAGGAGGAGGCGGGGCGTGCGGATCTCGGTCATGCGCACATCCTGCCCAAGGCGGGCGGGTCAGCGTTAATCAGCCCGGGGGCGGGCCGCGCCCAGGGGCCTCACGGGCGCACCGAAGGGCCGGAGTCCCTCGCCGGTCTCCGGCCTTTCGCCGCGGTGACCCGTGGCCCGCGCCGCTGCGACGCGTCGGGGGCCGTCGGTACGCCGGTCAGCGGCCGAGCGCCTGCTTGAGTTCCTTCTTGTTCATCGAGGAGCGGCCCTCGATGTTCTTCTTCTTGGCCTCCTCGTACAGCTGGTCGCGGGTCGGGCCCTCGGCCCCGCTGTGCGAGCGCTCGCCGCCGCGCTGGGACGCGGACTTCCGGTCGTGGGTCGAGGTCTTGCTCGCCGTCTTGGACTCGCCGGAACGCGCCCGCTCCTTGTTCACCGTCCGGGCGGCGATCTCCTTGGCGCGCTTGCCGGAGGCCCCGCGGTCCTCGGCGCTCTCCTTGATGTGCTCGTACTGGCGTTCACGCTTCTTGCTGGATCCAGCAGGCATGGGACAAACCCTTCCGGTGGTTCTGTCGTCCTGTCGTTCTTTCGATCAGTGGTTCGGTTGGTCGGTGGTGGTCTCCGGTGGCACGGGTCGCAGCCACAAGGTGCCCAGGGGCGGCAACGTCACACATAGGCGGCCGGACCCGTTTCCGCCCGCTTCGCTCCCGTCCGGCACGGCCCGCAGCGGACCCGGATTGCGGATGTCTGCGCCGCCGTACCGGGCCGCGTCGGTGTTGAGCGTCTCCCGCCAGACGGTGGCCGCGTCCGGCACGGCCAGCCGGTAGTCGTGGCGGACCACCGGCGAGAAGTTGGAGACGGCCAGCAGCGGGGTGCCGTCCTTGGCGTGGCGCAGGAAGGCCACGACGTTGTCCTGCGCGGCGTCCACCGCGACCCACGAGAAGCCGGCCGGCATCGTGTCCTGCTCCCAGAGGGCGGGAGTGCCGCGGTACTGGTCGTTGAGGTCCCGCACCAGTTCCCGTACGCCTTCGTGGTCAGCCCGCGCGGGCCAGGACTCGTCCAGGAGCCCCCAGTCGAGCCCGTGCTCCTGCGACCACTCGGCGCCCTGGGCGAACTCCTGCCCCATGAAGAGGAGTTGCTTGCCCGGGTGGGCCCACATGTAGGCCAGATAGGCGCGGTGGTTGGCGCGCTGCTGCCACCAGTCGCCCGGCATCTTTGAGACCAGCGAGCGCTTGCCGTGCACGACCTCGTCGTGGGAGAGCGGCAGGAGGTAGTTCTCGCTGTACGCGTAGACCATGGCGAAGGTCAGGTCCGAATGGTGGTACTGGCGGTGCACGGGTTCGTGCGCGACGTACTCCAGGGAATCGTGCGACCAGCCCATGTTCCACTTCAGGCCGAAGCCGAGGCCGCCGAAGCCGCCGGCCCCCGTGTGGTGGGTGGCCCGGGTCACGCCGTCCCACGCGGTGGACTCCTCGGCGATGGTGACGACGCCGGGGCAGCGGCGGTAGACGGTGGCGTTCATCTCCTGGAGGAAGGCGACGGCGTCCTCGTTCTCCCGGCCGCCGTGCGCGTTCGGCGCCCACCGACCCTCCTCGCGCGAGTAGTCGAGGTAGAGCATCGAGGCGACGGCATCCACCCGCAGACCGTCGACGTGGAACTCCTCGCACCAGTACGTCGCGTTGGCGACGAGAAAGTTCCGGACCTCCTTGCGGCCGTAGTCGAAGGTGAGGGTCCCCCAGTCGGGGTGTTCCGCGCGCCGGGGGTCCGCCGGTTCGTAGAGGTGCTCCCCGTCGAAGGCGGCGAGCGCCCAGTCGTCGCGCGGGAAGTGGGCGGGCACCCAGTCCATGAGGACGCCGATGCCGGCCTGGTGGAGTGCGTCGACGAGGTGTTTGAAGTCGTCGGGGGTGCCGAGGCGGGCGGTGGGGGCGTAGAAGCCGGTGACCTGGTAGCCCCAGGAGCCGCCGAAGGGGTGTTCGGCGACCGGCATCAGCTCGACGTGGGTGAAGCCCAGGTCGGCGACGTAGGCGGGCAGTTGCTCGGCGAGCTGGCGGTAGGTGAGGCCGGGACGCCAGGAGGCCAGGTGCACCTCGTACACCGAGAACGGCGCCTCGTGGACGGGCACGTCGCCCCGCCTGCGCATCCACTCCTCGTCCCGCCACTCGTACCGCGAGACGTCGATGACCGATGCGGTGGCCGGCGGCGCCTCGGTACGGCGGGCCATCGGGTCCGCGCGCAGGGAGTGCGTGCCGTCGGGGCGCGTGATGTCGAACTTGTACAGGGCGCCCTCGCCGAGGCCGGGCACGAACAGCTCCCACACACCGGTCGAGCCAAGCGAGCGCATGGGATAGGCGGCTCCGTCCCAGTGACAGAAGTCGCCGCAGACCCGCACTCCCCTGGCGTTCGGCGCCCACACCGTGAACCGGGTGCCGGTCACGCCCTGGTGGGTCATCGGGTGCGCCCCGAGCGCCCGCCACAGCTCCTCGTGCCGGCCCTCGCCGATCAGGTGCAGATCGAGCTCGCCCAGGGCGGGCAGGAACCGGTACGGGTCCTGGAGGGCGACCTCGCCGCCCTCGTAGGTCACCCGGAGTTCGTACGCGGGCATCGGGGCGTCCGGCGGCGCCGGGGTGAGCGGCAGGACACCCGTGAAGAAGCCGTCTCCCACGTCGTTCAGGGGGATGCTCCGCCCGTCGACGACGAGCCGCACCGCCTGGGCGTGCGGGCGCAGGACCACGAAGGCGATGCCGCCGGGGACCGGATGCGCGCCGAGCACGGAGTGCGGATCGTGGTGCGTCCCCGAGAGCAGCCGCTGCCGGTCACCGGCGTCGAGCGGCGCCTTCGCCGGCGCTCCGCCGTCGGCGGAGCGCCGCTCTGTGCCGCGTGCGGGCCTCTTGGCGCGGGTACGGGGGCGCTCCAGGAGTGCGGCCGCCGGATCGGGAGCGGACGTGTCGGTGGGGGCCACGGATTCAGCTCTCCTCTGGTGGGTGGAGGGGACGGCGCCGACGGGTCGGCACGGTGTCCTCACGGCACAGCAGGAACGTTTCTCCGATGGTGTGTGCTTTACGGTTCGTCGGCGAGTCGGGAGAGCGCCGCCATCGGCACGGGCAGCCATTCGGGGCGGTGCCTGGCCTCGTACAGCGCCTCGTACACGGCGCGGTCCGTCTCGTGGGCCCGCAGCAGCGCGGCCTCCGTCCGTGGATCCCACGCCGCCTCGGCGGCGTAACCCGCGCAGTAGGCCTCCCGGCACCTGCGCGCCCAATCGGGTTGCCAGGGGCGCTCCGAGTGCGCCGCGTAGTCGAACGAGCGGAGCATCCCCGCGACGTCGCGTACGGGGGCCTGGAGCTGTCTGCGCTCGGTGAGCGGGCGGGCCGGCTCGCCCTCGAAGTCGATGACGAACCACTGCTCACCGGCCCTGAGCACCTGCCCCAGGTGCAGGTCACCGTGGATCCGCTGGTCCGGCCGGTGCCCGCCGCCCGCGGCGACGGCATCGTAGGCGGTGCGCAGCCGGGCCACGTACGGCGCGAGGCTCGGCACCTGGCTCGCGGCGGCCTCAAGCCGTTCCGTCATCGCGGCGGCGAGCTCCCCGCCCGCGCGGCGGTCCGGCGGCCGGGGCTCGAAGACCTGGGCCAGCGCCAGGTGCACCTCGGCGGTGGCGCGCCCGAGTTCGTACGACTCGTCGGTGAAGTCCTCGCCGGCCGCCAGGGACTGCAGCGCCAGCGTCCAGCCGTCCGTCGCGTCGCGCAGGAACGGCTGGAGCACGCCGAGCGTCGTCCTGCGCGGCTGCGTGGTCCAGAACCACGCCACCGGGGCTGGCACGCGCGCGCAGCCCTCGCCGGCCAGCGCCCACGGCACCTCCAGGTCGGGGTTGGTGCCGTACTGGATGCGGCGGAAGAGCTTCAGGATGAAGCGATTGCCGTACACCAGCGAGGTGTTGGACTGCTCGCCGTCGAGGAGCCGCGGGGTGAGCCCGGGCGGTACGTCGGTGCGTGTGTCGCGCTCGAAGCGCAGGGGCCCCGCCTCGCCGGGCGTCCGCAGGCGCTCGATGAGCAGCCCGGCCGCCCGAGGGTCGAGCAGGGCGTCGTACACGCTGAGTCCCGCGAGAGGGCCGACGGTGGGCCGGCCGATGACGGCGTGGTGGAGCCGGGGCGGCAGCTCCTCGCGGATGCCGAGCACGAGTTGGTAGCAGTGCGGGGAGGTGCCGGTGTGCCGGGTGCTGATCAGCAGGTGCAGGCAGCCCGGGTGCAGCGTGGTCATCGAGACCACGGAGAGGTCCGTGATGGGCCAGCCCTTGGCCGCGAACCACCGCTGCTTGGGCAGCCATTCCCGGAGCAGTCCGGCCAGCGACCTCAGCACCAGGGGCGGGCTGAGGCTGTCCTGTGAGAGCGGTGCGGTCTTGAGCATGCGACACATATCCCTTCAGAGGCGCACGGCGGGGGTCACCGGACGGGGCAGGAGGAGGTGGTCGCGCAATCGGAACCAGTAGAAGCCGTGTCCTGCGAGGGTGAGGAGGTAGGGGAGTTCTCCGATGGCCGGAAAGCGTACGCCGCCGATGAGTTCGACGGGGTGGCGTCCGTTGAAGGCCTGAAGGTCGAGTTCGGTGGGCTGGGCGAAGCGGGAGAAGTTGTGGACGCACAGGACCAGGTCGTCCTTGTATTCGCGCAGGAAGGCGATGACGGCCGGGTTGGTGGAGGGCAGTTCGGTGTAGGAGCCGAGTCCGAAGGCGGGGTTCTGCTTGCGGATCTCGATCATGCGGCGGGTCCAGTGGAGCAGGCTGGAGGGTGAGGACATGGACGCCTCGACGTTGGTGACCTGGTAGCCGTAGACGGGGTCCATGATGGTGGGCAGGTACAGGCGGCCCGGGTCGCAGGAGGAGAAGCCGGCGTTGCGGTCGGGGGTCCACTGCATGGGGGTGCGCACCGCGTCGCGGTCGCCGAGCCAGATGTTGTCGCCCATGCCGATCTCGTCGCCGTAGTAGAGGATCGGCGAGCCGGGCAGGGACAGCAGCAGGGCGGTGAACAGCTCGATCTGGTTGCGGTCGTTGTCCAGCAGGGGGGCCAGGCGGCGGCGGATGCCGATGTTGGCGCGCATGCGGGGGTCTTTGGCGTATTCCGCGTACATGTAGTCGCGTTCTTCGTCGGTGACCATTTCCAGGGTCAGCTCGTCGTGGTTGCGCAGGAAGATGCCCCACTGGCAGCCGGAGGGGATGGCGGGGGTCTTGGCCAGGATCTCGGAGACGGGGTAGCGCGATTCGCGGCGCACGGCCATGAAGATGCGGGGCATGACGGGGAAGTGGAAGGCCATGTGGCATTCGTCGCCGCCGCCCTGGAAGTCGCCGAAGTAGTCGACCACGTCTTCGGGCCACTGGTTGGCCTCGGCGAGCAGGACGGTGTCGGGGTAGTGCGCGTCGATCTCGGCGCGGACGCGTTTGAGGAGGTGGTGGGTGCGCGGCAGGTTCTCGCAGTTGGTGCCTTCCTCGGCGTAGAGGTAGGGCACCGCGTCCAGGCGGAAGCCGTCGATGCCCAGGTCCAGCCAGAAGCGCAGGGCGGAGATGATTTCTTCCTGGACGGCGGGGTTCTCGAAGTTCAGGTCGGGCTGGTGGGAGAAGAAGCGGTGCCAGTAGTACTGCTTGCGTACCGGGTCGAAGGTCCAGTTGGAGGCTTCGGTGTCGACGAAGATGATGCGGGCGTCGCTGTAGGCCTTGTCGTCATCGGCCCACACGTAGTAGTCGCCGTAGGGGCCGGTGGGGTCGGTGCGTGAGGCCTGGAACCACGGGTGCTGGTCGCTGGTGTGGTTCATGACGAAGTCGATGATGACGCGCATGCCGCGCTGGTGGGCGGAGTCGACGAACTCCACGAAGTCCGCCAGGTCGCCGAATTCCGGGAGTACGGCGGTGTAGTCGGAGACGTCGTAACCGCCGTCGCGCAGCGGGGACTTGAAGAACGGCGGCAGCCACAGGCAGTCCACCCCCAGCCACTGCAGATAATCCAGCTTCGCGGTGATCCCCTTCAGATCCCCGATGCCATCGCCGTTGCTGTCCTGAAAGGAACGGACCAGCACCTCATAGAAGACGGCACGCTTGAACCACTCCGGATCGCGGTCCTTCTCCGGAGTGTCCTCGAAGGTGTCCTGGACGGGCTCATTGATCATCATGGCGTGGGTGACCCTCCGGTGAGTGGTGGAGACGGTCGCAGGACGAGTACGTGCGCGGGCGCGCGGCCCGGTTCCAGGCGCACGTAGTTGGTCCTGCCCCAGTGGTAGGTGTCGCCGGTGAGCTCGTCGCGCACCGGTACGGTCTCGTGCCAGTCGAGGCCGAGCCGCGGCATGTCCAGTGAGACCGTGGTCTCGCGGGCGTGGTGCGGGTCCAGGTTGACGACCACCAGGACCGTGTCGTCGCCCTCGCGCTTGCTGTAGACGAGGATCTCGTCGTTGTCGGCCTCGTGGAAATGCAGGTCGCGCAGTTGCTGCAGGGCGGGGTGGCGTCGGCGGATGTCGTTCAGCGCGGTGATCAGGGGCGTGATGGTGGTCCCCGCGCGCTCGGCCGCCGCCCAGTCGCGCGGCCGGAGCTCGTACTTCTCCGAGTGCAGGTACTCCTCCCCGCCTGCCGTGGCCGGGGTGTTCTCGCACAGCTCGAACCCGGCGTACACGCCCCAGGCGGGCGACAGCGTGGCGGCCAGCACCGCTCTGATCTCGAAGGCGGGCCGCCCGCCCCGCTGGAGGAACTCGGAGAGAATGTCGGGGGTGTTCACAAAGAAGTTGGGCCGCAGGAAGTGCGCGGTCTCGCGCGACAACTCGGTGAGGTAGTCGGTGAGCTCCTGCTTGGTGTTCTTCCAGGTGAAGTACGTGTACGACTGCTGGAAGCCGGCCTGCGCCAGCGCCCGCATCACCGGCGGCCTGGTGAACGCCTCGGCCAGGAAGAGCACATCGGGGTCGGTGCGGCGGATGTCGGCGAGCACCAGCTCCCAGAACGCCACGGGCTTGGTGTGCGGATTGTCGACACGGAAGATCCGCACGCCGTGCGCCATCCAGAAGCGCAGCAGCCGGGCCGATTCGGCGACCAGTCCCGGCAGGTCGCGGTCGAAGGAGATCGGGTAGATGTCCTGGTACTTCTTCGGCGGGTTCTCGGCGTAGGCGATGGAGCCGTCCGTGCGGTGGGTGAACCATTCGGGGTGCTTCTCCACCCAGGGGTGGTCCGGCGAGCACTGCAGCGCGAAGTCCAGCGCCACCTCCAGGCCGAGCCGCCCGGCCTCCCGCACGAACGCGTCGAAGTCCTCCAGCGTGCCCAGGTCGGGGTGGACGGCGTCGTGCCCGCCCTCGGGTGAACCGATCGCCCACGGCACACCGACATCGTGCGGGCCCGCTGACAGGGAGTTGTTCGGGCCCTTGCGGAAGGTGGTGCCGATCGGGTGGATCGGCGGAAGGTAGACGACGTCGAAACCCATCTCCGCGATGGCCGGCAGCCGCTCGGCCGCCGTGCGGAAGGTCCCCGACACCGGCGGGGCGCCCTCGCGGACCTCGGCGCCCTCCGAGCGCGGGAAGAACTCGTACCAGGAACCGAACAGGGCCCTGCGCGGCTCGACGCGGAGGGGAAGGGCGTCCGAGCGGGTGACGCGCTCGCGCAAGGGGTGGCGGGCGAGGACCTCCCGTACCGGCGGGGCCAGCGCGGCGTCGAGGCGCGCGGACGGGGGGCGCAGCTCGTCCTGGAGGGCCTGCGCCGCCGCCAGCAACGTCTGCCGTGCCGCGCCTCGGGGCGCCGCGGCGGCGGCCCGCTCGTACAGCTGCGCGCCCTCTTCCAGGACCAGTCCGACGTCGATGCCCGCGGGCACCTTGACCTCGGCCGCGCGGCGCCACTCGGCCACCGGATCCGTCCAGGCCTCCACCGCGAACGTCCAGTTCCCCTCCGCGTCCGGCGTGACGTCGGCGCCCCACCGGTCGGTGCCGGGGGCCAGTTCCCGCATCGGGGTCCAGGGCCCGCACCGGCCGTCGGGGCCGTGCAGCACGACGTTGGCGCCGACCGCTCCGTGGCCCTCGCCGAAGAGCGTCGCCGTGACGCGGAAGGTCTCGCCGGGCACCGCCTTCGCCGGGCGGCGGCCACCGTCGACGACCGGCCCGACGTCCCGCACCGGGACGGGCGGCGGCGCCGGCGCGCGGACGGAACCGGGCGCCACGGGAACGGAGTTCGTCCCCGCGGCCACGGGGACAGGGTGTGTCTGGGGAACTGAGGTCATCGGTCTCTCCTCCGCCGCGCTCGAGGGGGCCACGGCCCCGGCGGGAGCCGCGTGGATCTACCGCCCCAGATGCTCGGGCGCCGGCCGCGGCCGGCACGTGGCGCGCGGACGCAGGTACTCCTCGGCCGCTTCGGCGGCCACCCGCGCCGTGCACTCACCCATCAGCACGCAGAGGGTGTACGCGGTGTTCTCGAACTGCCTGCGCACGTCACGGTCGGCGGGATGGACGAACAACAGCCGTTCCCATGACCGGTACCGGTCGAGCTGCAGCTCGACCACATCTCTGGCGGGCAACAGCACCATGCTGCTCACCTTCTCGTTCTGCGACGGTGCGACCGACGCGCCGGGCCGACGCAGAACCGCACCGCACGGAGAGGGCCGGGCGGCTGGTGCCGACCGAGTTTCCAGACTCATGGTGCACGCTCGGCCACGCAGCGTCTTGTTGGGTTTTCAACGACCCGGGCCGCGGTGCTCCTGTTGCGCGAATGGAGTAGTGCTCCCACTCTGATACTGACTCAGGAGCGATCAGCGCTCACGCTTCGTGTTCGGGGTCCGGCCCGCGGGGCCGGGAGGAGCGGGAGCTTCGCCGAGAGGAGCCAAGCACAATGAAGTCGGCCACCCCCCGCTACTACCACCTCGACGTGGAGATCAGCCCGGAGAAGATCGAGCAGGTCAGCCGCATTCTGGCCGCCCATCTCCGGCACTGGGGCCTGGAGATGCTCGTCGAACCCGTCTGCCGCTGCACCCGTGTGCTGCTCCGGGCCATCGAGGAGCACGGCACGGAGAAGGAGACGGCCGTCGAGATGTGGTGGACGGGGCACCACCTCATCACCGGCGTCTCGGACAAGGACCGCGACCTGCCCGTCCCGCACTACGGACCGCAGGGCTTCCTCGCGCAGATCGCCGCGCTGAGCGACGGCTGGGGCAGCTGCCCGGCGGCCGACGGAAAGATCATCTGGTTCGCGTGCCGCGACCGGACGCCCGACCACGTGCCGCTGGCACCCGTCGCGCCCGAACCCTGCGTGCCCGAGTCGCTGGAGGTACCGCGGGAGGAGAGCATGGCAGTCCTGGCGGGTTCGCCCGAGACGTGACCGCCCGCCGGCCACGGCCCCCTGCGTTCCCGCACGGGCCGTGCGACCCCACCCCGCACCCTCGGCGGAGGCCCTGTTCCCCACAGGACCTCCGCCGACCCGTACGGAAGGCAGACGTGTGCGCACCTGGACCGGATCCCCTTTTCCCCTGGGCGCCACCTATGACGGGGAAGGCACCAACTTCGCCCTCTTCAGCGAAGTGGCCGAACGCGTCGTCCTGGTCCTCTTCCACGACGACGGCACCCACGACGACATCACCCTCTCCGAGGTCGACGGCTTCGTCTGGCACTGCTACCTGCCGGGCATCGGCCCCGGCCAGCGTTACGGCTACCGCGTGCACGGCCCCTGGGACCCCGCGGCGGGCCACCGCTGCAACCCCGCCAAACTGCTGCTCGATCCCTACGCCCGGGCGATCGAGGGGCAGATGGACAACGACGCGTCGCTGTACGAGCGCGCGGCGCAGGGCCCCGAACCGGCGGACAGCGCCGGGCACACCCCCCTCTCCGTGGTCACCGACCCGTCCTTCGACTGGGGGGACGACCGGCCGCCCCGGCGGCCGTACGCGGAGACGGTCGTCTACGAGGCGCACGTACGCGGTCTGACGCACCGGCACCCGGGGGTGCCCCCCGAGCTGCGGGGCACCTACGCGGGGCTGGCCAGCGACGCCGTCATCGACCATCTCACCTCCCTTGGCGTGACCGCCGTCGAGCTGATGCCCGTGCACCAGTACGTACAGGACGGCTTCCTGCGCGACCGGGGCCTGTCCAACTACTGGGGTTACGCCTCCATCGGCTTCTTCGCCCCGCACAACGGCTACGCGGCGCACGGCGACCGCGGCGAGCAGGTCACCGAGTTCAAGTCGATGGTCAAGGCGCTGCACGCGGCCGGTCTCGAGGTGATCCTCGACGTGGTCTACAACCACACCGCGGAGGGCAACGAGAACGGCCCCACGCTCGCCTTCCGCGGCATCGACAACGCCTCGTACTACCGCCTTCCGGAAGGCGACCTCGCCCACTACTTCGACACCACGGGCACCGGCAACAGCCTGCTGATGCGGCACCCGAACGTCCTCCAACTGGTCATGGACTCTTTGCGGTACTGGGTCACCGAGATGCACGTCGACGGGTTCCGCTTCGACCTGGCGGCCACCCTCGCCCGGCAGTTCCACGACGTGGACCGGCTCTCCGCCTTCTTCGACCTGGTCCAGCAGGACCCGGTGGTCAGCCGCGTCAAGCTCATCGCGGAGCCGTGGGACGTGGGCGACGGGGGCTACCAGGTGGGCAACTTCCCGCCCCTGTGGTCGGAGTGGAACGGCAAGTACCGGGACGCGGTACGGGACTTCTGGCGCTGCGAGGACCACACGCTCGCCGAGTTCGCCTCCCGGCTCACCGGCTCCTCCGACCTCTACCAGCACGACCGCCGCCGGCCGCGGGCCAGCGTCAACTTCGTCACCGCCCACGACGGCTTCACCCTGCGCGACCTGGTCTCGTACAACGACAAGCACAACGAGGCCAACGCCGAGGAGAACCAGGACGGCGAGAGCGCCAACCGGTCGTGGAACTGCGGGGCGGAGGGCCCCACCACCGACGAACGCGTCCTGGAGCTGCGGGCCCGCCAGCAGCGCAACTTCCTCGCCACCCTGATGGTCTCGCAGGGCATCCCGATGCTCGCGCACGGCGACGAACTGGGCCGCACGCAGCAGGGCAACAACAACGCCTACTGCCAGGACAACGAGATCTCCTGGGTCGACTGGGACCTCGACGACGAGCAGCGCGAACTCATCGGCTTCACCCGGCGCGCCATCGAACTGCGGGCCGCGCACCCGGTGCTGCGCAGACGCCGCTTCTTCCGGGGCGAGACGCCCGCCCACCGTCCGCAGCCCCTGCCCGACCTGGTGTGGCTGCGTCCCGACGCCCACGAGATGACCGACGAGGACTGGCAGCGCCCCGACGCCCACGCCGTCGGCGTCTTCCTCAACGGCGACGCCATCGCGGAGCCCGACTCCCAGGGCAGGCCCGTGGTGGACGACTCCTTCCTGCTCCTGCTGAACAGCTGCGGGGACCCGGTCGTCTTCCGGCTGCCGGACGCCACGTACGGCGAACGCTGGGAGACCCGGCTCGACACGACGGATCCGCAGGGGCTCTCGGACGAGACGGAGCACAAGGCGGGCGGCGAGGTCACCCTGGCGCCGCACAGTCTGCTCGTACTGTCGCGGCCGCCGGTGGGCACCCGACGGTAGCCGGGCGGCGCGGGCCCGGCAGGCCGAACCACGCTCAGGAGGTGCGCCATGGCAGACCAGAAGAAGGTGCTGCGGGAACTGCTCAGGACCGCGGGCCGGACGTACGCGGCGGAGGCGGGCATCCGGTTGACCGACACCCCGCAGCCGCTCTACCGGACGCTCGTCCTCTCCTGTCTGCTGAGCGCCCGCATCCGGGCCAGCGTCGCGGTGGCGAGCGCACGGGCGCTGTACGACGCCGGGATGCGCGGGCCCCGGCAGATGGCCGCCGCCACCTGGCAGCAGCGCGTCGACGCGCTGGGCGCCGGCGGCTACCGGCGCTACGACGAACGGACCGCGACCCAGCTCGGTGACGGTGCCCGGCTGGTCCTGGACGAGTGGCACGGCGATCTGCGCACGGTCCGTGCGGAGGCCGACGGCGACGTGGCCGCCGCGCGGAGGCTGCTCCGGCAGGTACCGGGGCTCGGCCCGACCGGTGCGGACATCTTCCTGCGCGAGGTGCAGGACGTGTGGCCCGAATACCGGCCGCGCCTGGACGCCAAGGTGCTGCAGGGCGCCGAGCGCCTCGGTCTGCCGCGCGACGCCGCCGGGCTGCTGCGGCTCGCGGACGGCGAACGGCCGGGCGTCGTGGCCGCCGCGCTCGTCCGCGCCGCACTCGACAAGAAGCTCGCGGACGACTGCCTGGAGCGGGCGGCCGGCTGAGCCCCCGTGGCCCGGGCCGCACGTGTGAGCGGGCGGATCCGGGTCAAGCGGGGATCATGACGCGATTCGCAACGGTGGGCCTGCTGACGGTCTGCGCGGCGGCAGGTGTGCTCCTGGCCGTGCTGGTCTCCCCGTGGTGGTGGGCGGCGGCCCTGCCGCTGGCGGCCGTGGCGCTGACCGGGGCGTACGACCTCGTCCAGCGGCGCCACTCCGTGCTGCGGAACTATCCCGTCCTCGGCCATCTGCGGTTCCTGATGGAAGCGGTGCGCCCGGAGCTCCAGCAGTACTTCGTGGAGCGCAACTACGACGGCAGGCCGTACGACCGCGACACCCGCAGCATCGTCTACGAACGGGCCAAGGGGGTCGACGCCGAGGAGCCGTTCGGCAGCGAGCGCGACATGTACGAGCGCGGCTACGAGCTGCTCGTGCCGTCCATGGCTCCGGTGGACATGCCCGACGAGCCGCCCCGGGTCCGCGTCGGCGGCCCCGACTGCGCGAAGCCGTACGACATGGCGCTGCTCAATGTGTCGGCGATGAGTTTCGGCTCGCTCTCCGCCAACGCCGTTCTGGCCCTGAACACGGGCGCCGCCCGCGGCGGCTTCGCCCAGGACACCGGCGAGGGCGGCCTGTCCGAGTACCACCTGCGGCCCGGCGGCGACCTCGTCTGGGAGATCGGGACCGGTTACTTCGGATGCCGCACCCGCGACGGAGGCTTCGACGAGCGCCAGTTCGCCGAGAAGGCCGCCCACCCCGCCGTCCGCTGTGTGTCGCTGAAGCTCTCCCAGGGCGCGAAGCCGGGGATCGGCGGCGTCCTGCCCGGCGGCAAGGTCAACGCCGAGATCGCCTCCGTGCGCGGCGTGCCGGAGGGCGAGACGGTCATCTCGCCGCCCTACCACCGCGTCTTCTCCACCCCGCGCGAGCTCGTCCTCTTCCTCGCCCGGATGCGGGAGCTCGCGGGCGGCAAGCCGGTGGGCTTCAAGCTGTGCCCCGGCTCCCGGACGCAGTTCCTCGCGGTGTGCAAGGCCATGACGGCGGAAGGGATCACGCCGGACTTCATCGTCGTGGACGGCGCGGAGGGCGGCACGGGCGCGGCGCCGCTGGAATTCGCCGACCACCTCGGCATGCCGCTCACCGACGGCCTGATCACCGTGCACTCCGCCCTGACCGGCGCGGGGCTGCGGGACCGGGTGCGCGTCGGCGCCGCCGGGAAGGTGGCGACGGGCTCCGACATCGTCAAGCGCCTCGCCATGGGGGCCGATTACACGAACGCCGCCCGCGCGATGATGTTCGCGGTCGGCTGCATCCAGGCCCAGCGCTGTCACACCAACCGCTGCCCGACGGGCGTCACCACCCAGGACCCGCACCGGGCCCGCGCCCTGGACGTCGTCGACAAGTCGGCGCGCGTCGAGCGCTACCAGCGGGCCACCGTGCGCAGCGCCCTGGAGATCATGGCGGCGATGGGGGTGCGCGACACCTCCGGGCTTGGCCCGCATCTGCTCCGGCGCCGTGAGGACCACGGCAGGTTCCGCTCGTACGCCGATCTGTACGAGTGGCTCTCCCCCGGTGAGCTGCTCGCCGGGCCGCCGGAGAGCTGGGCCGCGGAGTGGCGCGCGGCCGACCCGGACAGTTTCGCCGTCCGGCACACGGGACCGTGAGCCGGACGCAGGGGCGGGCGGAGAAACAAATGGCCGCCACAGGTATTTCCGGCGCCAGGTCGGGCACCCGAAGGCTGTCCGATCGACGAACAAATAGCCGCAAAGCCGAAAACGCCGCAAGATGGACTCAACGCTCATGCCAGTACGCAGCCACATTCGCCGGGCCCGAGAGAACAGCTCCTCGCTCGGCCCTCCATAGCGGCAGGACCGAACCCTTGTGGCGCACGTGACCCATCCAGCGAAAGGCATACGCAGCCCATGAACGACGTCACAGGCAAGGCGACCACCACTGATGCCGGCGTGCCGGTCGAGAGCGACGAACACTCGCTCACCGTGGGCGCCGGTGGCCCGATCCTCCTGCAGGACTCGTATCTGATCGAGCAGATGGCGCAGTTCAACCGGGAGCGGATCCCCGAACGCCAGCCGCACGCCAAGGGCAGCGGCGCCTTCGGGCACTTCGAGGTCACCTCGGACGTCAGTGCCTACACCAAGGCCGCCCTGTTCCAGCCGGGTACCCGCACCGAGCTTGTGGCCCGGTTCTCCACCGTCGCCGGTGAGCGCGGGAGCCCGGACACCTGGCGCGACCCGCGCGGATTCGCGGTGAAGTTCTACACCACCGAGGGCAACTACGACATGGTGGGGAACAACACCCCGGTCTTCTTCGTGAAGGACCCGATGAAATTCCAGCACTTCATCCGGTCCCAGAAGCGCCGCGCGGACAACAACCTCCGCGACCACGACATGCAGTGGGACTTCTGGACGCTCTCGCCCGAATCCGCCCACCAGGTCACCTGGCTGATGGGCGACCGCGGCATCCCGCGCACCTGGCGCCACATGAACGGCTACACCTCGCACACGTACATGTGGATCAACGCCCAGGGCGAGCGGTTCTGGGTGAAGTACCACTTCAAGACCGACCAGGGCGTCGAGTGCTTCACGCAGCACGAGGCCGACCAGATGGCCGCCGCCGACACGGACTACCACACCCGGGACCTCTTCGAGCACATCCGGGACGGCGACTACCCCAGCTGGACGCTGTACGTGCAGGTCATGCCGTACGACGACGCGGCCACCTACCGCTTCAACCCGTTCGACCTGACCAAGGTGTGGCCGCACGGCGACTACCCGCTGATCGAGGTCGGCCGGATGACCCTGGACCGCAACCCCACGGACAACCATGCCGAGATCGAGCAGGCGGCCTTCCAGCCGAACAACCTTGTCCCGGGCATCGGTCCCAGCCCCGACCGCATGCTGCTGGCCCGGCTGTTCTCGTACGCCGACGCCCACCGCCACCGCATCGGCGGCAACTACCAGCAGCTGCCGGTCAACGCCCCCATCGTGCCGGTCAACTCGTACTCCAAGGACGGGGCGATGGCGTACCGGAAGGTGACGGATCCCGTCTACGCGCCGAACTCCAAGGGCGGTCCCGCGGCCGACACGGCGCGGTACGGGACGCCGCCCAGCTGGTACGCGGACGGCCACATCACCCGGGCCGCCTACGTCGACCACGCCGAGGACGACGACTGGGGCCAGCCGGGCACCATGGTGCGCGAGGTCTTCGACGACGCGGCGCGCGACCGCCTCGTCGACAACGTCGTGGGGCACCTGCTCAACGGCGTGACCGAGCCGGTGCTCCAGCGGGCCTTCGAGTACTGGAAGAAGATCGACAAGTCGGTCGGCGAGCGCATCGAGCAGGGCGTGCGCGCCAAGGCGCACGAGAAGGACCCGAAGGCCGCCCAGCAGGCCAACCCGGCCAGGAGCAGCATGCAGGACAAGGCCTGACCTGCCCCTGAGCCGGCCGGTTCGCGGCCGGGCCGTCCGCGTCCGCCGCTGTCCGTGGGACAGCGGCGGACGCGTGCGTGGGGCGCGGTGACGGCGGTCAGGCGTCCGGCAGCGCGAAGTCGCACCAGACGGCCTTGCCCTCGCCCCGCGGCTCGACGCCCCAGTCCGATGCGACCGCCTCCACCAGGAGCATCCCGCGTCCCGACGTGGCGGTCTCCGCGGGGGACCTCCTGCGGGGCCGGGCGCTGGAGCGGTCCTTCACCCAGAGACGCACGCGGCGCGGCGGCCCGGTGAGCACCTCCAGGGTGAGGATGGCGCCTCCTTCGGTGTGGACGAGGGCGTTGACGAGGAGTTCGCCCGCCGCCAGTTCCACGTCGTCGGCGACCTCCCCGAGCCCCCAGGACGCGAGGTGTTCGCGCAGCGCCGCGCGTGCGTCGGCGAGCCCCTCGGGGTCGGCCTGGTGGACGTAACGGTGGACGCGGGGCTCCTGGAGGGTGCCGGGGTCGGGCAGCCGGCGCAGGACGAGGAGCGCCACGTCGTCTCCGGTGCCCCACCTCTCCCAGAGGGCGTGCGAGAGGTGGTCCGCCAGGTCCTCCGCCTTCTCGGGGCCGACCCGCAGCACGTCGGCGAGGTTGCGCATCCCGGTGTCGAGGTCGAGTCCGGCGTCCTCCACGAGGCCGTCGGTGCAGAGCACCATCGTCTCGCCCGGCACCAGGTCGATGCGCACCTCCGGGTAGTCCTCCATGCCGAACTCCGTGGCCAGACCGAGGGGCAGCCCGCCGGGGACGCGCGGCACGCCGACCCTGCCGTCCCCGTGGCGCACGAGGGGCGGCAGGTGTCCGGCCCGGACGGCGCGCACGATGCCCGTCGTGGGGTCGAACTGGGCGTAGGTGCAGGTGGCGAACCGCTCGGTGTCCAGCTCGGCCAGGAACCGGGAGGTGCGGGAGAGCACCGTCGCGGGCGGGTGGCCCTCGCCGGCGAAGGCGCGCAGGGCGATGCGGAGCTGCCCCATGATGGCCGCGGCGTGCGTGTCGTGTCCCTGTACGTCGCCGACGACGACGCCGATGCGGCCGCGGGGCAGCGTGATGACGTCGTAGAAGTCCCCGCCGACGTCACGGCCGCCCCAGGCGGCGTGGTAGCGCACGGCGACCTCGGTGTCGGGGACCTCGGGGATCCCCCGGGGCAGCATGGTGGCCTGGAGGCTCTTGGCGAGGTCGCGCTCCTCGTCGAACAGCATGGCGCGCTGCAGGGACTGGGCGACGATGCCGGCGAGACCGATGCAGAGGTTGCGGTCGGCGTCGCTGAACTCCCTGCGGCCCCGGTAGAAGAGCGCGAGTCCGCCGATGGCCCGGTCCTGGGCTACCAGTGGCAGGAATGCAGCCGAGTCGAGTTTCATGCTCTCGATGTAGGGCCTGAGCCGGGTGAAGCGGCGGGCGAGGCCGGGGAGCGACCCGACGAAGCGGGGCTGGCGGGTCATGACGGCCTCGGCGAGCGGCAGCGACTCGTCTACCTTGTAGAGCTTGAGTTCGTCGAGGGCCTGCATCGACTGGCCCACCAGGGCGATCAGCTTGAGGTTCTCGCCCTCGACGAGTCCGAGGACCAGCCCGTCCGCGGCGAACCGGTCGAGGCCGCTTGCGCCGGAGAGCACGGCCACCACGTCGTCGACGGTGACGGCCCGCGAGAGGGCCTCCGTCGTGCCCTGCACCATCAGGGCGATGCCCTGGCGGCGCTCTTCCCTGGTGTCGGTGGCCGAGAGTTCCACCCCGTCGTTGGCGGCCGTCCGCAGGATGCCGACGACGCGTACGGCCCGGGCGTGTTCGTCGCGCAGGATGCGTCCGCGGGCGTGGCCGAGGCCCAGTGAGCCGTCGCGGCGGCGGACCCGGAAGTACACGCCGTAGTGGTCCTCGCCCGTGGTGATGGCCTGGGTGACCGCGTAGTTGATGCGGACGGCCTCCTCGGGGGGCAGTCGCCCCTGGAGGGAGCCGACCTGGCCGTCGAACTCGCCGGGCAGCAGGTCGAGCAGGTCGAGCGCCCCGGGGCCGAGGCTGAGCTCGCCGCTCCGCAGATCCCAGTCGAAGCAGCCCACGCCGGTCAGGAGCAGGCACTGTTCCAGGTCGAGGGGTGGCTTCTTGGCTGACGTCATGGCTGTCTCCGGTATGCCGCTTCGCCACCATAAGCTCCAGCCGCCCGACGCGCGCGGCCGGGCGGATCGGGTGACGATGTGACTGCGGGCCCGCCCGCGGACGCTGCCGGGAACAGACTTTCGTCCCCGTGATCCATGACCTTGGTCCTTGTGTAAGACCCCGGGGACCGGACATTCGTCACGGTGTCGGACGGCAGCTCAAGTGCCGTCATGTACGCAAGGGAAAGGAACGTACTCGTGGGCATCATCGCCTGGATCCTGATCGGTCTCATCGCGGGAGCCATCGCCAAGGCCCTCACCCCCGGCAAGGACCCCGGCGGCTGCCTGGTGACGATGCTCATCGGCATCGTGGGAGGGCTGCTCGGCGGCTGGCTGGGCAAGGTGATCTTCGGAGTTCACTCGATCAACGGGTTCTTCCACCTGTCGACCTGGATCGCCGCCGTCATCGGCTCGGTGATCGTGCTGCTCATCTACCGCCTGGTCACCGGCAAGCGGACGCACTGACCCGACGCGGTGCGGCGCCCGCCCGGTGTCGACGGCCCGGAGGTCTTCTCCTCCGCCGTCGGCACCGGGCGGGCGCTTTCGCGTGCACGGTCCCGCCGACGGGCCTCCGGACCGAATCACCTCACGTGCCGAATTAGCTCACGTGTTCGAGTCGGGCGTACACTGGCCGCATGTCCACGCACCAGCTCCAGGGATCGCTCTTCGACCAGGGCGACGACGTGCGCCTCGGCCCGCTGGACGGCCTGCGCAGGACGGTCCTCGGCGACGGGGCGTGGGTGGACCTCCTGCCGGGCTGGCTCCAGGGCGCCGACCTGCTGTTCGAACAGCTCGCCGCCGAGGTGCCCTGGAAGGCGGAGCGCCGGCAGATGTACGAGCGGGTCGTGGACGTGCCGCGGCTGCTCGCCTTCTACGGCTCCGGCGACCCGCTCCCCCACCCCGTGCTCACCGAGGCCCGGCAGGCGCTCTCCGTGCACTACGCCGAGGAGCTGGGCGAGCCCTTCACGACGGCGGGTCTGTGCCACTACCGCGACGGGCGCGACAGCGTGGCCTGGCACGGCGACCGCATAGGCCGGGGCGCCCGCGAGAACACCATGGTCGCCATCGTCTCGGTGGGGGCACCCCGCGACCTGCTGCTCCGGCCGCGCCGCGGCGGCGAGACCGTCCGGCGCCCGCTCGGACACGGCGACCTGATCGTGATGGGCGGTTCCTGCCAGCGCACCTGGGAGCACGCGATCCCCAAATCGGCCCGGGCCACCGGCGGACGCATCAGCGTCCAGTTCCGGCCGCACGGGGTGCGGTGACCGGCCTTCTCACTCCGCGCGGCGCCCGAGCGCCCGCCGCACCACCTTGCCGAGCACGGCGGGACGGAACAGCAGCGACGGCGGGGCCGCCATGTTCAGCACCCGCACGAACCGCGCCCACACGTCCGGGTCGTGCACGGCCAGCGCGAAGACGTGCTGGTTGTACCAGTGGGCGAAGCGCGCAGGCAGGGGCTGCCCGGCGGGCGACCACATCAGGTCCGAGCTGGTGGCCAGGGTCCAGGGCACCTGGATGATCCGGGCCGCGGCGCGCTGGTAGGCGCGGCTGAGGCCGTCGAGCCCCGACGCCCTGGCCCGGCCGGCGCGCAGCAGGCGGCCGAGGAGCTCCGCTTCGAGCGCGGCGACCGTCAGCCCCTGTCCGTACACGGGGTTGAACACGCAGAGCGAGTCGCCGACGGCGACCAGCCGTTCGGGCCAGCGGGGGTTCTTGTGGTGCAGCCGCCATTCGTTGCCGGGGTTGGTGTAGCGGTGGATCTGCCCCTGCCGGGTGCCGCGCTTGATCTGCTCGGCGAGGCGGGGGTTGCCGAGACTGTGGGCGAAGTCGAGGTACCCCGCGTCGTCGGTGGGCGGGACGTGCTCGTCGACGCCGAGCAGTGAGCACATCCAGCGGTGGTGCTCCACGGCCAGCACCACCCCGCCGCGCGGCACATCGGGCGCGAAGGCCATCTGGTACGCGACGTCGAAGTCCTGCTGGTCCCCGGGCGGTCGTTCGTAGCACGCCGAGGTGTAGGTGATCTTCGCCTTGATGACGGTCTTGGCGGAGACCGGCAGCCGCGCGTCGGAGAGCCAGCGGTCGACGGAGGTGGAGCGGCCGGAGGCGTCGACGACCAGATCGGCGGTGACCTCGACCGGCTCGTCGGCGTCCTGGCCGCGGTAGCGGACGCGGTCCAGGCGGCCCGGGGCGCCGGCGGTCACCGTCTCGCAGCGGGTGCCCGCGAGCAGCCGCACCGCCGGAAGGGCCGACACCCGTCGGCGCAGGCGCCGTTCGAGCTCGTCGCGGGTGAAGGTCTGCACGGGAACGCCGACCCGGGCCGACGGCGCGTAGCCGGTCGGCAGCAGGAAGCTGATCCGCTCCCCGTAGTCGAAGACGGGCGCGCCGAGGTCCGCGAGCTCCGCCCGCAGCCCCGGGAAGAGGTTCTCCAGGGCCCGGCCGCCCCGGGCGAGCATCGCGTGCGCGTGGTAGCCCTGCGGTACGTGCGGGTGGACACCGGTCTCCGTGTCCACCGGGTCGTGTTCGAGGACGAGCACCTCGGCGAAGTGGTCGCTCAGGACGCGTGCGGTCACGAGTCCGGCGTATCCGCCCCCGACGACGACGGCCCGCCGCCAACCGGTGCCGGATGACGCGCTCTGCTGGTGGTCGGCCATGGCAGGTCCCGTTCCTCTCGGCTGTGCGCTCCGCTTCCCGGGCCCGTGGCCACCGGGATGCCCACCGCAGTGTGACCGCACTCCTACCCAGGGCCATTCCCACTCTGTCGTGATTCGGACGGCGCGCGGGGTGATCCACCGCGGCACATGCGGCAGGCATGGGCAGCGTGCGGGCGCCCCGGACCGGCTCGGGCGCCGCCGAGGGCCCCTGCGAAGCACGGCTGAATCCTGCCGGTATCCGGGCAAACATCGCACGGCCGCGATCATCGTATCGAGTTAATGTCGCCGACTTTCCTGGGCCAAGGGGGCGGTTCGGCCCCTAGTGTTCCCCTGGATCTGGACGGATTCCCGTTCCTCTACCCCTTTTCCCTCCTGTTGCCCGGTTGCGCCCGCATGGGCGCGCCACTGCCCTGACCAAGGAGAGCCCGCCCTATGACCGTTGACACCAGCCCGGAGGCCCAGCCGGAGACAGAGACGCGCCGGCAGTCCGCCCTGGGCACGGCGGCCGCCCGCAACCTCGCCACCACCACCAAGTCCGCCCCGCAGATGCAGGAGATCACCTCTCGGTGGCTGCTGCGGATGCTCCCCTGGGTGGAGACGAAGGGCGGCGCCTACCGCGTCAACCGCCGGCTGAGTTTCACCGTCGGCGACGGGCGCGTGGACTTCATCCAGGACGGCGCCGACGTCCGGGTGATCCCGCGGGAACTCGGCGAACTGGCGCTGCTGCGCGGCTTCGACGACGTGGAGGTGCTCAACGCCCTCGCCGACCGGTGCGTCCAGCGCGACTTCCGCGCCGGCGAGACACTGGTCGAACGCGGGGCGCCCGCGGACCAGCTCCACCTGATCGCCCACGGCCGCATCGGGCAGACCACCGTCGGCAGGTACGGCGACGAGGTCGCGCTCGACGTGCTCGCGGACGGCGACCGGTTCGGGGACGACGCCCTCCTTGACGAGGACGCCCGCTGGGAACAGACCGCGACCGCCGAGACCTCCGGAACCCTGCTCACCCTCTCCCGCTCCGACTTCGCGTCCGTCCTGTCCAATTCCCCCGGCCTGCGGGAGCACATCGAGGAGTTCAGGTCGCGCGCGGGACGCCGGCAGAACCACCGCGGCGAGGCGGAGATCGCGATGTCGGCCGGCCACACCGGCGAACAGGAGCTGCCGGGCGCCTTCGTCGACTACGAGTCGAAACCGCGCGAGTACGAACTCTCGGTCGCGCAGACCATCCTGCGGGTCCACACGAGGGTCGCCGACCTCTACAACGGCCCGATGAACCAGACCAAGGAGCAACTGCGGCTCACCATCGAGGCGTTGCGCGAGCGCCAGGAGCACGAGCTGATCAACAACCGGGAGTTCGGCCTGCTCCACAACGCCGACTTCAAGCAGCGCATCCAGACCCACTCCGGCCCGCCCACCCCGGACGACATGGACGAACTGCTCTGCCGCCGCCGCGGATCAAAGTTCTTCCTCGCCCACCCCAGGACCATCGCGGCCATCGGACGCGAGTTCAACGCCCGCGGGCTCTACCCGGACCACGTCGACCTCGGCGGCCAGCAGGTCCCCGCCTGGCGCGGCGTCCCCATCCTGCCCTGCAACAAGATCCCCATCACCGAGGAGAAGACCAGCTCGATCCTGGTCATGCGTACGGGCGAGGAGAACCAGGGCGTCATCGGGCTGCACCAGACCGGTCTGCCGGACGAGTACGAACCGGGTCTCTCGGTCCGCTTCATGGGCCTCAACGAACAGGCGATCACCTCCTATCTCGTCAGCACCTACTACTCGGCGGCCATCCTCGTGCCGGACGCGGTCGGCGTCCTGGAGAACGTGCAGATCGCCCGCTGGCCCAGGTAGCGGGCCGGCCCGTGCGCAGGCAGCGACCTCCCCGGCCCTCCGGGGCGGGCCGCGCCTGCCCAGGAGGCCCCCGGAGAACCGACCACCCCCGCAAGGAGCCATGGATGCCCGCGCCTGAGCCGACACCTCCCCGGCCGAGCCCGCCGGAGGCCGCCGCACACTTCGGGGCGCACGTCCTCGCGGACGCCGCGACCCGCGCCTGCGACATCACGGCCGTGACCGGCGGCCCGCCCGCCACGACCGCCCTGCCCGATCCCCCTGCCCCGACCCCGCCCGACCCGCCCGCTCCTCGCCCGGCCGCCCTGGCCGGCCCGCCCGTCCTCACCGCCCTCCCCTCCCCCACGGCCGCACCCGCCCCCGTTGCTCCCGCCGCCCCCGCGGCAGAAGTACCCGCGCCGCGCACCGGCCTGGAGCAGGTGCTGCGCGGCCCGAGCGGGCTGGGCACAGCGGGCCTGCACCTGGTCCCGCGCGAGGAAGTGCCGTCACCCGCGCAGGCGGCGGCAGCGGCGGCCCCGGCGGACGGCACCCCGATCCCCGGCCTCTACTTCCATCCCGTGCCGGAGCCCGACCCGGTGCGCGTCGAGGAGGTCAGCCGCCGGATCAAGGCCTGGGCCCTGGACGAGGTCAGCCTCTATCCCGACGACTGGGAGGAGGAGTTCGACGGCTTCTCCGTGGGGCGGTACATGGTGGGCTGCCATCCCGACGCCCCCACCATCGACCACCTGATGATCGCCACCCGGCTGATGGTGGCCGAGAACGCGGTGGACGACTGCTACTGCGAGGACCACGGCGGCTCCCCCGTCGGGCTCGGCGAACGGCTGCTGCTCGCGCACACCGCCCTCGACCCCCTCCACACCACCCGGGAGTACCAGCCGCAGTGGGCGAAGTCTCTCCACGCGGACGCGCCCCGGCGCGCCTACCGCTCGGCCATGGAGTACTTCGTCGAGGCGGCCGGCGCCTCCCAGGCCGACCGTTTCCGGCACGACATGGCCCGGCTGCACATGGGGTACCTCGCCGAAGCGGCCTGGGCCCAGCTGGACCACGTCCCCGAAGTGTGGGAGTACCTGGCGATGCGCCAGTTCAACAACTTCCGCCCCTGCCCCACCATCACGGACACCGTCGGCGGCTACGAACTCCCCGCGGACCTGCACGCGCAGCCCGCCATGCAGAGGGTCATCGCGCTCGCGGGCAACGCGACGACGATCGTGAACGACCTGTACTCGTACACGAAGGAACTCGACGCTCCCGGGCGGCACCTGAACCTGCCCGTCGTGATCGCCGAACGCGAGGGCCTCTCCGACCGGGAGGCCTACCTGAAGTCGGTCGACGTCCACAACGACCTCATGCACGACTTCGAGACCGAGGCCGCGGCCCTGGCCGCCGCCTGCCCCGTACCGACCGTCCAGCGCTTCCTGCGGGGCGTGGCCGCTTGGGTGGACGGCAACCACCACTGGCACCGGACCAATACCTACCGCTACACCCTGCCCGACTTCTGGTAAGAGAATGGAATCACCTGTGACCAGCACCGAACTCACCGCACCCGTCACCGGCACCCCGCTGCGCATCCCCGGCCCCTCGACGCCCTACCAGGGGGACATCGCCCGCTACTGGGACGGCGAGGCCCGCCCCGTGAACCTGCGTCTCGGCGACGTCGACGGTCTCTACCACCACCATTACGGCATCGGTGAGGTCGACCGGTCCGCGCTCGGCGAGCCCGGCGACAGCGAGGGCGAGAAGAAGCTGATCGCCGAGTTGCACCGGCTGGAGTCGGCGCAGGCCGACTTCCTCCTAGGGCACCTCGGTGACATCGGACGCGACGACACCCTGGTGGACGCGGGCTGCGGGCGCGGCGGCTCGATGGTGATGGCGCACCAGCGCTTCGGCTGCACGGTCGAGGGCGTCACCCTCTCGGCGAAGCAGGCCGACTTCGCCAACGGGCGCGCCAAGGAACTGCGGATCCAGGACCACGTCCGCGCCCGCGTCTGCAACATGCTCGCCATGCCCTTCGAGACCGGGCGGGCCGCCGCGTCGTGGAACAACGAGTCGAGCATGTACGTCGACCTGCACGACCTCTTCGCCGAGCACTCCCGCATCCTGCGGGTCGGCGGGCGTTACGTGACCATCACCGGCTGCTGGAACCCGCGGTACGGCCAGCCCTCGAAGTGGGTCTCGCAGATCAACGCGCACTTCGAGTGCAACATCCACTCGCGCCGGGAGTATCTGCGCGCCATGGCCGACAACCGTCTCGTGCCGCAGGCCGTCGTCGACCTCACGCCCGACACGCTGCCCTACTGGGAACTGCGGGCGACGTCGTCACTGGTCACGGGGATCGAGGAGGCGTTCATCAACTCCTACCGGGACGGGTCCTTCCAGTACGTGCTCATCGCGGCGGACCGCGTCTGATCGGCCGCGGGATGGCGGGCCCGGACCGTCCCCGACGGTCCGGGCCTCTCACCCGTCCCCGTGTCCGCGCGCCTTCCCGTCCGCGTCGCGGAGCGCGTTGTCGATCACCTCGGTGAGAGCCGGGTGGATCCACAGCGGGCGTTCGGCCAGCTCCCGCGCCGTCAGGCCGAACGTCATGGCGAGGACGAGCGGCTGGATGAGCGTGGCGGCCTGCGGCCCGAGCACGTGCGCGCCGAGCAGCAGGCCGGAGGCCGGGTCGGTCAGGACCTTGCAGAATCCCTGGGTGTCCTCCAGGGACCAGCCGTACGCCACTTCCTCGTACCGGCACTCGCCGACCACGTACGCACGGTCCTGCTCGCGCGCCTCCTGCTCGGTGATCCCCACCTGGGCGATCTGGGGACGGGCGAAGACGGCCGCGGGCACCACGTCGTACGACATCGAGCGCGGGTCGTCGGGGTGCAGGAGGTTGTGTGCCACCACCTCGCCCTCGCGGTTGGCCACGTGTTTCAAGGGGGGCTCGGGCACGATGTCGCCGAGCGCCCAGACGCCGGGGGCGCGGGTGCGCAGCTGGGCGTCGACCTCGATCAGGCCGTTGTCGTCGCAGGCGATGCCGGCCCGGTCCAGGTCGAGCCGGTCGCTGTTGGGTTCGCGCCCCACGGCGACGAGCAGCGTGTCCGCCTCCAGTACGGAGTCGTCGTCCAGGGTGAGCCGAAGCTCTCCGGGGCGGCCCTCCACGCGGACCAGCTCGCGGCCGAGGTGCAGCTCGTGGGCGGAGGCCACGATATCGGTGAAGGCCGACGCGATGGACTCGTCCTGCTCGGAGAGGAGCCTCGCCTGCTTCTCCACGACGGTGACGGCGGTCCCCGCCGCGTGGAAGACGTGGGCCAGTTCGGCGGCGATGTAGCCGCCGCCGAGGACCACCATGCGTTCGGGCACCTTCTCCAGCCGCATCACGGTGTCGGAGGTCTCGTAGGGCAGACCGGACTCGGCGACCGGGGGCGGGACCACCGGCCGGCCGCCCGCCGCGACGACGATCCGGTCCGCACCGACCGTGACGGGGCCGTCCTCCGTCTCGACCAGGAGTTCGCGCTCGCCGGTGAAGCGTGCGCGCCCTCGGTACACGGTCACGAAGTCCGACGCGCGGCGGCCCTCCTCGCCGTCGCGCGCTGTGGCGTCGAGCCGTCCGAAGACCCGTTTCTGCACGGCCGGCCAGGCGATCCCCTCCAGGGTGGCCCGCACGTCGTGCCGGCCGGCGTCCCGTACGGAGTCGGCCACCTCGGCCGTGACCGCGAGCATCTTGCTGGGGATGCAGCCGGCGTTGAGGCAGGTGCCGCCGAAGGGGCCCTCGGCGACGACGGCGACGTCCAGGTGCGAGAAGCGGTCGTCGATCAGCGTGTTGCCGGTGCCCGCGCCGAGGACGAGAAGATCATGGTGTCGCATATGCGGAGCGTATCCAGGTATGACCGCGCCACACCTCTTGGCGGGCTCTTCTGGGCCACGGGAGTGAGGGGGCCCGGCGCGGTCCGTCACTACAGGTGGCGCGGCGGGCTGTTGCGGATCGCCGAGCGGCGCGCCCACAGTGCGCACGCCAGCAGCACGAGCCCGGCGAACGAGTACACCCACGCGTTGGTCGCGCCGGTGGCCGCACCGATGCCCCAGACCAGGGACCAGACGGCCAGCAGCACGCACAGGGCGGTCCACGCCTGGTTCCACATCTTCTGGCGCGCCTCGAGCCGCTGCGAGGTGCCGCGCTCCATCTCCCCCATGGGGGGCGTTCCGCCGTGTTCATCATGGGTCGTCATACTCCGCCGGATGCCCCGGAGTTGGGCCGTGAATCAGCCCGTCTCGGGCCCTGGCACGCGGTCAGTCCACGTCCGCCCGGGACTGTCCGAGGGCGAGCCCGTCGATCCAGTTGATGGACGCCGTGCTGGTGTCGGTGCCCCAGTACGTGCCCCACCGCGGCTTGTTGCCCAGGTCGTCCCAGGTCCGGGCGCCGGCGCGGGAGGCGATCTGCCGGCCGTCCAGATATACCCAGAGCTTTCCCGAGCTGCCCGAACTGGTGGTGATGCCGAGCTGGATGGAGTGCCAGGCGCCGGCGGACCACCCGGCGGAGCCTATGGGTATCCACTGCTCGCCCGGGGCGACGTACCAGACCTTCAGCTTCCCGTCCTCCACCTTCATGATCACGGGGTAGTTCTGGCTGTGCTGGTCGTTGGTGCCGTTGGACTTCCACTGGAAGACGGTCTGGGCGTCGCCCGTCTTCGTCATCGAGTCCCAGCCGAACCAGTACGTGGCGCCGTTCCGCCAGGGGTACTCGCCGTTCGCGGTCCGCACGTTGTGCGCCTCGCAACGAGGGACGCCGATGGGCTTGTTGAACTTGAAGATGTCGCCGCGGGAGCCGCCCCAGTTGTCGACGGTGACGCTCGCCGGCGCCTCGCACAGCGTGGTCCCGAAGACACCGAGCCCGTGGGAGGCGTCCCCGTCCCACAGCACGCTCTTGGCCGCCGGGGACTTCCGCTTCGTACGGTCGTGGGTGGGGGCCTCGGCGTCGGCCCGGGCGGGGGCGGCGTGCGGCCGGCTCGCGGGAGCGGCCGAGATGCCGATCGACTCGGGGGCGGCGACCGCCCAGGCCACGAGGACGGCGGCGACGGTGCCGCCTGCCGAGAGGAGAGTCTTCCCGGTCCGGTTCACGGCTGGCTCCTGCGGGGTGTGGGGGTGACGGAAATCGGCCGTGGCCGAGAATGTCACCAGCTCGCGGAGGCAGCAAGCGCTTGCACGACAGGGGTCGCAACCCTTCACAACTCCAGCGCTTCACCCCGCACGGCCCGGCCGCGCCACCTTCCTCCGCTCTCCTCTCCGGTGTCTCACCCTTCTCGGCTCCGGCACGTCATCGGGCGGCGCGTCCCCGGGGGTCCGGTGGCGCGCCGCCCGGAGCCGGTGCCGGAGCGCCGGTCGGTCGTGTCGGGGTCGCTCACAGATGACGTGTCACGGCCTGTTGTGCCTGCCCGGACATGGAGCGGACGGCGCCCACGGCGTCGCGCCCGGTGCGCCGGACCGTCCGCCGCCCGCTCACCGCCGCCGAGCGGGTGCGGTACGCGACGGAGGGCTTGCCGTGCGTATCGGCCGCGGCGATCAGGAGACCGCCGAACAGCGAGACGTTCTTGATGAACTGGGTGCGCTGGGCGGCCCGTTCCTCGGGGTCCTTCTCCTTCCACCAGGCGTGCCCGGCCAGCGTGGTGGGCACCAGCGAGCCGGCCAGCGCGAGGGCGGCCACGCGCGGCAGGCGTCCGGTCGCCAGCATGAGGCCGGCGCCGAGCTGCACCGCGCCGTTGACGCGGACCAGCTTTTCGGGATCGTCCGTGAGCCACGGGATCCGGGAGGCCAGGGGAGCCGCGACAGCCTCGGCGGCGGGGGCCGCGTGCTTCGGGTCCCGGAAGGTCCGCAGCCCTCCGGTGACGAAGACGGAGGCGAGCATGGGACGTGCGAATTTCCTGAGAACAGCCATGTCCTTCGGCTGCCCACAAAGCCCACGCTCAGACACGGTTTCGGGCCGGGCGCGGCGAGGGCCCGGAGGTCCGGCTGCATCACGGGACCGGCTCGGGGTACGGGAGCAGCAGGACGACACCACACCCGCCGCCACGGCGGTGAGAGCCCAGGAGGACCTCATGGCCGGACTGTTCTCACGCATCAAGGCGTACAGCCGCACCCCGCAGGGCCGGCAGGCCGTCGACACGGTCCGCCGCGCCGCGGCCGACCCGCGCAAGCGCGCGCAGGCCCGCTCGCTCCTCTCCCGCCTGCGCGGACGGCGCTGACCGGGACCCCGCGACGCTGATCGGGCCTCCGCGGAAGAGAGCGCACGAACATCGATGAGTTTCTCCGTGCCCGGCGGTCTACAGGGATAGTTGGTGATCTTCGGTCGGAGGTTCGACCGGAGGAGCAGCGGCAGCCATGCCGTGCACCTTGAGACAGCCGGGAGAACCCAGATGCGTACCTTGATCAGCACCGCCTTCGTCTCACTCGACGGCGTCGTGGAGGCCCCCGGCGGTGAGCCCGGCTACCGGAACTCCGGATGGACGTTCAAGGACATCGAGTTCCTCCCCGAGGCGTTCGAGATCAAGGGCAGGGAGCAGCGGGAAGCCGCCGCGATGATGATGGGGCGGACCAGTTACGAGGCGTTCAGCCCGGTCTGGCCCGGCATGGCGGACTTCGCCACGTACAAGGAGATGCCGAAGTACGTCGTCTCCACGACGCTCGACGAGAAGGAACTCGTCGACAACTGGGGCGAGACCACGATCCTGCGCTCGCTCGACGACGTCGCCGCGCTCAAGGAGACCGAGGGCGGTCCGATCATCGTCCACGGCAGCTCCGCCCTCAACCGGAGCCTGTCGGACGCCGGTCTGATCGACCGCTACCACCTGCTCGTCTTCCCTCTGCTGCTCGGGGCGGGCAAGCGTCTGTTCAGCGACACGGACAAGGACACCCAGAAACTGCGACTCGTCGAACACGAGGCCTACGCCAACGGCCTGCAGAAGAACGTCTTCGACGTCGTCCGCTGAGGCCCCGCCGTGCCGGGCCCGTGATGAAGAAGTGAGGAACCGAGACCTGTGCGGATGGTGCTCTACGCCCCGGCGGCCCTGCTCTTTCTGGTCTTCTGCGGACGCGTGGCGCGCGAGCGCCGCCGGTTCGGGAACGCTGTGGTGCTGGGGCTCGCCGCTCTCTGCGGGCTCGCGGCCTGGGTGTACGAACTGGTCACGGCCGGCTCCACGTCGGGGCGGGTCGTGGCCGCGGTACTGCTCGGCCTGGGGGCCCTGGGCATTCTCGTGCTCACCTGCCTGCTCTTCCTCAATGGCCTGCAGATGGTGCGCAAGGAGGGCAGGAGCCCCTCGAACCTGCTCTCCCTGATGGGCGCGGTGTGCGTCGTCGGCGTCGTGGCTCTGGTGGTCACGGCGGCCGTCGTGCGCACGCCCGTACTGGTCGGCGTGGGGGTCGCGGCGCTCGGTCTCGCCGGGTACCTCTCGTTCCTGTTCCTGAGCTTCGTCGTCTACGCGTTCCTCTACGGGCGGCTGCGCATCCGGCGCAAGGCCGGTTATGTGGTCGTCCTCGGCTCCGGGCTCATCGGCGGGTCCACGGTCCCTCCGCTGCTCGCCAGTCGCCTGTCACGCGCGCAGGAGGTGCACGCGCTGCTCAGCAGGCGCGGCGGCGCTCCGGTGCTCATCGCATCGGGCGGGCAGGGGCCCGACGAGGAGCTGCCGGAGTCCCACGCCATGGCCGACTATCTCACCGAGCGCGGTTTTCCCGGCGAGCTGATCGAGCGGGAGGACCGGTCGACGACGACCGAGGAGAACCTGCGGTTCAGCAAGGCGATCATGGAGAAGGACGATCCCGGCTACCGGTGCGTCATCGTCACCAACAACTACCACGCCTTCCGTGCGGCGCTCACGGCACGGCGGCTCGGGGTCCGGGGCCAGGTGGTGGGTTCGCCGACGGCCGCGTACTTCTGGCCCAACGCGACGATCCGGGAGTTCGCCGCCGTCCTGGTCGCCTACAAGCGGACGAACCTCGCGATGTGCCTGCTGTTCGTCCTCTGTGGCGTGCTGGCCTGGGCGACGCGCTGAGCGCCGGCCGCCCGTCCCCCCGGAGAACGTGAGCGGCCGCGTCCCTGTCCCACGAAGGCGCGGCCGCTCAGCTCGGAGGAGGGGCCGCCCACTGACCATTCTCAGCGGCCCCGGCAGGCTGTCACCCCTGCACTGGGGCGCCTGCCCAGGGCCAAGGCCGTTACACGGATCCATGGCGGCGGATCTCGCGCGGCCGGGCGGGCCGGGCCTGCCGGGGCCTGTCAGGCCGAGTCCCGCACCACCAGCTCCGGCTCGAAGATCAGCGAGGTCGGTTCCGTGCGGGTGCCCTGCACGTGTTCCTGGAGCAGTTCCGCCATGGCCGCCGTCATCTTCTCCACCGGCTGGCGCACGGTGGTCAGCGGCGGTCGGCAGGTGACGGCCACGCTGGAGTCGTCGAAGCCGACCACCGCCACGTCGCGCGGCACGCTCCTGCCCCGCTCACGCAGCAGCTCGCAGACGCCTTGCGCCATCAGGTCGTTGGCGACGAACACCCCGTCGAGATCGGGGTGTCCGTCCAGCAGTCCGGCCATCGCGTCGGCTCCGCTCTCGCGGGTGAAGCCACCCTCGGCGACCGGCACGTACGCCGTTCCCGCGCGCTCCAACGCCTCCCGGAACCCGGCGAGCCGCTCCTGGCCCGCCGGCAGGTCAAGGGGCCCTGTGACGCTCGCCAGCCTGCGCCGGCCGCGTGCCAGGAGGTGTTCCGCGGCCAGCCGTCCCCCTTCGCGGTGCGCCAGATCCACGTAACTGATCGGTACGGGGAGGGCGGGCCGTGCGAAGCACACGGCGTGCAGACCTTCGGCGACAAGCATCGACGGCAGCGGGTCCTGGGCGTGCGTGGAGACCACGAGGGCGCCGTCGGCGCTGCCCTGCCGGAGGAAGCCGGTCACCTGGTTCCTGGCCGCCGCGCTCTCGGCGACCATCAGGACCGGGTGCATCGAGCGCGGCCGCAGGAAGCCGACCACTCCGCTGACCACGCGTCCGAAGAAGGGGTCCGCGAAGACGCGGGCGGCGAACTCGTCCCGCGGAGCGTCGTCGGGTGTCCCGCCGTGGTGCGGGGCGTCGCCCTCCTCGCCCGCGCCCGAGATGACGAGGGCGATGGTCTCCGTGCGCCGGGTGACCAGGGAGCGCGCCGCCCGGTTGGGGGCGTAGCCGGTGCGGTCGATCGCCGCGCGCACCACGTCACGCAGCGCCGGGTCGACGTTGCGCACGCCGTTGATCACTCGTGACACCGTCGCCCGGGAGACCCCCGCCTCGCGTGCCACGTCCTCGAGCGTCGGCGACCGTCTCTCCATGCGTGCACTGTAACTTCCCCTCGCGGCAAGGAGATAGAGCGCTCTCCCGGTGCGGGGCGCCTGGTCACCGCTCTTCCCGCACCTCCAGTGCGGCGGTGAGCGGCAGGTCGCCTGCGGAGCGTCCCACGAGGACGGTGAACCGGCCCGGTTCGACCTTCCAGGAGCCGGTCCGCGTCGACCAGTGCCGCAGGGCACGGCCGGGTACGCGGACCACGGCGGTCACCGTCTCGCCGGGCGCAGCCCGCACCGCCGCGTATCCCGCGAGCCAGCGCACCGGGCGTTCCACGGCGGACGCGGGCCGGGCCAGATAGACCTGGACCACCTCACGGCCCGGACGGTCCCCGATGTTGCGCAGCCGGACCCGCACCCGGAAGTCGTCGCCCGCCGCGACCGCGTACGGGACATCGGCCCGCACGTAATCCCAGGTGGTGTAGCCGAGTCCGTGGCCGAACCAGTGGGCGGGCGAGCGGCCCGCGCGCAGCCATCCGCGGTGCCCGATGTGCGGTCCCTCGCGGTACGTCACGACGTCGTGCTCGGGGCGGGTGCCGCTGACCGGGGCGTCATGGAGCCGGGCTCCCCAGGTGGTCGGGAGACGCCCGCCGGGTTCGGTGTGCCCGAAGAGGACGTCGGCGAGCGCGGTGCCCGCCTCCTGGCCGGGGAACCAGGTGAGCAGCACGGCGGCGGCCGCGTCCCGCCAGAGCATTTCCACCGGGGCGCCGACGTTGACCACCACCACGGTCCGCGGGCTGGCGGCGGTGACGGCGGTGACCAGTGCGTCCTGGTGGCCGGGGAGGCGGAGCGAGCCGCGGTCGCTGCCCTCCGCCTCCCCGCCCTCGGTGGTTCCCACCACGACGACCGCCACATCGGCCCGCCGTGCCGCTTCGACGGCTTCGGCGAGCGCTTCGCGCGGGTCGGGGTCGGGGGACGCGGCGGTCACGAGCGTGGCGCGTCCGGTGCCCGGGGCAAGCTGCCGTCGCGCCACCACGAGCACCGGTTCGCCGGCGCCGAGCACGGTTTTCCCGTACCGGCAGGGCGGCGCGACGTGGACGACGGCCGGGTCGTCGGTCCGGCACGGGAACTCGCCGTCCACCAGGGCCGCTCCGCCGACGGTCAGCGTCATCCGGCCGAACCCGCCCACGCCGAAGGTCCATTCGCCCGCGATTGCCGGGGTGAGGACGGCCCGGACCTCCACCGTGTGCGCGCCCGGCACGAGCGGTGGCTCCAACAGGCGGCCCGTGGTGCGGTGTTCGGCGTGGAGCTCGCGCCCTTCGCGGTCGAGCACCCGCAGGAGGACGCCGGGGGCGCCCGTGCGCGGGTCGACGCAGTGCTCGGTGTCCAGCGGCGGCGGTGGGGCGCCGGTGGAGGGGCCCGGGACATGGACGACTCGCGTGCGGCCGTCCACCCGGCCGCGAATGCCCTCCAGCGGCGTGATCAACCGCTCCGGGTACACGCCCGCGCTGCCGCCGCCCTGCGCCTGGGGCCGTACGGCGTGTGTGCCGATCACCGCGATCGTGCCCGGTGCCGACTCCGTCAGAGGCAGGAGACCGTCGTTGCTCAGGAGCACCGTCCCGGCCGCCGCGGCGCGGCGCAGCAGCGCGCGGGTGGGCGGGGGCGGCGTCGTGGGTGGCGGGGGCGCGGCCAGGTCGGGGTCGAGGGCGCCCACGCGGTGGGCGAGCCGCAACACCCGTACCACCTTGTCGTCGATGGCCGCCCGCGTCACCCGGCCCGCGCGGACGGCCTCGGCCAGTGCCGCCTCCCACGGGCTGCCGGGGCCGGGCATGACCAGGTCGAGGGCGGCGGCCGCGGTGTCGGCGGTGGCGCGTGCCGCGCCCCAGTCCGAGACGACGACGCCGTCGAAACCCCAGTCGTCCTTGAGGGGCCGCGTCAGGAGGGGGCTCGCCGTCATGGTGGTGCCGTTGACGCCGTTGTAGCCGGCCATCACCACCCACACCCCGGCGCGCACCGCCGCCTCGAAGGGGGCGAGGTACACCTCGCGGAGCGTCCGCCCGGACACCCGGACATCCACCGTCATGCGGCCGTCCTCGGAGTCGTTGGCCACGTAATGCTTGGCGGTGGCGGCGACGCCGTGGGACTGGATGCCCCTGATCAGCGCGGCCGCCGTGCGGCCCGCGAGCTCCGGGTCCTCGGAGAGGCATTCGAAGTGCCGTCCGGCCAGGGGTGAGCGGTGCAGGTTCAGGGTGGGGGCGAGCACGACGTGCACGCCCTTGCGCCGTGCCTCCCGCGCCAGGAGTCCGCCCAGCTCCTCGGCGAGTCCGTCGTCCCACATCGCCGCGAGCGCGGACGCCGACGGCAGCAGCGCCGACGTCACCCGCTCGTCCCAGGCCTCACCCCGGATGCCCGCGGGGCCGTCCGATGTGACCATCTCCCGGAGGCCGACGGCCGGTTCGGCGTGGGTGCGCCACGTCGTCGCGCCGGTGAGCAGGCGCACCTTCTGCTCGGGGCTCAACTTGTGGGCGAGCCGCAGCAGTTCCTCGTCGGTCATCGGCACGGTCCCTGTCCTCCCCGGCGTTGTGGCCACTGATGCGCGTGGTCTCAGCGGTAGACGCCGAACTCGTAGAGCGAGTAGCCGTATCCGGTGCCGCGCACGGTGCCGTTGACGCGGACGAAGCGGCCGGCGCCGCTGACGTCGAAGTCGTCGATGCCGCCGTTGCCGTCGCGGACCTCGTGGACGGTCCGCCAGTTCTGTCCGTCGTCGGAGGTCTGGATCGTGTAGGCCTTGGCGTACGAGGTCTCCCAGTTGAGCTGGACGTGGGTGAACGCCTGGCGGGAGCCGAGGTCGACGCGGAGCCACTGGGGGTCGCTCCAGTCGCTGGCCCACCGGGTGGTGGCCCTGCCGTCCACGGCGCCCGCGGGTGTGCAGGGGCAGTCGCCTCCGCCGGTCTGGTAGGAGGAGGCGGTGGCGGTCTTGCCGAGGGCGATGTTCGTGCCGCCGACGGGTGGGGGCACCACGCGCACGGAGCGCGTTTCGACGCCCACGTTGCCCTTGCCGTCGGTGACCTTGACGTAGATCTTCCAGACGCCGGTCCTGTCGGGTGCGGTGACCTTGAGCCGTCCGGAGCCCGCGTCGCTGAAGCGCAGCGGGATCAGGTTCTTGTCCTTGTCGATGTACATGCTGCTGCCGAGGACCTCGTAGGAGAGCGCGTCCCCGTCGGGGTCGGTCGTCTTCGTGGCGAGGGTGAGGGTGCCGCCCGCGGGGACCTTGGCCGCGTCCCCTTCGACGCTCATCTCGGAGATGACGGGCGGGCTGTTGTCGTGTGAGGTGTCCGCGCCGTACGCCTTCTTCACGGCGTAGTACGAGAGGCGCTTCTGGCCGGCGGGCAGCAGGTTGAACCAGATGCCGCCGAAGTCGTACTCGGTGCCGTAGTGGAACATCGTGGCGCCGAGGGCGACGCCCCTGTGGCCGGTGACGCAGTTCCATGCCTTGGTGTAGCCGTCGGCCTTGGCCCGGTCGGTGGGCTCCTCGGTGACTCCGTTGGCGTCGTCGGGGACCTCCCACTCCCCCGCTGGTCCTGTCTCGGTGACGATGTACGGCTTCGTGTAACCACCCTGTTCCCAGGTGGACTTGATGTCGCACACGGCGTTGTACGAGTTGACGGCGTACAGGTCGAGGTCCGGGGCGTTCTTCTTGTAGTAGGGCCAGGCGCCTGTCCATGCGTCGGTCGAGGTGACGGGGTGGTCGGGGTCGACGGAGTGGATCTTCTTGGCGACCTCGTCGACGAAGGTGGTGTAGGCGTCGCGCTGGCGTTCCAGCTCGGTCCCGGTGTAGCAGTTCTGCAGGCCGAGCACCGACTCGTTGCCGACGTTCCACATCAGGACGCCCGCGTGGTCCTTGTAGGTCTGCACCCACTTGGGGAACTCTTCGAGCATCTGGTTCTTGTACGCGGTGTCGGTCAGGTAGTTGACGCAGCCGCCGCTGCCCGGGCCGCCGCCGGGCTGCAGCCAGAACCCGGCGATCACCTTGATGCCGTTGGCCGCGGCCGAGTCGAACAGGGGCTTGCTGGAGGCGTCGGTGCCCCAGGTGCGGATGGTGTTGACGCCCATGGATCTGAGGTCGGGCATGTACTTGCCGGCGTCGGCGACGTTCGGCCCCCAGGTCAGGCCCTTGATCTGGTACGGGGAACCGTTCACGGACAGCTGCCAGTTGCCCTGGGATCCGGTCACCTTGACGACGTTGCCCGCGGCGGCGGCCTGCTGGGCGGGGAGTGTGAGGCAGCCGGTGGCGCACAGGGCGACGGTGAGCGGCACGGTCAGGCTGCGGCTTGCCGGTCGGGAGGAGCGGGCTGTGGGCATGCGGGTCTCCTGGCGGAGGTGGGGTGGAGGGGTGGAGCCGGAGCCGGGGGCGGCCCGGGGGGCCTGGCCGCCCCCGGAGCACGAGTCCCGGTGCCGGGGTTCAGGTGCAGCGGGTACCGGGACTCAGAGGAGGCGGGTGCGGGACTTCAGGTGGTGGGGCCGGTCACGGCAGTTCGTAGTTCTCGTCGAGCGCGGCACCGGCCTCCGGATGCGTCTCGTCGTAGCCGCGCGCGTTGCACTGCAGGCCGCCGACGACGCAGTGGTCGACCAGGGCCTTGAGCGTCGCGGGATCCCACGCGTTGAAGAAGTCGTAGTGGAACGAGTGGCCCGCCCCGCTGGCCAGTCTCACCTGTGAGAGGTCACCGTTGACGGGGAACGCCATCTTGAACTCGATCATCGGCACCGCCACCGGGTGGGACGCCGGGCAGATGTTGTCGTTCGTACCGGGCCGCACCACCGGGTACGACATGTGGCTCTGGTGGTCCGGCGCGTCCAGATGGACGCCGTCCCAGCAACTGGGCGCCTGGAAGCGGATGTTGAGCTGGGTGGACGCCGTGGTCGGGCAGTTCTTGGGAATGTCCACGTTGAAGTAGCTCTCGCCGCACTCCCAGCCCTCCACGAAGCCGGGGTGGCCGCGGAACTGCTCCGCCGTCTGCAGGGGGCTGCCGACCACGTAACGCAGCCCCTCGGGGAACGGACGCACGCTGGTGTAGTCGGTGACACCCGCCTTGTAGTAGATGACCTGCGGGCCCACCGGCAGCACCGGCTCGGTGCCCTTGAACAGGGTGGGCATCCAGTACGCGGACTTGTCGCCGGGCGCCTTGCAGGCGGTGTTGCCCCGCTTCAGGGAGTCGGTGGTGCTCTGGGCGTCGGTCGTCGTGTTGCCCATGAAGGTGTGGTCGTGGGACTTGCCGGGCTGGCCCGGGTAGACGATCGGGTCGTCCGGCCTGGTGTGCGTGACCGAGCAGTTGGCCTGGAACTCGTGGAAGTAGCGGTGGGGCGGTTCCTGTGCCGCGGACCGGACGCCGGTGACCGGCGACTTCGCCGCGATGAATCCGTCACCGTCGCGGTCCTCCGCGGAGGCGACGGTGGACGCCGCCATGGTGTGGCCCCGGTGTGCGTGGTCCGGTGCGCGCGCCGCTCCTTCGGCGGACGTGCTCGCCCGCGCCGGTGCGGCGGTATCGGCGCCCAGCGCCATGCCACCCACCCCCAGCGAGGTCACCAGGAGTGCGCCGGACATCAGTAACCCTGAGACGATCTTCGATCTCCGTGCCATGGAGACCTCCTGCCACGTCAGTACGGAATGGGGGGAGAGGGGGGGGCGGGGGGGCGCCGGGGTGCGAGCGCGCCGCCCGGACGCCGGCCGCGAGACCGGGGGTTCCCGGTGGGAGAACCGTGGGAGAACCTTGGGAGAGCGCTCTCCCGTTTCCGGAGTGTTGCGGTGGCAGCATGAGCGTGTCAATAGAAAGTGAACGCTTCACGGCACCCGCGCCCGGCGCCGCCTCGACCCCGAAGGACGGCGCGGCGGCCGGTGCGCACCGACCCAACCCCGGTCGTACACACACTTTTTGACGCTTCAACAGCAAGAACCCGCGTAACGGAAGCGCAACCTCTTGACTCGCCCCTCACGCGGATGAACTATTCCCGGTCAAGAGAGCGCTCCCACGGCCCCTGATCGTTCACTTCCTGAAACAGGAGAGCCCCATGCCGACCTCCTCGTCGACCTCCCCCACACGCCGCACCGTTCTCGGCGCCATCGCCGCGACGGCCGCCACCGCGAGCCTGGCTCCCCTGGCCACCCCGGCCGCGGCGCAGACCCCCGCCGCCCCGCTGGCCGGCGGCGGCGACCTCGGGCCCAACGTCATCGTCTTCACCCCGTCCACCCCCGGCATCCAGGCCAGACTCGACGAGATCTTCAGGCAGCAGGAGAGCGCCCAGTTCGGCAACGGGCGCTACGCGCTGCTGTTCAAGCCCGGCACGTACAACGGCCTCAACGCCCAACTCGGCTTCTACACCTCGATAGCGGGCCTCGGCCTCTCCCCCGACGACACGGCGATCAACGGCGACGTGACGGTCGACGCCGGCTGGTTCAACGGCAACGCGACGCAGAACTTCTGGCGTTCGGCGGAGAACCTCGCGCTCACCCCGGTCAACGGCACCAACCGGTGGGCCGTCGCGCAGGCGGCCCCCTTCCGCCGCATGCACGTCAGAGGCGGCCTCAACCTCGCCCCCAACGGCTACGGGTGGGCCAGCGGCGGCTACATCGCCGACAGCCGGATCGACGGCAGCGTGGGACCCTACTCGCAGCAGCAGTGGTACACCCGGGACAGTTCGGTGGGCGGCTGGGTCAACGCCGTCTGGAACATGGTGTTCTCCGGCGTCGAGGGCGCGCCGGGCCAGAGCTTCCCGAACCCGCCGTACACCACCCTGCAGACCACCCCGGTCTCACGCGAGAAGCCGTTCCTCTACCTGGACGGCGCCGACTACCGGGTGTTCCTGCCCGAGAAGCGGACCGACGCGCGCGGCACGACCTGGGGCAACGGCACTCCGCGCGGGACGTCCCTGCCACTCACCCAGTTCTACGTCGCCAGGCCCGGCGTCAGCGCCGCCACGATCAACGCGGCCCTCGCCCAGGGGCTCCACCTCCTGCTGACCCCGGGCATCTACCACCTCGACCGGGCCATCGAGGTCAACCGCGCCAACACGGTCGTGCTCGGCCTCGGCTACGCCACGCTGGTGCCCGACAACGGCACCGCCGCGATGAAGGTCGCCGATGTGGACGGGGTGCGCCTCGCCGGGTTCCTTCTCGACGCGGGCCCGGTCAACTCCCCCGTACTGCTGCAGGTCGGCCCCCGGGGTTCGGCGAGGGACCACGCGGCCAACCCGATCACCGTGCAGGACGTCTTCATCAGGATCGGCGGCGCCGGGGCCGGCAAGGCCACGGTCAGCATGGAGGTCAACAGCCGTCACACCATCATCGACCACACCTGGGTGTGGCGCGCCGACCACGGTGCCGGGGTCGGCTGGGAGACCAACCGCGCCGACTACGGAGTGCGGGTCTACGGGGACGACGTCCTGGCGACGGGGCTGTTCGTGGAGCACTTCAACAAGTACGACGTGCAGTGGTTCGGGCAGCGCGGGCGCACGATCTTCTTCCAGAACGAGAAGGCGTACGACGCCCCCAACCAGGCCGCCGTCCAGGACGGCAGCGTGAAGGGGTTCGCGGCGTACAAGGTCGAGAGCTCCGTGACGTCCCACGAGGGCTGGGGCATGGGCAGCTACTGCAACTACACGTCCGATCCGTCGATCCGGCAGGACCACGGTTTCGCCGCGCCGAGGACCCCCGGCGTGAAGTTCCACGACCTGCTGGTCATCTCGCTCGGCGGCAAGGGCCAGTACGAGCACGTCATCAACGACACCGGTGCCGCGACGTCGGGCACCTCGACCGTGCCGTCCACGGTGGTCTCCTATCCGTGACGCGCCCGCCCACCCCAGCGGCCCGGCCAGTGGCCGGGCCGCCCTCTCGTGATGTGGATCACGGTGGAGGGCTGTAGCGGGAGCGGGAGCCGGTGCGTTTACTCGGAGCGTGATCGAAGACGTACACCTGCGGCCCGTGGCGGAAGACGACTTGGCGCGCATGCACGCGCTGCATCACACCGTCCCCGAATCCGGTTCGGGGTTCGACTGGTTCGGCTTCTCCGGTCCGGCCGCCAAGCGGCGGGCGTGGGAGGAGAACGGCCTGCTGGGCGCGGAGACGGGCGTCCTCGTGGTCGCGCGGGGCGACGAGTTCCTCGGCTGCGTCTCCTGGCGCAAGGTCCCCCTCGGACCGCTGAACCACGCCTGGAACATCGGCATCGCGCTGCGGCCCGAGGCGCGCGGCCGGGGCGTCGGCACCCAGGCCCAGATCCTGCTGGCCCGGTACCTCTTCGCGCACACCCAGGTGAACCGCGTCGACGCACATACCCACGTCGAGAACTTCGCCGAGCAACGGGCCCTGGAGAAGGCCGGGTTCACCCGGGAAGGTGTCATGAGGGGCGCCCAGTTCCGCAACGGCGCCTTCCACGACATGGTGCTCTACAGCATCCTGCGCCGCGAGGTCATCCTCGACTGAGCGCCGCAGCTCAGCACTCGCCCTTCGCCATGATGGCGTCGACCGTCTCGTCCAGAGTCATCGCCGAGCTGTCGAACCACTCGCCCTCACCGGCGAGTTCGGTGCGCATCGCCTCGTCGAGGAACGACCAGTCGTCCGCGAGGACCTTGTCGCGTGCGGTGAGACGCCGGGAGACGACCTCCATCGACGGCGCGAGCACGATCAGGCGCAGCGGCAGCCCCTTGAGGTGCTCCCGGTAGAACTCCAGGTGTGCGCGCCGCACGACCACGTCGTCGATGACGGGGACGACGCCCGCGGCGTGGAAACTGCGGGCCAGTACCGCGCCGTTGCGCGCCCTGAGCAGCAGCTGACGGTCGGCCTCCAGGTCCTCCTCCGGCTTGGGCAGCCGGTTCCCGGAGACGATCAGGTCCTGGAGATGGTCGCCCTCGATGTGCGCGCCGAGGGCGAACCTGCGGGCCAGCTCGCGGGAGACCGAACTCTTCCCGGACCCGGGGATGCCGACGACGAGGAAGACGTACGGGGCCGGTTCGGTGTCGACGACCTGGCCCTGAAAGGAAGTTTCCGGCATGTTCCGCCCGCTCCTGCTCGCCGTCCCGTGGACCGGCCGCTGCGGCCGGCGTGCGCGTGGTGATCGTAACAACCGCCGGTCAACTGCCCCTTCGGCCCCACGCCTCGGCCTGTCCCCCTTTTCCCGCGTCGCCGCCGGGGGCGGTGCGACTGCAACGGGGCGCGAACGGAACGGCTTCACATCGCGCACACAATCCACACCTCGATCTTCACCCAACGGTTGATTGCCGGACCAATTCCCAGTTGGGGGGCGGTAATTACTCAATCTTTGGCAGAATTTTGCCCTGCCATCGAACCGTAATGCGATGGCAAAGTGATGGACACGACGGCCGTCCAGGCTGTCTCCCCGGGGCACCGAGCACCCGCACCCGGCGGACCGTGCCGCCCCACCGTCACCGACGACCCGACCACACCGCGTCCCGGCACCGCCCGGAGGACGCAGGAGGCAGGCCACCATGAAGTCACTGATCGACCACGCCCGTTCGTTCGCCGCGACACACGTGGCGGACCCCAGGAACGCCCCGGTCTTCGAGGCACTCGGCGCCGGACAGTCACCCGAAGCCCTCTTCGTCACATGCTCGGACTCGCGTGTCGTACCGGCCCTGATCACCGGCGCCCGCCCCGGCGAGCTCTTCGAACTCCGGACCGCGGGCAACGTCGTACCGCCCTACCCGGGAGCCGGCCACGGCGAGCGGACCGACGACCTCCGCGACGGCCACCACCCCATGAGCGAGGCGGCCACCATCGAGTACGCGGTGTGCGTGCTCGGCGTCCGCGACGTCGTCGTCTGCGGGCACTCGCACTGCGGAGCCGTGGGCGCGCTGGTGCGGCGCGAAGACCTCTCGTCCGTGCCCGCGGTCCGCGACTGGCTGGAGCACTCCGTCACCCCCGACGACGCCGTGCGCTCGCTCACCCCGACCTCGCCGGACGTGGCGGAGGCCGTGCAGACCCACGTCCTCACGCAGGTGGAGCGGTTGCGGGCGTACCCCTGCGTACGTGAGCGGCTCGCCGAGGGCTCGCTCACCCTGCACGCCTGGTACTACGAGGTGCACACCGGCACCGTCACCGTCCACCGCCCCTCGGGCACCGGCCGGCCGGCGTTCGTCCCGCTGTGAGAGCCGTCGCCGCCCCCCGCTGACCGGCTGCCCGCTCCCACGACAGGACCCCCACCCTCATGTCCTCCCTTCCCTCTCGACCATCCCCCCTCCGTTCACCCTTCGCCGCCCTGCGTGAACCGGGCGTGCTGCGACGGGACATCCTGGCCTCACTCGTCGTCTTCCTGGTCGCCCTGCCGCTGTGCGTCGGCGTGGCGGTCGCCTCCGGTGTACCGGCCGAACTGGGCCTGGTCACCGGCATCGTCGGCGGCCTGGTCGTCGGCTGCCTGCCGGGCAGCGCGCTCCAGGTGAGCGGCCCCGCCGCCGGCCTCACCGTGCTCGTCTTCGAGGCGGTACGCGAATTCGGGCTCGGCATGCTCGGCGCGATCGTGCTCCTGACCGGCGCCCTGCAGATAGCGCTCGGGCTGCTGCGGTGCGGCCGGTGGTTCCGCGCGATATCGGTCTCCGTCGTCCAGGGCATGCTCGTGGGCATCGGACTCGTACTGCTCTTCGGCCAGCTCTACACCATGGCCGGGGCGAAGCAGCCGCTCTCCGGCGTCGACAAGATCACCGGTCTGCCCGGACTGCTCGCCGACACCGTCCGGGACACCACGTCGCTGACGGCCGCGGCCATCGGCATCGGCACGATCGGTGTCCTCGTCCTGTGGCCGAAGCTGCCCGCGGCGGCGCGCCTGGTGCCCGCCCCGCTGGCGGCCGTCGCCCTCGCCACCGCCGTGACGGCCGGACTCGGCCTGGACGTGGCGAACGTGTCGGTGCGCGGCATGGTCGACGCCATCCAGCCGCCGGGCCTCGGCGAACTGGCCGAACTGGGCAGCGTGGCCGTGCTCGGCACCGTCCTTGCCTTCACCCTGATCGCCTCCGCCGAATCGCTGTTCAGCGCGGCCGCCGTGGACCGCATGCACGACGGCCCGCGCACGCAGTACGACAAGGAACTCGTCGCCCAAGGCGTCGGCAACACCGTGTGCGGCGTGCTCGGCGCCCTGCCGATGACGGCCGTCATCGTGCGCAGCTCCGCCAACGTCCGGGCGGGCGCCCGCACTCCGCTCTCCCGGATCCTGCACGGCGCGTGGCTCCTGCTCTTCGCGGTCCTGCTGCCGGCCGCGCTCGGCATCATCCCGCTGGCGGCGCTCGCCGGTGTCCTGGTGCACGCGGGGTGCAAGCTGATCCCCGTGAAGGAGATCGTGCCGCTGGCCCGCGCCCACCGCGGCGAGGCCGTCGTCCTCTCCGTCACGGCCGTCGCCATCGTGGTGACCAACATGTTCGAGGGCGTGGTGCTCGGCCTGGTGCTCGCCGTGGTCAAGTCCGCCTGGGACACCTCCCACATCCACCTGGACGTACGGGAGTTGACCGACGGCCGGATGGTCGTGACGCTCACCGGGAACGCCACGTTCCTGCGGCTGCCCCGCATCCTGGAGACTTTGGAGGGCATGCCCAAGGACCGGCCCATCGAGCTGGACCTGACCGAGGTCCGCCACCTGGATCACGCCTGCCGCACGACGCTGGAGAACTGGGCGCTGCGGCACAACGACAGCGGCACGGAAGCCGTACGGATGAAGACGCTTCCGGTGGCCGGGGCCTGAGGCCCGTACCACCGCCGCTCACCGTCTTCCCCTGCTCCGGGTGGCGGGCGCCACGAGCCCGCCACCCGGTTGTCCCCTCACTCCCTCGGCACGGCGTGCCGACCGATCATGGAGGTTTCACCGTGGAACAGCTCATCAAGCGCATGACGGAGGAGTCCGTGTGGCGCAAGTGGGTCGCCGCCAACTCGGCTCAGGGCGGCGGCACGCCGGGCGCGAAGGAGGGCTGCATCAGCGCGACGCCGAAGAGCGGCTGCATCAGCGCGACCGGCAAATCCGGCTGCATCTCCTGACGCACTGACCCGGCGGGTGCGGTGGCCGGCCGGCGCCACCGGCCGCGGCCACCGCACCCGCCCTCGCTCCCCCGGCACCCGCCCCCTCCCGCACCGGAGCCCCCGTGAACCGCCTGCCGAGCGCCGACGTCCTGGACCGGATCCGGGACATCCCCCTCTACCGCCCCTCGATCGAGCGCGGCGACTTCCCGATCCTGGAGAAGCCGGAGATCGCCCGGGACTTCCCCGCCAACTGGATGACGCCCGCGCTGGAACGCGCGCTGGAGACGGGCGAGGCCGAGTTCGTCCTGTCCACCGGGACCAACCACGCCCGCATGCAGATCATCCGGCCGCCGTACTTCCTGCTGCGCTCCTACTACCGGCTGTGGAGCGACCATCCCGAGCTGGGCGCCCTCTGGCACGAGGGGGGCCGGCGGGTCTCGCTGACCACCGTCCTCGCCACGGAGCACGTCGCCCGCGTCAACGCCGGGAAACCTGGCGCGACACGGGGCGAGCGCTGGCTCGACGACCGGACCCTCTACCTCAACCGCACCCTGGACCCGGCCGACTGGGACCGCTCCGAGGTCGAGCGGATGCTCGCCGAGATCCGCGAGGTGAGCGCCGCGCACCCGGACGGCTCGTATCTGCTGGACTGCTCCGGCTACCACCTGGCCCACCTGGTCCGCAGGGTCGACGCGTGGGGCCTGTGGGACCTCTTCCCGCGGCCGGCCGGCATCGTGCATGCCTACGAGTACACGCCGCTCAACGTCCGCGCGTACCTGCGCGACCACTTCGACTGCCCGATCGTCGACCTCTTCGGCAGCACGGAACTCGGCTACCTCTTCTACAGCGACGGGCGCGGTGGCGGCCGGGACGGTGACGTGCGCTACCACCCCTATCTGCACGGCATGAGCGTCGAGCTGATCCCGGTGGCGCCCGGCAGCGGCATCCTGAGCCTCATCGTCACCAGTGTCCGCAACCCGTACATGCCGCTGGTCCGCTACCGGTCCGGGGACTGCGTCCGCACCCGTGACGGCAGTACGGACCCGGCGCGGATCGTCTCCTTCTGCGGCCGCGAGAAGGAGCTGCTTGCCACGCCCGAAGGACCCGTCGCCCAGGCCGACCTCGACGCCCGCGTCGCCTCCGTCGCCCCGCGCGTCTTCCTGCACCAGCTGCGGCCGGCCGGCGAGGACCGGTGCCTGCTGTGGTGCACGACCTTCGACGGCGAGCCGCTCACGCCCGCCGAGGAGAAGGAACTGGCCTCCGGGATCGGCGCCTTGACCGGCCGCTCCTGCCGCGTGGAGCACCGCTCCCACGTGCCGATCGGCCGCTCGGGCAAGTACGCCTGGCTCACCACGCCCTAGCAACCGCGACCGGACGAAGGACCCCGCCCATGCACGCACCCGCCCCGCACCCGCCCGCGCGACCCGGTACGGCCCCCGGCGCCGAGGAACTCCTCGGCCCAGCCCTGCACGAGGAGGTCGTCCGGTACTTCGCGTCCAGGCCGGGCGCCCCCTCCGCCTCCCACGTCACGGACCAGGTCCGCGAGTGCCTGCGCTACCTCTACCTGGTCTCCCGCCACCCCGACCGGCTCGCGGGCCTCTTCCTCCCCGTCGAGCAGGACATCGACGAGATCTGGCACTACCTCATCCTGCAGACCCGCGAGTACCGCGAGCTGTGCGAACAGCGGCTGCCCGGCGGGCACTTCATCCACCATCGGAGCGTGTCCTACGACACCTACCAGCAGGCACCCGGGCGGGAGACGGCCGCCGAGGAAGCGCTGCGGTGGATCCCTCTCTACACCGCCGCGTTCGGCCCGTACGACGAGGCCGCCCTGCCGCACTGGACGGTCGTGCGCTTCCTCCACGACGAGCTGGACCTGTCCCTCGCTCAGATCACGGCGCTCGCCGGCGGTCCGGACGACCGGTAGGCCCCGCCCTGTTGCCCCTCCGGCGCCGCGTGCGCATGCTGCTGGAATGCGCTTCTCCGTCAACATCCCCAACTTCGGCGACTTCGCCGACCCCCGCAACGTCGCGACCGTGGCGGCCGCCGCCGAGGAGGCCGGCTGGGACGGGCTCTTCGTCTGGGACCACGTGCTGCACCGCAAACACGGGGACCGCCCCTTCGGGGACCCCTGGATGCTCCTGACGGCGGCCGCGCTCGCGACCTCCCGGATCCGGCTCGGCACCCTCCTGACGCCCGTCCCCCGCTACCGCCCGCAGCAGCTCGCCCGCCAGGTGGCCACCCTGGACGGGCTCAGCGGCGGCCGGGTGGTCTTCGGGGCGGGGCTCGGCGGGCCGGTCGAGGACGAGTACCGCAGCTTCGGCGACACCGCGGAACCGCGCGTGCTCGCCGAGCGGCTCGACGAGGGGCTGGAGCTGTTGCGGGACCTCTGGTCCGGCCGGCCGGTGGACCACCACGGCCGGCACTACGAGGCCCGTGACGTGACGCTGCTCCCCGCCACCGTGCAGCGGCCCGGCCCGCCCGTGTGGATCGGCGGGTTCTGGCCGCGCCGCGCGCCCATGCGGCGGGCGGCGCGCTGGGACGGCGCGGCGCCGTTGTTCGAGTCGGCCCGGCACGGCTTTCCGCCCGACCTGACGCAGGTGCGGGAACTCGTCGGCTATCTGCGCGAGCATCGTACGGAGGAGACCGCGCACCCCTTCGAGATCGTGCTCGGCGGCGCGAGCCCCTGTGACCAGGCCGGGGCCAAGGACCTGATCGGCCCGCTGCGGGACGCCGGTGCCACCTGGTGGGACGAGCGGCAGATCCAGGACAGCCCCGGCCTGGACCGCCTTGACCCGGTCCTGCGCCGGGTGGAGGCGGGGCCTCCGGCGCTCTGAGCCGCACCGGCCCCGGGGCCGGTGCGGCCCGGAGGGCTCACACCAGCTCGGGCTGCGGTTCCAGTTTCTGTGCCGGGGCGGCCTTCGGGTCCCACAGCCTGGTCGTCCGCATGTAGCTGTGCACCACGGAGGCGGTCAGCAGGATCAGGAGCGGTCCGAACACCCACGGGTGCCGGGCCATCTCCAGCGGCAGGAAGCGGTACGACAGCAGGAGCGCCACGAAGACTCCGGCGCCGTAGGCCACCAGCTGGACGCCCGAGCGGTCCCAGCCGCGGGCGTGCGAGCGCAGCGCCGCGTCGATCGTGACCGCGAAGACCACGCCCGCGATGATGTCCGCGCCGTAGTGGTAACCGAAGCCCAGCGTCGCGCCGAGCGTGGCGAGCAGCCAGAACGCGCCGGCCCACTGCAGGGCGCGGGGGCCTCTGCGGGAGTGGATGAAGATCGTGGTGGCCCACGCCGTGTGCAGGCTGGGCATGCAGTTGCGCGGGGTCAGGTCGTCGTACCCCATCTGGTGCGGCACGCTGATCGTCGGCGGGGTGTGCGGCCAGAGGTTGGCCACCGCCCACTGCACACCGCCGGTGCCGGAGGCGCCGGGACCGTAGGCGAAGACCGGCCCGACCACCGGGAAGATCATGTAGATGCCTGGCCCGAGCAGGCCGATGACCAGGAACGTGCGGACCAGGTGGTGGCTCGGGAAGCGGCGCTCGGTGGCGACGTGCCGCAGCTGGTAGAGCGCGACGGCGACCGCGGCCACGGCGAGCTGGATGTACACCCACTCCAGGACGTGGGTGCCCACCGAGCCGGTGGCCTCGACCATGCGGCCCACCAGCCACGAGGGGTTCCCCAGCGCGTGGTCCGCCGTCGCCACGTACTGGTCGAGCACCGTCGGGCGGGTCTTCCACGTGATGAGCAGCCAGGAGTCACCGGTCTTGCGTCCCGCCACCAGGAGCAGGCCGAGGCCGACGCCCTTCAGGAGCAGGACGCGTTCCTGGCCGGACCGGCGGGTGAGGGCGATGACCCCGTACCCGAGGAGCACCCACAGCGCGCCGTTGCCGAACATCATGTCGGCGCCGACCACCCACCGCACCAGGAAGAAGACGACATCGATGCCGACCGCGACACCGGCGGCGATGAAGCGTTCGCGCCAGGTGAGCACCACCATCATCAACGCCATGCTGGCGTAGAGCAGCGGTCCCGATTTGGGGGCGAAGATCACCTCGCGCGCCTGGTTGGTGATCGGCCCGGCCACGCCGTAGTGGCGCGCGGCGATCTCCAGCGCGACGAGGAATCCGAGGGCCACCACGCCGGCCGTGGTCCACAGAATCGCCCGGGGCTGACGCCACGCGGCGAACATCTTCCTGCTGTCTATTCGCGAAAAGACCCGCGATGCTATGGATTTCAATTTATGGCCGATTTGTTAGATGTCTGCTGATACGTCGCGCTTCGTGCCGGATGGCATGCTTCCGGTCGATGAGGACGATCGGCCGCAAGTTTGAGCATGCTATCGGAGCCGGGTCGACGGGGTTCCGCTGGTCACGGGCGGTACAGAGAGGACTCCACACCGGCATCGCGTACGGGGCCGACCGTCTGCCCAGCGCAGGAGAGGAAGCGGAACCGGAGGGGAGGCGTCCGGCACCCGTAGGCCAACTCCCCTCTCACTCAGGGGATTTGATGATGCCGACAGGTCGCGCGAGGGCCGCGCCATAGTAATGTGACATTTTACTGACCGGCCTCCGGGCCCTCCGTGCGCGTTGCCCCAAGGGAGTCCTCGTGACCGAATCCGGCACCCACCCCGCACCAACGCTCAACACCGGCAGCCATGACCTGGCCGTCTCCCCCGAGTTGTCGCGGTTCATGGCGGAGTCCTGGGCTCCGTCGGCCCTCCCGGACTCCGCCCGGGTCACCGCGTATGCCGTCACCCCGGCCCGCCGGGCCAGGCTCTCCGCCCGCTTCCCCGGCGAGCGGCTGATCATCCCGGCCGGCGAGCTCACGGTCCGCTCCAACGACTGCGACCACCGCTTCCGGCCGCACAGCGCCTACGCCTGGCTGACCGGACTCACCGGCGAGGACCAGGCGGGCGCGGTGCTGGTCATGGAGCCCTCGGGGCCCCGCGGCCACGAGGCGGTGCTGCACCTGCGGCCGCGCTCGCCCCGCGTCGCGGGGGACGAGGAGTTCTACCGGGACCGGCGCTACGGCGAATTCTGGGTGGGGCGCCGGCCGGACCTCGCCGAGGCGGAGCGGCTCACCGGCATCCGCTGCGCCCACCTGGACACGCTGGGCCGCGCCACCGGCCGCCATGCCGCCACCGATCCCGAACTGGCCGCCGCCCTCTCGGAGTTGCGCCTGGTCAAGGACGCCTGGGAGGTCGACCAGCTGCAACGCGCCGTCGACCACACCACCGCCGGCTTCGAGGACGTGGTGCGCGCCCTGCCCCGTGCCCTCGCGCACCCGCGCGGCGAGCGCTGGATCGAGGGGATATTCGGCCTGCGCGCCCGCGCCGAGGGCAACGGCACCGGCTACGAGACCATCGCGGCCTCCGGCGCCCACGCCTGCGTGCTCCACTGGATCCGCAACGATGGGCGGCTCGACCCCGAGGAGCTCCTCCTGCTGGACGCGGGGGTGGAGACGGACAGCCTCTACACCGCGGACATCACCCGCACCCTGCCGCTCTCCGGCCGCTTCTCCCCCGTCCAGCGGCAGGTGTACGAGCTGGTGCTCGCCGCCCAGGACGCGGGCATCGCGGCGCTGCGCCCCGGGGCCCGCTTCCGGGACTTCCACCGGGCCGCCATGCGGGTCATCGCCGAGGGGCTCGCCGCGTGGGGCGTGCTCAAGGACGCCGAGGGAGATCTGCACCGCCGCTACACCCTCTGCGGCAGCGGCCACATGCTCGGGCTCGACGTGCACGACTGCGCGAAGGCGCGGGCCGGCACCTATCTGGACGGCGTCCTGGAGGCGGGGCAGGTCCTGACCGTGGAGCCCGGCCTCTACCTCCAGCCGGACGACGAGACGCTCCCCGCCGAGCTGCGCGGCATCGGCGTACGGATCGAGGACGACCTCGTGATCACGGCGGACGGCGCCCGTCTGATGTCGGGCGCCCTGCCGCGCACCGTCGCCGGGATCGAGGAGTGGATGGGCGGCCTCCTCGACGCCTCCGTCTGAGTAGCCGTGGCGGGGCAGGAGCCGCGCCGGGGCCGCCGCGCGGTCAGCCGGAGGGCCGGTCGAACGTCCAGACGGCACTGGCGCCCGGGCCGACTGTCAGCGTGGAGCGGCCGATCCGCTCCTCGTGGCGGCGGCCCGCCGGCTCGTTCAGCGAGAAGGTGACCTCGCGCAGGCCCGCCTCCTGCCGCGTCGTCGCGTCGAGCCTGATCGTGGTGGCGCCCCGCAGCGCGATCGCCCCGCCGCCCGGCAGGGACCGGACGACGAATCCGCCCGCCCGCAGCAGCGGCACCGTGCTCGCGACGTCGCGCCGGGTGATGGCGAGCCGCACCGACGTCACGTCACGCATCCGGTGGTCGAGATAGCCGTCGTTGAGGTAGCGCTCCCGGCCGACGTCACCGGGGCGGCTCGGCGGCTCGGTCCCGCTGCGCGGGTCGGCGAAGTACTCCTTGCGGTACTCCATCGACCAGGCGCCGAAGGAGTCGTACTGGTCGGCGGCGATGGCGAAGAAGCCGTCGAACCAGGGCACAGGGACGCCGTCGCCGAAGTCGCGCGTCTGCAGGAAGTCGGCCGGGGTGACCCCGAGGTCCACGAGCCGGTCGCGGACCGTGGCCAGATCGCCCGAGCGCTCCACGGAGAGGCCCATCCCTGCGGCGCCGAACTCGCCGTCCCTGCCGGGCAGGTCGCCTGTCCCGAACAGTTCGAGGTAGGTCTCGCGGCCCATCAGATAGCGGCCGGTCCAGGTCTGCCCGTCGGATCCGGTCGTGGTGCGGACCTGGAAGTTCGCGAACTCCCGTAGATAGGCGCTGTGTTCGATGGCGTCGGCGGTCTCCCGGTCCAGGACGCCGTAGGCGTGGTTGTAGAAGAGCAGTTGCCGGCCGGGCGCGGGCGGGGTGTCGTCGGCGGGGGCCGCCCACGCGGTGCCGCCGACCGCCCCCGCCAGCACGGCGGCGAGCGCCACGACGAGGGCCATGACCATCCGCGTCCTACGGAACAGCAGCATCATGCAGGCGATCGTAGGGCGGGCGGCGCGGCGGACGAGGGGACTCCGCGCACTTCGGCACGGCGCTGTCGGGCGCTGTCGCCGGATCGGATTTCGCGCCCGGCCGGTCCGTGGGGTACAGTCGATCTTGAGCTCGCCGCCGAACAGACGGTGCCGGGCCCGGCGTTGGTGGTCCAAGGAAAGGCGCCCCACTTCCTGTGGGGAGATGCAGGTGCAAGGCCTGCCCAGCGCTCGCGACAGAAGGCCCGGCCTCCGTGACGGAGGCCGGGGCTTCTGCTGTCCCCTCCCGCGGCGACGCGGTCCCGGGGTGCTCCGGACCTCGATGCTCCGGACTTCAACTGGTGTGGCCATCGTGCGCTGGGTACAGATGGAGGAGAACCACCGCTCGCGAAAAGCATTGCCCGAATGCTCCTACTGTCTCGGTGAACTCCCGCGCACCGAGGCGGTGGTCGAGGCGGGTCGGCCGCGCCCACGGGGAGTCCGGCGCGGCCGTGCCTGCACATTGCCTGGTCCCGTCAGCGTGTCAGCGCGTCAGGATGCCGCGGCCCGCCCGTGCCGCCGAGACGAGTTCGGCCACCGTGGCCAGTTTGACTCTCGGCCGCCCCGCGCCGTGCCCCCGCGCGATCTCGGCCCGTTCGATGGCGGCCAGGCCGCGCGCGTCCACGAGCCGGCGGTTGCGGCGCCGGGCAAGGCGATGGAAGGCCTTCGGGTCGTGCCGCGGGGTGGGCAGCGCACCCGCGACGGCGTCGGCCAGGAGGGTCGTGACCGTCTCGGCGGCGCAGGTGCGGTTGGCACCGATGCCGCCGGTGGGGCCCCGCTTGATCCAGCCGACGACATAGGTGCCCGGCTGCCCGGTGACCCGGCCGCCCTCGTGGGGGACGGTGCCGTCGGCCTCGTCGAAGGGCAATCCCGCCACCGGCACGCCCCGGTAGCCGATGGCGCGCAGCACCAGCCCCGCCGGTACCGTCCGCTCCCCCGAGGCCGCCGTCATCCGCACGGCCTCGACCCGTTCCGTGCCGAGGAGTTCGGCGGGTTCGCAGTGGAAGCGGAGCACGATCCTGCGGCCGGGCGCCGGCGGTCCCTCCCACTCGTGCCGCGTGCGCGCGACGCCTTGCAGGACCGCGCCCTTTTCTGACGGCCCGGCGGTGTCGATGGCGGGGCCGATGCGCGGGTCGTGGTCGTCGACCGTCAGCTCCACGCCCGGCAGATGCTTGAGGGCCAGCAGCTCCGACCTGGTGTACGCGGCGTCCTCGGGGCCGCGCCTCGCAAGCAGGATCACCTCGTGCACCCTGCTCTCGCGCAGGGCCCGCAGGGCGTGGTCGGCGATGTCGGTGCGGGCGAGGGTGTCGGGGTCACAGAGCAGGATCCTGGCCACGTCCAGGGCGACGTTGCCGTTGCCGACGACGACCGCGCGCTCGGCCGAGAGGTCGATGCTGTCCGGGGCCGCGTCCGGATGGGCGTTGTACCAGGCGACGAAGGCGCTGGCCGCGATGCTGCCGGGCAGCTCCTCCCCCGGCACGTCCAGGCGGCGGTCGGCCGGGGCACCGACGGCGTAGACGACGGCGTCGTGGTGGGCGGCGATCTCCTCGTGGGTGACGTCGGTGCCCACGGCCAGGCCGAGGTGCATCCGCACCCTCGGGTGCGCGTGGAAGCGCGCGAAGGTGTCGCCGACCTTCTTGGTCGCCGGGTGGTCGGGCGCCACGCCGTACCGGACGAGCCCGCCCGCCACCGGCAGCCTGTCGATCAGGGTCACCTCGGCGGCGGTGTGCAGCAACAGGTCCTGCACGGCGTACATTCCGGCGGGTCCGGTGCCGACGACGGCGACCTTCACGGGGGTGAAGTCGGCGGGCAGGACGCGCGGGAAGGCCGGCTCGCCCCAGGCGTGGAAGTTCGGCCCCTCCACCGCCGTGCCGGTGGTCCCCTCCGCCGTACTGCCGTCGTAGTAGGCCGCGTTGATGTCCGCGTACTCCCGCTGGGCGGCGGGCAGGCTGTCCACCGGGAAGATCGCGTCGACGGGGCAGGCGTCGGCGCAGGCGCCGCAGCCGATGCACGTGCGGGGGTCGATGTGCAGCATCTCGGTGCTGCCGAACGCCCGCTCCTGCGGCGTGGGGTGGATGCAGTTGACCGGGCACACGGCGACACAGGTGGCGTCGCTGCAGCAGGTCTGCGTGATGGCGTAGGTCATGTTCGTCGGCTCAGCTCGCTCGGGTCCGTCGGCTCAGATGAGGTTGGCGCGCCTGTAGAAGACCAGGGCCGGCCTGGTGAGCAGGCCGCATGAGGCGAGGAACTCCATCAGTCCCGAACAGCTCGACCGCATCATGGACTTGTGGTGTTCGTTGGCCTTCGCCTCGGCGAGCGCGCGTTCCTCGTCGAGCCCGGCGTTGGCGTACACCTTGCGGTTCACCATGCTGGTGACGATGACGTACGAGGCGATGGCGATCACCAGGGCGTTGATCTCGCGGCGTGCCCGGCCCGCGCCCGCCAGCCGCTTGCGCGTCTGGTCGCGGGCGAACTTCATGTGCCGCGACTCCTCGACGACATGGATGTTGTTGATGGTGCGGACGAACGGCACGACGCGCTCGTCGCGCATCCAGTCGCGCTGCATGACGTCGAGGACCTCTTCGGCCACCAGGATCGCCGCGTACGCGGCCTCGCCGAAGGCGACCGACTTGAAGACCCTGCCCATTTCGGTGGCCCACCGGCGCGGCCGGTAGGCGGGTGCGCCGAGCTTCGCGGCGCCGCGCGCGAACATGATGGAGTGGCGGCACTCCTCGGCGATCTCCGTGAGCGCCCACTGGACCTCGGTGCTCGTCGGGTCCTTGGCGTAGACGTCGCGCAACACCATCTGCTGCAGGATCATCTCGAACCAGATGCCCGTGCTGGCCACCGAGGCGGCCTCCTGGCGGGTCAGCTCCTTGCGCTGCTCGTCGGAGAGTTCCTGCCAGTAGGCGGTGCCGTAGAGCGTGCTCCACTCCGGGCTCGCGCCGTGGTAGTCCCGGTCCAGCGGCGTCTCCCAGTCGACCTCGGTCGCCGGGTCGTACGCGAGCACGGCGGCCGAGTCCAACAGCCGACGGGCCACGTCCCCCGCCGGGGAACCGCCCTCCGGGGACGTGCCCTGTGTGCTCGGCCGAACAGTGCTGCTTGCCATGGTGCGGCTCCTTGGCTCCAGACGTCCAGGCAGCGGGCACGGCGCCGCGTCGCACGGCAGGCCGCGACCCCCTTGTTAGACGGAATGTATAACAAGGGGGTCGGGGGCGACTACCCTCCGGTAAGGAGGAGATCGGGCCGCGCCTCTGCTGCCCGGGTGGCGGCGGTCAGCCGCTCGCCGCCGGCCAGCGGATACGCGTACTGCATGCGGAGACGACCAGTGCCGACGCGGCGACGGCGGCCAGGCCCCACACGAGGCTGCTCGCGTGGGCGATGAACCCGATGAGCGGCGGTCCGGCCAGCAGACCCGTCGTCCCCATCGCGGCGACCAGCGTCAGCGAGTCCGAGCCCTGGCCCGCCGCGGCCACGTAGACGCACGGGGTGACGGCGGCGATGCCGAGCCCGACACAGGCGAAGCCGAGCAGCGCGGGCACCAGGCCGCCGGTGAGCAGCGCCAGAGCCAGCCCGGCGCCGGCGAGCACACTTCCGGCCAGGACGATCCGGCCGTCGCCCCAGCGGCTGCGCCAGCCATCGGCGAAGAGGCGGGCGACGACCATCATCCCGGAGACGACGGCGATGCCGAGCGGGGCAAGCTCCGCCGAGGCGTCGGCCACGTCCTCCAGATAGAGAGCCGACCAGTCGTTCATGGCGCCCTCGGTGACCGTGCCGAACGCCATGGCGACACACATCCACAGCGTCATCCGGGACGGTACGGTCCACTTGCCGGCGCCCTTCTTCTTCGCCGACCTCGCGGGCTCCTCGTCCCCCGCCGTCGCCGCCTCGTCCGCGGCGGGCCCGTGCTCGGCCAGCAGGCCGGGCCGCGCGCAGACCACCAGGAACAGCAGGAGCAACGCGGCGGCCCCGAAGTGCACGGCGACCGTCGAGGTCACCGCGTTCATGCCGGAGGCGAGCAGCGCGGCGAGCAGCGAACCGCCGCTGAACGTGGCGTGCAGCCGGGCCATCGCGTTGCGCTCGTACCGCTTCTCGAGTTCCGCCCCCTGGGCGTTCATGGCGACGTTGAGGCAGCCGACCAGGACGCCGTCGACGCACATGACCAGGAGGGCGACCGGGTAGTTCGGTGCCGCGGCGAGCGCGAGGAGCAGCAGGGCGAGGCCGAGTGCCGACAGGAGCGCGAGCCGCCGCGAGCCGAGGCCTCGCATCAACGCCGCCACCACGGGGAACGACACCGCAGCGCCGATGCCGGCGGCCATCAGCAGGACGCCGACCTCCGCGGCGGACAGGCCGAGGTCCGTCTTGATGGCGGGGATCCGCGCGGCCCAGGTGGCGTACTGGAAACCGAGCGAGCAGAAGAGCGCGGCGATCGCCAACTGGCCGCGGTGGAAGGGGTCACGCAACGGGAGCGCCCGCACCGGCCCACCTCTCCGCACCGCTCCGCGGTCCTGCGTCTCTTGGTGGGACCGTGTCTCTTGTTGTGTCTCTTCGCGCTTCGGCATCTCTTCGCTGTTCTGTTTCGCTGTCCGCCTGCCGGGCCGCGGGTACGGCCCGCGACATGTAGACGGCCGTCGGTCCGTAACCGGTCGGCACGGGGCCTCCGGGGTCGGTGGTGAAGCCGCGGCCCGACCAGAAGGTCTCGCTGCCGCCGACCGCGATCAGGGAGATCCGGTCGTAACCGTGCGCGCGGGCCGTCGACATGAGGCGCCGCAGGAGGTGCCGGGCGAGGCCGCGGTGGCGCAGGTCCTCCGCGACGACGATGTCGTGCAGGTGCAGGTTGCGGGTGTGGTGCGCCGGCTTTAGTTCGGTCCCGCCGAGTTCCGGGTACGCCGACTCCGGGTAGGGCAGGGCAAGCAGGTAGCCGGCCAGCCGCCGCCCCAGGTCGAGCGCGAAGCACGTCTCCGGTGAGGCCCGCACCCGGGACTCCAGCGCGGACCGCCCTTCGGACAGGCCGAGGGGCGTGTAGGCGCGGGCCTCCAGCGCCACGATCCCGTCCCAGTCACCGTCGGCGATGCGGCGTACGCGTATCTCCTCGGTCACGCCGCCTCGTCCCCGGCGCCTTCGGCGTCGATCCAGGTGTACGGGAGGGGGTCGAAGCCGTTGAAGCCCCGCGTCATGTAACTCGTCGCGTACGCGCCGCAGGAGAGCACCCAGACGGGGTCGCCCGACGCGAGTCCCTTGGGCACCGGGACGAGCCCGCCCTCGTGGGAGTAGGCGTCGTCGCTGTCACAGGTGGGTCCCGCGATGACGGCGGGGACCGACTCGGTCCCCCGGTGTGAGGGGAAGACGAGGCGGTACTGCAACTGGTCCATCTCGTAGAGGCCGTTGAACTTGCCGCAGCTCAGGTAGAGCCAGTACTGGCGCCTGCCGTCCGGTCCCCGGCGTTCGGACAGGCGGGAGACGTGTGCGCGGATGGCTCCGTGGTCGGCGGTGAGGTAGCGCCCCGGTTCGATGACGAAGGCGAGCCGGTGGCCGGGGATCGCGGCCAGGCGTGCCATGCCCTCGCGGATGACCGTGAAGATCTTGTCCATCGGCGGGTCGAGCCGTCTGCCGTACTTGTCGCGGTAGCCGCGGGCCGGCAGGCCGCCTCCGAGGTTGACGTGGTCCAGGGAGATGCCGCGCTCGGCGAGGAGGCCCAGCACGTCGGCGATCAGGTCGACGGCGCCCTGCCAGGCGTCGGCCGTCATCTGCTGCGAGCCGACGTGCACGGAGAGACCTGCGGGCGTCAGTCCCAGGTCACGTGCCGTCTCAAGGATCGTCACGGCGTCCTCGGGCGGGCACCCGTACTTGTTGCTGAGCCCCCACAGCGCCCCCTCGCCGGTGGTGGCGAGTCTGCAGAACACCCGGCTGCCCGGGGCGTGCGCCGCGACCGCCCGGACGTCCTCCAGGCTGTCGGTCGCGAAGTCCCGGATGCCGAGCCGGAAGGCGTCGGCGATGTTCCGGTCCGACTTGACGGTGTTGCCGTAGTGCATCCGCTCGACCGGCACGCCCGCCCGCAGGGCCTGCTCCACCTCCTTGGGGCTGGCCGCGTCGACGCCCGAGCCGAGCCGTGCCAGGCGGGCGAGGACCTCGTCGACGGGGCAGGCCTTCATGGCGAAGCGCACGGCGGCGCCGGGGAGTTCGCGGCGCAGCGTGGCGTAGCGCTCCTCGATGCCGGGGAGGTCGAAGACGATCCGGTCATCGGCGGCGGCCGCGAGGGCGTCGAGGAGGGGTGCGCTGTCCAGGCCGGTCCGCGCGCCGCGGACCGTTCGCGCGTCGTATGTCATCGTCGTGCTCACGCCGGTCTGCCCGCCGCGAGGAGTGCGCCGGCGTCCTTGCTCGCGCGCACCAGGGCTCCCCACGCCTCGGTGAGCAGGGCGAAGTCCTCGATGTCGCGGCGCGCCTCGTCCAGCAGGCGTTCGCGGCGGGCGGCGAGGTGGTCGGCGCAGTCGGCGTATCTGCCGCCGAGTCTGCGGTACGCGGTGTCGATGCGGTCGAGCCGCAGGTGGTTCTCGGCCTGGTCGAGCCCGGCGCTCTCGCGGGCGAACTCCGCGATGACCGGGGCGCGGACGTGGCCCAGGTCGTCCAGCAGCTCCTCGCCGGTCGCGGCCATCCGGTCGTAGATGTGGTTGAAGTAGAGCATCGACAGGAAGAACTTCACGAACCGCGTCTGGTACGCGAGGAAGCCGGCGTCGGTCCTGCGTTCCGCGGTGTAATAGTTGACGATGTTGCGGTTGTGCAGGACGCCGGGCAGTGCCGCGTCGTGGACGAGGTGGATGAGGAAGTAGTCGCTGCCGATGGTGTCGGTGGCGGGCGGCAGCGGCACGCGCTCGTGCACGTCGTGGAAGCTGATGTTGCACATGTCGACGCGCATCGGGTCGACGAGGCCCAGCGCGGCGTGGTCGCGCGTGAACGTCTCGGTCCCGGCGCCGCGGAATGACTCGTCGACGAGGGCCCGCTTCTCGTCGGCGGACCAGTGGCCGGGCGCCCAGAGGCTGACCACGTCGTGGTAGACGTCCGGGTCGAGGCGCTGGATCTCGCCGATGTCCACGGAGAGTTCGCCCACGAAGGAGCTGCCCACCATGGCCACCCGCTTGTGGGCGTGGCGCGGGTCGAGGGTGTTCTCGGTGACGTCGGCCGCGGCGTCGGCGGCGGGCCTGCCCAGCGACATGAGTTCGTGGTGGACGGGGAAGACCGGGTCGCCGTCGACGCTCTGGTAGCGGCTGTCGGAGTCCCTGCGGTGGACGGATGCGCAGCCGAGGGCGGCGCCGATGAGGAAGGCGCGGTTGGTGCAGGCGCCGTAGGAGAGGCCGTCCGGGAGCATCAGGTCCAGCATCAGCTCGGGCTTGGTCACGGCGGCGTCGGCGATCACCCGGCGCAGGAAGTCGCGCTGGCGGTCCTCGTCGAGGTGGTGGACGACGACGCCCGGCACCTCGGGCAGCGCGCGTACGGCACGGGTGTGCACGGCGAAGGTGCCGGCGTCGGAGGAGTCCAGGATCAGCAGGTGTGCCTCGACGTCGAAGGTGGCGGCCGCGTAGGCCGCTTCCTCGCCGATCGCCGCGATGGTCTGCGGGCAGGCCCGATTGGTGGGGAGCGTCAGGCAGATTCGGCGCATGCGGCTTCCTCGTTCCAGGACTTGAGGCCGAGCAGCTTGGCGCCGAGGTCGTTGAGGGCGGCGGTGCCGTACCGGAGCGACTCGTGCTTGTGGGCGTCCCCGAGCAGGGTGGCGTTCCAGTCGGGGGTGCTGAGGTCGCGCCAGGAGTCGATGCGGGACCGGCGGAGCTCCTCGTGGGTCTCCAGGGCGGGCATCATCGACAGGTACTGGACCGCCCGGACGCCGTTCTCCGAGGTGTTGGGGGCCACGCCGTGGGCGAGCAGGCCGTTCCAGATCAGCAGGTCGCCGGCGGCCAGTTCCGGTCGGACGACGGGCATCTCGTCCCGGTCGATGGCGGGGCGGATGGGGTCGCGGTCGTCCGGCTGGAGGGCCTTCCACCGGTCGAACCGGCGGAACAGCTCGGGACAGCACTGGAAGCCGCCGTGCTCCTCGCGCGTGTCGTCCAGGGCGATGATCCCCTGCACGCGCTGGGGCAGCACGCCGAGGGTGGTGTCGACGTCCCAGTGGAGGTTGATGTCGAAGCCGCGCTCGGTGGGGGCGATCAGGGAGCGGGAGCGGTTCTTCACGTTGGGCGGATTGAGGTTGAGCCGGTCCAGCGTCACCCAGAGCTCTTCGCAGTCCCACACGTCCACGAACGCGTCGTAGACCCGCTGCGTCTGGCGGCTGTCCCAGATGAGCTGGTGGTGGTATGCCTCGACGAAGCCGTAGACGTGCAGCTCACGGTCGAGGTCGGAGCGGAACTCGCGCTCCTCGTACCAGGTCTCCGGGCGGCCGCGGTCCAGGCCCTGGAACTCCCAGGCGAAGTCGAGCAGGTCCTTCGCGGCCTGGGCGGGTATCGCCTGCTTCACGACGGCGTAGCCGTACGTCTGCCAGTGGGCGAAGTCCTCCTCGGAGAGGACGCGCAGCGGCCGTCTCTTCTCGAGGTCGCGCAGCTGGGTCTGCGCCAGGTACGTGTCGCCGTCCGCGCTGAAGTACGGGACGTCACAGGGGGCGCGATGGAGGTAGCGGTCGCTCGCTGGCATGTGGTGCTCCAAGGTTCGGTTCTTTCGTCCGGCGGCAGGACTCCACGCCGGGCAGGCCGGGCTCCGTCCGGGCCCGCCGGGGCAGCGCGTTCTCACCCGCCCCCTGTCGAACTTGCGTCCCACCAAAATGGACTAGACCAACTCCCCGTGTCAACAATTGAATTGGGTGCCTTGATGGTCAAAAGGACGATATTTACTCCTGGTTCACGCCCCCGCCACATGGGGATTCGGCAAAGATCCCGCAGCTCAACTGCGGTCTACTGAGCGGTAGTTGGTCCAGACCAGAGGAAAACGCGCATCCGCGTGCATTGACGCGGCACGACACCCGGTTCAGGGTGTTGCGCACCTTCGGACCCACCCCTCGCACGCCCGAACGCCCCGCACCGATCCACTCCGAGAAAGGCTCTTCTCATGCGAAGACGCGTCTTTGTCCGTGGTCTGGCCGCAACCGGCACGGGTCTCGCCCTCTCCGTCCCCCTCTCCGGGGTCGCCGCCGCCCGCCCCGGCGCCGCGTCCGGCTCCTGGCAGGAGGTGCCCGCACCCCCGGGCAAACCGGCCGCCCACCTGGTCTCCGTGGCCGCCGCCGGACCCGCACTCGCCTGGGCCGTCGGAGAGGAGGGCCGGTACGGCGGCACCCTCGGCACCCCGGTCTCCCTCAGCTGGAACGGCACCGCGTGGTCCAGGGACGACCTGTCCCACCTGTCGTACACGGGCGCCCTGCGCGCCGTCGCCGCCGCTCCCTCCGGCGCCGCCGCCTGGGCGCTCGGCGCCGACACGGCCGGCCACGACCAGCTCCTCGCCTGGGACGGCACGACGTGGCGGGAGACCGCCTTCCCCGGGCGCGGCGAGGCGGACACACGGCTGACGGACGTCGCGGCCGGGCCCGACGGCCGGTTCTGGGTCTCGGGACGCCACGGTGACCGCGCGGGACTGATGCGCGGCGGCGACGGCAAGCCCTGGCGGTGGTGCAGGCCGCTGCCGGACGCGGACGCGCCGACGCCGGGCGGCGTCCACGTCACGCCGGACGGCGAGGTGTGGGTCTTCGGCGACATCATCGCCCGCTGGGACGGCGCGTGGACGGTGGTGCCGCGCCTGCTCGGCATCCGCGCCTCGGTGACGGGCCTGCTGCCGGTCGCGCACGACGACATCTGGCTGACCGGGTTCGCGTACGGGGTGGGCGGCCCGTTCGGCAAACCGCCGGGCATCGTGCTCCAGCACTGGGACGGCAAGGAGTGGGCCAACCCCAAGGCGCCGTTCGGCGTCGGCCTGCTCAGCGGCATCTCGGGCGATGAACGCGGCCGGCCCGACCTGATCTCCGGCTGGGACTTCTGGGACCAGAAGCGCGCACACTACCTGCGCTGGAACGGCACCGCCTGGGTCAGCGAGCGCGGCCCCGAGGTGCCCACCGCCTGCCTGCCCGAGGCCATCGCCCGCATCCCGGGCACGGACGGCGGCTACTGGTCGGTGGGCACGACCTCCTTCTCGCCGTACCCACCGGCCCAGCTCCACGTGGAGCGGTTCGGCTAACGGCGCGGCACGATCTCGTGGTCGAAGGCGACGGTGCCCGGGTCGATCGCCGTGACACCGCCGTCGACGGTCAGCGTCGCGCCATTGACGAACGAGGCGGCCGGCGACAGCAGCCAGGAGATCGCCTCGGCGACCTCCTCCGGCTGACCCGGACGGCCCGCCGGGATCAGCCGCGTCGCCTCGTCGTACGCCGCCTCCGCGCCGCCGAGGCGGGCCTCCTGCGCGAACCGGTTCATCCGCCGGTCCGCCATCTCGGTCCGCACCCAGCTGGGGCAGACGGTGTTGGCGCGCACACCGGCCCTACCGTAGTCGACGGCGACGGACCGGCACAGCTGCAGGAGCGCCGCCTTCGACGTCGCGTACGCGGCGTTGGCCACGCCGTTGCGCAGGGCGGAGACCGAGGCGACCGCGACCACCGAGCCCCGCGTCTCGACGAGTCGCGGGAGCGCGGCGCGCAGCAGCAGGAACGGGCCGGTGAGGTTGGTGCGCAGGACGGTGTCCCAGTCCTCGTCGGAGAGGTCACCGACCGCTCCGCCGCGCCCCACCCCGGCGTTGAGGACCAGCCCGTCGACGCGGCCGTACGCCTCGACGGCCGCGGCCACGAGGCCGTCGACCGCCTCGGGGTCGGCGGCGTCGGCGGGGTGGGCGAGCGCCCCGGTCTCCTCGGCGAGCAGGCGCAGCGGTTCCGGGCGGCGGCCCGAGACCACCACGTGGTGACCGGCGGCCCGCAACTGGCGGGCGGTGGCGGCACCGATGCCGGTTCCGCCACCCGTGACGATGACGACTCGGTTCTCTGTCATGCCTGTTCAGCCTCCGGACGCGGTCGTGAGCACATGCGGCGATGATACGAAGACCGCCCGCTCACGACCGCGCCCGGCCGCCGATCCCTCGTCAGGACCCGGCGGTCACTCGTCGATCGCCGCGCCGAAGGCGGAGCCGGTGGCCGGTGCCCCCAGCGAGCCCGCGCCGTAGGTCCAGGACCCGGCGCCGGTGACCCCGCCCGAGCCGGCGGAGAGGACCCACACCACGCCGTCCCCGGCGTTCTCGCCGGGCGCGGCCGCGAGAAGGCCGAAGCGGCCGTCGCGGTTGGGGTCGGTGAGCCGCACCTGCGCGCCCCACTTGTCGCCCTTCTCGGGCGCTCCCGGGATGTCCGCGTCGTCCTGGTCCCACGACTTGGCGCCGGTGGCCGTCATCCCGTTCGCCGACCCGTTGAGCACCCACACCGCGCCCGCGTCGGCGACCGTGCCGATGTCCTCGCCAGGGGCGCCGATCGCGACGTCCGCGTAACCGTCGCCGTTGGTGTCCGCGACGGACAGGTCCCCGCCCCAGCCGTCACCGCGCTCGGCAGTGCCGGGCACGCCCGGGGAGTCCTGCGTGAACCACTTGGCCTCGTCCACGAGCCCGTTCGGGGTGCCGTAGCGCACGCCGACCAGGCCGCCGGTCATCGTCTCGCCGCCGTCGTCCGGGGAGGCCGGCTCGCCGGTCACCAGGTCGTCGTAGCCGTCGTTGTCGATGTCGCCGGACGCGGCGACCGGGCCGCCGCGCAGGTCGTTCTTGTACGTGAGGCCGTCCGCGCCGCCCGCGAACTGCACGGACCAGCCGTGGCCCGGCTCGTCCCCCTCGGTGACGCCGGAGGCGATGAGGTCGGCGTAGCCGTTGTTGTCGTAGTCGCCGGTGGTCAGCGACTTGGACACGATCTGGCTCGCGTCGGCCGACCTGTCGAGCCGCTCGGTGGCCTGACGGCGCAGCGGCGCATCGCCGCGGGCCTGCGGCGCGGGGTCGTACACGAACAGCTCCACGTTGTCCCGGTCCAGCACGGCGAGGAGGTCGCCGGGGGTGGCCGAGGTGAAGCGGGCCGCGGCGATGCTGAGGCCGAACTGCTGGCCGGCGGCGGCCTGCTGGCTCTGCAGCCAGCTGCTGGCGGCCCCGGTGAGGCCGGTCTTCGAGCCCCAGAGGACGGTGACGCCTCCGGCGTCCGTCTGGTCCGCGAGGTCCTCGCCGGGGATGCCGATGATCGCGTCGTCGTATCCGTCACCGTCCAGGTCGCCGGTGGCGACGGCCTTGCCGAAGGCGTCACCCGCCTCGGCGGCCCCGGAGACGCCGGAGGTCGACTGGCTGAACCGGGCGACGTCGGTGGTGCCGATGCCTCTGGTCGAGCCGTACTGGACGGTGACGAGTCCCGCCCCCTTGGCGCCGCTCACCGTGGCACCGGGGGCGCCGATCAGCACGTCCTCGTATCCGTCTCCGTTGAAGTCGGAGTTGCGGTCGTTGGCGTGGGTGCCTCCGGGCGTACCGGCGAAGGCGGAGGGGGCGGCGGCGATGCCGGCCCCGGTCAGCAGAAGGAACGAGGCCGCGGTGAGGGCGGCCGAACGGTTCTTGCGCACGAGCGGCTCCTGTAAGGAAGGTGGCCGGGCAGGCGCGGGGGGTGTCCGGAAAGGGCCCGTTCCTTGTCCGGCGTCCTGTTCGACACCGGATGAGGCGCAAGGGTTGTACGGGTCCTGAAACTGCCGTCCGTGGCCGAACACGCCCCTGCCGGGCGCCACTTCAGGCCACTGGCGCTCCCCGGGCCCCAGTGCTCTCCCGTCGGAGAGGGCCGCCTCGGTCACTTTGGTGCGGGCGCAGGACCCGCCGTACGTCATCTGCATGACGGCACGTCATACAACTGCCGACGGGCGCCTCGCACGAGCCGCGGTACCCGAATGGCCCCACTCGTCCTTTGCAGTGCTCTTCCTATGAAGCGCGGATCGGTTCAACGGCGCGGGACCACAATCGTGCGAGCCTCCTCCACGTCTGTGTGAACCAGTGAGGAGCCGATGTGCACGTGACCTTCCCCTCCCTCTTCCACTCCGGGATGAGGTACCTCTGTCTCTTCGGAGTCGTCGCGGGGGGCGGCCTGACCGCCGTGCCGGCCGCCGCGCACTCCTCACCGGGCACGGGCCCCGCCGCGGCCGTCGCCGCCAAACCGCTGCCCGGCGGGCTCGGCCCGTGTGTGCCGGGCAGGTGCCCGGACGGGGACTACCCGCCCATCAACAACGACCGGATCAAGTACCGCGACAACGGCATCAACGTCTACGTCGGCGAGGACTTCCTCGTCCGCGAGCGCGCCGCGGAGGCCGAGGGCCGCGTGGTCGTCCTCGGCGACTTCGACCAGGACAAGGCGTCGGGCGTCAGCGGCGTCTACAACATCGGCGAGGCCGGCGTCGGCTCCCGGGTGGCGCCGCCCGTGGGCGCGGACTGGCTCACCACCGGCGGCAAGGTCACCGTCGCCGACGGCGAGCGGCTGCTGGCCGAGGACGGGGTGGTACGCCACGCCGGCGGCGCCTCGGGAAGGATCGTCGCCACCGTGCGCGAAGACGCCGACGCGGCCGAACCGTACGTCGCGCTGCGGGACCAGCTGACCGAGGCCAGCCGGTGCTACGCCCATCCGGAGGGCGGCACGCGCACCCCCACGGGGACGGCGACGCACGCGGGCGGCGAGACGCTCTTCCGGGGCGACAACACCTCGATGCTCCAGGTCTTCAACGTGGACTTCGACCTGATGGGCCGGGGCGGAGGCCAGGAGGGCATCCGCTTCGAGGGGATCCCGGAGGGTGCCACGGTCCTGGTCAACATCCTCGGCGATAACCGCACGATCAACACCTACAGCGGGACCCTGGACGACAGCAGCTCCCTCAACAAGCTGCGGCCCCGTCTGCTGTGGAACTTCCCCGACGCCACCAAGGTGGAGTTCAAGGGCACCGGGCAGTTCCAGGGCAGCGTCCTGATCGGCAACCAGAAGTCGCGGACGACCGTCAGCCTGCCGGGCATGAACGGCCGCTTCTTCACCACCGGCTCCCTCATCCACACCAGCGCGGCCTCGGGCGGCGGCGGCCAGGAGATCCACAACTACCCCTTCCTCGGTGACCTGCCCGACTGCGTCGAGGCCGAGACCGAGGGCCGCGTCAAGGTCGTCAAGACCGACGAGGAGGACGGCGAGCCCCTGGCGGGCGCCGAGTTCGAGCTGTGGCGCGAGACCAACGGGACGAAGGGGCTCCAGACCCGCGGCGCCGACCCGGACACGCAGGTGGGCGACGCCTGCGTGACGAAGGCGTCGGGCGAATGCGTGCGGACCGTGCCGACCGGCACGTACTACTGGCGTGAGACCAAGGCCCCGGCGGGCTACCGCCTGCCCGAGCCGAACGTCTTCGGGCCGCTTGAGCTGACCGCGGCCAACGCCGACAAGGGTGTGTCGGTGTCGGCGACCAACAAGAAGGAGCCGGTCGTCAAGGACGGCGAGGTCACCGTCGTCAAGAAGGACCAGGAGACCGGGGCCCCGCTGGCGGGCGCCGTCTTCCAGCTGTGGCGCGAGACCAACGGCACCGAGGGACTGCAACGACGCGGTTCGGACCCCGACACCGCGATCGGCTCGCCGTGCACGACGACGGCGTCCGGCGTCTGCCGCAGGAGCGTCCCCGTCGGCACGTACTACTGGGTCGAGACGAAGGCCCCGGACGGCTACGACCTGCCCGACCCGGCGGTCTTCGGTCCGCTCGACCTCACCGCGGCCGCCGTCAAGGACGGGGTCTCCGTGGAGGCGCTCAACCGCAGGCACGACGAGCCCGGCCCCGAGGGCGAGATCAAGGTCGTCAAGAAGGACAAGAAGACGGGCAGGCCGCTGGCCGGCGCGGTCTTCCAGCTGTGGCGCGAGACCAACGGGACGAAGGGCCTGCAGACGTCCGGTGCCCGCAGGGACACCCTCGTCGACCGGGGCTGCGCCACGGACGGCCGGGGCCGGTGCGACTTCCAGGGCCTCGAACTCGGCTCGTACTACCTCAGGGAGACGGCCGTCCCCGACGGCTATGTCCTGCCGAAGCGGAGGGTCAGCGGACCGCACCAGGTCACCGCGGGCAACGCCGTCAAGGGCGTCACGGTGACGCTCACCAACCAGCGCGGCGGGGGCAAGAAGGGGAAGTGATCCCGCTCCCGGTCCCGGCACGGGCGGTGTCAGCCGCCCGTGCCGGGCTTCGTGCCCCAGATGTAGAGCAGGTCCCCCTTCAGCAGCAGGTCGTACAGGCGCCGGGCGTCGCCCATGGCGAGATTGACGCAGCCGCTGGAGCCCGACGAGAAGAGGTCGGACCGGGTGCCGTGCAGGGCCTGTCCGCCGTTGAAGAACTGCGCGTACGGCATCGCGACGTTGTAGAGCGTCGAGAAGTGGTCGCGGTGCTTCCAGTAGATCCGCTGCCAGCCCCTGCGGGTCTCCAGGCCGTCGCGGCCGCTGCGGATGGGCACCGGGTCGAAGACCAGCCGCCGTCCGCTCTGCGACCACAGGATCTGCCGGCCCAGGTCGACGCAGGTGATCCGGTACTGCCGGACGGGACAGGCGCGCCGGGCCGCGGGATCCCGCCGGACCCGGTCCGCGACGACCAGCCGGTAGGTCCGCAGGGTCGCCCGCCCGTCGGCGGGACGGATGCCGAGGCGCCGCTGGAGCCGCCGGATGGCCGCGCAGTCGGCGGCGGACTGGCGGCCGTCGACGGGCAGCTTCAGCTCCCGCTCCAGCTCGCGTTGGTAGGGGGCGGTGCCCGCGCGGCACGCCGGTTCGGCCCGGAGGGCGGGAGCGGGGGCCGCCTGCGCGTTCGTCACGGGAACGACCAGGGACAGAGCGGCGATCGAGGAGAGAAACCAGCGCATCGCACCAGCTTCACCGCTGCTCGCCCGCGCCCTGGGCGACACGACCCGACGATCGCACAATTGCTCCATCCGGGGGTCTGGTCGCCCGTGCCCGCAACCCTGTTGCAACGTGCCGGACGGAAGAGTGACCCCATGGACCGCCATGAGACGAAGGACACCGGGGGCGAGCTCCCCCGGGTGGAGCTCACCCCCGCCGCCGCCCGGCTCATACGCCGGTTGCGCGAGGCGCACGGCCCGCTGATGTTCCATCAGTCCGGCGGCTGCTGCGACGGCAGCGCCCCCATGTGCTATCCGGACGGCGAGTTCCGCACCGGGGACGCCGACGTGCGCCTCGCGACGCTGACGGTCGAGGGGGTGGCCGAGCCCGTCGCGTTCTGGATGTCGAGGAGCCAGTACGAGGTGTGGAGCCACACCCGGCTGATCGTGGACGTCGTACCGGGGCGCGGCAGCGGCTTCTCGCTGGAGGCCCCGGAAGGCGTACGTTTCCTCATCCGCTCCCGGCTGCTCGGCACCCGGTCACCGTGACCTGGTGAACTCCCTTGCCCGCTGGGACAGTTGATTCGCTGTTCGTCCGAGATCGTCGAGATCAGGGGGACCTGTGACACGTCAGGAACAACGCGGTGGACGGTTCAGAACGGCCTGCACCCTCCTCACCACGCTCGGCACACTGGCCGGTGCGGCTCTCCTGGGAGCGGCACCGGCCGGTGGCGTCGGCGCGGACGACGAGGGGGTGCGGAGCAGGATCGCGGCGGGCGTGGAGTACCGCCACTTCGACATCGCCGCCTCGCACGGCACGGCCCGTGCCCACGTCCTCGACGTGGACCTGCGTGACCCGCACACCCGTGTCGGGCTGCTCTATCCGGGCAAGGTCGCCGCGCGGGCGCCCGTCTCCGCGCTCGCGGACGGGGCCGGTGCCGTCGGCGGCATCAACGGCGACTTCTTCAACATCTCCGAGACCCAGCATCCGGGCGTCGAGACGACCGGCGCGCCCGTCGGCCCGGCCGTCGCGGAGGGCCGGGCGCTGAAGGCCGCCGTGCCGAACGGGCAGCGTTTCGGGCCCGCGATGCCGCCCGGGGTGACCACGGAGGCCGTTCTCGGTGTGGGGTACGACCGCAGGGCGCGCCTGGACGACCTCGCCCTGGAGGGTCAGGTCCGCACCCGGGAGTCCCGTCTACCGCTGGGCGGCCTCAACCAGTACGCGCTGCCGGTGGGTTCCGTCGGCGCCTTCACCAGTGACTGGGGCGAGGTCTCGCGGTTGCGCGCGACCTGCGGCACCGACACGAGCCGCGGCGCCCCGTGCAGCACGGACACACATGAGGTGACGGTCCGCGACGGGCGGGTCGTGGCGTCGGCCGACACGCCGGGCCGCGGTGCCATCGCCGCGGGCAGCACGGTCCTGGTCGGCCGGGAGGCGGGCGCGCAGGAGTTGCGGAAGCTGTCCGTGGGCGACCGGGTGCGCGTCGGGCACCGGCTGGTGGCGGCCGGGTCGCGCATCCCGTTCCGCTTCGCGCTCGGCGGTTTCCCCGTGCTGCGGGACGGCGCGCCGGTGGCCGGTCTCGACCCCACCACGTCGGCGGTGCGGACCGCGGCGGGCATCTCCGCCGACGGCCGGCGCCTGCTGCTGCTCTCGCTCGACGGGTCCCCGCAGTTCCGCTCGGGCCTGACGATGACCGAAGTCGCCGATACCCTGCGGGATTTGGGGGCACGCGACGGCTTCAGTCTGGACGGCGGCGGTTCCTCCACGCTGGTCTCCGACACGTCCACGCTGGTCGCGCGGGCGCCGGGCGCCGATGCCGTGACGGTGCGCAACAACCCCAGCGGCGGGGCGGAGCGTCCGGTGCCCAACGGCATCGGCGTGTTCTCCCGGCCGTGACCGGTCACGGGGTGTCGCGCACCGCCACCAGGCCGTTGAACGCGCCCACGTAGGCGGTGCCGTCGGGGCCCAGTGTCACGGGCGCCCAGTTGTTGTCGTAGGCGATGCCCGTACCGGCGAGCCGCTTCCAGCGGGTGTCGCCGGTACGGAAGTCGACGGCGGTGAGGTACCAGGCGTCGATGCCGAGGCGATTGGGTTCCTTGGTGTAGAAGTACAACAGGCCGTTGGCGGTGGAGAGTTTGGGCACGGTGGACGGGGAGCGCACGTCGCTCTCCCAGACGGTGTCGCAGCCGCTGCCGTCCGGGCGCACGTCGATCCGGCTGACGCCGCCGACGACGCTGCGCCCGAAGGTGAGCGACGTGATGTTCTCGTACCCGTAGTTGTTCTCGACGACGAGGCTGTCACCCCAGGTGATGAGCGAGTTGTCGGTCGTGGAGGCGCCGGAGCCGAAGACGGGCACCTTGCAGACGAGCCGCTCGTCGTCGGGGACGTCCGCGCCGCGCCGGTAGACGAGGACATTCATGCGGTCGTCGGCGTTGTCGGTGATCGCCACGTAGTCGCCGTGCTCGCCGAAGAGGTCGGGTGTGGTGCCCGAACCCTGGTTCACCGAGCCGGGCTTGGTGCCGGTGCCGCGGTCGTACGTCTGGCGCCACAGGGCCTTCGGCGTGCCGTCCGCCGTGGCCCGGAAGGTGTAGAGGGCGTGGTCGGAGACGATGGAGACGCCGTCCTCGGCGACGGAGAAGGAGTTCTGGATCTCCTCGCCGTCGAGCCGGATGGAGCGGATGTCGCCGGACTTCGGGTCGACGGTGCCGATGCGGCCCTGCCGGGTCACCCACCAGATGCGACCGTCCCAGTCGGGCATGACGGAGGTGACCGGGTCGCAGGTGCCGCTCGGGTGGAGGTTGGTCCAGCTGACGCAGTCGTGCGGGACGTGTGCCGTCAGATCCCACTCCTTGTCGACGACGAAGCGCATGCCGCCGTCCGCTGTCCGTTCGTGCGCGAGCCGGACGATGTGCTGGCGGGAGTCGGCGAGGACGAGCCGGTCCCGGTCGTCGAGGTAGGAGTAGGCGCCGCCCGAGGTGTCCTTGAAGATCCGGGAGAAGTCGAGCCGGGTGATGGCCTCGATCGTCGAGGGCCGCTGCGGCAGCTTGTACTCGGCGAGCGTGTCCAGGGTCTTCGGGTCGAGCAGCTTGACCAGGAACCCCGTGAAGGTGCCGCAGACGGTGACGATGCGTCCCTCGCGGTCGAAGGTGACGGTCGCGCACTCGCCGCCGAGCGCCGCCATCTTCTCGCTGTCGACGGCGGGCCGCCTGCCGAGGGGCCCGCTCCAGGGGTACGTCCCGCTGCCCGCCGCGTCCGCGTGCATGCCGCTGCGGCCGTTGGCGGCGAGGTACGGGTGCTGGGGCGGCGGGGTGCCGGGCAGCGGCCGGGCGTCGGCGGGCGCCCCCTCGTACTTCTCGACGAGCCGGTGCCCGGGGGCGTTGGGGATCTCGTCGGCGTACGCGGGGCCCGCGAGGGACACGGTCAGGGCCACGACACTGGCGGGAAGGAGGCGGCGCAGTCTGCTCGGCATGCGCAGAAGCTAGAACGGGCCCCGCCAACTGTCCATGACAAGCCGTCAGTTGTTCACGCGTTCGCAAAGAAGGGTCATGGCTGGATGCCGCTGACGATGGCCGCGGTGGCCGTCAGGCCGTCGCGGATGGTCGGCGCCATGCTGGAGCCGGCCAGATAGAAGCCCAGCAGGGCGCAGACGATGGCGTGCGAGATCTTCAGCGCCCCGTTGCGCAGGAAGACCACCGCGAGGATCACGAGCAGCAGGACCACAGAGATCGAAACGGCCATGGAAGTACCTCCTCCGCCACGCGACCGCGGCTCACGGCCGTCAGTGTGGCGTAGCGGAGGCGGCGTCCGGGCCTCAGACCTGTGCTCCGAACGGGTGTTACTTGTCCGGGTTTTGCTCTGCGGCGGTCAGCCGCGGTGCGCGTCGAGGAACGCCTCGAGCCCGGCGAGGTCGTCGGTGTTGAGGTGGTCGACGCCCGCGGCGAGCAGCTCGCCCCAGACGGCGTCGCGCTGCGGCCCCGGGAGGTCCGGCGTCGCCCAGAACCGGACGCGCTGTCCGCGCGCGTGGGCCTGCGCCACGATGCCGCGCAGCTTGTCCCGTTCGGCCGGGGGCATCGGTCCCGTGCCCTGCCAGCCGAAGTTGACGAACCAGTTGTCGCTGATCAGCGGGATCAGGGAGGCGGGGGCCGCGGTGGCGAGGTCGGTCAGCCGGCCGTCGTAGAAGGCCTGCCGGACGCGCTGCGCCTCCATCGGGGCGCGTGCCGCGCGGTCACCGGAGACGACCGCGGTGATCGCGCCGCGGCGGACCTTGCCGTGGGCGTACGTCGTGAACAGGTGCCGGTACGGCCGCAGCTGCCGGTGGAGTTCGGCGTAGGTCGACGCGCCCTCGGTCTTGATGTCGATGAGCAGTTGGAAGGGGGTGCGGTGGTGGCCGCCGTACACGGAGCCGTGGTGGGCACGCACTCGGGCGGCGAGCGGCTTGAGGTAGAGCGATTCGAGGGTGCGGGTGGGGTCGAGGTCCACCGGGTCGTGTGCGACGAGGAGCTGTCCGTCGACGAGGTAGATGTCGGCCTCGACGCTGTTGAAGCGGTGGTCGAGCGCGTCGAGGAGGGGCCTGGGGTGCTCGTAGTCGTTGTGGGCGTGGGCGCGGAGCAGTGGCCGGGGGTGGCGGCCGCGCTCGTTCGCCTGCGCGTACGCGGGCAGCGCGATGCCGCCGGCGAGGGCGGCGCCGAGGGTGGTGAGGGCTCTGCGACGGGTGGTGAGGGCCATGTCTGCCTCCCGGGCTGGGTCGGGGCGGCGTCGGGTGCGACGCGCGGATGCGACGACGGGCGGAACCACAGTGAGTATGCGGCTCCGCCCGGCCCTGGAGCCCCCGCCGGTACGGGAGTTGGCGCTGTCGACGCCGGACGTTCACGCGCGGCCGCCGAGCGCCTCGGGGTTGGCGCAGTGCGCCAGGGGCTCGCCGCGCAGGAAGCGGCCGACCTCGTCCGCGACGATCCGGGCCGCCTTGTGCGCCACTTCCTGGCTGGCGCCTGCGACGTGCGGGGTCATGACGATGCCGGGGGTCTTCAGGAGGCGGGAGCCGGCCGGGACGGGTTCCTCGGGGTAGACGTCGAAGGCGGCGCCGGAGAGCTGCCCGGCGTCCAGGGCGTCGCAGGCGGCGTCGTAGTCGAGGAGGGCGCCGCGGGCGCAGTTGACGAGGACGGAGCCGCGGGGCATCTTCGCGAGCTGTGCGGCCCCGATCATGCCGGTGGTCTCGTCGGTCACGCGGGCGTGGAGCGAGACGATGCGGGAGCGGGTGAGGAGTTCGTCGAGGGAGACCTGCTCGGCGACGCCGGCGAGGAGTTCGGGGCGTACGTACGGGTCGTGGACGAGGACCTGGGCGCCCATCGCCGCGAGGACCTTGGCGACGCGGCTGCCGATGGCGCCGTAGCCGATGAGGCCGACGGTGGTGCCCTCGATCTCTATGCCGCAGTTGTCGTAGTCGTAGTGGTCGCCGCGCCAGACGCCCGCGCGCAGGTCGGTGTGGGTGTCGCCGACGCCGCGGGCGGCGGCGAGGAGCAGGGTGAGGGTGTGCTCGGCGGTGGCGACGGCGTTGCGCCCCGGCGCGTTGCAGACGGCGACGCCGTGGCGGGTGGCGGCCGCCAGATTGACGTTGACGGGGCCGCCCCGGCTGACGCACACCAGCTTCAGGTCGGGACAGGCGGCGAGGACGCGTTCGGTGAGCGGTGCCATCTGGGTGACGCAGATCTGGACGCCCTGGAGCGCCTCGATGAGTCCCTCCTCGGTGCCGGAGGCCTCGTCGACCTCGGCGACCGGCCCGAAGGGGGTGTGCGGCCAGGGCAGGGTGATCTCGCGGACGTCGACGGCGCCGGTGTCCGCGGTGGCGGTGCGGACCGCGTCGGTGAGCAGGCGCGGGAGGACGAAGTGGTCGCCCGCGGCGAGGACGGTGGTGCTCATGGGTGCTTCTCTCCTGGGTGGGGGGTCAGGGGGCGGGTACGGGAGCGCCGGCGGCCGGCGCGTTGAGGCGCAGCAGTGCCATCCGGCCGTCGGTCAGCCGCAGTTCGGTGAGGGCGCCGTTGTGGAGGGCGGGGAAGACGCGCCGGTAGTCGGCGAGCGGGATGCCGAGGCCGCGGCAGAGGACGAGGCGGACGAGGGTGGAGTGGGCGACCACGAGGACGCGCCCGTCGGGGAATGCGGCGGCGGCGTCGAGCAGGGCGGTGTGACCGCGCTCGGCCGCGGTGCGCGGGTCCTCGCCGCCGGGCAGGTGGTGGGCGACCGGGTCGCGCAGGAACGCGGCGAGCTCCTCGGGGAACCGTTCGCGCATCTCGTCCCTGGTCAGCCCCTCCCCCTTGCCGAAGTCGAGTTCGACGAGCCGTTCGTCGACGCGCGGGGTCAGGCCGAGGGCGCGGGCCGCGGGGTCCGCGGTGTGCCGGGCGCGGCTCAGCGGGGAGCTGACGACGGCGTCGATCTGTTCTCCGGCGGCCCACGCGCCGAGTGCGGCGGCCTGGCCGCGGCCGTGCGGGGTGAGTTCGACGTCGGTGCGTCCGGCGTAGCGGTTGCCGTCGTGCCAGACGGTCTCCCCGTGGCGCACGAGGATGAGGTCGGTCACTGGTCTGCCCTTTCGGAGGTGCCGGGGGTGCGGCGGGCGCGGTGGTGCGCGTGTGCGGCGACGGCGGGGTCGAGCCAGCCCCGGCCGGACAGCGCGTCGACGAAGGCGAGGTAGACGGGTGTCCAGCGGGCGGTGCGCGCCGGGTCGGGGAGGATCTCCTCGCCGGTGCGGACCATGGCCGCCGCGGCGTCCCGCACGTCGGCGCCGCTGGAAGTGGCGGCGAGCACCGCCATGCCGACGGCGCTCTCGGCCTGTTCGGGGAGTTGGACGGAGCGGCCGAGGACGTCGGCGCGGAGCCGGTTCCAGTAGGGGTTGCGCGCGCCGCCGCCGGTGAGGGTGAGCGGGCCGTCGACGGGGGCGCCGATCAGGTCGAGGTAGTCGAAGCAGAGCCGTTCGACGCAGGCGACGCCGAGGAGGTGGGCGTGGAAGCGCTCGGCGTCGTCCGCGGGGTCGCCGAGGGTGAAAGGCCGGGCGTCCGGGGCGCGGAAGGGGAAGCGTTCACCGCCGGTGGAGACCAGCGGGTAGGCCACCGCGTCGGACGCGGAACGGCTCGCGCGGGCGGTGAGTGCGGCCAGGTCCGCGCCGGGGAACTCGCGGGCGAGGACGCCCGCTCCGCTGCTGGAGGCGCCGCCCGGCAGCCAGCTGCCGCCGGGCCCGCGGTGGCAGTAGACGACACCGCCCGGGTCGCGCACGAGGCGCGGGCTCGCTCCCTTGAGGACGAGGGTGGTGCCGAGGACGGAGTTCCAGGCGCCGGGGGTGAGGGCGCCGGCGCCGATCTGGGCGGCGCAGCCGTCGGTCATGCCGGCGACGATGGCGGTGCCCTCGGGGATGCCGGTCGCGGTGGCGGCCTCGGGGCAGACGGTGCCGAGGAGGCTTCCGGGACGTACGACATCGGGCAACAGCGTGGCGGGGACGGCCAGTTCGGCGAGTTCACGCTCCGGCCAGCGCTCTTCGACGAGGTGGTAGCCGGTCTTCAGGGCGTGGCTCGCGTCGCTCGCCACCTGGTGTCCCGCGAGCCGCCAGGTGATCAGGTCGGGCTGGTGGAGCAGCCGGACGCCCGTGCCGGCCGCCGCGGGTTCGTGGTCGAGGAGCCAGAGCAGCTTGGGCAGGGCCCAGGAGGGCTGCATGGAGCGGTAGCCGAGCTCCCGCCAGAGGCCGGCGCCCGTCTCGTTGGCGCGGGCGGCCTGCTCGGTGGCGCGCCCGTCGTCGTACATGAGGCCGGGCGTGAGCGGCGCCCCAAAGGCGTCGGCGAGGAGGATCGTGCCGGAGGTGGCGTCGATCGCGAGGCCGCGGATCCGTTCGGGGTCGATGCCGGCGAGCGCCTCGCGGCAGGCCTCGGCGAGCGCGCTCCACCACTGTTCGGGGTCCTGTTCGTGGCGGGTCCCCTCGCGGTGGCCGGTGAGCGGGCGGGAGGCGGCGGCGAGCACTTGGCCGGTGGAGTCGACGGCGACGCAGCGGGCGCTCTGGGTTCCGAGGTCGAGGCCGAGCCAGACGGCGTCCGGGGGCAGTTGGCCGCCCTGGGGTGGTGGTTGGTCAGGCACGGTGTGCTCCTTGCCGGGGGGTCGTTCGGGGTGCCGTTCGGGGTACGGGCACGGGGGTGGCCGCGGCGGTCCAGCCGGCGTCGCGGGCCAGGGCGCGCCAGGTGAGGAACTGTTCGTGGAGAGCGGCGTAGTACGCGGAGCGCTCCGCGTCCGGCTCCCAACTGGTCTGCATGCGCACGTACTTGGCGGCGGCACTGTGCATGCTGGACTCGGCGCCGCTGAGCACGAGGCCGGTGAGGAAGGCTCCCTTGGCGCCGAGTTCCGTGTCGCCGGAGCGGGCCGTCGGGACGCCGGTCGCGTCCGCGATGAGCGCGCACCACTCGGCGCTGTTGGCGCCCCCGCCGCACAGCCGCAGCTCGGTGACGGTGGTGCGGGAGGCGGTGAGCGAGTCGCGCAGGACCAGGGAGAGTCCGTCGAAGACGGCGCGGGCCATGTCGGCGGGGGTGTGTTCCAGGGAGAGGCCCCAGAAGGCGCCGCGGGCGCGCGGGTCGAGGAACGGCGCCCGTTCGCCCGCCGGGGAGAGGTAGGGCAGGAACGTCAGGCCGCGGGCCCCTGGCCGCGAGGTGAACGCCAACTCGGCCAGCTGCGGGGGGCCTTCGAGGTGGAGCAGCCGTGCGGCCCAGGTGAGGACCTCGGCGCCGTTGAGGGTGGGGAAGGCGCGCAGGACGCGTTCCCGGCCGCGGTAGGCGATGTTGATGCCGGACGGCTCGCCGCTCGTGTCGATGTCCTTGCGGACGATCTCCGTGCAGAGCGTGGTGCCGAGGATGCCGCACGCCTGGCCCGGGTTGACGACGCCCGCGCCACGGGCGGTGGAGGCAATGTCGTACGGCGCCATGACGACGGGCAGCCCGGCGGGCAGGCCGAGTTGGGCGGCGGCCTCGGAGGTGATCTCGCTGATGCGCTCGTGCTCGCCGAGGACCTGGGGCAGCAGACGGGCGCAGGAGGTGAGGCCGAACAACTCGACGATGGCGGGGTCGTAGTCGCCCGTCGTGTGGTCGAGGAAGGGGGCCGACGCGTCGGACTCGTCCATGGCGGTGACGCCGGTCAGGCGCAGGAACAGCCAGCCCGCGGCGGTCAGACAGGCGGCGGAGCGGGCCAAGCGCTGCGGGTCGTGGGAGCCGAGCCAGCTGAAGAGGGCGTTGGGCATGCCGCTGCAGGTGAGGGAGCCGTTGCGGCGGAAGGCCTCCTCCAGGACGCCCTCGCGCTCCCAGCGGATGAGGATGTCGCCGGCACGGCCGTCGGACCAGAGGATCGCGGGCCCGGTGGGGCGCCGGGCGGCGTCGACGAGCCAGGCCCCGTCGCCCTGCGCGGTGAACGTCACCAGCCAGACGGGGTCGGTGATGTCGGACAGGGCGTTGCGGACGGTGTAGACGACGGTGTTCCACACGGTGTCCATGTCCTGCTCGGCCCAGCCGGGGTGGCGACGGTGCACCTCGGTGGCGAGCCGGGAGACGGCGAGTTCGTTGCCCTGGTCGTCGAAGACGACCGACTTGATCATCGTGGTGCCGACGTCGATGGCGAGTACGGACATGGGTTCACGGTCCCTTCGGGGCGGACGCGCCGACGGATTCCCCGGCGTCGGTGGGAAGCGGCTGTGGCAGGCGTACCGCGGAGTCGGCGGCGGGGGTAGTGGTCCGCAGCGCCAGGGTGAGCAGGGCGCTGACCGCGTGGAGCCCGGCGAAGATCCATACGACGCCGCCGACCCCGAGCGGCCCGCGGAAGAGACCGACGACGAGGGGGCCCACGAAGGTGGAGGCTCCGGCACCGAGGTTCAGCGCGGCCATGGCCTGGCCCTTGTGGGCGGGGGCGATGGCGGTCATCAGGGCGGAGAGGGGGACGTATCCGGAGAGCGTCGCGCCGTAGAGGACGGCGACCAGGACGCAGAGGCCGTACCGCTCACCGGCCGCGGACGGGACGTAGTACAGGGCTAGGGTGGAGAGGGTGCAGCCCGCGCCGCCGAACCAGGCGACGGTGGTGCGCCACCCGACGCGGTCGCCGACGACCCCGAAGAGGAGGTTGGTGACGATGTTGGTGGCGAACATGAGGGCCAGCAGCCGCAGCCACTGCGCGTCGCTCAGGCCGACCTCCTCGACGAACCAGGTGGGCAGCATCACCAGGAAGCCGAACTGCGAGGCGGTGTTGAGCATCCTGACCGCCGCTCCGGCGCCCACCCGTGGCTCGCGGGCGAGGATCGTCAGGCTGCCGGCGAGCCCGGCCAGCGGGCTCTCCCCGGCCGGCGCGAGGCGCGCGGCGCCGGTGGGTTCGCGGATCAGCAGGAGCGGCACGAGGCCGCCGGCGACGACCACGCCGAGCGCGGCCCACAGGGTGCCGAGCTCCCCGATCTGCGGGATGAGGAGGCTGGCGACGAGCGACCCGAGAGTGGGGAGCCCGGCGGAGAACGCGGACCAGAACCAGCCCATCGCGCTGCCCATCTGCCGCTGCGGGGCGACGGCCGCGATCCAGACGAGGAAGGCGTACGCGAAGAGGGGGAAGGCGAGTCCGCGCAGTCCGTAGCCGAGGAGCAGCAGCGGGTACGCCCGGCTCGGCACCGCCACCGTCAGGAAGAAGACATGCGTGACGGCGAAGGCGGTCAGGCCGAACCACATGACGCGGCGCGGTCCCCACAGGTCGGAGAGCGCGCCGGCGAACCAGGCGGCGACGGCGCCCGTGACGCCGTACACGGTGAAGACCATCGCGACGTCGGAGGCCGGGATGCCGAGGTCCTCCAGGTACGGCGCGAGGTAACCGGCCTCGATGCCGACGCCGGTCATGAAGATCAGGAGCCCCGGATAGCCCCAGGCGAGGGCGGGCGGTATGCCGAGTCGTGTGAAGACGGAACTCGGGGTGTTCGTCATGGGGACTCCCCTGCGGCGAGGGCGGCGGCGGGTGCGGGCAGCTCAGAGCTAACAGTTGGCCGAAATCCGCCGTCAATGATCTGCCGGGTTCTCCCGTGACGAGGGTCTTTCGCCGTGTGAGGAGTTGCCGGGTCACCCCGTCCCGAGCTGCGCGGCGCCGCCGTGGCCGCTCCGACGGCGTGTGAACTCCATGAGATCATCACGCACGGACTTCACACGGCCTGCGGGCCGCGCGGCGCACGGAGAGACGGAGAGGGGAGAGCGGCATGGCGACGGCGGACCGGGCGGACGTGCGTGAGGCACGGCGGGGACGCATCCGCGAGTCGGTGGTGGCGAACGGCTTCGTGCGCGCCGCGGACCTCGCCGATGAGTTCGGCGTCAGCCTGATGACGATCCACCGCGACCTGGACTTCCTGCAATCCCAGGGGTGGCTGCGCAAGGTGCGCGGCGGGGCGACGGGACTGCCGTCGGCGCAGTTCCACGGCAGCGTCGCCGAGCGCATGTCGACGATGGCGCGGACGAAGCAGCAGCTGGCGCGCGCCGCCGTGCGGGAGCTGGTGCCGGGGCAGACGGTGCTGCTCGACGACAGCACGACGTGCCTGCATCTGACGCGGCTGCTGACCGAGCGCACCCCGCTGACGGTCATCACCAACTCGCTGCCCGCGATCACGGCGCTCGCCAAGGAGCCGGGCGTCTCGCTGATCGCGCTCGGGGGCAGCTACTTCCCGGCGTACGACGCCTTCATGGGGCTGCACACCGCCGACAGCGTGGAGGCGTTCCGGGCGGATGTCCTCTTCATGTCGACCACGGCGGTGACGCGCGGCCGCTGCTATCACACGTCGCCGGAGACGGTGCAGGTCAAGCGCGCCATGATGGCGGCGGCCACGCGCCGGGTGCTGCTCGCGGACCACACCAAGTTCACCCGCGACGGGCTGTACGCGCTGGCGCCGCTGTCGGACTTCGACCTGCTGGTGGTGGACGACGGTCTCGCGCCCGACGAGGTGGGGGCGGTGCGGCGGGGCGGGACCGAGGTGCGGGTGGTGCCGCGGGGCTGAGGAGCGCCGCTCGGCCGTCGACGGTGGCGCGCAGGGCGATTCCTCGATGCCCGCCGGACCGGGCCCCTACGGTTCGCCGGCCGCCCGGCCGGTCAACTCGTCCCAGTGGACGGTGCGGTCGCACCACCGCTCCAGGAGCACGCGGTCGTGGCCGACGGCCAGCAGTCCGGCGCCGCTTTCGGCCCGGTACTCCTCCACGACGTGGACGAGCGCCGCCGTCGTCGAGGCGTCCAGCATCGCCGTCATCTCGTCGCAGATCAGCCAGCGCGGGCGGAGCACCAACGCGCGTGCCAGGCAGGCGCGTTGCAGCTGGCCGTCGCTGACCTCGTGCGGGCGGCGGCCCAGGAGGTCCTTGCCGAGACCGACGCGGGCCGCCAGTTCCCGGACCGCGGTCTCCGCTTCGCGGCCGCGGCCCACCGCCCGCAGTGGTTCGGCGATCAGGGCGGTGAGGGTCAGGCGCGGGTCGGCGGAGAGCCTCGGCTGCTGGAAGACGACCCCGAACGCGGTGCGCTGCTCGCGGGGCGCGCGGTGGCGCCAGCCTCCCGCGGCCTCGCCGTCGACGACGACCTGCCCGGCGTCGGGGCGGTGCAGCAGGGCGGCGACCCGCGCCAGCGTGGACTTGCCGCAGCCGCTGGGGCCGAGCAGGCCGACGGACTCACCGGCGGCGAGGGTGAGGTCGACGTCGCCGACGACGGGGGCGCGGCGGTCGTATCCGGCCGTGATGGAGCGCAGTTCAAGCACGGGGGGCCTCCAGCACGTCCGCGTGGGGGTGGTGGCAGGCCGCCCCTCCGGTGAGCGCGGGCAGCGTGCGGCACGCCGCGTCGGCCCGGTCGCAGCGGGCCGCGAACGCGCATCCCTCGGGGAGCGCGGTCAGTTCGGGCGGCATGCCGGGGACGGGCGTGAACTCCCGCTGGGGCAGGGCGTTCAGGAGGCCGCGCGCGTAGGGGTGCCGTGGGCCCGGCGTACCGAAGAAGCCGGTGGCGTCGGCGAGTTCGACGACGCGGCCGGCGTACATCACGGCGACGCGGTCGGCGATCCGTTCGGCGGCGGCCAGGTCGTGGGTGATCAGGAGCAGCGCGCGGTCGTCGCCGACGTGCCGGCGCAGCTCGTCGACGGTGCGGTCCACGAGGTCCCGGTCGAGGCCGGTGGTCGGTTCGTCGGCGAGCAGCAGCGGCGCGTCGCCGATGAGGGCGAGCGCGGTGGCGGCGCGCTGGGCGAGGCCGCCGGAGAGCTCGTGCGGGTAGCGGTCGAGGTGGCCCGCGGGGAACGCGGCGCGTTCGGCGGCCGCTTCGGCGGCGGCCCGCAGCCGCGGCCCGCGCACCCCGGCGAGTTCGCGCAGGGTCTCCTCCAGCTGGGAGCGCACGGTGCGGACCGGCGTCAGATGGGCGGCGGGGCTCTGCGGTACGAGGCCGACGCGGCGCCCCCGTACGGTGCGGGCGAGGGTGCGCTCGTCGGCGGTGAGAAGATCCAGGCCACCGATCAGCGCGCTCCCGGCGGTCTCCGCGTTCTCCGGGAGCAGGCCGAGGAGCGCGGAGGCGAGCACGGACTTGCCGCAGCCGCTCTCGCCGACCAGGGCCAGGCACTCGCCCGCCGCGAGGTCGAAGGTGGCGTCGGTGACGGCGGAGACATGGGTGCCGCCGCGCATGCGGAAGCGTACGGAGAGACCTTCCACGGAGAGGACGGGGACCGTCACAGCATGAGCTCCGATCGGCGCCGGGGGTTGATCCGTTCCCGCCAGGCGCCCGCGAGGCCCGCGATCGCCAGGGTGGGCACGATGATGAACAGGCCGGGGAAGAGGGTGGGCCACCACTCCCCCGCGAGCAGCGAACCCCGGGCGCTCTGCACGAGGGTGCCGAGGCTCGCCTGGTGGGTGGGGAGTCCGAGGCCGAGGAAGGAGAGCGCGGACTCGTGCCAGATGGCGTGCGGCACCATCAGGACGGCGGCGAGCCCGGCCTGCGGCAGGACGCCGGGCAGCAGATGGCGCACGGCGACGCGCAGCCGTGAGGCGCCGCCGGAGATCGCCGCGTCGACGTAGGGCCGCGAGCGCAGGGAGAGGACCTCGGCGCGCACGATGCGGGCGGTGGAGAGCCAGTGCGTGAGGGCCACGGAGACGACGACGGGCCAGACGCCGGGCCGGAACATCGCGACGATGAAGATGCCGAGCAGCAGGTGCGGCACGGAGGAGAAGACGTCGACGAGCCGCATCACGATCCGGTCCACCCATCCGCCGGAGGCCGCCGCGAGGGCGCCGACCGCGGTGCCGATGACGGTGGCGACGACGGCCGCGACGACGCCCACGAGGAGCGAGACCCGCAGTCCGTAGACGCAGCGAAGCAGCAGGTCGCGGCCGACGTCGTCGGTGCCGAAGGGGTGCGTCCAGGACGGCGGCCGGAGCTTCGCGGCGAGGTCGACGGCCTGCTCGTCGAGGTCGGCGAGCGGCGGTACGACGAGGACGGCGAGGACGACCGCGGCGACGATCACCGCGGAGGTCCGCACCCGCCACGCGCGCGTGGAGCGGCGCACGCCGCCCCGGGCGCGCCAGACGATGTCAGCCATCGAAACCCACCCTCGGATCGGCGAGGCCGTACAGGAGGTCGGCCACGAGGTTGCCGAGCAGGACCGCGGCCGTGGCGAGCGCGGTCAGCGCGGCGAGCAGCGGGAAGTCCACGGCGGTCGCGGCCTGCACGGTGGCCGCGGCGATGCCGGGCCAGCTGAAGACGGTCTCCACCAGGAGCGCCCCGGTGATCAGTTCGGGGACGCGCGAGCCGATGAGCGTGAGGACCGGCAGCATGCCGGAGCGCAGCGCGTGGCCGAGGAGCACGGTGCGTTCGGCGAGGCCACGCGCGCGTGCCCCGCGCACCGGGTCGTCGCCGAGCGCGTCGCCGACGCCCTGGCGGACGTACAGCACGAACCAGGGCAGCTGGGAGACGGCGAGGACGCCCGCGGGGAGCACCAGATGGCGTGCGACCTGTCCGGCCGTCACGGCCGAGCTGGCCGTGTCGGTGAGGCCGCCCGACGGCAGCACGCCGAGCTTCAGCGCGAAGAACCAGACGGCGAGCAGGCCGAGCCAGAACGGTGGCGCGGCTTCCAGGGTGTAGGCGAGGGAGGTCACGGCGCGGTCGACCCAGCCGCCGGGCCTGCGGGCGGCGAGCACGCCGAGGGCCGTGCCGAGCAGGATGGCGACGAGGAACGCGGTCGCGGCGAGCAGCACCGACCAGCCGACGCGTTCACCGATGACGTCGGCGACGGGCTGGCGCAGGGTGGTCGAGTCCCCGAAGTCGCCCGAGAGCGCCGAGGTCAGCCACTCCCACCAGCGGGCGGCGAGCGGCCGGTCGACGCCGAGGTTGGCGCGCAGCTGCTCGAGGTTCTCCTGCGAGGCGGTGAGCCCGGCGGTGCCCGCGTACGCCTTGACGGGGTCGAAGGGCGAGGCTGCGGCGACGGCGAAGACGCCGAAGGTGACGACGAGCAGCACGGGCACGGCGAACAGTGCCCGCCGTCCCGTGAGCCGGGCCATCGGACCCCAGGGAAGGCGGCGGCGTGCCGTCTTCCCCGGGGCCCCGGGTATCGCGGTGGTCACTTCTTCGGCTGCCAGTCCTCGACGTTCCACCAGGGGCCGGAGGCCAGGCCGTGGTCGTGCGGCTCGACCTGCGTGCTCAGGTCGCCGAACTTCTTGTCGACGACGTAGAGGTGGTCGATGTGCGTGAGGAAGGTGTAGCCGGGGTCCTTCACCAGCTCGCGCTGGATGGTGTCGTAGGCGGCCCGGCGCTCGGCATGGTCGCCGCTCTTGCGGGCGTCCTCCAGGGCCTTGTCGACCTTGGGGTTGTCGTAGTGCGCCATGTTGTTGAAGCCGTCGCCCGCGAGGGAGGACTTCAGGAGGGTGTACTGGTCGAAGTCGGGGTCGGCCGGGGAGCCGCCGCCGGCGAGGACCGCGTCCTTGGGCATGCGCGGCTCGATGACCTCCCACGTGCCGGACTGCACCTGCACCTTGATGCCGAGCTTCTTGGCGTCGGAGGCGTAGGCGAGGGCGTGGTCCTGGCGGAGCTTGTCGCCGGAGAGGTACCAGAGCGGGAAGGCCGCCTTGACGCCGTCCTTCTCGCGGATGCCGTCCTTGCCCGGCTTCCACCCGGCGTCGTCGAGGATCTTCTTCGCCCTGCCGGCGTCGAACTTGCGCTCGGTGCCCTTGGTGAACCAGGGGCTGTCGGTCGGGACGGGCCCGTAGGCCTCCTTGCCCTCGCCGTACAGGATGGAGTCGACCATGGCCCTGCGGTTCACGCCGACGTCGAGGGCGCGGCGGACGGCGGTGTCGCCGGCGACCTTGTTGCCGGTGGGCAGGGTCACCACGCGGTAGTCGAAGGTCTTGGCGGCGTACGTGTTCTTGCCGCTGTCGCCCTTGTACTTCTTGGCGAGGTTGGGCGGCAGGATCGCGCCGTCGAGCTCACCGGCGTCGAGCCGGGTGGCGCGGACGTCGTCGTCCTTGATGATCGCCATGGTGAAGTTCTTGATCTTCGGCGCGCCGCCCCAGTAGTCGGGGTTGGCCTTGAAGGTCAGCTTCTCGCCCTTGGACCACTTGACCAGCTCGTAGGGGCCGGTGCCGATCGGCTTGGTGGTGAAGGCGCCGTTGTTCACGTCCTGCTTGCCGGCGATGTGCTCGGGCGCGATGGGCAGCACGGTGCGCTCGGCGAACGGCGCGTAGGGGTACTTGAGGTGGAAGACGACGGTGTCGTCGCCCTTGGCCTCGACGCTCTTGAGGGCGTCGAGCTCGGTCTTGGAGGCGTTGTTGGTCTTCTTGTCGAGGATCGTCTCGTAGGTGAAGACGACGTCCTTGGCGGAGAAGGGTTTGCCGTCGCTGAACTTGACGCCCTTGCGCAGCTTGTACGTGTAGGTCTTGCCGTCGTCGGCGACCTGGGGCAGCGCGGCGGCGAGGGCGGGCCTGAGCTTCATGTCGGCGTCGTGCATGAGCAGCCCGTCGAAGATCTTCGAGTTGCCGTCCTTGCCGTAGCCGAGGAGGGGGCTGAGGGTCTCGGGCTCGTACGCGATGCCGACGACCGCGGAGTCCTTCGCGCCGCCGTCGCCGTCGCCGGGCGCCGAGCAGGCGGAGGCGGCGATCGCCATCGCGGCCGCCGTCGCCACCGCGCCCGTGCCCCGTATCGATCGGGCCCTCATGCTCCACACCCCTACTGAAGATCAACCGTTATTGCGAACAGTTCGCAATTATGCACTACGTAATGGGGGCGTAAAACGCGCAGCCCGCACCTGGTAGGTGCGGGCTGCATCGAATTCGGTGGTGGGGCGCGGCGCCGTCGGTCAGGGCGCCCGGAGGTCGACCAGCTCGGCGACCGCCTCGCGGTGGCGGCCCGCCGTGCCGTAGGCGATCGAGTCCGCCTTGGCGCGCTTCAGGTAGAGGTGGACGGGGTGTTCCCAGGTCATGCCGATACCGCCGTGCAGTTGCAGCGCCTCCTCGGCGGCGTGCACCGCCACCGGCGCGGCGCAGGCCTGGGCGAGGGCGGCCGCCAGGTCGGCCTCGGCACTGTCCGCGGCGAGGGCGTCGGCGGCGTTGCGGGCGGCGGCACGGAGGTTGACGGTCTCCAGCCACAGCTGGGCCAGCCGGTGCTTGAGCGCCTGGAAGGAGCCGACCGGGCGGTTGAACTGGTGCCGCTCCTTGGTGTAGCGGACGGTCTCCGTCAGGCACCAGTCGGCGACGCCGAGCTGCTCCGAGGCGAGCAGGGCGGCGCCGGCCCGCAGACCCCGCCGTACGGCCGCTTCGGCGTCCCGCGTCAGCTCGCGGCCGCGTGCCGCGTCGAAGGTCACCGCGGCGAGCGGCCGGGTGAGGTCGAAGGAGGTCTGCGCGGTGACGGTGACGCCGTCCTGCGCCGTGTCGACCGCGTAGAGCGCGCCACCGGCCGGGACGAGCAGCACGTCGGCGCCGGCCGCGTCCGCGATCCCGGTCAACCCCCCGTGCAGGGCGCCGTCTTCCGCGCGTACGTCCCGGTGGGGGCCGCCGGGGGCGACGGCGAGGCCCACCGCGAGCGCGGCCACCGTGCGGCCGGAGGCGAGCGCGCCGAGCAGCCCGGCGGCCTCGTCGCCGCCGCAGGCGAGCAGCGTCTCGGTGGCGACGACGGCACTGGTGAGGTAGGGCACGGGGGCTACCGCGCGCCCCAACTCCTCCAGGACGACGGCCACTTCACGGTGCGTGGCGCCCTGACCGCCCAGCTCCTCGGGGACGAGGAGCCCGGCAAGGCCCATGCCCTCGGTGAGCGCCTTCCACAGCTCCGGGTCGTACGGGGTGTCGCTCTCGGCGCGGGCGAGGACGGCGGCGGCGTCGCACCGGTCGGCGAGCAGCCCCCGCACGGCCGCGCGCAGCGCCTCTTCCTCTTCGGAGTAGAGCAGGTCGCGCTGTTCGCTCTGTGTCATCAACGGGCCAGGTCCTTCCAGGCGACGTCCTTGTCGGTGCGCGGCTCGGCGGGCAGGCCGAGGACGCGCTCGGCGACGATGTTCAGCAGGACCTCGCTGGTCCCGCCCTCGATGCTGTTGCCCTTGGAGCGCAGATAGCGGTAGCCCGCCTCCCGTCCCGTGAAGTCGACCAGCTCGGGCCGGCGCATCGTCCAGTCGTCGTACAACAGCCCTTCCTCGCCGAGGAGTTCGACCTCCAGGGCGCTGATCTCCTGGTTGAGACGGGCGAAGCCGAGCTTCATGCCGGAGCCCTCGGGGCCAGGCTGCCCGGCGACGAGCTGCTGGCGCAGCCGCTCCCCGGTGAGCCGGGCGACCTCCGCGTCGACCCAGAGCTTCAGCAGACGCTGGTGCAGGTCACAGGTGCGCAGTTCGGGGCGGTCTCGCCAGGCCGCGGCGACCGGGCCGATCATGCCGCCCTCGCGCGGGATGCGCATGCCGCCGATGGAGACGCGCTCGTTCATCAGCGTGGTCTGGGCGACCTTCCACCCCTCGCCGACCTCGCCGAGGCGGTGCGCGTCCGGGATGCGCACGTCGCTGAGGAACACCTCGTTGAACTCGGCCTCGCCGGTGATCTGGCGCAGCGGCCGCACCTCGACGCCCGGGTCGGTCATGTCGCACACGAAGTACGTGATGCCGCGGTGCTTGGGCAGGTCCGGGTCGGTGCGGGCGATGAGGATGGCCCAGCGGGCACTGTGCGCGCTGGAGGTCCACACCTTCTGGCCGTTGACGATCCAGTCGCCGGTGGCCTCGTCGCGGACGGCGCGGGTGCCGAGCGCCGCGAGGTCGGATCCGGCGCCCGGCTCGCTGAAGAGCTGGCACCACACCTCCTCGCCGGTCCACAGCGGGCGCAGGAAACGGCGCTTCTGCTCGTCGGTGCCGAAGCCGAGGATCGTCGGCGCGGCCATGCCCAGGCCGATGCCGATGCGGCGCGGGTCGTTGTCGGGGGCGCCCGCGGCCTCCAGTTCGGCGTCCACGACGGCCTGCAGGGAGCGCGGCGCGCCGAGGCCGCCGAGCCCTTCGGGGTAGTGCACCCAGGCGAGGCCGGCGTCGAAGCGGGCCGTGAGGAAGTCGGCGCGGTCCACCGCGGCCGGCGGGTGCGCGGTGAGCAACTCCTGGGTACGGGCGCGCAGTTCTGTCGTGTCGGTCATGCGGCACCTCCGTGCGGGAGGACGACGACCCGGCCGGTGGTGACGCCGTCGGCGACGCGCTGCACCGCGGCGGCGCCGTCGGCCATCGACGCGCGCTCGCTCACCAGGGGCTTGATGGCCCCCTTGGCGGCGAGCCCGGTCAGCTCGTCGTGGCAGCGCAGGATCAGGCCCGGGTCCTTCGTCTTGTACAGGCCCCAGTGCAGGCCCACGATCGAGTAGTTCTTGACGAGGGCGTGGTTGAGCGCGGGCGAGGGGATGGCGCCGCTGGCGAAGCCGATGACGACGATGCGGCCCTCGAAGGCCACGCACTTGGCGGACTTGGTGTAGGCGTCGCCGCCCACCGGGTCGTAGATCACGTCGGCGCCGCGGCCGCCGGTCGCCTCCTTGACGGCGCCGATGACGTCGTCCGTGTGCCGGTCGAGGACGAGGTCGCAGCCGAGCTCGCGTGCGACGCGGGCCTTCTCCGCGCCGCCGACGACCCCGATGACCTTGGCGCCCGCCGCCTTGCCGAGCTGCACCGCGGCGCTGCCGACGCCGCCGGCGGCCGCGTGCACCAGGAGGGTCTCGCCCGCCTGGAGGCGGGCGCGGTGGTGCAGGCCGAACCAGCCGGTCTGGTAGCCGATGTGGAGCGCGGCGGCCTCCGCGTCGTCCAGCGCGTCCGGGGCGGACAGCAGCGCCGCGCTCTCCGCCACGGCGTACTCGGCGAGCCCGCCGTACGGCAGCACCGGGTTGGCGATCACGCGCCGCCCGTCCTCGGTCTCGCCGCAGATCTCCATGCCGGGCGTGAACGGCAGCGGGGGCCTGACCTGGTAGTGGCCCCGGCAGAGCAGCGCGTCCGGGAAGTTGATGTTGGCGGCGCGCACCTTCAGCAGCACCTGCCCCTCGTCGAGCGGGGGGCGGTCCACCTCGGCGAGGCGCATCACCTCGCCCGGCTCGCCGTTCTCGTGCACTTGCCATGCCTGCATGCGGGGCCTCCACGGGGCTGTCGTAGACCGGGCTCGTCCGCATACTAAGCGGTCGCTTGCCCCGAAGGGAACAGTCCCGCCCGCCCCTCAGTCCGCGTCCCCCTTGCGGGTGGGGCGCGCCCGTACGTGCATCCGCTCCCCCTGCGGCCCGAAGAGGCTGATGTACTCCGCGCCCGCCTCGCTCGTGGCCCCGAACCAGTGCGGGACCCGGGTGTCGAACTCCGCGGCCTCACCGGGTCCGAGCACCACGTCGTGGTCGCCGAGGATCAGGCGCAGCTTCCCGGAGAGCACGTAGAGCCACTCGTACCCCTCGTGGGTCTGCGGCTCCGGCGCCGGTTTCGCCCGTGCGGGCTCGACCACCTTGTACGCCTGGAGGCCGCCGGGCTGCCGGGTCAGCGGGAGCATGGTGCGGCCGTGCCGCACGATCGGCTTGGCGCGCACGCGCGGGTCGCCGACGGGCGGGGCGCCGACCAGTTCGTCCAGCGGGACCTGGTGGGCGCGGGCGATGGGCAGGAGCAGCTCCAGGCTGGGTCTGCGATGGCCCGACTCCAGCCGGGAGAGGGTGCTCACCGAGATGCCGGTGGCAGCGGAGAGCCCGGCGAGGGTGGCGCCGCGCTCCTTGCGGATCCGGCGCAGCCGGGGACCGACCTCGGTGAGGACCTGGTCCATCGACTCCGGGTCCGCCGTCTCGTTCTCACTCATGCCGACATCATGCAGGAATTTGCGGTACCGGCAAAGGGGTTTGTCGTTATCGCATGAGAGGCTCCGGGGCCGCCCCTGCCCGGCCGGCGGCCCTCTCCCCCGCGCCGAACGTCACCGCGCAGTGCGCCTCCACCGTGTCCGCGAAGGCCCGGACCAGCGGCGACAGGGCGTCCCACCGGCGCACGGCCCAGCCGGTCCACAGGGCGGGCAGGTCGGGGATGGGGATGAGGCGCAGGCCGGGATGGGCGGGGCCGTGCCAGGCGGGCAGGTCGGGGACGATGGCGTGGCCGAGGCCGAGTTCGGCCAGGAGGATCGCGGTGTCCCAGTCGGCGACGCTGGTGTCCGAGGTGAGAGCGGTGCCGGACGCGGCGAGCCAGGCGTCGAGGCGGGAGCGGGACGTGGCGTTCTCGGGCAGGGCGATGAGGCTGATCTCTGCCAGGTCACCGGCGTCGATACGGGACTTGGCGGCGAGCGGGTCGGCCGCTGCCACGGCGAGGACCCAGGGCAGCTCGACGACGGGGCGCTGCTCGATGCCGCGCACGGGCTCGCCCAGGGTGATCCAGGCGAGGTCGAGGCCGCCCGCGAGGAGGGCGTCGAAGCAGCTGCGGCTGGAGTGCGTGGTCTGGAACTCCAGGCTGACGTTGGGGTGGTGGCGGCGGAAGTCGACCACGGCGGTCGACATGAAGTGGCGGACGGTGGTCGACCCGGTGGTGATGCGCACCGAACCGGCCTCGCCCTGCACCAGATCGCGCAGCCGGCGCAGGGCGTGGTCGATGTCGCCGAGTCCCCCCGCCGCGGCGGTGTGCAGGAGCCGGCCCGCCTGGGTGGGCACGACACCGCGCGGGTGGCGCTCCAGGAGCGCGACGCCCGTCTCGCGCTCCAGGCGCTTGATGTGCTGGCTCACCGCGGACTGGGTGCAGGTGAGATCGCGGGCGACGGCGCTGAGGCTGCCGGAGCGGCAGACGGCGACGAAGACGCGGAGGTCGTCGAGGGTCATGGCAGCTGAAGTTACAGCTTGGGGGTGGGCAAGGAAACCCGAGGATTGACTTGAGTACGGGACGGGCGGGACGATCTTCTCGGGCCCAAGGGCGGCAACCCGGCCGGGCTCCGGTACCGCTCCGGACGGTGCCGGGGTGCGCGCCGGGTGCCGACCCTCCTTTACCTGCGCCGTTCCCCGTCAACTCCCCGCCCCTGCCGGTGCCGTGCCCCCATCCGTGCGGCACCCGTCTCCGCGCCCTGCCCGGGAGGCAGTTCATGACCGGTCCCCCTGCCGTCGATCCCGCCCGTGCCGCGCGCCTGCTCCTGTGCGAACTGGGTGCCGGGAGGCTGGACCACCCCGGCGGCACCCTCCTGGCCCACCTCGACCGCGTCCATCGGCGGCTCGCCGAGTGGGGCGCCCGCCCCGCCCTCCAACTGGCCGGTCTCTGCCACGCGTTGTACGGCACGGACGGTTTTGCCCTGTCGCTGGTGCCGCTCGACGGGCGCGCCCGGATACAGGAGCTCGTCGGCGAGGAGGCCGAGGCCCTCGTGTACCTCTACGCGAGCTGCGACCGCGCGGCCACGTACCCGGCACTCACGGGTCCGGCGACCCTCTTCCGGGACAGGTTCACCGGCCGCACCTTCACGCCCACGCCGTCCCGCCGGGCGGACTTCGCCGAACTCACCGCCGCCAACGAACTGGACATCGCCCGCGTCGACGCCGACTTCCGCACGCGCCACGGACCAGGCCTGGCCCGCCTGTTCACCCGCCTCGGCCCGCTCCTGAGCCCCGCCGCCCGGCAGGAGTGCGAGGACGTCCTCGGCGGCGCGTAGGCACGCGGGCATGGAGGTTTCGTCCCGTACGAGGTATCGATGCGCGCATGACGGACCACGGAGCGGACGGCGGGACGGATCGAGGTGCCGGCGAGACCGGTGGAACGGATGGCCCGGACAGCGCGCTGCCCGGGCTCCCGTCCCCTCCCCCGCTGGGGGCGTCCGCGCTGCCGCCCGGCACGTACGACGGGACGGTGGTGCTCGTCACGGGCGGCGGGACGGGTCTCGGCAAGGCGGTCGCGGCGGAGTTCGCGCGGCTCGGCGCCGACCTGGTGATCGCGAGCCGCAAGGAGGACCGGCTGCGGGCGGCGCGGGACGAACTGGCGGCGCTGGGCGGGCGCGTGACGGCGGCGGTCTGCGACATCCGGGACGCCGGTCGGGTCGCGGAGGTCTTCGACGCGGCGCAGGCGGCATACGGTCTGCCGGGCGTCCTGGTGAACAACGCGGCCGCCAACTTCCCCGTGCCCGCCGAGGAGATGTCGCCGGGCGCCTGGCGCGCGGTCGTCGACATCACGCTCACCGGCACGTTCCTGATGACGCGTGAGTTCGCCCGGCGCCATCTGGCGGCGGGCACCCCCGGCTCGGTCATCGACGTCGGGGCGTCGTACGCCTGGACCGGTGGCCCCGGCTTCGCGCACAGCGCGGCGGCCAAGGCCGGGGTGAAGAGCATGGTGGAGACCCTGGCCGTGGAGTGGGGGCCGTACGGCATCCAGGTCAACGGTCTGGTGCCGGGGCTGATGCCGCACGACGACATGACCGACGACATCCGCGGCAACCTCGACCGGGCCCGGGACAAGGCCGCCCGCCAACCCGCCCTGCGCGTCGGCCTGCCCCGCGAACTCGGCTGGGCGGCGACGTTCCTGGCCTCACCGTACGCCCGCTTCATCACCGGCCACACGCTGGTGGTCGACGGCGCGAACTGGCAGCGCCGCGGGCTGGTGAGTCCGCCGATGGTGACGGTGCGGGAACAGCTGGGGCGGGGGGAGTTCGAAGGGTGACGCCCCGGGGGACACTCGCCTCCCGCACCCGCCTCGCAGGCGCCATCACTTCCCTCGCAGGCGCCGTCACTTCCCCTCGAAGGACGCCGCCCGGCCCGCCCCTTTCGCCCCGTACCCCGCCCTGGAGTCCTCCGACGTGAGCGTGATCGCCGCGTTCATCGCGACGCGGTCGAGCGCGCCCGCCATCCCTGCGTCGGCGTAGGCGTCGATGCCGCGTTTGATGCCCCGCACGGCGAGCGGCCCGTTCGCCGCGATCTCGGCGGCCAGGGACCGGGCCGCCCCCGCGAGCTCCGCGCCGGGGACGACCTGCTGGACCAGCCGGAGCCGCTCCGCCGTGGCCGCGTCGATGCGGCGCCCGGTGAGCGCGAGGAGCTTGGCCCACCCGGCACCGGCCTCGCGGGCGATGCGCAGGTCGCCGCCCGCGTCCACGGCGACGCCGAGGGTCGCCTCGGGCAGCGCGAAGACCGCGTCGTCCGCGGCGATCCGCACGTCCGCCATGAGCGCGAGCTCGAAGCCGAAGCCCAGGCAGTAGCCCTGCACGGCCGCGACGACCGGCTGCGGCAGCCCGGCGAAGGCGCGGAAACGCTCGTGGACCCAGCGCATCGCCTCATAGGTGTTGTGGGTGCGCTCGGCGCCCGAGCGGCCCGTGATCGCGCCGCCCGGGGCCGTGATGTCGATGCCCGCGCAGAACGCCCGGCCCTCCGCCCGCAGCAGCACCGCCCTGATGGAGTCGTCGAAGCGGATGCGGTCGGCGAACAGGCCGAGTTGGCGCGTGGACTCCCAGCTCCACGCGTTGAGCTTGCGGGGGCGGCAGAGGGTGAGGATGCCGAGCCCGTCCTCGACGTCGAGGCGCAGCCGCTCCGCGCCCTCCGGGATCTCCGTGCCGGTCGTGTCGATCATCCGCGCCCCGCTCCCCGCGCCGCCGGTCCTGATGGGCCGTCAGGTTACGGGCGGGGGCTCACCGACTGAAGACCTCGAACGCGACCGCCGGCTTTCCGCCGAAGCGCGGCGCCACGGCCTGCGCGTTGCCCGTCAGGAACGTCCGGCAGTACTTCTCCGGGTCCTCTTCGGTCAACGCCTCGATGTACGTGCGGTGTTCGAGGAGCGAGGCCACCGAGCGCTCAAGACCGGCCGAGGCGTCCACGGCGTGCGTGGGCGTCGCCGAGCCGGCCACGGCGACCCACCGCACGCCGTTCCACGGCTCCAGGCCCTGCTCCTCGATCAGCTCCGGGAAGATCCAGCGGTTGCCGGCGTCCGCCGCGGCGTCCAGTGTGGCGCGGCCGACCGCCACGTGGTCCGGGGTGTTCCAGGCCACGCCGCCCCAGGTGTCGCGGTGGTTGAGGGTGATGACGAGTTCGGGCCGGTGCCTGCGGATGGCGGCGGCGATGTCGCGGCGCAGCGCCGTGCCGTACTCGACGACGCCGTCCTTGTGGTCGAGGAACTCCACGGCCCGCACGCCGACGACGGCCGCGCTCGCCCGCTGCTCCCGCTCGCGCAGTGGCGCGCAGGTGGCGGGGTCGAGCGTGGCGATGCCCGCCTCGCCGCGCGTCGCGAGGACGTACGTGACGTCCTTGCCGGCGTCCGTCCAGCCTGCGATCGCCGCCGCGCAGCCGTACTCGAGGTCGTCCGGGTGAGCGACGACGGCGAGCGCGCGCCGCCAGTCCTCGGGCATGGGAGTGAGCTGGTCGGCGGGTGTGGCTGAAATCTGCTCGGTCATGATCCTCACCTTATCGCCGGGGCCCGGCCGGCCCCGGCCCGATTTCCGCCGCCCGGCCGAGAATTGAGGGCCGGGCGGCGGGCGCCGGGCGGCCTCTATGCCTGGCCGCGCGCCAGCGCCAGCAGCCGGTCGAGGACGCGCGGTCCGCTCACGCGCAGCCCGTCGTGCTCGTACTCGTCGGTGACCCAGGTCCGCAGGCCGCGGATGGTGCGGGCGGTGCGCAGGGAGTGTTCCGTGTCGACGTACAGGTCGTCGTGGTAGATCGCCGCGGCCACCGGCACCTCGTTCGCGGCGAGGCGCCCGGTGTCGTACAGGCGCGGCCAGTCGGTGCGGGCGGCGAGCAGGTCCGCGGTCTCGCGCAGGGGACGCAGCGCCGGGTCGCAGTCGAACATCCAGCGCTGCACGGCCTCGCCCGTGAAGAGCAGCGGCGCGTCGCCCGCGAGGGACTTCTCCGGGTCGAACTCCGGGAATTCGGCGCGCACCCGCTCCGCCGCCCAGGCGGTGGGCCGCTCGTCCTGGCCGTAGATGGACTCGTGGAGGACGGCGAAGAGCGGCACGCTCGCGTACGAGAGCACGGACCGCACGTCCTCCTGGAAGGCGTCGGAGAGCGCGGGCCCGGACGGGGTCCGCACGAAGGCGTCCTCCAGGAGGTAGTGCAGCCGGTGGCTGCCGTCGCCCGAGCCGAGCAGCATGCCGAGGGACTGGAAGGCCGGGACGGTGAGCCGGTAGCGGCCGGCGATGACCGGCTCGTGCTCGGCGATGTGGGCGGCGATGCGCCGGGCCCGCTCGACGTCCTGCGGGTAGCGGGCGTAGTGCGCGGCGCTCTTGCGGGCCATGCGCGGGTAGGCCGCGCGGTAGACGTCGTCGGCGTGGCCGTCGAGCGTGGGCAGGCCGCCGGTGATGAGCGCGGTGGCCAGCCCCTCGGGCGCGGCCGACAGGTAGTGCGTGGCGCAGAACCCGCCGAAGCTCTGCCCGAGGACGGTCCAGGGCGCGCCGCCCGTCACCTCGGGGCGGATGGCCTCGCAGTCGCGGACGATGGAGTCGGCGCGGAAGCGGGCCAGGTAGTCGGCCTGTTCGCGGGGGCCGCCGCGCAGCGGGAGCGTCTGGCGGTTGGCGGGGGTGGAGTTGCCGGTGCCGCGCTGGTCGAGGAGGAGGACGCGGAAGTCGGCGAGGGCGCGGCCGAGCCAGGACTCCGTGCCGTGGAAGCGGGTGGCCGCGCAGCCGGGGCCGCCCTGGAGGTAGACGAGCCAGGGCCGGTCCGCGCCGCCCGGATCGGCGGATACCGCCTCGCGGGCGAAGAGCTCGATCCGCTCCCCCGTCGGATCGTCGTGGTCGAGCGGCACGCTGAAGCGGCGGTCGGTGAGGACGACTCCCGGCTGGCGGTACGTGACGGTCAAGGCTGCTCCTGGGCGAGGCTCGGTATCCGGCGGAAGGGGTACGGATCTTCCCTCCCAGTCCAGCACACCCGGCCGGGCGGCCTGCCCCGGGATCTCCACTGCCGGGCCGGCCGGGGGGCGGGGGCGCTCGCCGGCCCGACATGAACCGGACGCCTCCCGCGGCGCCGCACGCCCGCGTACGCTGCACCCATCCGATGACCGACGAGGAGGAACCCGCGATGCGCGTCGCCCTGTTCCTGACCTGTGTCAATGACACGCTCTATCCGGACACGGGCCGCGCGGTGGTGAAACTGCTGACCAGGCTGGGAGTTGAGGTCGACTTCCCGATGGCGCAGACCTGTTGCGGGCAGGCGCACTACAACACCGGCTACCGCCACCAGGCGGAACCACTCGCCCGCTATTTCTCCGATGTCTTCGCCTCGGACGAGTACGACGCGGTCGTGACGCCCTCCGGATCGTGCGCGGCGATGGTGCGCGAGCTGTACCCGCGCATGGGCGAGCGGGCGCGTGCCGAGGGCCGCGGCGAGGACCTCGCCCGCGCCCTCGCGCCGGTGGTGCCCAAGACGTACGAGCTCACGGAGTTCCTGGTGGACGTCCTCGGCGTCACCGACGTCGGGGCCCACTACCCGCACAAGGTCACCTACCACCCGACCTGTCACGGCCTGCGCGCGCTCGGCCTCGGCGAGCGGCCCGTCCGGCTCCTGCGGGCCGTCAAGGGGCTCGAACTGGTGGAGCTGCCCGGCGCCGAGGAGTGCTGCGGCTTCGGCGGCACGTTCGCCGTCAAGAACCCCGACGTGTCGGCGGCGATGGGAGCCGACAAGGTGCGCAACGCCGAGTCGACCGGGGCCGAGGTCCTGTGCGCGGCGGACAACTCGTGTCTGATGCACATCGGCGGCACGATGGCCCGGCTGCGCACGGCCGTGCGGCCCGTGCACATCGCGGAGATCCTGGCCGGTACGGAAGAGGAGCCCCTGTCATGAGCGGCGGCACATTCGTCGGCATGCCCGCCTTCCCCCGCGCGGCGCGCGAGGCGGTCGGCGACACCACGCTGCGGGCCAACCTGCGGCACGCGACACACACCATCCGCGACAAGCGGGCCCGCGCCGTCGCCGAGCTCTCCGACTGGGCCGAGCTGCGCGAGGCGGGCAAGCGCGTCAAGGACCACACGCTGCGCCATCTCGACCGCTACCTCGTGCAGTTGGAGGAGTCGGTCGTACGGGCCGGCGGCACCGTGCACTGGGCGGCCGACGCCGACGAGGCGAACCGCATCGTCACCGGCCTGGTCAAGGCCACCGGTGAGACGGAGGTCGTCAAGGTCAAGTCGATGGCCACCCAGGAGATCGGCCTCAACGAAGCCCTGGAGGCCGAGGGCATCCGCGCCTACGAGACCGACCTCGCCGAACTCATCGTGCAGCTCGGCAGGGACCGCCCCTCGCACATCCTCGTCCCCGCCATCCACCGCAACCGCGGCGAGATCCGCCAGATCTTCGAGCGGGAGATGGGCAGTTGGGGGCGCCCGGCCCCCGCCGGGCTCTCCGACACGCCGGCCGAACTCGCGGAGGCGGCGCGGCTGCACCTGCGGGAGAAGTTCCTGCGCGCCAAGGTCGGCGTCTCCGGGGCGAACTTCATGGTCGCCGAGACCGGCACGCTGGTCGTCGTCGAGTCCGAGGGCAACGGCCGGATGTGCCTCACCCTGCCCGAGACGCTGATCTCCGTCGTCGGCATCGAGAAGGTCGTCCCGTCCTGGCGCGACCTGGAGATCTTCCTCCAGACCCTCCCCCGCTCCGCCACGGCCGAGCGCATGAACCCGTACACGTCGATGTGGACGGGCACCTCCGACGAGGACGGCCCCACCGCCATCCACCTGGTCCTGCTCGACAACGGCCGCACCGACACCCTCGCCGACGAGGTGGGCCGCCAGGCCCTGCGCTGCATCCGCTGCTCGGCCTGTCTCAACGTGTGCCCGGTGTACGAGCGGGCGGGCGGGCACGCGTACGGCTCTGTCTACCCGGGTCCGATCGGCGCGATCCTCAGCCCGCAGCTGCGGGGCACCCGGAGCGAGATCGACGCCTCCCTGCCGTACGCCTCCTCGCTCTGCGGGGCCTGCTACGACGTGTGCCCGGTCGCCATCGACATCCCCGAGGTCCTCGTCCATCTGCGGGAGCGCGTCGTCCAGGGCGGCGAGGCCACCCGTGACGGGAACAGGGTGAGGCTGAAGCCCGCCAAGGGGCACGCGGCGGAGCGGGCGGCGATGCGCGCGGCGGGACTGGCGTTCGCGCGGCCCGGGGCGATGCGCGCCGGCCAGCGGCTCGCCGCGCGCACCCGGCGGTTCCATCCGCGCACCCTGCCGGGGCCCGGGCAGGCGTGGAGCGCGACCCGCGAGCTGCCGAAGGTGCCGACGGAGCCGTTCCGCGACTGGTGGCAGCGGACGAACGGCGGCAAGGACGACGCGGAGGGCGGCAAGTGAACAGCAGGGACCGGATCCTGGGCCGGGTGCGCAGGGCGCTCGCCGACGTGCCGGACGACGACCCCACGTACGAGAGCGCGGTGAGCCGCGGGTACGCGCGCGAGCACGGCGTCCGCGACACCGAGGAGACCGTCGGCCTCCTCGCGGAGAACCTGGCGGACTACCGCGCGATCGTGCACCGCGCCACCCGCGCGGAGCTCCCGACGACGCTCATGCGGCTGCTCGCGGAGCGCGGTGCCGCATCGGTGCTGGTGCCGCCGGAGCTGCCGCACGGCTGGCTGGCCGAGGCGGGTGCGGTGCTGGTCCACGACCGCGCCGCGCTCACGGCCGGGCAGCTCGACCGGGTCGACAGCGTCGTCACCGGCTGCGCCGTCGCCGTCGCCGAGACCGGCACGCTCGTTCTCGACGGCTCCCCCGACCAGGGCCGCCGCCGCATCACTCTCGTCCCCGACCACCACATCTGCGTCGTACGGGTCCCCGACCAGGTCGTCGCCTCGGTGCCGCAGGCCCTCGAACGGCTGGACCCGGCCCGTCCGCTCACCTGGATCTCGGGCCCCTCCGCGACCAGCGACATCGAGCTCGACCGGGTCGAGGGAGTGCACGGTCCGCGCACCCTTGAGGTGGTGCTGATGAGCGGCGAGTGACGGGCGCGGCTAGCGTGAGGACATGATCCGGTTCGAGCAGGTGACCAAGCGCTACCCGGACGGCACGACGGCCGTGGACGACCTCTCCTTCGAGGTCGCCGAGGGCGAACTGGTCACCCTGGTGGGCCCCTCCGGCTGCGGCAAGACCACGACGATGATGATGGTCAACCGCCTCATCGAGCCGACGTCGGGCCGCATCTTCGTGAACGACGAGAACATCGCCGACATCGACCCGGTCCGGCTCCGCCGCCGCATCGGCTACGTCATCCAGCAGGTCGGCCTCTTCCCGCACCGCACGATCCTCGACAACACGGCGACCGTGCCCGCCCTCATCGGCTGGAAGAAGGCGAAGGCCAGGGCGCGCGCGGCGGAGCTGCTGGACCTGGTGGGCCTGGACCCCAAGACGTTCGGCTCCCGCTATCCGGAGCAGCTTTCGGGCGGGCAGCGCCAGCGCGTCGGCGTGGCCAGGGCGCTCGCCGCCGACCCGCCGGTGCTCCTGATGGACGAGCCGTTCGGCGCCGTCGACCCGGTGGTGCGCGAGCAGTTGCAGGACGAGTTCCTGCGGATGCAGGCGGCCGTCCGCAAGACGGTGCTCCTGGTGACGCACGACATCGAGGAGGCGGTCAGGCTCGGCGACCGGATCGCGGTGTACGGGCAGGGGCGCATCGAGCAGTTCGACACGCCGGGCGCGGTGCTCGGGGCGCCCGAGACGCCGTACGTCGCCGAGTTCGTGGGCGCCGACCGCGGGCTGAAGCGGCTCTCCGTCACCGAGATCCAGGGCGACGACCTGGAGGAGCCGCCGATCGCCCGGCTCGACGAGCCGGCCGCGCAGGCCGCGGCCCGTCTGCGCGCGGAAGAGGCGCGCTGGGCGGTCGTCCTGGACGCGGACGGTGATCTGCACGGCTGGGTGGGCCTCGACGAGGTCGCCCTCGCCGGCACCGGCGGCACCGTCGGTGACCTGGCGCACCGCATGAAGTCCTGGGTGCCGATCGGCGCCCCGCTCAAACAGGCCTTCGGCGTGATGCTGCAGCACGACGCGGGGTGGGTCGCCGTCCTTGACGGTGCCCGCTTCCTCGGTGTCCTCACCCCGGCCAAGCTGCACGAGGCGCTGCGCCGCTCGGTGGACGCGGACGCGCAGGGCGTGGCGCGGGACCAGGTGGAGTTCGACTCGGTCGCCGACGCGTAGACGCTCCCGTCCCCGGGGCCGCGGCTACAGCAGTCCCTTCCGTTCCAGGTAGGTTCTGGCCACGTCCTGGGGCAGGCGGCGCCAGCTGTCGACCTGCTCGTTCATGGACGCCAGGTCCTGCGTCGTCAGGACGGGGTTGAGGCGGCCGAGCGCGGCGGCGACGCCCTTGCTGCCCGCGCGGGAGCGGTTGACGACGGGCACCAGGTAGTCGGCGTTCTGCAGGTGCTTGTCGTCCTTGAGGAGCACCAGGCCGAAGTCGTCGAGGGTGGCGTCCGTCGACGTGGTCAGCACCATCTGGTCCTGCCCGTCCTGCACGGCCTTCTTGGCCTGGGTCGTGCCGACGCCCTTGGGGTCGACGCCGGTGATGTCGATGCCGTACACCTTCTTCAGGCCCGGCGCGCAGTAGGGGCGTTTCACGCATTCGTCGCCCGCGGCGAGCCGCACCTTCAGGCCCGACCTGCCGAGGTCGCTCAGGGTCTTGAGCCGGTGCAGCCCCGCGTAGGGGGCGGCGACGGCGAAGGCGTTCTGGTCGACGGCCTTGCCGGGGTCGAGGACGGTGAGGCCGCGCGGCGCGGCGAGGCGGCGCAGGGCCTTCATCGTCGCGTCGAGGTCGGGCGATCCCGCGGGCGGCGCGTCGGCGCCGTTCTTCTTGGCGTTCAGCCAGTCCGCGAAGGTCGCCGCGTACTCGGGGACCACGTCGATCTGTCCGGACTCCAAAGCGGGTTCGTACAGCTCGCGGTTGGCGACGGAGAGGATCTTCGTGCTGTAGCCGGCCTTGTTCAGGAGCAGCGCGTACATCTGCGCGAGGAGGTCCGACTCGGTGAATCCCGCGGAGCCGACGACGAGGTGTCTGCTGTCGCCCGGGGGTGCCGTGACCTCGCCCTGGTTCTCCAGCGAGGGCCCGCTCGCGCAGCCGGTGGCGAGCGCGAGGAGGACGGCCACCGCCGCTCCGGCGCGCCGCCTCATCCGGCCCTCCCCCGCCCGCGCGTCCACCCGGGGCCGAGCCGTTCGGCTGCCTCGAAGACGCCCTCGACGAGCAGCGCGAACACGGCGACGAGGACGGCGCCCGCCACGACCTGCGGGGTGCTCGCCAGGTTGAAGCCCGCCGTGATGATCCGGCCGAGGCCGCCGCCGCCCGCGAGTGCGGCGATGGTGGCCGTGGCGACGAGCTGTACGGCGGCGATGCGGACCCCGCTGAGCACCAGCGGCAGCGCGAGCGGCAGTTCGACCCGCCACAGCATCTGGCGTCCGGTCATCCCCATGCCACGCGCCGCCTGGACGACGCTCCGGTCGACGCCGCGCATGCCGACGTACGCGTTGGTGAGCAGCGGCGGCACCGCGAACAGCACGAGCGCGACGACGGTCGGGCCCTCGCCCCAGCTGCCGAGGGGGGTGAGGAGCAGCAGGACGAGGACCGCGAAGGTCGGCACGGCGCGTCCGATGTTGGAGATGTTCACGGCGAGCGCGCCGCCCCTGCCGAGGTGGCCGAGGACGAGGGCGACGGGCAGCGCGATGAGACAGCTGAGCAGCAGGCAGACGACGGTCAGGACGAGGTGCTGGGTGAGCCGGTGCCAGATGCCGTCGTCGCCGGCCCAGTGCGCCGGGTCGGTGAGCCACGCCCACGCGTCGCCGAGTGTCTTCATGGGCCCGCCGCTCTCGACGCTCTTTCCCAGGGGGTGAGGACGCGTTGCACGCCGAGGAGCAGCAGGTCGGCGGCGATGGCGATGACGACGCACAGCACCGAGGCGGTGAGCACCTGTGCCTTGAAGTAGGTGTTCATGCCCGTGTAGATGAGGTTGCCGAGTCCGCCGAAACCGACGATCGCGCCGATGGTGACGAGGGAGACCGCGGAGACCGTGGCGATGCGCAGGCCCGCCATGGCGGCGGGCAGGGCGAGCGGCAGTTCGACGGTGAGGAGGAGGCGGATCGGGCCGTAGCCCATGCCGCGGGCGGCCTGCCGGGTGTCCTCGGGTACGGCGCGCAGGCCGGCCAGGATGTTCCGTACGAGCAGGGTGAGAGAGTACAGGACGAGGCCCGCGACGACGAGGGAAGCGGAGAGCCCGTACACCGGGAGCAGCAGCGAGAACATCGCGAGCGAGGGGATGGTGTACAGGATCGTGGTGAGCGCGAGGACCGGGCCCGCGGCCCACCCCCAGCGGCGTGCGACGACGGCCAGCGGCACCGCGAGGACCAGCGCGATCAGCACGGAGAGGCCCGTCAGCTGCAGGTGCTGCACGACGGCGTCGAGCAGGATCTGGCGGCGGCTGCTCAGGTACTCGCCGCAGATCCACTCGTTGCGCGCGAGGCAGTCGTCGGGGGGCGCGGTCACCCGTCCATTCAAGGCCGCGGTGCCGGTCCCGGGCTCGTTCTGGTGACCCGTACGGGGCAGGCGGGGATCCGCCTCAGCCGGTCCGGGCGCGTCCGGCCGCCGGTGCGGGCCTGGCCCGCAGCGCGTCGACGGCGATGCGGGCCGCGGTGCCGATGACGGCGTCGGCGGCGGGGAGGGTGGCGGCGGTGGCCGCGGCGCGGGTGAAGACGGCGACGGCGTACCGGCCGCCGTCCGGGTATTCGATGACGCCGACCTCGTTGCGCAGGGTGGGCAGGCTGCCGGTCTTGCCGGCGACGTGGACGTCGTCGAAGGGGAAGCCGGACGCCATCCGGTGCGGCCAGACCTGCAGGCCGAGCAGGCGGCGGATGGCGGCGCCGTGTTCGGGGGGACAGGCCTCGTCGCGCCAGACGGCGCCGAGCAGGCGGGTCATGTCGCGCGGGGTGCTGCGGTTGGTGCGGGCGGGGTCGAGTGCGCGCAGCCGTGCGACGACGTGCGGATCGGTCAGGGCCCGCGCGCCGTCGGGGCCCGCGTCCTCCTTGACGGTGGCGAGGAGCTCGCGGAAGGTGTGGCTCGCGTGGGTGGCGGCGAGGCCGAGCCGCGCCGTGGTGGCGTTGACGGCGTCCAGGCCGACGCGTTCCAGGAGGAGGTCGGCGGCGGTGTTGTCGCTCACGGCCATCATCAGGAAGGCGATGTCGCGCAGGGACATGCGGACGGGGTCGAGCATGGCGGCGAGGCCCGTGGGTCCCGGGGTGCGGGTGTCCGCGGGGCACTCGGCCTGTTCGGTGAGATCCAGCCGCCCGGCCGCGGCGCGCTGGTGGACCGCGACGAGCAGACAGAGCTTGTGCACGCTCGCGGTGACGACGCGGTGGTCGGCGCCGAAGTCGATCTCCGCCCCGGAGTCGATGTCGACGGCGTGCAGCCGGCCGGTGACGCCGGCTTCGGTGAAGGCCCCGCGCAGGAGGCCGAGGGTGTCGGTCACAGGGAGTACTCCGCCGCCGGGCGCAGGTGGACCGGGCGCGAGGGCAGGTCGGTGGTCACCGCGGCAGTTTTCCACAGGGCGTACGTGGTGGCCTCGGCGAAGGCGGTGACGGCGGCGTCGCTGCGGCCCTGCGGCCAGGCCACCGAGTGGCGCAGGGCCAGCGGCGCGCCGGCCAGGGGGCGCCAGACGATCTCCGGGTCGTCGTCGGCCGGCTGTCCGGGCTCCGCGTCGCGGGGACGGAACGCCACGGAGCCGGCCGAGCTGATGAGGCCGCGGATGAAGCTGGGGCCCTGCCCGTGACGGATGGCGGCGGGAGTGTAGCCGTTGCGGGCGCAGGTGGTCAGCAGGTCGTCATAGAGCGCCGGGGCGTTGGCGCGAGGGAAGAGGATGAGGTCGTGGCCGGTGAGGGCGGAGAGCGGGACCTCGTCGAGCGCCGCCGCGGGGGCCTCGCGCGGCAGCAGTACGCCGAGTTCGCGGCGGAGGACGGGGCCGAGTCCGAGGCCGGAGACGTCACAGGGGTGGTGGATCAGCCCGACGTCCAGGTCGTGCGAGGCGAACCGGGCGAGCTGTTCGGCGGTGGACAGCTCGTGCAGTTCCAGTTCGACGCCGGCGTGCCGCCGCCGGAACTCGGCGAGGGTCGCGGCGACCGTGTGGCCCGCGATGTCGGGCGGCAGCGCGGCGCGCAGCAGTCCGGCGTCGCCGTCCCGGATGCGGCGGCTCGTGGCCATGAGCGCCTCGGCGCGGGCGAGCAGCTCGCGGGCCTCGTCGAGGAGGAGCGTGCCGCCCTTGGTGATGGTCACCTGGCGGCTGTTGCGCTCGAAGAGCCGGACGCCCAGTTCCCGCTCCAGGCGCTGGATGCGCTGGGAGAGGGGTGGCTGGGCCGTGCCGAGGCGGGCGGCGGCCCGGCCGAAGTGTGACTCTTCTGCAACAGCCACGAAGCAGCGCAGGTGCAGTATCAGGTCCACGAGCAGCGACGATATCCCAGATTAATGACCACATCCACCATATCCATCTTGGACATAAATGGCCGGGGCCTGCTGTTCTCGGGCGATGAACAGGACATTGCGGCACATAGCCGTCTTCTGTGGGGTCCTTGTGCTGTCCCTGCTGGCGCGGGCCACCTGGGTGCAGTTCGCACGGGGCGACAGCCTGGCCGACCACCCGCACAACCGGCGCGTACAGATCGACACGTTCGGCTCTCCGCGCGGCGACATCATCGTCGGCGGGAAACCGATCACCGGCTCCGTGGCGACGCGGGGTTCGGACCTCAAGTACAAGCGCGTCTTCACCGAAGGACCGATGTACGCGCCGATCACCGGCTACTTCTCCCAGGCGCAGGGCGCCACCTTCCTGGAGGGCGTCGAGAACGACGTGCTCAGCGGCAAGGACCGGCGGCTGCTCGCCGGGCCGCTGGACGAGCTGACCGGGAAGAAGCCGCGGCCCGGCGACGTCATCACCACCATCGACCCGAAGGCGCAGAAGGCGGCCTACAAAGGGCTCACGGACCTCGACGCCAAGGGCGCGGTCGTCGCCCTCGATCCGCGCACCGGCAGGGTCCTAGCGATGGCGAGCACGCCTTCGTACGACCCCTCCGTGTTCGCCGGCATCTCCGGGAAGGAAGGGGAGGCGTTCAACGAGCTGGACCGCCGAAAGAACAAGCCGTTGAGCAACCGGGCGACGCGCGAGACGTATCCGCCCGGTTCCACCTTCAAGATCCTCACCGCGGCCGCCGCCCTGGAGCACGGCACCGTGACCGACATCGACGCGCCGTCCGGCGCCCCGGCCCCGTACCGGCTGCCGCTGAGCAGCACGGAGATCGGCAATGTCGTGCCGGACGCGCAGTGCGACAAGGTCTCCATGAGGACCGCCATGCAGTGGTCGTGCAACAACGTCTTTCTGGACGCCGCGCTGCGGACCGGCAAGGACCGGATGCGGGAGACGGCGGAGAAGTTCGGCTTCAACAAGGAGCACTTCACGCCCGTCCGGTCGGCGGCCGGCGTCTACCCGAAGCGGCTGGACGCGCCGCAGACCGCGCTCACCGGCATGGGCCAGGGCAGCGTGACCAGCACCCCGCTGCAGATGGCGATGACGGTGGCGGGGCTCGCCAACGACGGCAAGGTGATGAAGCCCTACATGGTCGACGAGGTGCGCGGCCCCGACCTGACGCTGATCGAGAAGACGGAGCCCGAGATGCTGGACCGTGCCGTCTCCCCGGAGACCGCGCGGAAGGTGCAGTCCATGATGGAGTACACGGTGACCGACGGCACGGCGGACAAGGTGCGCATGGAGGGCATAACGGTCGGCGGCAAGCCCGGCACCGCGCAGCACGGCGCCGACGTCCGCGACGAGCGCCCGTACGCCTGGTTCGTCTCGTACGCCAAGGAGTCGGACGGCACCTCGCCGGTGGCGGTCGCCGTACTGGTCGACCCCGAGGACATGGACATCTCGCGCTCCGAGATCGCGGGCGGCCGGCTCGGGGCGCCGATCGCGAAGGCGGTCATGGAAGCGGTGCTCGAGCGGTAGTGGGGGTGCCGGAGGGCCGCGCGCCGGAAGGTGAGCCGGATCTCGTCGGCAACTCCCGCCGGTGGCGCAGCAGTTGGCTCGGTAACGCCCCGCGCCGGGGTGACAGACCGTGAGGCGAGCCCCCATGATGGGTGCGTCATGGAGACTTCGGGCCCGACGCCACGCTTCCGGCCGCGCGGCCGGCACCAGACCGCCGCGCGGCCGGGCGAGCGGGTCCGCCCGAGGCCGGCCGCGCGGCGGGCGACGGTGGCACGGGCCTCGGTCCTCCTGATGGCAAGCACCCTTCTCGCTCTCGCCGCCTACGACCACCTCTTCGCGTCGGCGCCTTCCTGGGACGTACGGACGGTCGCGGCCGCGGTGTTGTTCTGCGCCGCCCTGACTCCGATCGCCGCCCCGGCGAGGGTCGCCGCCCCACCGACGGTCGCCGCCCTGCCGGCCCGTTCCGTACGGAGGCCGAAGCTCGCCCGGGCCTGGCGGGTGGCGGCACGCGACTGGCCCGCCGTCACGGGCTCGCGGGGTGACGGCCCGGCGTACGACTCCTCACCGCGCCTGCCCCAATTGCCGCGCCTGCCACGGTGGTCCCGGCTTTCCCGACTGCTGCGGCTGCTGTGCCGTCTGGGCGCCTCGCTGGCCCGCGCGCTCTCCCCGGCCCCCGCACCACGTCCGTTCACGCTCCCGCGGCCGGCCCCGCTCCCGTCTCCCGAGCGGCCGGCCCGCGTACCGTCGCGCTCCCGCCTCCTCTCGGACGCGGTCGTACGGAGAGGTCCGCCGGCCGCTCCGCCGCTCGCCGTCTGACCTGGCCTCGGCGCACGAACCGCGCCCGGCCACCCCGACGGCAGCGGCCCCGGCACACCCGATTCCGCACGCTCCACAGCTGATTCGGCGCGCCCCGAGCCGTGCCCGCGAGGACGCACGAGGCCGCGCCAGGAGGAACCGCCATGTCCAAGAACGTCGTCGTCATCGGCGCGGGCCCGTACGGCCTCTCCGCCGCCGCCCATCTGCGCGCCCGCGGCCTGCCCGTCCGGATCTTCGGCGCCCCCGTCGCGAGCTGGTCCCGGCGCATGCCGGCCGGGATGCTCCTGCGGACGCCGCCCGCCGCCTCCGAACTGGCCACCCCGCGCGAGGGCTTCACCCTCCAGGACTACTGCCGCGACGTCGGCGAGCGCCGGATCGGCGCCCACGACCAGGTGCCGGCCGGGCTGTTCATCAGGTACGGCAGATGGTTCCGGGAGCGGCTGGTGCCCCGCGTCGAGGACGAGCGGGTCGCCGCGGTCGAGCGGCGCGAGGACGGCTTCCGCGTCAAGTTGTCGTCGGGCGAGGTGGTACGCGCGGGCGCCGTGGTCGTGGCCACCGGCGTCACCGGTTTCGCCCATCTGCCCGCGCCTCTCGCCGCGGCGGCCGCCGGCGGCCCCGCCGCGCTGGGCCTGATCTCCCACAGCTCGCAGCAGACCGATCCGAGAGAGTTCGCCGGGCGCAGGGTGACCGTCGTCGGAGCCGGCCAGTCCGCACTGGAGAGCGCCGCCCTCCTCCATGAGGCGGGCGCCGACGTCCAGGTGCTGGCGCGCGGCCCCCACGTACGGTTCGACGCACCCCCGTCGGGCGGGCCGCGGTGGCGGCCGGAGACCCCGGTGGGCCGGTCGTGGTCCTTGTACGGCCTCACGCGTCACCCCGCCGCGTTCCGGAGGCTGCCCCCGCCCGCCCGGCTCCGGCTCGCCGAGCGGGCGTCGCGGCCGCGCGGGGCGTGGTGGCTCAAGGACCGGTTCGAGGGCCGGGTGCCCGTCCTCGCGGAGCGGCACATCACGGCGGCGGAGGCCGGCGGCGGCGGCGTCGTTCTCCGGACGACGACGCCCGACGGGCGTACGCACACCGTCGAGTCCGAACACGTGCTGGCCGCCACCGGCTACCGCGTCCACGTCGACGCGCTGGACTTCCTCTCCCCCGAGATCCGCGCCGACCTGGTACGGCTCGGTGGATTCCCCGTCCTGGACAAGGGGTTCTCATCCAGCGTGCCGGGCCTGCACTTCACCGGGCCGTCGGCCGCCGCGACCTTCGGCCCGGCGCTGCGCCTCGTCGGCGGCACCCGGTTCGCGGGCCCCCGGCTGACGAGGTCGGTGGCCGCGTGGTGCGACGAGTGACCCCGCCCGGCGCGCGCGGGGTGCCGTCCGGCGCGCGCGGGGTGCCGCGTGCTCACCGCGGCACGAGCAGGGCGACCAGCCGTCCGGTCTGCTCACGGGGGTCGGGCGCGCCGGCCCAGCCTCCGGTCATCAGGAGGTGGTGGACGGTGCCGACCAGGGCGAGCGCGGTCGTCGCGGTGTCGGTGCCGTCCGCGAGGCGGCCGAGACGCACTTCGGTGTCCAGGTAGGCGGTGAGGGCGTCCTGGATCGCGGCGAAGCCGGGCGCGCCGTCGGCCAGCGCCTCGCGGATCCGTCCGGCGGTGGCGCGGCTGCTCATGGCCAGGCCCACGACACCGGGGTCGAGCGACTCCAGGAGACCGGCCGCCACTTCGGCCAGGTTCTCGGCCACGCTGTCCTCGCCCGCCCGCCCCGGGAGCCCCTCGGCGGCCGACGCGGCCCGCGCGAGCCGGTCGAGCACGAGCTCGGCGACGAACTCGTCCACGCCGCCGAAGTGCGTGTGCAGCACCCCCTTGGCGCACTCCGCCTCGCCGGTGATGGCCCGGCTGGTCAGGGCCGCCGCTCCGTCGCGGGCGACGATCCGCTCGGCGGCGCCGAAGAGCCGCTCACGGAGGTCGGGGATGGCGACACCACGCGGTGACATGGCTCTCTCCTCGTACGAGACAGGGCGTTGGGCCCGGGAAGGACCCTCGGCCCATTGGACCATGGGGCCATTGCCAGTTTGGGCGCTCGCCCATACTGTTTGGGCGAGCGCCCAAACCAGTTCTGCCGGGCGTCCCATCCGCCATGCGTCAGGGGGCACGAAGTGCAGCACATCGCCAACACCGAACAGGCACGGGCATGGAACGGCTACGAGGGCGACCACTGGGCCCGCCATCAGGACCGCTGGGACGCGGTGAACGCCGGCTTCAACTCCCCGCTCCTGGACGGCGCTTCGATCGGCGCGGGCGAACGCGTCCTGGACGTCGGCTGCGGTGCGGGACAGACGACCCGGCTGGCCGCGCGCAGGGCGAGCGGCGGTCACGCGCTGGGCCTGGACCTGTCGGCCCCGATGCTGGCGCGGGCGGAGCGCGCCGCACGCGCGGAAGGCGTCGGCAACGTCTCGTTCGAGCAGGGCGACGCCCAGGTCCATCCCCTGCCGCCGGCCGCGTACGACGTGGCGATCAGCCGCTACGGCGTGATGTTCTTCGCGGATCCGGTGGCCGGTTTCGGCAACATCGGCCGGGCGCTGCGCCCCGGTGGGCGCGCCGCGTTCGTCTGCGGCGCGTACCCCGCGGACAACGAGTGGCTCCATTACCTCACCACACTGGGCGACTTGCTCCCGATCGGCGGTTTCGGCGAGCCCGGCGCACCCGGCATGTTCTCCCTCGCGGACGCCGACAGGACCCGCGACGTACTGGCCGCAGCCGGGTTCGAGCGCGTCGAGGCGGCACGCGTGGAGGCGTACGGGACGTGGGGCCGGGACGCCGCCGACGCCGCCGCCTTCCTGCTCGGCTCCGGCCCCGGCCGTCATCTGACCGGCCAAGTCGCCCCCGACGTACGGGAGGAGGCCCACCGGCGGCTGACCGAGGCACTGCGCCCCCACGAGGAGGCGGGCGCGCTGCGGCTGCGCAGCACGGCGCTCCTGGTGACGGGCGTCCGGCGCTGAGGAGGGGCGGCCCTGACGACGTGCCGCGCGTACGGGCCCACCGGCGGCGCCCGGAACTGCCCTGCCCGGCAGGCCTGTTCAGCTCACGCCCGGACCAAGTGGCCGCCTGGTCCACAGTGTGAGGTCGCTGCTGGTGGCGACGGCGAGCGTCTGGCCTGACGGGGAGAAGCCGACGGCACGCAGTTCCGAGTACGTGGAGTGGAGGACGTGCCACCATCCTTCGCCGTGGGGCGCGCGGAAGGGCAGGCCGCCGCCGGCGGAGAGCAGGACCCGGTGGTGGGGCCAGTCGGGGGCGACGACTTCGAGCGTCCAGCCGTCGCCGGTGGTCCGGTGCAGCCCCCCGCCGTACAGCCCCGCGATGGGGATGGTCCGCCCCGCGACCGGCCCGAGTCCCGGGCACGCGAGGTCGCGGGCCTCGTCCGGGGTGTTGTCGTCGAAGGCGGGATCCCGGTCCCGGGCGAGCCTCTCGCCGGTGACGGCGTCGAAGAGTCCGTGGCCTGCGCTCGACACGACCATCACCAGGTCGTGGCCGGTGTCGGGGTGGACGGCGAAGCCGATGCCCACCAGTCCGCCGACGGCGACGTAGGGGTCGAAGACCGGGCGCCAGGGCTCCGGCGCCGCCACCACGGGCGCGGCGAGGAGCCGGTCCCGCAAGGCGGTCTGGTAGGGGGTGAGCCCGCCGACCGCCGCCCCGACCACCGCCCCGCCTGTCGGCTTCCCGCTCTCTTCGGCCGTCGGCTTCCCGCCGTGTTCCGTCGTCACCCCACCATGATCCGTCACGCGCGACGCCGCCCCGCACGCAGGTCTCTCCCTCCCCACGACCACCCCCGACCACCCCTCGAAATGGCGTCGCCCCATGATCACGCGCGGGGCAGACTGCCGCCCATGACCGCCTCTGACTTCAAGACCGACCTGCACGTCTACTTGAAGGACGCCCGCGACGTCCTCCTCTGGAAGCTCGACGGGCTTTCGGAGTACGACGTGCGCCGGCCCCTCACCCCGACCGGCACCAACCTGTTGGGCCTGGTCAAACACGTGACGAGCGCCGAAGTCCTCTATCTGGGCGCCACGTTCGGCCGCCCCTTCGCCGCACCGGGGCTCTGGATCACGGGCGATGCCGAGACCAACGCGGACCTGTGGGCGACCGCGGACGAGACGCGGGAGCAGATCGTCGGCCTCTACCGGAAGGTGTGGGCGCACTCGGACGCCACGATCGAGTCGCTGGACCTCGATGCCGTCGGCCGCCTGCCGGGCGGCGAAGGGCAGACGTTCACGCTCCACCGCATCCTCGTCCACCTGATCGCCGAGACCCACCGGCATGCCGGACACGCGGACGTCGTACGGGAGTTGGTCGACGGCGCCGCCGGGCTGCGGGAGGACGCCGACAACCTGCCGCAGGAGCCGGGCTGGCAGAAGGCGCACCGGGACCGGGTGGAACGCGCGGCGCGCGAGGCCGCCCGGGGTGCCCGTCGGCCCCCGGAGTGACGATCGCTACGATGCGCTGCGATGAGACAGACGCGGTGGGCCGAGGCGGCGGGGCACGCATGGTGCCGTGCCGCGGCGGCCGCTGCGCTCGCCTCGCTGGCCCTCGCGTTGTTCCTGTGCCTCGGCGCCCTCGCGGCGGCCGACGGCCACCGGGGCGCCGGGCCCCGGGACGGTGTATCCGCCGTGACTGTGGCGGAGGCCCTCTCCTCCGGTGACCGCATGGCGGCACGCGTGGCCGCGTCGCCGGAGCCCGACTGCCCGGCCGACGACCGGCATTGCGCGGCGGCCGCGCACGGTTCACGCGCCGTGCTCAACCCCGCGGGGCCGTCGCCGTCGGCGGTCCCGGGCCATGTGCCGCTCCCGCGTGCGCCGTCGGCGCCCGTACACGCGACGGAACACCCCTCGAACCGCGGCTCCCCCGATCTCCACATGCTCCAGGTACAGCGGATCTAGGCGGACCCCGGCAGGGGCGGCCCGTCCCAACGGCCTGCCCCTGCACCGGCATCCACCACACCGCTACACCGCCACGCCGCCGCGCCCTCGCGCGGCGGGTGACAAGGAGCACCCCATGGCCAAGGCCAAGTCCCGCAAGCCGCACACCAATCCCGGCAGCAGAGCGGGCGACAGAGCAGCCGACAGGCCGGGCGGCAAGCCGTCCAAGAAGGCGGCCGCCGCCGCACGCCAGGCCCGCGTCGAGGCGATGCGCCGCGCGGAACAGGCCCGCGAGCGGCGGACCCGCATCATCACCGTCGGCGTGAGCATGGTGATCGTGGCCGCGCTCATCGGCTTCGGCGCGTACGCCCTGGACCGCGCCGACGACAAGGAGCAGCGGAACACCGCCGCCGCCAAGAAGCCAGTACGGGGCGAGAGAACGTGGGACGCGGAGAAGCTGGGCCGCGACCACGTGAGCAAGAGCGTCGACTACCCGATGACACCGCCCGTCGGGGGCGACCACCACCAGGCGTGGATGACCTGCGACGCCAGCGTCTACACGAAGGAGATACCGGAGGAGAACGCGGTGCACTCCCTCGAACACGGCGCGGTCTGGGTCACGTACAACGACAAGGCACCGGACGCCGACGTCGAGAAGCTGGGCCGGAAGGTCTCCAAAACCCCCTACAGCCTGATGAGTCCGGTCGCCGGCCAGCGCGGCCCGATCATGCTGTCGGCCTGGGGCCACCAGCTCACCGTCGACGGCGCCGCGGATCCGCGGGTCGCCGAGTTCTTCGCGAAGTACGTGCAGGGCGCGCAGACCCCCGAGCCGGGTGCCGCGTGCACGGGCGGGGTCGACTCCGCGTGACCGCCGTTCCGGCCGGCGCGCGGGCGGTCCACCGCGCGCCGGCCGGAACGGCCTCTGTCAGGCCGTGACGGGCCGCGCCTCGGAGGGCGGACGGGTCAGCCGTCCCGCCCGGTGCAGGCCGAGGAGCGCACCCGAACAGCCCAGGCCGAGAAGGAGCAGCGCGAGCCAGGGCAGCGCCGGCACGCCCGCCCCCCTGGCGGCGTCGAGCGCCGCTCCCGTCAGCAGGTTGCCGAGGGTGATGCCGACACCGCAGATGGTGTTGTAGAGCCCGTAGTGGGTGGCGACCAGCCGGTCCCCGGAGAGCCGGACGATGGTGTCCATCTCGAAGGGATACGCGATCATCGTTCCCAGCGCGAGGAGCAGCGCGGCAAGGAGCGGCGGGACCGCGGCGAGCAGCCGGCGTCCCGCTTCCCCGCCGGGCGCGGGCAGTGCCGTGGCCGCGAGGAGCGGCAGGAAGGCGAGGCCCATGCTCAACAGCCCCCAGGCCAGAGCGCGTCCGGGCGCCATCCGCTCCTTGCACCAGGCCGTCACGCGGGTCTGGCCGAGGATGGTCGTCAAGCCGGACACCGCGAAGAGCAGTGCCACGGTGACGGTGCCGAACGGGCCGTCGCCGCCGAGCCGCCGCACTTCGAGGGGCAGCGCCAGATACACCTGGAAGGTCAGGACGTACGACCCGATCATCGCGGCCGAGAAGAGCAGGAACGCCCGGTTGGCCACGATGCTCCGCCACTGCGCAAGGACCTGGTTCCCCGCACCGACGGCCCTGCCCGGTCCGCGGTCCGTCGCGTCGTTGCCCCGTCGGGCGGGGAGCGCCCGCACCTGTACGACGCTCAGCAGCGCGAAGATCGCCGCCGAGACGAGGCAGGTGATCCGGAAGTCGACGCCGGTGAGCACCATCCCCACCAGCGGGCCGAGCAGGATGCCCGCCTGGTAGAAGACGTTGAACAGCGCGAAGGCCTCGACGCGGCGCTCGCCCGCGTCGGCGGCGAGATAGGCCCGCACGGCCGGGTTGAACAGCGCCCCGGCGAAACCGGTGGCCGCCGAGGCGACGATGAGCGCGGCGACCGAGTCGACGAGGCCGAGCGTGGCGAAGCCGGCGGTGCGCAGCACGCAGCCGGCGACGATCAGCGGCTTGTAGCCGAACCGGTCGGCGAGGGTGCCGCCGACGAGGAACATGCCCTGCTGGCTGAAGTTGCGCACGCCGAGGACGAGGCCGACGAGCCACCCGGCGAGACCGAGCGTCCCGGAGAGGTGCTGGGCGAGATACGGCATCAGCATGTAGAAGCCGAGGTTGATGGTGAACTGGTTGGCCAGCAGCAGCTGGACGCTCCGGTCGTAGGAGCGGAACTGCGTGAGGGTCGTCCTCACCTGACCTCACCTCCTTCCGTGGAAACGACGGCCGCCCCCGGCTCCCGCGCCGGAAGGAGCGGGTCTTGTACGGTGGTGCAGCGCGTCCAGCGCGTGACCTCCTTGTCGCCGGGGTGGTCGAGTACGTCGGGTTCGGGCGCCGGAGTGTGGCCCAGGAGGCCGTGTTCGGCGCAGTACGCGTCGTCGTAGACCGTCTCCAGGTAGCGCTGCGGCCCGTCCGGGAAGACGGCGACGATGCGGGTGTCGCGCGCGAGCGTGCGGGACAGCCAGCCGGCCACCAGCGCGACCGCGCCGACGCTCCAGCCGCCGGTCGCGTAGTGCGAGGCGGCCAACTTCCTGCACGCCCAGACGGATTCGGCGGGTGCCACCCAGTGCACCTCGCCGAAGCTCTCGTAGGCGACGTTGCGCGGGTGGATGCTCGATCCCAGGCCGCGCATGAGCCGGGGCCTGGCGGGCTGGCCGAAGATGGTCGAGCCGACGGCGTCCACGCCGACCAGGCGCAGTCCGGGGCAGAGCCGGCGCAGGACGCGCGAGATGCCCGCGGAGTGCCCGCCGGTGCCGACGCTGCACACCAGCACGTCGATGTGGCCGAGTTGCGCGGCGAGTTCGCGGGCGAGCGGGGTGTAGGCGCTGACGTTGTCGGGGTTGCCGTACTGGTCGGGGCACCACGAGCCGGGGTGGTCGGCGAGGAGTTCGGCGACGCGGTCTCGGCGGGCCTGCTGCCAGCCGCCGGTGGGGTGCGGTTCGGGGACGGTGTCGACGGTGGCGCCGTAGGCGGCGAGCAGCCGGGCCATCGACGGTTCGAGGCCGGGGTCCGTGACCAGGGTGACCGGATGGCCGTGGACGGTGCCGGCCAGCGCGAGGCCGAGGCCGAGTGTGCCGCTGGTCGACTCGACGATACGGGCGCCGGGCCGCAACTCGCCCCGGCTGCGCGCCTGTTCGACCATGTGCAGGCCGGCCCGGTCCTTGATCCCGCCGGGGTTGAACCCTTCCAGCTTGGCCCAGAAGCCGCGGTCGGGCGGGGTGAGGGGCCGGGACACGTAGAGGAGGGGGGTGTTTCCGACGAGGCCGGGGAGGGTGGAGCCGGAGGGGGCGGTGGAGTCGTGTGCGGTCGGAGAGTGCATCTCTTCGCTTCTCGCTATCGCTCAGGAGGTGCTCCCGTCGGGGTGACGTCAGGGGCCGCGAGCGGTGGGCGCCGGGCAGGAGGGCCCGGGAAGCCGACTCGCCGCGCACCTGAACTTCCCGCGGGAAAAGAACAGTTCGGCGACGGCGTCGGTCTAGATGCGCAGAATCGTGGAATCCGCCGCGTGCGCTATCGGGAGCACGAAGTCCCGTCCGGCGATCCGGTGGGCGCGGGGCACCGGGGGCACGGCGCCCGCACCGCGGGCGTCGAGTGGCGAGAGGCAGGGCGTGTCCACGTCCGGGCCCTGCGGGGGCTGGGTCAGCGCGCACTCTTCTACGGCGTGCAGCTGCTGGTGGTCGTGGCGAGGCTCCCCGTACGAGGCCGCACCGGCCCCGGCCCGCTCCGCCGACCCGGCCGTCCCGCTCTCCGTGAACCCGTCGGCCGCCCTCTCCGCCGGCAGGGTGATGGCGCTGTCGGCGATGAGGTGACGGCTCGTGACGTCCGAACCCGCCAGGTGCGCCAGGATGAGACCGAAGAGGAAGAGACCCAGCCCCGCCGCCCGCCACAGCGCCGCTGTGGAGCGGCTCCGCCGTGCACCGGGAGGGGACCAGGCCGTCATCACGTTCGTGATCGTAGCCCGGCCCGCGGACCCGCACCTCGCGACGCACGAGAACACACCACGAACAAGCCACACGCCGAAGAGCCTGCCGGGAGACGGGCCGGGCCCCGTCGGCTGGGACCTCACGAGGAACTCCGGGGGACCTTCCCGCAATTGTCCGGGGGTTGCCGTGAGGCGGGTGCCGGGTCCGCCGCCGCCCGCGGCGGGGGCGGCGGGCCCGCACGATCCACGGGGGTGGGGGCGTCCCCTACGAAGCCCCCTGAGCCGCGTCCGTCGTCCACGCCGCGCGCAGCGCCTTCTTGTCGACCTTGCCGACCTTGGTCGTGGGCAGCTCGTCCAGCAGGACCGTCTTCCGGGGCGTGTACAGCTCCCCCAGCTCGGCGGTGACCGCCGAGCGGACCTCGTCCGGGTCGACGTCCGCGCCCTCGGCCGTGGCCAGGAAGATCTGCACGGCCTCCCCGTACTCCTCGTCCGGCACGCCCAGCGCCGCCGCGTTGCGCACACCGGGCAGCGTGAGCAGGAAGTCCTCCAGGACCCGGGAGTAGACGTTGTCGCTGGTGCTGCCGGTGACGATGATGTCCTTGGCCCGGTCGACGAGGTAGAGGTAGCCCTCGGCGTCCAGGTAGCCCATGTCGCCGGTGCGCAGCCAGCCGCCCTGGAGCGCCTCCGCGGTGCGCTCCGGGTCCTCGTAGTAGCCGAGCATCACCGACTCGCCGCGGACGCACACCTCGCCGACCTGCCGGACCGGCAGCGCGGCCGTGCTGTCCTCACCGCGGATCTCGATCTCGGTGTCGGCGATCGCCCGGCCGCAGCTGCGCCAGAGCTCGGGCCGCCGGGCCCCTTCCGTGGCGAGGTCGTCCGCGCCGAACGCGGCGATGCCGAGCGCCTCGGACTGCCCGTACCCCTGGCCGAGGACGGGCCCGAAGACCTCGACCGCCTGCTGGAGCCGGCTGGGCGAGGAGGCCGCGCCGCCGACGACGATCCGCCGCAGCGCGGGGAAGGTGCCCGGCCGACACTCGGGGTGGTCGAGGAGCGCGTACAGCATGGGCGGTACGAACATGGTGGCGGTGATCCGCTCCTCCCGCAGCACCTCAAGTGCCGCGCCCGCCTCGAACTCGGGCAGCACGACGAGGACGGAGCCCGTCACCAGCGCTTGCAAGGAGGTGAGGTGGCCGCTGCCGTGGGTGAGGAGCGTGGCGGCGAGCACCCGGTCCGTGCCCGGGGTCATGGCGGGGAAGAAGCTCGTGGCGGAGGAGGCCCGCGGGGTCTCCCGCGAGGCGCCCTGGGAGCCGTCTTGTGAAGTGTCCTGCGGGGCCTCCTCCACGGAGTCGATGAGGACGTTGTAGAGCCGGTGGCTGTGCGCGGCGAGCTTGGGCCGGCCGAGCGTGCCGCCGGTGTACAGGACGGTGACGGCCTCGTCCGCGCCGGGCGCGGGCACACCCTCGGGGCGCTCCGTGGGGCACTCGGCGGCGACGGCCAGCAGGTCGGTGCAGTGCGGCTCGCACGGTCCGAGGCCGAGCAGCACGGGCGCGTGGACGCTGCGGCCCGCCGCGTCGGCGGCCCGCGCGGCGAAGAGCGGGTCGGTGACCACGGCCCGCGCCTTGGACTGCTCGACCAGTGCGGCGAGTTCACCGGGCCCGGGTTCGGGGGGCAGGAACACGACGCGGCAGCCGATGAGATGGACCGCGAGCTGCACCAGGACGGAGTCCACGCGGTTGGCCAGGAACAACCCCACGCCGTCGCCTGGCTCGAGCCCCTGCCGGCGTAGCGCGTGCCCCAGCGCGAACAGCCGTCGCCGGGCCTCTCCCCGGGTCAGCCGCTGCGTGCCCTGGACGAGCGCCTCGGTCTCCTCGTCCTTGTGCCAGTGCTCCAGAACGAGGTCCACGTACGTCCGGGGTGCCGGCGTGTCCTGTGTGTTAATGATCATGAACACATGCAAACATGCCGATCGGAATCGATGTCCGGGCAGGGGGCATCTTCGGCCACCGGCGGGCGGAGTACTATGCCCCGGTCTGCGCCCCCGCCTGCGTCGCCTTGAGCCGCCCACGTGTCCTTGAGGACCCGCGGCGCGCGGCACCCCACGGGAGTACCGTCCGCGAAGACGACGCAAACTTCGTGGTGTCCGCCGCCGCGGTGTCCCCTCGGGGCCGCGCGCGTCCCGCCCCCGTCAGGGCGAGGGCACCGTGTCCTCGAAGGCCGTGCCCGCCGCCCGGTAGCCGGCCACCTTCGCCGAGACCTGCGCCGGCGTCAGCACCTGGTCCTTGACGTGCAGGACGTAGTCCACCTGCTGGTCGTAGGAGCGCGGCGTGGTGGCGGACTGTCCCGCCAGGTCGATCAGCCACTGGTTGAAGTTGATCGACATCGGCCGCTCCGGCAGGTACGCGGCGTCGTGCGTGCCGAACGGCTGCCCGTCGACGTAGTAGCGGATGGAGCTGTTGTCGATCGTGACCACCAGGTCGTGCCAGCCCGCGTAGCTCTGCCGGCTCTCGGTGTGCTGGTTGACTGCCTGCCACGGGTCGGGGTTGTAGGTCTCCCACGACGTCGTGTACAGGATGTTCGACGGCTCGCCCCAGCCGCCGTTGGGCAGGTACTCGAAGTCGTACTCGGCGTAGTCGTCGGCCATCGGCGCCTTGAGGTCGTTGATGGTGAAGAACGTCTGCACCAGGTGGTCGCCGTCGGGGCCGCTGCGCGGGGCGTCACTGAACTTCACGCGCGCGGCGTACGTCCCGTTCCTGAACTTCATCGCCTTGGTGAGCACTTCGGTCTGTTCGGTGCTCGCGCCGGTGCCCGCGGTCGACGTCTCCAGGTTCATCACCGTGTTGCCGCCCGACGACGCGAACGTCACGTTGCGCGGGTCCCAGGTCGCGCCGGGCACGCCGGGGCCGCCCGAGTTGGAGCGCACGTTCCAGCCGTGTGCCGAGATCTTCGGGTCGTCGTACGCGCTGTACGTGAAGTCGTCGAACAGCGTGGCCCCGTCGCCGGGCGGGTCGGTCGGGTCCGTGGGGTCGGTGGGATCGTTGCCCTCGGGTGCCGTGCCCCAGACCGTCGCGCCGTCGAGCTGCGCGGTGACCTTCGACCAGTTCGCGTACGTGGACTGCGCAGCGCCGAAGGAGTAGTCGTCGGACTGGTTCAGCGGCTGCCAGTCGGCGCGGTGGAAGCGCAGTTGGAGGTCGCCGGTGTCCGCGCCCGCCGCCAGCGATCCGGCGCCCGGCGTGAACCCGATCTCCAGGTAGCGGTCGGCGGTGGCGGTCGGCTTGGCGAGCGTCCCGAACGTGCCGGTGACGTTGCCGCACCCCTTCACCGCCCACGAGCAGGCGAAGCGGTAACTCGGGTTGCCCGCGTCCGACTTGAAGTAGTAGCGGATCTTCACGCCGCTCAGCGCCACGCTGGAACCGCCGGTGTTCTTCACCTTCAGCCACGGTTCGGCCTGATCGCTTCCGGTGGCGCCCGTGTGGTACTGCACGGTCAGGTCGCCGACGGCCGCGACGGCGGGCGACGGGAGCGCGAGCAGTCCCGCGCAGCCGGCCGCGGCCGCGACGGCACAGGTGAGGGACCGCTTCGCCGAACGGGTGAGCGTCTTCCTTCTCATGCCTGTTCCTTTCTCATGCCCGTCCCTCTTCGGGACGGTGGGGAGGGGGACGTGTCAGGGACGGTCGGGGTGGGGGACGCATGGATCGAGTGGGCCGTGCCGCACGCCCAGCGCGGTGAGCCGGGCGGTGTGCTCGCGCAGCCGGACGTGCACGCCGGGCCAGGGTGCGGCGCCGTGCCAGGCGCGGTCGGCGAGTGCGCAGAGGCGGGGGAAGGCGAGCCGGTCGACGTGGTCCGCGGTGGGCGCGAACTCGGTCCACAACTGTGCCTGGATGCCGAGGAGTTCACCGGCTGTCGCCGTGTCGTCCGGCGGCTCGTGGTCGTGCACCGCCCGCAGGTCGACCACGGGCCCCGGCTGCGCCTGCGGCTCGGCGGGGTCGGCCGACTGGGCGTAGTCGAGGTAGGCGGCCCGGTGGTGGCAGCTGATGACCCGGTGGCCCCGCTTCAGGGCGAGACGGGTGTGCTCGGGGTCGCGCCACGTCATGACGGTGAACTCCGGCGGCAGCCCTTCACCGTTCTCCGCCCACGCGGTCGGGACGCGCCCGCGTTCGACGAGGTGCGCCCCGACGCGGCCGAGGAACCAGCCCCGCAGCGCGGCGGTGTCCGGCAGGCCCTCGGCGGCGGCCCGGGCGCGCGCCGCCGGGCTCGCCGCCCACTCCGTGGTGGGGCACTCGTCGCCCCCGATGTGGATGTGCGCAGAGGGGAAGACTTCCAGGACCTCGTCGAGGACGGCGCGGCAGAAGTCGAGCACCGGCTCGTCGACGGCGAGGACGGTGTCGCAGACGCCCCAGTCGGTCCACACGTCCAGCTGCCGGGTGGGGTTGTTGCCGAGTTCCGGGTGGGCGGCGAGGGCGGCCCGGGTGTGGCCCGGCATCTCCACCTCCGGGACGACGGTCACGCCCCGCGCGGCGGCGTACGAGACGAGGCCCGTCAACTCGGCCCGGGTGTACGCGCCTTGGTGGGGGACGCCGTCGTGGACCGTGCTGCCGTCCGGTCCCACCATCGACTGCGTGCGGCGGCCGCCCACTTCGGTGAGCCGGGGGTACGCGGCGACGGGCATCCGCCACCCCTGGTCGTCGGTGAGGTGCAGATGCAGGACGTTGAGCTTGTGCAGGGCGAGCAGGTCGACGTATCTGCGCAGCTGCGCGGCCGGCTGGAAGTGGCGTGCGACGTCCAGCATGAAGCCGCGCCAGGCGTGGGACGGGACGTCGGTGATCTCCACGCAGGGCAGCTGCCACGGCGTGCCGAGCCGGGGCCGTCCCGCGAGGGCCTCGGGCGGCAGGAGCTGTCGGAGGGTCTGGACGCCCCGGAGCAGTCCGGTGAGGTGGGCGGCGCGCAGGAGCAGTGCGTCCGGTCCGACGGTGAGGCCGTACCCCTCCTCGCCCAGGCCGCGCAGCTGCGGGTCGAGCGCGAGGACGAGCGGCCCGTCGGGTGAGGCCGGCAACCGTAGCCCGGTCGCAGGGGCGAGCAGGGTGCGAAGCAGCGCGGCCGCGGGTTCCGCGCCCGGGGAGACGCGTACGGCGGTGTGGCCGCCCAGGGTGAAGTGGCCGGGACGCCAGGAGAGTTGGGTGGGCAGGGGGACGAGGGAGGGGCGGGGTGCGGGCACGGCGGGGCCTCCAGAGGCGGACGGGTCGGTCCTGGACTGCGGGCGGATTCAGCCCTTCACGGCACCGGCCGCGAACCCCGACGTCACCTGCCGTTGCAGCAGCAGGAAAACGGCGAGCGCGGGCAGCGCGAACAGCGTGGAGGCGGCCGTCGTGGCGCCCCAGTCGGTGCCGAACGTGTTCTGGAACGAGGAGAGCCACACCGGCAGCGTCCGGTGGTCCTGCTGCTTGATGATCAGGAAGTTGGCGTACGCGAACTCGTTCCACGCCGTGATGTAGCCGAACAGCGAGGTCGCCATCAGTCCTGGCGCGAGCAGCGGGAACGCCACGTGCCGGAACGCCCCGAGCCGCGTACACCCGTCGACCTGTGCCGACTCCTCCAGCTCGGGCGGGATCGTCGCGATGAAGCCGCGCAGGACGACGACGGTGAACGGCAGCGTCATCATGAAGTAGACGAGGGTCAGCGTCGGCAGCCGGTCCAGCATGTCGGTGTCCCGCGCGATGATGTACACGGGAATGATCAGCGACTCCCACGGCGCCATCTGCGCGATGAACACCATCAGCATGAACTGCCGCCGCCCCCGCCACCGCATCCGGGCCACCGCGAACGACGCGCCCAGCGCCACGACCAGGGCGAGGAGCACCGCGCCGAGCGTGACGAGCACGCTGTTGCGCCAGAACAGACCAAAGCCGTCCGCCTCGATCGCCCGCCGGAAGTGGCCCAACGTCCAGCTGCGCGGCAGGAGTTGCGGGTCGTCGGACTGGATGTCACGGGACGGTTTGAACGACGTGGTGACCATCCAGTACACCGGGAAGAGGCACACGAGCACCGTGAACGCCGCGCCGAGGTGCAGGGGCAGACGGCGCAGTGTGCGCGAGGTGGTCACAGCTCGGCCTCCTGTCGGAACATCTGCCGGAAGTAGAGGACGAGGACGCCCGACATCAGCAGCACGGTCACCATCGAGGCCGCCGAACCCAGGTCGTAGTGCTGGCCGGACAGGGCCGTCTGCACCGCGTACACCGGCAGGATCGTCGTCGCGTCCCCGGGACCGCCACGCGTCATCACCCAGATCTGCACGAACGCCTTGAATGTCCAGATCACCTCGAGTGACAGGACCAGCATGAAGATCGGGCGGACGATGGGCAGCGTCACCGAACGGAAGACGCGCGCCCCCGAAGCCCCGTCGATGCGCGCGGCCTCGCACAGCTCGGCCGGCACGGTGGTGAGCGCCGAGTACAGCGTGATCGCGGCGAACGGCACCGACTGCCACACCACGAGCAGCACCAGGATCGTGAAGGCCGCCGGGCCATGCGCCAGCCACGGATACCCCTCGAACGACGTGAACCCCAGGCCGGTCAGCGCATGGTTGACGATCCCGAACTCCGAGTGGAACAGCCACTGGAACACCGTCGTCGCCGCCACGACCGGCATCGCCCAGGCGAGCACGAGCGCGCTGAGCACCGCGGCCCGCCAGAACCTGCCGAGCCGCTCCACCATGAGCGCCACCAGCGTCGAAAGAACCATGATCGAGACGACACAGACCGCGCTGAAGGCGAACGTACGGCGCACCACCGTCCAGAAACGGGGGTCGGAGAGCAGCGTCGTGTAGTTGTCGAAGCCGGTGAACCGCGCGTCACCCAGGATCAGTTCGCGCAGTCCGAAGTCCTGGAACGAGATGAGGACGGCGCGCCCCAGCGGATAGAGCAGCAGATACAGCATGCCGAGGACGGCGGGCGCCACCAGGAGGTACGGCCAGACGCCGGACGTCGTCCCGCGACGCGGGGGACGCGCCGGGCGCCGGGGCGGCCGGGTGAGGCGACGGGGCTCGGTCCGTTCGCGGACGACCGACACGACACCCGCTCCCTACTTCATCGCCGCGGTGATCGCGTCGGACGCCTTCTCGGCCTCCCGCGCGGGATCTCCGCCGGTCAGGACGGCCGTCATGTAGTCCTTCACGGGGTTCTTGGCCTCGACGGCCGCCCAGCCCGGCGTGTTCGGCGTGGCATGGCCGACGGCCGCGCCCACCGCCATCGCCGAGGCGCCGGGGTCCTCTGCGACGGCACCGGCGAGGGTCGTCCTGTTGGGCACGTAGCTCATGGCGACGGCGAGCTTCTTCTGCCAGACGTCGCCCGTGAGCGCCTTGACGAAGGCGTACGCGGCGTCGTGGTGTCCGGCGACGGCGGGGATCACCAGGTCGGAGCCGCCGGTGAACACCGCGCCCGGCTTGTCGGCCGTCTTCCCCGGGATCGGGAAGAACCCCAACTTGCCCTTCAGCTCCGGGTTGTTCTGCGCGACGACGTTGGCGCCACCGGGCGTGTTGATGATCTGGGCCACCTCCCCCTTGGCCATCACCTCGGCCTGGGGCGGCTGCGCCTCGTCGGAGTCCTTGGGGCCCTTGCCGAGCGCCTGGAGCTTCTTGTAGAAGGCCATGCCGCGCAGCGCCTCGGGGGTGTCGAGGGCACCTCGCCAGGTCCCGTCGGACTCGGTGGCGAGGTCGCCGCCCTCGTCCCAGATGAAGCCCGAGAGGGTGTACCAGTTCTGGCCGGGGAGATAGATGCCCTGCCGGCCGTCCTTGTCGAGCTTCCTGGTGGCGGCGATCCACTGGTCGCGGGTCTTGATCGCGTCGGCGTCGATGCCCGCCTTCTCGAACAGGTCGGTGCGGTAGACGACGACGCGGTTCGCCGCGTAGAAAGGGATGCCGTACTGCTTGCCCTCGTACGCGCCCGGTTCGGCGAGGCCCTTCAGCCAGTGCTTGCCGCCGAGGTCGTCGACCTTGTCGCTCAGATCGAGCAGGCCGCCGCTCTGGGCGAGCTGGGCGACCTGCGTGTTCCCGGTCTCGATGACGTCGGGCGCGTCGTTACTGGCGAGCGCGGCGGTGACCTTCTCGCCGATGCCGTCCCACTCCTGGATCTGCACCCGTACGTCGATGTCGGGATGCGCGGCCTCGAAACCTTTCTCGAACTCCTTCTGGAAGGCGGCCGAGACGCTGTCGCGCATCAGCCACACGTCGAGGGCGGTCCGCCCGCCGTCACCGGAGACCCCGTCGCCGGATCCGGACGAACTGCAGGCACTGAGACCGGCGGCCGCGACGAACGCGGACAGGCCGGCGAGCAAGCGGAGCTTCACGGGTCACCTCTGGGCATCGGACCTGACCAGTTCCGAACTGGTCAGGTGACCTCTGGTGATGGAGAAAGGTGGCATGGACCAATCCAAGCGTCAACCCCCCGGTAAATGCTGGTGAGTTGTCGGTCGGTTGTCGATCTCCGCACCCTTGTGGTCAACTGGTCAGGCAACTGGTCGTACGGGGCAAGGGGGTTCGTTCGGTGACTGCCGACACGCGCAGGAAGGCACCGGGAGCGGTGCTCAAGCGGGAGCGGGTGCGCGACCACCTCCTCGAACTCATCGAGTCGCAGCGGCCCGGTGACCCCATCCCCTCCGAGCGCGCCCTCTGCGCGGACCTCGGCGTGTCCCGGCCCACCCTGCGCGCCGCCGTCGACGAACTGGTCGCCGCGGGTCTTCTCGTACGCGAACACGGGCGCGGCATGTTCGTCGCCCCGCAGAAGATCACCCAGGAACTCGTCTCCCGCGAGCAGGCCCTGTCGGTCCCGCCCGCCGCAGGAGCCTGGTCCAGCAGGCTCCTGGAGTTCACCACCATCCCGGCGGGCGCCCGCGTCGGCCGCAAGCTGCGCCTCTCACCCGCCGCGGAGATCGTCTACGTGGCGAGGCTCCGGCTCGTCGACGGCACCCCGATGGCCATCGAACACCTGCACATCCGCGCCGACCTCGTCCCCGGACTCAGCGCGCAGGAACTGGAGAGCGGCGACCTCTACGAGCATCTGCGCGAACGCCACGACGTTTACGTACGCGAAGCCGTGCAGGCCATCGAGCCGACGGTGGTCACCCGCGCCGAGGCCGAGCTCCTCGACGTGCCGGAGCTGTCACCCGCGCTGCTCTTCGAACGCCTCACCTCGGACACGGCGGGGCAACCCGTCGAGTACGTGCACTCCCTCTACCGGGGCGACCGCTACCGCATCGTCTCCCGCCTCACCCTCGGCCCCGCCGCGACCACCGCGGAGCCCCTGCCCGGCCACCACCCCGGCATCCCGCCCGGCGACTTCGCCCACCGCGACACCGTCGCCTCCTCCACCCGGGGCGACGTACAACAGGCACCCTGAGAGGGCGCGCTCAGGGCGATGGGTGGGTGTGGGCCGTCCTCGCGGGCAAGGGGTGCGCGGCGGCCGGGCGGAGGATCTGTCCGGCGGCCAGTTCGCGGTAGAGGGGGCTGGCGCCGAGCAGTTCCTCGTGGCGTCCGTGGGCGGTCGTGCGGCCGTTGTCCAGCACGACGATGCGGTCGGCGTGCTGGACGGTGGAGAGCCGGTGCGCGATCACCAGCAGGGCGCACTCCTGAGCGACGTCCTTCATCACCGTGGTGAGCGCCGTCTCGTTGATGGCGTCGAGGTGGGAGGTGGGCTCGTCGAGCAGGAGCAGTGCGGGGCGGGCGAGCAGGGCGCGGGCCAGGGCGACGCGCTGGCGCTCACCTCCCGAGAGGGTGTTGCCGCGGTCGCCGAGCATTCCGTTCAGGCCGCCGCTCAACCTCCGTACGACATGGTCGAGTCGCGCCAGCTCGATGACGCGCCGCACCTCGGCGTCGGTGGCGTCGGGCACGGCGTAGGTGATGTTGTCGCGCAGGGTGCCGTGGACGACGTGGGTGTTCTGGTCGACGACGGCGATCCGCGCGCGGCACTCCGCTCGGGTCAGTTCGGTGGCGGGCCGCCCGTCGAAGAGCAGGGTTCCGGAGTCCGGTTCGTAGAACCTGGCCACCAGCGCGAAGATCGTGCTCTTTCCGGCACCCGACCGGCCGACGAGGGCCGTCTGGCGCCGGTGGGGCACGGAGAAGGTGACACCGCGCAGGACCGGCCGGCCGGGGTCGTAGCCGAAGGTGAGGTCCCGCAGTTCGAGTGCGGGTGGCTCGTCCGGCGCGGCCTCGCTCGTACGGGCCCGTACGGACGGCCGTCCGGCCGGTGCGGGCTCCGCGGGCAGGCGCAGGGCTTCGTCGATGCGCTGGTAGGCGCCCATGCCGCGCTGGATCAGGCCGACTGCGCGGAAGACCGAGGACAGGGGCAGGACGAGGTAGGAGGCGTAGAGCAGGAAGGCCACGAGGTCGCCGAGGGAGTTGGCGTGGCCGGTGACGCGCAGGCCGCCGATGACCAGGACGAGCAAGAAGGAGCCCTGGACGGCGAGTTCGACGGCCGGGCTCATCACGGACGCGAGTTTCGCGGTCCGCACGCCCGCGTCGTAGGCGGACTCGACGCGCTCACCGATGCGTTGGGCTTCGCGGTCCTCGGCCCGGTGGACGCGGACCATGGGCAGGGCGCCGAGCGCGCGCTCGAGGTCGGCGGCGACGGCGCCGACGGAGGTCTGCATGTGCTCCGACGCGGCACGGATGCCCTTCAGGAGCGAGGCCACGACGGCGGCCGCGGTGGCCACGGTGAGGGCGACCAGGGCCAGCAGCAGCGGGTCGATCCACATCATGAGGGCGATCGCGCCGGCCGCGACGAGGGCTCCCGTGACGAGGTCGACGAGGGCCTGCGAGACCACCTCACGCAGCAGGGTGGTGTCGGTGGTCACGCGGGAGATCAGGTCGCCGGTGCGGTGCCGGTCGTACTCCCGCATCTCCAGCCGCAGCAGTCGCGCGACCAGGCCGTGGCGGAGCTGTCGTACGACTCTTTCGCCCATGCGTTCCAGGACGAAGCGGCCGATGGCGCCGGTGGCCGCCTCGCTGACGAACAGCACGGCAAGGAGGAGCAGCAGTGGCCAGTACGCCCGCCCGTGGCCGCTCGCGTCCACGATCTGTTTGGCGACGAGGGGCTGGGCAAGCCCGAGGGCGGAGCCGACGAGGGTGAGCACGGTGGCCACGACGACGGAGGTCCGGTGCCCGGTGGTGAGCCGGTACATGGTGGCCACCGCGGCCCGTGTCGAACGGTCCGGGGTCTTCGTGGCGGGCTTCTCCTCCCGCGCCTGGGAGCCCGTCATCGGCGGGGCGGCCGGTTCGCCGTCGCCGGCTCCACCGCGAGCAGCCGCGCGAAGTAGTCGTCGGGCACGTCTTCACCGATGGGGCGGCCCTCCGCCTCGATCCACGCGTGTGCGTTGAAGGGCGGCACCACGCTCGCCCCGGTGCACCACGTGGCCCAACTGCCCGTCAGCCGGCACAGCAGGGCGGCGCCAAGCGAGCGAGGCAGGCAGCCTTTCGGCCCCGCGCAGACCAGGCTGACCGCGCACATCGCGTCCCGGGCGCTCCTGGCCTGTGCGGCGGTGGCCGGCGCGGCGCCGCGGCGTACGACATCCAGGACGGCACGGATCCGGCGCGGGGGCAGGAACGAGAGGGCGACGGCCGGGAGCAGCACGAGGCGGGCGGCGAGCCGCCGGGTGAAGGGGACGCCGGTGGGCCGTTCCAGGGCGCTCGGTGTCGTCACGAGGCCAGCCCCGACTCGCGGAGTTCCCGCACGAGTGCCGTGACGTCCTGCTCCGCGCGGTCCCGGCCGATGGCGAATTCCGTGACGAGCGCGTCGACCGCCGCCGTTTCGTCACCGCCCTTGAGGAGGGTCTTCACGACCAGGGTCCCGGTGGGGTTGAGCTCCCAGTAGTTACCGCTGCGCTGGTCCAGAAGGACGGTGCCGTAGTCGGTCTCCGTGGTGGAGACCTCGGGGCCGAACCGCAATGCCATGGTGGGTGACTGCCTTTCTCCGGTGGCGGGCCTGGCGGGTGGGGCTCAACGGGCGCGTGCGGGGGACAGGCCACGCAGCCATACCTCGGCGGCGATGGTGGAGTAGAGGATGGCGTCGCGCAGCCCGGGGGCGGAGGGCCGCTGCGCGAGGTGACGCAGCGCGTCACCGTCGACCAGGCCGAGCCGTTCCAGCCGGGAGTCCTCCCACAGGGCCAGCAGGTCGGCGCGGTGCCGTCGCAGGCCGTTGGCCGCGTCCATGGCGGCGGCCGCCTTGGTGGTGCGCCGCAGGCAGCTCTCGGGCACGATGCCGCGCATCGCGGCGGTGAGGACGGGCTTGTACGCCCAGGGCGTGACGCGTTCGTCCGGCCGGATCGCGAGGCACGCCTCGATGACCCGGTCGTCGAGGAACGGTGATGCCATCGGTACGCCGGCGCGGGCCGCCATCCGGTCCCACTGGCGGATGATGCGTGTGCAGGAGCGGATCTGTTCCAGGTCGGTGTGCAGGCCGCGGTCCGGGTGCAGCGGCGTGGCCGTCGCGGCGGCTTCTCGCAGGGCGCGCCGCACCATGTGTTCGGCGTCGGGGGTGACCCAGTCGAAGAGGCGTGGGGGCATGCCCCAGCCGAGGCTGGTGGTGGCGGTGGCGGGGAGCGGTTGGCGAAGCTGTCCTGCGGCGTCGGCGAGGCACCTGCCGTAGGGGCGTGAGTCGGCGAGGGCGCGCGCCGTGGCGCCGAGCGGCCACTGCCACAGGGCCCGGAAGCCGCGCAGCTGCCGGAGCGCGAACAGCGGGCGGGTGCGCGCCAGTCGGTGGTAGTACGCCTCGGAGCACCAGGCCACGTGGTCGCCGCCGATGCCCGTGAGATGCAGTCGGCTGCCGCGTTCCGCCATGGCCGGCAGGTGGTGCAGGACCCTCGAACGGTCCATGACGCCGATGGTCGGTTCGTCCAGCAGGTCGTCGATGCCCAGCAGATCGTCGTAGACCAGCGGTGAGGCGTCGGCGTCCCACACCACGTGCTCGACGTCCGGCAGGTGCTTCGTCGCCTGCTTCGCCCAGTGCAGGTCGGTGTCGGCGGGGTCGCGCCCGGGCCACGTGCTGGCCACCACGTGGGCGGGCGACCGGTCGGCCAGGAAGCAGATGGAGGTGGAGTCCAGGCCGCCGGACAGGTCGCAGCTGACCACACCGCCTTGCCGGGTGCGGGCGTCGACGGCCGCGACGAGTGCCTCGCGGACCAGCGGGGCGCCGTCGGCGAGCGTGCGGACCGGCTCCGGCGGGGTCCACCACCGCGTGTGGCGTACGGTTCGCCCGTCCGCGGCGACGATCAGCGCGTCCTGCGGCGGTACGGCGGTGACGGCACGCCACAGGGACGTCTCGGAGAGCGGATAGGGCACCGGCCACAGCAGCCGGACGGCGAGCTGCTCCTCGTCGGGGTCGTGGCCCAGCGCGGCGGCGAGGACGTCGGCGCGGGTGGCGGCCACCCGCACGCCGTCCACGGCGGCGTGGAAGACCAGCCGGAGCCCGGACGCGGTGCCCTGCACCCTGAGCCGGCCGTCCAGGGCGGCCACGAGGTGGAAGCTGCCGGGCAGGGAGCGGGCCAGCGCGTCCAGCTCCGCCAGGTCGCGCAACCGCCCTGCCCTGGCCTCCAGTTCGGCGGCGTCGACGGGGCAGCAGCCGACGACGGCCAGTGCGGTGCGTCCGGCGCGTGCCGTGACGATCTCCTGGTCGTCCCACTGCCCCACGAGCCATGGCCGGCCCGACGGGTGTTCGAGGACACGGGTTTCGCGGGTTCCGGGGTGGGTGAAGGACCGGGCCACGGCGGCCGCGTCCTCGCGGTCGGTGAAGACCGCGAAATGCGCGTCGCCGGGGCCCGTCCCCGCACTCTCGTGCGCTTCAGTCATGACGTCGGGTCAAGGACCGTCGGTCGTCAGTTCTTGCTCAGGATGAGCCGGTCGTTTCCGGACCGCTGCAGCAGCCCGGTCTTCTTCCGGAATGTCCCGAGCCGGACGAGTGCCGGTGCTTCGTAGGCCTTCTTCATGACTTCTCCTCTGGTCGGAGGATGGGCGCCACCTCCCCCGGCCGACGGCGCGCGGGGCTCCGTCGACCTGCCCAGGACTCATCGGGAACCCCGGGGCGAGGAAGTGGTCGCAGCACCTAGCTATGTGCACAACCGGAGCGCATGACAAGGCCACCTGCATAAATACGACAATATGGAGAATTAAGAAAAACGTTTCAACCAGTATCACTGCAAAATGTCGATTATCGCGGAATCTTCTGCAATGACGTCGGAGTCAGCTGCTCAAACGGAATGGCGGCCCCCTGTCGGACCGGCCTGCGCCGTACCGGGCCCGGCCCTGATTACCGTTCCGCCATGGCCGGCTACCGCATCGAAACCGGAGGCCCACGGCCCCGACGGCACGACGCTCTTCGCCGGGGGCTGACGAGGGGGCTGAGGGAGAGGAGGAGCGTGAGAGGCGTCCTAGAGCCAGCCGGCCCTCATGCCGGTCACCGTTCCCGAGCCGATGTCGCCCTTTGGCTGTCCGAGCTCGCCGGCCCAGACCCGCTCCAGCATCCGGCGGATGGTCCCCACGATCTCGGGCGTCGCATCGCGCAGGCTCTCCGCGTCCGCCGCGGAGATCTCGTCCGCGGCGATGCCGGCCTCCTTCAGCAGGCCGGGGAGGTGGGTGAACTTGTCGGACAACCAGAGCAGCGGGTCCTCGGACAACTCCTCGACGAAGGTCCGCGGGCCGGGTTCCCATCCGACGATGTTCGGGTGGTGGTGGGTGCGGTCGAAGGTGTTCGGGGCCGCGTTCGCGTCCTGGAGGAGATCCACCCGCCAGAGCGGGCGGCCGATGGCGATGGGACGTGCCGCGTAGATGGAACCCGGCAACTCGCCGCTCTCGAAGACCCGTAGCTCCAGCCGTACGCCACGCTCGGGGGTCTCCTGCCCGTGCAGCGGCTTCGGGTTGAGGAAGTAGAGATCGCTCACCACGACGCCGACCCGCTCGAAGGCGAATGCGTACAGCACGCCAACCCCCTGGGCTACTCGTAGAGCAGGCAAACCCGGTGCTGCCGAGCCTACGGACATCGGCCCTCACGTCACGGGCGAGAACCGGACAACGAAGCGGGCGTCGCGTCCCCGAAGGGGCGCGGCAGGGGTTCGATCATCGGCCTTCCCGGTCACGGCGTAATGCGTGCTGTGGGCGTCCTGCCGGCCGTGACCGACCGGAGCCGCTGTTCCAGCACGCGCGCCCAGGACTCAGCGGTCGGGCTCTTACCGTCCCGAGGGGCGTTGACCGACACCTCGACGGCACCCACCCGCACGATGATGTGCTCGAATCGCGCGCTCTTGAAGCTGAGACCGCGTCCGTCGCCGACGTCGGCATCGGTCGGGTCGTAGCAGGAGTACAGAGCCCGGTCGAGTTCGAGGTTCTCCCGGGCGGCCGCTATGCGTCCATCCCGCGTGGGTCTGCCGCCCGTCCCCCCGGAGCCCATGGGCACAGTCAGCGCGAAGTAGGCGCCACTCCCCCGCGCCCCGTTACCGGCACTCTTGTTCATCGAGTACGCGTGGGTATTGCGCTCGGCGGCCTCCTGAGGAGTGGCCCCGCAGACAGTGCCGTAGGTGGCTTCGATGGAAGCCGCGTCGTCGCGCCAGCCCACGAAGTCCGAACCGGACAGGCGCCAGCCCGAGGGCAGTTCCCGTGCTGTCGGGAGCGCGGCCTGCAGGCCACGGAGAGTGGGTACTCCGTCCGCGACCAGGGGGTCTTCATCGTCCTGAGAGGGACTACTCGTCGCGCTCGCGGAGACCCGAGGGGCGGCCTTCTGATCGCTCGCGTCACTTGAGCATCCCGAGACGACAAGTACCGCCGCAGCCACCCCGCCGACTCGTAAGACCGCACCTCGCGCATGACGTCTCATCGGTAACTCCCCCATTTTCGCGGCGACTTGCGAAGCGTAACGTTGCGCGCGCCGTGCGGATCTGCGGGTCGGCCTCCGGCACCTCGCAGACGACCTTCCCAGGAGACGCCCGTGAAGATGCTGATCAACGTCGCCGAGACCGTGGTCGCCGACGCGCTGCGGGGGATGGCCGCCGCGCACCCGGAGCTGACGATCGACGTCGAGAACCGTGTGATCGTCCGCCGGGACGCCCCCGTCGACGGCAAGGTCGCCCTGGTGTCGGGTGGCGGATCCGGGCACGAGCCGTTGCACGGCGGGTTCGTGGGGCCGGGGATGCTGTCGGCCGCCTGTCCGGGAGAGGTGTTCACCTCGCCCGTGCCGGACCAGATGGTGCGCGCGGCCGCCGCCGTCGACAGCGGTGCGGGCGTGCTCTTCGTCGTGAAGAACTACACGGGTGACGTCCTCAACTTCGACATGGCCGCGGAGCTCGCCGAGGACGAGGGCATCCAGGTGGCGAAGGTGCTCGTCGACGACGACGTGTCGGTCACCGACAGCCTGTACACCGCCGGGCGGCGCGGCACCGGCGCGACCCTCTTCGTGGAGAAGCTGGCCGGGGCCGCGGCCGACGCGGGCATGCCGTTGGAGCGGGTCGAGGCCATCGCCCGCCGGGTCAACGCGAACGCCCGCAGCTTCGGCGTCGCGCTCAGCGCGTGCAGCACGCCCGCCAAGGGCGGCCCCACCTTCGATCTCCCGCCGGGCGAGCTGGAGTTGGGGGTGGGCATCCACGGCGAGCCGGGGCGGGAGCGGCGCCCCATGATGACCTCTCGCGAGATCGCCGACTTCGCGGTGAACGCCGTGCTGGAGGATCTCGATCCGCGCAATCCGGTCCTGCTGCTCGTCAACGGCATGGGTGGTACTCCCCTGTTGGAGCTGTACGGCTTCAACGCCGAGGTGCAGCGGGTGCTCGTCGAGCGCGGCGTCCCCGTGGCGCGCACGCTCGTCGGCAATTACGTGACGTCCCTGGACATGGCCGGCGCCTCCGTGACGTTGTGTCAGGTCGATGAGGAGCTCCTCAGGTTGTGGGACGCGCCGGTCCGCACTCCCGCGCTGCGCTGGGGTGCGTGAACCCCCGGCCGCTCCACCCCTCCCGGCCCGACGTCACCACCACCACGACACCAGGAGACCTCGTGCTCGACGCCGACTTCTTCCGCCGCTGGCTGACGGCGACCGCCGCCGTCGTCGACCGTGACGCGGATCGACTCACGGAGCTGGACTCGCCCATCGGCGACGCCGACCACGGCAGCAACCTGCGGCGCGGGTTCACCGCGGTCGTGGCCGCCCTGGAGAAGGAGGCCCCGGCCACGCCGGGTGCCGTCCTCACCCTGGCGGGCCGCCAGTTGATCTCGACGGTCGGCGGCGCCTCGGGGCCGCTCTACGGCACGCTGCTGCGCCGCACCGGGAAGGCGCTCGGGGAGGCCGCCGAGGTCGACCTGCCGGCATTCGCCGAGGCGCTGCGTACCGGCGTCGACGCCGTGGCAGCGCTCGGCGGGGCCGCGCCCGGCGACAAGACGATGCTGGACGCGCTCGTCCCCGCGCTCGACGCGCTCGACCACTCCTTCGGCGCGGCGAGGGAGGCCGCCCTCCAGGGCGCCCTGGCCACGGTGCCGCTCCAGGCGCGCAAGGGCCGCGCCAGTTACCTGGGCGAGCGGAGCATCGGCCACCAGGATCCGGGCGCGACCTCCTCCGCTCTGCTCTTCGAGGCGCTGGCACAGGTCGCGGAGAGCGGCGGCGCGGGGGAGGCGGGCCGTGGCTGAAGGGCGGCCGGTCGGCATCGTCCTCGTGTCGCACAGCGGCCCGGTGGCCGAAGCGGTCGCCGCGCTCGCCACGGGACTCGCGGGAGGCGGGACCACCGCTCCCGTGGCCGCCGCGGGCGGGACTCCGGACGGCGGGCTCGGCACCAGCGCGGAGCTGATCTCCACGGCGGCCGGGCGGGTGGACCGGGGCGCGGGCGTGGCGATCCTCGCCGACCTCGGCAGCGCGGTCCTCACGGTGAAGGCGATGATCGCCGAAGGCGACGAACTCCCGGACGGCACACGCCTGTTGGACGCTCCCTTCGTGGAGGGCGCGGTGGCGGCGGTGGTCACCGCGTCGGCGGGCGCCGACCTCGCGGCGGTCGAGGCGGCGGCGACGGAGGCGTACACCTACCGCAGGGTCTGAGGGGTACGTCCGGGTGAAGTGACGCCACTCCCGGCGGCCGCCACAATCCGTCACCCTCCCCTCTCCCTTCACACGCGCCCACCCCTACTTGCGGCCCACGAAGCGGCGGGCCAGCGCGTCGCCCTGGGTGACGGCGGCCCGGTGGTCCTCGATGGGGACGGCCTTCGAGTTCTTGAAGAAGATGTACGTGACGTCGGAGGCCGCGCCGCCCGTGCGCGGGTCGGCACGGATGCCGAGCCCGGCCGCCGTCGCGTACGAGGCCTCGCCGATGAGTTCGGTGGGCCCGGTGTCGCCGACGACCGCGTACTGGACGTTGCCCTGGTGGACGACGGCGACGACCGTGCCGCCCGTGATGCCGTGCTCGGTGTGGTTCCAGCGGTCGCTCGGGCCGGGCACGACGACGTAGGGCAGGTGTTCCGCGTCGAGCTGGCGGCCGTCGGACTCCTGGTAGGCGGTGGCGGGACGGAACAGCGGGTCCGTCCCGGGGTTGCACGCCTTGCCGGGCCGTCCGTCGCAGTCGATGTCCATGTCGGCCTTCCAGAAGACGGCGTCCCGCGCCTCGCACACGGGCACGTCCGCGGGGGCCTCGTCGTCGGTGCGGTACCTGCCGTGCGAGATCTCCTTGCACTCCCCGGTGCCCGCCAGCAGCTCGGCGGCCGACACCGAGCCCTCGCTGACGCGGACCAGGTTCGCCGAACTCGCGGTGTTCCGGGGCTGGTTGTTCTCCGCCTCGGCCGACGCCCGCTGCGCCACGACGAGATACGAGGAGGGGGCCAGCAGAGCGGCACCGACGGTAGCGGCCAGGACGGCCGTTCTGTTGCGCACGAGAGGAACCATTCACGGGGAGATGAGGAGAGGGGGGAGGGATGACCGAGAGGAGAGGCATGGCTTATAGGGCAGATATGCCATTTTGGGGCCCTTCATATGCCCCTTACGCCGATCAGGGTCCGGACGGCGCACGCCCCACCCCTTGATGTGCTCCCGTCACCTGTGTCAAATAGGTCCGTACCAATGCCGTCGACTGGAAGGCAGCGCCGTGCGACGGACCCCCCGGACCCCCCACCTCCCCGCCCCGCTCGCCCTGCTGACGGCCGTGACCGCGGCCACCGTCCTCGGCGGCTGCGCCTGGGGCGGCGGGGACACGAAGGACACCACTCCCCCGGCGGCACCCCGTGGCCTCACCGTGGAGGCGGGCAGCGCCACCACCGCCCACGTCATGTGGAACCAGGCCACCGACGACAGGGAAGTCACCGGGTACGCGGTGTACCGCGACGCCGAGAAGGTGAAGGAGGTACCGGCCGACGAGCACATGGTGGACGTCGTCGGCCTCAAGGCGTCCGCCACGTACGCGTTCACCGTCCGCGCCCGCGACGCCGCCGGGAACCTCAGCGAGGCCGGCAAGCGGCTCACGGTGACGATGCCCGCGGCCGCCGCGGCCGACCACGCGCCCCCGACCCGTCCCGCGCGCCTGACGGGCCGGGCCGCGGGGAGCAGCTCCGCGATGCTCTCCTGGAAGAAGTCCTCGGACGACAGGCGCGTGGCCTCGTACGAGATCTACCAGGGCGGATCGAAGATCCACAGTGTGGGCGGCGGGCAGACCGCGACGCTGGTCACCGGGTTGCGGCCGGGGACGCGCTACACCTTCACGGTCAAGGCGCGCGACGCGGCCGACAACTTCTCCCCCGCCAGCCCCGCGGTCCGCCTGACCACCGCGGACGGCAAGGGATCCGGACGCGGCACCGCCCCCACCGGCTTCCGCGCGAAGACGCACCGCGCGGACGGCGCGTACTACATCGACCTGTCCTGGACGCCGCCGCGCACCGGGGGTGCCGTCGCGGAGTACCAGATCCAGCTGGACGGCCGCACCGCCACCTCGCTCGTCTTCGGCGGCACGGCGCCGCGGGACGAGGCCCGGCACAGCTTCTACATCGGCAGGAAGGCCGGGGAGCGGCACCGGATCCGGATCCGCGCGAAGCTGCCCGACGGCACGTGGGGCGGTTACTCGGCAGAGCGCACGGTCACGACGGGCTGAGCCACTGCCCTTATCGCCGGCACCCGGCACCCGGCACCCAACGCCCGGCCCCAAAGAGACGTGAGTCGACTTCCGTGATTCCCGGGGCCTGAGCGGCCACTCTCCGTCAGAATCGATACCTCTCAACTGGCTTACCCCGCACGCCAGTTGACGGCGATCGGCAGGGAAGAGGCAGACGGTGTCCGAAGAGTGGGACTACATCGTGGTGGGAGCCGGGTCGGCCGGCTGCGTGATGGCGGCCCGGCTGTCCGAGGACGGGCAGAGCCGGGTCCTGCTGATCGAGGCGGGCGGCGAGGACGTCAAGCCGGAGCTCGCGATCCCCACGGCCTGGCCCACGCTCCAGGGCTCCGAGGTCGACTACGCCTACACCACCGTCCGCCAGACGAGTGCCGCCCGCACCGCGCGGGCCTTCCCCCGGGGACGGACGCTGGGCGGGTCGAGCGCCGTCAACGGCCTCATCCACCTGCGGGGACACCGCGGCGACTACGACCGCTGGGAGGCGCTGGGCTGCACGGGATGGGGGTTCGACGCGGCACTGCCGTACTTCCGTCGGATGGAGACCGTCCACGGCAAGGACCCGAAGTTCCGCGGCACCGACGGGCCGTTGCGCCCGGAGACCGCCGAGCACGGCGGCCACCCCCTCTCCGAGGCCTTCGTCGACGCCGCGGCCGCGGTCGGGCACCCGAGGACCGACGACTTCAACGCCGGTACCCAAGAAGGCGTCGGCTGGCACGACTTGAACATCTCCGGCGGCCGGCGCCAGTCCGCCGCGCACGCCTATCTCCACCCGGTCCGCGCCGGCAGGCCCCACCTCACCGTCTCGACCGACACCCGTGCCCTGCGCCTGCTCCTCGAAGGCGACCGCTGCACCGGTGTGGAGATCCTGCGTGCCGGCCGCCGGCACACCGTCCGCGCCACGGCCGAGGTGATCGTCAGCTGCGGGGCGGTCGACTCCCCCCGGCTCCTGCTGCTCTCGGGCATCGGCCCCGCCGACGAGCTGCGCGACGCGGGCATAACCGTCCGCCACGATCTCCCCGGCGTCGGCCGCAACCTCCACGACCATCCGCTGTGCCCTGTCGTCCACGAGGCCGGCCGCCCTCTGCCCCCGCCGCAGACCAGCCTCGCCGAGACCTCCCTGTCCTGGCGCAGTGACGCCTCGGCGCCCGGCCCGGACATGCAGCTGCTCTTCATCCACGTGCCGTACCACCCGCCGACCATGCCGGTCCCCGCCAACGGCTACACCCTCGCGGTGGCGACCGTCCCGGAGAGCCGCGGCTCGATACGGCTGGCCGGACCCGATCCACAGACCCCGCCGCTGATCGACCCCGACTACCTGGGCCGGGAGTCGGACGTCCGGCGCATGCTGCGGGGGATCGAGACGGCACGGGAGATCGCGGCGGCCCCTCCCTTCGCGCCGTGGCGCGGGCGCGAGGTGCTCCCCGGGGGCGGTATCACCGGCGAGTCCGCGCTGCGCGACTACCTCGCCGCAGCCGTGGGGCCGTACTTCCATCCGGTGGGCACCTGCGCGATGGGCGTCGGGCCCGACGCCGTCGTGGCCCCCGACCTGACCGTGCACGGTCTGCGGGGCCTGCGGGTGGTGGACGCCTCGGTGATGCCGGTCATCGTCTCGGTCAACACCAACGCGGCGACCCTCATGATCGCGGAGAAGGCGGCGGACCTGATCCGCCGTCAAGGCGCGCCGACCGCCTGACACACGCGCATCGGTGCCACGCCGTCTGACATTCTGGCGCGGTGCGCGTACTCATCGTGACCGCGGGAAGCTGGGGCGACGTCGCCCCGTACACCGGCCTCGGCGTGCGGTTGCGCGCGGCGGGGCACGAGGTTTTCCTGGCCACGCACGAACGGTTCCGGCAGGCGGTGACCGTCCACGGCCTCGGCTTCCGGCCCCTGCCCGTCGACCCGCGGCAGGAGCTGGCCTCGCGGGTCGGCCAAGGGCTGGCCAAGGCGGTCAGCCCGCCCGTGGCCCTCGCGCAACTGATGCGGATGGCAAGGGTGTTCATGCCGGGACTCGCCGCCGGTGTCGCGGACGCCGTCCGCGAGGGCACCGATGTCGTACTGAGTTCCACGGTGACCGACCCCATGTGCGCGGCGCTCGGCGAGGCGCTGCGGCTGCCGAGCGCAGGGGTCTACCTCCAGCCGGTCCACCCCTCCGGCGCCTACCCCCCGATGATCACCGGAGCCCGCTCCCTGGGCCCGTGGGGCAACCGCCTTGCCACGCACGCCCTGTGGCTCGGCAGCGAGCGGATCTTCGCCCCCGCCGTCAAAGAGCTGCGCCGCGAACTCGGCCTGCCCCGGCGGACGTTCAGCGGACCGCTCGGCCTGCCGCGCGGACGCCACGTCCTGCACGGCTTCAGTCCGCGGATCGTACCCCGGCCCACCGACTGGCCCGCCCGGCACGCGGTGTGCGGCTACTGGTGGCCCGAGCCCGCGCCCGGCTGGCGGCCGGACGCGCGGCTCCTGGACTTCCTCGACGCGGGCCCGCCACCGGTCTTCGCGGGCTTCGGCAGCTTCGTCACCGCCGATGCCGAGCGGCTGAGCTCCCTGCTCGCCGACGCCATGCGGCGCGCGAAGGTGCGCGGCATCATCCAGGCGGGGTGGAGCGGGCTGCACGCCGAGAACGACGACCTGATCACCGTACGGGAGGTCCCGCACTCCTGGCTCTTCCCGCGGACGGCCGCCGTCGTCCACCACGCCGGCGCCGGCACCACCGCGGCGGGACTGCGCGCCGGCACCCCGTCCGTCCCCGTACCGGTCCAACTGGACCAGCACTTCTGGGCCAACCGCCTGCACGCCCTGGGGGTCGCGCCGCGCCCGCTGCGCTTCCAGCGCCTCACCGCGCACGGCCTGGCCCAGGCGATCACCGCGGCCGTCCACAGCCCCGCCCTGCGCACGCGGGCCCGCGACATCGCCGAGGTCCTCTCCCGGGAGGACGGCACCCGGCGGGTCGTCGAGACCGTCGAAGACCTCGGCCGGCGGTGGCCACGCGGACCGCTAGGAGACGGCTGAGGCCCGCTCGGTCAGGAGCGTGGCCGCACGGCGGCACCAGTCGCGGGATTCCCGCTCGAAGGCGAGCCCGCGCAGACACGTCAGATAGGGGCCGACGCGTTCGCCGGTGCGCAGGAATTCCTCCTCGTCCGTCTCTCCCCGCAGCCGCAGCAGGAACTTCTCCAGGACCTCGATCTTCGCGTCGGCGACCGCGGCGCGCTCCGTGAGCTGTTCGATGACCGGCGCGACGGCGACGCCGTCGACGGCCTGCACCTTGACCAGCAGGTCGTCGCGGATGAAGGAGGGCTTCGCGGCGCGGGCGGCGAACCGCTCCATCTCGGCGAGGCCTTCATCGGTGACCTTGAACAGGCGCTTGTTGGGGCGGCCTTCCTGGACCACCTCGCGCCCGGTGACGAGACCTTCAGTCTCCAGCCTGGCCAGTTCGGCGTAGAGCTGCTGGGGCAGCGCGTGCCAGAAGTTGGCCACGCCGATGTCGAAGCCCTTGGCCAGTTGGTAGCCGCTGTACTCGCCGTCAAGCAGCGCCGCCAGCACCGCGTGTCGCAGGGCCATCGCCGGATCCCCTTCCCTTTCGCCGCCTCTTCCCCTCATCATAGTCATGAATGTGACTAGTCAGATTCGTGACTATTTAGATTCATGACTACATGACCATGAGACTGCGGTGGCGTCGTGTGCCGCCGTCGGAACCTCGGGAGGAACCATGACTCACCCCACCGCCGCGCGCTTCCGCGCCGTCGTCGAGCGGCGCGACCTCGACGCCCTGGAGGAGCTCTTCACCCCGGACGTGCGCCTCTACAGCCCGGTGAAGTTCACGCCCTTCGACGGCCGTCCCATGGTGCTGGGGCTCTTCGGTGTCCTGCTGCGGACGTTCGAGGACTTCCGGTACGTCGGCGGGCACACCGGCGCGGCGCAGACCAGCGTCGACGGCAGCGAGGCCGATTCGGACGTGCTGGTCTTCCGCGCCACCGTGAACGGCAAGGAGATCCACGGCATCGACCTGCTGCACTTCGACGAGGACGGCCGGATCAAGGAGTTCACCGTGATGGTCCGCCCGCACTCCGCCGTGCAGGCCCTCGGGCAGGCGGTGTACGAGGGGCTCGTCGCCGACGGCCTCGCCCCTGCCCCTGCCCCCGCCCCTGCCCCTGCCCCTGCCCCTCGGTGAGCGTCGCCGGGAGCGGCCTCCTGCGCCGGACGAAGGATTCCGTCACCTGCCCGGCGGCCGTCCGCATGCGCTCCCCGCTCACGCCACGTTGGCTCTTCGTCAGGTAGCACGGGCGATCCCCGACTCTCGGCGGCGCATGGGTTGTACCGCCTCCCGTGTCACCGGAGGGCAGACTCATGCGTACTACTCAGATATGCGTCCGTACCGGCCTGACCGCCGTGGCCGCCGCGCTGCCGCTGGTCCTGGGCGCCCCGTCGGCGTCCGCGGCCGGTGACCTGACCGTCACCGCCACGGGGTCCACCGTCACGGCCACCACCACGGCGTGCGGCACCGACGGCGGCACGGCCTCGCTGATGGGCGGCTCCAGCGCCAGCTTCGCCGGAGGCCGGCAGATGGAGCTGACCAACGGCACGGCGACCTGGCACAACATCGGCGCCGGTACCTACACGGTGCTCGTGGCCTGCAAGGACGGCACGTCAGCCGGTCCGAAGACCGTCACCGTCGGCGCCGGGCCGACGGCCTCCTCGACGACCGCGCCCTCGCGCGGCGTGCGCGGAGGGCTCGGGGGCGGATCCGAGGACCGGGGCCAGCTCACGCTCGTCGCAGGCGGGGCCCTGGTGGCCGTCGCGGCGGCCGGCGGCGGTGCCTGGTACCTGCGGCGCCGCGGAGCCGCCGGCCGTTCCTGATCGCCGGCCGCCCGCGGCGGCCGGAAACGGCACCACCGGCTGCCGTCCACCCGTCGACGACGAGGGTGGACGGCAGCCGCGCGCCTACCCCACACCCTTGTCCGGCCCTGCCACGCACCCTTGCCCGCCCCCGCGAACCGCCTTACCGTCCTCCCAGCCGACAGGGAGGGCGCGTTCATGTCACGACCGCTCAGCGTGCAGCTCTACACCGTGCGCGATCAGCTCCTCGCCGACCGAGAGGAGACGCTGCGCCGCCTCGCCGCTCTGGGATACGGCGCCGTGGAGGCGTACGACGTGCTCGGCGACCCGCAGGGGCTGCGGCGGATCGTCGACGACTTCGGGCTCACCGTCTCCGGCGCCCACGCCCCGCAACTGCTGGGCCCCGAGCCCGGATTCGTCCTCGACGTGGTCGCCACCCTCGGCACGGACCTCGCGATCGTCCCCGCGGGCATCCTGCCCGAGGAGTTCACCTCGCGCGACGGGCTCGCGCGGACCGCCGACCGACTCAACTCCCTTGCCGCCACCGCCGAACGGCACGGCGTCCACATCGGCTACCACAACCACTGGTGGGAGATCGAGCCCCGCTTCACCCCCGACGGCGTCCGCGCGAAGGACGGCGAGGACGGGCTCCATGCCATCGACGTACTCGCCGAACTCCTCGACCCCGCCGTGTTCCTGGAGGTCGACACCTACTGGGCGGCGGTCGGTGGCGCCGAGGTCCCCGGGCTGCTGCGCCGCCTCGGCGACCGGGTGCGGGCGCTGCACCTCAAGGACGGGCCGGGCACCAAGGAAGACCCGAACGTCGCGGTCGGCGGCGGCACCATGCCCGTGCCGGAGATCCTCGCCGCCGCGCCGCCGGACGCCTGGCGGATCGTCGAGTTCGACGCGTGTGCGGGCGACTCGGACACCCTCTTCGACGAGCTCGCGGCCAGCCGCACCTACCTCGCCGCCCTGGAGTCGGCGTGACCACGGCCGCTCGGGGCGCGGGCCCCGTCGGTGTCGCCGTCATCGGCGCGGGCGTCATCAGCGCCGAGTATCTGCGGACGCTGAGCCGGTTCCCGGACGTCCGGGTGCTCGCCGTCGCCGACCTCGACGAGGGGCGGGCCGCCGCCGTGGCCCGCACCCACGGCATACCCGTCTCCGGCGGCCCCGCGGCGATCCTGGCCCTGCCCGAGGTCGAACTCGTCGTCAACCTCACCGTGCCCGCGGCACACGCGCAGGTCGCGGCGGCCGCCCTGCGCGCCGGGAAGCACGTCTACGGCGAGAAACCCATCACGCTGGCGCCCGCCGAGGCGGAGAAGCTGCTCGCCGAGGCGTCGGAGCGGGGGCTGCGGGTGGGCAACGCGCCGGACACGTTCCTCGGCGCCGGGCTGCAGTCCGCGCTGCGGGCCGTCGCGGCCGGGCACATCGGCACACCCGTGGCGGTCCACACCGTGACGCAGGGCCCCGGCCCCGAGGCGTGGCACCCCGACCCGGCGTTCTTCTACCAGCCGGGCGCGGGACCGCTCTTCGACCTCGGGCCCTACTACCTGACGTCGCTGGTCGCCCTGTTCGGCAGCGTGGCCGAGGTGGCGGCGACCTCGGCACGCGCACGCGAGGAGCGCGTCGTCGGCTCGGGACCGAAGGCGGGCCAGCGGTTCCCCGTCGACGTACCGACGCATGTCTCGTCGCTCATCGGCTTCGCCGCGGGCCCGCGCGCCGCCTCCACGTTTAGCTTCGACTCGGCACTGCGCCGCGTCCACTTCGAGATCACCGGCACCGAGGGCACCCTCGCGGTCCCCGACCCGAACACCTTCGGCGGGCCGCTGAAGGTGCTGCCGAGCGGCGCCGACGAGTGGCGGGAACTGCCCGTACGGGGACGGACCGACGGACGCGGCCTCGGCGTGGTCGACATGGCGCGCGCCCTGCGCGGCGGCGGGGCCCACCGGGCGTCGGGCGCGCTGGCGCTGCACGTCCTGCAGACGATGACGGCGATCACGCACTCGGCACGACGCTCGGAGTTCCTCTCCCTGCCCACCCAACTGGTGCCACCGGAACCACTGCCGCCCGACTGGAACCCGGAGGAGGCGACGCTCGGCTAGGGCCCGGCGCCGGGCCGGCGCGTGAGGTCACGGCGCCTCCAGTTCCTCGAGGGTTCGGGTCAGCCACTGTGTCCAGAACGTCTCCAGGTCGATGCCCGCGCGCAGCACCACGTGGCGCAGGCGGTCCTCGACGGTGTCCTTGCCGGGTGGGAAGTCGCGGCGCTCGATCTCCTCGTACTCGGCCAACTGCCGCCGGTGGAGGTCGAGGTGGCGGTGCAGGTCCTCGTGGATTCCCTCGGTGCCGACGACCGCAGCGGCGCGCAGCCGCAGCAGGAGGGTGTCGCGCAGTGGCTTCGGGTCCTGGCTCGCCGCCGTCCAGCGGGCCAGTTCGGCGCGGCCCGCCGGCAGGACCTCGTACTCCTTCTTCTGGCCGCGGGTGCCACCCTGCCGCGGCAGGGCGCGGATCGCCCCGTCGCGCTCCAGCTTGCCCAGCTCGCGGTAGATCTGCTGGTGCGTGGCCGACCAGAAGTAGCCGATCGACTTGTCGAACCTGCGGGTCAGTTCCAGGCCCGACGACGGCTTTTCCAGGAGCGCGGTGAGGATCGCGTGCGGCAGTGACATGGGGCAATCCTAGGGACGGCGCCGGAGCGCGGGGCGGGGCCCGGAGCGGGGGCGGCCGCGCGGCCCGGGGCGGGGCCGCGCGGTCCCCGGCTCACAGCGCGGCGGCCAGCTCCGTGCCCTGCTTGATGGCGCGCTTGGCGTCGAGTTCGGCGGCCACGTCGGCGCCGCCGATGAGGTGCGCGTCGACCCCGGCCGCGAGGAGCTCCTCGTACAGGTCGCGGCGCGGTTCCTGGCCGGAGCAGAGCACGATCGTGTCGACCGGGAGCACGGACGACTCGCCGTCCACGGTGATGTGCAGGCCGGCGTCGTCGATCAGGTCGTAGCTCACGCCGGCGACCATGGCGACGCCCCGGTGGCGCAGCTCCGTGCGGTGGATCCAGCCGGTGGTCTTGCCGAGGCCCTGGCCCACCTTGGACGTCTTGCGCTGCAGCAGGTGGACGGTGCGCGGCGGCGTGGGCCGTACCGGCTCGGTCAGACCGCCGCGCCCGCGGTAGTCCATGTCGACGCCCCACTGCCGGAAGTAGGTCGCCGGGTCGAGGCTCGCCTTCTCGCCGCCGTCGGTGAGGAACTCGGCGACGTCGAAGCCGATGCCGCCCGCACCGATGATCGCGACCCGCTCCCCGACGGGTGCCTCGTCGCGCAGCACGTCGAGGTAGCCGACGACGCTGGGGTGGTCGATGCCGGGGATGTCGGGGGTGCGGGGCATGACGCCCGCGGCGACGACGACCTCGTCGTACGCGGCCGCGGCGAGCTCGTCCGCGGTGACGACGGTGTTCAACCGGACGTCGACACCGCGCAGTTCGAGCTGGGTGCGGAAGTAGCGCAGCGTCTCGTCGAACTCCTCCTTGCCGGGGATCTTGCGGGCGACGTTGAGCTGCCCGCCGATCTCGGCGGCCGCGTCGAAGAGGGTGACGTCGTGGCCGCGCTCGGCGGCCGAGACGGCGAGGGCGAGCCCGGCCGGGCCCGCGCCGACGACGGCGACGCGCTTCTTGGCGCGGGTCGGCGAGAGCACGAGCTCGGTCTCGTGGCAGGCGCGCGGGTTGACCAGGCAGGAGGTGATCTGGAGGTTGAAGGTGTGGTCCAGGCAGGCCTGGTTGCAGCCGATGCAGGTGTTGATGGCCTCGGCCTGCTCGGCCTTGGCCTTGGCGACGAAGTCGGGGTCGGCGAGGAGCGGGCGGGCCAGGGAGACCATGTCGGCCGCGCCGTCGGCGAGCAACTGCTCGGCGATCTCGGGGGTGTTGATGCGGTTGGTGGTGACGAGCGGGACGGAGACCTCGCCCATGACCTTCTTGGTGACGAAGGTGTACGCGCCGCGCGGCACGGACGTGGCGATGGTGGGGATGCGCGCCTCGTGCCAGCCGATGCCGGTGTTGATGATGGTGGCGCCCGCGGCCTCGATCTCCTTGGCGAGGTGGACGACCTCTTCGAGGGTCGAGCCGCCGGGGACGAGGTCCAGCATGGAGAGGCGGTAGATGATGATGAAGTCCGCGCCGACGCGTTCGCGGATGCGGCGGACGATCTCGACGGGGAAGCGGATGCGGTTCTCGTAGGCGCCGCCCCACCGGTCGGTGCGCCGGTTGGTGGGGGCCGCGATGAACTCGTTGATCAGGTATCCCTCGGAGCCCATCACCTCGACGCCGTCGTACCCCGCGAGCTTGGCGAGCCCGGCGGCGCGCACGAAGTCCTCGATGGTCTGCTCGACCTCGTCGTCGGTGAGCTCGCGCGGCACGAAGGGGCTGATGGGAGCCTGGATGGGGCTCGGCGCGACCAGCTTGTCGTGGTAGGCGTACCGCCCGAAGTGCAGGATCTGCATGGCGATCTTGCCGCCCTCGGCGTGCACGGCGGCCGTGACCGCCGCGTGCTCCTTCGCCTCGGCCTCGGTGGTCAGCTTGGCGCCGCCGTCCCAGGGGCGGCCGACCTCGTTCGGGGCGATGCCGCCGGTGACGATGAGGCCGACGCCGCCGCGCGCGCGGGTGGCGTAGAACTCCGCCATCCGCTCGAAGCCGTTGGGCGCCTCTTCCAGGCCCACGTGCATGGAGCCCATCAGGACCCGGTTGGGCAGGGTGGTGAAGCCCAGGTCGAGCGGGTTCAGCAGGTTCGGGTAACGGCTCATGCGGCCCCTCCGTACGCGGTGTCTACAGGACAGTTGTAGACCAGCCCCGAACCGTTGTGCAACTAGTTGCATAAGGCGTGACCGGCGTCTCTCAGGGCGATGTCCGAATCCCGCCAGCCGGGCTCGCGCGCGCGACGCAGACTGGTCCATGTCAGCACGGAGAACCGCGACAGAACGCGGCACCCACGACCGAGGAGAGTCCGATGACCGTCTTCACGACGATCGACAGCCCGCTGGGTGAGCTGCTGCTGGTGGGCGAGGCGTCCGCCACCGCCAAGGGCGGCACCGCGCTGGCCTCGCTCTCCCTGCCCGGCCAGAAGGGCGGCGCCGTGGTCCTGGACGGCTGGGTGCGCGACGACGAGGCGTTCGACGCGATCACCGCGCAGCTGCGTTCGTACTTCTCCGGCAGCCTGACCCACTTCGACATCGAGTACGCCGCCGGACCGGGCACCGAGTTCCAGCGCAAGGTCTGGGACGCCCTGGAGACCGTCCCCTACGGCACCACGACGACCTACGGGCGGCTCGCCGAGCGGCTCGGCCTCTCGCGGGCCGCGGTCCGCGCCCTTGGCACCGCCATCGGGCGCAATCCGCTGCTCATCGTGCGCCCCTGCCACCGCGTGATCGGCGCCGACGGCTCCCTCACCGGGTACGCGGGCGGCCTGGAGAGCAAGCGCCGCCTCCTCGACCTGGAGGCGGCATGACCACCACCGCACGGACCCCCGGCACGGTGGTCGACGCCGCCCCCTGGCCGGCGCTCGCCGCCGAGCTCGACGCGCACGGCTGCGCGCTCACACCCCGGCTCCTCGACCCGGCCGCCTGCCGTCGCATCGCCGCCCTGTACGACGACCCGACGCTTTTCCGCTCCACCGTCGACATGGCCAGGCACCGCTTCGGCTCCGGACAGTACCGCTACTTCACCCACGAACTCCCGGGTGCCGTGGCCGAGTTGCGCTCCGCGCTCTACCCGCACCTGCTGACCGTGGCGCGGGAGTGGGCACAGCGCCTCGGCCGCCCGGCGCCCTGGCCGGACTCCCTGGAGGAGTGGCTAGAGCAGTGCCACGCGGCGGGCCAGACCAGGTCCGCGCAGATCCTGCTGCGCTACGAGGAGGGCGACTGGAACGCCCTGCACCGCGACCTCTTCGGCGACATGGTCTTCCCGCTGCAGGTCGTCATCGGCCTGGACGAACCGGGCCAGGACTACACGGGCGGCGAGTTCCTGCTCGTCGAGCAGCGGCCGAGGGCCCAGTCGCGCGGCACGTCGACCGTCCTGCGCCAGGGCCACGGCCTGGTCTTCACCACCCGCGACCGCCCGGTCCGCTCCGCGCGCGGCTGGTCGGCGGCGCCGGTGCGGCACGGGGTGAGCACGGTGCGGTCGGGGCTGCGCAGGTCACTGGGGCTCGTCTTCCACGACGCGGCGTAGGCGGCTTCGGCGGAAGGACTACGCAAGACCGCTCACGCGCAGCGTGATGTTCAGCCGCCCGGTGAGACCGAGCCGCGCCGGAGCGGTGCCGGGCAGCACCCGGGGCACCCCGTGGTAGGCGAGCCGGGAGGCACCGCCGAAGACCACCAGGTCGCCGCTGCGCAGCTCCACGTCCGTATAGGGCCTGGCGCGCGTGCGCGTGTTGCCGAACCGGAAGACACCCGTGTCGCCGAGGCTCAGTGAGACCACCGGCGCGTCCGACCTCTCGTCGCTGTCGCGGTGCATGCCCATCCGCGCGTCGGCGTCGTAGAAGTTGACCAGGGCGATGTCGTACGCCTCCACGGTGTCGTATCCGGCCGCCTCCGCCGCCCTGCGGCCCAGTTCGGCGAGGCAGGGCGGCATCGGCTTCACCGGGGCGCCGTCCCCGTCGACCACGGTGCGCGCGTACCCGTACGGGTACCAGTGCCACCCCAGGCAGAACTGCCGGGCCGTCATCGCGCCGCCGCCCGGCGTCCTGACCAGTCGCAGCCCGGCGGGCGGCCTCGCCCACTCCCGGCACGCCTCGAGGAGCCGCAGCTGCTCCCCCGGTGTCAGCCAGTCCGGCAGGTGCGCCGCACCCGGGCCGAGGACGGTCCGGGTGCGGGGGAACAGCTCGTCATCCGGCGCCATGCGCCTCCTCGTCGCTCCGCCGTCCGCACGGGCTCAGAACGGCCACGTCCACTCCGCGACCTCGGGCAGGTCCGTGCCGTGCTCGCGGATCCAGCCGTGGTGGCGGGTCCGGGCGTCGGCCATCGTCTGGCGCACGCCCGTCGCCCGCACGCCGAGGCCCGGCACGCGGTCGATGACGTCCATGACGAGGCGGTACCGGTCGAGGTCGTTGCGGACCACCATGTCGAACGGCGTGGTCGTCGTGCCCGCCTCCTTGTAGCCGCGCACATGGAGGTTGGCGTGGCCCGCGCGACGGTAGGCGAGCCGGTGGATCAGCCACGGATAGCCGTGGTAGGCGAAGATCACCGGCTTGTCGGGGGTGAAGAGGGCGTCGTACTCGGAGTCCGGCATGCCGTGCGGGTGTTCCTCCTGCGGCATCAGCCGGGCGATGTCGACGACGTTGACGACGCGCACGGCGAGGTCGGGCAGGTGCTCGCGCAGCAGCGCGGCCGCGGCGAGGACCTCCTGGGTCGGCACGTCGCCCGCGCAGGCCAGGACCACGTCGGGGTCCCGCGTGCCGTCGTCGGTGCCGGCCCACTGCCACGCCCCCGCCCCGCGCGCGCAGTGGGCGCGGGCCTCGTCGAGGGTGAGCCAGTCGAAGCAGGGCTGCTTGCCCGCCACGACGACGTTGACGTAGTCGCGGCTGCCCAGCACGTGTTCGGTCACCGACAGCAGGGTGTTGGCGTCCGGCGGGAGGTAGACCCGTACGACGTGGGGGCTCTTGTTGAGCACATGGTCCACGAAGCCGGGGTCCTGGTGCGAGAAGCCGTTGTGGTCCTGGCGCCACACGTGCGAGGTGAGCAGGTAGTTCAGGGACGGCACGGGTGCCCGCCAGGGCAGTGTGCGGGAGGTCTTCAGCCACTTGATGTGCTGGTTGACCATCGAGTCGATGATGTGGACGAACGCCTCGTAGCACGAGAACAGGCCGTGCCTGCCGGTGAGGGTGTAGCCCTCGAGCCAGCCCTGGCAGAGGTGTTCGGACAGGACCTCCATGACGCGGCCGTCGCGGGCGAGGTGCTCGTCGGTGTCGAGGATGCGGTCCTGCCAGGCCTTGCCGGTGGCGTCGTAGAGCGCGCCGAGCCGGTTGGACTCGGTCTCGTCCGGCCCCACCACCCGGAAGTCGCGGCGGTCGGCGGTGTCGGCCATCACCTGCTCCAGCAGGCCGGCGGCGACCCGGGTCGGCTCGTGCAGAGTGGTACCCGGCTTGTCGACGGTGACGGCGAAGTTCTCCAGCGGCGCCAGGGGCAGCGGGCGGGTGAGCCGGCCGCCGTTGGCGTGCGGCGTGGCACCGAGCCGGCGCTCGCCCGCGGGCACGCAGGCCAGGACCTGCGCGGTGGGGCTGCCGTCCGCGTCGAAGAGGTCGCGCGGCCGGTACGAGAGGAGCCACTCCTCCAGCTGGCGCAGGTGGTCGGGGTTGTCGCGCACGCCGGCCAGCGGCACCTGGTGCGCGCGCCAGGTGCCCTCGACGGGCTCGCCGTCCACCGTGCCGGGTCCGGTCCAGCCCTTGGGGGTGCGCAGCACGATCATCGGCCAGCGCGGCCGGTCGCGCTCGCCGTCGTTCCGGGCGGCCCGCTGGATGGCGGCGATGGTGTCGAGCGCCTGGTCCATGGCCTCGGCCATCGCCTGGTGGACGGCGGCGGGGTCGTCGCCGCTCACGTAGAGGGGTTCGTGACCGTAGCCCCGGAGCAGCGCGTCGAGTTCGGCCTCCGGGAGGCGGGCGAGCACGGTCGGGTTGGCGATCTTGTACCCGTTGAGGTGGAGGATCGGCAGCACCGCGCCGTCGTGGACGGGGTCGAGGAACTTGTTGGCGTGCCAGGAGGTGGCCAGCGGGCCGGTCTCGGCCTCGCCGTCACCGATCACGCAGGCGACCAGCGTGTGCGGGTTGTCGAGCGCGGCCCCGTAGGCGTGCGCGAGGGAGTAGCCGAGTTCGCCGCCCTCGTGGATCGAGCCGGGCGTCTCGGGCGCCACGTGGCTGGGCACACCTCCGGGGAACGAGAACTGGCGGAAAAGCTTGGCCATGCCCGCCGCGTCCCGCGTCACGTCGGGGTAGATCTCGCTGTACGAGCCCTCCAGCCAGGAGTTGGCGAGCACCGCCGGGCCGCCGTGGCCGGGGCCCCACACGCACAGTGCGTCCAGATCGCGTGCGCGGATGACGCGGTTGAGGTGGGTGTGGACGAAGTTGAGGCCGGGCGAGGTGCCCCAGTGCCCGAGGAGGCGCGGCTTGATGTGCTCGGGCCGCAGCGGCTCCGTCAGGAGGGGGTTGCTCATCAGGTAGATCTGACCGGCGGCCAGGTAGTTGGCGGCCCGCCAGTGGGCGTCGAGTGCCGCCAGGTGGTCCTTCGCCAGGGGTGCCACGGAGTTCTCTCCTCGCAGGGGTCGGGACGTACGGCCGGTTCGGGTACGGCGCGCTGCTGGTCTGGTTCCACGCGAGCGGCGGGTCACTCGTGCGGGACGCGGCCCGTGCCTGCTTCAGGACATCAGCCGTGCGCAAGGACCGCCACCGGGGCACGCCGCCTGGCGCGGCGCCACCGGGGCAGGGAGAAGGCGGTACTACGGGGGGCGTCGGCGGGCGGAGCCCCGCGCGGTGCCACCCGGGTCAGCGGCCGCCCTTGACCGCCCGCAGCACCACGAACTTCGGGTCGCTCGCCACGACCTCCGCGTTGCCGAAGAGCTTGCGGAGCTTCACGTGGTAGCCGAGGTGGCGGTTGCCGATGACCCACAGCTCGCCGCCGGGCCGCAGCGCGGCGCGGGCGCCGGTGAACATGCGCCGGGCGGTCGCGCCGGTCGTGGCCTGGTGGCTGTGGAAGGGCGGGTTGTTCAGGACGACGTCCACGCTCTCCGGCGGCACGGCAGCGAGCGCGTCACCGGCCACGAAGTGCGCGTCGGCGCCGTCGGCGGCGTTGGCCCGGAAGGTGGCCTCGGCGGAGGCGACGGCCTGGAACGACTCGTCGATGAAGGTGACCGTGGCGTCGGGGTCCGCGACGGAGGCGGCGGTGCCGAGCACGCCGTTGCCGCAGCCCAGGTCCACGACGTGGGCGCCACCGCGGGCGCGCGGCAGGTGCTTGAGGAAGAAACGGGTGCCGATGTCGAGCCGGTCGGCGCAGAAGACGCCGGCGTGGTTGACGACGGTCAGACCGGCGCCGGCCCCGGAGTCGGCGGGCAGCACGTGACTGCGCGGCCAGGGGCTCGGTCCCGCCGTGCGCGCCGGGTCCGGCGTGCTGAAGACGAGGCGCGCCTTCTGCCGGGCGAGTGAGGTCCTGGTCGGGCCGATGATCCGCTCGAAGAGCTCCAGCGTCGACGTGTGGATCTCGGTGACCATGCCGGTGCCGACGACGACGGTGCCTTCGTGCACGGCGGGCGCGATCCGGTGCAGCTGGTCCTCCAGGAGCGCGAGGCTCTTCGGTACGCGGACCAGGAGTACGTCGACGCGCGCGGGCGGAGCGTCCCTGGTCGTCAGGAGACGTGCCGCGTCCGGCGCGTGGCCCGCCCGGGCGAGGTTGGCCCGGGTCGCCTGCTGGGCGAGGAAGGAGTCGGTGATCTGTACCGGCACGCGCGCGTGCCCCGCGAGGACGGTGGTGAGCGCGCCCCACCGGTCGCCGACGACGACCACGGTGCCGGTGCCGGCTTCGGCGAGGTCGACCGGTTCGGCCCCCTCCTCCCCCGCCAGATGCCGCAGCAGGTAGGCGTCGGCCGCCGACCAGGCACGCAGCTGGTCGCGGGGGTCCTCGGGGAAGCGTGTGAGGTCGTACGCGCCCCATGACGTGCTCAAACGGTTCATCGTGCCCTCAGGCTAACGGAGATCGACGGTGGGCCAGAATCAGCGCATGGACGTCCCCGAACTCCTCGAAGCGGCCGCCCTCCTGGTCCCCCGGGAGGCGGCGACGGAGCACGACCTCACGGTGGACGACGTCTGGGAGCACCTCATCCACGACGAATGGGAGGTGGCTCTCGGGCTCCTGGAAGACCTCGCGGACGACGGCGCTCCCGTCCCGCCGCTGCCGGTCGGCTTCTGGACCTCGTTGGCGGCCGCCGCCGAACAGCTGCGGCTGGAGCGCAGCGCGGCCTGGCGCCATTGGCGCGCCGCGGAGGTCCGCGACGGCGTCGTCCGGGCCGACCTCACCCTCCGCCCGGCCGCCGGGGCGCGGCGGCGGACTCCCGTCGACGGTGCCGGGGTCCTGCGACCGATGTGGGACATCGGCAACCGTTCCCCGGCCGGCGCCCCGGTCCTCGACATCGCCCGGCTCTGGGTGGAGTTCGTCCCCCTCCTGGAGCCCGGCGGCCGGGCCCCGGTACGGCTCGCCCCGCTCGACCCCGCTCGGTGGCGGCACCTCAAGGCCGGTCAATCGATCACCCTGCATGAGGACCGCTCCGTGGCGGGCACGGCCGTCATACGGGAGGTCCGGCCGCCCGCGACCGGCGCCTGACCGGGCGGCTCAGTGGCGGGAGCCGTCGAAGAGGGGGGTGGGGTCCGCGTCGTACGGCAGGGTGGAGAGCGCGTCGGCGTACCCGCGCTCCAGCGCCCGGCACTGGCGTGCGGTGTGCGGGTCGGCGGGGTGTCCGGCGAGTCGGGCCATGCGCTCGCCGTGCGCCTCGGTGAGCTCCGCGGCGGCCGCCCGCCACTCGGCCTCGTCCGGTACGCGCACCAGCTCGACGCACTCCGGTTCGGCGCCCTCGGCGAGGGCGGCCGCGGCCCGGTCGTGGCCGTCGAGGATCACCCAGCCGTCCAGGAAGGAGATCCACCACAGCAGGACGGGGGCGAGGGTGCCGGCGCGGGCGTGTCTGCGGTGGGCCTTCACGCGCGGGGCGTCGGGTTCCGGGAGCGGGCGCAGCGGCAGGACCCCGTGCCAGCCGCCGCCGCAGAGCAGTTCGAGGGTGGCGTCGGGCCACTCCCGGACGAGGTCGCTGCTCCAGATGCCGGGTGCGAAGGCGGCACGCGGGGTGAGGCGCCAACGCCCTCGGTGCAGGGGGCCGTTCTCCGCGTCCTCCAGCCATCGGGCGTAGCGGTGGGCCCAGTCGGCTCCGGCCCGCATCGCCGCGGCCGTCACCGGCGGCAGGGGCGAGCGGTATCCGGGCAGGCGTCGCAGCCGGAGATCGCGGCAGCATCCGTCGCCCTCCGACCGGGCCTGGATCAGCTGCCGTTCGCCCTGCCGAAGCGTCCACCGGCGGTCCGTCACCCGCTCGAAGCGCAGCGGTGGCCGCGCGGGCCATGCCTTGCCCGCGTCCAGGACGAGCCCGCCGTCCGGCAGCGGTTCTCTCGCCGCCCGGGTCACCCGCGCCCGGTCCTGTCGCCCGGTCACCGCTCTTCGGGCGCCTCGAACCAGGTGGGGCCCGCGGCCAGGGCCTGCTTGATCCGGAAGAGCGAGAACTCGTGCAGGTCGGGCAGTGCGTCCACGTCGAACCACGCCACTTCCAGCGACTCGTCGTCGTTGACCCGTGCCTCGCCGCCGACCGCACGGCAGCGGAGGGTGATGTCCATGAACTGGCAGGTGTCGCCGTTGTCGTAGGTGACCGGTTCCAGCGCCTGCACCAGGACCACCCGCTCGGGCACGCAGTGCACCGCCGTCTCCTCGTACACCTCGCGCACCGCGCACTGGGCCGGCTGCTCGCCCGGATCCGGGATGCCTCCGATCACCGACCACCTGCCGTTGTCGGAACGCCGTCCGAGCAGCACCTTGCCGTCGTCGTCGAAGACGATGGCGGTGACCCCGGGGAGCCAGAGCAGTTGGTGACCGGCGTCGGCGCGGATCGTGCGGATGAAATCAGGAGTAGCCATGCCCTCGACCCTAACGGCGGCGCGCCGCCTTCCTGCCGGGACGACGGGGTCTACCGCTCGGCGGTCCGCCGGCTACGCACGGCCGACGTCACGGCCCAGCCGAGGCCGCCCGCGGCGATCAGCACCAGGATCGCCTCCGGCAGGACGCCGAAGCGGGTGGCGGGGGTCCGCGAGGAGCGCAGCGGGACCTCCTCGACCAGCGAATCGGCGGTGTACCACGTCGTCTTCGCCCTGACCTTGCCGTCGGACATGATGACGGCGCTGACGCCACTGGTCACCGGCACCGCCACGGCCCGGCTGTGCTCGACCGCGCGGATCCGGGACATGGCGAGCTGCTGGTAGGTCATCTCGCTGCGGTCGAAGGTGGCGTTGTTGCTCGGCACCGAGATGATCTGCGCGCCGTGGGTGACGGTGTCGCGCACCGCCCAGTCGAAGGCCGCCTCGTAACAGGTCGCGATGCCCACCCGGGTGCCGGCCATGGTGAAGACTCCGGGCTTGATGCCGCGGCTGAAGTCCTGGCGCACCTTGTCGACGTCGCTGCTGAAGGAGCTGATGAGGGAGCGCAGCGGGATGTACTCGCCGAAGGGCTGGATCTGCCGCTTGTCGTAGGTGTCCGTGGGGCCCTTCTTCGGGTCCCAGAGGATCTGCTCGTTGTAGAGCCTGCCGTCCTCGTTCTCGACGACGCCGCCGATGGAGACCGGCACGCCGATCGCCGCGACCGCGCGCTCGATGGCGCCGCGCGCCTCGGGGTCGGTGAACGGGTCCACGTCGGAGGAGTTCTCCGGCCACAGGACCAGGTCCGGGCGCCGGACCTTGCCCGCCTTCACCTCGGCGGCGAGGCGTTCGGTCTCGCGCACGTGGTGGTCGAGGACGGCACGGCGCTGCGCGTTGAAGTCGAGGCCCGCGCGCGGGACGTTGCCCTGGATCGCGGCGATGGTGGCGGTGCCGTCCTCCGCCGTGTCGCTGACGAGCGTCCGCGCCGCGAACGCGCCGGCCACCGGGACGAGCACGCTGAGCGCCGCGACGGCCACCGCGCCCCGACGCACGACGCGGGTGTCGCGCATGTCGGCGGCCCGGCGCACCACCTCGTACAGCCCGAAGCCGCACAGGACGACCGCGAAGCCGAGCACCGGGGTGCCGCCGACCGCGGCGAGCGGCAGGAAGACACCATCCGCCTGCCCGAACGCGATCTTGCCCCAGGGGAAGCCGTGGAACGGCACGCGCGCGCGTACCGCCTCACCCGCGATCCACAGGGCCGCGGCCCAGAGCGGATATCCGGGCAGCCGGGAGACGGCCGCGATGCCGGCGCCCACCAGGGCGACGAAGACCGCCTCGACGGCCGCGAGCGCCAGCCACGGCCCGGGGCCGACCTCGACGCCGGTCCACACCAGGAGCGGCAGCAGGAAGCCGAGGCCGAAGAGGTAGCCGAGACCGAGGCCCGCCTTCCAGGTGCGGCCTTGCAGACACCAGGCGAGGAGCCCGAAGGCGGGGAGCGCGAGCCACCACAGCGTGCGGGGCGGGAAACTGACGTAGAGCAGCACTCCGGAGAGGGCCGCCACGGCGGCGGGCACGAGCCGGCGCAGGACGCGCACGGCGCGAGAGGAGGCCTGCGGGGGCTGCGGATCGAGCTGGTCCGGCTCGTCTACGGGAGTGGTGGTGGCGGTCACCCGGGGAGTGTACGGCGCCCCACCTGGGCGCCGACAGCTCGGTGGGCGGGGATCACGCGGGCCCGCCACGGGGGTATGCGCACCCTCGTTCGCCGCATCGTTTCCGCACAACGGGTCCCCTGGTCGGGGTGGCGACCGTTAGCGTGTGGGTACGTCCCTGATGTCCGGCCGTTTCACGCCACCGTGGAGCGGTCCGCGCCGAGGGGACCCGTCATCGACCGGGGGGCGACGGGTGGGGTCAACGGGGACAGCTGTGTCGATGGGCCCGGCAGTGGCGCGGGAACGGCGGAACGCCTCCGACGCGACGGGCGGAGCGCTGCTCGGCGCGTGCGCCGCCTGGACGCTGATCACCTCGGGCGTGCACGGCGGCAGCCCCGAGGGGGTGCTGCTTGCGGTCCTCGCCGTGGCGGCCGGTTACGCGGGCGGCCGGATCTGCGGGGCACTGCTCCCGGTCGCGGCCCCCTGCGCGGGGGCGCTGGCGGGTCTTGGTCTCGCCGTGACGGCGCCACGGCTCACGCCGGGCCCGTCCTCCCCGCTCGGTCATGCCGGGGCCACGGCCGCTCTGCTGATCCTGTCGGCCGGCGCGGCCTGCTGTGCGGCGTGGGCGGCCCGGACGCCGCGGCTCCGCCTCGCGCTGCGGCTGCTCGCGGCGGGGATCGCCGGTGTCGCGGCGGCGCTCGGCTCACCGGTGGGGTGCGCGGGGGCCCTGGTGGTGCTGCTCTGCTCGCTGGCGGCGGCCAGGCTGCGGACGAGGGGGTTCTGCGTCGCCGGGCTCGCGGTCGCCGCGGCGCTGGTCGCCGGGGTCTGCCTGGCGGTGGCCGACGACGCGCTGCCGGACGGTCTCGCGGCTCCCGTGGAGGGCTCGCTCGGCCGGCACCGCGTACTGCTGTGGCAGGACGCGATGGGCCTCGCGGAGCGGGAACCGGCCATGGGCGTGGGTCCCGGCCGGTTCGGCGAGGCCCGGCCGGTGGTCGTCGAGGACCTGCCGGTGGAGGACAAGCCGCACTCGGCGCCGCTGCAGCAGGTGTCGGAGCAGGGGCTCGTGGGGGCTTCGCTGCTGGCAGCGGTCTTCTGCTGGCTGTTGTTCGCGCTGTGGCGTTCGCCGGGCTCCACGCAGGTGGCGCTCTCGGCGGGCGCGGCCCTCACCGCGCTCACCGCCGTGGCGGCGGTGGGCAACGCGCTGAGCGTGACGACGGTGACGACGGGCGCGGGGCTGCTGGCGGGGATCGCGACGGCGCGGCCGTTGTACGACGAGGTGGCGGACGGCCCGGTGCGTCCCGTCAGGACTCGGTGGACTTGAGGCCGAGCCGGTCCCGGATGGCGCGGACCGCCGCCTCGGCGTTGTCCACGGTCACCGTGAACTTGTGGCCGTCGCCCAGGCTGAGCACCAGGCCCTCGCCGCGCCGGACCACGACGGCGGTGCCCTTCTCGGGCCGCCAGCGGTAACCCCAGCCGCCCCACTGCCGGGGCGTGACGCTCGGCGCGAACTCCGCGCCGACGACGTGCGAGAGCGGGATGTGGCGGCGCGGCAGTCCCAGGTGGCCGCAGCGCACCTCCAGGCAGTCCTTGTCGACCTTCACGGCGACGTGGACGAAGGCGAGCGTCCCGAAGAGCATCAGGAGTCCCACGGTGATGCAGCCGACCACGGACATGACCAGCGGGGCGATGCCCGAGGTCCACATGGAGTCCACGGCCAGCTCGATGCCGAGCGCCATGCAGGCGGCACCGGCGCACGCCAGGAGCCACTGCACGCGGTTGGTCGCGCGTCCGGTCCAGACTTCGGACGGGCTCTCGGGAACGGCCCGCTCGCCCGGGGCTAGGTCCTTCATGGTTCGAGACTACTCAGATTCCGCCGCGAAGCCACCGCGTCACACAGGGTGACGAACGCCACGGCCGTCCGGGGCCGCGGCCGGTGCGGCGCGGGCGGTCCGGCTCAGAGAGCGGGGCTGACCGCCGCGAGCAGGCGACCCTCGGCGTACGCGAGCGCGGCGGGCGGCAACTGCTCCTCGCGTCCGCTCAGCAGCACGGTGAGGGCGGGGGGCTCGGCCGTGGTGCCCGCGCCGGAGAGGGTGCCGGTCCTGCGCAGCGCCTGGGCGGCCACCGCTCCGGCGGAACCGTGCAGGACCAGGGGTGGCATGCCGGGGCGCTGGACGGCGGCGCGGATGCGTTCGGCGACCAGTTCGTAATGGGTGCAGCCCAGGACGACGGCCCTTACCTCACGGGGGGTGAGGGCCGCGGCGGCGGCGATCGTCTCGTCGATCGCCTTCTCGTCCGCGTACTGCACGGCGTCGGCGAGGCCCGGGCAGGGCACCTCGGTGACGTCGACGCCGTGGGCGAAGTCGTCGATGAGTCCGCGCTGGTAGGGGCTGCCGGTGGTGGCGGGCGTGGCCCAGATCGCGACGGGGCCGCCGCCCGCGGCGGCGGGCTTGATCGCCGGCACGGTCCCGATGACGGGGATGTCCGGCTCCAGGCGGGCCCGCAGGGTGGGCAGCGTGTGCACGGAGGCGGTGTTGCAGGCCACGATCAGCGCGTCGGGCCGGTGCGCGGCGGCGGCCTCGGCGACGGCGAGGGCCCGCTCGGTGAGATCGGCCGGGGTGCGCGGCCCCCACGGCATTCCGTCCGGGTCGGAGGAGAGCACGAGATCGGCGTCGGGCCGCAGGCGGCGTACCGCGGCCGCCGCGGCGAGCAGTCCGATGCCGGAGTCCATGAGCGCGATCTTCACCCGGTCACCATAGTCGATGGCCCCCACAGCCCCCGTCCCGTGGGGCAGACTTCGGCGGATGAGCGCCGTTGCGTGGATCGCCACCGGATCGCTTGCCGCGTGGCTGTGGCTGTTGCTGGGGCAGGGCTTCTTCTGGCGTACGGACATGCGTCTGCCGCCGCGCGAAGATCCCGCGCGGTGGCCGTCGGTCTGTGTCGTCGTCCCCGCGCGGGACGAGGCGGGTGTGCTGCCGGGCAGCCTGCCCTCACTCCTCGCGCAGGACTATCCGGGGCGGGCCGAGGTGTTCCTCGTCGACGACGGCAGTTCCGACGGCACGGGCGCGCTGGCCCGCGCGCTGGCCGAGCGCCACGGCGGCCTGCCGCTGCACGTCTCCTCTCCCGGTGAGCCGCCCGAGGGGTGGACGGGCAAGCTCTGGGCGGTACGGCACGGAATCGGCCTGGCACGCGCGCGTGGGCCCGAATATCTGCTGCTCACCGACGCGGACATCGCCCACGAACCGGACAGTCTGCGCCGGTTGGTGGCCGCGGCGGGGCACGGCGGCTTCGACCTCGTCTCGCAGATGGCCCGGCTGCGGGCCCAGAGCGTGTGGGAGCGGCTGGTGGTCCCGGCGTTCGTCTACTTCTTCGCGCAGCTCTACCCCTTCCGGTGGATCGCCGGGAAGGGATCGCGGACGGCGGCCGCGGCGGGCGGCTGCGTCCTGCTGCGCACGGACGCCGCCGAGCGCGCCGGGATCCCCGACACCATCCGGCAGGCGGTCATCGACGACGTGGCGCTGGCCCGGGCGGTGAAGCGCTCCGGCGGTCACATCTGGCTCGGGCTCGCCGAACGCGTCGACAGCGTGCGCCCCTATCCGCGCCTGGGAGACCTGTGGCGGATGGTCTCGCGCAGCGCCTACGCGCAGCTGCGGCACAACCCGCTGCTGCTCCTCGGCACGGTCGCCGGGCTCGCGCTGGTGTATCTCGCGCCCCCCGTGACGCTGGTCGCGGGCCTCGCCACGGGCGACGCGGCGGCGGCCGTCGCGGGCGGCCTCGCCTGGCTGGTGATGACCGCGACGTACCTGCCGATGCTGCGCTACTACGGGCAGCCGCTCTGGCTCGCCCCGCTGCTGCCGGGGACCGCGTTCCTGTACCTCCTGATGACCGTGGACTCGGCGGTGCAGCACTACCGGGGGCGTGGCGCGGCCTGGAAGGGACGTACGTACAAGCGCCCCGACACCACCGCGGCGGAGCCCTCGGCCGAGCCGCGCTGAGCGGTCACTTCCTGCCGGGCGTCCAGTTCATTCCCCACCCGTAGACGTGGTCGATGGTGCGCTGCGGGCTCACGCCGCGCTCCGGGACCAGATAGCGCGCCTCGCGCTGGACGACGAGGTCGCCGCCGTCGTTGGTGAGCAGGGCCAGCGCGCATACGGTCGAGGGGACCGTGCACTCGTCGAGCGAGAAGTCGACGGGGGCGCCGTGCTGCGGCTGGAGGGTGACCGTGGCGTTGAGGTCGGCGAAGCTGCGCGCGCCTTCGTAGATGGTCACGAAGATGACGATGCGCCGGAAGTCCTTGATGTGGTCGAGGTTGATGGTGAGGTTCTCGCCGGTGGCGACGGCGCCGGTGCGGTCGTCGCCGTCGAGCAGGATGTACGGGGGCTGGTGCAGGGCGCCGAAAGCGTTGCCGAGCGCCTGGACGACTCCCTTGCGGCCGTCGGAGAGTTCGTAGAGGGCGCAGAGGTCGAGGTCGAGGTCGGCGTGCATGGCGACGGCTCTGCCGAGCTTGGCTCCCCAGCCCTTGAACTGCTTGCGCACCTCCCAGTTGAGGTTGACGCGCATGCCGCCCGAGGTGCCGCCCTGCTTGGTCAGGGAGACGGAGGGGGCGTCCTTCGTCAGGGTGACCTTGGTCAGGCGTACGGGTGCGGGGGTCGCGGCGGCCGGAGGGGCGGGGGGCGCGGGCGGGGCGGCGGGCACGGTGGCGGGCATCGGCGGGGGCGGAGTCGGGGCGGCCGGGGCCGTCGGGGCGGGCGCCTGCCGCTGCGGCTCGTCCACCGTGATGCCGTAGTCCGTCGCGAGCCCCTCCAGGCCGCTGCCGTAGCCCTGTCCGACGGCGCGGAACTTCCAGGCGCCCTGGCGCCGGTAGAGCTCACCGAGGACGAACGCGGTCTCGACGGTCGCGTCCGAGCTGTCGTAGCGGGCGAGTTCGGCGCCGCTCGACGCGTCGAGGACGCGGATGTACAGGCCGGGCACCTGTCCGAAGGTGCCGCCGTCGGCGGAGGCGGCGAGCACCACGGTCTCGATTCCGGGCTCCACGCGCGCGAGGTCGACCGTCAGCACGTCCGTCACACCGGAGCCGGAGCGCTGCTTGCCCTCGTACCGCACCGCTCCGGAGGAGTGGGCCGGCTGGTTGTAGAAGACGAAGTCGGCGTCCGAGCGCACCTTTCCGGAGGCCTCCAGCAGGAGCGCGGACGCGTCGGCGTCCGGGACGCCGGCCCCGGAGCCCCATCCCAGTTCGATCCGTACCGCGGGTGCCGGCACGGGAACATTCGATCCTTTAGGCATTGTCATGTCCGCCCCCATCGCAAGTCGCCCCGTCCGGCAGGGTCACCGTTGTCGTTCCCGGCCAACCTATTACCCGGCCCGCGCCAAGGCCCACGACCGCGCCCCGCGAGCCCGTCGGGCGACCCCCGGTAACCCGCCCGGAGCTCGGCTTTTACACGATCCGTACGCCGTTCGGCGACCGATTTTCCCGAGTTCGCTCGCATTGGGGGGATCCGCAGCCCCTGCAGACACGTAAAACAACCCTCTTATCGGTCTCCCCAACCAGCACATCAAGGGCTTAACTTATGGAGCATGACCTCCCCCCGCTCCACCTATGGCGGCGGTTACTACTCCGCGCCGTCCTTCCCGGACACTCCGATCTATGACTCGCTCGTCGCCGAGCGGGGCACTCCGCAGATCGCTCCGATCCGGGTCCCTTCCGCGTACGACACGGGCAGTCACCTGCCCGCGCTTCCGGCCGCCCTGCCCGCACTGCCGGCCGCCCCTTCCCATCCGAACCCCTCGTACGGTTACGCGCAGGCCCAGCAGCCCGCACCGCTGCAGCAGGCGCCGGCGCCGTACATCCCGCAACAGGTCGCGGGTCCGCGCGGCTACCCGGGCGCCCAGCCCCAGCGGCCCGCGCCCGGCACGGGGTACGAGGCGATGCGCCCCGCGGCGCCCCGCCCCTCCCCCGCGTCGTACGAGGACCCGTACAACCGCCCCTACCGCGGGTACTGACCGTCCGCGGCCGTGCCGCCGGTGACCGCCGGCGGCACGGCCGCGTGCCGCGCCACGGTCCGGCCAGGTCACCCGCTCACGGCGGCCCGGGGGCACGCGTCACCGCGTGAGGCCGTCCCGGGAGCCCTGAAAGGGCTCCCGGGTGACCACCGATGACCGTCGGCCGGCGACGGCGGACGCACCCTGCGCCAATGGCCGTGACCGGCCGTGGCGTTGATCGCCGTCGGGCCACTGTCCGACGGCGGCTTTCGCATGTCCGCGTCCGGCGCCACCTCCGCGACGAGGCGCCGCATCCATCACGCCCGCGGCCATCACGACCCCCACCCCGCGCAGCGCGGCGGGCGACCACTGCGTACACTCGCCCGCCATCGGCGCTTCGACCACCGCCGGGCGATCACCCGACGCCCGGAACCAGCCGAATCGCCGGACTCGTCCGCGACGATGACCCTTTTCGTGGTCCCGAACGGCCCCCGATTGAGGGGAGCCGGGGCGGGAACTCGGCGTCGGGGCACGGTCGTTGGGCATGGTGGAAGTGAAGGGCAACGCGAAAGGGGCGACCTTGGAGGGTGATTCCGCTCTCTCTTCTCGCCTCCCGCGCGTGGACCGTGCCGTTCCCGGTTAAGACGGACGCGGAAGGGGGTGCAGGGCAGTGCGAGCAATCGTCGGCCTCTGGCGGTGGCGGCACAATCCACTGCGCCGCGGCACCGACCTCGCCGAGGCCTGGCTGGCCCTGATCACCCTGGTGCTGATCGTCGTCGCGGTCCCTCTCGTCGGCGTGTTCACCACGAACCTGTCGCGCGACGCCCTCCTCGGCTCGGTGCGCCGGCAGCACGAGGACCGCCACAGAGTCGTCGGCACCGTGCTGCAGCAGGTCAACGCTCCCCCGTTTGACCCCGACCCCGAGACGTCCTCGGCCCGCAACGCCCACAGTCGCGTGCTCGCCCGCTGGACCGCCCCGGACCACACCGACCGGTACGGCGTGGTGCTGAGCGACCTCAAGTCCCCCGAGGCGGGCGATCACTTCAGGTTCTGGACCGACGGGCACGGCCGGGTCGTCGGCCGCCCGCTGGACGGCGCGACCGCGACCACCCACGCGGTCCTCGCCGGTTTCGGCGCCGCCGCGGCCACCGGCGGACTCCTCGAAGGCACCCGCAGACTGATCCTCTGGCGCATCGTCCGACGGCGTTATGCCCGGCTCGACCGGGCCTGGGACAGGGCGGGCCCCGACTGGGGCCGGACCGGCACGGGTTCCTGACCCGCCCGCCACTACCCGCCGGCCGCCGCCGTCGAACATCCCTGCGCAAGGCCGCCCAGGTGAGAGCCTGGCCATCGGGTCAACTCCGCCTGCTCCCGCGCGCTACGGTGGACCGGCCGAACTCTTCGGCTCCCTGCGCGGTGACACGGCACGACGACGCAGGATCCCGCGTACGACGAGGTGGGGGCAGAGCAACTCCATGGCACAGGGCACGGTCCAGGTGACGCACACCGGCACGTCGCGGTGGCGGCGCCGCACCGGCGAGTACGCATCGCTCGCCGCTGCCTTGGAGGCCGCGAGCGACGGCGACATACTGACCGTCGCCGCGGGCACCTACCGCGAGAACCTCGTCGTCCAGCGCTCGGTGACGCTGCGCGGCCCCGAGAGCGCCCCCGGCTCGGTGCGCATCGCGCCGTCCGACGGAGTGCCCCTGACCGTCCGCGCCTCCGCGGTCGTCCAGGACCTGCACGTCGAGGGCCAGGACTCGTCCGCGCCCGCGCTGCTCGTCGAGGACGGCGCCCCCGAGCTCATCGGCATCCGGGTGGTGACGCGGTCGGCGGCCGGCATCGAGGTGCGCGGCGGGGCGCGCCCCACGGTGCGCCGCTGCACCGTGGACAACCCCGGCGGCATCGGCATCGCGGTCCTCGACGGCGGCGGCGGTGTCTTCGAGGAGTGCGAGATCGTCGCGGCCGGCCAGTCCGGCGTCGCGGTGCGCGGCGGCGCCCACCCCCGCCTGGAGCGCTGCCGGATCCACCACACCTCGGGCGCGGGCCTCTCGGTGACCGGCGAGCACACCGGGCTCGAGGCCATCGGCTGCGAGGTGTACGAGGTCAAGGGCTCGGGCGTGCAGGTCACCGGGCGGGCCGCCGCCCACCTGACCGACTGCGACGTGCACCGCACCACCTCCGACGGCGTCACGCTCGACACGGACGCCGTGCTCACCCTCGCCGACTGCCGCATCCACGACATCCCGGAGAACGCGGTCGACCTGCGCTCGCGCTCCGTGCTCACCCTCACCCGGTCCACGGTGAGCCGCTTCGGCCGCAACGGCCTCTCGGTCTGGGACCCGGGCACGCGCGTGGACGCCAACCAGTGCGAGATCCACGACAGTACGGGCGACTACCCGGCGGTCTGGGTCAGCGATGGCGCCACCGCCGTCCTGGAGTCGTGCCGGGTGCACGACGTGCCGGACGCCCTCTTCGTCCTGGACCGCGGCTCGCGGACCGACGTCGTCGACAGCGATCTCTCCCAGGTGCGCAACACCGCCGTGTCGGTGAGCGACGGCGCGACCGCGCAGCTCGACGACTGCCGCATCCGTGAGGCCGCCACCGGCGCGTGGTTCCGCGACCACGGCAGCGGCGGCACCCTCGCCAACTGCACCATCGACACCGTCCAGACGGGCGTCATCGTCACCAAGGGCGCGGACCCGACCATCGAGCGATGCACGGTCACCGCGCCCGCCGAGGCCGGTTTCTACGTCTCCGCGGGCGGCCGCGGCAGCTTCCACGGCTGCCGGGTCAGCGGCAGCGGCGGCTACGGCTTCCACGTCATAGACGGCTGCCGTACGACGCTGAAGAAGTGCCGCACCGAACGGTGCGCCCGGGGCGGCTTCGAGTTCTCCGAGGAGGGGCCGCTCGTCGAGGAGTGCGCGAGCGACGAGAGCGGCGGCCCGCGCACCCCCGCGGCCGTGACGCCCGGGGCGCCCGCCGTGCAGACGGCCACCCAGACCGTCGGGCTGCTCGGTACCCCGCCCGCCCAGCAGGCACCGCAGCCGGCGCCCGCACCGGCCGGAAAACCCTCCCGCGCCTCCAAGGAGGTCCTCGGTGAACTCGACGCCCTGGTGGGCCTGGACAGCGTCAAGCGCGAGGTGCGCGCCCTCACCGACATGATCGAGGTGGGGCGCCGCAGGCAGCAGGCCGGTCTCAAGGCCGCGTCCGTCCGCCGCCACCTGGTCTTCACCGGCTCCCCCGGCACCGGCAAGACGACCGTCGCCCGGCTCTACGGCGAGATCCTCGCGTCGCTCGGCGTCCTGGAGAGCGGCCACCTCGTCGAGGTCTCCCGCGTGGACCTGGTCGGCGAGCACATCGGTTCGACGGCGATCCGTACCCAGGAGGCCTTCGACCGGGCGCGCGGCGGGGTGCTCTTCATCGACGAGGCGTACGCGCTCTCGCCCGAGGACTCCGGGCGCGACTTCGGCCGGGAGGCCATCGACACGCTCGTGAAGCTGATGGAGGACCACCGCGAGGCCGTCGTGGTGATCGTCGCGGGGTACACCGCGGAGATGCGGCGGTTCCTCTCCGTCAACCCCGGTGTGGCGTCCCGCTTCTCACGCACCATCACCTTCAGCGACTACTCGCCCGAGGAGCTGCTGCGGATCGTGGAGCAGCAGGCCGACGAGCACGAGTACCGCCTCGGCTCGGGCACCTCCGAGGCGCTCCTGAAGTACTTCACGGCGCTTCCGAAGGGTCCCGCGTTCGGCAACGGCCGCACCGCGCGGCAGACCTTCGAGGCGATGGTGGAGCGGCACGCGGGCCGGGTCGCCCAGCTCGACGAGGTGAACACGGACGACCTCACCCTGCTGTATCCGGAGGATCTGCCGGAGCCGGTGTGAGCCCCGGCGCCGGTTCGGGCCCCGCGGGCCGGGGCGGGGGCACCGCGGGCCTGAGCCGGGCGAGGAGCCGCGCGCGTTCCTCATCGAACGCGGGATCGGCCTGGTAGTTGCCGTGTCCCAGGATCGGGGCGGGCAGCGGGTGGTCCTGCGTACGGCCGTAGGCGAGGGGGTCCTTGAGGGCGGGGCGGTCGACCTGTGGGCCGCAGTCGCCGTGCAGGAGGATGGGGCCGCCGATCGGGTCGGTGGTGCGGTGGAGGTTGCGCCAGCAGTCGACCTCGCGGTGGAGCGAGGACAGGGCCGCCGGACCGAAGTGGGCGGGGAACCACCGGCCGTAGAGCCGCTCCAGGGGTGAGCCGTAGGTGAGCAGGGCGACGCGTCTGCGGACGGAGGGGCGCAGCTGCCAGGCCGCGGCCGCCGCGAGCACGCTGCCCTGCGAGTGGCCGGAGAGGACCAGCCGGCCGCCGGTGGCGCTGGTGGCGCGGGTCCAGGCGGCCATCCGCCAGGTCAGGTCGGGCACGGCCCGCTCGGCGTAGCAGGGCGGGGCGAAGGGGTGGGCGGCCCGTGGCCAGAAGGTGCCGACGTCCCAGAGGATGCCGATGGTGCGGCGGGCCGAGGGGTCCTTGTAGGCGCGGCGGCCCCAGGTGACGAAGAGTATGAACCCGAAGCCGATCAGCCAGGAGCCGAGCGCCTGTGCGGTCTCCGCCGCCCCCTCCAGGGCGTCGGGAAGCCCCTGGGCGGCCTGCGCCGGTGCCTTCCCGGTGGCCCACGCGCCGGTGAGCGCGGCGGCGCCGAGCAGCAGGGTGACGGCGGAGATGATGCCGACGAGCACGGGCGCGCGGTCGGTGAGGGCGGCACGCGCGCGGGTGCCCGCGATGCGGCGGGTGCGGGTGAAGTCCCTCGGCTCGTCGGGGTAGTCCAGCGGGATCCGCGCCATCTCGCGGCGCTTGCGCTGCACGGTGCGCACCCCGAACCAGCCGCACAGCACGGCGACGACCACCAGGAGCGGCGGGATGACGGAGGCCTGCCAGGTGAGCAGCACGGGCGGTCCGTCGATGGAGCCCTGGCTGCCGTCCAGCCAGTCGGAGACGCGCTGTGCCCCGCCGCCGGTCATGACCCCGCCGAGCGCGGCGGAGAGCATGGCGACGGCGGGGCCGCCGAAGCCGCGGATGGCGGTGCGGGAGTCGGGTGAGGAGCGGTACAGGAAGTGCGCGGCCGCCGCGAGGCACAGGACCAGGATCCCCTGGGCGAGGGCGATCCCGCCGAACGTGGCGTCGCCCGGCAGCCGGCCCTCGGAGCGCCAGCCTGGGCGCGACCAGCCCGCGTAGAGCAGGGAGAGGACGAGGAGGGCGAGCGCGCCCAGGGGCAGCCGGCGCACCAGGGCCTTGTCCAGCCTGCGGTCGAGCCTGTTCTCGCTGCGTCCCCTGCGGCACACCACCCAGACGACGAACCCGGCGCCGAGGGCGAGCGTGGAGTCCAGGGCCCAGCCGAGGGCGTCGAGCAGCGCGGGTCCGCCGGGGTGGCGGTCCTGCCGCGCGGCCGGGGCGCCGACGGCCGCGGCGACGGTGAGCAGTCCCGCGGCGGTGTGGGCGGCGCGCAGCCGTGCGACCAGGCGGCGGCCGTACCAGAAGCCGGGCCTGCCGAGCGCGGTGCGGCTGGTCTCCTCCTCCGGGTCCGGCTGGTGGGGCAGGGGCTGCTGGGACTCGTACGCGCTCCAGGTGCGGTGGGACAGGTACCAGAGCAGGCCGGTGAGGGCGGCGGGCAGCAGCGCGGCGAGGGCGATGCGGCGGCCGGGCTGGGACCACCAGCCGCCGTGTCCCGAGGCGTCGGCGGCGAGGAAGCCGAGCCAGGCGCGGTCGTCCGAGCACCGGGGGGTGCCCGCGCACTGCCAGGCGGTGAGGTCGATGGCGAGCTCGCAGGCGGCGGCGACGAGCAGCACGGTGAGGGTGAGGCCCATGAGCCGCACGAGGAGGCCGTAGGTGCGCACGAGGCGTCTGCGGTGGCGTGAGGTGGGGCGCATCCAGTGGGCGATGTTGACGACCATGAAGGGCAGCAGCAGGAGCCACAGGGCGCGGGAGCCGTTGCCGGACGTGAGGTTGCACCAGACGTACGCCTCGGGCACCGGTTTGCCGCGGTAGTCGTCGGGGCGGTGCTCGGCGTCGGCGTCCTCGGTGCGGCGGAAGACGGCCGCGGTGTCGTCGCCGGAGATCCGGACGGTGCGCGGATCGCCGAGCATCTGCTCCGGTGTGGTTCCCCCGACTCCGTGGACCAGGAGTTCCAGGGCGGTCTCGTCCTGCGTGGCACGCTCCACTGTTCCGCTTCCCCCGAGAGGCGCATGGTGAGAAACCAGGATCTCGGGTCGTGGCGCTGCGCGCACCCCTCGTCACGCAATCTCCTTCTTACGGCCCTGTTCTCGCGGACCAGGGCCCGGGGCGCCACGGCCGAAGCGGCCGCGGCCACGCCGTCCGGCAGGGGCCGACGCCTCGCCGAACCGCCTGCGTATCGCTAGCGGGGCCTGAGTCCGTCGACGACGATGTCCAGCATTCGGTGCAGCTGGGGGCGCTGCTCGGGCGCGCCGGCCACGGAGAGCAGACCGGCGAGGATGCCGCCCACCTCGACCGGGTCGATGTCGCCGCGCAGTTCTCCTGCTGTGGCGCCGGCCTCCAGCACCATCGCCAGGATCTGCTGGACCTCGTCGCAGACCGGTCCGGTGCCGAAGCGGCCGGAAGCGCTCATGGCGACCAGGGCCTCGCAGATGCCGCGTCGTTCACTCGCCCAGTCGGCGAATCGGAGCATCCACGCGTGGAGGGCCTGCGCGGGCGGCTCGGCGGCCAGCAGGGTGTGCGCGTCTTCGCGCAGGAGCCGGATCTGGTCCCGGTAGACCTCTTCGACCAGATCCTCCCGGGTGGGGAAGTGCCGGTACAGGGTGGCGTTCCCGACTCCCGCGCGCTTGGCGATCGCGTCCAGCGAGATCGCGCGTCCCGACGCGAACACTTCGGCGGCGGTGGCGATCAACTGCTCGCGGTTGCGCTGCGCGTCGGCGCGCAGGGTGCTGCGTGGAAGCGTCATGGCCTTCGTCTTCGTGAGTGTCGGATGAGGCTCGGGGACTATTCGGGGACATCCCCGGTTCAGTGTACGGTGAGGCAAACGGGGAGCTCCCCGGTTACGGCTGGTCCAACGCCCCGAATCGCACCTCCCAGGAGAAGACGATGGCACTCACTCTCGACACCTATCGGCTGCTGGGCCGTTCCGGACTCCGGGTCTCACCGCTGGCGCTGGGCACGGCGACCTTCGGCACCGAGTGGGGCTGGGGCGCCGAGCGCGACGAGGCGCGCAGGCTCTTCGACCGCTACACCGAGCTCGGCGGCAACTTCTTCGACACCGCCAGCACCTACACCAACGGCAGCTCCGAGCGACTGCTCGGCGAATTCGCCCGTACCGACCGCGACAAGATGGTGCTGGCGACGAAGTACTCGACGCTGCGGCAGCCCGGTGACCCGAATTCCGGGGGTACCCACCGCAAGAGCATGCTGGCGTCGGTGGAAGCCAGTCTGCGGCAGCTGAACACCGACTACATCGATCTGCTCTACGTGAACGTATGGGACTTCAGGACGCCGGTGGAGGAGATCCTGCGGGGCCTGGACGACCTGGTGGGGCAGGGCAAGGTGCTGTACGTGGCGATGGCCGGCGCCCCGGCCTGGCAGGTGTCGCGCATGCAGGCGATCGCCGACCTGCGCGGCTGGTCACCGCTGGTCGCGCTGGAGACCGAGTACAGCCTGATCGAGCGCACCGCGGAGCGTGACCTGATCCCGATGGCACGCGAGATGGGACTCGGCGTGGTCCCCTTCTCCCCGTTGGGCGGCGGGGTGCTCACCGGCAAGTACAGCCGGGAGGACCAGAAGCAGGCGGGCCCCGTAGCCGGCGAGACGGCCACCAGCCGCAAGAGCCTCAACGTCGCCCTGGGACAGGTCACCGACCGCAACCTCGCCATTGCCGATGCGGTGAAGGAGGTGGCCTCGGAGCTGGGCCGTACGCCCGCCCAGGTCGCCCTGGCCTGGACCCTGAACGCCCCGGGCGTGACGGCGCCCATCATCGGCGCCCGCACCATCGCGCAGCTGGAGGACAACCTGGGTGCCCTGCAGGTCGACCTCCCCCCTTCCCGGCTGGCCCGCCTCGACGAGGTCAGCGCCATCGCCCTCGGCAACCCGCACGACCTGCTCGCCGGCGACCACATCCGCACGGTCACCACAGGCGACATGAGGATCGAATCGCTCCGCTGATTCGCTGCACGAACGGCGACATCCAGATGTACCGGCACGTCTTTGATGATGGAACGGAGCACCCTCGGCATGGGTAAGTACAGCGACAAGAACGTGGTGATCACCGGTGGCAGCAGCGGCATGGGCCTCGCGCTGGCGGAGCTGCTGGTTCAAGGCGGAGCCCGTGTGGTGATCACCGGCCGTTCTCGGACCAAGCTCGACGCGGCACGCGAGCGGCTCGGCGCGAATGCCGTGGCCGTCCGGGCGGATGTGGCCTCACTGTCGGAGCTGGATATGCTCGTCGGCCGTGTGAAGAGCGAGCTCGGCTCGGTCGAGGCTTTGTTCGTCAACGCCGGCATCTCATCCCTCACGCCCCTCGAGTCGACGACCGAGGACGTCTACGACGAGCTGTTCGCGATCAACGTCAAGGGCGCCTTCTTCACCGTGCAGAAGTTCGCTCCGCTGCTGAGCGCGGACTCCGGCATCGTCCTCACCACCTCGATCGCGAACGTCATCGGCATGGTGGACATCAGCGTCTACGCGGCCGGCAAGGCGGCGCTGCGCTCGATGGCCCGCAGCTTCTCCCGCGAGTTGCTTCCGCGGGGAATACGGGTCAATGCGATCAGTCCGGGCCCCATCGACTCGGGGATCCTGGAAACGATGGACTTGTCCGAAGAGGCCGCAGAGCGGTTCAGGGCGGAGCGGACCGCGAGCAACCCCATGAAGCGCTATGGCACCGTCGAGGAGTTCGCCGAGGCGGCCGCGTTTCTCGCCTTCGACGCCACGTACACCACCGGCACCGAGCTGGCCGTGGATGGCGGCGAAACCCAGCTCTGAGCCGGGCGGGCACCCGCACCTGCCGCACCCGTATCCGTCGCCCCACACCCGAGATTGTGCGGGAACAGGGCCCTTACGTGCTGTTCCCGGCCGTGATCACCCTCCCGGGCGGTGGGACGACGGGGGGCGGCACATGCGAGGATGAGGCGGCGCGCCGGACGGGCGCGAGGGGTGTGACGAGGTAGGGGAGCCGGACCGGGCGTGAGTGACAATCAGAACCTTCTCGCCGAACAGCGTCGCGCCCTGATCCTCGACGAGGTGCGTCGCCGTGGTGGCGTACGCGTCAATGAACTGACCCGCAAGCTCGGCGTGTCCGACATGACCGTCCGCCGCGATCTCGACGCACTGGCCCGCCAGGGTGTCCTGGAGAAGGTGCACGGCGGCGCGGTCCCGGTGGTCGAGGCGAGCACGCACGAGCCGGGGTTCGAGGCCAAGTCGGGGCTGGAGCTGTCGGCGAAGGAGGACATCGCGCGGATGGCGGCGTCCCTGGTGGCCCCCGGCACGGCGATCGCCCTGTCGGGCGGCACGACGACGTACGCGCTGGCGCATCACCTCCTGGACGTGCCGGACCTGACGGTCGTGACGAACTCGGTGCGCGTGGCGGACGTCTTCCACTCGGCGCAGCGCACCGCGGGCCAGCGGCAGGGCGCGGCGACCGTCGTCCTGACCGGTGGCGTGCGGACACCGTCGGACTCGCTGGTCGGCCCGGTCGCCGATCAGGCGATCGGGGCGCTCCACTTCGACGTGCTCTTCCTCGGCGTGCACGGCATATCGCTGGAGGCCGGCCTCTCGACGCCGAATCTGGCCGAGGCCGAGACGAACCGGCGTCTGGTGCGGTCGGCACGGCGCGTGGTGGTGGTCGCCGATCACACCAAGTGGGGCACGGTGGGCCTCAGTTCGTTCGCCGCGCTCTCGCAGGTGGACACGTGGGTGACGGACGCGGGGCTGCCCGCGGAAGCGCGTGCGGAGATCTCCGAGCATCTGAACCGGCTCATGGTCACGGGCGAGCGGGAACCGGCGAAGGAGAGCGACGGGACGACCGGCGCGGTCGGCGCGACCGGAACGTCCGGCGTCCCCGGCGGAGTCGACAACTCCGAGGCCGACGCAGACATCTGACGGGCCGCCAGCTATGGTGTCGGGGCCCGGTCAACCGTCCCGTTCCGCTGGGGGGTCACCTTCCATGGCACGCCGACTGAGTCCCGTGGGACTCGACTTCGTCGATTCCGCCCCGGTACGTCTGGTCTTCTCACGTGAGGTGGCCGCGCCGCCCGAGACCGTCTACCGCGCGCTGGCCGACGATGTGACGGGCTGGCCCCAGTGGTTCTCCGCGGTCACCCTCTGCCGGCCCACCGGCGGCGGCACGGGCCGTGAGGTCCGGCTCAAGGGCGGCACCCGTTTCCAGGAGACGATTCTCGCGGCCGACGAGCGGGAGCGGTACGCCTACCGCATCGACGAGACGAACGCGCCCGGCCTGCGCGCCCTCGTCGAGGAGTGGCGGCTCGCCCCGGCCGGGAGCGGTACGCGGGTGCAGTGGACGTTCGCCGCGGACGGCACGGCCCCGCTGCGCGGCACCCTGCGGCTGGGCCGCGCGGGTCTCGGCCGGGCGTTCCGCGACGCGGTCACCGCCCTGGACCGGCGGCTCTCGGCTGCCGCCGCCTAGGACCTGTCTGACCATTCCCGTCGTCGCCCGGAGGGCGGCCTCGCGGCGTCAGGTGCGTGCTCTCGGCGTGCCGGGCGTAGGGCCTCGTACTGGGCGTACGTGGCTCTGCGCCCGGTGCGGCGAGAGTGCGTGCATGGCGTCGCGAGGCAGGCGGGAATGGTCAGACAGGTCCTAGGGCGCCGCGGGGCGCGGGCGCGTCACTCGGGCCATGCCCCGGTACCCAGGAGGGTGTCGATGGCCTGGGCGTACGGCCCGATGTCCAGGCCCTGTTCGGCCAGCCACGCGTCGGAGTAGTACTTGTCCAGGTAGCGGTCGCCGGGGTCGCAGAGGAGGGTGACGACACTGCCGGTGCGGCCGGTGGCCACCATCTCGGCGACGATCTTCAGGGCGCTCCAAAGGCCCGTACCGGTCGAACCGCCCGCCTTGCGACCGATGGCCTGTTCCAGGGCGCGTACGGCGGCGACGGAGGCGGCGTCCGGCACCTTCATCATGCGGTCGATCGCGCCGGGCAGGAAGCTCGGCTCCATGCGGGGCCTGCCGATGCCCTCGATGCGGGAGCCGCAGTCGCTCGTCGCGTCCGGGTCGCTCTTCGTCCAGCCGTCGAAGAAGCAGGAGTTCTCCGGGTCGGCGACGCAGATGCGGGTGTCGTGCTGCATGTAGTGGACATAGCGGGCGATCGTCGCCGAGGTGCCGCCGGTACCCGCCGTGGCGACGATCCACGCGGGCTCGGGGTACCGCTCCAACCGCAGCTGCTGGTAGATCGATTCGGCGATGTTGTTGTTGCCGCGCCAGTCGGTGGCCCGTTCCGCGTAGGTGAACTGGTCCATGTAGTGCCCGCCGGTCTCGACGGCGAGGGCCGCCGACTCCGCGTACATCGTGCGCGAGTCGTCCACGAAGTGGCACTGGCCGCCGTGGAATTCGATGAGGCGGATCTTCTCGGCGCTGGTCGTGCGGGGCATCACCGCGATGAAGGGCACGCCGATCAGCTTCGCGAAGTACGCCTCGGAGACGGCCGTCGACCCGCTGGAGGCCTCGATGACCGGGCGGCCGGGCCTGATCCAGCCGTTGCAGAGGCCGTACAGGAACAGCGAGCGGGCGAGCCGGTGCTTGAGGCTGCCCGTCGGATGGGTGGACTCGTCCTTGAGGTACAGGTCGATGCCCCACTGCTCGGGCAGCGGGAAGCGCAACAGGTGGGTGTCGGCCGACCGGTTGGCGTCGGCCTGGACCTTGCGGACGGCTTCTTTCAGCCAGGCCCGGTAGGTGTCGTCGCTGTGATCGACGTCGAGTGTCGGCATCGGTTCGTCGACCCGATCCTGCGCTGAGGTGGTCACGGCGGGGCTCCTTCGCGTCGTGCCGGACGCGATTCGACGCGGCCGTACACCTCGATCTTAAACACCCGCCACACCCTTCTCACCTGCATAAACACACCTTTGAGCACCTCAAAGGCACGGCTGGCGCAGCCTTGGGCAGGCCTTGGGGTGACGGCGGTGAGCAGGCCCGGCGGGCCCGTGCGACGCAGTCGGGCGAGGTGTCCATGCACACTGGTGCTGAACGCCCGGTGCGTGCAGACTGCACCGCACGGGGCACTCGTCCCGTTCGGGCGATTCACCGACGCGCACAAGGAGGCGGTGCCATGGCGGAGCCGGAGTTCACGGCCAGGGGCGTGCAGATCGAGCGGCGCATGCGATCTCTCACGCGCGCCGGACAGGTACGCATCGCCGACGGCCGACTCGAGTTGCTCACCAGCTACGGCACGGAGATCGACAGCGCGCCGCTGCAGTCGGTCCGTACGGGCAAGCCGTGGTTCGCCGCGGACGACCGTGCGCTCGCCGAGGTGAACGGCACGCGGTACAGGCTGACTCTCGGCGAACGCGAACCGCGGCCGGGCGAGCCGGGACCGCCCACGGCGCGCAGATTCATCGAGGCGGTACGCAGCGCCGCCGAGCACCACCGCCCGCGAGGCTGAGCGGGCACGCGAGTTCGCGCGCGGAGTTGCACGCCCTCAACCCCTGGGTCACTCTGGTCTCACATCACTCTGGGTTTACCGGCGATGACGCTGCGAACCAGCCGCCGCCGGCCGTACAGCAGGCGGCAGACCACGCGGCCCCTGCTGGATCCGAACGTCGCCTTCTTCCGGACCTCAATTCGGGGAGTCGCAGCCGTGATCAGCCAGCCAAGCAGGCATTGCACGGTAGAGCTCCAAGCCCTGCCGTCGCGGATCCGCCAGGTCCGCAGAATCGTATCTGCGCAGTTGCGCTACTGGCATCTGGACCCCTTGATAGACCAGGCCGCCATCGGGGTGACGGAACTGCTCACCAACGTCCATCGGCATGCCGAGCCGGACAAGATGTGCACCGTCGAGATCGAGCTGCTGCTCGACCGCCTCACGGTCTCCGTCCACGACCATGACCCCCGCCTCCCGCAGATCGGTGACGCGGACCCCTTCGCCACGTGCGGGCGGGGCCTCGCGATGGTCGCCGCGGTCAGCGAGAGCTGGGGCGTGAGCCCACAGGGAGACGCGGGGAAGACCGTGTGGTTCACGTTGCCCACCCCCGTCCCCGCCGGGGCCCGCTCCACCTATCCCGTGTACCGGGTGGGTGCGAAGACTCCCGCCCGGTCGGCCGTTGCCGGCTGACCGGGCGGTGATCCTCCCCGCCGGGCGCCCCGCCCCGCCCGTACGCAGTCCCTGGTACGGGGACTGGCCGGGCGTCACTCGGTGGCGATGGCCCGCAGCACATCGAGGCGTGCCGCTCGCCGAGCCGGGCGCAGGCCCGCCAAGGCGCCCGCCGCCAGGCCCACCAGGGCGACCACCGCGAGCTGCGTCGGCGGGACGGCGAACGCGAAGTCGCTCTCGGTCGTACTGTCGGACGCCTTGACGAGGACCCAGCCGAGGAACCCGCCGAGCGCGAGCCCGCCCGCCGTCCCGAAGGCCGCGACGAGCACCGACTCCCAGCGGACCATGGCCCGCAGCTGCGCCCTGGTCTGCCCGACCGCGCGCAACAGGCCCAGTTCACGGGTGCGTTCGTGGATCGCGAGCGTCAGCGTGTTGGCGATGCCGAGCAGCGCGATGAGAACCGCGAGCGCGAGGAGCGCGTAGACGAGGGTGAGCATCATGTCGATGCCGCCCGCCGACGCCTCCGCGTATGCGGAGCGGGTCTGCACATCCGGGTTGCCGTACTCCCGCACGGTCTCCTCCACCGCGGCCTTGCCCTCTGCCGCGCTCACACCGTCCTTGAAGGTGACGGAGATGAGACTGTCGGCGTCCTGCATGCGGTGCGGTGCCCACGCCTGGCGGGTGATGACGTAGTCACCGGCCAGCTCGGAACGGCCGTAGACGGCGCGGACCGTAAAGGTCTCCTTCTTGCCGTCGGCGAAAGCCAGTTCGGCCCTGGAGCCGACCTTGAGGTCCTGCTTCTCGGCCTCCGACCGTGTGAGGGCGAGGCCGTTGGCGCCGAGCGCGGCCAAGGAGCCGTCGACGTCGCCGAGTTCGAAGGACTTGGCGAAGGGGGCCGGGTCGGTGACGGTCAGGGCCCGGCCCTCGCCGTTGACCTCCGCGGCGCCCTTGCCCAGGCCGACGGCGGTCTCGACCTCCGGCAGCCGTGCCAGCGCGGGCGCCAGCTTCGGGCTGAGGCCGCTGCCGCCGGCACCGAAGCCTGGGGTGCTCACCGCGACGTCGCCGGCGAAGGAGCGGTTCACGGTCTGGTCCATCGTGGCCTTCAGCGAGGCCCCGAACACCGTGAAGAGCGAGACGACGGCGACACCGATCATCAGCGCGCTCGCCGTGGCGGCGGTCCGCTTGGGGCTGCGCAGGGCGTTGCGCCGGGCGAGTCCGCCGGGGACGCCGCGCAGCCGGTCCAGCGGCCCGCCGAGGATGCGCACCGCCCGCGAGGACGCGACCGGCCCCAGCACCACGAAGGCGACGAGGGCGAGCACCGCGCCGGCGCCGGCCAGCCAGACGGAGGGGCTGACCAGGACGCCGGTCAGGGCGAGACCGACGGCGACCAGCGCCAGAGCCGCCCCCGCGACGGCGCGGCCGCGCGAGGCCGCCGAGTGGTCGACCGCGGTCTCGCGCAGCGCGGCGAGCGGGGCGGTCCGGCCGGCCCGTACGGCGGGCAGCAGCGCGGAGCCCAGACAGACCACGAAGCCGACGGCGAGCGGCAGCAGCATGGAGAGCGCACCGATCACCAAGTCGCCCTCGGGGAAAGGGAATCCGATGGCCGGGAAGAGCACCTGGAGTCCGGCCGCGATGCCGATGCCGCCCGCGAGGCCCGCGGCCGACGCGACGACGGCGACGGCGCTCGCCTCGACGAGGGTGGAGGCGGTGACCTGGCGGCGCGAGGCGCCGAGCGCGCGCAGCAGCGCGTTCTCGCGGGTGCGCTGGGCGACGACGATGGCGAAGGTGTTGTGGATGCTGAAGGTGGCGACCAGCAGCGCCACTCCGGAGAACACCAGCAGGAGCGTGGTGAAGACATCGAGGAACTGACCCGAGATGTTGTCTGTGTTCTCCGCCGCCGACGCCTCTCCGGTGATCGCCTCGACTCCCTTCGGCAGTACGGGAGTCAGCGCGTCGACGAGTTCCCGCTCGCTCACGCCGGGGCCGGCCCGTACCTGGATGGTCGAGGCCTCACCGGGCCTGGGGGTGAGGTACTTCTCTGCGTCGGCCTGCGTCATGCCGGTGAAGGTGGTCTGCGCCATGCCGTCCTCGCCGCCGAAGGTCGCGAGGCCCACGATCCGCACCTTGATCGGGTCGGGGGTGCGCAGCGTCGTCGTGTCGCCGACCTTCAGGCCGCCGCTCTTTGCGGCGCCGCGGTTGACGACGACCTCGCCGGTCTTCTCCGGAGCGCGCCCTTCGGCAAGGCGGTACGGGTTCAGGGCGGCGTCGTCGATCCAGTTGCCGGCGAGGGTGGGCGGGCCCTGGCCGCCGATGGGTTCGCCGTCGCTGCCGAGGAGTTGGCCCGCGCCCTGGATGCTCGGCGCCGCGGCGGCCACCGCGTCGCTGCGCTCGATGGTCCTGACGAGGGCGGTGCTGACGGGCTTGCGCGTGCCCTGGGTGTCGTCGGGGGTGGTGATCGCGTCGGCGCTGCGGACGACGGCGTCGGTGCCCTTGGTGGCGTTGCCGAACATCGTGTCGAAGCCGGCGCGCAGGGTGTCGCCCATGACGAGGGTGCCGGCGAGGAAGGCGACGCCGAGCATGACGGCGAGGAAGGTACCGGCGAAGCGGCGCTTGTGGCCGCGCAGCGAGGACATGCTGATGCGCGCCGAGGCGCTCAGGGAATTCAGGGAGCTTCGGGAATTCAGGGAGCTTCGGGAACTCAGGGAACTCATGACGACGGCCCCTTTCCTGCGGGTGCCGCGGACGGGCCGCTGTCGAAGGCCTTGAGCCGGTCGAGGACCCGCTCGGCCGTCGGGGACTCCATGCGGTCCACCAGGCGGCCGTCGGCGAGGAAGACGACCTCGTCGGCGTGGGCGGCGGCCACCGGGTCGTGGGTGACCATGACGACGGTGCGACCCATCTGCTGCACCGCCCGGCCGAGCAGGTTCAGCACCTCCTCGCCGGAGCGGGAGTCGAGGTTGCCGGTCGGCTCGTCGGCGAAGACCACGTCGGGCCGGCCGGCGAACGCCCGGGCGACGGCGACGCGTTGCTGCTGGCCGCCGGAGAGTTCGGCGGGCCGGTGGTGCAGCCGGTCGCGGAGCCCGACGACGTCGATGAGGGCATCCGTCCACGCGCGGTCGCCGCGAATGCCGGCGAGGTCCGTCGGCAGGGTGATGTTCTCCGCGACGGTGAGTGTCGGCACCAGGTTGAAGGCCTGGAAGACGAAGCCGACGCGGTCGCGCCGCAGCAGTGTCAGGCGCCGGTCGTCCAGGGTGCCGAGCTCCGTGTCCCCGATGAAGGCGGCGCCCGAGGTGAGTGTGTCGAGCCCCGCCGCGCAGTGCATCAGGGTCGACTTGCCCGACCCGGACGGGCCCATGATCGCGGTGAAGCGTCCGGCCGGGAAGGCGACGCTCACCCCGTCCAGGGCCCGTACGGCGGTGTCTCCGCTGCCGTAGACCTTCACGGCCTCGGCGACCCGGGCGGCGGCGCCGGTCTCCACCGGCCGGGCCGTCCGGCCGGTCGCGGTGCTCATGCCGCACCGTCCTTGTAGGTACGGCCGAATTCCTCGTTGAGGACGGTCAGCCGCCGCCAGTACTCGTCCTCGTCGATCTCACCGGAGGCGAAGCGCCGGCCGAGCACCGCGATGGGCGAGTTCTCCTCGACACGGGTGGGTCCGGTGGGTCCGCCGGGTCCGGTGAATCCGCCGGGACCGGTCATGCCCCGGAAAGGGCCGCGCCGGCCGCGCCACACGGTGCGGCGGAGCAGGGTGACGACGCCGATGACGACGGCCGCCCAGATCAGCGGGAAGAAGAGGATCCACGGGCCGGGCCCGCCGTCCCATTGCGCCAGGGTCTGCATCTGAACTCATCTCCTCGGGAGGGGTTTTTGTGCTGCCTCCAAACTCGCCCCGACACGGCCCTCACGTCGTCGTACGGCCAGCGGCACCCCGCGTACCACGCCGGGAGTACGCGGGACGGGGGCGCCTGCTCCCGCCCGTGGTGATCACCTCGTGTGTCGCCTCCTGTGTCCCTTCTCAGCCTTCTTCTAGATTCTGTACCTACTAGTATGTACAGTGGCCGCATGAGCACACCGGAGCGCCTGATCGAGTCCACCCGCGAGCTTCTGTGGGAGCGGGGATACGTCGGCACGAGCCCCAAGGCCATCCAGCAGCACGCGGGCGCGGGGCAGGGCAGCATGTACCACCACTTCGCCGGCAAGCCCGATCTGGCGCTCGCCGCGATCCGGCGGACCGCCGAGGAGATGCGCGCCACCGCCGAGGCCGTCCTGGGCGGCACCGGATCCGCGTTCGCACGCATCGAGGCCTATCTGCTGCGCGAGCGGGACGTGTTGAAGGGCTGTCCGGTCGGCCGCCTCACCATGGATCCGGACATCATTGCCAGCGACGACCTGCGTGCCCCCGTCACCGAGACGCTCGACTGGCTGCGCGAGCGGATCGCCGGGATCGTCGAAGAGGGGCGCGCGGCAGGCGAGTTCATCGATGCGCTAGACCCGCGGGACGTGGCGTCGACGGTCGTCGCGACGGTGCAGGGCGGCTATGTCCTGGCCCGCTCGTCCGGTTCGTCCGAGGCCTTCGACGCGGCGGTGCGGGGCCTGCTGGCGCTGCTCGCGGCCGCCCGCACACCGAGCGCTGGGCACTGACGCGGACCGACCGGGCGCTGAAGCGGGTTGACCGCGAGCACCACGGTCCGACCAGGGCCACCGCCGGCAGAGCTGGATGCCGGGGTGCCAACTCCGGGGCACGGGTTGCGCCGGGGCACGGACGTCTCGCCCTTCGTCGCCTCCGCGTCTTCCCCGATTCCATCCACCGATCAGTGAGGATCCGTACGTTGCGCATCACCCGTAACCGACCCGACAGCCGGCCGGGGCCGGCCGAGCACTTCACCGGCACCGTCTGGCTCGACGAGATCGCCGCTCCCGACTCCCCCTCGCGCCTGCGGATGTTCAGCGTGCACTTCGCGCCCGGCGCCCGGACCGCCTGGCACCGCCATCCGCACGGGCAGGTCCTGCACGTCACGGAGGGCGAGGGGCTCGTGCAGCGCGAGGGCGGCCCCGTCGAGCCGATCCGGGCCGGTGACACGGTCTGGATCGAGCCCGGGGAGACGCACTGGCACGGCGCCGGGCCGCGCACCTTCATGACCCATCTGGCCACGGTCGAGGCCGCCGACGACGGCACGACCACGCACTGGGGACCGCTGGTAGACGAGACGGCCATCGCCCCCAACTGACCTTGCTGCCATAGGAGTACGCGATGCACGCGATGCAGTACGAGATCACCCTGCCCGCCGATTACGACATGGATGTCATCCGGCACCGCGTCGAGTCCAAGGGCCACCTCCTGGACGACTTCCCGGGCCTCGGCTTCAAGGCCTACCTGATGCGCGAGCGCGGTGTGGCCGGCTCCCTCCTCAATCAGTACGCGCCGTTCTACCTCTGGAACACCGACGAGGGCCTGAACTCCTTCCTCTGGGGGCCCGGCTTCCAGGGACTCGTCGACGATTTCGGGCGGCCCGTGGTGAACCACTGGACGACCCTCGCGTACGAGGAGGGCGGTGCCGCCACGGCCGTACCGAGGACGGCGGTACGCCGGCGGCAGCGGATACCCGAAGGGACAGCACTCCCGGACCTTGCCGTCGAACTGGCCGCCGAAGCACGGAGGCTGGCTCGGCATGACGGCGTGGTGAGCGCGTTGGCCGCCGTCGACCCCCGCACCTGGGAGGCCGTGCACTTCTCGCTCTGGGACCATGACACGCCCACGGAGGCCGGCGACGTGTTCCAGGTGCTGCACGTCTCGGCGCCGGAGCGGGCGAAGCTGGCGCAGGGACGGCAGTGGTGACGGGGGCAGCGGTGACGGGCCCCACGGTCCGTACCGTCCTCGGGGACGTCGCCCCGGCGGAACTCGGCGTGTGCGACGCCCACGACCACGTATTCCTGCGCAGTCCGCAACTCCCCCGCCAGGAACTGGACTCGGCCGTGCATGCGGCGCAGGAGCTGACCGCGTTCCGTGACGTGGGCGGGCAGAGTGTCGTGCAGTGGACGCCGCACGGGATGGGGCGGCACGCCGAGCGGCTTCCCGGGCTCTCCCGGGCGACGGGCGTCCGCCTCGTCGCGGCGACCGGCCTGCACCAAGCCGTGCACTACACAACGGAGTTCCTCGGACGGCTGCGCTCCGAGGGCCTCGCGGAGGTCTTCGTCCGTGAAATCACCGAAGGCATCCGCGATTCCGGCGTACGGGCCGGGCTGATCAAGGTGGCGGGCGGTTTCCACGGGCTCGACGCCCACGCGCGCTGGACGATGACGGCGGCGGCCGAGGCGCACCACGCGACGGGTGCGCCGATCGCCGTCCACCTGGAGCTGGGCACGGGTGCACTGGACGTACTCGGTCTGCTCTGCGGCGACTTCGGCGTGCCGCCGCACCGCGTGATCCTCGGTCACCTCAACCGCTCCCCCGATCTGACCACACACGTACAGGCCGCGGCGGCCGGAGCCTACGTGGCCTTCGACGGCCCCTCCCGCGCCCACCACGCCACGGACTGGCGCATGCCGGACGCGGTGCGTCACCTCGCGGACGCGGGCCACGGCGACCGGATCCTGCTCGGCGGCGACACGACCACGTCCGGCGCGCGGTCGGTGCACGGCGGCCCGGGCATGCCGCATCTGCTGCGCAGGGTGCGGCCCCGCCTCGAACTCGCCGTCGGCGCCGAGCTGGTGGAGCGGATCCTGACGGTGAACCCGGGGCGGGCCTTCGCGGTGGAATGGTCGGGCGACTCGGATTCGGCGTCACCCACGGGGCGGCTGGTTCGAACGTCACCTTCGCTACCCGACGCGGACTGTCTGCGGCCGATCTGAACCGACTGGGCATGAAGGTTCCCGCGGACCTCGCCCAGATCGAGTTCTCACCCTCGCACCGCCAACGCCCGCACCTCGAAGGTGCGCCCATCAGCGAGCCAAAGATCCTGCGGGCCCGGCAGCATCTCGCTGAACGTCACGACGGGGCGGTCCGCGCCGTTCGGGGCGTGTCGCAGGAGGCCGGCGAACGCGCCCACGGACAGCGGGTTCCGGAAGTCGAGCAGGGTGGGCTTCGGCTCCCACGGCAGGCGTACGAAGACCAGCTCGGGCATGCCGTGCTCGAACCGGAACGCCCGGGCGGCCAGGTGCTGTTCGGCGTCCCGCAACCCGCCGATGGCGGGGGCGGGCACCCGCCAGGTGGCCCGCTGCGCCACGGTGCGCCCGACGACGACCCGGGGTCGCAGCGGCCCCAGGCCGAACGGCACGCTCTGCACAGCGGGAAAGGAGAGCGCGGCCAGCGGGTCGAAGGTGTCGGTGGCGGGGCGGACGGCGGGCAGCAGCCACAGTGGCCCGTGCGAGTCCCAGAGTGCGATGCCGTCCCCCTCGTCACCTTCATCCGATGCGCTCAGTTTTCTCCGTACGGTCAGCTGTGAGGCGGGCAGGGCCGCATGGTCCGGCAGATGGGGACGCAGCTGCACCGCGACGGCGGGCTGTCGGTACTGGAAGATCTTGGTGTCGCGGCCGGTGACCAGCCAGGCCGCCCTGCGCCCGGTGCGCTGGAGCGCGCCGAACAGCCAGCTGTCCCGCCGCGTGTGGGCCCCGGGGTCCCGCAGGCGCGCGAAGTGGTCCGTCGGGAAGACGGACAGCAGATGCCCGGCGTGCGCCTCGCCGAGGACCCAGCGCCGGTCCCCCCGGAACGCGGCTGCCGCATCAGGGGCGGCGAGCAGGAGGTCGACGGAGGTGAAGACCGGCCCTGCCACGGCGTACGCGAGAGACAGCAACTCACCTGGGTCCAGGCGCACTTCATCGGTGGACTCACCCACGAGCTCGGCCACCCTCGTCTCGGCCGGGGTCGGGGCCGACACGGCGGGCAGGGTCGCGGCGGCGCGGAGGAAGGCGGGCAGCGGAACCGCGGGCCTGCCGGGCCACTCCCGGTCGTACAGCGCGGCGGCGGCCCGCTGGTACTGCCGGTGCCGCTGGCAGGCGACCGCGGCCCAGTAGGTGAGGACGGGGGCGAGGTCGTCGGGCAGTTCCGCGGCGGCCCGGCCGCCGACGGTCAGGGAGAGACGGTTCTCGCGCTCCTCGAACAGCACGCTGCGGTCGGCGTACATCCGGCCGCCGCCCTGCCGGGGGGCGCCGCCGGTCAGCGCGGCGACGCGGTCCTCCGCCCGGGCGAGCGCCGCGCGCCGGGCGCCGCTGCCCGAGGCCTCCCCGAACGCCCGCATGTCCGCGCGCAGTTCACCCAACCGTGCCAGCCACTCCTGCACCGCGGGCCGGGGCCCCAGGTCGCGCAGCCAGGCTTCGAGCGAGGCGAGCGGGTCGGCGGTCCACAGGTCGAGGGGCACCTGGCGGACAAGCGCCCCGATCTTGAGGAGCCGGTCCGGCGACGGGTCCGAGACGGGCGGGGGCGAGGCGTCGGCGCCGGGGCAAAGAGCCGACAAGAGAGCCGCTTCACCCGGGCTCACCCGCGTCGAGCGCCCGCTCGGCAGATGCGTCAGCCGTCCCTCCGCCAGCGTGAACATCGGCGACCTGCGCAGCACCAGGTGGGGGGCGAACTCCGGCTCCGCAGCGATCAGGTCGGCCAGGGCCCGGACCGTGCGGGGGCTGCTGAACACCGCCGGAGGCCCGTGCCCGGGCGTGCCGTCGACGCGCAGCGGCACCGGCGCGTCCGGGCAGAAGGCGGCGGCGCCGATCGGCCCGAAGTAGCTGTTGGTCTCGTTCTTGGCGACCAGGCGCTGCAGATACAGCAGGAACCGGTGCTCCAGGCTGCGGACGCGGCTGGTGCGCGTCGGGGGCAGCGGGGCGTGCGCGAAGCGGTGGAGCGCCTCACCGAAGGACGGGCTGAGCAGGCCGATGGCCTCCAGCAGCGGCTCTTCGCGGGCGAGTTCGTGCAGCCGCCGCCGTAGCGCCGGAACGTCTTCGGTCCAGCTCCCGGTCAGGCCGGACACGGCTTCCCGTACCGCCTCAAGCCGTCCGTTCCACTCCCGCAGCGCGTCCCGTACGCAGGCCGGTGCCGCCTCCGGTGCCGCCACCGGGCGGTTCTTGCCCACCGCCGTACGGCACTTGCTGAGCACGCGGCGCGTCGCGGGGTCACCGGCGGCGTCGACGGCGGCGGGGAACGTGGCGGTCAGCAGCTCGGCCCGGTGCTGACGGGCGGCCGCCCAGCGCGTGTCCAGCTCGGCCTGCGCGGCGAGCAGCGAGGGAGGGGGCAGCCGCTCCCACCAGGAGAAGGGGAAACCCGCCATCCGCAGCGCCGCGTGGGGGTGCACCGACCAGCCGTCCGTGGTGTCCGTCACCCGACGCTCCCCTCGGAAAGGAGCACGGCGGGGGCGGCCAGGCCGCGGAAGACCGCCGAGTGGTGCAGCGTCGGGCCGCACGCCGCCACCGTACGGAGCCAGCCGAAGAGCCCCACCTCCAGCGTGACCGGACCGACGGGACGGTCGGGCTCGCCGGCGCGCACGTGCCAGCCGAACAGCTCCAGGCGGATCTTCCGGCCGCCGTCGGTCCGCACGGCGGGGCGGCACACGGCGACCGCTTCGAGCCCGGTGCCGAGGAGGGCGCGCAGCTCGTCCACGCCGTCGGAGCCACCGCCCGCACCGGCCCCGCCGCCGCCCTGCGGCAGCAGCGCGAAGCCGCGGACGGCGGGCCCTATGGGGCCATCCGGCTCGCTGCGCACCGCACAGCCGTTGGGCGGGCACCCGAAGGCGGCGGCCGTCGCCCGCGAGTGCAGGAACCCGCGCAGGACGCCGGACTCCAGGAGGACGTTGCGCGCCGTGGGCACACCTTCGTCGTCGACGAGGGAGCCGTACGGCCCGTCCAGGCGCCCGTCGTCCACCACCGTGACGGCCGGGGCGGCGATGCGGCGGCCGACCCGCTCCCGCAGGGCCCGCATGCCGCCCAGCACGTTGGTGCCGTTGACCATGCTGGCGAGGAGGTTGACCAGGTGCAGGGCGACGGCCGGACGCAACAGGACCGGCATCGTGCCCCGTGGCCCCGGCCCGGCGTCCCGCACCGCGAGCAGTCCGAGGCGCTCCTCGCGCGGGACCAGCGGGTCGGGCAGCCGGTCCCCCCAGGTCACGGCGCCCTCCAGGTGCTGCCCCCCGGCGCCGCCGACCCAGTGCCGCAGCCGCCGGTGCGTGTGCTCCCACCGGGTCAGCCCGTCGGCGCTCAGGACGGTGACCTCGCTGAACGTCTCGGCGTACTCGGTGTCGACGACCTCGGGGCAAGGCTGCCCGGTGGCGGGGTCGAGGAGGCACGCCGACACCCGTCCGGCCGCGTCCGTCGGCGGTGGGTGCGGTAGCGGCGGCGCGGCGCCGTCGGAGAGTTCGGTGGACCAGTGGGAGCCGGTCCGCACCGACACCACGACGGAGCGGTGGGTGCCGCCGCGCCGGGAGACCGCCCCGTCGTAGCCGGTGCGGTACGCGGAGGTGACGGAGTCCGTGACGCGGACGCGTACCTCGTCCGCACCGTGGGCGGCCCGGTGCGCGGTGATCCGCCGGGCGAGCCGGTCGGCGGGCAGGATGTCGGTCATGCGCCGGTGACCCCCAGGGCACGGATGCGGAGGGTGGGCTGCCCGACCGACACCTTGAGCGGGAACTGCCCCTGCTTGTTGCAGTGGTAGCCGTACGCCAGGAAGTCCAGGTCGTCGCAGACGACGTCGACCTGCCGCAGGACGTCCGCGCCGGAGCCGTGCAGGGTCGCCGACCGTACGGGAGCGGTGATGCGGCCGTTCTCGACCAGGAAGCTCTCGGTGACATTGGCGGTGAACTCGCCGCCGCTCATGTCGGTCTCACCGGTCACGACGGACCGCACGTACAGCCCGCGGCGGATGCCCGCGAGAGCCTCCTCCGGCGGGGCCTGGCCCGCCGCGAGATACGTACAGCTCATCCGGGACAGCGCGGGGTGGGCGTGATCGAGGCGTCGGCCATTGCCGGTCGCGGGGTGGCCGGTACGCCGGGACACCTCGCCGTCGGCGAGGTAACCCGTGAGCACGCCCCGGTCGATGAGGGTGGTCGGCCCGGCGGCCCGGCCCTCGTCGTCGACCCGGTACAGCGGCGCCCAGCTCGGCATGCCGGGGTCGTCGACGAGGGTCACCAGGGGCGAGGCCACGCGTCGGCCGAGCAGGTCCTGGTAGGCGCCCCCGGGCGCGCACGCCACGTCGGCCTCCAGGCCGTGCCCGCATACCTCGTGCAGCAGCGCGGCGGGCCCGGCGGGCCCGAGGACCACCGGCAGTTCGCCCTCGGGCGGGTCGACCGCGTCGGTCCGCGCCAGGGCGCCGCGGACGACCTCGTCGGCGGCGGCCAGGTGCCGGTCGCCCTTGAGCAGCAGTTCCAGGGACGCGGCGGAGACGATGCGCAGGCTGCGCGCGGTCGGCGGGGCACCGGCGATCCGCGCCCCGATGCGCAGCTCCAGATACAGCCGGTCGTCGGCGGCCAGGGTCCCGTCGGCGCGCAGCACGGCGATACGGGTACGGGTGGCGTCGGCGTTGATCAGCGGAAGGAGCCCCGGGGGGCCGCCGGTGAGCATGCGGTCGGCCAGCTGTCCGGCGAGGCCGGGCAGCGCCGCCGCCACCTCCGCGGGCAGTTCGTCCCCGGCGTCCGGCGCTTCCCGCCCGGCGGCCTCGGGGGCGGTGGCCGCGCGGGATTCTCGGGCGGCCTCGGTGAGGCGGTGCAGTGCGGCGGCCGAGCAGGCGCCGGTGAACGTGTGGCGGCGCGTGCCGGGGCCGACGGTCTCCAGGGCGGAGCCCATGGTGCCGCGCCGGGTCGAGGTGACGGCGTCACCGCGCAGGGCGGTCTGCTGCATGGCGCTGCGGCGCAGCAGCGCGAGGGTGTCCGGGCCCAGTTCGCGCAGCGCCGGCACCAGCGCGGCGTGCTCGCCGTCGCCGAACAGCCCGGCGGGGCTCACTCCGCGTCCCCTCGTCCGGAGTCTCCCAGGTGCCCCGACGGTCCTGGTGGTTCCGGTTGTCCCGGTTGTCCCGGTTGTCCCGGGCCGTTCGTCCGGTCGAGCACCATCGTGGTGCGCAGTTCGGCGCAGTGCCTGCCCTGCTCTCCGCGCAACCACAGCCCGTCCGGTCCCGGCAGCAGTTCCGTGAGGACCACGTGGTCCCGCGCCGCCCGGGCAGAGAGGTGGCGCCCCAGGTCGAGCAGCGCGGGGGCCCGCAGGTCGAGGAGTACGGGCTTGCGCTCGCCCGGCACCTTGAGGAAGCTCCGGCGCGGCAGCCCGTGGGCGGCGGCCGCCGCGCGGGCGGTGCGAAGAAGCCGCAGTTCGTCGACCCCGCCGCCGTGCTGCGGGAACAGCTCGGCGCGGTCCACCTCCCAGCGGGCCCGCGCCAGGACGACATCGCCGAGCACCACACGTGGTGTGCGGGGGGACTGTCCGAAGCGGACGGGACGGACCCGGGGCGGGGCGAGGACGTTGTGCACGTCGGAGTCCAACTCGCCGTGGTGGAGCAGGAAGTGCGGTACGCCGGGCGCTGTGCACACCAGTCTGTCGCCGCGCAGCACGACCCCCACGTCGGCGATCGGCAGGCGCGGCCGGTCGCCGTGCGGCGGCGTACTGCCGAGGTCGACCACCGGGCCGGGGAAGTCGAACGGCACGATCTTCGCCCGGCGGGAGCCGAGCACGACCGCCATCGTGGTGTCCGCGCAGGCGCGGCGCAGGAGGTCGGCGCCGGCCTCCTGGACCTGCTGCCGCTGGGGGTGGAACTGCAGCGCCCACCCCCAGATCAGCAGGGTGTCGTGGCACTCGGCGAGCACCAGGTCGCCGTCGCCCGCGAGGACGTCGGCGAGGCTCGCGGCACGGAACATCACGTCGGGCGAGGCGATCAGCGGGTCGGTGCCGAGGTCCACCGGGGGGAGGTCGGCCGGGTCGACGCGCAGCGGGCGGCCGGGATCGGTGCGTGCCGCCCGCTCGACGAGTTCCGCCAGGCGCAGGCCCGCGGGCGTGAGCGGCCCGTCGTCCGGTGGCGCCGAGTCCGTCGCGGGCGTACGCAGCAGGGTGAGCAGGGGAACCGTGGCGCCCGAGGCGAGTTCGGGGTGGCGCTCCAGGAACTGCCGGGTGAGCCGGGCGTGGTGGGCCACGGCCTCGGCGGCGAGCAGGTCGAGTGCGGGTGCGAGCCGCTCGCGCAGCCTGTCCTGGAAGGCGCGCCCGAGCGGCAGCGGGCTGACACTGCCCAGCGCCTCCTCGTGCACCACCAAGCGGTCCGCGTACCACTCGCCGCCGCCACGGCGCACCGCACCGTCCCCCTGGCGGGCGATCTCCCGCTCCAGTTCGGCGAGCAGCTCCCGCCGCCGCTCGAGGCCTGCCGTGCCGAAGGCCGCCAACTGCCGCTGGATGCGGCCCAGAAGGCGGAGCCAGTCCGCCCCGGAGGGGAACGACGCGACCTCCGCGTGCAGCCACCCGAGCGCGTCGGTGACGGCTACCGGCGGGCGGCAGTCGAGGAGGAGCAGGCCACGGTCCGCCGCGTGCCGCGCCGTCGCGAGGACCGCGTCGGGTGAGACGCCGAGGGACCGGGCCAGTTCCGTCACCGTGCGGCGGCCGTCGGCGGCGCGCAGCAGTGCCAGGGTGGCGGGCGGCAGGCTCGGCCGCTTGCCCGCGACGGTGAGCGGCTCCGCGCGGGAGACGAGGCCGCTGGTGCGCGGGCGCAGGTACGGCCGGACGGCGGGATCGGCCGCGACCGCGTCGGCGAGGACCACCACCGCCCAGTACGCGAGCGAAGCCGAACGCAGCGCCGGGGCCGAGACGAGGGGTTCGGCGCCGGTCGGCTCCTGGCCGAACTCGGCGTAGTTGACGGGGCCGAAGAACGACGTGGTCTCGTTCTTGGCGGACAGCCGCTGCAGGTACGCGGCGAACTGGCGGCGCAGTCTGCGGGCCGGTCCTCGCGAGGGGCGCGCCGCCAGTGCGGACAGTTCGCCGATGCCACGGTCGTGCATCGAGGGGCTGGAGAGCCACACGGCCTCGCGCAGGGCGGGGTCCGTGACGGCGTCGACGAGCGCCCGGTGACTCTCCCCGGTCTCCTCGTCCGCGCACCACGCGGCGGTGTGCCGCGCGTCCCGCACGGCCGCGAGACGCTTCGCGTACTCCCGGAGGGCCGAGCGGACCGGCCGGCTGTCGACGGCGGTGAACAGCTCGTCGGGTGCGTCGTCGTGGCGGCTCAGCGCCTTGCGCAGCTTGCGGGAGAGGCGCGGCTCCACTGCCGACGGGTCGGCCCGTACGGCGGTGACCACGCCGGTGACCGCGTCCGCGAGGTCCGCCTCGGCCCGGTCGAGGTCGGCGAGGGCGGCGTCGGTGCGCGGCCAGTCGAGGGCTTCGACGAGCTGCCAGGGAAAGCCCGTGCTGCGGAGGATCGCGTGGTCGTGGAGCAGCCATCGACCGCTCATAAAGCGGTCCTCGCCGGGTCGAAGTGCACCAGTTCCTCGGGCTGTTCACCGGAGACCAGCGCGGCCACCAGCTCGCCGGTGCGGCTTCCGGTGAGGATGCCCTGGCCGCCGTGGCCCGTGGCGACGACGACGCGGGGGTGGCCGGGCAGTCGGCCGATCAGTGGACGGCCGTCCTTGGTCGTGGCGCGGAAGCCGTACCAGGTGTCGACCACCCGGGCCGTGCGGAGCGCGGGCCAGTTCCGGGCGACGTGGGCGAGCAGCATCAGGGTGCCTTCGACCGTGGGCCCCGGTGTGAAACCGGTGTCCTCCTCCGTGGCCCCGACCAGCACGGTGCGTCCGTCGGGTGCCGGGGCGAGGTAGAGCGGGCCGGAGACGATGTGACGGGGGCGCTGGTCCGCCGACTCGGGGGCGAGACGGAGCATCTGGCCCCTGACGGGTCGTACGGGAAGCGCGGGCAGGCCGGGCAGCGCGCCGGTCCAGGCGCCCGCCGCCAGGACGAGGGTGTCGGCGCGGACCGGACCGTCGGGCAGCTCGGCGGTCACGCCCTGGTCGTCGGAGCGCAGGCCGAGGAGCGGGCAGTCGGTGCGTACGGTGACACCGGCCCGGCGTGCCTCGGCGACGAGTGCGTCCACGTAGGCGGGGGCGTCGACGACGGTGGCGCCGGGATCGAGGTAGGCGCCGTGCGTGCCCTTCCGCATCGTGGGCTCCAGAGCGGCGACCTCGTCCGGGGAGACCCAGGAGCCGAGGAATCCGAGGTGCTCGGCCGCGAGCGCGGCGAGGCGGTCCGCGGCCGCCTGGTCGGCGACGGGCCGCAGCACTCCGCAGGCCCCCGACAGCGGGCGTTCCGGCGTCGCGAGCCGGTCGAGGTCCTTGGCCAGGGTCTGCTGACCGCGGAGCGCGAACGCGAGCATGGGCGGGTCCTGGAGGAGCCGCACGGAGGGTACGCCCACCCCGGCGGCGGCGCGGGAACCGGCTCCCGGCGCTCGGTCACGGTCGATCAGCAGTACGCGGGCGCCCGCGTGGGCCAGTTCGCGCGCCGTGGAGGCGCCGACCACACCGGCACCCACGACGATCGCGTCCGGCTGCCGGGCAGCGCTCTTGTCAGACATGGTGCTCCGCATCAGGGACGGTCGAGTCAGGGACAGGCGGATCAGAGACGGGCGAGGAGGGTTCCCAGCCGACGGTCAACCGCCATTCGCAGCTGACGAGTCGTCCCGCGGGGCGCAGCCACCACTGCCCGGGCTCGGGCAGCATCTCGGTCAGGTCGGCGGTCGGGGACTTGCGCAGGTAGTGCGAGAGGTGCAGCAGGCTGGTGGGGCAGTGCAGGTCGGCGAAGACGGGTTTGCGGGCGGCCGGTGACTTGGCGAACACCCGCCGGGGCAAGCCCAGTTCATCCCTCACCTCGGCCGCCGCCCGTACGAGCGGCGCCGGGTCGCGGACCGCCGCGAGCTCGCGCGTCCGGTGGGCGTCGAGACGCCACCGGCGACGCCAGGCCACCACGTCGCCGACCAGGACGCGGGGCGCGTACGCGGCGTCGCGCAGCGGCAGCGGGGCGATCACGGGCGGCGGCCCGAACAGCCAGTTGGCGGGGGCGCGCGGATGTCTGGCGCGTAGTCGTACGGGAGTGCCGTCCAGGGCGGTGAGGCGCAGGACACCGCCGCTCTGGTGGACGGTGAGCTGCGCCGCGTCCCACACGCGGGTGTGCGGCTGGGCGAGAGCGGCGCGGAACCGCACCGCCGGTCCCGGCAGTTCCCGTTCGAAGGCCTTCCCCTGGGTGCGGCGGCAGACGAGGGAGGCGATCTCGAGGTCCGCCCCGGTCGACGAGGTCCATGAGGTCCCCGAGGCCACCGAAGCCACCGCGGCCTCCGTGGCCGACGGTTCGGGGTCGAGCACGGACAGCTGGGACCACACCTGGGCGCCGTGGTGGACCTCGCCGATGACGAGGGGGTTGTCCGCCATGGACGTACGGGCGGGGTCGGCGCACAGGAAGATGTCGGGGGAGACGACGAGGCCGGGCGGCGGCTCGGTCAACAGAGGGGCGAGAGCGGCAGGTTCGAGGTGGGCGGTGCCGTCGGTGGTGCGGGCGTCGATCAGCGCGTCGAACCGGTCGCGCCAGGCGGTGGGGCCCGGGGCGGCGTGGGCGTCGGCGATCGGCAGTGCGGCGTCCAGCTCCGCCACGAGCCGCAGATAGCTCACCGCGCCTCCGCGGGCCAGCTCGGCGTGGAGCTTCAAGGCCCGGTCGTGAACGGCGCGTTGGACGACGGTGCTGTAGGAGGCGCACAGCAGCAGCGCCGGGGAGAGCCTGCGGATGAGGGTCTCGGTCTCCCCGGCCGGCACGGTGCACTCGGTCACCCCGCCCCGGTAATCCTCGGTGACGAGCAGCCGATCGGCGAAGTGGTCCCCGGCCCCACGCCGGGCGGGCTCACCGGTGGCCTGGGTGAAGGCGGCTTCCAGGGCCTCGAGGTGGGGGACCTGGCCGGGCTCGGCATCAACCCCTCCGGTCGACTCCGTCGCCCCGCGGACCAGTGCGGCCACCGTGTCGCGCCACGGCTCGGCCACGGTGGTGCCCGAGCGCACGAGGTCGTTCAGTTGGTCGAGGAGCCAGGCGCCCGGGTCGTCCAGTGCGGTGGGGACCAGCGGGCGGCAGGTGAGCAGGCCGCGGGTGAGCAACTCCTCCACCACCGAGGGGTCGTGGCACCAGGATCGAAGCTCCGCACAGCTGTACCGTCCCGATGCGGCGCGGCGCAGCACGGTCGCGCGGTCCGCGCCGAGGCGCACGCGACGGTCGGTGGTGGCGATCAAGAGTTCCCCGTCGGGGGTCAGGGCGCAGCCGTCGCGCAGCCGCACCGGAAGGCGCTCCGCGAGGGCGGGGTCCCGGGCGACGCGGTCGGCGAGGGCTTGGACCGCCCAATGGGCGAGCCGGACGCTGCGGGCCTGCACCGGCCGATGGGCGTAGCGGAGCCGTGTGGTCGCCGCTTCGCCGCTTTCGCCGTTGCCGTCCTTCGCGGCCTTCGTGGCCTTCTCGCCGGTGTCGCCCGTGTCGAAGGCGCCGTAATCGACGGGGCCGAAGAAGCTGACGGTCTCGTTCTTCGTGGCGAAGCGCTGTGCGTACGCGTACACCGTCCGTTCGGTCTGCCGGGTGGCCGAGCGGCGCCCCTGAGGGTCGGCCCGCAGGGTGCGGGCCATGTTGGCCGCGGCGCCCGGATTGGACACCGTGAGCGCGGCGGCGAAGCGGCGGTCGGCGAGGAGCGCGCGGAGCGCGTCGCGGCCGTGTTGCGCGGCGCGACGGACCGCGTCGTCCAGCTCCTGTTCGGTGCTGTCGAGGAGGGTGAGGCAGGCGTGCCAGTCACGGACCCAGGCGGCGTCGAAGTACGCGGCGACGGCCTCGGGGACCGGGCGCAGGGACGTGACCTCCCGCCGCGCCCTGTACACGGCCTTGAACAAGGAGCGGTCGGCCCGCGCGGCGCCTTCCGGTGGATGCCCGAGCCGGTCCACGGCGGCATCGAACCGCTCCGGCCACTGCCGCAGCAACTGGGCCGCCCGCGCACGTGGTTTCGCTACGCGGTCCAGGGCCTCAACGACCTCGGCCGCACCGCATTCCGTCAGCTCGAGCGGGAATCCAGCACTCCGAATAAGAAAACGGAATACGGGGCGCCACTTTCCTGTAATCCCGGGCGTAATGATCTCGGGCATTGCCCTCCCTCGGGAGCCACGAGGTCAGCGTGGAACCACTTCATGATCGGAAAGATTTCATTTGAGGGCCTTGCGTGTCAATAGTGATGGCCCCTACAGTTTCTTCGGGTACGCCTCGCTCGTCTTCTTCGAGTGCGCCCTGACCGGTCTGAGCGGTTCCACATGGCGTCAGAGCATCGGCGGAAATCGATAAAACACAGGATGCAACGGGAGGATCACCATGTCCGACAGCGAGAAGGTCCTGGACGCGAGCACCGTCGAAGTGGCCGAGGGGTCCGAATCAGCCACGGGCGAAACGGGCAATACCGAAGAATTAACCTCCGAGGTGGCCACCGGGCCCACTGAAGCGGCAGACCACGACGACCTCGACGACGACCTCGACGACATGGAATTCATGCTCGACGAGATCGAGAACCGCATCGCTCCGCTGGCCTGAGAACATTTCCCATATGCTGCGAAGGCAGAATGGCGTGAAAACACCGCCGACGCTTCTGTTGATGGGCGCACCGCCAGTATCCTTATATGAAGGTGAAGTGGCGGAAATAAATATCGGCCCCGGCCTCCCTGCCGGGTTGGACGGTATGCGTCACATCCTGCTGAAACTGGCCGCCTTGGGTGCGAACCGCGCGGCTGCGATCCGGAAAGTCGCCGAACAGCGCGCCTCGGAATGGAACATTCTCTTTCCTGGAGAGTTTCCCGACGCCGCCCCGCTTCCCGTCATCGCCGCGACCTGTTCCGAGCGGCGCCTGCACGCCGAAAGCGAGCAGATGTTCCGGGTCATCACAGCGGTCGGACAGGCGGTGACAGCCGCCGCGCAGGCCGAGCCGGTCACGCTGGTGCTCCGCCGGACGGCGGCCCTCGACCTGCCGACCCTGCGGGCCGTCCCGCACCTGGTGGAGAGGGCCGCGCTCTGCGGAGCCCCCCTGCGCCTCGTCCTCGCCGAACTCGACCCCGACGGGCCCGACGCGAACGCCGACGGGGCCGAACTGATCGCCGACGGCCCCGTTGACGGGCCTGCCGCGGTCCCCGACGGCTTCGGCGACGCCGCGCAGGAACGCTCCGCGATCCGCCGCCTCTACCTCACCGCCCTCATCGACCGCCTCGGCGCCCCGGTGGAACCCGGTGAGCCCGCCTCGGCAGCCGGCACGCCGGCCGCACCAGCGGTCCGGCCACCGAGCCGCGAACGCCAAGCCCTCGACGCCCTGCGGGCCGCCACCTCACCCGAAGCGGCCGTCGCGGCGGCCATCGCCCTGATGCGGGCCGCGTTCTTCAACACCCACCACGACATCGGCGTCCTCGCCGCCCACCGGCTCCTCGCCGAGGCCGACCAGCACCCCGTGCTGGACACCCGCGCCGTCCGACTCCTGCTGGAGGAGTGGGACCTCGGCGACGACCCCGGATCCGTCGGCGTCGACGCGAGCGCCGTCACCAGCGCCGACGCCCTGCGCAGTCTCGCCCACCGCTATCTGGGCATGGTGCACGTCTTCGTACTCGACTACCGCACCGGCGCCGCACACCTGCGCCGCGCCGCCGGCCTCGGCCCGGCCGTCGTGCGCGCCCGGGCCCAACTCCTGCTCGCGCTGCTGCTCATCAAGCGCGTGCGGCAGGTCCCGGAAGGCTTCGCCGCGGCCGACGCCGGGCTCGCCGCCCTGGTGGGCGACACCACCCCGGCCGCCATGGTGGAAGCAGCCTGGCTGCACAACGTCAAGGCGCTCGGCCACGTCCAACTCCGGGACGGGAGCGCGGCCATGGCCGAGGAGAGGATCGCGGTCCGCCTGATCGGGAAGCTGGCCAGCACCGACGCCACCCACCTCAAGGTCAACCTCATCTCCAACATCAGCGTCCTCAAGGAGTACGCGCGCCGGCCCGAGGCCGCCGTACAGGTGTGGCGCCGCTTCTCCCGGCGCAGCACCGAGTGGGGCGACACCTTCTTCAAACACCACGCCTACCGCGAGGCGGGACTCCTGATCGCCGCCGGCGAAGTCGAGCAGGCGCGGCCTCTCCTCGCCGAATCCTGCCGACTTGCCGAACTCGCCCACGACGACTTCTACGGCGCCCACATGGCCCTGGAACGCGGCGCGTTGCTGCTCACGGCCGACCCCGGCCAAGCCGCACGGGCCTTCGCCGACGCGGGGGACCACGCCACCGCGCTCGGCGACCCCTACCTGCGCGCGCTCGCGGTCGTCGGCGGCGCGGCAGCGGCCGGGCAGATCGGCGACGCGCCCCGCCGGGAAGCGGCCGTCCTCCTGGAAGCCTCCACCTCCTACCCCGAGCAGAGCGCCCGGCTCGCCGCCGCGCTGACCGACGGCACCGACGACGAACTGCGCGCCTTCCTGCCCGCTCCCAGAACCAAACTCAACCGGCCCTTCGCCACCGTACGGCTGGCCTTCCCGGAGCGCGCATGAACTGGAAGCTCAGCGACACCTTCCTGCTGCGGCGGGCCGGTTTTCCCTTCGACCTGTTGGACGGGTTCGCCGCCACCGACCTCGCCCGCCTCGCCCTGCGCTGGGCCGACGTCACGGAGGAGGCCGAGCGGCGGCGCCGGGTACTGCTCGGCGAGCTGTTCCCCGCCGCCGTGGAACGGGCCCGCAAGCGCGAAGACCGAGCGGCGCTGCGCGGCCTGTCAGCGCTGCGCCGCTCGGTCGGCCGCAACCGGGTCCGCCCCGCACCGCCGAGCCTCGACGACGAAGAGCTGACCCAAGCCCACCGCGCCTGGACGGAACAGGCCGACCGAGCCGCCCAGCTGGCCGCGGAGGTGCAACGCGCCGTGGCACCCGCCTGGGAGAGCGCCGCCCGCGGCCTGCGCGAACTCGCTGAGCGCGAGGACATCTCCGACGCCCTCCTCCAGCTCTCGCCCGACTTCCACGAAGCCACCACGCGCCACCTCGCCGACGACCGGCGCGCCGACGCGGCGTCCCGGGCGCACGACCGGCGCCTCTGGTCCTACCTGCAGCGCCTCGCCGCCAAGAACGAAACCACCAGCGCCTTCGGTCCCGTGACCTTCGGCTCCTTCGGCGCGGTCGACGCACCGGAGGCGGGCGCGGAACTCCCCCACGGCGTACGCGAACGCGTCGCCTTCGTCTCGTTCTGGGCCGCCGTGGCCATCGGCCGCGCCGCGACCCGCAGCGCCGCCGTGCGCAACCTCGTCCCGGCGCGCCGCCTGTCCGCCGTCCACCTCACCGGCGACCTGGCGACGCTGCCCGGCCGCCCGCCCGTCCCGCTCTCCGAGACCGAGCTGAGCGTGCTGCACGCCTGCGACGGCACCCGTGACGCCCAGGGCATCGCCGACGCAGCCCGGCTCGACATCGCCGCCACCCGCGCGGCCCTGGCCGCCCTGGAGCGCTCCGCGATCATCCAGCGGCGCTGCGAACCGTGCTCCACCAGCCTCGACCCGCTGCGCGACGTACTCGACCAACTCCCCGACACCCCCGACCTGCACGCGTTCACCGCCGCGGCGAAGGAGTTCGCCGATCTCGTCGCCGCCTTCGCCACCAGCCCGCCGGACGCGCGCCGCGCCGCGCTCCGCCGCGCCGAGCGGGCCTTCGAAGTCCTCACCGGCGCCCCCGCCCGGCGCAACGCCGGCGGCACCTACGCCGACCGACTCGTCCTCTTCGAGGACTGCCACGGAGACGGCCAGCCCCTCACCCTTCCGGAGCGCTTGCGGCAGCGCATCCAGCACGAACTGGGCCCCGTGCTCGACTTCGGCCTCACCGTCGGACAGCGGGTGCGCGCCGCCCACCGGCAGCTGGCCACAGAACTCCTCGCCGAAACCGGCGAGTCGGGCTTCCTCGAATTCGCCGCGCGGCTCACCCGCGCCGTCGAAGAAGGCCGCCTGCGCCCGGCGCTCGCCCCGGTGGAACGGCTCCATGACGCCTACCGGACCCTGGTCACCGACGCGAGCGACGGCCGCGTCGCCCGCCTCGACCCCGACCGGCTGACCGCCCTCGGGCGGCCGGCCGACACCCCCGCCTTCGTCAGCCCGGACCTGCTGCTCACCGGCGCCCGGCACGGCGAAGGTCCCCTCGTGCTCGGCGAGATCCACCCGTACGTCTTCGGCTGGGGCCTCCAGGGCGGCTTCGCCCCCGACCCGGAAGCGCTGCGGCAGGAACTGGCCGGGCTCCTGCCCGCCTGGGGCGGCCCCGACCGGCTCGCCACCGTGCTGCACCGCAGGCGCCACAAAGGCCTGATCACCAACCGCTTCCCGGGCACGTTCATCGAAGTCACCGGCACCGCGCACAGCGCACCCCGCCGCGTGCCCATCAACGCCCTGCGGGCCGCCCTGCGCGACGGCGAACCCACGCTGCTGGGCCCGGACGGCCCGCTGGAGCTGTACGTCGGCGAGGCAGACCACCCGCACCTGCGCGTCTTCGCCCCCGCCCAAGTCGAAGTGGCCCGGCTCGCCCTCGGCGAACGCACCCCGCGGATCGTCGTCGGTGACGTCGTGGTGCAGCGCGCGGCCTGGCGGCCCGGCGAGACTCACCGCGACGCCCTCGTGGCGGCCGGCACCGACCGACTTCCGCTGGCCGTCGCATCGTTGCGCCGCGCCCTCGATCTGCCCCGGCACCTCTTCTCCCTCGGCGCGGGCGAGATCAAGCCCCTCTACCTGGACCTCGACTGCGTCCACAGCCAGTACGCGCTGCGACAACAAGCCGAACACGGGCCCCTGTCCCTGGTGGAAATGCTCCCCGCGCCCGACCAGCTCTGGCTGCGCCGCTCCACCGGCGCCTTCACCAGCGAGCTGCGCCTGTCCATGTCCCGGGTGCCGGGAGGCCGCACATGATCACGGTCGTGCCCCCGTACGGAGACCCCAGCCTCCGTCTCGCCCACCGCCCGCAGGACGGTGAACTCCTCGACGTCACCGCCCGGTTCGTGGCTGATCTGGTGGCGGCGGCAGAGGCCGGAAAGCCCCTCGGCGGCGCCGAACCCGCCGACCGGGGCGCCGCGCTGATGCGGACGGCGGGGGCCGCCGCACTGGGCAACGGCCACGCCGACATCGTGCACCGGCTGCGCGGCCTCGGCCCCGTCCTCACCAGCCTCGCCGCCCCGGCACACGGCGTACACCTGCGCCTCGACGACCTCGAACTGACCGAAGGAACCACCCAGAGCAGCGCCGACGTGCTCCGCGCCGCCGCCGCACCCGCCCCCTACCAGGCCGCCCTGGACCGTGCCGCCGACCACGCCCGTACCCATCGCGAGGTCACCGTCGTCATCGAACGCGACCAACAACTGCCCGCCGCGCTGTGGCTCCTCGACGAACTGCGCGCGGCACCACCCCGCACCCTGCGGGTGACCGGCCGCTACGCCACCGCCTGCTGGCCCGTCCTGCGCACCCTGCCGCCCTGCGCGGACGCGACGCTCGCCCCCACCCCCCGCGGACTGCCCTGGCTCGTCGTCGACCCCTTCCGGCCCGATACCCCGCCCGCCCTGCGCTGGCGGGAACGGGCGGCCGACCCACGGCCGCACGGGCCATGGGCGGGTCGGGTCGCCCTGCGCGACGTCCTCGCGGGTGAGGCCACCGGCACCCGCACGGCCGTTCTCGGACTGTGCGCCGACGGCGAACGTGCCCTCGGCCGCGGCGGCTCCACCGCCACCTGGCCGGAGCTGGCCGGGGCCCTGGAGGCACTGCGCGCCCAGGGCACCCGCGTCCTCGCCGAAGTGTGGGTCGGCGCCCCGGGCTGTGTACCGGGCGAGGCCGGGCGGGGACTGCGGGCCGTGGCGGACGTAGTGGACCGCGTCGCCGGACTCCGCATCTTCGACTGGCCGGTCGGCTGGACCACCCCCCGGTGGGGCCCCCATCCGGTGACGTACAAGGAGACCGGCCTCGACCTCGCCCGCCACCACAGCCTGCACGGACAGCCGCCGCCCGGCGAGCTCACCGCACTCGTCACCGCCCTGGCCGGTCCCCTGGCGCGCGCCGGCGAGCTGGTCCCCGGCAGGGTCGCGGCCGCCTACCTCGCCACCCCGCCCACCCGCGCCGGCCAGGGCCTCGGGCTCGACCCCGATGTGGTGCTCGGCGCCCACAGCACCCGCACCGGCAGGGGCATCGCCGTCAACCTGCGCACCGGCGCCTGCACCAGGATCGGCGGCGAGGTGGCCGAACTCCTCGCCCGGCCCCCGCGGCCGCGGGCGGACACCGTCCGCACCGTCCTCGCGGCGCTGCCCGGGCCGCAGCTGTCCGCGCTGCGTGACGGCGACGTCCTGGTGGGGGCCGCGTGAGCGGGGCGTGGCGCATGTCGCCGGTCTTCGTGCTGCGCCACGCGGGGATGCCCTGGGAGTGGTTGACCGAAGTCGCCTTCCCCGACGATCTGGTGCGGCTCGCCGACCGCGCGGAGGAGGACGGCACCGACGCCGCTGCCCGCTTCGACGACGCGTACGCATCCGAACGCGCCCGCCTGCGCGAGGTGTTGCACCGGCGGGCCCGCCAGGAGGAGTTCCGCGCCGCCGTGTTCCTCTCCAACCCCGGCATGTACGAGGGCATGCTGCGCGGTTACCTGGGCCGGGACGAGATACCGGACAACGCGCGCTTCAGACGCGTCGAGCGGCAGATCTACCTCTACCTCCAGCGGTTCTGCGGCAAGAACGAGACCACAAGCACCTTCGGACCGATGGGATACGGCGAGCGGGACGACGGCGAGGGCCTGCGGATAGAGCGCCGCGCACAGCGCCGCAAAGTTCTGGCCGCACGCTGGGCACTGGAGGAACTGGCCCGCGCCCTGGCACGGGACCCCGCACTGCGCCGGCACATCCCGGTGCGCCGCCCTCATCTGACCGCACCGGCGAACCCGGGGCAGACGCCGCGTACGCCACAGGGGCGCGCCCTGTGGGACGCGCTGGCCGACGGCCCGCTGTCGCTCGCCGAGCTCGCCGCACGCCTCGGCATCTCCGTCGCGGAGGCCGGACGGCAACTGCGCCCGCTGCTCGCGGACGGACTGCTGCACCGGGGGCTGCTCTTTCCCGCCGACGTCGTCGACGGCCTCGCCGGGCTGCGCGCCGCGGTCGCGTCGCTGCCCGAAGTCCCGCGCCGCGACGTGTGGTTGGCGGAATTGGACGCCTTCGCCGATGGCTTCCGGGCCTTCGCCGCGGCCGGGGTGGACGAACGCGCGCGCCTCCTGACCGCGCTCGAGACCAGGTTCACGGCGCTGACCGGCGCCCCCGCCCGCCGCGGGGCCGGAGACATCTACGCGGACCGCCTCATCCTCTTCGAAGAGGCGTCCTCCCCCTTCCATCTCAGGATGGGAGACGACCTCGCGCGGAGTGTCGAACGCCAGGTGGCCGACGGACTCGACCTCTCCGCCGCCGCGGGATCCGCCGTCCAGCGCGACTACCAGCAGCAGATGGCCGCCGTGCTGCGGGAGCTCGGGGGCTCGGCGCGGTTCACCGACTTCGCGGCCGCCGCCAAGCCCCAGGGGGAGATGAGCTCCAGCTTCGGCGGCCACCGGCACACCACCACGGTCGACGTGCCGGCGGGGCGCGATGTCACCCTGCCCGCCCCGGCCGAGCTCGAGGCGCCCCAGCGCTACGCACTCCCCGACATCTGCCTGACCTCCCCGTTCGGCCCCCGCCCCGGGGTCCTGCTCGCCCGCGTGCACCACCACCTGCTCCTGGAAGGCTGGCTCACCACCTTCTGGGACGACACCGACCGCATCACCCGACAAGTACGGACCTGGCTCACCGGTGCCGCCCCGGGGCGGCAGCTCGCCGCGCTCGCCACCACCCGGCGCAACAAGGGCTTCTACCGCTTCCCGGGGCGGCGCGTCCTCATCGCGCACGTCGACCACGAGGGCGGCACCGACGCCGTGGCGGGTGACGAGCTGACCGTACGGCTGTGTGACGGTGCACCGCGGCTCACCGACCGCGACGGCCACCGGCTGCTCCTGTACCCGATGCTCGCCGACCTCACCACGTACCCTCCGATCGCGGCCCTGACGGACGCCCCCGTCCTGCACCTGCCGGTCCGGCAGGCCGACCCGGGGCGGCCCCTCGGGCGAGTGCGGGTCGGCGGCGCCGTCTACCAACGTGCATGCTGGGGACTGGAGTTGACGGAACTGCGCGGCCTGCGCGGCAGCGCGGCCTTCCGGTGGCTGCGCCGCACCGCGCGCCGCACCGGGCTGCCCCGGTTCTTCTTCGTCCGCGCGGAGAGCGAACGCAAACCCCTCCTCATCGACTCCTGGTCGCCCTTCGCCGTGGACGCGCTCTGCCATCTGGCGCGGGACGTGGACCGCTGCCGGGCCGAGGAGATGTATCCGGCACCCGAGGACCTCTGGCTCCAGGACGAGCGCGGGCACTATACGTGCGAGTTGCGCGTTCAGTTCTTACGTGCGGTGGACGGCCCGGCAGGCGGGAGGACAGCACCGTGATCGGCCACTACCGGACCTTCTTCGCCTCCCCTGGCGTGCCGTGGCTGGCGTCCTTCGGCCTCGTGGGACGGCTGCCGAACGGCATGCTCAGCCTGGTCTTCGTCCTGGCCACCGCCGAAAGCACCGGGTCCTACGCGGTCGCCGGGGCCGCCGCCGCCTGCTACACGGTGGGCACCGCCCTCGGCAACCCCCTGTGGAGCCGAGGCGTCGACCGCCTCGGCGCGCGCGCCGTGCTGGCCGGCACCGGCATCGCGCAGAGCGCCCTGCTCCTCGTCGTCGCCGCCATACTGACCGGCGAGGACCGTGGCGCCGTACTCCTGGTGCTGCTCGCCGCCCTGTGCGGAGTGCTGCTGCCGCCGCTGAACGCCGTGATGCGGTCCCTGTGGTCACGGATGTTCAGTGGCTCCGAGCTCAAGACGACGGCCTTCGCGTACGAATCCGTGGTCACCGACCTGGTCTTCATCGTCGGCCCCTTCCTGGTGGCCGCCGTGACGGCGGTCGCCGACCCCGGCCTCGCGCTGGTGGCGGCCGCGGTGGCGACGCTTGCCGGCTGTGTCCTGGTGGCCGTCAGCCCGCAGGCCAAGGCCGTCCCACCTGCCGAGCAGGGCGACCGGCACTGGCTCGGCCCCTTGCGGTTCCGCGCCGTACTCGGCCTGCTGCCCGTCGGGTTCCTGCTGATCGGCAGCATCGTCGCCATCGAGGTGACGCTCGTGTCCTTCTCCGACATCAGGGGCACGCCCAGCCTGTCCGGGGTGCTGATCGCTGTGCTCTCGGTGGGCGGTGTGGCCGGCGGCCTCTACTGGGGGGCGCGGCGCCAGCCCGGCACGCACGTCCAGCAGCTCGTCGTCCTCCTCGGCGCCCTGGGCGCGGGCTGGGCACTGCTCGCCGTGACGCGGAACCTCTGGGTCCTCGGCGGTCTGCTGCTGCTCGCCGGTCTGGTGCTCAACCCCGCGATCACCGCTCAGTTCTCCGCCATGGACGACGTGGCACCACCGGAGATGATCACTGAGTCGTTCGGCTGGCTCAACGCGATGACCTCGGCGGGCTCGGCGGCGGGTGCGACGCTCGCCGGTCTCCTCGTCTCGGAGCACGCGGAGCCCGGCTTCCTGCTCGCGGCAGGCATGTGCCTCCTCGGCTGCCTCGTCGCTGTGACGTCCCAGGGTCCGTGGCAAAGGGCCGGTGCGGCGCCGGAGAAGCCGACGGAGCAGGCGGAGCAGGCGAGTTGAGGGGCGTGGAAGGTGCAGCCAGACATGCACGGAAGGGAAACAGAACACCATGGCCATGATCAGCCCCCGCCCCAAGGTGGTGTGCGTCAGCGGTTCGCTGCCGCCGGACTCCAAGACCGAACGCCTGGCGCTGTGGTGCGCCAAGGCCCTCGGTGACCTGGGCGCGGATGTGGTCCTCCACCGAGGCGCCGACATCGAGTTCCCGCACTACCGCATGCTCCCCGCCGAGCGGGACAAGCCCGTACAGCGCTACCTGGAGGACCTCAAGGAGGCCGACGGCGTCGTCCTGATCTCCCCCACGTACCACGGCACCGTGTCCGGCGTACTGAAGAACGCCCTCGACTACGTGAACGATCTCATCGGCGAACCCCGCCCGTTCCTCGACGGCCGCCCCGTCGGCTGCGTCGCGGTGGCCGCGGGCGACCAGGGCGCGACCGCCACGCTGACCACGCTGCGCACCATCGCCCACGCGCTGCGGGCCTGGCCGACACCGCTGGGCGTGGCGGCCACCGGCCCGTCCGCCGCCCTCGACATCGAGGGCGGCCCGGCCGACGACCGCCTGGTGGCACAGCTCCAGATCATGTTCGGCCAGGTACTCACCCTGGCGGTGCCCCATGCGCGCAGGCGCAGCCGCAGGGTCACCTCCTCGACCTCGTGATACGACAGCGCGCGAGCACCCTCGCCCTCACTACGCCATATTGCACCGACCGTTCCAAAACTGTACGGTACCGGCATGGCCCGACCGAGGAGCTTCGACGAGGAGCGGGCCCTGGACGCGGCGATGCGCGCCTTCTGGGCGAACGGCTACGAGGCCACTTCGACCCAGGACCTGTGCGAAGCCACCGGCCTGGGCCGCAGCAGCATCTACAACACGTTCACCAGCAAGCACGAGCTGTTCCGGCGCGCCCTGACCCGGTACATGGACACCATGAACGCCGCGCAGTTCGAGATCCTCGACGCCCCTGACCGGCCCGCCGCAGAGCGCGTGCGTGACCTGCTCGACCGCGTCATCGACGGGGAGTTCGAGCGCCGCGACAACGGCCACAGCATCGGCTGCCTCACGGTCAACACGACCGTCGAACTCGCCGGGCGCGACGCCGAGGCCGCCGCGATGCTGGAGCGGGACCTCGCGGCACGACTCGCCGTACTGCGCACCACGATCCGGTCCGGCCAGCGCGACGGGGACATCACCTCGGAGCGCGACGCGGACAGCCTCGCCCGCTACGTGAACGCGATCATCGGCGGTATGCGGGTCTCCGCGCAGGGCGGCGCGGACCGCGAGGCGCTGCGGGCCATCGCCGAAACAGCCATGGACGCGCTGACGCGCCGGTAGCAGTCGGCGCCGACGCGCGCACCATCACCCATCTCGCCGTCTCCCCTGCCCTCGCACGCCCTTTTTCTGAACCGACCCATCCAAAAGTTCTGAACCGATCCATCCAAAACCTTCCGATACAGCTCAACCCGCCCGACAGGAGCACCCCGCCATGCCCCGCGCCGTATACGTACTGGCCCTCGGCATCTTCGCCATGGTGACCAGTGAATTCGTGGTCGCCGGACTGATGCCGCAGATGGCCGCCGGACTGGACGCCACCATCCCGGAGATCGGCTACCTCATCACCGCCTTCGCCGCGGCGATGGCCCTCGGCGGACCCTTCCTCACCGTGGCCGTCATGAGGATGCGTCAGAAGTCCGCGTTGATGCTGCTGTTCGGGGTGTTCCTCGCCGGCAACGTGCTCGCGGCAGTCGCCCCCGACTACCGCACCATGCTCGTGGCGCGCGTGCTCACCGGCATCGCGTCACAGGCCTTCTTCGGCGTCTCCATATCGCTGGCCTCCCGCATCACCCGGCCCGAAGTGCGCGGCCGAGCCGTCTCGGTGGCCCTCAACGGGCTGATGCTGGGCACGCTGCTCGGGCTCCCGTTCGCCACCGTCGTCGGTGAACACCTGGGCTGGCGCGCCGCGTTCTGGTCGATCACCGGGCTGACCGTGCTCGCCGCGGCGGCCACATTCGCGGGAGTGCCGAGCGCCGACGGCGGAGCCGAGGAGAGCAAGGGGCTCCGGCAGGAACTCGGCGCCTTCCGCTCGCCCCGGCTGTGGCTCGTCTTCACCACGAGCACCTTTGTGATCGGCGCGACCTTCTCGGCTTTCAGCTACCTCAACCCGATCCTCACGGAACTCACCGGGTTCTCCACCGGGACCGTCCCGCTGCTCCTCATCGCGTACGGCGCAGCCACCGTCATCGGCAACACGATCGTCGGCCGGTTCGCCGACCGCCGCGCCCTCCCCGTACTCGTCCTCGGTCTCGCGCTCAACCTGACCTTCCTCACCGGGTTCGCGCTCTTCGCCGAACTCACCGTTCCCGCCGTGGTGTTCATGCTCGGCATCGGTCTGGTCGGCGTCACCCTGAACCCGGCCCTGGTCACCCGCGTCCAGCGGGCGGGCAACGCGGGACCGCTGGTGAACACCGTCCACTCGTCGTTCATCACCCTCGGCATCATCGTCGCCACGTCCGTCGGCGGCCCCGCCATCGACACGTTCGGGCTCCGGGCGCCCCTCTGGATCGGCGCCGGTCTCGCCGGGCTCGGCCTCGTCTCCCTCGTCCCGGACCTGCTGCGCCGCCGCGCCACGCCCCCGAGCACCGACTCGGTTACGCCCGCCACCGACCCCATACGGGAGACCGCACCCGAAGCGCCCCAGCCCGTCTGACGCGTAGACCGGGACTGTCCGCCGGTCTGCCGCTGAACCGAGGTGCTCGATGAAGCGGATGCGCTGATCGCCTCAGCGGTAGCCAGCGAGACCGTCGGCCAGCTCCTCTTCGTCACCGTCGCGGACGGCGAAGAGGGCTTGCTGGAGGGCGAAGGTCGCCCGGATCACGGCGATGCGGGAGGCGAGTTCGGGGTCGGCTCGCCCGCCGAGTGCGAGCACCTGCTCCAGGACTCCATGCCCGTAACTCGCGTCGATGGCCGCGAGATCCTCGGCCGGATCGCCGAGCGTGACTTCGTCCCAGTCGAGCACTCCGGCGAGGTGGGGCAGGCCGTTCCGCCACTCCCACAGAACGTTCTCGGCACCGAGGTCGCCGTGGACCACTGCCCGGGTGAGGTGGGGCAGGCCGTCGAGTGCCGCGAGTTCCCGCTCGGCCCGCCGGCGCCCGCCGTCGGACATGACCGGGAACAGTTCGCCGCGCACACTCTCCGCGAACCGCTGCCACCCGTCTCGTGGTGCCTCGTGCAGAACCGCTCGTACCCTGTCGTCGGCGCCGGCACGGGCCAGGCCGGCCATCAGCGCGGCGTACTGCGCCGCCACAGTGGCGGCCACCCGGGCATCGTCCAGTGCCTCGGCCTCCAGCGGTTCTCCGGGAATGCGGCCCAGTACGAGAAACGGCACCTCTTCGGCGCCGTGGGCTCCGCTCTGCAATGGCTCCGGCGTACGGAAGCCGAGGTCGAGCCCGGCCAGTGCGCGTAGTACGGCCATCCGCTCGGGCAGGCGGGCAGCCGCCGCCCGCGTGCGAGGCAGGCACACGACACGGTCCGAGCCGATGACCACGAGGTGGAATTGCCCCTCACGTACGGCCAGGTCGTCCGGTTCGTCGTCGGGCAGCAGACGGCTCAGCAGGGCGCGATGCGTTTGCCGGATGTTCATGGGGCGACCTCAGCGAGGTACGGACGCCGTCCGGGTCAGCGCCCCCAAGGGGTCGTCGAGCACCGGCTGCCAAGCCAACTCGGCCGCTCCCACCAGGCTGTTGTGGTCCAGCGTGCACGCCAGGATCGGTACGCCGCCGCTGCGCCCCCACAGGCTCCGGTCCGCCACGACGGCGCGCAGCCGCTCCGGGTCGGCCTCCAAGAGGGCGCGGTGCAGCCCGCCCAGGATGATGCGGTCGGGGTTGAGGATGTTGACCAGTCCGGCAAGTCCGAGGCCGAGCCGGTCGATCAGGGCCTCGGCCGCGGTCCGTACGGACGGTTCGCCGTAGGCGTCGCGGAGCAGTTCGCGGGCCTGTACGAGCAGTCCCTCGGGACCCGGCTCGCGGCCCGCCTCCGTCAGGAACGCGAGGGGGTCGGTCTCGACGTCCAGACAGCCCCGGCTGCCGCAGTAGCAGGGGCGGCCCTCGGAGTTCACGGTGAGGTGACCCACCTCCAGGGCGAGCCCCGAACTCCCGGTGTGCAGGCGGCCGTCGAGGACGAGCGCGCCGCCGACACCGCGGTGCCCCGTCGCCACACAGAGCAGGTCCCGGGCGCCGCGCCCCGCGCCGTGCCGGTGCTCGGCGAGCGCGGCGAGGTTCACGTCGTTGCCCGCGAAGGCCGGTCCGGCGATCCCCGCTTCCCGTACGCACTCGGCGAAGATCTCGCGGACCTGCGCGCCCGCGGGCCACGCGACGTGCAGCGGGTTGAGGGCCGTGCCCTCCGGTTCGGCGACCGCCGAAGGCACGGCGAGGCCGGCACCCACACAGCGCCTGCCCGTCTCGCGCAGCAGCCCGGCGCCCGCGTCGACGACCGCCCCGAGCACCTGCGCGGGATCGGCGCCGACGGTCTCGCACCCCGGCGCGGTCGCCACGATGCTGCCGCCGAGGCCGACCAGCGCGGCGCGGAAACCGTCGGCGTGCACCTGCGCGGCGAGGACGACGGGCCCCTCCTCCGCGACGGCCAGGCGGTGCGAGGGCCGGCCCTGCGAGCCCGCCGCCGCGCTGGGCTTCGCGTCGATCCGGATCAGCCCCAACGCCTCCAGTTCGGCGGCGACGGCGCCCGCCGTGGCGCGGGTGACGCCCAGCTCCGCGGTGAGCACGGCACGGGTGGGGGCGCGCCCGGTGTGGACCAGTTCCAGTGCGGGACCCAGCGCACCGCGTCCTCGCTCCAGGCGGGTACGCGTGGTCACTTCCCTGGTCACTTCCCCCTCGGCACGGGGGTCAGCCTTGCCCTTCATGAGGGCGAGTCTCCCATGATCCGTACACGGCATCGCCGTTCAGCCGTCATCCGCTCGTTCCTCTCCGGCCTTCGTGTCGCGGGCGCACCGAAACCGTCTTGAACCCCGGCCGTGCCCACCCCTACTCTGGACTTTGTGTCGCTACTAAACAAACTCGGGACCGCAGCGTCGCGGCCCACCGACGTCGACCTCCGCCGCCTGCGCATCGCGCTCACCGTCTTCTTCGCCCTCGACGGCTTCGTCTTCGCCGGCTGGGTCGTCCGCATCCCCGCCATCAAGCAGCAGACCGGAGCCTCCGCCGGCGAACTGGGCCTCGCCCTGCTCGCGGTCTCCGCCGGTGCCGTGATCACGATGACGCTCACCGGGCGGCTCTGCAGGCGCTACGGCAGCATCCCCGTGACGGTGGCCTGCGGGGTGGCGCTGCCGTTGAGCGTCGCGCTGCCGCCGCTGACGAGTTCGGTCCTGGTCCTCGGACTCGCGCTGCTGCTGTTCGGGGCCTCGTACGGCGGCATCAGCGTCGCCATGAACAGCGCCGCCGTGGACCTCGTACGGGCGCTGCGGCGGCCGGTGATGCCCAGCTTCCACGCCGCCTTCAGCCTGGGCGGCATGCTCGGTTCGGGTCTCGGCGGGCTGGTCGCGGGGCACCTCTCCCCCACCCGCCACCTCCTGGGCATCACCGTCGTCGGTCTGGCGATCACCGCCGCGGCGGCGCCCGCCCTGCTCCGGTACGGCGCCTCGGACCGCCTGCGCACGACCGCCGACGACGTGCCATCACCCGCCCGGGACCGCGCTCCGCGCCGCATGGACCGCCGCACCCGCGGCCTCGTCATGGTCTTCGGACTCATCGCGCTGTGCACCGCGTACGGCGAGGGCGCCATCGCGGACTGGGGCCCGCTCCACCTGGAAGAAGACCTGCACGCGCACCCGGGCGTGGCCGCCGCCGGCTATTCGTGCTTCGCCTTCGCCATGACGATCGGCCGGCTCTCCGGCACCACGCTCCTGGAACGGCTCGGCAGGACCCGCACGGTCGTGGGTGGCGGCGCGACCGCGTGCGCCGGGATGCTGCTCGGCGCGCTCGCCCCGTCGACGGGTCTCGCACTCGCCGGGTTCGCCGTGACCGGGCTCGGACTCGCCAACATCTTCCCGGTCGCGGTCGAGCGGGCCGGCGCCCTCGCGGGGCCCGGCGGAGTCGCCGCCGCGTCGACTCTCGGCTACGGCGGCATGCTCATCGGGCCACCGCTGATCGGCTTCATGGCGGACTGGTACTCGCTGCCCACGGCGCTCACGAGCGTCGCCCTGCTCGCCGCCGTCGCCGCGCTCATCGGCTTCGCGACGCGGCGTACGGAGAGGGGCGAGGGCGCTGGGGGCGTCGAGAGTGCTGAGGGCGGGAAGAAGGCGGTGGCCGTGGGGGGCACAGAGGGCGCGAAGCGTACCTCCCGTACGGAAACGGTCTGAGATCACGCGGAGGTTCCGGTTCGAGCCCGCTCCATCCGACAGACTTTGCCCCATGGATATTTCCGAGCACATCCAAGTGGTGGCAAGGGAAGGCGCGTTGCTGGCTCGGGCCGCCGCGGAGGCCGGCACCGACGCAAAGGTTCCCACCTGCCCCGAGTGGCAGGTGCGGGAGCTGCTGAAACACACGGGAATGGTGCACCGCTGGGCCGCCGCGTTCATCAACGAACGACGTACGTCGTACCAACTGAGCGGCTCCCTCCCCGACTTGGACGGCGACGCCCTGATCGAGTGGTTCCGCGAGGGACACACCGCGCTCGTCACGACCCTCACCACGGCGCCGCCCGACGTCGAGTGCTGGGCCTTCCTGCCCGCCCCTTCCCCACTGGCCTTCTGGGCGCGGCGGCAGGCGAACGAGACGACCATCCACCGGGTGGACGCCGAGTCCGCGCGCGGAGGCGAACTCTCGCCGATCGGCCGCACGTTCGCCGTGGACGGGATCGAGGAGATCCTCCTCGGCTTCCACGCGCGCGAGAAGAGCCGGGTGCGCAGCGACATCCCGCGCGTGCTGCGGGTGCGGACCACGGACGCACCGGAGGAACGGACTTGGACGGTACGTCTCTCCGACGGGCCTCCGGTGACGGAGCGCGGCACGTCGGCGCCGGCCGACTGCGAGGTGTCTGGGCCCGCGTCGCGGCTCTATCTGGCGCTGTGGAACCGCCAGCCGTTCCCGCAGGTCTCGGGCGACCACTCGTTGGCGGAGCTGTGGAGGGAGGGGTCGGCGATCGTCATGGGGTGAGGGAAGGGGACGCGCGCCACACATGAGGGGCGGCGCGAGTCGGTTGCCGAGAGGCTCTGCCCGCGCGAGTCGGCTCTCGCGGCTCAGTTCCCGCGACCGTCGAGCATCCGCTCGAGGACCGCCCGTTGCAGCGGCCGGACCTCGCCGTGCAGTGCGCGCCCCTTGGCGGTCAGGGAGACACGCACGCCGCGACGGTCCTCGCTGCACATGCCGCGCTCCACCAGGCCGTCCTTCTCCAGCCGCCCGATCAGGCGGGAGAGCGCGCTCTGGCTCAGGTGGACCTGCGCGGAGATCTCCTGCACGCGGAACGTACAGCCGCCGTCGTCCGACGACCCCTCGGCCAGCACGTCGAGCACCTCGAAGTCACTGGCCCCCAGCCCGTGCGGATGCAGCTCGCGGTCGAGCTCGCACAGGGTGCGCGCATGCACCGCGAGGATGTCGCGCCATTGATCCACGAGCCCTTGCTCGGCCGTTTTCGCCGCCATGGAACCGCACGCTAGCAGAATCGCCGCCTTTTGTTGCGTCAGCATTAAATGCACATGCATGCACGTTCTGGCCGTCGGGGGATGCGTCAGCCCAGCCACCCCGGCCGGACCAGGCCCGACTCATAGGCGAGGACGACGAGTTGGGCGCGGTCCCTGGCGCCCAGTTTCACCATGGTCCTGCTGACGTGCGTCTTGGCGGTGAGCGGGCTGACCACCAGGCGGCGGGCGATCTCCTCGTTGGAGAGGCCGATGCCGACCAGGGCCATCACCTCCCGCTCCCGCTCGGTCAGTCCGCCGAGCGCGTCACCGGCCGCGGGCTCCTTGGAGCGGGCCGCGAACTCCGCGATGAGGCGGCGCGTCACCCCCGGCGACAGCAGCGCGTCACCTCCCACCACCGCCCGTACCGCACGCAGCAGTTCCTCCGGTTCGGTGTCCTTGACGAGGAAGCCGGAGGCTCCGGAGCGGATGGCCTCGAAGACGTACTCGTCGAGTTCGAAGGTGGTGAGCATGACGACCTTCACCTCGTCGAGCCCCGGCTCGTCGGTGATCCTGCGGGTGGCGGCGAGCCCGTCGAGCAGCGGCATGCGGATGTCCATCAGGACGACGTCGGGGCGCAGCTCCCGCACCATCCGTACGGCCTCCTCGCCGTCCGCGGCCTCCCCCGCGACCACGATGTCCGGCTGTGCGTCGAGAAGCGCCTTGAACCCGGCCCTGACCAGGGACTGGTCGTCGGCGAGCAGTACGCGGATCACTGGTCCTCCCGAGGTGTGGTGCGGGCCCCGGATCCGCGGTCCGGGTCCGGGCGCCGGTCCCGGCCTCGCTCCCGGTCCGCGGCCAGGGGCAGCACGGCGGTCACGCGGAAGCCGCCGTCCGGGCGCGGGCCCGCCTCGATCGTGCCATCGAGGGCAGCGGCGCGCTCCCGCATCCCGGCGAGTCCGTTGCCGCTGCCGCCGGCGTCGGCACCGGTGGCGGGCCCGTCGTCGTCGATGCACAGGGTGAGCGACGCCCGCTCATGGCGCACCAGCACGCGTGCGTGGCGCGAACCCGAGTGCCGCACGACGTTCGTCAACGCTTCCTGGACGATACGGAACGCTGCGAGGTCCGCGCCGGGCGGCAGGTTCACGGGGGCACCGCTCGTGACGGTTCCGGGCGACTCGCCGCCGTCGGGGGTGACGGTCTCCGTCGTGACGTCGACGGTCAGGCCCGCGCTCCTGGCCTGTTCGACGAGTTCGGGGAGCCTGTCGAGTCCGGGTGCCGGGGCGCGAGGTGCGTCCCCGGGGGCGCGCAGGGTGCCAAGGACCTGCCGTACCTCTCCGAGCGCTTCCTTGCTCGCCGCCTTGATGGTGGTCAGCGCGGTACGGGCCTGCTCGGGGTCGGAGTCGAGCAGGGCGAGGCCGACGCCCGCCTGGACGTTGATGACGGAGATGCTGTGCGCGAGAACGTCGTGCAGCTCCCGCGCCATCCGCAGCCGCTCCTCGTCCGCGCGCCGCTTGGCCGCCTGTGCGCGCTCGGCGCGCTCCTTGGCCCACTGTTCACGTCGTACGCGGGCGAGTTCGGACACCGCGACGATCGCGACGACCCAGACCGCGACCGCGATCTCCTCGCCCCACGGGCGGACGCCGTCGTCACCGGGCGGCAGCCAGCGGTAGAGCCAGTGAGCGATCAGCAGATGCCCGGCCCAGAGCCCACCGACGGCCGCCCACGCCGCCCTCCGCCGCCCCGCCACCACGGCGGCGAAGCAGCCCACCGCGACGGCGAGGAAGACCGGCCCGTACGGAAACCCGGCGCCGAGGTAGACCAACGTGACCCCGGCGGTGGCGCACACGACGGCCACGGGGTGGCGGTGGCGCAGCAGCAGGACCGCCGTGGCCAGGAAGAGCAGGACCCTCGCGAAGGGGTTGAGGTCGGCGCGGCCGGGCTGCGCGTGCTCGGCGAACCCGGAACCGATCTGCACGAACACGGTGAGCACGAGCGTCGTCAGCCAGGGCAGCCGGTGGCCTGTCCAGGCCGGGGTCCATCGGGGTGGCCCTCCCGGCTTCCGCCAGGGCGGGCCGTTCCGCCAGAGCGCCGGTCCGCCCCAGACCGGGGGCCGGTCCTCGGGCCCGCGTTCGTGCTGCTCATCCATGACGGCCACGCTAGACCGCGGCGGGCCCCTCGGGCGTCCGACGGGCGTGGCGATCACGCGTACTCCCGCGGGAGTAGGCGCAGCGGGGCGGGCGGGCTGCCGGGGGCGGAGGGAGGGCTGCCGGGGCGGTGGGGTGGTGCAGCGGGGCATAGTTGCACCCCCGCACCCGGCCTGTCACAGAAACGGCCCCGCAGCCCGAATCGATCTTGCTTTCCTGGCCCTGGGACGAGCCCCGCGGTTACGTTGAATCGCAGGTACTGGCAGAAACGGACCTGTACGGTCAGTGCCAGAACCGCAAGAAGAAGACACACAAGAAGAAGACACAGAAGACACAGAGGTGGGGGCCGACCGACAGGCCGACCCCCGGGGTGAGTGCGTCAGACAAGACGACTGATCTGTACGGTCAGATCCAGCGCCATCTGGATCAACATGACCACCAGACTCCAGTACGTCCAGTCTGACGACTCATCGAGCTTGTACATCGACCACCCTCCTTCCTCTTCCGGGACGTCCTCGGAAAAGTTCGGGAGGGGCCGACTGCCCGCTCTCGCTCGATGACTCACGAGTCACTCTATGGGCGACTCCGGGTCACCTTCAGCAATTTGCTCCGCCTTCGGGAAGTTGTGGGCGCGGGAGCGAGAAGTACCTGATAATGCCGCGCCGTTGCCCTCAGAACTGCAACAAAATCCCCTCATCCCTGCGGCAACAACCCGACACCATGGGCGAGTTGGGTCACGGCGTGCGAGAAAAAGACGGAACGCTCCTCGACGACCCGGTTGTACTGCCCGAACACCTCGAAGCTCACCAGCCCGAACAGCTGGGCCCACGCCGCGACCAGCGCCGTGATCACCGCGGGCGGCAGGTCGGGCGCGAGATCCGCCGCGATCCGCTCGCCCTCGGTCCGCAACTCCCCCGGCAACGGCTGAACCGCCACCCCCCGCCCCCGATGCGCGTCCCGCACGACTTCGATGAGCAACAGCCCCACGCGGGCCGCCGACTGCACGGTCGAGTCCGGCGCGCTGTACCCGGGCACAGGCGAGCCATAGATGAGCGCGTACTCATGCGGATGCCCCAGCGCCCAGGCCCGTACCGCCTCACAGATCACGGTCCACCGGCGCAGCGGCTGCTCCCCGGCAACCTCAGCATGCGCCCCTTCGGCGGCCGCACCGAGGGAGTCGTAGGCATCGATGATGAGCGCGGTCAACAGGTCGTCGCGGCTCGGGAAGTAGCGGTAGAGCGCGGAGGACACCATGCCGAGCTCACGCGCGACGGCACGCAGGGAGAGCTTGGCGGCACCCCCGGCAGCCAACTGCCGGCGCGCCTCGTCCTTGATCGCGCCGGTGACTTCCTCGCGGGCACGGGCGCGGGCCCCCTTGGTGACGCTGGGGGCGGCGGGGGTGTTGGGGCGGGTGGGGGTGGCGGGGGAGTCGGAGGGGCCGATATTGCTCGTCATGCGGGTCAGTGTGGCATGGGCCGGGAGCGGTGCACACGATTGCGAGCGGCGCCCCTGGTCGAGAGTGGCGCACACAGGCGAGAGCAGTGCACCTGATCGAGTCTGGTGCACTGTTTCGAGAGCGCCGCACCACTTTGCGATCGAGGCATCGCCAGATTCCGGCCGCGGAGCGGGCCGCGCGCGGTCGCCTCGCAGCCGAACTGCCCCACCGCGCGATCAGCGCCCACACCTCAGATCAGTGCTCACAACACAGAGCGGTACCCATTAAGGAAGCGCCAGACAAAACAGAGAGCAGTGCTCTTGCTTTAGAGCGCACCCCCAGTGCACACTGCTCTCAAGTGAGAGCAGTGCTCTCACCTGCACCCCCCACCCGCCACTACCACCCGCCCCGGAGCCGGCCATGCCCACGTCACCCACAGCCGCCACCCCCGCCTCACCCACCTCCCCCACCCCAGCGCCCTCCCCCTACTACCTAAAAGGCAGCCGCCTCAACCTCCGCCTGAACGGCATCGTCGGCTGGCTCGCCCGGCATGGCATCAGCCTCGCGGGCAGCGCGGAGCTCTCGGTCCGGGGTCGTAAAAGCGGCAAGATGCAGCGCATCCCTGTGAACCCGTATACGCCGGAGGGTGAGGGGGCCCAGTACCTCGTATCCGCGCGTGGGCATTCTCAGTGGGTGCTCAATATGCGCGCGGCCGGCGGTGGGGAGTTGCGGCTGGGGCGCAAGGTGCGGGAGTTCACGGCCGTCGAAGTGCCTGACGCCGAGAAGCCGCCGCTGCTGCGCGGGTATCTGGAGAAGTGGGGCTGGCAGGTCAACGAGTACTTCCAGGGTGTGACCGCCGCCTCCTCCGACGAGGAGCTCATGGCAGCGGCGCCCGACCACCCCGTCTTCCGGATCACCGTGCACGCACGCGGGCAGAAGTAGAAGAAGTAGTAGAAGAAGTAATCGCAGGCCCTACAGCCGCCCGCCCGCCTCAGCCCTACCCCTCACACCCCTCCCCTTTCACCCTGCGCCTTTCACCCCTCACTCTTCACCCCCGACCCCTCACCCCTCGCCCCTCACCCCGCCTGCCGATCCAGCCTCTGCAGAGCGCGGCCCACCATCGGGTGGGTGCGGACCAGTTCGCCCAGGGTCGTGGAGCCGCGCGTGATCTTCGCGAAGGCGTTCCACGCGGGGCGGAAGCCGGTGATCGCCGTGTGGATCACGCCGGGGCGGCGCTCGAAGATCTGGAGCATGCGGCGGCCCACGCTCATCTCGACGCCGAGGCCCGCCTTGATGGCGAAGGCATAGTTCAGGGCCTGGCGGCGGGCGTCCACCGCGTCGTGCGCCTCGGCGATCCGTACCGCCCATTCGCCCGCGAGCCGGCCGGAGCGCAGCGCGAACGAGATGCCCTCGCGGGTCCACGGCTCCAGGAGCCCCGCGGCGTCGCCGCAGACCAAGACCCGGCCGCGCGAGAGCGGCGAGTCGTCGCTGCGGCAGCGCGTGAGGTGGCCCGAGGAGATGCTGGGCTCGAAACCGGCGAGGCCGAGCCGGGCGATGAAGTCCTCCAAGTACCTCTTGGTGGCCGCGCCTTCGCCGCGGGCGGAGATCACGCCGACGGTGAGGGTGTCGCCCTTGGGGAAGACCCAGCCGTAACTGCCCGGCATCGGCCCCCAGTCGATGAGGACGCGGCCCGCCCAGTCCTCGGCGACGGTCTCGGGGACCGGGATCTCCGCTTCCAGGCCGAGGTCGACCTGGTCGAGCTTGACGCCGACATGCGCCCCTATCCGGCTGGCGCTGCCGTCGGCGCCGACGACGGCGCGGGTCAGGATGGTCTCGCCGCCCTGCAGGACGACCGCCACGGTGCGCCGGTCGGGGACCTCGGGGCCGTGCTGCTCCACGCGCGCGACCGTGACACCGGTGCGCAGCTCGGCGCCGGCCTTCTGGGCGTGCTCGACGAGCTGCTGGTCGAACTCCGGGCGGTTGATGAGCCCGAAGAGCATCTGGCGGGAGCGGCGGGTCCGGGTGAACTTGCCGTCGAGGGAGAACGTCACCGCGTGCACCCGGTCCCGCAGGGGCAGGTCGAAGCCGGGCGGCAGGGAGTCGCGGGAGGGGCCGATGATGCCGCCGCCGCACGTCTTGTAGCGAGGGAGCTCGGCTTTCTCCAGGAGGAGCACGGTGCGTCCCGCGACCGCTGCCGCGTAGGCCGCCGAGGCGCCCGCGGGGCCGGCCCCGACCACGACGACGTCCCACACGTGCCGGGTGTCGTCCGCTGAGTTCTCGCTGCTCACGTTGGTCTACCGCTCCTGATCCCGCTGTTGGCCGCGCTGTCCCCAGGCATCCTACGGCGGAGGCCCGCGGCTTCCTCCTGTGGGAGGATCACGTCTACCCACATGTACAACGTCGCACCTACGAGGAGCGTGCCCATGTCGCCGAATCCGATCGCCGAGACCGTCGCCTCACTGATGCCGAGGGCGAAGGCGGAGCTCACCGAACTGGTGGCCTTCAAGTCGGTGGCGGATTTCGATCAGTTCCCGAAGAGCGAGAGCGAGGCCGCCGCCAACTGGGTGGCCGACGCGCTGCGCGCGGAGGGTTTCCAGGACGTCGCGCTGCTCGACACCCCGGACGGCACGCAGTCGGTGTACGGCTACCTGCCGGGCCCCGAGGGCGCTCCCACTGTTCTCCTGTACGCGCACTACGACGTGCAGCCGCCGCTGGACGAGGCGGCGTGGGCGACGCCGCCGTTCGAGCTGACCGAGCGCGACGGCCGCTGGTACGGGCGGGGCAGCGCCGACTGCAAGGGCGGCGTCATCATGCATCTGCTCGCGCTGCGCGCCCTGAAGGCGAACGGCGGCGTTCCGGTGGGCGTGAAGGTGATCGCGGAGGGTTCGGAGGAGCAGGGCACGGGCGGCTTGGAGCGGTACGCGGAGGCGCACCCCGAGCTGCTCACGGCCGACACGATCGTCATCGGTGACGCGGGCAATTTCCGCGTCGGTCTGCCCACGGTGACGGCGACGCTGCGCGGCATGACGCTGGTCCGTATCACCGTCGACACCCTTGAGGGCAACCTGCACTCGGGACAGTTCGGCGGCGCCGCCCCGGACGCCCTGGGTGCGCTGGTGCGGACGCTGGACTCGCTGCGCGCCGAGGACGGGTCGACGACGATCGACGGTCTGACGAGCGACGCCGTCTGGGACGGGCTGCAGTACGAGGAGGCCGACTTCCGCAAGGACGCCAAGGTCCTCGACGGGGTGGAGCTGATCGGTGAGGGCACCGTCGCCGACCGCATCTGGGCGCGTCCCGCCGTCACGGTCCTCGGCATCGACTGCCCGCCGGTCGTCGGCGCGACGCCGTCGGTGCAGGCGGGCGCGCGGGCGCTGATCAGCCTGCGGGTGCCGCCGGGCGTGGACGCCGTCGAGGCGACGAAGCTGCTCCAGGCGCATCTGGAGGCGCACACTCCGTGGGGCGCTCACGTGCGGACGGAGCAGATCGGGCAGGGCCAGCCGTTCCGCGCGGACACGACGAGCCCGGCGTACGCGGCGATGGCCGAGGCGATGGGTGAGGCGTACCCGGGCGAGGAGATGCAGTACGCGGGCCAGGGCGGCTCGATCCCGCTCTGCAACACGCTCTCGGCGCTCTACCCGCAGGCCGAGATCCTGCTGATCGGCCTGAGCGAGCCGGAGGCGCAGATCCACGCGGTGAACGAGAGCGTGTCGCCGCAGGAGCTGGAGCGGCTGTCGGTGGCCGAGGCGCTGTTCCTGCAGAAGTACGCGGCGGCGGCGAGCTGACCTTCGGGCGGTCCGGAACCTCGCCCTGGTCTCGCGCCAGCACGAGGCCAGCTGCCCCCGGGCCATCCAGATCCCGCCCCCGCTCCCGGGGAATCTGCCCTCGGCAGAGGAGTCTCGCCTTTGGGCGGGGCTCCTTCTTATGGTCGGCGCATGGACGTCATCGAAGTTCTTCCCGAGCTGCACATGCTGCGCTTTCCGGTCGGCCAGGCCTATCTCTGGCGTGACGGCACGGAGTTGACCCTGATCGACGCGGGTGCGCCCGGTGCCGGGTGGGAGATCGCGGAGGCGGTCATCGGTCTCGGGCTGCGCCCCGGTGACGTACGGCGCATCGTGCTCACGCACTTCCACGAGGATCACGCCGGCGGCGCGGGTGAGTTCGCGGCGCTGAGCGGTGCGGCGGTCTACGCGCACCGTGCGGACGTGCCGTTCATACGGGGTGAAGTGCCGGGGCCCGAGCCGCTGTTCGAGGAGTGGGAGCTGCCGCTGCACGCGGCGGCCATGGAGCTGCTGCCGGCGCCGCCCGCCGACCCCGTCCTGCCCGGCGAGGTACGGGAGTTGGCGGACGGGGACGTCCTGGACTTCGGCGGGGGTGCCCGCGTGGTCGGGGCGCCGGGGCATACGGACGGCAGCATCGCTCTCCATCTGCCCGCGCACGGGGTGCTGTTCACGGGCGACGCGATCGCCGCGTCACCCGTGGACGGGCAGGTGCTGCCCGGGGTGTTCAATCTGGACCGCGAGCGGACCCTCGACTCGTTCCGGAAGCTGGCCGCGCTGGAGTGCGAGGTGGCCTGTTTCGGGCACGGGGATCCGGTGACCGAGCGGGCCTCGGATGCCCTTCGCGCGTCGGCGGCCGGCTATCCGCCGCAGGGGACGCCCGCCTCCAGGTAGAGGGCGACGCCGCGTTCGCGTGCGCGCAGCGCCCAGCGCAGCCGTTCGTAGCGTACGGCGGGCAGCAGGTCGGCGGCTTCCTGTTCGGTGACGAAGCGCCAGCCGCGCAGTTCCGGGCCGGGCAGGAGCATGCGGTGGGCCTCGTCGCTGTCGAGGTGGCCACCGTCGAAGAGGAACCGCATCCCTCCGTAGCCGGGCGGTTGGGGCGGTTCCCAGTCGGCCACCAGCAGGCGGGGGCTGTGGGTGAGCCGGATGCCGGTCTCTTCGGCCACTTCGCGCACGCCCGCGCGCGCGGGTGCCTCGCCGGGTTCGACGACGCCGCCGGGGAACTCCCAGCCCGCCTTGTAGGTCGGGTCGACGAGCAGGACCCGGTCGTGCTCGTCGAAGAGCAGCACGCCGGCGGCGAGGGTCTCGGCGGTGGGCTCGGGCGTCTGCACGATGTCGCAGACGGGGGCGGTACCGTCGCGGACGGCTTCGGCGATCCGCTCGGCGGTCCGGTACGGGGTGAGCGAGCCGTTGTCGATGCGGTGGGCGTCCGCGTCGATCCAGGAGGCGCGGGCGGCGAGATACGGCTCGATGTGGTCGAACGACCACTGGTGCACGCGCAGGTCCCCGTCGGGCAGGTCGGGTGGCACGTCGCGGCCCGATATTCGCTCGCGCAGGATCGTTTCGTCCGGGGCGAGAAGTACGTGACGTACGGGAATCCTGCGCGCGGCGAGACCGCCGAAGATCTCGTCGCGGTACTCCTGGCGCAGCAGCGTCATCGGCACCACGAGAGTGCCGCCCATCTCGGCGTGCAGGGCGGCGGCGGTGTCGATGACGAGGCGGCGCCAGATCGGCAGGTCCTGATGGTCGCTCACCTCGTCGAGGCGCTTGGGCGGCAGCAGGTGGCACAGTGCGCCGTCGATGACCTCGGGGTCGAAGAGTGTGCTGTTCGGGATCAGCTCGATCAGTTCCCGTGCGGCGCTGGTCTTGCCCGCACCGAACGCGCCGTTGATCCAGACGATCACGGTTCCCCCTCTTCTGTTGGCCCCCTGTGGCTTGCCCGTAACACCCTGCCATGGAAACCCTGCACTGATGGGAGTGGAACGGCCCACGCCGCGTGGGTGTCACGGCATCCCCAGAGGCAGACTCCAGCCACCTCCACCCGACCCGGAACACCGCGTCAAGAGGATTGCCGCATCTTCACCCCAACGCGTGGTGAAGTCCTTGCCTGAATCGTTCCCGCACCCCGGAGCGCCGTCGTTCCCGTTAGCGTGTGCGGACAGGCGCCCCAGCCCCCGGTGACCTCGGACAACGGTCACTTCCTTCGGGCCGCGCCTCCCAGGGACGCAGCGGCCCCGAAACTGGGGGGATAGATGCGGCGGGACGCTCAAGACAGCCCTACGTGGCAGGACACCGACAGGCCGCCACGCGTGTACGGGCTGGGCCACGCGATCGTGGTCGAGCTGCACGGCGAGGTCGACCTCGTGACCCTGCACGAGAGGGCGCCGCTGCTGGACATGGTGGCCGCGGGCCCCGAGCCGGTCGTGGTCGTCGACCTGACCCGGGTCACCTTCTTCGACTGCTCCGGTCTCGCCCTGCTGCTGCGGGTCCACCGCCGCGTGGCCTCCAGGGGCGGTTGCCTGCGCGTCGTCTGCGCACACCCTCTGACGCTGCGCATGCTGCGCGTCACGAACCTCACGTCGTTGCTGGCCCCGGACGCGACCTTGGAGGAGGCGCTGCGGTGACCGCCGGGAGGCCGCTGACCGCCGGAGGCCGCTGAGCGCCAGAGGCCACTGACCGCCGGAGGCCAGTGACCGCCGAAGGCTTCAGGAGGCGTCTCGATGGCGCAGCAAGGCGTCCTGGTAGGCGAGGTGCGTCGGCAGGCGGGTGGACGTGTCGATACGGGCGCGGCGCAGCTGTGCCACCGTCAGCACGCCGCCGTTCCACGGCACCGCGAGCGACGGAGTCGCCGTCAGGTCCGCGTCGCGGAGGTCCGCGCCCCGCAGATCGGCTTCTTCGAAGTCGACGTCCAGGAAGAACGCGCCGCGCAGGCTGGCGTCGCACAGGACGGCGCCGTGCAGGCTGGCCCTCCGGAGATCGGCGATCTGCAGGTCCGCGCCGGCCAGGTAGCTCTCGCCGAGATAGGCCTCCCGCAGGTCGGAGCCGCGGAAGTCGGCCCCCTCCAGGTCGACCGCGGTGAAGGAGACTTCCCGCAGGTCGCTTCCGGAGAAGTCCACGCCGCGCAGGTCGACGTATTCGCGGCCGCCGTCGCTGTGTGGACGTTCGCTGATGACGGCGAGCACGGTACGGATGTCCTCCGGCAGCGGGGCCGGGCGCGCCGCGCCGGCCACCGGCCCCTCGGCGGTGTCGGGACGCTCGCTGCGACGCTGGGTACGGACGAAGGAGGCGAGGACGTTGACGACCGTGGCACGGTCCTTGGCGGAGTCGGCCATGATGCGCTGCAGCGCGTAGATCCCGCCGAGGCGCTCCGTGAGGTTCTCCGAGCCCAGGAGCTTGATCGCCTCGACATACCGGTCGGTGACCTGCCCCTCGCGTGCGATCTCCGCCTGCTCGCGGTCGGTGGCGCGCGTGTGCTGGAGCGTGCGATGGGTGTAGTAGAGGCCGCCCGCGGCGAGGACGCCGGCCCCGAGCGCGACGAGAGCCGTACGGAAGCCGGTGATGACGACGCCGTCGGCGGGTTCCAGATGCCGTTCCCGCAGGTGCGTGCCGTCGATGAGCCAGGGCCCCCGCCACAGCAGCAGTACGTATCCGATGACGATCGCGCCGACGAAGGCGGTGAGCAGGACGCGTTTGACCACTGTCACGGGAAGCATCATGGCCACGTCGCGCACCGGGGACAAGCGGTCGGTCATGGTCCGAGGGGTGGTTGCCTGGACGGCTCGGCATGCTGGTCGGCGGCGACTCGGGGCGCCGGGTCAGCGGCAGCTCGGGCCGCCGGGATGCCTGCCGACCGTCCCAGTCGACCGTTCCAGGACGTCGACGAATGTGCTGGTCAGAGCGTGATCCGGCGTTCCAGCGTTCCGTTTTTCCGGCGGGTGCTGGTGCGTGGGACGGGGTGCGGCACACGCTCGTTCTGTCCGAGCGACCTGCCGGACGATGCCGAGTTCCCGTACATCTCGTACACCTTGGAGATACTGATGCGTTCGCGCCTCGCCACCCGTTCCGCCCGTCTTGTCGTCACCGCCGTCGCCGCGGCGGCTCTCACCGGCACCGCCACCACCACCGCGCTCGCCGTCGGCGGCCACAGTGGCAGGGCCGTCGAGCAGACCTGTGGGACCAATGACCTGACCTTCAAGATCACCGAGAAGACCCAGGCCGGCGGCTACTACCTCGTCACCGCCAAGGCCAGGCCCGGCATTACGTGCTGGCTCGAGGGCATCCTGCCGTCGGCGTCCTTCGGCTCCTCCCCCGACACCCGGGTGACCCCCGCCGAGCAGGCCGTGACCGACTCCGTCAAGCTCTCCGGCTCCGCCGCCGCCTACGCCGGCATCAACCCCAAGACCACCAACGACGACTACGGCACCGAACTGAACCGGCTCCACCTCGCCGTCTACGGCGACGAGGCCCATGCCGTCACCCTCCGCCTGCCCAGCCCCGCCCTCGTCGACCGGCCCATCGCCACCAACTGGCACGCGAACCCGGCCGACGCGGTCCCCTTCACCAGCTGAGGACCGGCACGGCTCGGAACCGGCGTCCACCGGTACCGACCGTGCCGCCGGCGCCGGGGACCGCTGACACCCGGCGCCGGCGACGGCGCGGAGAGAGACCGGACGGGGGCACCGGCCCCGTCTCCCGCACCCTCTCTTCCGTCCGGGACGCGCCGGCGGATGCACCTTCTCGACCGGTTCCGGAGAACGAGGCGCCGACCGTGGTTCTCCGGGGGCCCGGCGCCTCAGAACCGCCGGGCCGACTCCTGCGCGTGGGCCATGCGCCGCAGGCTCAGCAGTACCGGCTCGTACAGCACCGTGAGCGCCACGGCCGCCTCGATCTGCCCGGCCGGCGTCGGCTGCTCCTCGACCATGTCCAGGTCGGTGACGGCCAGTTGCCCCGCAAGCCGCCCGTACGGGAGCAAGTGCTCGGCGTCGCAGGGGTAGCCGAGCCTGACCAGCGCGGCGACGGATTCGACGAGTCGCCGGTGGGCGGGGTCGTGCAGGTCCGGGCCTGTGCCGCAGGACCAGCCGAGCTGCTCCAGCAGCGCCGCCACGGAGCGGCGGGCCGTCTCCACCGCCGGGTCGTCCTCGGCGGGCGCCGCGGCGGAGGGCAGCGCCCGGGTCGCCGCGCCCAGCCGCAGGTGGTGGTCGAGCGACTCGTCCTCCGCGGCGGCGATCACCTCACGGGCGGCGGCCACCGGCATCCCGCCGATCTGGATCAACGCGCGCACCAGACGCAGCCGACGCAGGTGGTCGTCGCCGTACTCGGCCTGGGTGGCGGAGACCCGGCGTCCCGGGTGGAGCAGGCCCTCGCGCAGGTAGTACTTGATCGTGGCGGTGGACACACCGCTGCGCTCACTCAGCTCCGCCAGCCTCATGACTTCGCACCCTTCTTGGACAGTAAAACTATCCAATCATGGGTCCTCACCCCATTCCCGGCTTCCTCGCCCGTCATCAGACCCTTGTGGAAGTCGTAGCCGTTGAGGCGCAGGTCGATGCGGTCGAAGGTGCCCATCGCGGGCCGGCCACCCTTGCCGCAGAAGGCGACCGGCACCCGGTCCCGTGCAACTCTCCTGGCGAGGGCGATGAACTCGTCCCGGTTCTTGGCCTGTTCGTGTCCGTGCTTCTCGAAGAGGCTCTTGCGGTAGAAGACGGCCCAGGGAGAGTAGTAATACGGCACGAAATACTGCATGCGATATCCGGCGAACCGCATGAACACGTCGTCCGGTGTGGCGCGGAGGTAGCGCGTAATGTTCTGCTGGAATTCGTTGTGCTCCGTGGTGTGGACCTCGACCGTCTTCCCGGTCTTCTTCTCGTACGCGTCGAAGGCGGCCTGATACGCCTTCTTCGGCACCACGTCCGAGGAGTTGGAGTCCAGGGTGACTTCGTTCTTCTTGGCTCCCGGCTTCTCGCCGCAGGCGGTCGTGCCGCGCAGGAGATCGCGCCGGGACATCCGATGTCGCGCCCTGCCCGTCGAGACGAAGGATCCGCCGAACGATGACTGCGCCATGCCCCCCTCCTCGGGGCTCAACCGAACACAACCGAACTCGAGGGTTGGATCCGTCAAGGGTTCCGGCGGAAGGTGGCCGAACCAGCACCGCTCCTCTTCCAACAGAGTCCAACAAGCCCTACCGTAAGCGCGCACGTGACACGTACCTGCAAACCCCCCATCTTCCGCGCGTACGGAGGAACGTAACGATGCGTCATCTCCCCGCCCGCACCACCCGCCGCAGAGTGGTCGGATCACTGACCGCAGCCCTGCTGTGCGCCGCCGGGCTTGCCGCACCCGCCGCCGCGGCGCGTGGCACCGCCGACCGGAGCGCCGCCGGGCCATCCTCGGACAGCCGCACCGCCGCCGAACCCGGCATGCGGCTCCCCGACGGACTGGCACTCACCCCTCCCATGGGCTTCAACAACTGGAACTCCACCCACTGCAGGGCCGAGTTCAATGAGGCGATGGTCAAGGGAATCGCGGACATCTTCGTCGAGAAGGGACTCAAGGAAGCCGGTTATCAGTACGTCAATCTCGACGACTGCTGGGCGCTTCCGCGGCGCGACGCGAACGGCAAGCTGGTGCCCGACCCGGCGCGTTTCCCGAACGGCATCAAAGCGGTCGCCGACTACGTCCACGCGAAGGGACTCAAACTCGGCATCTACACCAGCGCCGGCACCAAGACCTGCAACTCCGCCGGTTTTCCCGGGGCGCTCGGCCATGAGCGCAGCGATGCGCGGCAGTTCGCGGAGTGGGGCGTCGACTACCTCAAGTACGACAACTGCAACAACCAAGGTGTCGACGCCAGGCAGCGGTACACCGCCATGCGGGACGCCCTGAAAGCCGCCTCGGAGACCACCGGCCGACCCATCGTCTACAGCATCTGCGAATGGGGGGAGAACAAGCCCTGGGAGTGGGCTGCGGACGTCGGCCACCTGTGGCGGACCACCGGCGACATCAGCGACAGCTGGGGCTCCATGCTCTCGATCATGAAGCAGAACCTGCCCCTCGCCCCGCACGCGGGCCCCGGCCACTGGAACGATCCGGACATGCTGGAGGTCGGCAATGGCGGCATGACCGACGCCGAGTACCGCACACACTTCTCGATGTGGTCGATCATGGCCGCGCCGCTGCTCATCGGCTCCGACCTGCGCAAGGCCACCCCCGCCACCTTCGAGATCCTCGGCAACGACGAGGTGATCGCCGTCGACCAGGACCCGCTGGGCCGGCAGGGCGAGGTCGTCTCGTCGGAGGGCGGACGCTGGGTCGTCGCCAAGGAGATGGAGGACGGCAGCCGCGCCGTCGCCCTCTTCAACGAGACCGGCAGCCCCCGCTCCATCTCCACCACCGCGCAGGCGGTCGGTCTCCCCGGCGCCGAGGCGTACACGCTGCGCGACCTGTGGCGGCACAAGAGCTACAACACCGCGGGCCGCATCGCCGCGACCGTCCCGGCGCACGGCACCGTCCTGCTGCGCGTGGCGGCGGACGGCGACTGGGCCCACCTCCCGCCGGCCACCGAACTCGGCCTGGACGGAAGCCTGTTGACCGAGGCCGGCAAGTCCACGAAGTTGACCTCCACCGTCACCGACCTGGGCCGCTCGCCCGCACAGCGGGTCTCCGTATCGCTCGGCGCCCCATCGGGGTGGACGGTACGGGCCACCTCGCCGACCACCGCGAAGTCGCTGCGGACCGGCTCGACGCTGACCACGTCCTGGACTCTCACCGCGCCCGCGGGCACGCAACCGGGACCGTACGAGGTGCGGCTCCGGGCCACGTACCGTTCGCCCGATGGCGCACGCGCCGAGCAAGTGCTGCCGCTCACCGCCCGGGTGGTCGTCGCGCCGCCCGCGGGCAGCTCACCGCTGAGCGACCGGCCGTGGCTCTCGGCGGCCAACGGCTGGGGCCCCGTGGAGCGCGACACCAGCAACGGCGAACAGGAGCCCGGTGACGGATCGCCGCTCACCATTGGAGGGAAGAGGTACGCGAAGGGGCTCGGCGTCCATGCTGAGAGCGCCGTCGAGTACTACACCGGCCAAGCCTGCGAGAAGGTCACCGCGGAGGTCGGCCTCGACGACGAGAAAGCGGCGAAGGGCACGGTCGCCTTCGAGATCTGGGCGGACGGCAGGAAGGCCGCCTCGACCGGCGTACTCACCAACGCCATGCCCGCCCAGAAGCTGTCCGCGGACGTCAGCGGCGCCCGGGTCGTCCGCCTCGTCGCCACGGACGGCGGTGACGGCATCGACTCGGACCACGCCGACTGGGCGGAGGCCACGCTGAGCTGCTGAGAGCGGACCGCTGACGGGCAGGTGCGAGGCGCGGCGTCCCGGGCTCGGGCCACGCCGACTGGGCGGGGGCCACGCTGAGTTGCTGGGCGCGGACCGCTGACCGGCAGGTGCCGGGGTGCGGTGCTCCGGGCTTGAACCACGCCGACTGGGCGGGGGCCACGCTGAGTTGCTGGGCGCGGACCGCTGACCGGCAGGTGCCGGGGTGCGGTGCTCCGGGCTTGAACCAGGCCGACTGGGCGAACGTCACGCTGAGCTGCGACCGTGTCGTACCCGTCGGGAAGGGCGGCGACGTGGAGGTGGATCTGGGCGGCGCGCGCGGCGGTGACGAGCTCCTCGTCGGTGGCGTCCGGCTTGGCGAAGCGGACTGAGGGCGGACCGCTGACAGGCAGCCGGGAGGGGCAGCATTCCTGGCTCGGATCACCCCGACTGGGCGAACGCCACACTCAGCTGCTGACCTCAGACCGCTGACGGGCAGCCGCGCGGAAGGCGGTGCTCCGGGCTCGAACCACTCCGGCCAAGCGGACGCGGATGCTGAGCGCGGACCGCTGACCGGCAGCCGCGCGGAGGGCGGCGCCCCGGCCGAGGAGGCCGAAGCCGCCCGTCCTGCGTCCTCAGCCGCCCACCGCCGACCGTACCCCCACCGCCGCGCTCGGCTCGATGTCGAGTGCGGCGGCCGCGGCACCGACCAGCCCGGCATCCGTCCCCATCAGGGCGGGCGCCACGGTCAGCTGCCGCACGAAGGAGAGCGTGGCGTACTCCCGCAGGGCCCTGCGCAGCGGCGTGAAGAGCACGTCGCCCGCCTTTGCCACTCCCCCGCCGATCACCGCGATGTCGATCTCGACGAGCGTGGCCGTGGCGGCGATGCCCGCGGCGAGCGCCTGCGCCGCCCGCTTGAAGGAGGCGGTCGCGATCGGGTCCCCGGCGCGGGCGGCGGCGGCGACGGCGGCCGCCGAGGTGTCGCCGTCGGGGCCCGGGACCCAGCCGGCCTCCACGGCGCGGCGGGCGATGTTCGGGCCACTGGCTATCCGCTCGACGCAGCCGCGCGCGCCGCACGGGCAGGGGTCACCGTCGAGGTCCACGCTGATGTGACCGATGTGGCCCGCGTTGCCGGTGGGGCCCGGGTGGAGCTTGCCGTTGAGGACGAGGCCGCCGCCGACGCCGGTCGAGACGACCATGCAGAGTGCGTTGTCGTGGCCCCGGGCGGCGCCCTGCCAGTGCTCGGCCGCGGTCATCGCCACGCCGTCGCCGACCAGGGCGACGGGGAGGCCGCCGGTGGCCGCCCGGACCCGGTCGACCAGCGGGTAGCGGCGCCAGCCCGGGACGTTGACGGGGCTGACCGTGCCGGCCGACGCGTCCACGGGGCCCGCGCTGCCGATGCCCACGGCCCCGGCCCGGCCCCACAGTTCGCCTGCGGTCAGCTCCCCGAGCACCTCCTCGACCGCCCGCATCACCGTGTCGCCGTCCTCGCGCGCGGGCGTCGGCCGCTGGGCGCGCAGCAGGATCCGGCCGCGGCCGTCCACCAGGGCTCCGGCGATCTTGGTGCCGCCGATGTCGAGTGCGGCGACGAGGTCCATGTGCATCTGTGTCGGGTCTCCTGGTGTATCGGCAGGCCGGAGAGTGCGAAGGTCAGTCTCCCTTGCATCTGACAACGTTGTCCAGGCCCTATGCTCGACGCCACACGCTCACGGACGGCCCTGTGGAAGAACCGTGTACGCCCCGCGGGGACCCCGTGGACGACTTGGTGAACGACCTCATGGACGATCCCGTGAACGACCGCGTGGACGACTTCGTGGACGACAGGACAGGACAGCGCACCGTGGCCGAGACCGCCGCCCGACGACCCGAGAACCGTTACGGCAACCGGCCGACCATGAAGGACGTCGCCGCGCGCGCCGGGGTCGGCCTCAAGACCGTCTCCCGCGTCGTGAACGGCGAACCCGGCGTCACGCCCGACACCGAGCGCCGCGTCCAGGAGGCCATCGAGGCCCTCGGCTTCCGCCGCAACGACAGCGCACGCGTGCTGCGCAAGGGACGCACCGCGAGCATCGGCCTCGTCCTGGAGGACCTCGCCGACCCGTTTTACGGCCCCCTGAGCCGCGCCGTGGAGGAGGTGGCCCGGGCCCACGGGGCGCTGCTGATCAACGGGTCGAGCGCCGAGGACCCGGACCGGGAGCAGGAGCTGGTGCTCGCGCTGTGCGCGCGGCGGGTGGACGGGCTCGTGATCATCCCGGCCGGGGACGACCACCGCTATCTGGAGCCGGAGATCGCCGCCGGTGTGGCCACCGTCTTCGTCGACCGGCCCGCCGGGCGCATCGACGCCGATGTGGTGCTCTCCGACAGCTTCGGCGGCGCGCGGGACGGTGTCGCGCACCTCATCGCCCACGGCCACCGCCGCATCGGCTTCATCGGTGACCAGCCGCGCATCCACACCGCGATAGAGCGCCTGCGGGGGTACCGCGCCGCGATGGAGGACGCCGACATCCCCGTCGACGAGGCGTGGGTCTCGCTCGGCGTGACCGATCCGGAGCGGGTGCGCACGGCGGCCGAGACGATGCTCAGCGGCCCCGACCCGGTCACGGCGGTCTTCGCCGGCAACAACCGGGTGACCGTGACCGTCGTCCGCGTCCTGGCCGCGCTCGACCGACCCGTCGCGCTCGTCGGCTTCGACGACATCGAACTCGCCGATCTGCTGAACCCGGGGGTGACCGTCGTCGCGCAGGACGCGGCGCAGTTGGGCAGGACGGCGGCGGAGCGGCTGTTCCGGCAGCTCGACGGTGCGTCGGGGAAGCCGGAGCGGGTCGAGTTGCCGACGCGGCTCATCACGCGCGGCTCGGGCGAGCTGCCACCGGCGGGCTGAAGCCCACCGGTCCGGCGCGCGCCCGGCCGTCACTCCTCTCCGGGATCGCGTGCCGGATACCGCGGCGGCGGATGGAGGAGCGGACGATGCCGTTGCCCGTAGGCCCCCTCGGCACCAGCTCTGGCCGGCCTCCGGCGGGGCCGGCCAGAGCTGGTGCTGGGCACGCAGGCCCTGTCCCCGCCGGCCCCAACTCGCGCTGACGACGGCGGAGTCGACGTCCGCCCCCGGGACGGCCGGGTCCGTGAGCGGGAAACGGCTCAGGCGAGGTTGCCCGTGATGCGCTGGAGTACGGAGATCGCCGTCGCGTACTCCTCCTCCGTGATGTCACCGACGAGGTCCGCGCGCACCTGGGCCATGTGGCCCTTCGCTGTCGCGAGGCCCGCGTGGCCCTGGTCCGTGAGGGTGAGCCGGCCGTCTGTGTCGGCGGCCAGCCAGCCCCGGTGCAAGAGCGAGTCAGCGGCTTGGGCGATCACCTCGGCGCCGATGCCGTACGGCACGTCCACAGCACGGACTTCTTCCCTGGTCAGGCCGGACTCGGCCCGGACGATGTTGTTGAGCGCCCACCATTGGGGCTGGGTGAGGTCGACGCGTGCCAGCGCGGTCTGGGAGTGCCGCAGGATCGCCTCGGTGGCGTGCCAGGCGAAGAGGGCGATCGGGCGTTGGTCGGGTGTGGTGGTGCCGCTCTGTGGGGCATGTGTGGTGACGTTCTGCTTGGTGCTCACGTTGGTCATGATCATGAAGCTAGGACCTGAAGTGCGGTTGAGGTCAAGGCCCGTTCGGCTCCCGGTCCTGGTCGGGAGCCGTGTCGGGCCGGACCTCCTCTTTCGGCGCCCCGCCCCCCTCAGACCGTACTGAGAGGGTGCGCCGCCGTGGCGGAGCGCGGGGGCCAGGCTCTGGGGGCGAGGATGCCGAGGACGTAGGCGCGCGCGACGAGGGCGGGGCGGGTGGCGGCGCCCAGGAGCTGGCGCAGGCGGCTGAGGTGGTAGTCGACCGTCTGCCGCGAGAGGTTCAGGGAGCCGGCGATGTCGCTGTTGCTGCTCCCCTCCGCGAGGAGGGAGAGGATGCGGATCTGCGCTGCCGTCAGTGCCGGGTGTGCCTCGTGGGCGAGGCTCTGGTGGGTGACGACGGCCCACACGTGCCGGGCCCGGGCGGCGGTGTGGCCGACGGTCGTCAGGTGGAGCTGGGCGCGGCGCTGCCGCCCCTGGGCGTCGACGAGCACGGCGGAGGTCTCCACCCGTCTGGTGCGGCGGCTTATCAGACCGTGCCATCTGCGGTGCAGCCGGTCGAGGTCGGGGGCGGGCTCGGGGGCGAGCAGGGTGTGGGCGCGGCGGCCGACCAGGTCGGGCAGGCTGAGGTCGAAGAGTTCGGCCGCCGCCGTACTCGCCTCGACCACACGGCCGTTGGCGGAGAGCAGCGCGCAGGGCAGGCCGCTGTGGTCGCGCAGCGCCTGGAGGCTCTCCTCGGCCTCCTGGCGCTGGACCATGGTGCGCAGGTGGTCCGTGATGTCCACGTAGATTCCGGCGACGCAGGTCTGCGCGTTCTCCCGTACCGGGAAGCGGTGGCCGACGGCCTGGCCGGTGGTGCCGTCGGGACGGCGGTAGCCGAGGGTGTGGCGTACCGGAGCGCCCCGGGTGAGCACCTCCTGGTCGAGGGCGCGGAACCGGTCGGCCTCGGCGGGGGCGTCGAAGTCCTCGATGCGCTTGCCGGTGAGTTCGTCGGGGTGGATGCCGTAGAGGTGCGCGTAGGCGTGGTTGGCCCATAGGTAGCGTCCGTCCCGGTCCCGTATGAAGGCGGCGGCCGGGGCGAGGTCGACGAGGTCGGCGAAGGCGGCGTAGCGGCGCGGCGCCTCGGGGTGGGCGTCGACCTCCACCGCGAGACCCCGCGACCGGCTGCGGGCGCGGTTCTCGTCCAGGGGCCAGCTCACGTCGAAGGTTCGGCCGTCGAACCGGGCCTGCCACCGGCCCTCCTCGGGCCGGTGTCCCTGGGCCGAGAGTTCCTGGCGCATCCGGTCGAGGAAGCGCTGGGCCGTGCCGGTGTCGGCGAAGGCGCCGCCTCCCCTCTCCAGCACCTGCCACGGCTCGTCGACCTCCCACCAGAAGACGGGCAGGTGCTCGAGCAGTGCCTTGAGACTGGAAACGTCCACAGCGGTTTCTCCGTCCGTATACGACGAGTTGACGCATGGTCACCTCGCGATGGGTATCCCGTCCGGATCGCGCACATGCTCGGTTCTCGGCCGAAGTGGCGGCCGGTCCGCGGCTTTTCGTGGCGTTCCGGATGCCCCAATACGGCCTGCGACTCAGGCATTTGCCTGAGTCGCAGGCGCCTCTCGGGGGCCCGGGGACGCCTGCCGCCTGTTCCCCTTGAGTGTGCGGGTGAACACGCCCCGCGACGTACAGCCGGTGATCCCCCACGCTCTACGCGCGTCCCGGCCGTACGAGGACCTACACGCCGATCGGACGAATGGAGACGAACTTCAGTGAGCAAGGTGCTGCTAGTGCATGCCAAGGGTGGTCCGCCGCTCGGCCATGTCCTGTCCAGGACGGCCGCGAGGGCGGAAGTGCACCTGCTGGCGCTCAGCGCTCTTCCTCCCGCCGTCACGGGTGCCGCCCGGAGACTGTGCGCCTCGGTCGTGACACCCACCGACGCGCAACGCTCCGACCTGGTCTCCCTGATCGTCTCGCGGGCAGGGGCCGTGGGCGCGGACGCGGTGCTCACCTTCTCCGAGTACGCGGTCGTGGCCGTCGCCGAGGCGTGCGAGGCGCTCGGTCTGGCCGGGGCGGGCGGCGCGGCCGCGCTCGCCCGCGACAAGCGTCTGATGCGGCGCACGTGGCAGGAACACGGCCTGCCACAGCCTCAGTTCCGGCCGGTCGCCGAAGAGGCGGACCTGCACGAGGCGGCCGGAGACCTGCCGTTCCCGCTGCTCCTGAAGGCGGCCTGGAGCGCGGGCTCAACCGCCCACCAGATCATCCGCTCGCCGCACGAGGTGGCCGACGCCTGGCGCCGCTCCCGTGAAGTGATGACGGAATCGGCCCAGTTGGGCTACGCCGAGCTGCATGTTGCCGAGGCGAACGCGGACTTCGTGGTCGAGCAGATCGTGACCGGCACCGCGTCGGACTGGTTCGACGAGTCCGGCTGGGGCGACTACGTCAGCGTCGAGGGCGTCGTGGCCGACGGCACCTTCCGTCCCGTGTGCCTCAGCGGGCGGATGCCCACGGTTGAGCCGTTCACCGAGCGGGCGGGTATCACACCCGCCCTGCTGCCCGAGGACGCGCAGGAGCGGATCGTCGATCTCGCCCGGAAGTCCGTCGACGCCCTCGGGCTGCGCGACTGCGGAACGCACACGGAGATCAAGCTGGGTGCGGACGGCCACATGTGGCTCATCGAGACGGCGGCCCGGTTCGGCGGCGCGATGACGGTGCCGCAGATCGAGGAGGTCTTCGGGCTCGACCTCGTCGGCATGCTCGTCGACCAGCTCCTCGGCCGCCCGGTCGAGTGGCCCGAGCGGGCCCTCACCCCCGCCGAGGCGCGCGGCGCGGCCGGCTCCCTCGTCGTCCTCGCCGTCGACGGCGAGGGCAAGGCCTGGCAGGACCGCATGGTCTGGGACTTCCCCGCGGTCACGGCCGGTGTCCCGCTCAGCCCGGGCAGCAAGTTGTCGGTGGTGGCGGAGAGTTCGCTCACCGACGGCAGCGTCATACCGGTCTACGATCCGGCCGCCGGCGCCAACACCATGGCGGCCCTGTGCCTGCTCTCGGCCACCGACCCGCGGACCGTGCTCCGCGACTTCGAGACCCTGGTGGACGCACTCCCCCGGGTCCTGCCCGCCGTACGGCCCGAGGAGGTTTCCCGATGACCGCCCAGCTGTTCACCCACGCCGCCGAACCGGCCACGGACCGCACGGTGATCGGCGAGAACCTCTCCCTGCCGCTCTTCCGCACGCTCTCCGGGGTCCTCGCCGGCCACCCGTACCTCAAGGTGGTCGTCGACCGCGCCGAGAACACCTGGCATCTGCTCGACACCGCGGCGCACCCCTTCCACGTCAACTACATCGCCACCCACGTCCTCGGCATGGAACTGGCCGAACTCGACGCGGACCTGGACGCCTTCAACGCCTCCGTCTACATGGATCCGTGCCGCCGCTTCCTGCTCGGTGTGCTCTCCCTGCACACCGACGAGGACACGGAGGGCCGCGAGCGCACCTTCCTCGTCCTTGAGACGACCGAGGCCGACACCATGCACGGCGAACTGCTCGTGTTCTTCTACGAGTTCGTGCGGGAACGCGTGGACGGCAGGCTGCCGGTGCTGCTCAAGCCCGCCAACCACGGGCAGGAGGAGGAGCTTGCGGCCATCAGCGAGCTGCGGGTGCCGCGCATACTGAGCCATGAGCTCTTCGGGAACAGGACCCGGACGCCGCTGAACCCGGGCGAAGCCACCGGGCGGCTGCGGTTCTTCCGTACGCAGGAGGAGTACGCGGCGGCCGAGGCGGAGCTCGGCTGGGCGGACATCGTGGCGATGCCGTGTCTGCCGGACGACGTGCCCCGGGTGGCGGGGTTCCTCAACACCGCGCCGATCACCCCGCTTTCGCACACCAACGTCCTCGCCTCCGGCTGGGGCATACCCAACGCGATCGTGCGGGACCTGGAACAGCTCGTCGAGCGGTACGACCTGGACGGCGCGTGGGTGCGCTACCGGGTGCGCGAGGACGAGATCTCCCTGGAGCGACTCGACCACGCGCCGGAGCTGCGGGCCCCGGCCTGGCACCAGCAGCGCATCCGCCTCGAACCGCCCCTGCTCGGGGACTCCCCCGTACTGGCCCTGCACCGGCTGCGCAGTGCCGACCGGGACCGGTACGGCACCAAGGCGGCCAACCTCGGCGAGCTGCACCACGTGCTGGACAGCCGCACCGCCGACCTGACCGCCTTCTATGGTCGGCCGCGCCCGCCCCGTGAGGACCTGTACGGCCATCTCGCGGCACGGTTCGGTCTGGCCTCGCCCACCACCGCCGAACTGCGGTCGCGTGCTGCCGACTTCGTCGCCGATACGGTGGGCGCCCCGGAAGGCGTGGCGCTGCCCTTCGCGCTCCAGCAGCATTTCCTCGCCTCGTCCCCCGCCATCCAGCAGGGCATCGGCAAGCTCAAGATGGCGCTGGAACTCGACGCCACCGACGTCCTGGACTCGCTCTGCCTACAGCTCCAGCACCTGATCCGGCAGACCCCTGTCCCGGATTCGGTTACCCGGCAGATCAGTCAGGCCTTCCCCGCCGCGGCCGACCCGCGCGGACGCCTGGTGGTGCGCTCCTCGTCCAACGCCGAGGACCTGCCGGGTTTCTCCGCGGCGGGCGTCTACGACTCCGTCACCACTGTCCACGGCACCGGTGAACTCCTGGACGCCGTACGCCAGGTGTGGGCCTCCCTGGTCTCGCCCCGCAGCGTGCGCCTGCGCCACCAGGTCGGCATCTCCCTGGACGACACCTACATGGGCGTGATCGTCCAGGAGTACGTGCCCGCCTCGCTCGGCGGCGTCCTGGTGACCTGCAACCCGACGCGTCGCGAGGACTTCCGCAACGTGTACCTCAACTGCTCGCCCGGCTCCCCCGAGCAGGTGGTCGACGGCACGGTCCTGCCGCAGCAGTACCTGTACAACACGGTGGAGGGCGGCGGCCGTACGGTCGCCCTGGGCTCCTGGGGCAAGGCCCTGTCCGCGGCCACCCGCGCGCGGCTCGCCGACCTCTCCCTGACAGGCCGGCTGCTCCAATCCCACTTCAGCGGTTCGGAGTTGGGCGGCGCGGATGTCGACAAGCCGCTGGACATCGAGTGGCTCATGACCGAGCGGGGCGGCTTCCGGCTGGTCCAGATCCGCCCGTACGCGCTGTGAGCCCGCGACCAGGGCGACCGCGCCCCGGCAAGGAGGGCGCGCGGGGCCTGACGGACACCGCCCGCCGCATCATCCACCTCAACTACGGCTTCCAGCTGCTGTTCAACCTGCTGTGGTGGATGCCGGTGTTCTACGCCTACCAGAAGGCGGCCGGCCTCTCGGACGCCCAGATCTTCGGCATCCAGAGCATCTACTACGTCGCGTTCTGCCTCTTCGAGATCCCGACCGGGCTGATCGCCGACCGGATCGGCACCCGCAACTGCCTGCGCGCGGGCGCGGTGGTGATGACGGCGGCCAACCTGGCGCCCGTCTTCAGCGCCTCGTACACCGGGTTCCTCGTCCACTTCCTCGCCATCGCCGCGGGCCGCTCCCTCACCTCGGGCGCGGCGAGCGCCTATCTGTACGACGGGCTGCGGGCCGAGGAGTGCGACGAGCACTACCTGAAGGCGGAGGGCACGGCGCGGGCCCTCGGGCTGGCGGCGAAGGTGGTGTGCTGGCCCCTGGTCGGGCCGCTGATGTCGCTCGCCCACGCGGCTCCCTACGTGCTCAGTGCCGCCAGCGCGGCGGGCTCCCTCGCCTGCGCCATCGCGCTGCCCCGGCTCGCCGGGCAGGCGGGCGACGGTACGGGGAAGGCGTCCGAGCGGTCGGACGGCGGACGCAGGGGCGGCGCCTTCCTGCGGGACGCGGGCTCCGCGCTGCGCTGTGTCGTCTCCTCGCGGTGGCTGGCCCTGGTGATGGTGCAAGGCGTGGCGGTCTTCACGCTCTCCCGCATCTGCCAGGTCAACCTCTTCCAGCCGATCCTGCTCGACCACGGGATCGCGGAGGCCTCGCACGGCGGGGTGCTGGCCGCGATGACGGTGGCGGAGGCGGTCGCCTCGGCACGTCCCCAGTGGCTGAGCCGCCGCCTGCCGCCGGTCGCCTGGGTGTCGATCCTGAGCCTCGCGCTCGCGGGCACGCTGGCGGCGATGACGCTCGGCGGGCCGTGGGTCGTCGTCGCACTGCTCTGCCTGTTCGCCGCCGCGACGGGATTCGCGTACCCGGTCCAGCGCAAGCTGGTGAACGACGCGGTGCCCGCGCACGCCCCGCGCGCCACGCTGCTCTCCATCGAGAGCATCGTGGACCGGGCGGTGTGCGCCCTGGCCGCGGTCGCCGCCGGCGCCTATCTGTCGGCCGGGCAGCTCGACGCCCTGCTGTGGCACAGTGCGCTTGCGACGGCGGTCCTGCTCGGGGCGTTCCAACTGCTCCTGCGCAGCGGGGCGGTGAAGCGGGAACGGGCGTCCGCTCACGCCGCCCCCTCGCCGGAGCGGGACACGCGCCGTGCGGCGGCTGAGGCGGGTGACGACGAGGTCGGCGATGGCGTCCATGGCATCGATGACGCGACCCGACTGCCCGCCGGGGGCCGCGAGTCACGACCGCGCACCTAGGGGCTGTTCCGCCGAGGGCCGGGCTCTCTCCGCAGAGGGCCGGGCTCTCTGCCCCCGCCAGCCTTGCGATACATCGGGTGGAGTGGCGTCTCGGCCGTACTTGGTTGCTGAAGGCCGTCATCCGCCCTCCTCGCCCTCGGCGAGACGGCGACGCCACCACAGATCAGAGCGCCACTGTCGCTGATGGGCGAAGGGATCGGGCAAGGTGCGCCCGAGGTATGCGGTGTCCAGGAACCGCACGCGGCGCTTCAGCTCCAGGCGAGGTCGGGCAGGCAGTTCCTGGAGGACCCGTTCCAGCACGTCGCGTGCATGCCGCACGTCGTCGAAGGAACAACCGCGGCACGAGCACCGCGCGTACCGCGGATAGAGAGGGTCGCGTCTCTGCGGTGCCAGGAACTCTTGGTACCGCCGCAACGCGCGCCCAGTGGCGCCGGGGTAGACGTAATAGTCGCCCAGACGCCACTCCACCCGATGTATCGCAAGGCTGGTGGGGACAGAGAGCCCATGGATCTGGTCGAAGGACAGAACCTCCCAGGTACGCGGGCCACGCCCTTCGGCGCGCGCAGCACCCGGCCCTCTACGCGGCATCGGCCTTTCGGTATGCAGTCATGAAGGCCATCATGCCAGCGCGGCGCCGGGTCAGCGGGGCATGCGGCCGAGGAGTTCGATGAAGCCGACCGGGAGGTACGCGGGGCGGTGGGGCCGTGCGACCTGGTAGGGCACATAGCCGAGCGAGGCGGCGACATCGACTTCCTCGGCCGTCTCCGCCTGGTAGACGAGCCGGCAGTGGCCGGAGCCGGCCTTGGCGCGCTCCCAGAGGGCGGTGGCCGGTTTGCGTTCCGCCTCGGTGCGGGGGGTGAGGATGCGGTCGCCGAAGTCCTGCCAGGCGAAGGGGGTGGCGCCGCTCCACGCGGCGTCGACCTCCTTCTTCAGCCGGGCGGCGCGCTCGGCGTCGGTCGTGCCCCAGGCGGGCGGCACGTTGGTGATCAGGCCGATCCTGATGTGGTGGGCGCGCAGGGCGCGCAGGTACGAGGCCGCTCCGGGCCGGTAGCCGATCCCGCCGTCGTCGGAGGTGTGCACCAGGGTCTCGCCCAGGTCGAAGTAGACGACGGGGCAGCCGCGTTCGGTGCCCGTCCGGGCGGTGGAGGCCGTCGCCGAGCCGTCTCTCGCGTCCGGCGGTACCGCCGCGCCGGCCGGAGCGCAGAGTGCGGTGGACGCCAGGACCGCGCCGAGCGCGAGGGTCGTCCACACCGGGCCCCTGGGGGCGGATCTGTTCATGGCGTCGTCGCCCTTCTCCTTGCGCACCGGCGAGGGTGCGCGGATGTCCGGTCCATGACATACAGCCGCCGCAAGGTATCCCATCGACGGCCCGGGTGTCTGCTCAGCAGGTGGGAAGGCCGGGCAGCGGCTTGTCGTTGTCGCCGCCCTTGAGGTAGACGTCGCTGACGAAGACGCCGGTGTTGCCGCTGTCGTCGTCCGTCTTGGCCCACCAGACGTTCGTCCACTGTCCGTACGTCTCCCGGCGGCCCAGGTTCTGCTGGCAGTAGAAGTAGTTGGTGCCCGCGTTGAGGGTGCCGGCACGGGCGCCGCCCGCGGTGTAGGACGTCGCGGAGCGCCACACGTCGCAGTTGTACTTTCCGCCGCCCACCGGATGACAGACGGGGTCCGGCGCCGAGCCGCCCCCGCCGCCCGCCCCCTTGGTCGGCTTGGCGGTGGGGTCGGGACGCGAGGACGACGTGTCGCCGTCCTTGCCCTTGCCGTCACCCTTGGGCCGGCCCGCCGGGTCCTTGCCGCCCCTGTCGCCCTTGCCGTCCTTGTCGCCCTTTCCGGCGCCGGACGGCTCCGCGTGCGGTGCGCGTGACTTCTTGTCGCCCTGGCCGGAGGGCGCGGGGCGCTTCGACCCGCCGCCCAGCGGGCCGTTGCTGTCGTCATCCTGGGTCGAGCCCGCGCCTTCCGCCGCCACGTCCTGCCGCCTCTGCCCGTCGTCCTCCCCCTTGCCGTTGAGGGCGGCCACGGTGACGCCGGTCGCCGCGAGGACGACGGCCACCGCCACGGCGGCGAGCAGGGCTCGGCCGCGGCGCGGGCGCCGCGTGGCGCGGGTCTCCGCCCGGCTCGCGGGGGTGGCGGGGCCCTGCCGCTCCGCGTGGGAGGCGTGGGCCGCCGGTGATCCGGGAACAGGGGCCGGCCCCTGGTGCACCGGCGCGGGCGGCGGCGGCCCGAAGCCCGGCGGGGGTGCGCTCGGGATGCTGCGCTCCGTCGTTCCGTACGGCCCCGGGGCGGGGTCCCGTGGCGCGGGAGCGGCCGCGTGCCCGTGCGGCGCGGCCGCCACCTCCTCGAGCAGCAGCCGCGCACGGTCGGCGTCCGGGCGTGCCTGCGGGTCCTTGTCCATGAGGCGGCGCAGGACGGGCGTCAGTGCGCCGGAGCGCCGCGGCTCGGGCAGCGGGTCGACGACGATCGCGGTGAGCGTCGACCACGTCGACGTACGGCGGAAGGGCGAGGAGCCCTCCACCGCGGCGTACAGCGTGGCGCCGAGGGCCCAGACGTCGGAGGCCGGGCCCGGGTCGTTGCCCTGGGCGCGCTCGGGCGCCAAGTAGTCCAGCGAGCCGACCAGTTCGCCGCTGCGGGTCAGGTGGGTGGCCGAGCCGTCGCCGGGGTCGTCCATCGTGGCGATGCCGAAGTCGGTGAGGACGACGCGGCCGCCGGTCTCCAGGAGGATGTTGCCCGGCTTCACGTCGCGGTGCAGGACGCCCGCCCGGTGCGCGGCGGCCAGTGCCTCCATGACCTTGGCACCGATGGCGGCGGCCTCGCGGGGGTCGAGCGTGCCGCGGTCGCGCAGCACGTCGTCCAGGGAGGGGCCGTCGACGAGCTCCATGACGATGAGAGGCCGTCCCTCGACCTCCGCCACGTCGTGCACGGCGACGACTCCGGGGTGACGGACGCGGGCGGCGGCCCGTGCCTCGCGCTGCATCCGAAGGCGCAGGTCGTTCAGTTCCGGGCCCGCCGTGTCCGTGTACGTGCGCAGTTCCTTGACCGCGACCTCGCGGTGCAGCACCTCGTCGACGGCGCGCCACACGACGCCCATGCCGCCGCGGCCGAGCCGTGCGACGACGCGATAGCGCCCGGCGAGGAGTCTGCCGACCCCGTCCGTCTGTTCCTGGTCCCCCGAATGCACCGCTGCCCCGTTCCTGCGACTCCACTTCCGTGGCGTACAGAGTACGGGGCAGCTGTGACGGGCGGCGGCGGGTGTTACTTGCCCGAGACCGTGAGGTCGCCGCGGCGCGGGCCCGAGAAGCCCTGGAGGCGGGCCAGGGTGAGGCCGGTGAGGCGGGTCACCTCGCCCGCGTCGAGGGCGCCGCAGTCGAGGCCGCGCAGCAGGTAGCCGGCGAGGGCCTTGGCGGTGGCGGGCTCGTCGGCCACGCCACCGCCCTCGTGGTGGCCGGCGTAGGCGGCCAGACGTGCGGCGGCCGCCTCGAAGCCCTCGCGGTAGAACGCGAACACCGCGGCGTAGCGGGTGGGGATGTGGCCGGGGTGCATGTCCCAGCCCTGGTAGTAGGCGCGGGCCAGGGCGCGCCGGGTGAGGCCGTAGTGCAGCCGCCAGGCGTCGTGGACCTGCTCGGTGGTGCCGACGGGCAGGACGTTGGTGGAGCCGTCGGAGACGCGGACTCCGGTGCCGGCGGCGGCGACCTGCATGACGGCCTTGGCGTGGTCGGCGGCCGGGTGGTCGCTGGCCTGGTAGGCGGCGCTCACGCCGAGGCAGGCGCTGTAGTCGAAGGTGCCGTAGTGCAGGCCGGTGGCGCGGCCCTCGGCGGCCTGGATCATGCGGGCGACGGCGGCGGTGCCGTCGGTGGCGAGGATGGACTGGCTGGTCTCGATCTGGATCTCGAAGCCGATGCGGCCGTGCTCCAGGCCGCGCGCCTTCTCGAACTCCTCCAGGAGCCGCACCATCGCGGTGACCTGCTCCGGGTAGGTCACCTTGGGCAGCGTCAGGACGAGTCCGTCGGGGAGGCCGCCCGCCTCCATGAGGCCGGACAGGAAGATGTCGAGGGTGCGGATGCCGCGGTCGCGTACCGCCTCCTCCATGCACTTCATGCGGATGCCCATGTACGGGGCCGCGGTGCCGTCGCGGTAGGCCGCGGCGACGAGGCGGGCCGCGCGGGCGGCGTCCTGGTCCTCGTCGGCGCCCTTGTAGCCGTCCTCGAAGTCGATGCGCAGGTCTTCGATGGGCTCGCGTTCCAGCTTGGCGCGCACGCGCGTGTAGACGGCGTCGGCGAGGTCGCCCTGCAGGCCGAGGACGGCGGCGAAGGAGGCGGCGTCCGGGGCGTGCTCGTCGAGCATCGCCAGGGCCTTGTCGCCCCACGTGCGCAGCGAGTCCGCGGTGAACTGCTCGCCGGGGACGTACACGGTGTGGACGGGCTGGCGGGTGCCGGGGTCTCCGGGGTAGCGGCGGGCGAGCTCCGCGTCCACGGGGGCGAGGGAAGCGCTGATGCCCTCGCTGACCGCGCCGGCGAGGCTCGTCGCCACCTTCTCTTGCTGACCCATTCCTGCATCCTCCACACGCTCGGTGCCGCGCCCGGCATTTCCGCTCCACGGAATCAACAATCCGTATAGCGAAGTTATCCGTGAGCTTCGTGCTGGTCAACACCTTCCCTTGTGCTGCATCCGTAGCCGACCGCGCGGCTTCACGCGTGTCCCGGTCACCCCGGGCGGCGGTTACCGACAGTGTGGCGGCGCCCCCTCCACACGCGTGTGCCCGGCACGGGCCGCGCAGCCGTACCCAAGGAGACCTGTGCCGACCGTCCCGTCCTTCTCGCGCCGCTCCGGTCTGCGCGCGCTCGCCGCGGCCGCGGCGGCTCTCCCTCTCGCCGGCACGGCTCTCTCCGCGCCTCCGGCGTACGCCGCGGCCGCGCCCGAGGCGCGTCTGGATGTCATGTCGTTCAACCTGCGCTACGCGAGCGCCAAGCCGCCGCACACCTGGGCCGAGCGCCGCCCGGTGATGCGGGAGTTGCTGCTGCGCGCCAAGCCGCACGTCATCGGCAGCCAAGAGGGCCTGTACTCGCAGCTGCAGGACATCCAGGCCGACATCGGCGCGGAGTACGACTGGGTCGGTACGGGCACCGGCGGCGGCAGCCGCGACGAGTTCATGGCCGTCTTCTACGACACCCGGAGACTGGTCCCGCTGGAGTTCGAGCACTTCTGGCTCTCCGACACCCCGAACGTGATCGCGTCCAACACCTGGGGCGGCGCCGCGGTCCGCATGGTCACCTGGGTGCGCTTCCGCGACCTGATCACGGGCGGCGGGCTCTACGTCCTCAACACGCATCTGGACCACGTCAGCCAGAACTCCCGCGCCCGTTCGGCCACCCTGATCGCCGAGCGGATCGGCCGGCTCGACGCGTCGCTGCCGCTCGTCGTGACGGGCGACTTCAACGCGGCGGCCCACGACAACCCCGCGTACGACACGCTGCTGGCCGCCGGCCTCGTCGACACCTGGGACGCGGCCAAGGAGCGCGGCAAGGCGTACGGCACCTTCCACGGCTACAACCCGCCCGTGCCGGACGCCGCCCGCATCGACTGGATCCTGACGAGGCCGAGCGCGCAGGTCCATTCGGCGTCGGTGAACACGTTCACGCTGGGCGGGGAGTACCCGAGCGACCATCTGCCGGTGCAGGCGAGCCTGACGCTCTGACGCGGCGAGGCCCTCGCCTCCGCGCACGGCGGGGACGAGGGCCTCGGACACCCGACGGGCTCAGCCCTTGCGGGACTTGACCTCTTCGGTGAGGGCGGGGACGACCTCGAAGAGGTCGCCGACCACGCCGTAGTCGACCAGGTCGAAGATCGGGGCCTCGGCGTCCTTGTTGATGGCCACGATGGTCTTCGAGGTCTGCATGCCGGCGCGGTGCTGGATCGCGCCGGAGATGCCGGAGGCGATGTACAGCTGCGGGGAGACCGACTTGCCGGTCTGGCCCACCTGGTTGGAGTGCGGGTACCAGCCGGCGTCGACGGCGGCGCGCGAGGCGCCGACGGCGGCACCGAGCGAGTCGGCGAGCGCCTCGATGATCGCGAAGTTCTCGGCGCCGTTGACGCCGCGGCCGCCGGAGACCACGATCGCGGCCTCGGTCAGCTCGGGGCGGCCCGTCGACTCGCGCGGGGTGCGCGAGACGACCTTGGTGCCGGTGGCCTTCTCGGAGAACGAGACCGTGAGGGCCTCGACGGTGCCCGCGGCGGGGGCGGCCTCCACGGCGGCCGAGTTCGGCTTGACCGTGATGACCGGGGTGCCCTTGGAGACACGGGACTTGGTGGTGTACGAGGCGGCGAACGCGGACTGCGTGGCCACCGGGCCCTCGTCGCCGGCCTCGAGGTCGACGGCGTCGGTGATGATGCCGGAGCCGATGCGGACCGCGAGGCGGGCCGCGATCTCCTTGGCCTCGGCGGAGGAGGGCACGAGCACGGCGGCCGGGGAGACGGCCTCGTACGCGGCCTGCAGCGCGTCCACCTTGGGCACGACGAGGTAGTCGGCGAACTCGGGGGCGTCGGCGGTGAGGACCTTGACCGCGCCGTGCTCGGCGAGCGTGGCGGCGGTGGCCTCGGCGCCGGGGCCGAGGGCGACGGCGACGGGCTCGCCGACGCGGCGGGCCAGGGTCAGCAGCTCCAGGGTGGGCTTGCGGACGGCGCCGTCCACGTGGTCGACGTAGACGAGAACTTCAGCCATGGGACTTCAATCTCCTGCGATTACGAAGAAGTTGGGGCGGTTGAGGGGGTGACTGAAGCTCAGATGAACTTCTGGCCCGCGAGGTACTCGGCCAGCTGCTTGCCGCCCTCGCCCTCGTCCTTGACGATCGTGCCGGCCGTGCGGGCCGGACGCTCGGCGGCGGAGTCGACCTTGGTCCAGGCACCCTCGAGGCCGACCTCTTCGGCGTCGAGGTCCAGGTCGTCCAGGTCGAGCGACTCCACCGGCTTCTTCTTGGCGGCCATGATGCCCTTGAAGGACGGGTAGCGGGCCTCGCCCGACTGGTCCGTCACGGACACGACGGCCGGCAGGGACGCCTCGAGCTGCTCGCTGGCGGCGTCGCCGTCGCGGCGGCCCTTGACGGTGCCGTCCTCGACGGAGACCTCGGAGAGCAGCGTGACCTGCGGGACGCCGAGGCGCTCCGCGAGGATCGCGGGCAGCACGCCCATGGTGCCGTCGGTGGAGGCCATACCGGCGATGACCAGGTCGTAACCGGTCTTCTCGATGGCCTTGGCGAGCACCAGCGAGGTGCCCATCACGTCGGAGCCGTGCAGGTCGTCGTCCTCGACGTGGACGGCCTTGTCGGCGCCCATGGAGAGCGCCTTGCGCAGCGCGTCCTTGGCGTCCTCGGGACCGACGGTCAGGACGGTGACCTCCGCGTCGTCGGCCTCGTCGGCGATCTGCAGCGCCTGCTCGACGGCGTACTCGTCGAGCTCCGACAGCAGGCCGTCGACGTCGTCGCGGTCGACGGTCAGGTCATCGGCGAAGTGCCGGTCGCCGGTGGCGTCGGGCACGTACTTCACACAGACAACGATCCTCAAGCTCACGCCGGCTCTCCTACTGCATCGTCTTTACTGGGCTGCTGCCTCGGCTGGTGGCCACTGCCTTCTTGCAGGCAGCATAGGCGCCTGAAGCGGCGGATCCCGGTCGGGGCGGCCCGCGCTCCGATCGAAATATTACTCATGAGTACACCCAGTTCATTCCCGCTGAGCAAGCGCTTTGAACTGTGACCTTCCCAACGCTCCGTAATCGGGCCTGAGCGCCGCCCACCGGGAACTCTCAGTCGCGCAGCGCGTTGAAGCGCCCCTGGTGGTACAGGAGGGGGCGGCCCTCTTCGGAGCCGTCGCCCACGACGGCCTCCGCCAGCACGATCCGATGGTCCCCCGCGGGCACGCGCGCGACGATCCGGCAGACCAGCCAGGCGAGCGCCCCGTCGAGCACGGGCACCCCCTCGGGCCCCTCGCGCCACCGCGTGGGCGCGCCGAAGCGGTCGGCTCCGCTGCGCGCGAACGTGCCGGCGAGCTCCTGCTGGTGCTCGCCGAGTATGTGGACGCCGACGTGCCGGGCCTCGGAGACCACGGGCCAGCTGGAGGAGCCCGTGCCGATGCCGAACGAGACCATCGGCGGCTCGGCGGAGACCGAGGTGAGCGAGGTGGCGGTGAAGCCGACGGGGTGGGAGCCCCGGGCGGCGGTGATCACGGCGACACCCGCGGCGTGCTGCCGGAAGACCGAGCGCAGCAGGTCGGGGGTGGCGAGCCGGGGGGCGCTGAGGGCTGACGATGCCGTCATGGAGTTGTCCTTCTGCCGGAGGTGCGAGCGAAGACGTCGGGGCTCAGGACCGCGGACAGCGCGCGCTGGCGTGGCGGGCGAGGTCCAGGTGGACGCGCTCGTACAGAAGGAGATCGCGGGGCATGAGAGCAGGCTCGCGACAGCTGCCGCATGCAGTCAAGTCCTTTCCCGGAGATGAAAGATGCGTCACGATCTTCGCTCCCCGCACCTGGCGTGACCTGCGGAGCAGTCCGTCACAGGGCCTCCCCGAGCGCGGCGATGACATCGGCCTTGCGCGGCTGGCCCGCGGCGCGGCGCACCACGTGTCCGGCCGCGTCCAGGACGAGGACGGTAGGTGTCTTCTCGACGCGCAGCTCCCGTACGAGTTCGAGCCGGGCCTCGGCGTCGATCTCCACGTGGGAGACCCCTGGCACCAGGGCGGCCACCTCCGCGAGGACTCTGCGTGTCGCCCGGCAAGGCTGGCAGAAGGCGCTGGAGAACTGCACGAGCGTCGCCCGCGCCCCCAGCCGCTCCCCGATGTCCGCCGCGCCGAGCCGCCGCCCGGTCCCGCCTCCTGGCACCTGTACCTCCCGCCCCATGGGCCTCGTTCCGCTGCCTCCCCGGTACAGCATGCGGGGCGCCCGGAACATTCCTACGTGACGAGAATCTCGCGGATCCGGGGCACCAAGGCTGGTCAGCCGTCCGTTCTTGGGGCACGATCTGCGCAACGCCGAAAAACCTACGGCTGCGTAACCTCCCGCCGGGAGCCCCCTCCCCAGGCAGAAACGAAGGGCCCTCCCCACCCATGGCAGAGCTTGTTTACCGTCCGGTCATCGGTGCCGCGAAAACCCTGTTCAAGGCATGGGACCTGAAGATCGACTGCAAGGGGTCGGAGAACATCCCACGCTCCGGCGGTGCGGTCCTGGTGAGCAATCACATCAGCTATCTCGACTTCATCTTCGACGGTCTCGCCGCCCTTCCGCAGAAGCGTCTGGTGCGCTTCATGGCGAAGGAATCGGTGTTCCGGCACAAGATCTCGGGTCCGCTGATGCGTGGGATGAAGCACATCCCCGTCGACCGCAAGCAGGGCGAGGCCGCCTACGCGCACGCCCTGGACTCGCTGCGTTCCGGGGAGATCATCGGGGTCTTCCCCGAGGCGACGATCTCGCAGTCGTTCACGCTGAAGACGTTCAAATCCGGCGCCGCGCGCCTGGCCCAGGAGGCCGGGGTGCCGTTGATCCCGATGGCCCTGTGGGGCACGCAGCGGCTGTGGACCAAGGGGCACCCCCGCAACTTCAAGCGCAGCCACCTGCCGATCACGATCCGTGTCGGCGAGCCGGTGGAGGCGCCCAAGGACCAGTACGCGGGCGCGATCACGCGGCGCCTGCGCGAGCGCTGCCAGGAGCTCCTGGAGGCCGCGCAGCGCGCGTACCCGGTGCGCCCCAAGGGTCCGGACGACACGTGGTGGATGCCGGCGCACCTCGGTGGCACGGCGCCCACCCCGGCCGAGGTGAAGGCCGCCGAGGCGACCTGACCGGCCGCTTCGTCATCGACCCCTTCGTCACCGGCCCCTTCGTCACCGGCCCCTTCGTCATTGCGGCGCGCGGACGGTGATCCGCGCGCCGGGGGCGCATTTCTCCAGGAGCTCGGCGAGTTCGGCGCCCGCGACCTCGAGCCCGGCGCCCGGCCCCATGCCCTCCAGGAGGAAGACCGCGTTCACGGAGCCCTCGGTGAGGCGGGTGCGAGGGCCCCGGCGCCAGTTCCAGCGGCGGCAGGTGACGCGCTCGTCGTCGCACCAGACGACCTCGCCCGCCTCGGGGTGCTCGACGGTCCGCTCCCCCGCGGCGGCGGTGACGAACTCCTCGTCGCCGGTGGCCCGCACCAGGCGCATGCCGCCCTTGATCAGGTCCAGGTCCTCGCCGCCGACCGGGATCAGGTGGGCCACGCTGACCGCGTTGTAGAGGTCGACGAGGGTGTTGATCCTGGGCAGGCCGCCGGCGGTGAGCGTCCGCCTGGCCAGGGCCTCGGCGGAGTTGCGGGTACGGGAGGGCTTCGCGCCGAACGCCTGGTAGGCGGCGCGCCAGGCGGCCATGTGCGGGTCCTCGTGCGGGGCGCGACCGTCGAGGCGTACGGCGAGCCGGCGGGCGGCGTCGTCGAGCAGGGCCGACGTGGCGTCGGTGCTGGGGCCGTTGACGAGTCCGCGGGCCTCGATCACGAGGTGGGTGAAGCCGGGCGCGAGGGCGCGCACGTCGTCGGAGACGGTCGGATCGAAGGTCATGGTCCGTCGTGCCTCACAGTTCCGAGGGGTAGATCTGCCAGAGGTGCGGCCGGTCCGGGGCTTCCTTGAGCGCGCGGAGGACCGCCGGTCTCGGTTCAGCATAGAGGACCGGGTAGTCCACTTCATTGGACTTTGTATCGACCGGCCAGGCCAGCCGCTCCTCGCCGGGCCGGAACTGCGCGTCGACGCCGGCCGGGATGTTGCCGCGCGGGTCCTGCCGGTGCCAGGCGCCGTCGAGCCGTACGGCGACGAGGCCGTGCAGGGCGTATCCGCCGCCGGCGTTGTCGTCCCGCAGCCGCTGGTAGCAGAACGCCGTCGGGATGTCCTCGGCGCGCAGCAGGGCGGCCAAGGCGTGAGACTTGGCGGTACAGATGCCGGTGCGCTCCCGCAGGACGTCGGAGGCGCGCCAGGTGACCTCCATGCGGCCGGAGTCCTGGGAGTGCGGAATCGCGTCGCGCACGAACTCGAAGGCGGCGCGGGCATACGCGCACGTATCGGCGGATGACTTTGCAAGACCTGCCGCCGTCTCGCGGACCAGCGGGTGGTGGTGGTCGACTACCTCGTCCGCGGCCAAGTACGCGGACAGGTCAGGGTTTTCCTGGATCAGCTGCATGCCCGGGAGCGTAGGAACGCGGCCGACCGCACGTCAATGACTTTACGGTCAGCCGCATACCTATGCGGTCGGCGAGGCCGAGTCGGCTCAGGGACGCCGCGTCAGCGCGCCATCTCTTCCTTGAGCGCCGCGAGGAATCCGTCGACGTCCTCCTCGCGCGTGTCGAACGAGCACATCCAGCGGACGACGCCCGCCGCCTCGTCCCAGAAGTAGAAGCGGTAGCGCTTCTGCAGCCGCTCCGTCACGTCGTGCGGCAGGCGGGCGAAGACGGCGTTGGCCTGCACGGGGTAGAGGATCTCCACGCCGTGCACGGACCGGACGCCCTCGGCGAGGCGCTGTGCCATCGCGTTGGCGTGCCGGGCGTTGCGCAGCCACAGGTCCTTGGCGAGCAGCGCCTCAAGCTGCACCGAGACGAACCGCATCTTCGAGGCGAGCTGCATGGACATCTTGCGCAGGTGCTTCATGTGGCGGACGGCGTCCTGGTTGATGACCACGACGGCCTCGCCGAAGAGCGCGCCGTTCTTCGTACCGCCCAGCGACAGGATGTCGACGCCGACCGCGTTGGTGAACGTCCGCATGGGGACGTCGAGGGCGGCCGCCGCGTTGGCTATCCGGGCGCCGTCGAGGTGCACCTTCATGCCGAGCTGGTGGGCGTGGTCGCAGATCGCGCGGATCTCGTCGGGCGTGTAGAGCGTGCCCAGCTCGGTGTTCTGCGCGATCGAGACGACCTGCGGCATGGCGCGGTGCTCGTCGTCCCAGCCGAACGCCTGCTTGTCGATCAGCTCGGGGGTGAGCTTACCGTCGGGCGTGGGCACGGTCAGCAGCTTGAGGCCGGCCATCCGCTCGGGGGCGCCGCCCTCGTCCACGTTGATGTGCGCGGACTCCGCGCAGATCACCGCGCCCCAGCGGTCGGCGACCGCCTGGAGCGCGACGACGTTGGCACCCGTCCCGTTGAAGACCGGGAAGGCCTCCGCGGTCGGGCCGAAGTGGCCGCGGATCACCTGCTGGAGGTTTTCCGTGTACTCGTCCTCGCCGTACGAGACCTGGTGGCCGCCGTTGGCGAGCGCGAGGGCGGCCATGACCTCCGGGTGGCCGCCCGCGTAGTTGTCGCTGGCGAAGCCGCGGACGTCCGGGTCGTGGTGGCGCCGGGCGTCGGTCTTCGGGGGGTTCACGGGGTCTCCGGTACGCGTGGTCGTGTCGCGTGCGGTCACGGCTTCTCGGTCAGCCACAGGCGGTTTCCGTTCACTTCCCCGGCGGGCCGCTCCCAGACGCCGGCGATGGCCTCGGCCAGCTCCTTGACGTCCGTGAAGCCCGCGAACTTCGCGTTGGGCCGCTCCGCGCGCATCGCGTCGTGCACCAGCGCCTTGACCACCAGGATCGCAGCCGCGGCGCGCGGCCCGTCCTCGCCCCCCGCCTTGCGGAAGGCGTCGGCGAGGGCGAGCGTCCAGGCCTCAGCCGCCGCCTTGGAGGCCGCGTACGCCGCGTTGCCCGCGGTCGGCTTGCTCGCGCCCGCGGCGCTGATCAGCAGATACCGCCCGCGGTCGCTGCGCCGCAGCCCCTCCTCGAAGGCGAGGGAGGTGTGCTGCACGGTGCGGATCAGGAGCTTCTCCAGGAGGTCCCAGTCGGCGAGGTCGGTCTCGGCGAAGCTCTTGCTGCCGCGCCAGCCGCCGACGAGGTGCACCAGGCCGTCGATCCGCCCGAACTCCTTCTCGGTGCGCGTCGCCCACTCGCGGGCCGCGTCCAGGTCGAGGAGGTCGACGGTGTCGCCGATGACGGTCGCGCCGCCGTGCGCGTACCGCGCGGCGTCCACCGCTTCGGCCAGGCGCGCGGGATCGGCGTCCGAGGCCACGACCGTGGCTCCCGCCTCGGCCAGCCTGAGCAGGGTGGCACGCCCCGCGGCTCCGGCGGCTCCGGCCACCGCGACCACGGCTCCATCAAGTGCGGACATGGTCCTCGCCTCCTCCTGGCGGCCGCTCACGCGGCGGCCTTCTCGGCGCCCGAGGAAGCGGTGATCCCCTTGGTGGAGGCGATCACGTGCTTCAGCTTCTTGGAGAGCGCCTCATAGAACATGCTGAGCGGAAACTCGTCGGGAAGCACCTCGTCGACGAGTTTGCGCGGCGGCAGCGACGTGTCGAGGGCGTCCGGGCCCTTGGCCCAGCGCGATCCGGGGTGCGGGGCGAGGTAGGTGGAGACCAGGTCGTAGGCGGCGAACCAGTGGACCAGCTTGGGGCGGTCGATGCCCGCGCGGTACAGCTCCTCGATCTCGCCGCAGAGCTGGTTGGTGATCTGCGGCGCGCGCTCCCAGTCGATGCGGAGCTTGTTGTCGGTCCAGCGGACCACGTCGTGCTTGTGGAGGTAGGCGAAGAGGAGCTGGCCGCCGAGGCCGTCGTAGTTCTTGACGCGGTCGCCGGTGACCGGGAAGCGGAACATCCGGTCGAAGAGCACGGCGTACTGGACGTCGCGCGCCTGCGGGACGCCTTCGGCCTCCAGCTTCACGGCCTCCTTGAAGGCGGTGAGGTCACAGCGCAGCTCCTCCAGGCCGTACATCCAGAACGGCTGGCGCTGCTTGATCATGAACGGGTCGAACGGCAGGTCGCCGTGGCTGTGGGTGCGGTCGTGGACCATGTCCCAGAGCACGAACGCCTGCTCGCAGCGGTCCTGGTCGCCGACCATCGCGCGGATGTCGTCGGGCAGTTCGAGGCCGAGGAGCTCCACGGCGGCCTCGGTGACGCGGCGGAAGCGGGCCGCCTCGCGGTCGCAGAAGATGCCGCCCCAGGAGAAGCGCTCGGGGGCCTCGCGCACGGCGATGGTCTCGGGGAAGAGGACGGCGGAGTTCGTGTCGTACCCCGCGGTGAAGTCCTCGAAGGTGATGCCGCAGAAGAGCGGGTTGTCGTAACGGGTGCGCTCCAGCTCGGCCAGCCAGTCGGGCCAGACCATGCGCAGCACGACCGCTTCGAGGTTGCGGTCGGGGTTGCCGTTCTGCGTGTACATCGGGAAGACGACGAGGTGCTGCAGGCCGTCCCTGCGGTCCGCGGCGGGCTGGAAGGCGAGGAGCGAGTCGAGGAAGTCCGGCACCCGGAAGCCGTCGTCGGCCCAGCGGCGCAGGTCCGCGACGAGCGCGCGATGGTAGGCGGCGTCGTGCGGGAGGAGCGGGGAGAGCTCCTCGACGGCGGATATGACGCGGTCCACGGCGAGTTCGGCGATGCTCCGCGCCGGGGCGCCGTCCGCGTCGAAGTCGATGGAGCCGTCCGCCGACTGCCAGGGCCGGATGTCCTCCACGGCGTCCTTGAGCACCGGCCACGCCGGGTGGTCCACCACCCGCTCTTCGGCGGCAGGAACCGCGCCCTCCGTACCCGACTGCACAAGAATTTCCGTCATAACCCATCCTCCACGGGAGAACCTCGCGTCAGGACACCGTATGCGCGCGAGGTTCACCGGGACAAGGGGGATCTCGGGAAATCATCCTGTGTCACCCCCCACTCGACCGCAGTTTTTCCTGTGCGGCTCCGGCGGCCCGGCCGATGCGACCGCCGCCGCCACGCCCGCCCAGGCCCTGTTCGCGTCGGGCAGCAGTTCCGGGAAGCCGAGGAATCCGTGGAACATGCGCGGCCAGTGGGCCGCGGTGACCGGCACTCCGGCCGCGCGCAGGCGCTCCGCGTAGGCCAGCCCCTCGTCGCGCAGCGGATCGCAGCCCGCGGTGACGACGTGCGCCGGCGGCAGACCGGTGAGGTCGGCGGCCCGCAGCGGCGAGGCCAGCGGGTGCGCGCCGTCGCCGCCGGGGCCGAGGTACTGCCGCCAGTACCAGCGCATGTGCGCGGCGGTGAGGAAGTATCCGCGGGCGTTCTGCCGGTACGAGAAAGTGTCCTGGGCGGCGTCGAGCACTGGGTAGAGCAGCACCTGGAGCGCGAGGGCGGGCCCGCCCTCGTCCCGGGCCCGGAGCGCGGCGGCGGCGGCGAGCCCGCCGCCGCTGCTGTCCCCGGCGGTGACGAGGCGGCCCGGGTCACCGCCGAGCGCGGCGCTCTCGCCGGCGGCCCAGCACAGGGCGGCGTACGCGTCGTCGACGGCCGCGGGGAAGCGGTGTTCCGGGGCGAGGCGGTAGTCGACCGAGACCACGGCGGCGCCGGAGCGTGCGGTCAGGCGGCGGGCCGTGGCGTCGTGCGAGTCGAGCCCGCAGAGGGTGTAACCGCCCCCGTGGAAGAAGACGACGGTCGGGCGGGGCCCCGGATGCGGCTGCGGGTCGGGCAGGTAGACGCGTACGGGAATGTCGGGTGCGCCCGGCGGCCCCGGCACCACCCGGTCCGTCACCGACGCGACGGCGGGTGGCGCCTTCGTGGGGGCGGGCGCCGCGGCGAGGATCCGCCGGGCCTCGACGGCGTCGGTGACGACGCCACCCAGGTCCGGGAAGGCTGCGGTCAGGGCGTCCACGAGGGGGCGGGCGAGGGGGTCGAGGCGGTCCGGCGCGGGCGTGTCGGGGCCCGGGCGGCGGTCGGCGGGGCCGGGCCGCATCAGCCGGCGACCGCTTCTCGGGCGCGGAAGTGCGGGATGACCTTCTCACCCCACTGCCGCAGGGTCTCCAGGCACGCCTCCTGCGGGACGGTGCCCATCTGGATGAGGCACATGATCTCGTCGGCCCCCGCGTCGCGCAGGCGCTCGACGTAGGCGATGGCGTCGTCCGCGGTGCCGTAGGCGTGGTCGGCGTTGAACGTGGCGGTCGAAGTCGGCCGCACCGGAATGTTCTGCTCGTGCAGCCGGGCGACGACCTGCTCGGCCGCCTCGCGCATCTTCGCCGCCTCGTCGCCGCCCTCCACGACCGCCTCGTCGGGGATGCCCGAGCCGCCGTACCAGTACCCGATGGACTGCGCGAAGAACCGCTGCCCGCGCAGGCCGACCCGGCGCGCCGTCTCCCGGTCGTCGAGCACGATCGTGGGGCAGAGCACGGAGAAGTGGTCGTTGACGACGCTCGACACGAGGCGCCCGCCGGTGCGCTCCGCGACGGCGGTGTCGTACGCCCGGCGCATCCCGGCGATCGCCTCGGGGCCCGCGAAGCCCATCACGAGGGCGCCGATGCCGAGCTCGGCCGCCTGCGTCAGCGTCTCGGTCCTGCTGCACGCGAGGAAGAGGGGCGGGTGCGGGGTCTGCGCGGGGCGCGGCAGGATGGGGTGCGGGGCGATGTCGAGCAGCTCGCCGTGGTGTTCCAGCTCCTCCTTCTCCCAGGCCTTGCCGATGATCCGCAGCGCCTCCTCGACCTCCTGGGCCGTACGTTCCTTGTCGACGCCGCACAGTGACGTCTCCTGCGCGGTGCCGCCCCGGCCCGCGCCGAGGTCGAGCCGTCCGCCGGAGAGCAGGTCCAGCATGGCGGCGCGCTCGGCGACGCGGGCCGGGTGGTTGAAGTTGAACGGCATGCAGACGACGCCGTGGCCGATCCTGATGGTGGTCGTGCGCGCGGCGACCCAGGTCAGGAAGATTTCCGGGGCGCTCATGTGCGCGTACCACTTGAGGGAGTGGTGCTCGACCGCCCAGACGCGGTCGAACCCCATCTCCTCCGCGAACACGGCTTGTTCGACGCTGTCGCGGATGACCTGGTGCTCGCGCTCGACGGTGGGGTCGGCGAGCTGTGCCTCGAAGATGACGGAGAACTTCACGTGCCCTCCAGGGTGATGTGCCCTCGGTGCCGGTGCGGCATGACCTGTGCGTGAACCTGTGCTCCTGCCGGTGTTTCGATTCGCCATATGACTAGTCGTCATATGCAGAACTCGCAAGGGATGCGGCACGGGTATTCCCGGTCGTCGGATCCCGGTCTGTGGGGAACGGCACATCGTCCGAGGTGACGGCGGTGCCCTTGTCCCGCGCGGGTACCGCCACGGCGGCCCGTCCGAGGGTGCGGGCCGGGCATGACATCGCGAGCCGGCCGGGTTAACGTCACGGACGTGTGAAGGAGCAGGCCCTTTCCGGTGGACGGATCGGGCACGGCGACCGCCGTCGCGCGGGGCCGCAGCTGCTCGTGGAACAACGAGGCGGCCGGAGCAGGGTGCCGCCGTGGGAGACAGCTTGACCATTTCGTCCGCACCCCAGCCCGAGAGAAAACCCTCCTCGCGGCAGGTGCCCGCCCCCAGGGACTCCGCCGGCCAGGAGCCACCCTCCCGCCGGGACGAGGTGGAGGAGCTGAGGGCGGCGGCCGAGCTGCTGCGGGACCAGGTGTCCGAACTGCGGGTCCAGTCGCGGGCGCGCGCCAGGGTCGCGCTGGCCGAGGGCATCCTCGTCGAGCGCTACCGGCTCACCGACCCGCAGGCCGCCTTCACGCTCCTGCGCCAGGCCTCGCAGCGGGCCAACATCAAGCTGCACCAGCTCGCCTCGGCGGTGGTCCGCACCCCGGGCCCGCCGCCGGGCTCCGAGGCCTGGCCGCTCCAGCGGATCGCGCAGCCGCTGCCCGACCTGGCGGCCCTCCACGCCGGTTCGCTCGACGCGAGGAACCAGGGCGAGGTCCTCGGTGCCGCGCTGCGCCACGTCATGACCGTCACCGGTACGGACATGGGGAACGTGCAGTTGGTCGAGGACGACGTCCTGCGCATGGCGAAGCACGCCGGGCTGCCCCGGCAGTTCACCGACTACTTCGCGTTCGTCGACGGGAACACCTCGTGCTCCCGGGCCGCCGCCTCGAGCCACCAGGTCACCGTCAAGGAGGTGGAGTCGTCGCCCGGTTTCGACGACGACACCCGGCGGGTGATCCTCTCCGCGGGCAGCCGCGCCTGTCACAGCATCCCGCTCGTCGACGACCAGAACACCGTCCGCGGAGTGATCTCGTCCCACCATGCCGACCCCCTGGCCGGTTTCACCCCCGCCCAGCTGCGGGCCCTGCACACCACGAGCCGCGCCATCGGCGGCTGGATCAAGTGGCACCGGCGCACCGTGCTCGTCGACGCGCTGCACGACCTGCACCGGCTCGCGCTGTCCTCCCGCAGGTAGTCCCCCGCCGCGTCACCCGCCGTGCGCGAAGGCGCCGCCCGCGGTGAAGACCCGCTCGGCGAAGCGCTCGCCCATGAGCCGGTGGGTGGCCGCGTCCGGGTGGAGCTGGTCGGGCAGCGGCAGTTCGGCGGCGTCCGCCGTGCCGTAGAGCTCGCGGCCGTCGAGGTAGTGCAGGTGCGGGTCGTCGGCCGCGCGCTCCGCCACGATCCGGGCCAGCTCGTCACGGATGACGTTGAGCGTCAGCTTTCCGGCGGCCTTCTCCGCCGGGTCGCCCATGGCCTTGAAGAGCAGCCGTCCCTCGCCGAGGTTGCTGAAGTCCGGTGCGCTGGGGCCCGGGGTGTCCTCGTGGATGGGGCAGAGGATCGGCGAGACGACGAGCAGCGGGGCGTCCGGGTGCCCCTCGCGGATGGTGTCGAGGAAGCCGTGCACCGCCGGGGTGAAGGCGCGCAGCCGCATCAGGTCGGAGTTGACCAGGTTGAGGCCGATCTTGACGCTGATCAGGTCCGCGGGGGTGTCCCGCAGGGCGCGGGCGGTGAACGGGTCGAGCAGGGCGCTGCCGGCCAGGCCCAGGTTGATCAGTTCCACGCCGCCGCGCGCCGCGGCGAGCGCGGGCCAGATCGTGGTGGGGCCCGCCGCGTCGGAGCCGTGGCTGATCGAACTGCCGTGGTGCAGCCAGACCTTGCGGCCCGGGTCCCGTGCGGGCTCGACGGGGGCGTCGGTGCGCAGGGTGAGCAGTTCGGTGGTCTCGTTGTGCGGCAGCCAGAGCTCGAGGTCCTTCATGCCGTCGGGCAGCTCGGCGAAGCGCACCGCGCAGGGCTCGCCCGCGGTGTGTGCGAAGGTCCCGGTGGACAGGTCGATGGTCAGGACGTTGCCGCCGTCGGCGGTTTCCCGGCCGGCCAGGCGGCCGTCGACGAGCAGTTCGTAGACGCCGTCCGGGCGGGGCGGGGCGCCCGTGTAGACGCGCTTGGTGGGCAGCGTCTCGAGTTCGACGGTGGTGGCGCGGGTACGGAAGGCCAGGCGTACGCCGGAGGGCTGGGACTCGGCCATGGCCAGCTGCCCGTCGGTGTTCTGCGCGCGGGCCCGGGCGGGGAGCCGGTGGGGCAGTACGCCGCGCTCGGTGCGCTCGACGTCCAGGGCGCCGCGCAGGAGTCCGGCGGTGACGGGCGTGGTGAACCCGTGCTGCCCGGCGCCGGGGGCCGGCTCGGGTGCCGTGTCGGTGGCCGCGTTCGATGCGTTGTCGTTCATTGCTTCAGCCTGTCGTTCGAAGTGGGGTGGGCCGGCGGGGGTCCTCAAGGGGTCGGGGCCGGCCAGTTGCGCAGGAGGGCGTCGAGGGCGTCGATGACGCGCGTCCAGGTCTCCTGTGAGTCGGGCGCGCTGTGGCTGAACCCGCCGCCGAGCTCCAGACTCACGTAGCCGTGGAAGACGCTGCCGAGGAGGCGGACCGCGTGGGTCTGGTCCGGTTCGGTCAGGTCGTATCCGCGCAGGATCGCGCGCGTCATCTCCGCGTGCCTGCCGCCGGCGCTGGCCGCGGCGGCCTCCGGGGTGAGCCGCAGCTGGGCGGCGGCGTAGCGGCCGGGGTGCTCGCGGGCGTAGTCGCGGTAGACGTTCGCCAGGGCGGCCAGGGCGTCCTTGCCCGCGCGGCCGGCCAGCGCGTCGGCGCCCCGGTCGGCGAGTTCCGCGAGCGCGAGCAGGGCGATGCCGGTCTTGAGGTCCTGCGAGTTCTTGACGTGCGAGTACAGGCTCGCGACCTTGACGTCGAAGCGCCGGGCGAGCGCCGAGACGGTCACCTGGTCGAAGCCTGCCTCGTCGGCGAGCTCGGCCCCCGCCCGGATCAGACGTTCCGTGGTCAGTCCCACGCGCACCATGGTGTTCCCCTCAGCGGATTCGGTGTCCTCCTACACTGAGTATGCATTTGCCTAAAGGGTTTAGGCAAATTGGTTCGTAGGTTAGGTGGAAGCCGAGGCCGCTCTGGCGACGAGGAACAGGCCGCTCGGGGGGCGCAGCCCGCCCGCGTCGGGCAGCAGGTGCCGGTCGGGAGCCGGTCGGCCTCGGCCGGGGCGGTTACGAGGCGGACGCGCCGCGCGTCGTTGAGCGGGGTGAGGAGGGCGCCGGCGAGTTCGTCGCTGGTGGTGTCGGGCAGGGGGCGCTCGGCACGGTCCGTCGCGGTCAGCCGGACCGTAGGGACCCGGCGGTCGCCGGGGTGCGGTTCGACGGGGGCGAGGCCGTCGGTCCCCGGCGGCCGCGCCTCGTCGAGGGGCCGGTCGCGGCCGGGACAGCGGTCGTGGAGCACGCCCGCGCGTTCCGTGGCGGTGCGGTTGAAGCGCCGGACCGGCCCCCCTCTGGCTTCGGCTGGTCAGGGCACCGTGATGTGGCCGGGGGCGGGGAGACGCGGGGCGGTGGCGGGCTCGTGGATGTCGGCCAGGGCCATGAAGAGCAGGGCCACGGCCAGCGCGCCGGGGTCCGGGACGCCGAGCGCGTGGTCCCCGACGTAGCTGGCCCGCCCGCGCCGGGGGCGCAGCGATGCGGTGGCCAGGGCGCCCCGGATGGCCGCCTGCGCGGCCTCGGTGAACGGCGCCTCGGCGGCGGCGTCCTGGGCGGCGGCCAGCGACTCGGCGGCGGGCGCGAGGGCGTCGACCAGCGTGCAGTCGCCGGGGACCGCGCCGCCCACGCGGTGGATGGCGTCGTGCCCGGCCGCGGCGGCCCGGGCGAGCGCGGCGACCGTCGGGGCGCCGCCGTCGGCCGTGGTCGCGGTGGCCAGGTGCTGGAAGAGGAGCCCGAAGAGCGGGCCGCTGGTGCCGCCGACGTCGTTGAGGAAGGCGTCGGCGAGCGCGGCGGTGCCGTCCATCCCGCTCTCGTCCGCCAGCTTCACCGCACGCCGTACGCCGCCGGCGAGGTTGTCGCCGAAGTCACCGTCGCCGACGAGCTGGTCGAGCTTGGTGAGGTTGTCGCGGACCTGCGTGACGGTGAGGGCGTACCGGTCGAGCAGGGCGCGGTCGCCGGCAGTTCGCGTTGCGCGCGTCGGGGTGTCGGTGGTCTCCGTGCGGGCCGGCGCGGGGGTGCCGGGGGCGAGTGAGGGGCGCGGCAGGACGAGCGGGGTGCGGGTGGGCGCGGTCCACAGATCCGCCCAGCCCTCTTCGAGCCGGGTGAGGGTGAGGGAGAAGCCGGCCATGTCCAGGGCCGCCGTGAAGGTGCCGGGGACGACCAGGACGGGCCGCAGGCCGCGCGCGGTGAGTTCGTCGCTCAGCAGCACCGCGATGGCGTTCAGCTCCAACTCGGTGGTGGCGCCGAGGCCGTTGACGAGGGCGAGCACCTCGTCGGGCCCCTCGGGCAGCGCGTCGAGCAGGTCGTCGGTCATGCGCCGGACGAGGTCGCCGATGGCGGGCCGCGCGATGGTGCGGGTGCCGCGTTCGCCGTGGATGCCGACGCCGTAGTCGAGGGTCCCGCGGTCCAGCGTGAAGGCGGGGTCCACCGTGGTGGGCGAGGTCTGGGCGCGGGCGGCGACCGCGATGCTGCGGGACCGGGCGACGATCCGCCGGCCCAGGTCGGCGAGCTCCTCCAGGGTGGCGCCCCGGTCGGCGGCGGCGCCGAGGAGCTTCTCGACGACGACGGTGGCGGCGGTGCCCCGGCGGCCGGTCGCGCTGTCCGCGCTGTCGGTGGCCAGGTCGTCGTCGACGAGGACCGTGGCGACGGGGATGCCGTCGTGGCGCAGGCGCTCCGCGGCGATCTGGAAGTTGATGACGTCGCCGGTGTAGTTCTTGACGATGTGCAGGACGCCGTCGCTCTTGGCGGCCGCCGCGCTCGCCTCGTAGATCTGGCGGTTGTGCGGGGAGGCGAAGATCTCGCCGGGGCAGACGGCGTCCAGGCCACCCCGGCCGAGGAGCCCGGTGTGCAGCGGCTCGTGCCCGGAGCCGCCGCCCGAGACCAGGGCGACGGTGCGGGCCGGATCGGCGTCACGCGCCCGCAGGTAGAGGGGGCTGCTGTTCACCTCGATCAGGCCGGAATGGGCCAGGGCCAGTCCCCGGGCGGCGGTCAGCACGGCGTCGGTCTCCGGCAGGAAGTGGCTCATCGTGATCTCCGTGGGTGGGCGCGGATCTGTGGGTGTGCGGATCTCGGGTGTTCGGATCTGCGGGTGTTCGGATCTGCGGGTGTGTGGATCTTTGGTTGTGCGGATCCGGGACGGGCGGGGCGGCCTCGGAGGCGCGCGGGGCGGACGACGGGCCGCCGACCGGTACCGAGCCGTTCCGGCGGTGCCGGGTGGTGGGGCGCTCACCCTCTCCGTACGTCTCGTCCCAAGGTCGGCACGCACACCTACCGGCACTCCTCCGTTCCGGTCCGCGCCTCGCGTGTGCGAGGCTGACACCGTGCCCCGGCCCGGCCGTGATCCGCGGCGGGCGCGCGGCACCCTCCGTACGACAGCCCCATCTTTGCGAGGTCTTTACCGTTGCCGGACGCACGACGCGAGGATCTGGGGCGGATGGTGCGCGCCTGGCGGATGGCGCGGGACCCCGGCAAGTTGCCCGGGCCCGTACCGTTCCGCGGCCACCGCAGCTACCTCACCCAGCTCGACATGGCCCTGCTGCTCGGCGTCTCCGAGCGCTGGTACCGCGCCCTGGAGCGGGGCGAGGACCGCGGCTACGCCCGCGAGATGATCGACGGTGTCGTACGGATCCTCGGCCTCTCCCCACGGCAGGCGACCGCCCTCTACCGCGGCACCGGCCACCAGCCGCCGAGACGCCCGGCCGGTGCCGCGCGGCCCGACGCGGCCATGCTCGACCTGCTGCACCAGCAGCGCCGGGTCAGCTGGCTCTGCGACCAGGCCTGGGACGTGGTCGCCGTCAACGCGGTGGCGGCCCGCCACTGCCCCTGGCTGGCCCGCCCGGACGCCAACGTCATGACCTGGGCGTTCTCCCCCGAGGCGCGGTATCAGCTGCGCGAGTGGGAGACCCGGTGGGCCGCTCCGCTGCTCGGCCGGCTGCGGCTGGCCTGGCAGCGGTGGCCGCGGAACGAGCGGCTGGACGAGGTGGTGCGGACCGTGCGCCGCGCCCCGGGCGTCGCCGAGCTCTGGGACCGCACGGCGGACCCGGACTCCGGGCTCTGGGGCCGTACGGCCGGGGGCCGGGGAGACGGCCCGCACGTCGGCCATGCCGACGACACCGATGACACCGACGGCGCCGGATCCGTGCCGCGTCCGATGTACTTCCCGCTGGTGGCGCCCGAACCCGTCGACGTGCGGGTCACGGAGTACGGCCGCTTCGGCGACACGTCGCTGCGCTGGCTGATCCTCACCCCGGCCGACCCCGCAGTCGTCTTTCCCTGAGGCGCCGCCGGGGGCCCCGGCGAGGGCCACTCAGTCCCGTGGCGCTCAGTCCCGGGCCGCGCGGGCCTGGTACCTGGCGCGCACCACCAGCAGTACGACGCCGAGGACGGCGCCCGCCCCCGCGTAGCCGATGACCATCTCCTGCTCGGCGGGCGACTCGCTGATGTGGGCGTCGCCCCGCCGGGACACCCAGACCCGGTCGCCGGTGATGTCGCTGGTGCCCTCCCCCTCCTCGTCCCAGACGCCGTCCTCGGGGACGCCCCGGATGGGGCCGCGCACGGTGCGGCCACCCGGGTCCCGCCACGCGAAGTCGTCGAGCTCGTCCCCGTCGGTGACCGTCGCCCAGTACCCGGACACGTAGGTGTGCGTGGCGAGGACGGCGTGGCGCAGCGGCAGGGCGAAGGCGACCAGGGCCACCGCCCACAGGACGATCGCGACCACCCGCCCGGCCGGGCGCCGGGCCCCCCGGGCACGCCGCACCTCGCCCACCCCTCGCCCCCCGCGTCTGCCGTCAAGCGATCAGGCCATCAAGCCGTCACCCTACGACGGATGGCCGGGCAGCCGGACCGTCGGATCCCTGCACGGTCGGCAGGTCGGCGAGCCAGTCGGTCAGGAGCCGGTTGACCTCGGCGGGGCGTTCCTGCTGGACCCAGTGGCCGCAGCCGTCGAGGATGTGCGAGGAGCGCAGGCCCGGGAGGGTGTGGGGGAACGCCTCGATCGCGGCGGCGAGCCAGGTGGTGGAGGCGTCCAGGGCGCCCCCGACGAACAGCGACGGCTGGGTGACCGGGGCGCCCGTGTACCCGGGCGTCAGGTCCTCCCAGTCCCGGTCCATGCTGCGGTAGCGGTTGAGGGCGCCGGTCAGGCCCGTCCGCTCGAACTCCCCCGCGTAGACGTCGAGGTCGTCCTCGCCGAGCCAGCCGGGCAGCCGGCCCTCGGGGAAGCGGTCGCGCAGCCGCCCGCCGCGGCTGACGAAGTGCGGGTCGGGTGCGTCCGGTCCCGGCATGGTGTCCGCGGAGAGCGCGGCGTAGAAGCCGGCGAGCCAGCCCCGGACGTCCGGCTCGATCTCGGCCTCGGCGCGGCCGGGCTCCTGGAAGTACGAGACGTAGAACTCCTCGTCGCCGCCCATCCCCGCGAACACCTCGCCGGGCCGCGGGCCGCCGGGCGGTGTGTACGGGACGCTCAGCAGGGCGACCGCACGGAAGACGTCCGGCCTGAGCAGCGAGGAGTGCGCGGCGATCGTCGCGCCCCAGTCGTGGCCCACGATCACCGCGCTCTCCTCGCCGAGCGCGCGCACCACGGCGGCGTTGTCCTCGACGAGTTCGAGCATCCGGTACGCGGCGCTCTCGCCTGGCGCCGACGAGCGGCCGTAGCCGCGCACGTCGATGGCGACCGCGCGGTAGCCGGCCGCCGCCAGGGCGGGCAGCTGGTGGCGCCAGGAGTACCAGGACTCGGGGAACCCGTGGACCAGCAGGACGAGGGGACCGGAGCCCTGCTCCACCAGGTGGATCCGGCCGGCGGGCGAGGCGACGATGCGGTGTGTGCGGTCCGCGGCGGACGAGGTCTGGGGCTGGGACATGGACCCTCCTGGGGCTCCGGCGACGGCTCGGACCACGATCATGCGGCGCGCGTGCGCGGTGCGGCGACGTTCGTTGCCGAACCGGCAAATCGCGCCCCGGCGCCGATCGTTGGAGGTGGCTACGAGAGGTGGCTATGGGAAGCGGCTACGGAACGATCGAGTCCACGTATCCCCCGTCGACCCGCACGGCGCCGCCGGTCGTCGCGGACGCCAGCGGTGAACTGAGGTAGACGACCATGTTCGCGATCTCCTCCGGCTCGATGAGCCGCTGGATCAGCGACTGGGGGCGGTGCTCGGTCATGAACGTCCGCTGCGCCTGCTCCCAGGGCACGGCACGGTCGACGAGTTGGTGGACGAAGTCCTCCACGCCGCCGGTGTGCGTCGGTCCCGCGAGCACGGAGTTGACGGTGACGCCGGAGCCCGCCGCCTCCTTCGCGAATCCCCGGGAGACCGCGAGCAGCGCGGTCTTCGACATGCCGTAGTGGATCATCTCGGCGGGCGTGACGAGCGCCGAGTCGCTGGCGATGTTCTGGATCCGCCCCCAGGAGCGCTCCTTCATGCCGGGCAGGTAATGGCGGATCATCCGTACCGCCGTCAGGACGTTGACCTCGAAGTAGCGGCGCCATTCGGCGTCGCTGATGTCGAGGGCGGGCTCGGCTCCGAAGACGCCGAGGTTGTTGACGAGGACGTCCGCGCGCGGCACGGCGTCGAAGACCTGCCCGGCGCCCTCTTCGGTCGAGATGTCCCCCGGCGCCGCGAGGAGCTCGGCACCGCCGCACTCGCCCCTGAGCCGGTCCACGGCGGCATCCACGGAGTCCCGTGACCGCCCGTTGACCGCGACGCGGGCGCCGGCCCGCGCCAGGCCGACGGCGATCGCCGCGCCGATTCCCTGGGTCGATCCGGTGACGAGCGCGGTCTTGCCGGAAAGGTCGATCAGCACGGTGCTTACCTCCTGGGGTGCGGGTTCTCGGGGCGCGAAGGTTTGGCTGTAGTACGGCGGGCGAGTCCATTGCGGGCCGTGTGGTGTGTTGTGGCCCGCGGCTCAGCGTCGGCGCTTCAGGGCCTCGACGAGCACGCGGACGTGCCCGTGCGGGAGGTCCTTCGTCGCGGTGAGCAGGGTCAGGCGGCCTTCGCGGGCGAGGCTCCGCAGGCGGTCGAGTTCCGCCGACCGGTCGGGGTCCGCGAGCTCGTGGCGGTACCGCTCGGCGAACTCCTCGTAGCGCTCGGGGTCGTGGTCGTACCAGCGGCGCAGCTCGTTCGACGGGGCCAGTTCCTTGTCCCAGGTGTCCAGCCGCGCCCGCTCCTTGGACACGCCGCGCGGCCAGAGCCTGTCGATCAGGACGCGGGTGCCGTCGTCCGGCGACGCCTCGTCGTAGACGCGTTTGACCTGTACGTCGAGGGAACGGCTCGGCGTCATCGTGTCCTCCGTCCGGTCGGGTCCACCCCCAGGCTGCGGGTGGTGCCGCGCCCCTGCCAACCGCCGTTCCCCGGCGCCGGACTCACGCCGGGTCCGCGGGTGTCCCCCGTTCGGACGTGCAGCGCGGGCCTTCGCCGTGCCGTCCTGATCGAGTGAGCCCATGACGGGACGCATCGGCAGCATCGACCGGCGGTGGTTCGAACGGGTGGCGTCGGCGCGGCTGCCCGGCGCGGAGCAGGTGCTGCCGCCGCTGACTTCGGCGGCCGACCACGGGCGGCTCTGGTTCGGTTCGGCGGCGGCGCTCGCGGCCCTGGGCGGTCCCGCGGCCCGGCGTGCCGCGCGGCGCGGGATCGGCGCTCTCGCGCTGGCCTCGCTGACGACGAACGTCGTGGCCAAGTACGCCGTGCGCCGCCGCAGGCCCGTGCTGCACGCGGTCCCCGCCGTGCGGCATCTGGGAAAGGCTCCGTGGACGTCGTCGTTCCCGTCCGGGCACTCCGCCTCCGCGGCGGCGTTCGCCGTGGGCGTGGGCCTGGAGACGCCCCGGTACGGCGCGCTGCTCGCGCCGGTCGCCGCGGCCGTGGCCTTCTCCCGCGTGTACGTGGGGGTCCACTACCCCGGTGACGTGCTCGCCGGCTGTGCGCTGGGCGCGGCCGCGGCGGCGGTCACCTGTTACTGGTGGCCGCCGCGACCCTCGCCCGCCCGGCACCGGCGGACCCGGGTGGCGGCGCCCGCGCTGCCGGACGGGGAGGGGCTGGTCGTGGTCCTCAACTCCGGTGCCGGCAAGGGCGTGCCGGGGCGGCTGCCCGCCCGCGAGCACCTGGGGCTGCTGCTGCCGAAGGCCGAGGTCCTGGCGGTCGGCCCGGGGGACGACCTCGACGAGATCCTGGACAAGGCCGTGGCGCGCGCCACCGGTGCGGGCGGCGTGCTCGGGGTCTGCGGCGGTGACGGCACGGTGAACGCGGCCGCGCGCCGGGCGGCGGCGGCCGGTCTGCCGCTGGCGGTCTTCCCCGGCGGCACCCTCAACCACTTCGCCCTGGACGCCGGCACGCCCACCTTCGAGGACACCGCCCACGCCGTACTGCGCGGCGAGGCCGTCCGCGTCGACCTGGCCCGGGTGCGCGACGGCGACGGCGCGGAGGTCGCCGGCTTCGTCAACACGTTCAGCATCGGGCTCTATCCGGAGCTGGTACGCAAGCGCGAGAAGCTGGAGGGCCGCCTCGGCAAGTGGCCCGCGGCGGCCGTCTCGTTCGTGGAGGTGCTGCGGACCGCGACCCCGCTGCGGATCCGCCTCGACGGCCACGACCGAGTCCTGTGGCTGCTCTTCGCGGGCAACGGACAGTACGTGCCGGACGGCCTCGCGCCCACGCACCGGCCCCGCATGGACGACGGTCTGCTCGACGTCCGCACGGTCGACGCGGAGGCGCCGCTGGCCCGTACCCGGGTCGCCCTCTCGGCCCTCGGCGGGGCGCTGCGCCGCTCCCGCGTCTTCCGCGCCGAGCGCGTCGAACGGCTCGGGCTCAGCGGTCTCGCGGACGTGGAGTCCCTCGCGTACGACGGTGAGACCGCGCCGGCGCCGGACGCCCTGGTCCTCGACAAGCGGCCCGCGGCGCTGACGGTCTACAGTCCGGCGGCCCAGCTGGACGAGATCGCGCAGCGGGCCCGCACGATGACCCTGGCAGCAAACCGCCACCCACGCCCCGGCTCTACGACCTGATCCGGCGGGGCGGCCCTCGCCTTGGCCCTCCGCCATGGCCATGCGACCTGCTCTCTCTCCCCCCCGGGCTCCTCTCCGACGGCCTGCGCGCCTGCCCGCCGCCGCTCCGGCCGCTCCGGCCGCGACGCCGCCTCGCCGCCCTAGACCCCGCCCCGCCCGGACCTTGCGCCAGGCCTAACCCGTTCACTTCAATGCCGCCTATGGCAGCCCGTCGTACGACCTCGCGCACCTCGTCGCCGCAGCAGGGCGGTTCCTCCGCGGACGAGTTGCCGCCGACCGCCTGGGCGGTGCTCGGGCTGCTCTCGTTCCCCGGGGAGCGGACCGGGTACGAGCTCAAGAAGTGGGCCGACGCCTCGCTCCGCTTCTTCTACTGGTCGCCCGCCATCAGCCAGATCTACGCCGAACTGCGCCGCCTGGAAGCGGCCGGCTATGCCACCTCGCGGCGTTCCGGCCCCGAAGAGCCCCGCGCGAAGCGGTCGTACGCCATCACCGAGGCGGGCCGGAGCGCGCTCGCGACGTGGGCCGGCGGCGGCCGGGACGCCGGGCCGCCCGTCCTGAAGCACCCGCTGCTGCTGCGGGTCTGGCTCGGCCACCTCACGGCACCGGACCACCTGCGGGCCCTCGTCGCCGAGCACATCGCGCGGACGGAGGGCGAGTTGAAGGAGGTGCGGGAGGCCCTCGCGCGGGCGGACGGCGCCGAGGCCTGGTCCCACCCGCAGGTCGCGCTGCGCTGGAGCGAGCGGCGTCTGGTCTCCGAGGTGGCGCAGGCCGAGGCGATGCTCGGGGACCTCGACGCGCTGGAGGCGGCCGGGGCGCGGGCGCCGGCCCACCCCCCCGGCCCGCGCGAGGCCCGCGCCCCCCGTCAACCCCCGGGGGACGCGCCCACCCCCGGGTGAAGCGGCTCGCACCGGCGGCTCTCCTGCCGGTAGGACGGGCGGGGTCACCGTCCCCCGTCCCAGAAAGCAGCGCACCCGTGAGCACCCGCGCCGTCCTTGTCGCCGCCCTGATCACCGGAGTGCTTCTCGGCATCGCCGGAACCAGGGCGGACAGCTCCACTCACCCCCGACCGGGCGGTTCCCTCACCGTGTCGGGCCATTAGGCTGCGACATTGCCGCGCGGTTCTTCCGTCCTCGCCGCGCGGTCGCCGAGCCTCCGTCGACGGAAGCGAGTGGATCTTGAACTTCCTCACCATCGGTCATCGCGGGGTCATGGGCGTCGAGCCCGAGAACACCCTCCGCTCCTTCATCGCCGCCCAAGCCGCGGGCCTCGACCTCATCGAGCTGGATCTGCATCTGAGCAAGGACGGCGCCCTGGTCGTCATGCACGACGCCGACGTGGCCCGTACGACCGACGGCAAGGGGCCGATCGCCGAGAAGACCCTCGCCGAACTGCGGGAGCTCGACGCGGGCCGCGGTGAGCGCGTCCCCACCTTCGAAGAGGTCCTGGACGCCGTGAAGGCCCCGCTGCAGGCCGAGATCAAGGACGTCGCGGCCGCGCGCGCCCTCGCCGAGGTCATGCTCAGCCGCGACCTGGTCGCCCGCGTGGAGGTGATCTCCTTCCACGACGAGGCGATCGCCGAGATCTCCCGCCTGGTCCCCGGGGTCCGCACCGCGCTGGTCGCCAGCCGCTACGGCACGGACGTCGTGGAGCGCGCCACGGCCGTCGGCGCGACCACCCTCGTCCTCAACATCCGGCGGCTCACCCTGGAGATCGTCGAGCGCGCCAGGAAGGCCGACCTGCGGATCATCGGCTGGGTCGTGAACACGCAGGACGACCTGCGCCTGGTGCGGGCGCTGCAGCTGGACGGGGCGACCACCGACTACCCCGAGATCAAGCGGACGGGCCGCTTCACGGCGTAGGCGGCACTGCGCGGCCCGGGCTCAGCCGAGCTCCTTGACGAGCAGCTCGAACTGCAGGTCGTCGCGTTGCGGGATGCCGAAGCGCTCGTCGCCGTACGGGAAAGGCGTCATCTTTCCCGTACGGCGGTATCCGCGCCGCTCGTACCAGGCGATGAGGTCCTCGCGGGCGTTGATCACCGTCATGTGCATCTCGCGCACGCCCCACGTCTCGCGGGCGAGCCGCTCGGCCTCGGCGATGATCACCTTGCCGAGTCCCGCGCCCTGGAGGGCCGGGCTCACCGCGAACATCCCGAAGTAGGCGTGGTCGCCGCGGTGTTCGAGCTGACAGCAGGCGACGATCCGGCCGTCCCTCTCGACGGTGAGGAGCCGGCTCGCGGGCGACTCGATGACCGCGGCGACACCCTTCGGGTCGGTGCGCTGCCCTTCCAGGAGATCAGCCTCGGTGGTCCACCCGGCCCGGCTCGCGTCCCCGCGGTACGCCGACTCGACCAGCGCGACGAGCGCGTCGACGTCGGCCGCGGCGGCGTCCCGGTAGGTGAGCTCGCCGGAAGTGGGGCGCGGGGCGGTGTCCATGGAGCTGACTCTCCGATTCTTGGCGCGGACGGTGACTTCGCCGAGCCTAACCCGCCGCCGGGACCGCTAAGGTGCGGCCGCATGGTGCATGTACTGAGCGGCAGGACCCTGTTGCGCCCGACCGACCCGGAGCGCTCCCGCGCCTTCTACGGCGAGGCGCTCGGCCTCGCCGTCTACCGCGAGTTCGGCACAGGGCCGGAACGCGGCACCGTCTACTTCCTCGGCGGCGGCTTCCTCGAGCTCTCCGGGCGCTCCGAGGCGCCGCCCTCACCGGGGATGCAGCTGTGGCTCCAGGTCGCGGACGTCCGCGCGGCCCACGAGGAGATGCTGGCGAACGGCGTCGAGGTGCTGCGGCCGCCGGTGCGGGAACCGTGGGGCCTCGTGGAGATGTGGATCGCGGATCCGGACGGCGTCAGGATCGTTCTCGTCGAGGTCCCGCACGACCACCCGATCCGCTACCGTCCCGGCATCTGACGCCTAACCGCCGGCCGGCGCCAGCACCCCGAAGGTGTGGTCCCGCCAGATCAGGCGGGACGGCTCCTGCGGGTAGGCGGTGACGGTGGACGGGACGTCGAAGACGCGTGCCAGGCGCCGATCGGTGTCGTACGGGGGCCAGCCGGGGTCGCCGTGGGCGGCGAACGACGTCCACGCGGCGCGCATGAGCGCGGAGAGTTCCTCCGCCTCGGCCACCGCCGCGGGTGCCGAACCGATCAGGGCGGCGGGCTGACCGCGGTCCACGGTGCCGAAGACGAGGGGGACGTCGAGGCCGTGGCAGGCGCCGAGCGCGCCCTCCATGCCCGGGGCGGGCCAGCTCAGCTCGTAGACGTGGGCGCGGCCGCCCGCGGCGGTCTGGGCCTCGGCGAGGTGGAGGGTCGGCATGCGGAACAGCCAGTCGGACAGGACCAGTTCATGCAGCTCGTCCGGGCCGGCGGCCGGGAAGGCGGCGCGGTAGCGGCGCGGGCCGTCCGGGGGCGGGGCGAAGACGCGCAGGGCGATCGTGGCCTGTTCCTCGTCGATCTGGCCGAGCCGCCCGTCCAGGGCGGTGAGCAGCCGCTGTTCGTGGCGGGTGTGGCCGACGAGGAGTTCGACGTGCCGGCCCGCGCCGTCGGCCAGTGCCTGCCAGGGCGTGGTGGCCAGGGCCTCGCCGTCGACGACCGGCGAGAAGATGACCGAGCGGTGCGCGGGCGCTCCCCACCGGTCGGCCCAGCGGGCCGCCCCGGCACCGACCGCGTCCCCCGCCGCGGCCAGCCGGTGCGGCCCGATGTCGCGGAGGGCGGCCGCCGTGGGCCGTACGCCCATTTCCGCCGCGCACGCGGCGGCGATGTCGGCGGCGAGCTCCGGCGCGAAGAACGTGCCCTGTGCGCTCTGCGCGACGGCCCGGCGGAAGAGCCCGGCCGCGCCGTCCATGGCCAGCAGCGCGGCGACGGATCCGCCGCCCGCCGACTGGCCGAAGAGTGTGACGCGCCCCGGGTCGCCGCCGAAGGCGCGGATGCCGTCCCGCACCCACTGAAGGGCGGCGATCTGGTCGAGGAGTCCGCGGTTGGCGGGCGCGCCCTCCAACTGGCCGAACCCCTCGAGTCCGACGCGGTAGTTGAACGTCACCACGACGACCCGGCCGTCCCGCGCCAGGCGGCCGCCGTCGTACTCGGGAAGGCCGGACATGCCGATGGTGTAGGCGCCGCCCTGGATCCACACCATCACCGGCAGCCCGGCGTCCGGCACGGGCTCCGGGGACCAGACGTTGACCGTCAGCCAGTCGTCGCCCGCCGTCTCCCGGGCCAGCGCGTCCATGCCGAAGTGGCCGCCCTGAGGGGGCGGGGGCCCGTAGGCGGTGGCCTCCCGCACCCCGGTCCACCCCCGTACCGGCCGCGGGGCGGCGAAGCGCAGCGCGCCGACCGGGGGCTCGGCGAACGGGATGCCGCGGAAGACCGCGACCCCCGCCTCGTGGCGGCCGCGCACCACCCCCGCGGGCGTGCGGACCTCGGGGCGGGGACCGGGGTCCTGGGACTCGGCAGCGGCCATCACAACTCCCCCACTCGGCAGGCGGAACGCGGACCCGTGGACCCGCGCGGGCCCGGACACCACGGAGCATCCCGCCGCGCCCGCGGCCCGCGCCAGCCATTTACGGGCGGGCGCGCGGGGCGGCGGACCCGCCTCCCACCGGCTCGCCGCTGTGAACCACGTCACACGAGCAATCCATCCGGGATGCAGGGGTACAAGGCCACGGGTACGGTCCGCAGAAGATCATCCACAGCCCCGAAAGACCTGACGGCCCTGAAGTCGATCTCCCAGAGCTCAGGAGAGACATCCCATGGCAGCTCCCCGGATCCTCATCGTCGGCGGCGGTTTCGCCGGCATGGAGTGCGCGCACAAGCTGGAGAAGAAGCTATCGCCCCATGAGGCGGAGCTGCGGCTGATCAGCCCACAGGATCATCAGCTCTACCTGCCCCTGCTGCCCCATGTCGCCTCCGGGGTGCTCACCCCGCAGTCGGTGGCGGTGCCGCTGCGCCGGATGCTGCGGCGCACCTCGATCGTGCCGGGCGGCGCCGTGGGCATCGATCCCAAGGCCAAGGCCGTGGTCGTACGGAAGATCAACGGCGAGGAGGTCGTGGAGCGCTACGACTACCTGGTCCTGACGCCGGGCAGCGTCACGCGGCAGTTCGACATCCCCGGCGTCGCCGAACACGCGGTGGGCGTCAAGACGCTTGCCGAGGCCGCCTGGATCCGCGACCACGTCATCTCCCAGCTGGACCTGGCCGCGGCGACGTCCAGCCGCGAGGAGCGGGAGCAGCGGCTGCAGTTCGTGGTGGTCGGTGGCGGTTACGCGGGCGTGGAGACGGCCGCGTACCTCCAGCGCCTGACCTGCGCCGCCGTCAAGCGCTACCCGGGTCTCGACGTGTCGCAGATCAAGTGGCACGTGGTGGACGTCGCCCCGAAGCTGATGCCCGAACTGGGCGAGCGGCTCGGCGAGAAGGCGATGGAGATCATGCAGCGCCGCGGCGTGAACGTCTCGCTCGGGGTCTCCGTCGCCAAGGCGACCGAGGACACGGTCACGCTCACCGACGACCGGGTCCTGCCCTGCCGCACGCTGATCTGGACCGCGGGCGTCGCGCCGAGTCCGCTGATCGCGACGCTGAACGCCGAGACGAACAAGGGGCGGCTGGTCGTCAGGCCCGATCTGACGGTCCCCGGTCTCGACGGCGTCTTCGCGCTGGGCGACGCGGCGGCCGTGCCGGACGTGGTCAAGGGCGGCGACGCGATCTGCCCGCCGACCGCGCAGCACGCCATGCGCCAGGGCTGGGCGGCGGCGAGGAACGTCCTGGCGGCGCTGCGCGGCTTCCCGCTCACCGACTACCGGCACAAGGACATGGGACTCGTCGTCGACCTCGGCGGCATCCAGGCGGTGTCGAAGCCGATGGGCGTGCAGCTGACGGGGCTGCCCGCGCAGGTGGTGGCGCGCGGCTACCACCTGGGGGCGCTGCGCACGGTCACCGCCCGTTTCCGCACGGCGGCCAACTGGGGCCTCAACGCGCTCGCGGGCGACGACTACGTGCGCACCGGGTTCCAGGCCCAACGTCCCGCCACGCTCGCGGACTTCGAGAAGACCGACGCGTACCTGTCGCAGGAGCAGATCGAGAAGCACGTCGCTGCGGCGTGAGGAGGAGCGGGCGCTCGCCCGCCCACTCAGGAGGACGACGAGGGCCCGGGCGGGTGACGCCCGGGCCCTCGGCCGTGACCGCGCGGGTCCATCGCCCCGCGCCCGGGTGACGTACGCCGGGCCCGTACGGGGCGCGGCGGGCGGACCATGGATCTGCGCGGAGACGGTACGGCCCTGACGGGGGGGGCCGTCAGCTCGGCTGGAAGGTGGTGCGCAGGCGGTAGCGCTCGCCGCTGTACTCGACGGTGGAGAGCAGCAGGGGCCGCTGTTCGCGCGTGTAGATGGTCTGATCCAGGGCGAGTACGGGTGAGCCGACCGGAATGTGGAGATGCCCGGCGAGTTCGGGCCCCGCGGTGCGGGCCTCGATGGTCGCCTCGGAGCGGTCCAACTCGACGCCGCGGGCGCGCAGTTCCTCGAAGAGAGAGGCGTAGGTGAAGTCGGCCTCCTCGATGCCGGGGACGAGGCGCGCGGCGACGAGGGTGCGGTCGACGGCGACCCGGACGTCGTCGAGGAGGCGGACCCGGTCGAGCCGCAGCAGGGCGGTGCCCGCGGGCACGTCGAGCCGGTCGGCGTCGTCCAGGGAGGCCACGACGGTCTCGTGGCGCAGCACGAGGGAGCCGGGCGTCATGTGCTTGCGGCGGGCGGTGGCGGTGAACGACTCCAGGTCGTTGGGCCACTCCCGGGCGGGGGCGGGCTCGGCGACGAACCAGCCGCGCCCGTGCGAGGCGGTGAGCAGCCCCTGGTCGACGAGGTGCAGCAGGGCTTTGCGCAGGGTGACGCGGGAGATGTCGAAGCGGACGCACAGGTCGCGTTCGGACGGCAGCCGTGCCCCGGCGCCGAGTCCGCGCCCGGTGATCTCCTCGCGGATCAGGTCGGCCGCCTGCGCCCACAGGGGCGCGACCCCGCTGGCACGCCGGGGCGCGCGGTCCGAGGGGGCGTGCTCCGGCATGCGGGAACCTCCAGGTCGGCGAGGGGCAACGATACCACTCCGGACCACTGACGGACCTCCCGCCCGGACCGTACACCCCTGCACATCAAGGACCTACGACCTGCCAGCCCTCCCCCCAAGACCCGAATCCCGGCCCGAGATGAATACCACTGTTGACCAGTTGCAGACCACTGCTTACCTTGTGAGGGCAGCGAGCGGGCACCTCCCGCGCTGACCCCCGGTGTTCTCGCCCCCACGGCCTTCGGTCGTGCGACGGCACCGGCCCCCCGGGCCCCATGGAGGAAGACGGATGAGTACGGCCACCGCGAAGAAGCGAGCCGGCAGCGGCGTCATGGCAGTCCTGCAGCGCATCGGCCGCAGCCTGATGCTGCCCGTGGCCGTGCTGCCCGCCGCCGCTCTCCTGCTGCGCCTGGGCAAGGACGACCTGCTGAGCCGCCCGGAGTTCCCCGAGATCATCCGGAAGTCCGGCATGATCCTCTCCTCCGGCGGCCAGGCCGTCTTCGACAATCTGCCGCTGCTCTTCGCGATAGGCGTGGCCATCGGCTTCGCCAAGAAGGCGGACGGCTCGACCGCCCTCTCCGCCGCGGTCGGCTACCTGGTCTTCAAGAGCGTCCTGGCCGGCCCCGCCTTCCCCAAGGGCGTCGACGGCCAGCCGCTGGACGCCAAGGTCCTGGGCGGCATCGTGATGGGCCTGGTCTGCGCCCTCCTCTACCAGCGCTTCAGCCGCACCAAGCTCCCCGACTGGCTGGGCTTCTTCGGGGGACGCCGCCTTGTGCCGATCCTCAGTGCCTTCGCGGGCGTCGTCATGGGCACGGCCTTCGGTTTCATCTGGCCGGCCGTCGGCGGCTGGTTCTTCCACTTCGGCGAGTGGCTGGTGGGCACCGGCGCCTGGGGCGCGGGCCTCTTCGGCGTGGTCGTGCGCGCCCTCATCCCGGTCGGGATGCACCACTTCTTCTCGTTCTTCCCCTGGTTCGAGGCCGGCAGCTACACCAATCCGCAGACGGGCGCCGAGGTCCACGGCGACATCGCCCGCTTCCTCGCCGGGGACCCGAGCGCCGGACAGTTCATGACCGGCGGCTTCCCGATCTACATGTTCGCGCTGCCCGCGGCCGCCCTCGCCATCGCGCATACCGCGCGTCCGGAGAACCGCAAGGCCGTCAAGGGCATGATGCTCTCCGTCGCGCTGACCTCCTTCGTCACCGGCGTGACCGAGCCGATCGAGTTCAGCTTCATGTTCGTGGCGCCGGTCCTCTACGCGATCCACACGGTGCTGTTCGGCATCTCGATGGCCGTCTGCTACGCCCTCGGCATCCGGGACGGCTTCGGCTTCTCCTCCGGCGCGATCGACTACGTCGTCAACTTCGGCATCGCCACGAAGCCCTGGCTGCTCATCCCGATCGGGCTGGTCTTCGCCGCGCTCTACTACGCGATCTTCCGGTTCGCCATCGTGCGGTTCGACCTGCCCACGCCGGGCCGCGAGCCGGTCGACGACGCGGCCGACGAGCCCACCGTCACCGACGACGCCCCCGCCGCCACCGGCTCCGTCACGCCTCCCACCACCTGACGCCCCCGAAAGGAACCCGCATGTCCGGATCCCGCATCACCTTCCAGGCCGGCCAGGACGGCCAGCCCGAGGCACTGGAGCGCATCGCCGCCCACGTCCGCGCCCAGCTCGCCGCCGCGGAGCTCGACACGCTGCGCGGTGTGCGGCGCCCTCTGTTCGCCGGGATCGGCGCCTCGTACGCGGCGCTCGCCGTCCCCGTCCACGTGCTGCGCTCCCACGGCGTCGCGGCCCAGCGCGTCCAGTCCGACGAGGTGGAGGCCGGACTGACGGGCTTCGACACGGACCTGCTGCTCGGGATCTCGCAGGGCGGCCGCAGCTCGGAGACGCTCGCGGCCTTCGGGGCGGCTGGCGACACACCGACCCTGGCCCTGCTGAACGTCACCCCGTCCCCGCTCGGCGACCTCGCGGACCGCACCGTCGACCTGGGCAATGAGCCCGACTCGTACGCCTCCACGGTGGGTTTCACCGGCACGGTCGTCGCCCTCGACCTGCTCGCCGGGGCCATCGCGGGCCGCGGCGACGACCCCTGGCACGGCATCGCCGCCCAGCTGCGGACGGTGCGCGAACGCGCCGCCGCGGCCATCGCGCCGATCGGCCCCCGGGCCGGGCGCTGCGTCGCCGCCGACTGTGTCGCGGCCGGCGCCTCGCGCGCGGCGGCGGAGGAGGCGGCGCTGCTGCTGCGCGAGGTGCCGCGGATGCCCGCCGCGGCCTCGGCCACCCGCACCTATCTCCACGGCGAGATGGAGTCGGCGGGCGACACCCTGCACGTCATCCTCGGCGACGGCCGCGAGATCGATCTGGCCCGCACCCTCTCCGCGGCCGGGCACCTCACGCTCCTGGTCACCACCGAGGACATCGCCGCCACCGGCGACCTCGCGGTGGTCCGCCTCCCGGAGACCGCCGCCGCCCCGCGCGTCGTCCTCGAAACAGTGGTCGCCCAGGAGCTGGTCCGCACGCTGAGCGCCGAGCGCGACGTGCCGATCGAGTCGTTCGTCTTCGCCAACGACGACACCAAGGAAGGCGGCGTGGACCCGGGCGACTTCGCCATCGGCTCCCCGGAGCTGACCCACGCCTGACATGGCCGCTTGGCCGGCTCCTCAGCCCCGCGGCACCCCGGGGCGGCCCTCCAGCTGTGCGAGCAACTCCCCGAGGAGGGCGCTCAGTCGGCCCTGGCCCGCGCCGTCGAGGACGGAGAGCACGACCGTCTCGTAGGCGAGCTGCTCCGGCAGGATCGCGTCGACGAGCTCGCGGCCCGCGTCGGTGAGCCCCACGTGTGCGACCCGCCGGTCGCGGGCGTCGGCGCGCCGCTCGACCAGCGCCCGCTCCGTGAGAACCTTGAGCCGTTTGGTGACGGCCGCCCCGGAGGAGAAGGTCTCCCGGGCCAGCTCGCCGGGGGTCAGTTCGTGCCCGGTGCGGCGCAACGCGCCGAGCAGGTCGAATTCGGCGCGGGTCAGGCCCGCCCGGCGCAGCGGGGCGTCCTCGGCCTGCTGGAGGAGGGCCGCGCAGCGGTTGATGCGGCCGATCACCTCCATGGGCCCGGTGTCGATGTCGGGTCGCACCGCCTGCCACTGCCGTACCACCGCGGCCACGGTGTCCTTGGCGGGGCCGGCCACCGGGCCGTTCTCCGTCGTCATGCTCGTGCGCCCTCCCAGGCGTCGGCGGCGCTCGCGCAGGGCCGCGTCACCTGACTGTTCTCACCGCTTCGGCCGTTCGGCCTGCGGACCGTCGCCGCGAGCGTACGGTGTCCGGCGCGTTCGGCGGCGAGCACCCGCTGCTCGGGCAGGGCGCGCTGCCACCACTCCCCGGCCGCGGCGTCGGCGGCGGCGCGCAGTTCCACGAGGGCGGCGGTGAGCCTGCGCCCGGCGGATCCGGCCTCGCCCGACCCCACGAGGGCGGCCTCGGCCTGCTCCCGCGCGCGGTCGGTGGCCTCGATGGCGCGCTCGATGTGGTCGGCGGCGCGCCGGTTGGTGACGAGGACCGCGGCCGCGACGCCGAGGACGGCACCGACGAGGGTGTCCACGACCCGGTCGAGGATCAGTTCGCCGGGCTGCTGGAGCCGGGCGAACTCGGTGACGAGCAGCGCCATCGGCGTCACGCAGACGGTGCCGAGCCAGTAGTTGCGGGTGATCAGCGCCTCCGCCCCGAAGGCGAGGGCCAGACAGCTCACGATCAGCTCGGCGTGGCCGAGGTGCGCGAACGGCGCGATGGCGGCGAAGGCGAGCACCCCGACGAGGTTGCCGACCACGCGCTGCACGCCGCGGTTCCACGTGAGCGTGACGTTGGCCTGGTAGAGGGAGGCCGCGGTGACCAGGGCCCAGTAGGGGCGGCCGATGCCGAGCGCGAGCGACCCGTATCCGGCGAGGGCGCAGCCGACGGCGGTGCGCAGCGCGATGGGCAGCAGCGGGGAGCCGGGCGCGAGCCGCCGCCGCAACGGCACCTTCGGCCCGGCGAGTTCGGCCGCCACGCCGAGGAGCTCGTCCTCCTCGCCCGGGTGGGCGCGGCCGGGACGCGGTACGGCGCCCGTGCCGCGCAGCCCGGCCGCCCAGACGTGCAGTGCGGCGGTGTCCGCGGTGGCGGGGGTCGCCAGCGCCTCCTCCGCGCGCACGACGAGACGGGCCAGGGCGCGCCGGGCGGCGGTGGTCCGGGCGCCGGTGGCGAGCAGCGACTGCCAGGCGGCGTGCACGGCTCCGGCCGCGGCGGCCCTGGCCCGTTCGGTGCCCGCTCCGGTGGCGTCGGCGCGCGCCGCGTCCGCGTAGGCGGCGGTGGCGCGCAGCGCGCGGGCGGTGGCCCGGCGCTCCGGCCCGTGCGGGCGCACCAGGGCGGGCGCCATGCCGACCAGCCAGGCGACGGCACCGCCCGCGAGGGTCAGCGCGAGGTGGCCGGGGACCTGACCCAGGGTCTGCGGCGCGAAGAGGGTGGCGGAGCTGATGAAGGTGAAGATCAGGTGGCCGGGTGGCCCGACGCGGGTGGCGTCGCAGAGCGTCTTCTGCGCGGCGGCGAGCAGCGCGCCGACCGCGACGAGCACCGCCGCGGAGTCCGTCAGCGAGGCGGTGACCAGGGCGACGGCGATGCTCGCGGTCATCCCCGCGACGACCAGCGCGAGGGTCCGCGCGCGGGCGGCGTAGGGGAGGTTGTGGGCGTACAGGGCGCAGAACGATCCGGCCATCGTGTACATCACCAGGTCGAGCCGGCCGAGGGCGAGCAGCGTCAGGTTTGGGATCGCAGTGGCGACGACCACGCTGCTCGCGGGCTTGAACCAGATGTCCGAGGGCTTGCCGGGCCGCAGCACGCCGGCGAGCGGGAGCCGCCGGACCCGGGCGGTGCGGGTGGGCTGGTGCGGGGGCGGGGTCGGGGCGGGCGGCTGGGGTGGGGGCGTGCTGCTCATACCAAAAGGTTAGCAAGTGTTTTACCTGAAAACGATCTGGCTCCGTAGTGACCGGTCGCTGTAGGGCAGTCTCCGCAGTCTCCGGTCGATGTCCGGGTGGTGCCCTGGATCGCCCTGCGCCTCGCCCGCTCCCCCGTGCTCCCCGTGCACCCCCGTGCGCTCGCGTACGGCCTCCCTGGCCCGGGCATCGACCCGACGACACCGTCGACAGGGGGAGGGTGCGGTGCACGGACCGGCACAGGCCGCCTGGATGCTCGTCGCGCTGTGCGCGGCGACCGGGGCCTACTGTCTGCTGCGTATGCGCAGCCGGATCGAGGAACAGCGCCGCACGGCCGGCGGCGAGGCACTCATGGGGTTCGGGATGGCGGTGATGGCCGTGCCCGCGGCCGTGATCGCCCCGCCGCGCTGGGCCTGGCTCGTCTACGCCGCCGTGTTCGGCGCGGCTGCGCTGCACACCGGGTGGGCGGCCCGCACCGACCGCCACCACCTCCACCACCTGGTCGGCGCGTTCGCCATGGTCTACATGTCGGTGGCGATGGCCACGACACCCGGAGCGCACGCGGGCCACGGAGGCGCCGGCAGCCCCGCGCTCACGGGGGCGCTCCTGCTGTACTTCGCCGGATACGTCCTGTGGTCGGGAGCGCGGCTCGTCCCGGCGGCGGTCTCGGCGCCTGCGGGCGGCCCCGCGGTGCTGGGGTGGGCGGACCGCTCCGAGGTGGCACTGGCGTGCCGGCTCTCGATGGGCATCGGGATGGTGGCGATGCTGCTGACGCTGTAGACGACGAGGCGGCGCGCGGAGGGGGACCGGCTACCCCGGCCCCGGGAGTCCATCTGCGCGACGGGAGAACGCCCGACCCGACGGCCGGCCCCGCGGTGACCGGCCGTCGCCCCGTTGCCTTGGCATCAGGCCATGGCCGCCGCCCCGGGACCGACCCGGCGCGAGACGCGCGGCCGTCGCGAGCGCCGACGGCCGGAACCGGCGCCGGGCCCACCGTCCGCCGACCGACCGCAGGGCAACCGCGGTCCTGACGTCCGGGGCGGCCCGGGCAGCCTGGGCGGGCCTCTCGCACGCCGATCCCTCCGGCGCCGATCTCGGCCTCGCCCAGTTCCGACCGCCCGTGGCGCACCGCATCCATCTGCGGGAGGCCGACCCGTACCGGGCGCATCTCGTCGGCGAGTGACTCGTCATGTCCTACTCAGTCGGCCCGTGGCGCTTCACAATGGGTGTCCATGCCGCCCTGTGACGTGGATCCGTTCTCGGTCGAGTTCTTGCGTGATCCCTATCCGGGGCATGCGGTGTTGCGGGCGGCCGGACCCGTCGTCCGGCTGGAACGGCGCCCGTTCTGGGTGTGTGCCCGGTATGCGGAGGTCCTGGCGGCGCTCCGCGACTGGGAGACGTTCGGTTCGTCGGCGGGCATCGGCGCGGCCGACTTCGCGCGCGAGAGCCCCTGGCGGCTGCCCGCGCCCCTCATGGAGACCGACCCGCCCGAGCATTCCCGGGCACGCGGAATCGTGGCGCGGGAGCTCTCCCGCGCCGCTCTGGCGCCGCTCGCGGAGTGGGCTGCGACGGCCGCCGAGGAGGCCGTGACCCGTTTCGTGGGCGGCAAGGCGTTCGACGCGGTCACCGAACTGGCCGTCCCGCTCTCGCTGCGGGCGGTCAGCGACGTGTTCGGCGTCCCCGCCGAGCGCGGCAGGCGTGTCGCCGCGGACGCCCGCTTCGTATGGAACGACGAGGTCCCGCGCGTGGATCTGCTGGGTTCTTCGCTGCCGTCGTCCGGGCCCACCAGGGAATGGATCATGGAGCATTGCGGCGGAGCGGCCCTGCTGCCGGGCAGTGTCGGCGCCCGGGTCCACGAGCACGCCGCCGCCGAGGGCCACACGCCCGAGGAGGCGGCGTCATTGGTACGGGTGTTGCTCTCCGCCGGAGTGGAGACCCGGGCCCACGCCCTGGGCAACGCCATCTGGTGCCTGGCCACGCACCCGGAGCAGTACGCGCGGTTGCGCGCCGAACCGGGCCTCGCCCGGGGGGCCTTCGAGGAGGCCCTGCGGTTCGAGTCCCCCGCACCGTTCTTCTTCCGCACGACCACGCGCGACGTGGAGGTGGGCGGTGTGCCGGTGCCCGGGCGGAGCAAGGTCATGCTGCTGATGGGAGCGGCCAACCGGGACCCCCGCCGCTGGCCGGACCCGGACCGCTTCGACATCACCCGCCGCACATGTGGTCACCTCGGGTTCGGCCACGGGATCCATGCCTGCGTCGGCATGGCCATGGCGCGGATGGAGGGTGAGGCCGCCCTCCGGGCGCTGGCCCGGCACGTGTCGGCGATCGAGCCGGCCGGGGCGCCGGAACGGCTGCTGCACAGCACCCTGCGCGGTTTCCGTACGCTGCCGGTGCGGTTCATTCCGTGACGCAACGGAGGGAGGGCCGGGCCTCCTTGACCACGAGGCCGGCCGACACGCTGCGCAGCTTCTGGCACGTCTCCTCCCACTCCAGCTCCGGCGTGGATCCGGCACCGATGCCCGCGCCGGCCCGGAGCCAGGTCCGGCCGTCCTGCTGGTACAGGGCGCGGATCACCAGGGCCGCGTCGAGACGTCCCGCCGAGTCGGCGGCGAGCACGGCCCCGCCGTACAGCCCGCGGGGACTCTCCTCGTAGGCGCGGAGGACGGCGTACGCGTCCGGCCGCGGCCTGCCGATCAAGGTGGGGAACAGCGCGGCGAAGGCGTCCCACGGGCCCTGCCCGCGCGCCAGGGATCCGGTGATGGTCGAACCGATGTGCTGGACGCTCCCGCGCGGTCGGATTGCCATGAAGTCCGTCAGGGCGACGGATTCCCCGGCGCAGACGGACCGCATGTCGCTCAGGGCGTTGCGCACCGCGATGGCGTGCTCGAACACCTCCTTGGGATCGCCAAGGAGTTCGGTGGCGAGCCGTGCGGTGCGCTCCGGGTCGTCGTGCAGGAAGGGGCGGGTACCGGCCAGCGGCTCGGTGCTCACCCGCCCGTCCGCGGAGACCTCGGCGACGATCTCGGGGCTGAAGCCGGCCGCCGCGAGTCCGCCGATGCGGAGCAGGAAGGAGCGGGCGGGGGTGTTGTTCCGGCGTCCCAGCACGAACGATCCGTACAGATCGACGTCCGCGTCGATCGGGAGCTCGCGCGAGAGGACGACCTTCTCCAGTCCCCGGTGCCGGATCTCCCGCAGCACGGCCTCCACTCGATCGCGAAAGCCGATGCCGGCTCCGGTTCCGGCCTCCGTCGTGACATCGACGGGCACGGTACGGAGGGGGCGGTCCGGCACGGGAGCGGAGACGACCTCGGCCACGGCCCGCACTTCGGCCCGGTCCACTCCGCGCACCACTGCCCGGCCGTCGCGGATCCGTACCTCCACGCGCGGCACGAACAGGCGCATCAACTCCGCGTCGCCGTCGGCCGGTTCGCCGTACGACAGGTCGAACATGGCGATGCCGTACGCCCGCCAGTCCGGGAGCCGCACCCTGTCCAGCAACCGGGGCACCTCTCGCAACGACCGGGTATCGCGGCCCAGGACATGCTCCCCGCGGTCGTCCCGGAACACCGACCGGTGGGCGGAGACGACCACTTCGGCGACGCGTCCGGCGGCGAAGCTCCACAACGGCGGGTTCTCGTATACGAGATGGTCGTCCGCGCCCACCGACTCGGCGAGCCGCGCCATGACGGGACACGGATCCCCGGCGACCGGAACCTGCATGCTCACGTAGGCCATGACCCGCTCCCCTCGGGGCCCTCGGATCCGGGGCCCTGGAGTCGTCGACGCGGGAAACTACCCGGCCCCCGCACCGGCCAACCGCCACCCGTGGCAGGCTCGGGGCCCATGACCGATGACTGCGCGAAGAATCACCTGCACAACGACCTGCGAGGGCTTCGCGAAGTGATGCTCTGGAAGCTGGACGGGCTCGGCGAGTACGACGTCCGCCGGCCGATGACCCCGACGGGGACGAACCTTCTCGGCCTGGTCAAGCACCTGTCGCTCTGGGAGTCCCGGTACTTCGGCGAGGTCTTCGGCCGGCCGTTCCCCGAACCCCTCCCCCGGTGGGACGACGAGCGGCAGAGGGGCACGGAGATGTGGGCGGCCGAGCACGAGACGCGCACCGGGATCGTCGAACGCTTCCGGCGTGTGGGCGAGCACTCGGACGCCACCATCGCCGCCCTCGACCTCGACGCCCCCGGGCACGTGCCCTGGTGGCCGCGGCCCGATGTGACGCTGTTCGGCGTCATGGTCCACGTGCTCACCGAGACCAGCCGTCACGCCGGGCACGCCGACATTCTGCGCGAACAGCTCGACGGGTCGACGGGAACGAGCGCCGAGTACGCGACGTCGCCGCGCGAAGCTGCCCTTCTCGAAGCGCGGCGCGCGGAGATCGAGCGGGCCGCCCAAGGGGGGCGCGGCGGTGGGTTCAGCGGGCGACCAGGGCCGGGAGTGCCGTGAGGCTGTCGATCCGCCAGTCGGTCGCCTCGATGACGGCCGGGTCGTCCGCCCAGTAGTGCCCCCACGGGCCGCGGCGGATGTGCGCGACCCGCAGCCCCGCCCGTTTGGCGGCGAACACGTCGTGGGCGGGGTGGTCGCCGACGTGGAGCGTCTCGTGCGGGCCGGTCTGGGCGACGTCGAGCACCTTGGCGAAGAAGGTGGGGTCCGGCTTGGCCGCGTCCCGGTCGTCCGGGGTCACCAGGTGGTCGGCCGGCAGGTCGAGGGCGCGCAGGAGCTCGGTGGCGCGCGACGTCTGGTCTCCGGCGATGATCACGCGGATGCCGAGCTTCTGGAGTCCGCCGAGGGCGGGCCGTACGTCCGCGTAGAGGTCGGTCTCGGCCAGATGCTCGCCCCGGCCCGCGGTCTCGCGCGCGTGGCGGGCGGAGGCGATGTCCATGTCCGGGCTGATGAGCCGCAACGCGTCGGCGCCGTCGCCGCCCTGCGCCACGACCGCGCCGACGAGCGCGGAGAGGGTGTGGCGCGGCACCTGGAGCCAGTCCGCCCACGCTGCCCAGTAGCGGTCGTCTTTGGTGAGGGTCTCCCCCACGTCGAACACGATGGTCTCGATCACCGTCAGCACATTACGGCGTCCCGGCGCCCGGGCCGCGGTCGTCACCCGTACGGGAAATACACCCGTGTCGGCCGTGGCGTGCGTCACTTGGAGTGGCAGCCCATACCCTCCGTAGCCCCACCCTCATAGGCTGGGCGCCATGATGGTCCCCGTCGCACTGTTGCTGCTGGGCGCCCTGACCGCTGTCCTGGCCCCCCGGATGCTCGCGCGGGCCGACTGGCCGGAGCGCGAACCCGTGGTGGCGTTGTGGACCTGGCAGTGCGTGGTGGCGGGTGTCCTGCTCTGCTGCGCGCTCTCGATGACGCTGAGCGCCGCCGCCGCGTGGCAGGCCGTGCGCGGCCACCTCTTCGCTCCTGCGCCGCATTCGGTCGTCGAGGCGTACGCCCTCCAGACGCCCGGCCCGTGGGCCGCGGCCACCGCTGTGGCGCTGGCCTGCGGCGGTGTGTGGACGGCGGTCATGCTGGCCCGCGAGATCGTGCGGGCGCGGATCCGGCGGTCGGGGCGGCGGGCCGAACTGCTCGTCCGCTCCCCGCTGTTGCCCGGCGAGGAGCCCGGCGCCAACCGTCTCGTCCTCCTGGAGGGCGACCGCCCCGACGCCTGGTGGCTGCCCGGCCAGGCGCCCCAACTGGTCATCACCACGGCCGCGTTGCAGCGCCTGAAGGGCCGTCAGCTCGACGCGGTCCTCGCGCACGAGCAGGGTCACGCCCAGGCCAGACACGACTGGCTGCTGCACTGCTCGGGCGCGCTGGCCATCGGCTTTCCGCAGGTACGGGTGTTCGCCGCGTTCCGCGACGAGATGCACCGGCTGGTGGAGCTGGCCGCCGACGATGTGGCCTCGCGCCGCTTCGGCCGCCTGACGATCGCCCTCGCCCTGATCGAACTCAACGAGGACCGCGGTGTGTTCGGCCCCTGCCCGGCCCAGCAGGCGCACGTCCCCCAGCGGGTGCACCGGCTGCTCTCGGCCCGCCCCCGCCTCACCGCGGGCCGCCGGCTCCGCCTGACCGCGACGGCGGCGCTCGTGCCGGTCATCCCCGTCCTCGTCACCTTCGTGCCGGGCCTGCGCGCGCTCGGCTAGACCCGGCCGGTGCGCCACCGTCCGGCCCGGGTTCGCGCCACGCCCGGCCACGAGATGGCCGCACCCCCGCTCCGTCGGCGAGGATCACTGTATGTACTCCGCGCCCACCGACTCCCCGACCCGACCGCCCCGCTCCCGGGCCGCGCTCACCGCGGCGGCCCTCTGCGTGCCCTCGCTCGTCCTGCTCCTCCTGGTCGGAGCGGAATGGCATCCGCTGCTCTCGCTCGACGGCGACATCGCGCGCACCACGCACCGCTGGGCGGTGGAAGACCCCACCCTCACCCGGGTCATCCGGATCCTCAGCGACTGGGCGTGGGACCCCTGGACGATGCGCGCGCTCTGCGCGGTGGTGGTGATCGGGCTGGCGACGCGCGGCGCGTGGTGGCTCGCGCTCTGGCTCACCGGCGCCTGTGTGGTCGGCTCGGTGGTGCAGCAGGGCCTCAAGGCGGCGCTCGACCGGCCCCGTCCGTCGTGGCCCGACCCGGTGGCCACCGCGCACTTCGCGGCGTTCCCCTCGGGGCACGCGATGACGGCGACGATCGTCTGCGGTCTGCTGCTGTGGCTGCTGCGCACGTACGGGGCCGGCCCTCTCCTGTGGCGCACCTGCCTGGTCCTCGCCGTGGTCTCGGTGGCCGGGGTCGGGCTGACCCGGATCTGGCTGGGGGTGCACTGGCCGTCGGACGTGCTGGGCGGTTGGCTGCTCGGCGCCCTGACGGTGGCGTCGGCCGTCGCGACGTACACGTACGGCCCCGGCAGGCGCGCCACGGACGACACCTGACCGGCCGTCGGCCGGGGGTGGGACAGCCTGCCCACAGATGGGGAGGGACAGGACATGGGGATCAGAACATGACGATCAAGGGCGTGCTCTTCGACTTCTCCGGGACGCTGTTCCGGATCGAGCCGGCCGAGGTCTGGCTGCGGGCCGTCCTCGCCGAACTCGACGTGCCGCTGCCAGAAGCGGAGTCGGCGCGGGTCGCCGCGGCGCTGGAGCGGGCGGGCGCGCTGCCCGGCGGCCCGCACCCCGCCACGGTGCCGGGGCACCTCGCTGCGGCGTGGGCCGTCCGCGACCGGAGCGCCGAGCGGCACCGGGCCGCGTTCACCGGCCTGGCGCGGCAGGTGCAGCTGCCCGACCCGCGCCTGTACGAGGCGTTGTACGCACGCCACATGGCCCCGCGGGCCTGGCAGCCGTACGCCGACGCCGCCGAGGTGCTCGCCGGGCTGCGCGAGCGGGGCATCGGCGTCGCGGTGGTCAGCAACATCGGCTGGGACCTGCGGCCCGTCTTCCGCGCCCACGGCCTCGACCGGTACGTCGACGCCTACGTCCTCTCGTACGAACACGGCATCCAGAAACCCGACCCGCGGCTCTTCGCGTCGGCCTGCGACGCGCTGGGGGTCGACCCGCGGGACGCCCTGATGGTCGGCGACGACCGCCGGGCCGACGCGGGGGCGGCCGGTCTGGGATGCGGGGTGCACTTCGTCGACCATCTGCCGGTCGACCGGCGCCCGTCCGCCCTGCGCCGCGTCCTCGACCTCGTCGGGTGAGGGGGGCGGCGACCGTGAGGGAGCAGCGCTTCGGCCCGGCGGGCACAGGGGAGCCGGTGGAGCCGGTGGAGTCAGCGGGTCCGGTGGGGCTGCCGGTACGAGGACGTACCCGTCATGACTGGTACCCCTCGACCTGGCCGGCCGGCCTCACCTGCGCGCCGTCGGGGTCCTCGCCGAACTCCGTGCGGGCGCGGCGCTGCCGCAACAGGTCCCAGCACTGGTCGAGCTCGCGCTCCAGGGCGGCGAGCCGTTCGCGCTCCGTGGGCGGGTCGATCTCGCCGGCGGCGAGGGAGTCACGCAGTTTCTTCTCGTCCTCGACCATGGCGGTGATGCGGGACAGGATCTCCTGCTGGTCCATGTCGGTACGCCTCCTCGGCCCCCAGGCCCACTGTAAGGAGACCGGGCCGGATCGGCGAGGAGAGAGCGGGCAGGGGGGATCCGCGACCTGCGTGGACGCGCCTGTGGGCAGGCAACACTCCCCCGCGGTGCTGCCTGCCCCAGGCCTCTTCGACCCGCGCGGCATCTCACTGGAGACGCCGCCCCGGGACGTACTGAGTATATTGGCTCGGAGCCAGTCAACGCAGGAGTTACAGAATGTCCCCGCGTAGCCCATCGGTCAATGAAGAATTGCGCAGACGTTCCCGGGAGCGTCTGCTGCAGGCGACCGTGGAACTGGTCGGCGAGCGCGGCTACGAGGCCACCACGCTCGGCCACATCGCGGACCGCGCCGGCGCCGCCCGCGGTCTCGTCTCGTATTACTTCCCCGGCAAGCGCCAGTTGCTGCAGTCCGCCGTGCACCGGCTCATGCACCGCACGCTGGAGGCGGGGCTCGAGCGGGAGCCGCGCACCGACGACGGCCGGGAGCGGATGGCGCGGGCCATCGACGCGATCCTGAGCCTGGCGGTCGACGAGCCGTTGCTCATGCGCACGCACATGGCGGGCATCCTGCAGGCGGAGGGCTTCGTGCAATGCCCCGAGCAGCGGCGTCTCGCGGAGCTGCTGCGCGACACCATGGTGCGGTACGGCTCCCCGGACGTCGACCGGGACTATCCGCTGCTGCGGGCGCTGCTCATGGGCGCGGTGTTCGCCCTGCTCATCCCGGGGGCGCCGATGCCGCTGGTGACGCTGCGGGCCGAACTGTTCCAGCGGTACGGGCTCGGCTGGGAGCTCGGCGTCCCGCCGGACGGCACACCGCCCGACGGGACCGTGGTGAACGGCCACGGGACCCCGCTGGGCGGCGGCCCCGGTACCCCTCTGAGCGGGCCGGTGCGCCCGCTTTCCCCGGTGCGGCCGGGTCAGTCGAAGTAGTCGGGCTGCGTCTGGACGTTGAGTTCGCGCAGGCGGACCCGGTGTGCGGGGTCGGTCCGCTTGTCGTTGATCTTCAGGACGTCGAGGCCCTTGGCGATGTCGTTCGAGTAGATGCGGCCGTTGTAGTAGTACGCCGACCACGCGCCCGCCGTGGTGATCCTGTCGGTGGTGACCGGGCCCCGCTCGAAGTAGCCGATCTCCTCGGGGTGTTCGGAGTCGGTGAAGTCCCAGACGGAGACACCGCCCTGGTACCAGGCCTGCACCATCAGGTCCTTGCCCTTGACGGGGATCAACGAGCCGTTGTGCGCCACGCAGTTCTCGGTGTCGGCCTGGTGGCGCGGGATCTTGAAGTAGCTCTTGAAGACCAGTTTGCGCTTGTCGCCCTTGCCCTTGATCCCGTAGATGCCGTTGGCGCCGCGATGGGGTCCTGTGGCCTCGTTGCAGGTGGCGGCGGAGCCGCTGCCGAGCTCGTCGGTGAACACCACCTTGTCGGCCTTCTGGTTGAACGTCGCCGAGTGCCAGAACGAGAAGTTGGTGTTGTCCTGGACCTGGTCGATGATCCTCGGGTGCTCCGGGTCCTTGACGGAGAAGAGGATGCCGTCGCCCATGCAGGCGCCCGCCGCGAGATCCTCGGAGGGCAGCACCGTGATGTCGTGGCAGCCGGTGGTCTTGGAGACGCCCGGGTTGGTGGGGCCGCCCGGGTTCCCGCCGCCGTCGGGTCCCTCACCGGGGAAGAGGACGGGGAAGTTCACGACCGCGGCCTTCTGCGGGGCCTTGCGCGGCACCTTGATGATGGAGATGCCGTCGTGCGGCGGCTTGCAGTCGGGGTACGCCGCGTTCGGGGAGTACGAGGAGACGTACACGTAGACGTTCCTGCGCTCCGGCACCAGCGTGTGGGTGTGGGAGCCGCAGGCGGTCTCCACGGCCGAGACGTATCTGGGGTTCGACTTGTCGCTGATGTCGAAGACCTTCATCCCCTCCCACGACGACTTCTCCGTGGCGGGCTGCGTGGTGCTGGCGCAGGAGTCGTCGCTGCGCGACGAGTCGGTGGACAGGAAGAGCAGGTTCCCGGAGACGGAGATGTCGTTCTGCGCGCCCGGGCACAGCACCTGCGCGACCGTCCTCGGGGCCTTCGGGTCGCTGATGTCGTAGATGCGGAAGCCGTCGTAGTTGCCCGCGAAGGCGTACTTGCCCTGGAAGGCGATGTCGGTGTTGAGGCCGGGCAGCGCGTCCTTGGGGATGTTGGCCAGGTGCTCGATGTTGGGCGAGTGGACGATCTCGTCGGGCGCGGGTATCTCCCCGCGCCCGATGGCCTTCCTCGTCTCGTCGACGTCGCTCTTGGAGACGCTCTTCGGTGCGGCGGGAGAGTCGCCGGGGTCGGGGACCGCTCCCGCGGGGGCGGCGGTGAGCAGCGCGGCCAGCAGTCCGGCCGCCGCCGCGCCGACTGCCAGACGTCTGCGCCGAGTTCGGGGATTGTTCGACAGGGTCACTGCGTCCTCCCTTGTCACCGTTCGCAGTTGAACGGTTCACGGAACACCCGCAGTATCGTGCTCATCATGCACAGATCAACAGAGGGCCCCGGACTCGTACCGAGAGTTTCCGGTCGTCACCGCGCCATCGCGTGACGGTACGGCCCCGACTCGCCCGCGCGTCACAGGAGGTCATGTGCTCCACTCCCGTACGTCCGCAGTCAGCGCGTTCATGGTGGCAGCCGTTCTCGTCCTCGGGGGGTGTGACTCCGGCACGGACGGCGGCGGCAAGGCGGGTGCCGGGGGCCGGGCGTCGTCCGGCCCCTCGGTGATCGCGCCGGGCAGGCCGGGCGAGGCGGCGGAGACGCTGTCCGCACGGGACGCGGCGGAGCAGAGAGCCGAGGACGACTCCCCCAACGCGGCCGACTTCACCTATACGCAGATGATGATCGTCCACCACGGCCAGGCGCTGCGGATGACCGAACTGGCCCCCGCACGGGCCGGATCGAGCCGCGTCAAGCGGCTCGCGTCGCGCATCGGCGCCGCGCAGCGGCCCGAGATCGGCGCCATGAAGGGGTGGTTGAAGAGCCACGGCGGCCCGCGCGATCACGCGGGGCCCGGCGGACACGATCACCGGGCGATGCCCGGCATGGCGAGCGAGGCCCAGCTGAGGCAGTTGCGCGCCGCGCGGGGGAAGGCGTTCGACGAGCTTTTCCTGAAGCTGATGATCACGCACCACAGCGGGGCGGTGACGATGGCCGCGGACGTGCTCGCCAAGGGCAACAACATCCAGGTCGAGGAGATGGCGAACGACGTCGTGGCACAGCAGTCGAGCGAGATCGGCCGGATGCGGGAGATGGACTGACGGGAGCCCGGTCCCGGGGATTCCGGGCCGGTCCCGTCCTACCGGGGGCCGAGGCGCTCCGGGGCGCGGCCGCGACGGTTGTGCCTGGGTGCCAGGAGACCCGCGTCGCGCGCCCCGGCGATCAGTCTGAGCGCCTTGCGGCGGCTGTGCCCGGTCGCGCACATGACGGCCAGCACCGGGTCGCGGGCCTCGCTCTGCGCGGCGCGGTAGGCGTCGGCCACGATCCGGCGTCCGGCGCCACCGCGCCGCCAGGAGGGCCGCGCCCGGTGAGGGGTGGGCGACGTGGGGGCTGTGGGGTGTCCGGACGGCTCCGGCGGTACGTCCGGAGGGGGGCGCGGGAGGTCGTCCGCCAACGGACGTTCGATCCAGTCGACGAGCGCCGCGAAGTCGTCCGGGGAGAGCGGCGGCCGCGCGTGCAGGTCCTCCACGGCGATCCGGCCGTGCGACACCACGGCGAGCACGTCGACGTCGGCCCCGTCGCCGAAGGTCAGCCGGACGCGGAACGAGGAGGGGCGCAGGCCCTCCCGCGTGCCCTCCCCCGGGCCGACGTCGCGGTGCGCCGCCGTCGAGCCGTGCCCCGGCACCTGCGACCAGACCGCCCCGGCCGGTGTTCCCGGTGCGGCAGGCCACTCCGGTGCGCCCGGCCACCCCGGTACGGAGACATCCGGACGATAGTGATCAGAAACATCAGCAAATGATCTGTTCCGCACAGGCGCACGCTATCCACGCCGCCGTGCCCGTCCGCTCGCGGCACGCACGGAGACATCGGGCAGCCGGGGTCAGGGCCACCCTGACAGCGCAGCCACCCCACGGCGCCCGGCCCCGCGGCACCCCGCCCTCGCGACACCCCTGACATGCGCGCCCCCTGGTGCGATCCTGAGACCGTCCCGAGGTCGCCTCGTGGAAGGAGCACCACCGTGCTGCAGGTCGCCGTCGTCGGTTCGGGTCCCAGCGGGGTGTACGCCGCACAGTCACTCGTCCAGCAGGACCGGGTCCCGGATGTGCGGGTCGACGTGCTCGACCGGCTCCCCTGTCCGTACGGCCTGGTCCGCTACGGGGTCGCGCCGGACCACGAGAAGATCAAGTCCCTCCAGAACAACCTGCGCACGGTCCTCGAACACGAGCGCGTCCGCTTCCTCGGCTCCGTCGAGATCGGTCCCGGCGGGCTGCCCCCGGCCCGGCTCCTCGACCTCTACCACGCGGTGGTCTACTGCGTCGGCGCCGCCGCCGACCGGAAGCTCGGGGTGCCGGGCGAGGAACTGCCGGGCAGCCATTCGGCGACGGAGTTCGTCTCCTGGTACAGCGCCCATCCGGACGCGCTGACGGAGGCGGACGCGCGGGGCGCGTTCATCGGGGGCGTGGAGTCCGCCGTCGTCATCGGCGTCGGCAACGTCGCGGTGGACGTCGCCCGCATGCTGGTCCGGGGCGCGAGCGACCTGCTCCCGACGGACATGCCGGACGCGGCGCTCGGCGTGCTCGCGGACAGCCGGGTGCGCGAGGTGTCCATGGTGGGCCGGCGCGGCCCCTCGCAGGCGCGGTTCACCACCAAGGAGCTGCGCGAGCTCGGCGCCCTCCCGGACACCGAAGTCGTGGTGGATCCGGCGGAGTTGGCGCTGGACCCCGCGTATGCCGACCCGTCGGGGCTGTCCGCCGCGAGCCGCCGCAACATCGAGGTGCTGCGCGGCTGGGCCGACCGTCCGGTGCGGGGACTGGCCCGGCAGATCAAGCTGCGCTTCTTCCTGCGGCCCGTCGCGTTGACGGCGGGCGCGCGGGGCCGCGTCGCCGTGGCCCGGTTCGAGCGCACGCTGCCGGACGGCCGGGGCGGGGTGACAGGGTCGGGGCAGTACGAGGACATCCCGGCCCAGCTGGTGCTCCGCTCGGTGGGCTACCGCGGGGTGCCGATGGAGGGGCTGCCGTTCGACGCGGAGCGGGGCACGGTGCCGCACGCGGCGGGGCGGGTGCTGCGGGACGGGGTGCCGTCCCCCGGCGAGTACGTGGCCGGCTGGATCAAGCGCGGCCCGACCGGCGTCATCGGCACCAACCGCCCCTGCTCCAAGGAGACGGTGCTGTCCCTGCTGGACGACGCCCCCGCCCTGGAACGGAGGAAGGAACTCACGCAGGACCCCTTGACCGGGCTGCGGGCGGCGGGTCTGCGGCCGGTGGAGTGGACGGGCTGGCAGGCGATCGAGCGCGCGGAGGCGGAGCTGGGCCGCTCGCTGGGGCGGGGCGTGGTGAAGATCCCGGACTGGGAGGGGCTGCGGGCGGCGGCGGCCGCGCGGGAGGCGTCCGGATCCGGATAGGGCCGGACGGCCGGGTCTGCCGGTCTTCGGCCCCGTGTCAGGCCTGGTCGGCGAGGCGGGCGGCCTGGCGGGCGGCCGCGGCGAGGACGCTGTCGAGGAGGCCGGGGAAGAGCGCGTCCAGGTCCTCGCGGCGGAGCACGTTCAGCTTGGCGGTGCCCCGGTAGATCTGCCGGATGACGCCGCTCTCGCGGAGCACCCGGAAGTGGTGCGTGCACGTGGACTTGGTGACGGGCAGGTCGAAGTACGAGCAGGAGAGCCCGTCGGCGCCCTCCTCCCGGGCCAGTTCCCGCACCACCCGCATCCGCATCGGGTCGGCGAAGGCGTGCAGCACGCCTTCGAGCCGGATGTCGTCGGGTCCGGGATGGGCGAGCGTCCTGCTGCTCGCGCTGCCGGTCGTGGCTGCGGTGGTCATGGCGGCTCCACTTCGTCCTGTGCGCCCGAGTCGTTCTCCGGATCGTTCACCGGGCTTCATTGTACGAGACCCTTCGTAGTTTGACAGACGCCGTACTACGAGGTTTATCGTACGAGCAGGACACCCGCCGTGAACGAATGGAGCCCGCCGTGAGCGCGCTGTTCGAGCCGTACACCCTGCGATCGCTGACGATCCCGAACCGTATCTGGATGCCCCCGATGTGCCAGTACTCGGCGGCGCCGGAGGGGGCCGAGGCGGGCGTGCCGCAGGACTGGCACTTCGCGCACTACGCGGCGCGCGCCACCGGCGGCACGGGCCTGATCATCGTCGAGGCCACCGCCGTCAGCGCCGAGGGCCGCATCAGCCCGTACGACCTGGGCATCTGGAACGACACCCAGGTCAGCGCGTTCCGGCGCATCACGGACTTCCTGAAGGGCCAGGGCACGGTGCCGGCGATCCAGCTCGCCCACGCCGGGCGCAAGGCGTCGACCGAGCGCCCCTGGAAGGGCGGCGCGCCGGTGGGCGCGGACGAGCACGGCTGGCAGCCCGTCGCCCCGAGCCCGGTCCCCTTCGACGAGGGGCACCCCGTGCCCACCGAGCTCACCGTCGACGAGATCCGCGCGATCGTGGGGCAGTTCGTCGACGCCGCGCGCCGCGCGCTGGACGCCGGTTTCGAGATCGCCGAGCTCCACGGCGCCCACGGCTACCTGATCGGCGAGTTCCTCTCCCCGCACAGCAACAAGCGCACCGACGCGTACGGCGGGTCGTACGAGAACCGCACGCGCTTCGCCCTCGAAGTGGTCGACGCGGTACGGGCCGTGTGGCCCGAGGACAAGCCGCTGTTCTTCCGCATCTCCGCGACGGACTGGCTGGATGAGGCCGGCTGGACGCCGGACGACACGGTCCGTTTCGCCGCCGAGCTCAAGGAGCACGGCATCGACCTGCTCGACGTCTCCACCGGCGGCAACGCCGCAGGCGTCCGCATCCCCGTCGGCCCCGGCTACCAGGTCCCGTTCGCGGCCCGGGTGAAGGCGGAGACGGAGCTGCCGGTCGCCGCGGTCGGCCTGATCACTGAGGTGGAGCAGGCCGAGAAGATCCTGGCCAACGGCGAGGCCGACGCGGTACTCCTGGGACGCGAACTCCTGCGCGACCCCTCGTGGGCGCGGCGCGCGGGACGTGAGCTCGGCGGCGACGTCCACGTGCCGGACCAGTACCACCGTTCCGTCTGAGGAGCGCCGAGCGGCGAGCACGGACAGCCAAGGAAGGAAGAATCACCATCCCCGCCAAGACCCTGCACATACCCACCCCGGACGGCCGGGCCGATGCCTTCGCCGCCTTCCCCGACAGCGGTGAGCGCCACCCCGGGGTGCTGCTGTACCCGGACGCCTTCGGCCTTCGGCCCGAACTGCGCCGGAAGGCCCGCGAACTGGCCGGGCACGGGTACTACGTGCTCGTGCCCAACCTCTACTACCGCGAGGGTCCGGCCCCCGTGATCGAACTCCCCGAGCACATCGGGGAAGAGGACCGGCCCCGGGTCTTCGCCGAGGCGATGCCGCTGGTCGAGGCGCACACCACCGAGCGCGTCCTGCGGGACGCCGAGGCCTACCTCGACTTCCTCACCGGGCAGCCCGAGGTCGGCGAGGGGCCGGTCGGCGCGGTCGGCTACTGCCTGGGCGCCGCGCTGGCGATGCGCACCGCGACGGCCCACCCCGGGCGGGTCGCCGCCCTCGCCGGATTCCACCCCGGGTTCATCGTCACCGACGGCTCCGACAGTCCGCACCACGGCCTCGCCGACCTCACCGCGGAGGTCCATCTCGGCCTCGCCGAGCACGACCTGTCGCCTGAGGACCTCGGCCGGCTCAACCGGGCCCTGGACGCCGCGGGCGTCGACTACACCACCGAGGTCTACCCCGGCGCCGTGCACGGCTTCACCATGTCCGACACGGACGCCTTCAGCCCCACCGCGCTGCAACGCCACTGGGACCGTCTCCTGCCCCTCCTCGACCGCACCCTGGCCAAGCGCTGAGGGGCGTGACGTCACCCGCCGGCCCGGGCCCCGGCCGTACCGCGCCCCCATCCGGTTAGGCGCGGGCGGCCGGGGCACACGGGGGACGGATCCCGTCCGGCACGGGCGGGATCCCCACTGGCGCGGGAGGGACGGCGATGTCGACGGGACGGCTTCCGGAGCACGAGCAGCGCATCCTCGACGCGTTGGAGGCGACCCTCCGCGACGACCGCTCCCTCCAGGCGCGCTGGCGCCTCCTGCGCCTCAAACGGCGCGTAAGGACCGTGCTGACGTACACGCCCCGACCGCTCACGGTGGCGTTCCTCGCGACCCTGTGCGGCGCCCTCCTCGTGATCGGGATCCGCACCTCCGCCCCCGCCGTGATCTGGGCCTTCGTCTGCCTGTGGTCCCTCACCCTGATCGGGTCCGTGCGGCTGCTGTGCCGCTGGACGGATCCGTGATCCCCACGCCTCAGCCGCGCCCGCACGACGTCTCGGCGAGCGCCTCGAACTCGTCGTCGGTGGGCTTGTACTGCTGCTCGTAACCGGCCACCCGCTCCGTGATGCTCGGGAAGTGCGCCCGGAAGGCGAGCACCCACTGGGTGTCGAGGAAGCGCTTGAGCGCGCCGTTCAGCTTGCGGCAGTCCGCCTCGTGGCCCTCGCGCAGGCCGATCCCGTAGAACTGCAGCTTCTTGACGGTGATGTTCCGCACGACCTTGACCTTGTCGTCGTACCGCGGGTCCTGGGCGAAGCCCTCAAGGATGATCTTGTCGGTCCAGACGGCGTCGAAGTTTCCCCGGACGAGTTCCCTGACGCAGGTCTTGTAGCTGTTGCGGAACTCGGCCGACACGTTGGGGCCGAGCGCGGCGCGCACCGTCTTCTTCGCCTCGTCGTCCTCCTCGCTCTCGGGATCTCCGGTCGATCCGCGCACGCTGCAGACCCGCTTGCCGTCGACGTCCGCCAGCCTCTGGATCCGCTTCTCGTCCTCACGGACGAGCACCCCCTGATACGTCTTGAGATAGGGGGCGGTGAAGTCGACCTTCTTGTCGCGGGGCGCGGTGATGGAGTACGTGGCCACCACCAGGTCCATGCTGCCCTCCCGCAGCACCTTCTCGCGGTTGCGCGACTGGACGTCCCAGTCCGCCGCCTTGAAGTGGAGGTCGTTGCCGAGGAACTGCACCAACTGCGCCTCGAATCCGGCGAAGTCGTCCTCTTCCTCGCTGCGCGTGCTGAAGCCGGGCTGCCCCTTCTTCACCGCGATGTTGAGGGTCCGCTTGTCGAACAGGGAGGGCAGGCTGTTCCCGCCGGAGCGGTCGGTTCGTGAGGGCGAGGAGTCGCCGGACCCGCCACCGGACCCGCCGCCGCTGCAGGCGGCCAGCAGCATGAGGACGAGCAGGCCCACGAGGGCGAGGTGCGGACGGGGCACTCTGCGGGACGACGGCGCTGTACGAGGCGACGGCGCCGTACGGGGCGACGGCACTCTGCCGGACTTGGGCACTCGAACACTCTCCTTGGGCTACCGGCGGAACTCCGCCTTCTCCAGCGTGAGCTCGACCCGGCAGTCCGCGGTGCCGACGAGCCGGATACCGACGGACACCTCGGGGCCGGGGTCGTCGAGCGTGAGGGTCGTGCTGAACGACTCGGCCAGGTCGACGGGCGCCCCGGCCTCGACGTCCTCCCCCTGGAACCTCAGCTTGCCCAGGCGCAGGCACGGGGATGCGCCGGCCACACTGTCCTGCGCCGTGAACGACACCTTCAACTCGCCGTTGCCGCCCGGGCTTTTCTTCACGAGAAGCCGTGCCGTCTCTCCCCGGCCGAGCCTGCCGCCCATCAGGCTGGTGTCGCCGGTGACGTCGTCGGGCCGGGCCGTGAGAACCCACCAGACGATGCCCCCGACGACGGCCGCGGCGACGAACGCCGCGAGAAAGGCCAGCAGATGCTGGGTGACTTCCTGCCGCTCGTCCCGACGCGCGTAGAGCGTCATGGCGGAGACGTACGCGATGAAGCCGCCGCCCGCGACCGTCAGCGCGGTCGTCGAGTCGCCGAGGACGGCGATGCCGATGAGGATCGTCATCAGGACGAGGTGCACGGTGAACAGCACCGCGAAGTAGCGCCTGCTGTGGGTGTCGGGGTCGGCGGAGGCAGCGGGGGCGCGGGGGCCTGCGGCGGGGCCAGTGGCGGGACCGGCTTCGGACCCGCCGGGCCGGTCAGGCCCGTCAGGCCCGTCAGGTCCTTCGGAGCTTTCGGGGACGGGCTTCGACCGCGCCGCCATGTGCCACCCCTCCCCCGCGCGAGCGTGTATGCGGACGGCAAGGATGCCACAGAGAGTGATGTGTTGGGCATCAACTTGCGCGTCTGCGGCGGCGCTTGGCGCGTCCCGCACCGGCGGCGGCCCCGGCGAGACCGTTCACCCCGCCGCGGTCACCGGAGGTGCCGGTCTCACTCGGGGATGGCCGCCAGGGTGAAGGAGTGGCCCGCGGGATCGGAGTAGGTGCGGGTGTCACGGGGCCCGCTGTTGTCCTTCGTGTCCACGGGGCGCGCGCCGAGGCCGATCGCCTCGCGCTCCGCCTCGTCCATGTCGTGGCGTGGCACCATGATCCTCAGGTGAGCCTGCTGCGAGTCCTCGGGGCGGGGCCAGCTCGGCGGTATGTAGTCGCGCTCCCTGTGCACGGCCAGGCAGACACCATTGTCATTCGTGACCTCGACATAGTCGGGGTCCTTGCTCAGCTGGACCTCGGCGCCGAGGAGTCCGGCGTAGAACTCGGCGAGCCGCTCCGGCTCCGAGCAGTCCAGTACGAGCACGGTGTGCTTTTTGACAGTCATACGGACCGGATCCCCCGCACCGGACCGCCCAAACGGCGCGCGGTTTCCGGCCACTTGCTCCTGGCGCGGCCCGCGGGCCTCACTTGCCGCCGCTCCCGAAGGAGCCGCTGCGCCCCGGGATCCAGCGCCTGCGCCGCTGGTCGTCGCTCGGGCGGGACGAGGCGTTGCCCGCGCCCTTGACCTGGTGCGGCGTCAACCGGCCGCCGTCCTTGGGTATTTCGTCGGGTTCGCGGTGCTCGGACTGGGGTCCGACGGGGCCGTCGGACGGCAGCCTCGGCTGCTCGTGCGGCTTCGGCGGCCGCTGCTCCCTGCCCCGGACCCGGATCCCGAACCACACGGCCCAGACCAGCAGGGCCGCGATCCCGAGACCGACCAGGAACGGCGCGAGTCCGCCCCCGGGGGTACTGGCGGCCAGATGTCCCTCGCTGAGATCAGTCATGGACGCCGGGTACCCGCTCAACCGACCTGAACGCCCCTGCGCGGTACGGGGTCCCGCTGGACTCCGGCCCGCCCCCTCCCGGACTCCTCAGGCCCACACGTCACGGCCCACATCCCGCGTGACGAGGTCCGACAGGGCCGCGACCCCCAAGTCCCCGGGCCGGGCGCGTGACCCGGCGTACCGGGCCGCGACGTCGCCGTGGCCCGCGGCGGCCAACTCTCGTACCACCGCGACGGCCTCGGTCTCCGTGTCGCGAAGCAGGGCGTCGATCAGCGCCACGGCCCCCGCGCGTTCCGTGCCGTCGTCGGCCCGCAGGTCGCACAGGCGGACCGGGGCCGTCGCTGCGGGACCCACCCTGCTCCGGTGCGCCCCGGCAAGCGCCGCGAGTACGAAGCGTTCCGCGTCGGCCGCCCCGGCCCACCCCGTCAGGAGGCGCGGCACGGTGTCGGCCACGGCGTGCCGGACAGTGCGCTCCGCCTCGGTCTCGGCGGAGACGCGCCCCAGCGCCACGTTCCGGTCGGCCAGCGCCACATCGTCCCGCGCGCCCGAGGTGGAGTGCCGCAGCAGGTCGAGCAGGACCGCCACCCTCGCCCGCACCGGCACCGTTGGTTCCGCCGCGACCGCCGCGAGGAACGGCACCGCGGCCGCCGTCCCGGCCGTGCAGGTCCCCTGATGGGCCACGGCGTCGCCGAGTTCGGCGAGGAAGTCGCCCTCGGTCTCGTACGGTTCCCCGAACGCGAAGTCCTCGTCCAGGAGCCACGCCACCGCCTCGGGAGGCTCCGGGCGGGAGGAGTCTTCGGGGGCGTGCGCGTCTCCCCGGTCCCCGCCTCCGTACATCCGTTCCGCCACGGCCACCACCGAGGCACAGACGCGGGCCGGGTCGGGCGGCTCGGGGAAGGTCCATGGCGTGCGCGCCCCCTGCCGCTCCGGTGGCGTGGGGCGCGGCTCCGCCACGGTCAGGACCGCCCCGGCGTTCTCGTGGAGCAGCCCCGCCCGGTCGAACAGCGTCGTCAACGTCTCCTCGTGCCCTTCCGCGCACCCGTCGCCGAACCCGCCGTGCGAGCGGGCGATGCCGGCGACCAGCCGTGCCTGTTCGTTCAGGTAGGGCCTCAGGAGGGGCAGCCGAGCCGCGAACCCGGCGGACGGCCCCGGGCCCGCTTCCGGGTCCTGTCCCGCACCCGTCTCCGTTCCCCTCGCCCCGTCGTCCTCGATGACGTGCACTGCGAGAGAGAACACCTGCCACCAGCCCGCCAGCTCCTCTCCCCCGGCGGACTTGCCGTACCAGGCCGCGAGTTCGAAAGGCACGACGCGGTACTCGCGGGCGGCGACGAGCCGGTGGCCGTGCCGGGCGAGGTCATCCGCCGCGCCCCTCGCCGCCGCCTTCGTCGGTACCGTCAAGGTGTGCTGCACACCCCAGCCGTCTCGGCTCACTTCATCCACTCCGCCTCGTACTTCGCGTAGGTGCCGTCGTGCGTGGCGAGGTGCACGAACTGGTCGACATACGCCTTGAACCGGTCGTCGCCGCGCGGCATCGCGTACGCCTTCTCCGAGAAGGTGAACGGCTTGTCGGGGTGGAGGGAGCAGAGTTCGGGGTGGAGCTTCGTCTGGTAGAGCGTCTCGCTCGCGTCCGTCATCATCACGTCCGCCCGGCCCTCGACGATCTCCCGGAAGATCGTGGTGTTCTCCGGGTGCACCTTGATGGTGGCCCGCTTGATGTTCGCGCGGGCGAACTGCTCGTTCGTCCCGCCCGGGTTGACGACGACGGTCGTGCCGGGCCTGTCGATGTCCGTCAGCGCGCCCGCGCCGAACTTCCCCTTGTCCGCGCAGCGCACGATGGGCGTCTTGCCGTCCTCGCGCGTCGGCTCGCTGAAGTAGACCTGCCGGGCGCGCGGCAGCGTGATGGAGACGCCGCCGACCCCGACGTCGCAGCGCCCGGCCGCGACGTCCTTGGTCAGCGCGGCCCACGTGGTGGCCACGAACGCCGGCCTGGCGTCGAGGCTCTTCGCCAGATCCCGCGCCATGTCGACGTCGACGCCGCTGTAGGTGCCGGTGGCGGGGTCCACCTTCGTGAACGGGGCGTAGTCGCCGGTCGTGCAGACCTTCAGTACGCCCTTCTTCGGGATCGAGTCCAGGAGGGTCCCACGGGGGCCGTGTGAACCGTGGGATCCGGGGTGCCGGTCCGGTCGCCCGGCCGCTTCGGGCGCGGCGGGCGCGGCGGCGGTGACGGCCAGCAGACAGACCAGGGCGGACAGGGCGGCGGCTCGCTTCACGGGGACTCCTCTACGCTGCGGACGACCGATGGTGCACGGCTGATGGTGGACGGCGGATGCCCGTCTCACGGAGCGAGCGGCGCGAGCACGGCCGGGGTCAGGTCGGGGCCCACGCCCTCGTCGTACGCGTCCTCGTCGAACGGGTACAGCGGACGCTCCACCCGGTGGTGGCCGAGGCGCGGCAGGTCCTGGTCGACGCCGCCCGGCGTGAGGGCGAGCAGCCAGTCGGCCGCCATGTCGTGGAGTTCGGGCTCCAGATAGCCGATCTTCACGACGACGAGGTCGTACGTGCGGGGGTCGATGCCGAGACCGCCGTCGGCGGGGCCCATGAAGTCGGCCAGGGTGTGGAACGGCTTGCGGCGTTCGACGAGGATGACGGTGAGGCCGCCGGTGCGCACGGCGGCCATGTCGACGCCGCGGTCGTAGGCGCCGCCCTCCGCGCGGTCCTTCTGGTCGGTGGCGCGCTGCAACGCCACCACGGTGCCGCTGAGTTCGTACGGGCCGCCGTGGTGCGTGTCGACCTTGCCTCCGACGCTCAGCGTCACCTGCGCGCCCACGCCCGCCGCGAAGCACTGTGCGACGGCGGCCGGGTCGGTGATGCCGGGGTGGACGGCGGTGACCTTCCCCGTGCGGATCGCGTCGTTCTCCAGGAGCTCGCCCAGCATGTACGCCAGGTCGCCGGCGCCGCCCGCGGTCGGGTTGTCGCCCGAGTCGCTGATCAGGAAGGGGCGCTGGGGTGAGGCCACCGCCCGGGCGACGCACTCCTCGGCGGTGCCGGTCGGGCCGACGAAGACGAAGTCGCGGCGCGCGTCCCAGTAGCGGCGGGCGAGCTTGTGGGCCTCGGCGGCGGCGAGTTCGGCGTCGTCGCCGGTGACGACGACGGCGGCCTTGCAGCGCGGCTCGTCGGCCCAGGCGTAGCCGACCCACAGCGCGGCGTCGAGGATGCCGGGCAGCCCCTCGATTTCGGCGAGGGAGGCGTAGAGGGACTTGGCGGGCTCCAGTCGGGTGCTGGTCTTCTCGCCGGGCAGGAGGACGGGGATCTGGACCCAGGCGCGGTGCGGTCTGGTGCCGGTGAGGAGGCAGTGCACGAGGTTGCGGGCGGCACGTTCGCGGGTCTCCCAGGCGTCCTCGTGCGGGGCGAGGCGGTGGGCGGTGAGCAGGTCGACCGGTTCGGCGAAGCGGCGCGAGACGTTGCCGTGCAGGTCCATGGCGGCGGAGATCATCGGGCGGCCGGTGCCGTCCGGGGTGCCGACGGAGTCGAGTGCCGCGCGGACCGCCTCGGTCAGATCCGCCTCGGCGTCGGTGAGGCCGATGACGCTCATCGCGCCGTGGATGTCGAGGACGAGGCCGTCGAGGGGGCCCGCTTCTCTGATGCGGGTGACGAGTTCGTCCTTCAGGATCAGGTACGACTCCGCTTCCACGGGTCCGCCGGGCAGCGAGGTGGCGTGCAGCAGGGGCACCCATGCGACGGTTCCGGCGAGGTCGGAGCCGGCCTGCGTCCACGCGTAGCGGTCCAGGAGTTCCCGGCCGCGTGTCTGGCGGAAGTCGTCCGCGGTGGAGCGGTGCGGGCAGAACGTGGAGGACTCGATGCCGATGCCGCCGATGCCGATGCGCAGGCGGCGGCCTGCGGAGTGGGTCATGCGGGTGCGCTCTCTTCCTGGTGTGCGGGGGCGTGGGGTGCCGGGGCCGCCGGGGAGGTGGGCAGGTGGTGGCGGAGTGCGGTGAGGCCCGCGCCGAGGAGGCCCGCGTCGACGCCGGTCACGGTCGTGGTGATCTCCAGGTCGGCCGTGGCGAGGGGCAGGCAGCGCTCGTAGAGGACGCCGCGCACGGCGGCGACCAGGGGTTCGGCGGTGGCGAGGACCCCGCCGAGTGCCACGGCCTGCGGGTTGAAGAAGTTGACGACGACGGAGAGGACGGTGCCGATGTGCCGTCCGGCGGTACGGACGAGGGTGGTGGCCTGCGGGTCGCCGTCGGCGACGAGCCGCAGCAGGTCGGCGGTGTCGGCCACCTGGACGCCCTGGGCGGCGAGTTCGCGGATGAGGGCGGCGCCGCTGGCGACGGTCTCCAGGCAGCCGATGTTGCCGCAGCTGCACGGGCGGTCGCCCGCCGCGTCGACACGCACGTGGCTGATGTCGCCGGCGCTGCCGTTGGCGCCGTCGTGCGGGCGGCCCGCGGAGATGACTCCGCTGCCGATGCCGCGTCCGGCCTTGACGACGACGAGGTGCTCCAGTTCGGGGCGGGCGACGCGGTGTTCGCCGACGGCCATCATCGTGGCGTCGTTGTCGACGGTGACGGGGATGCCGAGCCGCTCGGCCAGGACGTCGCGCAGCGGGTAGCGGTGCCAGCCCGGCATCCGGGAGGGGCTGAGGACGCGGCCGGTGCCCGGCTGCACGGGGCCGGGGAAGGCGACACCGAACGCCCTTACGTCACCGCCCCGTTCGCGCTGGCGGGCGACGAGGCCCTCGGCCTGTTCGCAGAGCCAGTCGACGGCGGACTCGGGGCCCGCGGTGATGTCGTGCGGCAGGTCGACGGCGTCCGTGACGGTGCCGCCGAGTCCGACCGCGCCGAGCCGCGCGTGGTGGCTGCCGAGGTCGGCGGCGAGGGCGACGCCGCCGTGCGCGGCGACGCGGAGCAGCCGCGGTCGCCGGCCACCGCGCGAGGCGCCCTCGCCGGACTCGGAGAGCAGTCCGGCGTCGACGAGTTCCTGCACGCGCAACGAGACCGTCGAGGGGGCGAGGCCCAGTTCGCGGACGAGGTCGGCCCGTGAGGTGGCCGCCCCCGAGGAGACCAGGTGCACGATGTGCTGCGCCGAGCCCGGCTCGCCGAGTGGTGTTCCGGTCATGGCGCCCCCAGTGGTGTCCCTGTTGCTCCGGCACGAGGTGCCGCGATGCGCGTCGCTTCGACGGGTTCGTTCGACGTGTTCCTTCGATGACGACACGAACACTAGGCCTCCTCGAACCAAGTTGACCAGCCTTCGCCGCTTTTTCTGCTTCTCGCCGAATGAAGCTATTGACTTGTTTTTCGCGTGCGGCCTAGCGTTCGGGCGCCGCCCCGTCGTTCTCCGGCACGGGCCGGCCACGTACCCCTTGGAGGCCCATCGCCATGCGCTCATTCAGGTCCGCGGCGGCCGCGGTGCTCGTCCTCGCGGCGGTCCTCACCGGCTGTACCCGCGAGGGCGGCCGCATCGACATGGGTCCCACCGGCGGCACTCCGGTCGAGGGCGGTACGGCGACGATGGCACTGCCGCCGGCCGCGACACCCAACTGGATCTTCCCGGTCGGCGCGCCCGGCTACGGCGCCTCCTACAACTACGGCATCCAGTCGCTGCTGTTCATGCCGGTGTACGACGCCGTGCAGGACAAGGCGAAGGGCGAGCTGACGACGCACGGGCCGAGCACGCTGGGCCTGGAGCCGAGGTACGGCGACGGCAACAGGACGGTGACCGTGCCCCTGCGCAAGGGCGTCGAGTGGTCCGACGGGAAGCCGGTCACCGCCCGCGACCTGGAGTTCTGGTTCCACCTGGTCAAGGCCAACAAGGCGGAGTGGGGCAACTATTCGGTCGGCACGATGCCCGACAACGTCAAGCGGTTCGAGACGCTCGACGACCACACGGTGCGGCTGCACCTGACCCGCGCGTACAACCCTGACTGGTTCACGGCCAACCAGCTGACCCTCTTGCGGGCGCTCCCCCAGCACGCCTGGGACGCGAGGACGGACGGCGGGAGGGTCGGCGACTGGGACCGCACGCCCGCCGGCGCCAAGGCGGTCTTCGCGCGCCTGACGAAGCACGCCAAGAGTCTCGGCTCGTACGGCTCCGACCCGCTCTGGAAGACGGTCAACGGGCCCTGGAGGCTGGCGGGTTGGCGGGACACCGGTCAGGTCACCATCGTGCCGAACGAGAAGTTCACCGGCCCGGCGTCCGAGCGCCCGCATCTGGACAAGGTGGTCTTCAAACCGTTCACGACCGCCGACTCCGAGTACAACGTGCTGCGCTCCGGCGGCGTCGACTACGGCTACATTCCGCCCTCGGTGATGGCGCAGAAGGAGAAGTTCGAGGGCAAGGGGTACCGGGTCGACCCGTGGGAGGGCTGGGCGGCGACGTACATCGTCTACAACTTCAACTCCACCCACGGCGGCCCGCTGATGGACCAGCTCTACATCCGCCGGGCCATGCAGCACCTCGTCGACCAGCGGGCGATGAGCGACGTCATCTGGCAGGGCAGCGCCACGCCGACGCTCGGACCCGTACCGGTGACGCCGAAGAGCCAGTACCTCTCCGGGAAGATGGAGAAGAACCGCTACCCGTTCTCCGTTGCCAAGGCCAAGTCACTGCTGCGGCAGCATGGTTGGCGCACGAAGGACGGCACGGCCCGCTGCGCGCGTCCCGGCACGGGCGAGAACCGGTGCGGCAAGGGCATCGGGAAGAACGCCCCGCTCGAACTGACCCTGCTCTCCCAGTCGGGCTCGACCGAGACGACGAACATGATGCAGGAACTCAAGTCGTCGCTCTCCAAGGCCGGCATCGAACTGGCCATCCGCCAGCAGCCGCTGAACTCGGTCCTCGGCAACTCCGTGCCCTGCAAGGCGAAGGACCCGGGCTGCGCGTGGGACATGTCGTTCTTCGGGACGGCCGGCAGCTGGTACTACCCGCTCAACCCCAGCGGGGAGCAGCTCTTCTCGACGGGCGCCTCCGCCAACTTCGGCAACTACAGCGACGAGAGGGCCGACCGCCTCATCCGGGCCGTGCAGTACTCGCCCGACATGAAGGCCGTCCACGCGTACGGCGAGTACCTCGCGGAGCAGCTCCCCGTGATGTGGATGCCGAACCCGGCGTACCAGGTCTCGGTCATCCGCAACGACCTGCGTGGCGTCTCGCAGAACCCGACCGTCACCTTCGCTCCCCAGCACTGGTACTACGTCAAGAAGAAGGGAGCCGAGAAGTGAGCGGCTTCACCGGCTTTCTGGTCAAGCGCCTCCTCCAGGCGATCGTCGTCCTCTTCCTGGTGTCGGTCATCGTCTTCGTGCTCCTGCACCTGCTGCCCGGCGGCCCGGCGCGCGCGATCCTCGGCCCCAAGGGCACGCCGCAGCAGATCGAGCACTTCAACCACCAGCAGGGGTACGACCGTTCGCTGCCCATGCAGTACGCGATGTATCTGAAGCGGCTGCTCACCGGTGACCTGGGCGAGTCCTTCAAGCTCAACTCGCCCGTCTTCGACCTGCTGAAGCAGCGCCTGCCGAAGACCCTGCTCCTCACGGTGGTCTCCACCGTGCTCGCGGTGGTCATCGCGGTGCCGCTGGGGCTTCTGCAGGCCGTGCGGCGCGGCAAGGCCTCCGACTACGCGCTGACCGGGCTCGCGTTCCTGCTCTACGCGACACCGGTGTTCTTCCTCGGACTCATCATGATCATCCTGTTCGCGCAGGTGATGCCGGTCTTCCCCGCCGAGGCCCCCCAGGGGGAGACGATCGGTGAACTCCTGGGCGACTTCACCGGGCTCGTCCTCCCGGTGGTCACCATGGCCTTCGGCATCATCGCGATGTTCAGCCGCTACATGCGCTCGGCGGTGCTCGACAACCTCACCGAGGAATACGTCCGCACGGCGATGGCCAAGGGCCAGTCGAGCCGCCGCATCATGGTCCGACACGTGCTGCGCAACGCGCTGATCCCCCTCGCCACGCTCCTCGGCCTCTATCTGCCGACCCTCTTCAGCGGTGCCCTGGTCGTCGAGTCGATGTTCAACTACCCCGGCATGGGGCTGCTGTTCTGGAACGCGGCGCAGGGCTCCGACTTCCCCGTACTGCTCGGCGTGACCCTCGTCGTCGGTGTCGCCACCGTCGTCGGCTCGCTGCTCACCGACGTCCTGTACGCCGTCCTCGACCCCCGGATACGGAGCGTGGCATGAGTACCACGGTCGCCCCTGTCACCGCGCCAGGCCACGAGGACGCCGCCCGGGCCACGCCTTCACTGGCCCGCCGCACGCTCCAGGTCTTCACCGGCAACAAACTGGCCCTGACGGGCGTGGTGGTGCTGCTCCTGCTGCTGGCGTTCAGCTACCTCGGTCCGCTCCTGTACTCCACCGAGCAGGTGCACACCGACCTCTCGCAGGCGAACCTCCCGCCGGGCGACTCCGGCCACCTGCTCGGCACCACCGACCTCGGCTACGACATGACCGGCCGGCTGATGGTGGCGGGGCAGACCTCACTCGAGATCGGCCTGGCGGCAGGGCTGCTTGCGACGCTCTTCGGAACGGTCTACGGCGCGGTCTCCGGATACTTCGGCGGCTGGGTCGACGCCGCGATGATGCGGATCACGGACGCGGCGCTGGCGATCCCGGCGATGTTCCTGCTCGTCGTGGTGGCCGCGATCATCACCCCGAGCAAGGGCGTCCTGATCATGATCATCGCCGCGGTGGCGTGGCTCTCCCCCGCCCGCCTGGTGCGCGGCGAGGCGCTCTCCCTGCGCGACCGCGAGTACGTCCAGGCCATGCGGATGATGGGCGGCGGCGGTGCGCGCGCCGTCTTCAAGCACATCGTGCCCAACGCCATCGGCACGGTCATCGTCAACTGCACCTTCCAGATCGCCGACGCGATCCTCTACGTCAGCTACCTGGCCTTCCTCGGCCTGAGCATCCCGCCGCCGTCGGCCGACTGGGGGTCGATGCTGTCGGCCGGCATCACCTACACCCAGAACGGCTACTGGTGGCTGATCTTCCCGCCGGGCATCGCGATCGTGCTGGTCGTCGCCGCGTTCAACTTCATCGGCGACGGGCTGCGGGACGCCTTCGAAGTGCGGCTGCGGAAGTAAGAGGAGAGACGAGAAGATGACCGATCCCCAGCCCACGGACGGCCCCGGGCAGCCTGCGGCGCCCCGCCTTACCCCGACCGCGCCCCTGCTCTCCATCGAGGACCTGCACGTCGACATCTCGGCGCGCGGGCGCACCGTCCACGCCCTCGACGGCGTCTCCCTCTCCCTGGCCCCTGGCGAGGCCCTCGGTGTCGTCGGCGAGTCCGGCTGCGGCAAGACCATGACCGCGCTCAGCGTCCTCGGACTGCTGCCCGCGGGCGGCGAGATCACCGCGGGCCGTGTCCTCTTCGACGGCCGGGACCTCGCCGCCGCCCCCGCCCCCGTCCTCCAGGACGTCCGCGGCAACACCATCGGCATGGTCTTCCAGGACCCGCTGACCTCCCTCAATCCGACGATGACGATCGGTGCCCAGGTGGCGGAGCCGCTGCTCCTGCACCGTCCCGGCATCGGCAGGAAGGAGGCCTGGGCGCGCGCCCAGGAGATGCTGCGCCTGGTCGGTCTCGCGCAGCCCGCCGAGCGCATGAAGGCCTACCCGCACCAGCTGTCCGGCGGCATGCGCCAGCGCGTGGCGATCGCCATGGCGCTGGTCTGCGAACCGAAGCTGCTGATCGCCGACGAGCCGACCACCGCCCTCGACGTGACGACGCAGCACCAGATCCTGGAGCTCGTCGACGACCTGCGGTCCCGGCTGGGCATGGCGTTGATCCTGGTCACCCACGACCTGGGCGTCATCGCCAACCGCGTCGACCGCGTCGCGGTGATGTACGCGGGCAAGGTAGCCGAAGAGGCGGACGTACGCGGCCTCTTCGCGCGCCCGCGCCACCGCTACACCGAGGCGCTGTTCGCCGCGCTGCCCGAGCGGGCGGCCGACAGCGGCACCGAGCTGCACACCATTCCGGGCCTTCCGCCGAACCTCGCGCAGCACCCCACCGGCTGCCGTTTCGCGCCGCGCTGCACCTTCGCCACCGACCGGTGCCGCACCGAGGAACCGCCGCTCACGGACGACGGGACGCAGCCCGCCGGGCACCGGTTCGCGTGCTTCCACCCGGTGCCGGTGGCGGCCGCGGCGGAGGAGGACGTGGTGGTACCCGCGCCCGTGCCCGCACGCGACGAGCCGGGTGGCGCCCTCCTCGAACTCGACGGCCTGGTCAAGGAGTTCCCGCTCAAGGGCGGGGTGTTCTCGCGCGGCCGGGGCACGGTCAGCGCGGTCGGCGGGGTGTCGCTGACGATCCGCAGGGGCGAGACGTTCGGCATGGTCGGCGAGTCCGGCTGCGGCAAGACGACGCTCGGGCGGATCGTCGCGGGCCTGGAGGAGCCCACCGCGGGCACGGTGCGCTTCGACGGCGCCGACCCGGCACGCATGTCACGGTCCGAGCGGCGCGCGCACCGGCGCCGCGTCCAGCTGATGTTCCAGGACTCCACCGCCGCGATGGACCCGCGCATGCGGGTCGGCGAGGTCCTGCGCGAGCCCCTCGTCATCCAGGGTGTCGGCGGCCGAGCCGAGCAGGAGGAACTGGTCGCCGGTCTCCTCGACGCCGTCGGTCTGCCGCGCGGCGCCGTGCACCGCTACCCGCACGAGTTCTCCGGCGGGCAGCGTCAACGCCTGGGCCTGGCGCGGGCGTTGACGCTCTCGCCCGACCTGGTGGTGGCCGACGAGCCGGTGTCCGCGCTCGACGTGTCCGTGCAGGCGCAGATCCTCAACCTCATGCGCGAACTGCAGCGCGAGCGCGGCCTGACGTACCTGTTCATCTCGCACGACCTGGCCGTCGTACGCCACCTGGCGGACACCGTCGGCGTGATGTACCTGGGCAAGCTCGTGGAGTCGGGGCCTGCCGCGCGCGTGTACGCGCACCCCCTGCACCCCTATACGCGCGGGCTCCTCGACACGGTCAACCTCCCCGACCCCGACGCCGCGACCGGAGCCGGACGCAGCCCGCTGGAGGGCGAGACGCCGTCCGCGGCCCGGCCCCCGTCGGGCTGCCGCTTCCGGACCCGCTGCCCCTTCGCCCAGGAGGTGTGCGCCACCACCGAACCCCGGGTGACCACACCGAACGGCGCGGGACACGAGGTGGCCTGCCACTTCCCGCTCGCCGCGCCTCGGCTAGCGTCGACGGTGTGAGACTCGCCGATGCCCTCGCCCTGCGTCCGCTCGTGCTCGACGGCGGCCTCTCCAACCAGCTGGAGGCCGCCGGGCACGACCTGAGCGACGCCCTGTGGTCCGCCCGGCTCCTCGCCGACGAGCCGGCGACGGTCGAGGCCGCCCACCGCGCGTACTACGAGGCGGGCGCCGAGGTGGCGATCACCGCGAGCTACCAGGCGACGTACGAGGGGTTCGCGCGGCACGGCATCGACGCGGCACGCACCCGCGAACTGCTGCACCTGAGCGTGGCGGCGGCCCGCCGCGCCGGCGTCGGCCTCGGGCGTGAGGTGTGGGTGGCCGCCTCGGCCGGCCCCTACGGGGCGATGCTCGCCGACGGCTCGGAGTACCGGGGGCGGTACGGCCTCTCCGTGGACGCGCTGGCACGCTTCCACCGGCCGAGGCTGGAAACCCTCGCCGAGGCCGGGCCCGACGTCCTCGCCCTGGAGACGGTCCCCGACACCGACGAGGCCCGGGCGCTGCTGCGAGCGGTCCGCGGGCTCGGGGTGCCCGCCTGGCTCTCGTACGGCGTCGCGGACGGACGCACGCGTGCCGGGCAGCCGCTGCGAGAGGCCTTCGCGCTCGCGGCCGACGCCGACGAGGTGATCGCGGTGGGCGTGAACTGCTGCGACCCGCGGGAGGCCGGGCCCGCGGCGACGCTCGCGGCACGGATCACAGGCAAGCCGGTGGTCGTCTATCCGAACAGCGGCGAGACCTGGGACGCCGCCGCCCGGTCCTGGCGCGGCCCCGCCACCTTCACGGCCGGGCAGGTGGACGAGTGGCGCGCGGCGGGGGCGCGGCTGATCGGCGGGTGCTGCCGGGTGGGGCCAAAAGCGATCGCAGAGGTGGCGGCGCGGCTGTCGCCGGGCCGGCCGGCGCCGTGAGCGCACGGCCCGCGCCGCGCCTGAGACACGGGCTCTGACCTGCACGGACGCGTCTCCGGGGGTGACTGTCAGTGCCGGGGTGCAGACTGGCCGGTACCTGAGACAACGACGTCCCGGAGGTGGCCGGCATGGCCGACATCATCCTGACCGTAGGCACGCGCAAGGGCCTTTTCATCGGACGCAGGCGAGGTGGCGCCTGGGAGTTCGACGACAGCCCGTACTTCAACGCGCAGGCGGTGTACTCCGTCGCCATCGACACCCGCGGACCCACCCCGCGCCTTCTGGTCGGCGGTGACAGCGCGCACTGGGGCCCCTCCGTCTTCCACTCCGACGACCTCGGCCGGAGCTGGACCGAGCCGTCGAAGCCGGCCGTGAAGTTCCCCAAGGACACCGGGGCCTCGCTGGAGCGCGTGTGGCAGCTGCACCCGTCCGCCGCCGAACCGGACGTGGTGTACGCGGGCACGGAGCCCGCCGCGCTGTACAGGTCGGAGGACCGCGGCGAGTCCTTCTCGCTGGTGCGCCCGCTGTGGGAGCACCCCACCCGTTCCAAGTGGGTGCCGGGCGGCGGCGGAGAGGGCCTGCACACCGTCCTGACGGACGCCCGCGATCCGCGGGCGGTGACCGTCGCGGTCTCCACCGCCGGCGTCTTCCGCACCCTGGACGGGGGCGAGAGCTGGACCCCGTCGAACAGCGGCGTCTCCGCGGTGTTCCTGCCCGATCCGGACCCCGAGTTCGGCCAGTGCGTGCACAAGGTCGCCCGGGACTCGGCCGACCCGGACCGCCTCTATCTGCAGAACCACTGGGGCGTGTACCGCAGCGACGACGCGGGCGCGCACTGGACGGACATCGGCGAGGGGCTGCCGTCCACCTTCGGCTTCGCGGCCGTCGCCCACCCGCACCGCGGCGGCACGGCCTACGTCTTCCCCATCACCGCGGACAGCGACCGGGTCCCGGCCGACCACCGGTGTCGCGTCTACCGCACCTGTGACGCGGGCGAGAGCTGGGAGCCGCTCAGCGCCGGCCTGCCCCAGGAGGACCATTACGGCACGGTGCTGCGCGACGCCATGGCGAGCGACGACTGCGATCCGGCGGGCCTCTACTTCGGCAATCGCAACGGCGAGGTGTACGCGTCGGCGGACGACGGCGACAGCTGGCAACTGCTCGCCTCGCACCTGCCGGACGTGCTCTGCGTGCGGGCCGCGGCCATCGGTTGATCGACCCCGCCGTTACGGCAGTAGGGTGACGCCGTGGCACCACGACCCTTGCATGAAATCGTCGAACCAGGCTGGGCCAAGGCCCTGGAGCCGGTGGCCGAACGGATCGCCTCGATGGGGGACTTCCTGCGCGCGGAGATCGCCGCGGGACGCACCTATCTCCCGTCGGGGCAGCACGTCCTGCGCGCGTTCCATCAGCCCTTCGACGACGTCCGCGTCCTGATCGTCGGTCAGGACCCCTACCCCACGCCCGGCCACGCGGTGGGGCTGTCGTTCTCGGTCGCGCCCGACGTGCGGCCGCTGCCCGGCAGCCTCATCAACATCTACCGCGAGCTGGGCGACGACCTGGGCCTGCCCGCCCCGTCGAACGGCGACCTCACCCCCTGGACCGAACAGGGCGTCCTCCTCCTCAACAGAGCGCTCACCACCGCCCCGCGCAAACCGGCCGCGCACCGGGGCAAAGGCTGGGAAGAGGTCACCGAACAGGCCATCCGGGCACTGGCCGCACGCGGGAAGCCGCTGGTGTCGATCCTGTGGGGCCGTGACGCGCGCAATCTGCGCCCGCTGCTCGGGCAGTTGCCTTCGGTGGAGTCCTCGCATCCGTCGCCGATGTCCGCGGACCGCGGCTTCTTCGGCTCGCGCCCGTTCAGCCGGGCCAACGATCTCCTGGTCCGGCAAGGGGCGCAGCCGGTGGACTGGCGGCTGCCGTGACCCCCGAAGCGTGCGTACTGGGCGTCGACTCGGGCGGCACCGGAGTGCGGGCCGCCCTGCGGTTCACGCCCGGCCCGCACGGCCCGCGCGGCCCGCACGGGTCCGATCCGGTGCGCCCCATCGGCCCCGTGCGCTCCGCCGATCCGGTGCGCACCGGGCCCCGGGGCATCGACGCGGGGCACTTCCTCGAACAGCTGCTGCCCATGGCGCGGGCGCTCCTCGAACAGGCGGGCGGCGGCCGGATCACGGCGGTCTGCGTCGGCGCCACGGGCCTCGGCACCCTCGGTGACGACCTCCGTGCCGTGCTGCCGTCCGCGCTCGAACGAGCCCTGGGCGTACGCCGTACGGTGCTCGCCGCGGACGCCGTCACCGCATACGCGGGCGCGCTCGGCGACCGTCCCGGAGCGGTCGTCGCCGCGGGCACGGGCATGATCGCGATCGGCACGGACCTCGCCGGCTGGCACCGCGCCGACGGCTGGGGTCATCTGCTCGGCGACTGCGGCGGCGGAGCCTGGATCGGCCGCGCCGGACTCGAGGCGGCGATGCGGGCGCACGACGGCAGGGCGGGCGGTTCGAAGGCGCTGCGCACACGCGCCGAGGAGCGGTTCGGTCCCCTGCCGGGTCTGCCGGGGCAGCTCTACCCCCGCACCGACCGGCCCGCCGTCCTCGCCTCGTTCGCGCCCGACGTGGCGGGCTGCGCCCAGGACGACCCTGTGGCGCAGGACATCCTGCGGGAGGCCGCCCGCCACATCGCCGCCTCCGCGGCCGCCGTCTGCCCCCGCACGCCGGGCGCGGAAGTCGCGCTGACCGGTGGCCTGTTGAAGCTGGGCGACCCCTTGCTCGTACCCCTGTACGAGGAATTGGCGGACCAACTGCCGCAGGCGCGGCGGGTCCCCGCGGCCGGCGATCCGCTGGACGGCGCGCTGCGCATGGCGGCCGATGTGGCCGCGGACCGGCTGCGGCTCCCGCTCGACGCGCGCCTGCTCTCCGTGCAGAGAGAAGGCGACAGTTGACCTCTACGTAATTCATCAGACAAAAACGGACTTATACCGCCCACCTGCACCCTCCCCGAACAGCGATGGTCCGCAAGCCAGTAGCATGCGGGCGCATGAGCTCCCCCACTGGGCCCGCATCCGGCCTGCCTGTACGAATGCCGCGCCCCCGTCAGCCGGGCCGGCACCGCCGTCCGGAGCCCGTCGCGGCTCCTGAGGGCGCGCCCGCACTTGTTCTCGCCGTGCCGGGCGCCCCCAGCACCACCACGCGCGGCCTCGCCGAGGAAGTCGTGAGCATCGCCCGCTCCGAGCTGCCCGGCCTGGACGCCAGGATCGGTTACGTCGACGGTGAGGAGGACGCCACCGTCACGTCCTTCCCCGAGTTCCCCTCGCTGCACTCCGTGCTCGCGCACGCCGCCGCCGAGCGCACCGCCCGCGTCGAGCGTGCCCGTGCCGCCGGCGCCGAGGTGGCCGAGCCCGAGGGCCCCGTGGCCGTCGTCGTGCCGCTGCTCGCGGGCCCCGACGCCGCGCTGATGCGCCGCATCCGGCAGGCCGTCATGGACAGCGGTGCCGCCGCCGAGCTGACCGACGTGCTCGGCCCGCACCCGCTGCTCGCCGAGGCGCTGCACGTGCGCCTCTCGGAGGCCGGCCTGGCCCGCGCCGACCGCGCCCGCCTCTTCACCGTGGCGACGGCCGCCGACGGCATCGTGCTCGCCACGGTCGGCGGCGAGGAGGCCGTGCAGGCCGCCGGGATCACCGGGATGCTGCTCGCGGCGCGCCTCGCGGTGCCGGTGATGGCCGCCGCGCTCGACGAGGAGGGCTCCATCGCCGCCATCGCCGAGCAGCTGCGCGGCTCGGGTTCGGCCCAGCTGGCGCTGGCGCCGTACCTGATCGGCCCCGAGCTGGACGCCGGGCTGCTGGACGCGGCCGCGAAGGAGGCGGGCTGCTCCGTCGCCGAGCCGCTCGGCCCCTACCCCGCGATCGGCAAGCTGGCGCTCGCCAAGTACACGACGACGCTCGGCATCACGCCGCAGCAGCCTTCGGGCGCGCCGGTGCACTGATCCGGTCCGCAACGCGATCGCCACGCGGTCGCGGCGCGTTCTGTCCGTACGGCGAAGGGCCCGCCCCGATGTGGGGGCGGGCCCTTCGTCGTGCCCGGCCGCTTCCGGGCGCGGCGTGCTCAGCCGAAGACCACACAGGAGGCCGCGGGGACCTCGACAGAGCCCGTGCGGCGCGGGAGGCCCGTCTCCTGGTCGATGGTGAACCAGGTGACGTCCCCGGAGCGCTCGTTGGCCGCGTACAGGTGCCGCCCCGCCGGGTCGATGGCGAGGTCGCGCGGCCAGTGTCCGCCGCACGGCACGGTGGCGAGCAGCCGGGGCGCGTCCCCCGCCTCGTCGAGCGCGATGACGGAGAGGACGTCGGGACCGCGCGTGGCGGTCCACAGGAAACGCCCATCGGGGGCGACGACGATCTCGGAGGGGTAGGTGTCGCCGTCCGGGGACTCCGCGAGGACCGGCAGCTCGCCGAGCGGCTTGAGCGCGCCGTCGACGGCGTCCCAGGCGCAGACGGTGAGCGTGGGGCTGAGCTCGTTCAGGATGTACGCGCGGTCGCCGCGGGGGTGGAAGACGAGGTGCCGCGGCCCGGATCCCGGGCGCAGCGCGACCTCGCGGTGCAGGGAGAGCTCGCCGTCGCCGAGCGCGCAGACGCGCACGGAGTCCGTGCCGAGGTCGACGCTGACCGCCCAGCGGCCGCTCGGGTCGGTGAGGACCTGGTGGGCGTGGGGGGCCTGCTGGCGCTGCGGGTGGGGGCCGGAGCCGGTGTGCCGGAGTTCGCTCGACGGCGCGGGCGCGAGGGAGCCGTCGGCGCGCAGCGGCACCGCGGTGACGCTGCCCGAACGGTAGTTGGCGGTGAGGACGTGCCCGTCGTGCAGGGCGAGGTGGGTGGGGGCGGCGCCGACCCGTACGGGCACTCCCGCGAGCCGGGGCGTGCCGCCGTGGGTGCGGAACGCGGCCACCGCGCCGTCCGGGGAGGTCTCGCTGACCGCGTAGAGCGTGTCCCCGCCGGGTGAGAGCGCGAGGTAGGAGGGGTCGGCGACCGCGTCCGTGGCGCCGGTGAGCGTCAGTGCGCCGGTGTCCGGGTCGACGTCCGCGGCGAGGACTCCGGGTCCTCCGGCCGCGGTGAAGGATCCGATGTACGCCCGTCCCGCGTCTCTGCCGACGACCACTGCCAGTCCCCTCTCGGCCGGGGCGCCTCGTGGGGGCGCCGCTCGTGCGGCCGACGCTAGCAGTCGGTCTAGACCAGGGGGCGACCGGAGGTGGCGGGCGGTGCCGGGGCGGGGTGTCGCGGAGGCGGCGGTGTCGGCGCACGATGGGCGGCCTGGGGGCCGCTCGGCGAGCGCTGTGCCCGCGCGCCCGCCGAGCGGTTCCGGATGCGGTCCGCTCCCGCACGGGCCGCGACCGTCAGCCCTGCAACTACCCCGCGTCCCGGCTGATCCACCCTTGGAGATGCCCGGCACACATGCGCGGATCGGGGCGTGATGCCCGCGGGCGCGCGGGGCGGGGCGCGGCGCGCGACGGCGCCCCGGGGCAGCTCCCGGGGCGGTCAGCGCACCCAGCCGGTGAAGTTCTGTCCGAGGGTGCGGGTCCGCTCCGCCGTACGCGGTCGCGCGCCCCCGTCGACGGCGGCCGACACGGCCCGTACAAGCCAGGCGTTGACCGACAGGCCCTCGCGGCTCGCGGCCTCCTCGGCGCGGGTCTTGAGGGCGGCGGGCAGGCGCAGGTTGACACGGGCGGTGCCGCCCTCGCCGGCGTCGGCGGGGACCGGGGCCTGTGCGGGGGCGGGCGTGTCGTGTGGTTCCGTCCGGTCCTCGGGCTGCGGGAGCGTCACCACGAAGTCCGGGTCGAGTCCGCGCAGCCGTACGTCGACCGAGCCGGGGGCGAGTTCGCGGGTGACCTCGTCCATGGCGGCGGACAGTACGTTGAGCAGGGTCAGGCGGGTGGCCGACTCCAGCGGCGCGGTCAGCCGCTCGGCGAGCTCGCGGGCTTCGTCGCCCCCGGCCTCGGCGGCCACGGCCAGTTCCCTGTGCAGTGTTTCGACGTACGGCGTGAGATCCATGACGCATGGTGACACCACTTTGGCGCCATTGGCAAACAGGAGGAGGGGGCCCTGAGCCCTCTCCCTGCGCTGCAGGGTGGGCTCATCGCAGCAGGTCAGGCGCTTGGCGAGGAGGCCGCACCACCCGACCTGCCGATGGTGTCGCAGGCGGCGTCATCCACGCCCGCACAGCGCCCCTCAGGTCACGCGATCTGCGCCGGTTCCTCCCGCTGCAGCGGTCCGGCGAGCGCCGCGAGGGCCCGCTCCACGCCGTGCAGGTGGGCGAGTGCGGGGTGGTGGCCGGCGGCCGGCTGGAGCGAGGCGTGGGGCTCCCCTTCGCGCCGGGTGCCGCCCGGCGACGTCAGCGCCTCCACCGCCGCCTCGACGCGCCAGCACGCGGCGGAGAGGCGGGCGTCGTGGGAGGCCTCCGGGTCGGCGGCGATGGCCGCGAGTCCTCGCACCTCGCGTGCGCAGTCGTCGAGCAGCGCGAGGACCTGCAGGGCGCGGCCCTTGCGGGCGCGCAGGGGGCTGAGCGGGTGCACGAGCGGGGCCAGTGACATGCGGACGCGGCCGAGGAGCAGTTCCAGTTCGGCGACGCGGGGTGCGGGGTCGGCCGACGCGGTGCCGCCGAGGCGTGCCGCGGCCTCCTCCGTGCAGCCGTGGACGCAGCGCAGCGCCCGCTCGATCCAGGCGTCGGTCGTGGCGTGCGTGGTCACGGGCAGGACGAAGAGCACCGCGAGGACCGCGCCCAGCGCCCCGACACCGGTCTCGGCAAGCCGCAGGGCGAGCAGGCCGGTGTCCAGTACGCCGAGGAGGCCGTACAGGGACCCCGCGAGGACCGTCACCGAGAGCATCATCCAGGAGTACGAGACGGCGGCCGTGTAGAAGATCCCGAAGACGCTCACCGCGATCAGCAGGGCGCTGGGGACGGCCGCGCCGTTCAGCGGTACGACGAGGACGAGACCCGCGCCGATCCCGAGGACCGTCCCGAGCACCCTGCGGAATCCGCGGACGAGCGTCTCTCCGCGGGAGGTGGTGTTGACGAAGACCCACCAGGTGGCGCCCACCGCCCAGTACCAGCGGTCGCCGGACAGCGCCTGTCCGACGGCGAGCGCGAAGGCGCCGCCGAGCACGGCCTGGATCGCCTGGCGCGTCGTGGCCCGGGCCAGTCCCGTGCCGGCCGGCGGAGCGGGCACCACGGCGGGCGGCAGCCGCCGCTCGTAGCACCACGCCCCGAACCGCACCGCCGAGGACGCGAGCAGGGAGATCACGACCGCCGCGTAGAGCTGCGGCAGCTGTCCCGGCTCGGCGTGCAGGAACTGGGCGGTGAAGAAGGTCATGAAGGCGAAGACGCCGAGGGAGTGGCCGCGCGGCCCCCACCGCCGGGCGTACACCCCGGCTCCCATGACGGCGAGGAAGGCGGCGTCGCGCGCCAGGGGATAGTCGTGCAGCCCGGCGGCGAGGGCCAGCACCGGGAAGCCGACGGCCGGGAGCAGCGCGGTGGTGACCGCCTGACCGCGCACGGTCGTGTCGGTGACGGTGAACAGGGCGAGGAGCGCGGCGAGCCCGCCGGTGATCGACCCGGCGAGCGAGTGCCCGGCGAGCCCGCACAGGGTCACCGCCAAGGTGATGCCGAGGACGGCCCGCAGTGCGAAACGCAACCGCGCCCGCCCCGGATCTGGCGCCACGAACACCCTCTTCAGCACAGCTTTCCCGCCCCTTTCGGTTGGCTCGTCCTGCCCACATGGAAATGGCGCCGCGGAATTCCGCAGCGCCATCGACAAGACCATCACACCACCTCAAGGCCTCCTGGCTCAACTGACACAGGATTCGCTGGTCCAATGGTCCAGTCCCGCCGCCGCGATGACGCCGCGAGGAGGCCCAGTTGCCCAGTCGGGGCGGCGTCCGCGGTCACCGGCCCGGGGCGGCACTTCTGGTTGTCCGGGACGGTGCGACCGGCCGGTACGTAAGGTGGCGGCATGAGGACGCGACCCACGCTGACCTGGGAGCCTCAGGGCGACCTGCCTCCTGCCTCGACCGACCTCGCGCCGGTCGTCGCCGCCGTGCGCGCGGGAGGCGTCGTCGTCCTCAGTGGAGCGGGGCTGTCGACGGAGTCCGGCATCCCCGACTACCGCGGGGAGAACGGCTCCTTCCGCCGCAACCACGTGCCCATGACCTTCCAGGAGTTCACCGGCAGCGCCCATGCCCGCCGGCGGTACTGGGCCCGCAGCCAGCTGGGCCGGCGGGCCATGGCCGGGGCCCGGCCGAACGCCGGGCACCGGGCGGTCGCGGCCCTGGCCGGGGCGGGCCTCGTCAGCGGCGTGATCACGCAGAACGTCGACGGGCTGCAGCAGGCCGCGGGGGCACGGGACGTGATCGAGCTGCACGGCAGCCTGAGCCGGGTGATCTGCATGAGCTGCGGGCGCCCCAGCTCCCGCGCGGAGCTCGACGACCGGCTGCGCGCGGCCAACCCCCGCTTCGAGGCCGTCGCCCTGCGCCACCACGCGGCGCGGGTCAACCCGGACGGCGACGTGGACCTGTCCGACGAGGCGGTCCGTGAGTTCCACCTGGTGGCATGCGCGGCCTGCGGCACCGAGGCGCTCAAGCCGGACGTCGTGTTCTTCGGCGAGAACGTGCCGCCGGAGCGGGTCGCGGCGTGCCGGGACCTCGTCGACGGGGCCGCCACCCTGCTCGTCCTGGGCTCCTCCCTCACCGTCATGTCCGGGCTGCGCTTCGTGCGCCGGGCGGCGGAGTCCCGTACCCCGGTCCTGATCGTGAACCAGGGCGCCACGCGCGGCGACCGGTGGGCCGACGCCCGCATCGACCTCCCCCTGGGCAAGGCGCTCAGCGACGTCGTGGCCCGCGCCGGCCTCTGATCGGCGAACGCGCGCGCGACGGGTCGGACATCCCCGTTGGACATCCCCGGCGGATGTCTGGCAGGGTCGCCCGTCCGTCCCCCATACGCCCACAACCCCCCGGCCCCGTAAGCCTCGAAGGGAGAAACACGATGATCGAAGTGAGCACACGCAGCGTCAAGGAAGCGGTCGCCGCCGAAGAGCTGCGCGCGAGCACCACGACGCTGGACATTCCCAAGGGTTTCGACCTGTGGTCCCCCGAGGAGATCTCGGAGTGGCTCGACCGGATCGAGGACGACCCGGGCGTCTCCGACGCCGACTTCTACGCCGCCCAGCAGGCGGTTCGGCGGGTCCTGGACGCCTAGGACCCGTTTCACGGGAGCCGAACCCGGTCACCCGAACCATAGCCTCCGGTACTGAAGGTGCGCCGGAGCCCCAAGGTTCGGAAAGGACGGTGGTCCACCGTGGCGACGACCAAGGCACGGGACATCATGACCGGCGGCGCGCACTGCGTGCGGGCACACGACACCGCGCTCGACGCGGCACGCAAGCTCAAGGAACTCCAGGTGGGCGCCCTGCCCATCTGCGGTGAGAACAACCGGCTCGTCGGTGTCGTGACCGACCGGGACATCGTGGTGAAGGTCCTCGGCGCCGGGCTCGATCCGGCGGAGGTGGAGACGGGCACCCTCGCGCAGGGCGAAGCCGTCACCATCGGCGCCGACGACGGCGCGGAGGAAATCTTCGCGACCATGACCCGGCACAAGGTCAGGCGCCTGCCGGTGATCGACGGCACCGACCTCGTCGGCATGGTCGCCCTCGCCGACGCCGCCCGGGCCCTCGACGCGCCCGATGCGGGACGCCTGGTCGAGGCGCTCTCCACCGACTGAGGCCGCCCGGCGGGCGACCGCGCCCGCCCGGCAGGCCGCACACAGCCCCCAGGGTTCTCAGGAGGTCCCTCCGCCATGCCCGACCACACCAACGGTGCCCCCAACGCCGCGTCCGCCTCCGCCCAGGTGTCGGACGAGCTCTTCCCGCCCTACCCGGTGCAACGCCTGCGACGCCCGGGGCTCGAGTCCGAGATGGAGCTCGCCCCGCGTTACCGGGCCAGGAACTACCGGCCCGCCGACAAGCTCGCCGGCAAGGTCGCGCTGATCACGGGCGGGGACTCCGGCATCGGCCGCGCCGTGACGCTCCTGTACGCGCGGGAGGGCGCCGACGTCGCCATCGTCTACCTGCCCGAGGAAGAGCCGGACGCCAAGCAGGTCGAACAGGAGGTCACCGCCCTCGGACGCCGGTGTCTGCTGCTCCCCGGCGACCTGTGCGACGCCGCGTTCTGCGAGGAGGTGGTGCGCCGTACGGTCGACGAACTCGGCGGCCTGAACGTCCTGGTCAGCAACGCCGCCTACCTCAACAGCCAGACCGAGCTGGACCAGCTGACGGCGGACGACTTCGACCGGGTCTTCAAGACGAACGTCTACGCCTACTTCCATCTGGTGATGGCGGCCGTCCCCCATCTGTCCCGGGGCGACTCGATCATCGCGACGGCCTCCGAAGAGGCGCTCAAGGGCAGTGACCTGATGATGGATTACGCCGCGTCCAAGGCGGCCGTCGTGGTCTTCACCAAGTCCATCGCCCCGCACCTGGTGAAGAAGGGCATCCGGGCCAACATCGTGGCGCCAGGACCCACTTGGAGCGCGCTGAACCTGGCGGGCCAGCGCTTCACCGACGACTACCTGGAGAACCTGGGCGCGCAGACGCCCCTGGGCCGGGTGGCGCAGCCCGAGGAGATCGCCCCGGCGTACGTCTATCTCGCGAGCGACGCCGACTCCAGCTACACGGTCGGCGAGACCATCGCGGCCACGGGCGGCTACACCGACTCGCGCTGACGACTACGGCGACGGCGACGGGCCGTGGGGGGCACCCCACGGCCCGTCGCGTCGGGTTCAGTCGGTGGAGAGGGCTTCCAGGAGGTCGCCGACCTTCGGGTCGGGCAGCGCTCTGGCGACGTCGGCCTGGGCGACCATGCCGACCAGGTCGTGGCCGTCGATGACGGGCAGCCGCCGCACCTTGTGCGCGGTCATGGTGCGCAGGATCTCGTCCGCGTCGTCGTCGGCGCCGATGGTCACCGCCTCGCCCTGCGCGAGCTCCCCGGCCCGGCAGGTGGCGGGGTCCTTGCCCGCGCCAAGGACCTTCACCACGATGTCCCGGTCCGTGAGCACGCCTTTGAGCCGGTTGTCGGTGCCGCAGATCGGCAGCGCCCCGACCCCGAGCTCCGTCATCTTGCGGGCGGCGTCCAGCACCGTCTCCTGTTCGCCGACGCACCCGGCCCCGCCGGTCATGATGTCCCGGGCCTTCGTCATCACAAGCCTCCGTTTCACAGCTGCGGTTCTCTCGGTATCGGTGGACGCGCCATGTGTTCCCCGCGGCGGCGAACCGTAACGAGGTCCCGGGCCCGCGGGGGCGGGAGGCGGCGGCCGTTAGACGGTGGCGCCAACGGGTACCGATGACGCGCGGCCCGCCGCCGTGCCGTCCGTACCCGCCGGGAGATGACCGTGGACCCTTCGATGGACCGGATCGCGCACCCGTGGGGCAGCCGTACTCCATACGGGCGACACGAACCGTGGCCCATGCGCAGGGACACCTACCTGGCGGAAGGCACCGACCCCGAGGGGGTGCAGCGGTGGGTGCAGGCCGCGTCGCTCCTGCACTCGGACGGGGACGCGATGGACATCGCGGTCGTCGACGGCCGGATGGTCGGGGTGCGGGGCCGCGTGCGGGACCGGGTCAACCGGGGCCGCCTCGGCCCGAAGGACCTCTTCGCGTGGCAGGCCAACGCCTCCCCCGACCGGCTGACGCGGCCGCTGGTCCGCAGGGACGGGCGGCTGGTCGAGTGCGACTGGGCCACCGCGATGGAGCGGATCGTCACCCGTTCGCAGGCCCTGCTGCATGAGAGCGGCCCCGGGTCGATCGGCTTCTACACGAGCGGCCAGCTCTTCTAGGAGGAGTACTACACCCTGGCGGTCCTGGCCCGCGCCGGGATCGGCACCAACCACCTCGACGGCAACACCCGACTCTGCACCTCCACCGCCGCGGAGGCGCTGAAGGAGTCCTTCGGCTGCGACGGGCAGCCGGGCTGCTACGACGACATCGACCACGCCGACGTGATCGCGCTCTTCGGCCACAACCTCGCCGAGACGCAGCCCGTGCAGTGGATGCGCGTCCTCGACCGGCTGGCAGGCGACGACCCGCCCCGGCTGGTCTGCGTCGATCCGCGCCCCACCCCGCCGGCCCGCAGGGCGGCCGTGCACCTCGCCCCGCGTCCCGGCACCAACCTGGCCCTGCTCAACGCCCTGCTGCACGAGATCATCCGTACCGACCGCGTCGACCACGACTACATCGCCGCCCACACCGTGGGCTTCGAGGAGCTGGTGGCGGAGGTGAAGGAGTCCACGCCGAAGTGGGCGGCCGCCATCTGTGACGTGCCGGCCGCCCGCATCGAGGAGGCGGCCGAGGTCATCGGAACCGCCGACCGGCTCCTGTCCACCGTGCTGCAGGGCGTCTATCAGTCGCATCAGGCCACCGCCGCGGCCGTCCAGGTCAACAACCTGCATCTGATCCGCGGCATGCTGGGGCGGCCCGGCGCCGGCATCCTGCAGATGAACGGCCAGCCCACCGCGCAGAACACCCGGGAGTGCGGGGCCAACGGCGACCTGCCGGGCTTCCGCAACTGGCAGAACGACGACCACGTCGCCGACCTGGCGCGGGTGTGGAACGTCGAACCGCGGACGATCCCCCATTACGCCCCGCCCACCCACGCCCTGCAGATGTTCCGCTACGCCGAGCAGGGGTCGATCCGCATGCTGTGGATCAGCGGCACCAATCCGGCGGTCTCCCTGCCCGAGCTGTCCCGGATCCGTTCGGTCCTCGCCCAGGAGCGGCTCTTCGTCGTCGCGCAGGACCTGTTCCTCACCGAGACGGCCCAACTGGCCGACGTGGTGCTGCCCGCGGCGACCTGGGGCGAGAAGACCGGGGCGTTCACCAACGCCGACCGCACCGTGCACCTGTCCGACAAGGCGGTCGAACCGCCCGGCGAGGCCGGCCCGACCTGGACATCTTCCTCGACTACGCGGCCCGCATGGACTTCCGCGACAAGGACGGCGGCCCGCTGATCACCTGGCACGACCCGCCGTCCGCGTTCGAGGCGTGGAAAGAGTGCAGCGCCGGCCGGCCGTGCGACTACACGGGACTGAGCCACGACAGGCTCCGCGGGGGCAGCGGCATCCAGTGGCCCTGCAACGACGCGGCCCCGGACGGCACAGAACGTCTCTATACGGAGGGCATCAGCTGGGCCGGGCCCGATGTCTGCGAGTCGTACGGCAAGGACCTGCTGACGGGGGCGGCGGACGATGCCGACGCGTACCGCGCGCTCAACCCGGACGGCAAGGCCGTGATCAAGGCGGCCGGGTATCTGCCGCCCCACGAAGAGCCCGACGAGCGGTACCCGTTCCAGCTGACCACCGGCCGGACCCTCTACCACTTCCACACCCGGACGAAGACGGCGCGCACCCCCCAGCTCGACGCGGCCGCCCCCGACATGTGGGTGGAGGCCTCCGTCTCCGACGCGGACCGGCTCGGCCTCGGCGAAGGGGACCTGGTGGAGGTGGCCACGCCGCGCGGGGCGGTCCGGGGCCGGCTGCGGGTGACAGAGATGCGTCCCGGCCTGCTGTTCCTCCCCTTCCACTACGGCTACTGGGACACCGAGGGCGGGCACGGCCACGACGCCGGTACCCCGGGGCGGGCCGCGAACGAGGCGACGAGCACCGACTGGGACCCGGTCTCCAAACAACCCCTGTTCAAGACGGCCGCGGCCGCGCTGCGGCTGGTCGAACGCGGCGCGGGCCGCGTCGCCCCCGCACCGACCACCACCGCCTCCGCCCCCTGCCGCGCGGACGCCGTGCCGGCCACGGCCGGGGGCCGCTCCGCGCAGGTCGCCCGGACGGACGACGTGGCCCGGGACACCCATGGGGAGGCGGCCGAATGAACGGGCTCCTGCGCGCCCTGCGGACCCTCCACGACGGCGAGGAGCACCTCGCGCGGCTCCTGACGGCCGCGGCGGAACGGCATCTGGCCGAGCACGAGGTCCACCACGTCGCCACCGACCTCGCCGAGTGGTCGCGGGAGCACGTCCGCCGCCTGACCGACACCGCGCACGCGTACGGCGCGGACCTCCGCGACCCCGGCGAGCGGCCCCTGCCCGGCGCCCTGACCACGCTCGGGGAGGGCACCGACGAGGCGGCGGACAGCGGCCCTGAGCCGGGTTCGCTTCTCCTGCGCGATCTGCGGGGACTGCATCTGGCCGCCGCGGAGAACTCCCTGCACTGGGAGATGCTCGCGCAGGCGGCACAGGCCGCCAAGGAGGAGAAGCCGCTCGCCGTGGCCTCGGCGTGCCACCCGCGAACCCTGCGCCAGATGCGCTGGACGAACACGATGATCAAGATTCTCTCCCCTCAGATCCTGACGAGTCTCTGAGGCCGCTTTCGCCGGATGACCGCTTTGGCTCCCTTCGCCGGATGGCCGCTTTCGCCGCGTGCGGAACGCCTCGGGCAGGGAACCTGCTCGTAAGGCATTCCCGGCAACAGATTCCCGGCGCACCCAGGTGCAGGAGCGGAGACGAGTGATGGCGACGACGACGGGCGGCACCCCGGCCGGCATCGCAGGACCGACGAGCATCCGGCTGCCGGGCATCGTGCTCGGGGTGGGGATGGGCGGGTTCGTCGACGGCATCCTGCTGCATCAGCTGCTGCGCTGGCATCACATGCTCAGCAGCACCAACGAGGACCACATCGGCGTGAAGTACTACAACCCCCACACCGTCTCCGGTCTGGAGATGAACACCGTCTGGGACGGCATCTTCCACACCGTGTGCTGGCTCGCGGTCCTGCTGGGCATCGGCATCCTGTACGCGCGGGTCACGGAAAACCGGCTGCGGTTGTGGGCCTCGCCGGTGCTGTGGGGCTGGATGCTGGTCGGGTGGGGCCTGTTCAACCTCGTCGAAGGCGTGCTGGACCATCACATCCTCGGCATCCACCACGTCCACGCGGGCGACGGCCAGGTCTGGTGGGACATCGGCTTCCTCGCCCTTGGCGCCCTGCTGGTCGCGGCCGGCCACCTCCTCCAGCGTGGCGGCCGCCCGATCGACACCGGTACGCCCGCGGGCCGGGGTGCGGGCCGGACCGCCTGATGGACCACCACATGCCCGCTCACCGGCACGGCGGGGGCGACGGCGGCGGCCTCGATGCGCTGCTGCCCGCGCTCGTCCTGCTGGCGGCCGTCGGCGCCTACCTCCTCCTCGTCCGCCGGGCCCGCCGCCGCAACCCGCCCCTGGGCTGGAGCCGTTGGCGCACGGCGTGGTTCCTCACCGCGGCCCTCCTGATCGGCGTGGCCCTGTCACCGCCCGTGGCGCCCTTCGCGCACGAGGACTTCCGGGGCCACATGGTGCAGCACATGCTCATCGGCATGTACGCGCCGCTCGCGCTGGTCCTGGCCGCCCCGGTCACGCTCCTGCTGCGGGTGCTCCCGGCGTCCGGCGGTCGCCGGCTGACCGCCGTGCTGCACAGTCCGCCCGCCCGCCTCCTCACCCGCCCCGCGGTCGCGCTGACCCTGTCGACGGGCGGTCTCGCCGCCCTCTACTTCACGCCGCTCCACGACACGATCACCGCCCACCCGGCGGGTCACTGGCTGCTCCACGCGCACTTCCTGCTGTCCGGCTGTCTGTTCGCCCACGTCATCGCGGGCCCCGACCCCGCCCCCGCCCGGCCGGGCGTGCGCGCGCGGCTGGTCTGGCTGGGCGCCGCGATCGCCGGACACGCGGTGATCTCCCAGCTGATGTACGGCGGCTTCTGGGTCCGGGTCCACGCGCCCATCGACCAGGTCCGGGGCGGCGCGGAGATCATGTACTACGGAGGGGACATCGCCGAACTGCTCCTGGCCGCGGCGGTGGTGGCCACGTGGCGCCCCGAGCGGCGTGGACGCAAGGCTCACGGGCCTGTCACCGCAGGCCAGTTGTCGAGCCCAGCCTGACAACGACCTTGCGACGCCCCGCCATTGTCGACCACGACGACCATGGACGCATGGAATCGATCAAGTCACGGCTCCCGGCCCGCTTCTGGACCGTCCCGTACGACGGGGCACGCTTTCCCGGGTCCCCCGCCGTCGCCGCCCGCCCCGGCATCGCGGCGGGCGGCAACTGCCAGCTCTTCGCCTACGCCGTGCTCGAACACTTCGGCCTGCCGCCCTTGGCCCTGCGCTCGGCGGAGTTGTGGGACGACACGGCCGCCACCGCCCGCGTGCGGGTGCCCGAACCCCTCGACCTGCTGCTCTTCAACGCCTCCGACAACGCGTACGGCGCCCATGTCGGCGTGTGGGCGGGCGAGGACGCGATCCTCCATCTCTGCGCGGAGGTGGGGCGCCCGATCGTGTGGCGCCGCGGCGACTTCGCGGCGCGTGAACGGTACCGGGTCCTGGTGGGCGTAAAGCGGGTGCGGGTACGGGCGCCGCGGAATTGATGCGCGTATCCCGGGATGGACCGCGCGCTTCCGGATACCCGGAGAAACATGGTGTGGACTCCGAAACGGCAAGGGAAGCACGGCGAGCACGCTCCGGACGGTCACGAGGCCCCCGGCAGGCCGGACACGGATGTCGGGCCCGGCGAACAGGTCGAGCGACGGGCCCCGGACACCCCGTCCGAGCTGCCCAAACGCTCCTGGTGGGCGGTGTTGAAGGGCACCGTCAAGGAGTTCAAGGACGATGAGCTGTCCGACCGGGCCGCGACACTGACCTACTACGGCATCCTGTCGCTGTTCCCGGCGCTGCTGACCCTGGTCTCGCTGCTCGGCATCGTCGGCCGGTCGGCGTCCCAGGAGGTCCTCGACAGCATCGAGGACCTCGCCCCCGGCGCCGTACGGGATGTTCTGAGCAGCGCCGTACGGCAGTTGCAGGGCAATGCAGGGACCGGCTCGGTGATGGCGATCGTGGGTCTGGCGATCGCGGTGTGGTCGGCGTCCGGCTATGTGGCGGCCTTCATCCGCAGCGCCAACGCCGTCTACGACATGCCGGAGGGCCGGCCGATCTGGAAGGTGCTGCCGATACGGCTCGGCGTGACCGTGGTGCTGATGGTCCTCGCCGTCGTCAGCGCGCTCATCGTCGTGTTCACCGGCGCCCTGGCCGAGGAGGCCGGCAGTCTGCTGGGCGTCGGCGACACGGCCCTCACCGTGTGGTCGATCGCCAAGTGGCCGGTGCTCATCCTCCTCGTCACGGTGATGATCGCGCTCCTGTACTGGGCCACGCCGAACGCGAAGGTCCGCGGGTTCCGCTGGATCACGCCGGGGAGCCTCCTGGCGCTGCTGATCTGGCTGGCCTCCTCCGCCGGTTTCGCGCTGTACGTCGCCAACTTCGCCTCGTACAACAAGACATACGGCACCTTCGCGGGCGTGATCGTCTTTCTGGTGTGGCTGTGGATCACCAACCTGGCGATCCTGCTCGGCCTGGAGTTCGACGCGGAGATGGCCCGGCAGCGCGCCGTGGCGGGCGGCCTCCCGGCGGATCAGGAGCCGTACGTGCAGCCGCGCGACACCCGCGCGTGGGACGAGGAGGACCGCCGCCGGCTCGAACCGTGAGGCGCTCAGCCGGACTTGCGGGCCACGCCCCCGTAGAAACCGATCTCGCGGGCCCGCTCCTCCGGCGGGGTGTCCGGGCGCCAGAACGGCACCTGGGCGAGGCCGGGCTCGACGAGTTCGAAGCCGTCGAAGAACCGCTCGACCTCGCCGCGGGAGCGCAGGTTCAGCGAGGCGCTGGCGTTGTTGTAGACGGCCTGGGCCTCGCTGCGGTCGGCGAAGTCGCCGGTGGCGTGCGACAGCACGAGGAAGCTGCCGGCGGGCAGGGCGTCCCGCAGGGTGGCGACGACTTCTTCCGGCTGCTCGGCGTCGGTGAGGAAGTGGAGGACGGCGACGAGGAGCAGGGCGACCGGCTCCTCGAAGTCGATCACCCGGTGGACGTCGGGGTGGGCGATGATGGCGGCCGGGTCGCGCAGGTCGCCGAGGACGATGCTGGTCTCGCCGGTACGGCTGAGGAGTCCGTCGGCGTGCGCCTTCACGATGGGGTCGTTGTCGACGTACGCGACCCGCACGTCCGGGGCGACCGCCTGGGCCGTCTCGTGGACGTTGGGCGAGGTCGGCAGGCCGGTGCCGATGTCCAGGATCTGGCGGACGCCGTGGCCGACGACGTGGCGGACGGCGCGCTGCAGGAAGGCGCGGTTGGCCCGGACGCCGATCCGCGCCTCTGGCGCCACCGCGGCGAGCGCGTCGGCGGCCCGCTGGTCCACCTCGTAGTTGTCCTTGCCGCCGAGCAGGTAGTCGTAGATCCGTGCGGGATGCGGCCTGCTGGTGTCTATCGCCTCAGCGGGAAAGCCGTCCTGCAGCACGCCGCACTCCTCTCGACAGCCGCCCCGGCCCCTTGCCCACGGGCGACGGGAACACCTTTTCACATCAACTGCGGTGCCCCGGCCGGGACATGAGCCGTAAGGCACTCACTCAGCGACCGAAACGTCCCTTGTTGGGCCCTGTCCGGAACACCAGGCGGCCGTACCAGCTCGCCATCCCGCTCCTCCCCGCAGTTACGACGGCCACCGCCGCGCCCGTCGTAACCGTCCGCAAGATCGCCAAAGGGTAGCCGGGGGCCAGGAGGCGGGGAAGCGAAAAAGCCCGCCGAAGCCTGATTCCAGGGGGCGTCGCAGCCACCGGATGCGGATCGGGCGCGGCGCTGCAAGCCTGGGACGTGGGGGCGAAGCAGAGAGGCAGGCATCCCATGTCAGTCATGGACAAGCTCAAGCAGATGCTCAAGGGCCACGAGGACAAGGCCGGCCAGGGAATCGACAAGGCGGGTGACTTCGTCGACGACAGGACCCAGGGCAAGTACAGCGGCCAGGTCGACACGGCCCAGGACAAGCTCAGGCAGCAGCTTGGCCACGACCAGTCCGGGGACAACCCCCCGCAGAGCTAGGACCGGGCCGGCCTGACGGGATCAAGGGGCAGACCCCGGCCATGGGCCGTCGCGCCGCGCGCGGAGCGAGTCCGCGTGCGGGGCGACGCCGTGTCCGGCCGGACCTCAAGCGCGCCGCCCGCCAGGGCAGAGCAGAAGCTCAGAACAGGCCACCCTTGGTGATCAGCACGGAGAGCCTTCTGTCCGGCGCTCCGCCGGGACCGTTGAAGATGTCGCCCAAGGTGCGGTACCTCGAACCGTCGACATTGACCGGGGAGCCCGATTGCCCACGATTCAGGTTGTTGACGAGAGCCGAGAGCCGGCCCCAGTTGTTCTCCAGGGAGGCCCCGAAGCTACCGATGTAGTCGAAATGCTGCGGACCTTCTCCACCCTGGCGGATCGTGTTGGACACGCGATTCTGGATCCAGCCCATGCGCGCGGCTTCGGAGGTCGCGCCGATGATGTGCGCGATGTCCCTGCCGTAGTCCTGGGAGGAGGGCCGGTTGTCCCGGACCGCGCCCAGTCGATCCAGGTGACGTGCCAGCGTCCAGCCCTGGTAGTTCATGTTCGCGCTGGCACGGGTCGAGTCGGAGGCTCCGAGGTCGCTGTACCGGCCCGTGTAGCCCAGGTTCGTGAACGCCCTGCGGTGGCCATTCGGGTACGCCGCGTGCTCTCTCTGCCGCAGGAGATCCGACGTATCGGAGAAGCGGTAGTTGTACCCCTGAGAGGTGAATCCGATCAGGTACAGGTCATGCGCCCAAAAGTAGAGCGAGAGGTTGTGCGTGCGCTGACCTCCACGGGGATAGCGGACGACCTGCACCTCGATGACATGGCCCTCCTCCCGCGTGGTCTGGCCGACGCCTCCGGCGATCGGGGTCGCCGCTATTCCGCGCAGCTCCCGGATCATGTTGTCGTACTGCCCGGCGGCGAGCGGATTGTTGCCGTCCTCCAGGCCGGTGATGTCCCATTCGATGCTCTGATAGGGGTACGCGGGCAACGCGTGCGCCTCGGGCGTCGCAACGCCCTGCGTGATCCCGAGTACGACAAGGAACGACGCGAGCCAGGCGCCTAATCGCCTGCCCCAACTGACAGTGAGCGCAGGGTTCTTCATGACCGGGTGACCTCCAGGAGACGCGAGCTCATACGCCGCCACCCTCCTGCACACCGCTCACGCCACGCTCACACTTTTCTCACGTTTCGCTCACGCACATGAGGAAGCCGGGAAGTCGCGCGGACGCTTCCCGGCTCTGTCTCAGGCGTTCGTCCGTGGCCGGCTCGTCCACGAGCGGCGGCGCCGGCCGCGGGATCAGGTGCCCGGCTTGCGGCCGTAGACGAAGACGTCGTCGCCCTTGCGCAGCGTGCTCCAGTACTTCGCGGCGTCCTTCTTCGTCATGTTGACGCACCCGTGGGAGCCCGGCGGGGCCCAGACGCTGATGCCCACGGAGTGGAAGGCCTGGCCGCCGTCGAAGAACTGGCTGTACGGCATCGGCACGTGGTAGATGCTCGACACGTGGTCGATGTCGCGCCAGTAGATCTTCTTCAGGCCCGTGCGGGTCTCGTGCCCGTTGCGGCCGGTGCGTACCGGGACCGGACCGTACTTGAGGTTCTTGCCGTCCTGGATCCAGCTGATCTGGAGGGTCAGGTCGACGCAGGCGATGCGCCCCTTGTCGGTCGGGCACTTGCCCGCCTTGTTGGGGTTGTTGCCCACCGCCTTCTGCTTGTTCATGAGGTCCATGACGCCCCAGGTGACGCTGCCCGCGTACCCGGCGTTCGGCGTGATGCTGTGCTTGGTCTGGAAGGCCTTGATGGCCTTGCAGTCGGCCGCCGACTGCCTGCCGTCCACCGGCCGGCCGAGGAACTTCTCGACCTGCTTCTGGTACGGGCCGGCCTGCGTCGAACACGACGCCGCCTGCGCACTTCCGGAACCGAGCGCCACGGTGAGCGGGGCCACCAGCATGGTGATCCCCAGCATCGCGACGCCTCGTCTGCGTATGTCCCCCATTGCCGCCTACCCCTCGTCAATCATCCGTTGTTCGTCGTCCGCGTCCGCGTTCGCGTTCGCGCTCGTGTGGGGGTTGAATCCCATGAGCTAGACGACGTACCCGCGGGGTTCGTTGTAGGGCGAATCGCCACAGGTGTGTAACAGAGGGGATTTGTCGCTGGGGGCGGGCCGTCTCGGGCCTGCGCGGGCCGGGGCGAGGCGAGGCCGCATGGGGCGACTGCGGGGAAGCCGACGGCTGGAACGGAACCGCCTGCTGGGGCCGTAAGTGACTGTCTTTGAACTCCGGCGTGCGGCGTTCACCCTGGTCCGTGACGAGCCCCGCCAGCGTTCGTTTTCCGGGCATTATCACACGTCAGTCACTTGCAGCGCTGTCACTGACCGCCATCGCACTAGGCGTGGGGCTCGCCACCGCCACTCCCGCTGAGGCCGGCGGCATCGGCGACTTCCTCTCCCCCGCCTCCGGCACCGACTGCGCCAACCACCACACCCGCCCCCACGCCCAAGGAGCCACCACGGCCGGGACCGGCACTGCCGACGGCAACCTTCTTGGCCTCCCGCTCGGCTCGGCACTCAACCAATGCGGCGGAGCTGACCTTGATTGCCGTCTCCAGCCCCCTCCTCCCTCACCCGTCCCGCTCCCGCTCCCGGTGCGACCGCCTGGAGTTTCACAGTAGGGAGCTCGGCACACCTGATCCTGCTGTTATGGCCGAGTTCGGAGTGGGCGGCAGGCATCGACCGCGCGGGGGCCGGCAGGCCGGAGTAGGCAGCAAGGGCTCAAGCAGCGCCCACTCCAGGTCGGTGGTGTCCGAGGGATACCGGCGCCGACGCACGATGACCGCCCCTGTCAGGCGATCAGGTCGAGGGGGGACTCGACCGAGTTGAGCTGGGCGACGATGTGCCGGATTCGCTTGTCCTCCGGGTCCACGGCGGCATGCGGGGCGATGGTGCCCGTGATCAGGCGGCGTACCTCCGTGAGCAGCACGTGGACCCGGGCCGTCTCGTAGGACTCCAGCTCGTTGGGGTCCACCGTGAACTGGTAGCCGTCCGCACGGGTGTAGATCACCGGGGGCCACCCCTTCTCCATGGTGATGTCGCGCAGCATCGCCATCCCCGACTGGATCTGGCTGCGGGTGAGTTCGGTCGCCCGTATCAGCTGCGGCATGTGCAGGCCCGCCGGACGGGCGTCCTTGAGGGCCTTCCAGATCGCATCCGCGTGCTTGCGTGCCGCATCGCCCCGGTGCCGTGACCGGGGCATTCCTGCACGGTGTCACGCTCATCCTCGGAGAACGGGCGCTCACGCAGCGAGGGCACGATCCGTCCGGTGGCCGCGACGAACCGCTGGCAGGCGCCGACCAGGTCCAGGAACTCCAGGGCGTGGTTGATGCGGCGCACGGTCGGCTCGAACGGCTGCGGCTCACCGGCGAGTTGCTGTTCGTGCGCCTCGCGAATCTGCCGCGACTGCTCGACCTGGGCGTGATTGACCTGATGGCGGGCGGTATCGTCGGTCATGGCTCTGAACGCCACTGAGGGCCGGCGCAGGAGATCGGTGGCCACCTTCGCGGCGACCTGCTCGTCGGCGACCAGGTCGTGCACGGCCTCGATCTTCTCCTGCACGGTCTCCGGGCCCGGGCCGTGGTAACCGACCCGCTGCCGGGTCGTCTCCGGTGTCCACCGTCGTTTCCCGGTCCGCTCGTCCAGCGGCGGATTCTTGATCGCTGCCCACCGTTCCTCGTCGTCGGAGATCGCCGCGAGGATCCGGTGCGTGCTGAAGGCGACCCTGGGCACCGGTGCCGCTCCGGGAACCGGCTGGCCACCCACCTGTACCCCTTGATCGTGGTCTAAGGGACGTTGGTGTCCTCGGACAGCCGGTGCAGCCACGCCGAGACGCCGAACAGGTCGTCGCGGAAAGACCGGCCGCTGTGCGGCTCAGCCATAGGGACCACTTCGAGAGCGCCGTCACCGATGATGAACTGGCACTTCGACATGTTCTCGACGGCCTCACGCAGCCGCTGGACGATCTGCTCGTACCGGCAGAATCCGCCCGCCGGTCGGCGCCGGAAAGGCGCTCCGCTCAGGTACGTGGGGCGCCCGGAAGCTCTCCGCAAAGCCTTCTGCCGGACCACTGCGCGCAGAGGGCTCAGTGCGTACGCGAGCCCTCCATCGTGGCGCGTGAACGAGATCAGCAGGGGTTCAAAGATGGGTTCTCACTTGCGCCAGACCGTCATGTCCGCGGTCAGGAAGCTGAACCCGCCCTTGGGCAGCGCGGTCGACTTCACCTGGACCACGAGCAGCGCGATGTCCCCCGTGGGGCTCTTGACGCAGATCTCGCTGCCCGCCGCGGCCGCGGCCAGCGGCAACCGGCGGCTGTCGGCGCCGGTGAGGGCCACCCGGCACGAGTCGAGGGACGCGCCCGGCTTGCCGTACAGCATGGTGATGACGCTGCTGTCGCTCTCCAGCGAGCAGCCGGTGTCCCCGCAGACGAACCGGACGTCGCCCCTGCGGTCCTTGCGCTGAACCGGCTCCTTGAAGCTCAGGGAGTTCTTCTCGTCCAGCCACTGCTGGGGGTACGGGATGGCCCTCGGCGACCGGGACCGGACGCTGTCGTCCGACGCGTCGCCCGAGTCCTCCGATGTCCGGCCGCCGCTCCCGGACGACTCCCCCGACCCCGACCCCGCCCCCGATGACGACCCCGGCTTCGACTTCGCCCTGGCCCCGGGCCCGGAGTCCGCCGCCCCGGCCGAGCCGGACTCCGACGACCCGGACGACGCCGACGACGCCTTCGCGTCCCGGTCGCGGAACGTGTCCATCGCGTCCATGACCGTCCAGGCCAGAGCCGTGAGCAACAGCGCCCCTGCCGCCACGGACGCGGTCGTGATCAGCGCGGTGCGGCGCCTTCGGGACCGCCGCGCCTCCCGCGTCACCGGCTGCGGCGCCGGCATGAAGGGCAGCGTGTGCACCGGCGTGGGGTGGGGAACCGGCGCCGGGACCGGCACCTCCGGTCCCATGACGTCGCGCCAGACGGTCGGCCCCGCGCCCGCCTCCGCGTCCCGGCCGAGGCGCTGCCGGCACCACGCGACGACCTCCGCCGGGGTGGCCCGGTCCTTCGGGTCGGCGGCGAGACAGCGGGCGAGCAGGGGGCGGAGCTGGACGGGCAAAAGGTCCAGGTCGGGTTCGGAGTGCACGATCCGGTACAGCACGCCGACCGAGGAGCCGGTCCCGTACAGCGGCTCGCCCAGCGCGGCGAAGGCCGCCGTCTGACCGAGCGCGAAGATGTCCGTCGCCGCCGTGACCTCCTGGCCCGACGCCTGTTCGGGGGCCATGAACGAGGGCGTGCCGACGGTGGAGCCGGTCGCGGTGTGCGAGGTGATGTCGGAGGCGAGCGAGATGCCGAAGTCGATGACGCGGGGGCCGTCGGCCGCCAGCAGCACGTTCGACGGCTTCAGGTCCCGGTGCACGATCCCCGCGGCGTGGATGGCCTGCAGCGCTTCGGCCACACCCGCCATCAGCCACAGGACAGCGGGTACGGGCAGCGGCCCGCGCCGGGCGACGGCGTCCGAGAGCGAGGGGCCGGGCACGTAGAGCGTGGCGAGCCAGGGCGGTACGCCGTCGGCGTCGGCGTCGATCAGCTCCGCGGTGTACGCGCCCCGCACGCGCCGGGCCGCCTCGACCTCGCGGCGGAAGCGGCGCCGGAAGTCCGGCGCGTCGGCCAGCTCCGGCCGCACCACCTTGATCGCCACGGGGCGGCCGCCCTGCGTGTGCGAGAGGTAGACGCGGCCCATGCCGCCCGCGCCGAGCCGGGCCGCGAGCCGGTAGCCGGCCACCACGGGCGGATCCTCGGCCTGTAGTGGCCGGAAAACACCCTCGGTCGCGTCGTGCATCGGCCCTCTCCCCCGGATCCCCTGATCCCTGATCCCCTGCCCCTCGGCCAACCGTTGGGCCGACCAAGGGAGCAGCCTAATCGGGCGGGCGGGGCGCGTGAGCGGAGGGTCGGACGACCGGTGGCTGGGCGCGTGTTACTTGTGCGGGTCCCGGAAGCGGCCGAACGTCTTCGTGAGGCCGCCCAGCAGCGAACCGTCCGCCTTGCCGGCCCCCGCCTTGCGCGGTCCCGGTAGCCCGTCGCCGCCGGTCGCCTCGGCGAGCGCGGCCTGCGCCGCCTCGGCCGCCTCGCGGTACAGGTCGCAGGAGTTCGTCATCGCCTCCAGCGCCTCGGCGTACTTGGTGACCATGCGCTGGGCGTGGGCCAGCTCCTCGTCGGGGGTGAGCAGGTGCCAGCCCTGGCGCAGCCGCTGCACGGCCCGCTCCGCCTCGCCCTCCAGGGGGCGCGGCAGCGCGGCGAACTCCTTGATCCTGTCGAGGAGTTCGGTCGGTTCGGAGCCGTCGAGGAAGACGCTGCGCACGGTGTAACGGTCCGCGTCGTACTCCGCGTGGCGCGGCGTGGTGGGCAGGACGACGCCACCGCCGCGCGGCATCCGCACGCTCAGCTCCCGCTTCATCGCGAAGTCGGCGATCTGCGCCTGCTCCGGCGTGCCCCGGTGCTCGACGACCAGGTGCCGAAGGCCGGGCGGCAGGAAGACCGAGACCGGCTGCTGTCCCTTCGCGTCCGGCGTCATCGCTTCGTGCACCACGACGTGGACGTACCAGCTGTCCCGGCTGCACTCCCTCAGCCGGCGGCGCAGCTCGTCGTCGTCCTTCGGCAGGTGGTTCGTCGAGCGCAGGCGCAGCCCCGGCACGGCGGCGTCGTGGTCCCAGGGGATGCGGTCGCTGTCGGGCCAGAACATGGTGGCGGGCGAGGGCCAGCGCATGTCCCACGCCTGTTCCGCCTCGGCGGCGAGGATCCAGGTGACGCCCTCGCCCTCCTTGCGGCGGCCGCCGGGGTCGTACGTGGTCAGCTGTGCGCGCACCGTGACGTCGTCGGCGACGCGCCAGCGGGCCTCGTAGAGGCGGCGCGCGGACGGGCCCGGGTCCGCGGACTCGTCCCGCGGGTACAGGACGGTCGAGCGGGCCGCCTCGACGGGGTCGAGGTCCAGGAAGTCGTCGAGCACCCCGGCCGCCTTGAGGGCGATCAGGTTGCGCCGGACGTCCTGCTCGGGTTCGGGTCCGAGATGGCTGCCGCGCGCCAGCCACACGGTGTCGGGGACGGTGGCCGATGAGGTGCTTTTCTTGGTCATGGAGTCGTTCTGTGAGTGATCAGGGCCCGACCAGTATGGCCCGTCGACCTGTCAATGGAAGTGGTACCGCCACATTGACTTCACCACGGTCGGCTCACGTCCCGCTCATGTCCGGCTCGCGCGCGGCGCGCGTGGGAATCGTCTCACTCGGCCTCGCGCGCGTTGTAGGCGTCGGCCGCCTTCTCGTTCATGGCGCTGCCCCACGCCTGGAACCTGCCGCTCACCGGGCCGTCGGGCGCGGGGGTGTCCGCGCCGCGCCGCATGGCCGGCCGGCCCTTGGGCGTGTCGGGCAGCAGGCGGGCGAGGGCGCCGTTGAGGCGGGTCGTCGCGGCGGGCGCCAGGCCGTGGGCCAGGTCCGCGGCCCGGGCGGCGGGGGTGAGGACCAGCCGGGTGCGGCGGCGGGTGACCGCCTTGACGATGCGTTCGGCGGCCCGCTGGGCGTTCATCGAGAGGACGGGCGCGCCGGCCAGGGCGGAGAACCAGCCGTACTCGCTGCTGCGGTCCCCGCCGAACTGCGCGTGGAGGTGCGAGCCGGTGCGCATGAGCCCGGGGTAGACGGCGGTGACGCTCACGCCGCGGGGGCCGAGTTCCGCGTTCAGCCCTTCGGCCAGGATGCCGGTCGCCGCCTTGGCACTCGCGTACGGGAGCAGGTGCGGTACGCCGAGCAGGCCGCCGACGGACGAGATCAGGCCGAGCCGCCCGCCGTGCTCGCTCTCCGCCAGGTACGGGAGGGCCTCCAGGGCGGTGTGTACGGCGCCCATGAACATCGTGTCCATGGCGTCCCTGAACTCGGCGGCCCCGACGGCCTCCACCGGGGCGACCTGGATGATCCCGGCGTTGGCGATGACGAGGTCCGGGCCGCCGCAGGCCTCGTGGGCGGCGCGGAACATGTGGTGCATGGACTCCTGGTCGCGCACGTCGCACACCGCCGTGTGGAAGGTGGTCCCGGGGTTGCGGTGGCGCAGCTTCTGCTCGGCGGAGGCGAGCTCGTCCCCGTCGCGGGCGGTGATGACCACGGTGGCCCCGCGGGCGGCGAGCCGGTCGGCCATGAGCAGGCCGAGGCCCCGGGAGCCACCGGTGACGAGCGCGGTCGTTCCGGACAGTGACTCGGTGGAGTGCGACATGAGCGCCTGACGTCCCTTCGTCGGTGGGCCGTTCCCGTCGGTGGCCGTTCCTCGGTCAGGGCTTGAGCAGCGTCTTGATCATGCCGTCTTCCTTGTCCTTGAACATCTGGTACGCCTTGGGGGCGTCCTCCAAGGGCATGTGGTGGGTGGCGAACCGGTCGACGCCGAGCGGGTCGTCGTCGGTGAGGAGCGGCAGGATGTCGTCCACCCAGCGCTTCACGTTCGCCTGGCCCATGCGCCACTGGATCTGCTTGTCGAACATGGTCAGCATCGGCATCGGGTCGACCGCGCCGCCGTAGACGCCGGAGACGGAGATGGTGCCTCCGCGCCGGACGATGTCGACTGCCGCGTGGAGGGCGACGAGCCGGTCGATGCCGACCCGCTCCATGAGCTTCTCGGCCACCGCGTCGGGCAGCAGGCCCACGCCCCACTGGGCCGCCTTGGCCAGGGGCGCGCCGTGCGACTCCATCCCCACGGCGTCGATGACGGCGTCCGTGCCGCGCCCGTCGGTCAGATCGCGGATCGCGTCGCCGAGATCCTTGCCGTGCCGGCGCAGGTCGAGGGCCTTGACGCCGTCGGCGTGCGCGCGGCTCAGGCGCTCGGGCACCAGGTCCACGCCGACCACGAGGCTCGCACCCCGGTGCAGGGCGATGCGGGCGGCCATGGCGCCGATCGGGCCGAGGCCGAGGACGGTCACCGTGCCGCCGGGCGGGATATCCGCGTACTCCACGGCCTGCCAGGCGGTGGGCAGCACGTCGGAGAGGAAGACGAACCGGTCGTCCGCGGGACCCGAGGGCACCTTGATGGGGAGGTTGTTGCCGAAGGGGACCCGGAGGAATTCGGCCTGCCCGCCGGGGACCTGGCCGTAGAGCTTGGTGAAACCAAAGAGGGCGGCTCCCATGCCGCGCTCCTTGACCTGGGTGGTCTCGCACTGGGAGTGCAGACCCTGGCCGCACATGTGGCAGGTCCCGCAGGAGACGTTGAACGGCACCACCACGCGGTCGCCCGCCTTGACCTCGGTGACGTCGCGACCGACCTCTTCGACGATGCCCATCGGCTCGTGGCCGAGGATGTCGCCGGGGTCGAGATAGGGCCCGAGCACCTCGTACAGATGCAGGTCAGAGCCGCAGATCCCGCTGGACGTCACCCGCACGATGATGTCCGTCGGGTCCTTGATCGCGGGGTCGGGGACGGTCTCCACTCGGACGTCGCGCTTGCCGTGCCAGGTGAGTGCACGCATCGGGTCTCCTCCTGCTCGCATGGGCGTCTTGCTCTCCACGGGTCTCCCGTGAGCGCGTCGCCATGCATCCCGCACGGCGCGACCGTGTGCCGGCCGGGCGGCGGTCTCAGGTCCTGCCGGGGCCGCCGCTGCCGAAGGAGCCGCTGGAGCCCGGCGTCCAGCGCGGCGGGTCCTGGTCGTCGCTCCGCTTGTCCCCGTGGTGCATGTTCTCCGGGCGGAGACGTTCACTCTCGTCATGCGCGTGCGGGACCTCGTCCGGCTCCCGCATCTCGCGGATCTCGTGGACCGGCCCCGACTCGGGGAGCTTCGGCTGTTCGTCCGCGCGCGGCGGTGCCGGCTCCCTGTTCCTGATCCTCTTGCCCAGCCAGAAGGCCCAGAGCAGCGCACCGACGACGATCAGACCGCCCACGAAGGCGCCGATCGTCCCGAGCGCGGCGCCGGAGGCGGCCAGGTCGTACAGTTCACCCCTTGCCGTGATCATGAGTGTCGACTACCCGGAACATAAGCGACAAAAACCCCTAAAGTGATTCGGAATAAACTGGTCCATACAGGTTCATGGTGCGCGTTCGCGTGACGGCGTGATCACGGCGACCATGATGTGACCCGGTGCTTCGGTCGCGGACCGCATCCTGCCCGAGGCGACGTCGCTGAGAGGAAGAGCGTCATGAGCGTGCCCGTCCCGCCCGACCCCGATACCCGCCCCTCCCCCGCCCCCGGCCCCGGCGGCCCCCACCCGGGCCCGGGCCCCGTACCCACCCCCGGCCCGGACCCGACACCCGACCCGGGACCCGACCCCACGCCCCTACCGACCGCCCGCTGAACGCACATGAACAGCCACAGAGCAGTGGTGAGAGAGGTCGCGGCCAGCACCTCGGTGTTCGGCGCGCCCTGCTGGGTCAGCCTGACCGCACGTGACCTGCCGACCGCGGAGCGGTTCTACCAGGCGGTGCTCGGCTGGGAGTGGCGGTCCGGCAGCCTCGGCGACCAGTACAGGTTCGCGAGCGTGAACGGGGTGCCGGTGGCGGGCGTCTCCGCCATGGACAGCCTCGGGCAGATGGCCGTCGCCTGGACCCCCTACTTCGCCGTGTCGAACGCGGACGAGACCGTCTCGCGCAGCCAGGAGCGCGGCGGGACGACCGCGGTGGGGCCGATCTCGTTCCCGCCGGGCCGGGCCGCGCTGCTGGCCGACCGCGACGGGGCGGTCTTCGGCATCTGGGAGGGCGAGCTGGTCGTCGGCTGGGAGAGGTGGCGCAGAGCAGCGCCGACCTTCGCCGAGCTGCACACCCGCAACGCCTTCGACGCGGCCATCTTCTACGGGGAGGTCCTGCGCTGGGCGACGGCGGAGCCGGGCGCCTGCGAGGTCGACTACGAGGACGACGAGGTCGTGCTCCGCAGCGAGGGCGACGTGGTGGCCCGCATCCATTCGGGCGCGGTGGACTCCGCGCCGGACCCCGCGATCCGGCCGCGCTGGCAGATCCACTTCACGGTGGCGGACGTGGACGCCTGTGCCAGGGCCGCGCAGGCCCACGGTGGCAGCGTGCTGCTGCGCGACGAGGGCTCGGCGGAGGCGATCCTGCGCGACCCGGACGGCGCGCGCTTCGTCGTGAACGGAGTGAAGTGAACGGAGCGAACGGACGGTAGGCCCGCGGCGGTCCTGACTGGAGAGAGGAAGGGTGAGACCGACATGGCGCGTCCCGTGTGGAGCGGAGCCGTTACCTTCGGCCTGGTGTCCCTGCCCGTCCAGATGTTCACCGCCACGGAGAGCCACACCATCCGCTTCCACCAGTTGCAGCGCGGTACCTCCGATCGGGTTCGCAACAAACGGGTGAATGAGCGCACCGGCGAGGAAGTCCCGTACGACGAGATCGTCAAGGCCTACGACGCCGGCGACGAGTACGTCCTCGTCGAACCCGAGGAGCTGGAGGACATCGCTCCGGGCCGCTCCAAGACGCTGGAGATCACGGGGTTCGTCGACCTGAAGGACGTCGAGCCGATCTTCTTCGACAAGACGTACTACCTCGGCCCCAAGGGCAAGGAGTACACGAAGATCTACGCCCTCCTGGAGAAGGCCCTGTCGGAGGCGGACAGGGCCGGGATCGCCACGTTCGTGATGCGCAACCACCAGTACCTGGTCGCGGTGCGGGCCGAGGGCGGGCTGCTGACGCTGCACACCCTCCACTGGGCCGACGAGGTCCGGGACCCGCGGGACGAGATCGACGATCTGCCGAAGCAGACGAAGGTCACCGACCGCGAGCTGAAGATGGCGCGGCAACTCGTGGACACCCTCCGCGTCGACTGGAATCCGGAGGACTTCCACGACACCTATCAGGAACAGGTGGCCGCGCTCATCGAGGCCAAGCGCACGGGCGAGTCGGTCGAGAAGGCGGAGCCCCCGGCCGAGTCCACCAACGTCGTCGACCTCATGGACGCCCTGCGGGCCAGCGTCGACCGGGCGAAGAAACCCTCGGCACGCGGCGGCAAGAAAGCCGACTCCGACGAGGTCACGCCTCCGACGCACATCAAGGACGCCGCCGCCAGACGCCGTCCCACGGGCGGCGGCAAGAGCCGGTCGAAGGGCACCGGGGGCGGAAAGGCGGGCGGCGCAAAGGGCGGCTCGCTCGACGCCCTGACCAAGGCCGAGCTGTACGAACGGGCCACCGAGGCAGGGGTCCCCGGCCGCTCCTCCATGAACCGCGACCAGCTGGTCGAAGCGCTCCGCGACACACGGAAGCACAAGGCGACGTCCTGACCGGCGACCGGCGCCGGAAACCGCAGGGGCTGTGCCGCGGCCCTCTCAGAACGTGATCCGGTCGACGGTCGTGACGTCCGCGCCCATGTTGCGCTCCATCATCCGCAGTGCCGCGTCCGCGAGGTCGGCGTCGATGGCCGCGACGGCGTCCTCGGCGACGACCACCTCCAGATGCCGGATGTGGGCGTCCAGCGCCGAGTAGAGCACGCACTGCTCGGTGACCTGGCCGCAGAGGATCACCCGGCCGACGTCCAGTTGGGAGAGCAGGTACGACAGGGGCGTCTCGAAGAAGATCGAGTGCCGGGCCTTGACCACGAAGAGCGAATCGGCGTCGGGCTTGATGGGTTCGATCAGGTCGGCGTGCTTCCCCGCGAGCGCGGTTTCGAGCATCTCGCCGTGGTGCGAGCGCCATTCGCCGAAGTTGTCGTTGGCGTAGATGACGGGAACCCCGGCCTCCCTGGCCCGCTCCAGCAGCCGGACCATGGTCGGCACGGCCTTGCGGACCGCGGGCAGCAGCACTTCCGCGTCACGGTGCTCGTACGTGTTGATCATGTCGATGACGATGACTGCGCTCTTGCTCATGTCCCTATGGTCACTCCGTTTCCTCCGCGCGGCCTCGCAGCCGCCGGGCCGCGGCCGCCACCCCACGGGCCCGCCGCGCCAGCCCCGACCAGGGGTCCTTGTCGAGCCGGTCGCCGAGGTCGGTCACCGTCCAGCGGCGCGCGGTCAGTTCCGGTACGTCCAGTTCGTCCCAGGCAAGCGGTACGGCGACGGGGGCGCCCGGCCTGGACCGCACGGCGAACGGGGCGACGGCGGTCTGGGCGTAACCGTTGCGCGCGACGTCCAGGTAGAGCCGGCCCTTGCGGGCGTCCTTGCGCGGCTCCGTCGTCAGCTCCTTCGGGTACCGCGCCGCCAGTACGTCCGCGGCGGCACGGGCGAAGGCGAGTACGTCGTCGACGTCGTCGCGCCGGTTCAGCGGTACGACGACGTGCAGCCCCCGGGAGCCCGTGGTCATCAGGCCCGAGGGCAGCTCCAGCTCTTCGAGCAGCTCACGCAGGCGGTGGGCGGCGGACCGTACGGACTCGAAGTCGTCGTCGGACGGGTCGAGGTCGAAGACCAGCCGGTCGGGGCGGCGCGGCCGGTCGGCGCGGCTCAGCCAGCGGTGCGGGGTGATGCACGCCTGGCCCGCGAGGTAGACGAGCGTGGCCGTGTCGTCGCAGAGCACATGCGTGACCTCGCCGTTCTCCTTGGCCATCGGGGCGCGGTGGATCCAGTCGGGGAAGTAGTCGGAGACCTCCTTCTGGTAGAAGCGGTCGCCGTCGATCCCGTCCGGCATCCGTTCGAGCATCAGGGGCCGGCCACGCAGCTCCGGCAGCATGCGCGGCGCCACGCGGCGGTAGTACGCGGCGAGGTCGGCCTTGGTGATGCCGTCCCCGGGGAAGAGTTCCTTCTCGGGCCGCTTCACCACGATCTCGCGCCGTCCGACCCGGAGCTCAAGGGTGGAGCTCACGCGACCGCCTCCTTCGTACCGATGGTGTTCATGCCCCCCGGTGCCGGGGACCGCGCACGCGGAGTGGGCCGGGGCCGAGTGGGTCAGCCGTCGGATCGTCCCTCGTCGTCCCTCTCCAACTGGTCGAACACGCTGTCGTCGAGCCGAGCGAGGAGGTCGGCCGGGTCCCGGTAGACGGCGACCGCGCCGGCCTCCTCCAGGTCGGCGCGCGGGATGCCGCCCGACAGGAGTGCGACGGGGCGGACGCCGGCCCGTACCGCCGCCTTCATGTCCCAGACCGTGTCCCCGATGAAGACCGCCGCGCCGGCGTCGACCCCGGCCAGTTCGAGTGCCCGGTGGACCGGGTCCGGGGCCGGTTTGCCGTCGGCCACGTCGTCGGCGCTCGCCGTGCCCACGATCACCTCGTCCGCGTCGATCGCGCGCCGCAGGGCGTCGAGCTCCCGGCCCCCGGCGGAGGTGGCGAGGACGTTGCGCCAGCCCCGGCCCGCCAGGGTGTGCAGCAGGTCGTGGGCGCCGTCGAGGGGCGCGAGCCGATCGGAGTAGGCGCCGTACAGGGCCTTGTGCGCGGCGCTGAGCGTGGCGTCCTGCTCCTTGTCCCGGTCCTTGCCGAGCAGGTGCTCGATGAGGTCGTCGGAGCCGAGGCCGATCGACCGGTGGATGGCGTGCGTGGACACCCGGTGGCCGGCCTGGCGGAAAGCCTCCCACCACGTGACGACATGCAGGTGATTGGTGTCGACGAGCGTTCCGTCGACGTCGAACAGCGCCGCGCGTCCGGCGCGTCCCCCGCTCATGAGCCGCTCCGCAGCCGGGGCAGGACGTTGGTCCGGTAGAAGTCGAAGAAGCCCTGCTGGTCGGGTCCGATCTGGTTGACGTACACCTCGTCGAAGTCCGCGTCCGCGAAGGCCCGTACCGCGTTCACATGCTCCTCCACGTCGTCGCCGCAGGTGACGGCGGAGCGGATCATCTCCTCGGTGACCAGCTCGCTCGCCTGCTCGAAGTGTTTCGGGGTCGGCAGGAGCTGACCCAGCTCGCCCGGCAGGTGGTCGGTGGGCCAGCGGCGGTGGACCGTCCTGACGGCCTTGTCGCGGTCGGGGCCCCAGCAGACCTTCAGCCCTCCTACGACCGGCTTGCGGCCACCGCCGGCCCTGCGGAACTGTCCGACCAGGTCGCGGTCGGGCGTCATGGTGACGAATCCGTCCCCGATGCGTCCGGCGAGCGCGGCCGCCCGGGGGCCGAACCCGGAGACGTAGAGGGGTGGTGGCTCGTCCGGGAGGGTGTAGATCCGGGCGTTCTCGACGGTGTAGTGGCGGCCGCGGTGGGTGACCTGCTCGCCGGTGAAGAGCTGCCGGATGACCTGGACGGCCTCCTCCAGCATCTCCATCCGCAGTTCCGCGTCGGGCCACCGGTCGCCCAGCACGTGCTCGTTGAGCGCCTCGCCGGTGCCCACGCCGAAGCGGAACCGGCCGCCCGTCAGGACGGCGGACGTGGCCGCGGCCTGGGCGTTGATCGCGGGGTGCATACGGATCGTGGGACAGGTGACGAGTGTGGTCACGGGCAGCGAACAGGCCTGGGAGAGGGCACCGATCATGGACCACACGAAGGGGCTCTGGCCCTGCGCCTCGCTCCACGGGTGGAAGTGGTCCGAGATGGCCAGCGCCTCGAACCCGGCCTGTTCGGCCGCCCTGGCCTGCGCGAGGAGCTCGGCGGGCGTGAACTCCTCGCACGACAGAAAGTATCCGTACACGGTCATGGCGCGCGGCGCTCCTTCGTCTGGGCCCCTCTCACAGGTTCACGCAGTCCGTGGCGCGCCACACACTGGACGGACCCGATGGGTGAACCGGCGGGACGGGCCGGGATCTCGTGCGCAGCGGGTACCCCCGGCGCCACGCGTCACACGAATCCCTCACCGCGCCCTCGGCGGGCCGCCCCGCCCCACGCGCCTCAGGGCCGCCAGAAACGCACGTACCCCTCCCGCAGAGGCCCCCCGACCACCCCGAGCACGCGCCCGACCGCGGCGGCCAGCGGCCCGGAATCACCATGCTCGGCCACCGCCCGGTGACCGTCCAGCAGCGCCTTGCCGAGCACCGGATCGGCGTCCAGCAGCCTGCGGGGCAGCCACTTGCCGATACCGGTCCAGGCGTTGTGATGCGCGGTGAGGAGATGGGCCGCTTCGCGCAGGGTGAAGTCGGCGAGGGCGAGCTGTTCGTACCGGTCGGCCGGCGGAGTGTCGGTCAGGTCGTCCAGGTAGCAGGTGAGGCCGTAGCGGCCCTGCTCCCGTTCGGCCGGGAGGAGCGGGGGCGGGCCCTCGGCGAGCACCGCTGCGGCGAGTTCGCGGGTACGGGAGATGTGTCCGTCGGGGTCGAACAGGGTCAGCCCCCGCTCATAGAGGAACAGGACGGTGCCGCGGCGGCGGGCGCGGTCCCACGCGAAGAACTCCGGCACGTCCGCGAGGGTGTTGAGGAAGAGCTCGGCCGGGCGGCCCTCGTGGCGGGTCACCTCGCGGCGGGTGGTGTCCGTGTCCGGCAGGAGTACGGCCACGTCGAGGTCGCTCGTCGGGGTGGCGCGGCCGTGGGCGGCCGAGCCGCCCAGGAGGGCGCCCAGGGCGTGCGGGAAACGGGTGGTGACCAGACGCAGCGCCTGCGCCGCGGGGCTGTCTCGCTCATCCATGGTCCCGCATCGTGCCACCGCCCCGGGCCGCCGGGCAGCCACAGGTTTCGGCCTCCAGCACCCGGTGTGGCGCTCGGTCATCGGTATGCGGTGGTTGCCGTCCGTACGAAGGAGTGGACCAACGGGTTGCGGTCGGAGGTGTTCCAGGCGACCAGGGCCCGGCTCGGTGGCATGTCGGTCAGGGGGACCACCGTGAGGCCCTCCGGCGGATCGTCGTCGAGGAGGGTCATGCCGACGCCGCCGTTCCACAGCACCGCCTGCCGGCACTCCTGGACGGCCCGTACCACCGGGCCCGTGCGCGGCGCCCCGCCGTTCCAGTACGACTGCCAGGCGGTGTCGGTGCCCTGCGGGAAGACGAACCAGCGGCGGTCGGCGAGGTCGGCCAGCTCCAGGGTGTCGCGGGCGGCCAGCGGATCGTCGGCGCGCAGCAGCGCCCCCACGGGATCGGCGCGGAGTTCGCGTACGGCCAGGCCCCTCTCGTCGAACGGGCCGCGGGTGAGGGAGACGTCGACGAGGCCGGCGCGCAGTCCGCAGGTGGGATCGGTCAGGTCGGTCTCGCGGACGCGGATCTCGACGTGCGGGTGCCGTCGGCGGAACGCGTCGGCCAGGCGGGCCGCGCCCCGGTCGGTGCCGCCGCCCAGGACGCCGACGGTGAGGGTCGCGGCGCCGGCGGCGGCCGCGACACGGGCGCGTACCCGGTCGGCCCGGTCGAGCAGGGCGCGCGCCTCGTCGAGCAGGACCGCGCCCACGGGGGTGAGGGTCACACCGGCCGGGGAGCGGTCGAAGAGCGGGGCGCCGAGGTCGGTCTCCAGACGCCGGATCGCGCGGCTCAGCGGCGGCTGGCTCATGTGCAGCCGGGCGGCGGCCCTGCCGAAGTGGAGTTCCTCGGCGACCGCCACGAAATAGCGCAGCGCGCGCAGCTCCATCCGGCCACGATACCCACGCGGTATCGGCGGGCCGGAACAGGTCTTGGACGGCGGCCGGGTCCGGGGCGTGGAATCGGGGCATGAGCGACGACATCGAGAACACCGAAGACGGCGGGAACCACGAGCCGGTCACCGTCCCCGCCGTGTCCGTGGTGCGCCCGGGCGAGGGTGAGGTCATCGTCCTTGGCACCACGCGGATGCGGATCCTGGAGGACGGCGGCAACACCGGGCACCGCCTCGGCATCGCCGAGTCCGTGCTCGTCCCGCACACGCCAGAGCCGCCCCAGCACCGGCACGCCCAACACGACGAGGGCTTCTACGTCATCTCCGGCACGGTGCGGTTCACGGTCGGCGAGGAGGAGCACGACGCGGCGCAGGGCACGCTCGTGATGGTCCCGGCCGGGGCACCCCACACCTTCGCCAACGTGACCGACCGGCCGGCCGTCCTGCTCAGCACGTTCACGCCGGACCTGTACGTGCAGTACTTCCGTGAGCTGCGGGACGCGTCGGCCGGCGGCGGGCCCATGACCCCGGAGGCGACCATCCGGACCATGACCCGCTTCGCGACGGAACCGGCCACGTGAGGACCGCCCTCGGCTAGCCGGGACTTCCCGGGCCGACCGGACCGCCGACCGGGCGGACGGTGAGCATCTGCTGCGCGTGACCGACGGGGCCCGCGACGTCGTGCAGGACGGTGCTCGTGATCCCCTGCCCGGTCGGCCCGAAGGCGACGGTCGTGTCGAGTCCGGCCCAGCGGCCCCGGGGCTGCCGGTGCAGGTGGATGGTGAGGTCGACGTTGGGGAAGATCCAGTCGGTGGGCGACTCGCGCGCGGCGATGCCGTTGGCGGTGTCGACGAGCGCGACGTAGGAGGCGAGGGGACTCGCGCTCTGCCCGGCCACGAGGTCGAGCGGGGTGGAGATCCACGCGGTGGTGCGGCCGGGCCGCGGGGGCGCCGTCGGCCGGACGTCCAGGGAGGCGATGTACCCGCCGGGCCAGACGGAGCCCATCCGCCAGGGCGTGAGGGTCTCGGGCGCGGGGAGCGGGTCCGCGCCGCCGCCGGCCACCGCCGCGGTGTCGCCGGAGGCGAGCAGCCAGGCGCGGGCCCGGACGGCGGGGCGGCCCGCGATGACGGCGACGGCCTCGACGAGTTCGATGGTGCGACCCGGCCTGAGGGTCTCCACCCGGATCTCGCACTCGTCGAGGGCGAGGCGGCCGAGGATGTCGAAGCTGATCCGGGAGAGCAGCAGGCCGGTGTCGGGGCGCGCGCCGGCGAGGTGCCGCTCGATGGCGTGGACGAGGAGCCCGCCGAGCGGACTGAAGTGCTGCTCGTCGGTGTTCCACGCGCCGCTCGCGTGCGGGGTGGGCTTGTAGTGGTGGTCGTCGATGGCCTGGAAGTAGCCGGCGGCGTTCACGGGTGCGCGTACCTCCGTGGTGCGGTGGGTGGGATCCGGACAGGGGTGGCGGGGAATCGGCGGGCTCAGAGGGCCGGCACCCCGGCCAGGATCTGGTCCGCCAGGTCCTCCGGGGGCAGTTCGCCGTTGAGGAAGACCGTGTCGTCCGGCATCTTTCGCGCTGCCGCCAGGCAGGGGCCGATCCGGTCCTTGCACCAGCGTCGGACGCGTTCGTCCTGCTCGGGGTCGTCCGGTGTGAAGCTTCTGGCGTCGATCCGCTTCTCCAATACCTCTCGGGGGACCTCCAGGAAGAAGTGGTGGAGTTCGACGCCCGCCTCCCCGAAAGCGTCGAAGATCTCGGTGAGGTATCCGGGGTCGACCAGCGTCATGGGGACCAGGAGCGGACGGCCGTACTCCTCGACGAGTCCCACCGCGAGGGAGGCGACCTGCCGGCGCCAGAGCCTGAGGTCCTGGAAGTCGCCGGTCGGCACCTCGACGATCCGCCGGAGCAGGAAGCCGACCGTCTCCGGGTCGTAGACGAGCGCTGCGGGCCGGAGCGGACGCAACGCGTCCACGAGCGTGCTCTTGCCGCTGCCGAACGCGCCGTTGATCCAGACGATCACCGCGTGTGCCTCCCCTGTCGCGGACCGTCGACTCCCACCCCCTGGGGGTAAAGGAACCGTGCTGGTCCGCTCTCGTATCCCAACGTCCCGTACCAAGAGCAAGAAAAATAACTTCTAGGTACAACCAACTGGCCGGATTGAGATCCACGTCACGGGCCCGGCGAGAGGAGTCTGATGCTCGTTCGTCGACAGACGCATGCCGGAGTTGACCGTTCCGGCAGGCCGGTCCCCGAGGGGAGTCCGTGGCATGGGACGTGGCAGGGCGAAGGCGGAGCGGATCGCGGCAGATGCCGCTGAACGCCTTTTCGCCGTAGGGCAGTTGATGCAGAGGGCGCCGACGACGCCCGAGGGCAGGGCGGTGTTCCGCACGGACCAGGAGGTCAACGACCAGCCCTACCGCGACCGCTGGGCGCACGACAAGGTGGTCAGGTCCACGCACGGAGTGAACTGCACAGGCTCGTGTTCCTGGCAGGTGTACGTCAAGGACGGCCTGATCACCTGGGAGACGCAGGCGACCGACTACCCGTCGGCGGGCGCCGATCGCCCGGACTACGAGCCGCGGGGCTGCCCGCGCGGCGCCTCCTTCTCCTGGTACACGTACTCGCCGACCCGGGTGCGCTACCCGCACGCGCGCGGCGTACTGGTGGAGATGTTCCGGGACGCCAAGCGCCGGCTCGGCGGCGACCCGGTCGCGGCTTGGGCGCAGATCACGGGCGACCCCGACCAGCGGCGCCGCTACCAGTCGGCGCGCGGCAAGGGCGGGCTCGTGCGCATCGGCTGGGACGAGGCCCTGGAGATCGCGGCCGCGGCGCACGTGCACACCCTCAAGGAGTACGGGCCCGACCGCATCGCCGGTTTCTCGCCGATCCCGGCGATGTCGATGGCCTCGCACGCCGTCGGCGCCCGCTTCCACTCGCTGATCGGCGCCCCGATGCTGTCGTTCTACGACTGGTACGCGGATCTGCCGATCGCCTCGCCGCAGGTGTTCGGCGACCAGACCGACGTACCGGAGTCGGGTGACTGGTGGGACGCGGCGTATCTGATGCTGTGGGGCTCCAACGTCCCCGTCACCCGTACGCCCGACGCCCACTGGATGGCCGAGGCCCGCTACCGGGGGCAGAAGGTCGTCGTGGTCTCGCCCGACTACGCCGACGAGTGGCTGCACCCGCATCCGGGCACCGACGGCGCGCTGGCCATGGCGATGGGGCACGTGATCCTCCGGGAGTGCTTCGTCGAGCGGCAGGTGCCGTACTTCACGGACTACGTCAAGCGCTTCACCGACCTGCCCTTCCTCGTCGCGCTCGACGAGCGCGGTGCGGGCACCCGCACGCCGGGTGCGTTCGTCACCGCCCGCGACCTGGATCTGGCCAAGGAGGCCACGGCCGACGCGCGCCGCTGGATGCCGGTCCTCTACGACGCGGCCACCAGCCGGCCGGCCGTCCCGAACGGCACCCTGGGCGAGCGCTGGGGCAAGGCCGGCGAAGGCCGCTGGAACCTGGACCTCGGCGACATCGACCCGCTCCTGACCCTGTACGGCCACCCGGGCGCGGAGACGGCCGAGGTGGTCCTGCCCCGCTTCGACGAGGAGGGGGAGACGGTCCGGCGCACGGTCCCTGCGCTGCGCGTCGAGGGGCGCCTGGTGACCACGGTCTTCGACCTGATGCTGGCTCAGTACAGCGTGGGGCGCGAGGGGTTGGGCGGTTCGGCGGTGTCGTACGACGACGCGGCCACGCCCTGCACCCCGGCCTGGCAGGAGGCGGTCACCTCGGTTCCCGCGCAGGCGGTGGTGCGGGCGGCGCGGGAGTTCGCCCGTACCGCCGAGCAGACCAGGGGCCGCTGCATGATCGTGATGGGGGCGGGCACCAACCACTGGTTCCACTCCGACACGATCTACCGGTCGTTCCTCTCCCTGCTGCTGCTCACCGGCTGCCAGGGCGTGAACGGCGGCGGCTGGGCGCACTACGTGGGGCAGGAGAAGGTGCGGCCGTACGCCGGCTGGCAGCAGCTGGCCTCGGCGGCGGACTGGGTGCGCCCGTCACGGCAGATGGCCGGGACGCCGTACTGGTACCTGCACACCGACCAGTGGCGCTACGAGAAGTTCACCGCCGACACCCTCGCCGCGCCCACCGCGCCGGGCGACCTCGCCGGGCTGCACACCGCGGACCTGGTCTCCCGGTCCGTGCGCCAGGGGTGGATGCCCTCGTACCCGACGTTCGGCGCCAACCCGCTGGACCTGGGGCGGCGGGTGCACGAGACCGGCGCCGACCCCGCGGAGTGGGTGGCCGCCGAACGCGACGCGGGAAGCCTGTCGTACGCCTGCGAGGACCCCGATGATCCGGCCAACTGGCCGCGGGTGCTCACCGTGTGGCGCGCCAACCTGATCGGCTCGTCCGCCAAGGGCAACGAGTTCTTCCTGCGGCACCTGCTCGGCGCCTCCGACAACGCCAGCGCCGAGGAAGCGGGCCCGGAGCAGCGGCCGCGCGAGGTGACCTGGCGGGACGAGGCGCCGCGCGGCAAGATCGACCTGCTGCTCTCGCTGGACTTCCGCATGACGTCCACCGGCCTCTTCGCCGACCTGGTGCTGCCCGCGGCGACCTGGTACGAGAAGCACGACCTGTCCAGCACGGACATGCACCCCTACGTGCACGCCTTCTCCCCCGCGATCGATCCGCCCTGGCAGGCCCGCACCGACTTCGAGATCTTCCACGGCCTTGCCGCCGAGGTCAGCCGGCTCGCCGCGGGCCGCCTCGACGTGGCCCACGACCTGGTCGCCGCCCCGCTGCTGCACGACACGTCCGGCGAGGCGCCGCCCGACGGGCCCACGGGGCAGCAATTCACGCTCGTGGAGCGGGACTACACCGCCATCGGCGACAAGATGGCCGCGCTCGGCCCGCTCACCGGCGAGCGGGGCATGACGGTCAAGGGGGTGACCGTGCGTCCGCAGCCGGAGATCGACTGGCTGGCCGGCCGCTGCGGCACCGCCCGTCACGCGCCCGTGCGGGGGCTGCCGCTGCTCGACACGGACGTCAAGATGTGCGAGGCGATCCTCGCCCTCTCGGGCACCACCAACGGCCGCCTCGCCGCCGAGGGCTTCGACCGGCTGGCGGAGCGCTGCGGCGCCGACACGGGCCTCGGCGAGCTGGCGGCCTCGGTGGCCGAGCGGCGCATCACGTTCTCCGACACGCAGGCACGGCCGGTGCAGGTCGGGGCGAGTTTCGAGTGGTCGGGCAAGGAGGGCCCGGAGCGCCGCTACGCGCCGTTCACCATCAACACCGAGCACTTCAAGCCCTGGCACACCCTCACCGGGCGCCAGCACTTCTACCTCGACCATCCCTGGATCGCCGAGTACGGGGAGCAACTGCCCGTCTACCGGCCTCCGTTGAACCTCGCCGAGCTCGGCGAGCAGCCGGTGGCGGACGGCGAGGGGCGGTCGGTGACGGTGCGGTACCTGACCCCGCACTCGAAGTGGTCGATCCACTCCGAGTACCAGGAGAACCTGCTGATGCAGACGTTGGCCAGGGGCGGCCCGGTCATCTGGCTCGGCGTGGCCGACGCCGAGGCGATCGGCGTGGTGGACAACGACTGGATCGAGGCGCAGAACAACAACGGCGTGGTCGTGGCCCGCGCCGTCGTCTCGCACCGCATGCCGCCCGGCACGGTGTTCATGTACCACGTCCAGGAACGCCTGGTGAACGTGCCGAAGTCCGAGGCCACCGGCCGGCGCGGCGGCGTCCACAACGCCCTCACCAAGCTCCTGATCAAGCCGACCCATCTGATCGGCGGCCACGCGCAGCTCAGCTTCGCCCCCAACTACTACGGCCCCACCGGAAACCAGCGCGACGCGGTCACCGTGATCCGCCGCCGCGCCCAGGAGGTTCAGTACTGATATGCGCGTCATGGCACAAGTGGCGATGGTGATGAACCTCGACAAGTGCATCGGCTGCCACACCTGCTCCGTCACCTGCAAGCAGACCTGGACCAACCGCTCGGGCACCGAGTACGTGTGGTTCAACAACGTCGAGACCCGTCCAGGACAGGGCTATCCGCGCGGCTACGAGGACCAGGACAAGTGGCGGGGCGGCTGGCAGCTCAAGCACGGCCGTCTCGTGCCGCGCAGCGGGGGCCGCGCCCGGCGCCTCGCCCGGCTCTTCGCCAACCCCGAACTGCCCTCGCTCTCCGACTACTACGAGCCGTGGACGTACGACTACGAGACGCTCATCAACGCGCCGCTCGGCGACGACGTGCCGACGGCGTCGCCACGTTCCCAGATCGACGGCGAGCCCACCGCCGTGACGTGGGGGCCGAACTGGGACGACGACCTCGGCGGCGGCCCGGAGCACATCGCGGGCGACCCGATGCTGAAGAAGATGAACGAGCAGGTGCGCCTGGAGTACGAGCAGGCGTTCATGTTCTATCTGCCGCGGATCTGCGAGCACTGCCTCAACCCGTCGTGTGTGGCGGTGTGTCCGTCGGGCGCCATGTACAAGCGCGTCGAGGACGGCATCGTCCTCGTCGACCAGGACCGCTGCCGCGGCTGGCGGATGTGCGTGAGCGGCTGCCCGTACAAGAAGGTCTACTTCAACCACCAGTCGGGCAAGGCCGAGAAGTGCACGTTCTGCTACCCGCGCATCGAGGCGGGCCAGCCGACCGTCTGCTCGGAGACCTGCGTGGGCCGGCTGCGCTACCTCGGGGTGATCCTCTACGACGCCGACAAGGTCGGCGAGGCCGCCGCGACCGAGAACGAACAGGACCTGTACGAGGCCCAGTTGGGGTGCTTCCTCGATCCGGACGACCCGGAGGTGGCGCGGGCCGCGGAGGCGGCGGGCATCCCGCACGACTGGGTCACCGCCGCCCGCCGCTCCCCCGTGCACGCGCTGATCAGCACGTACAAGGTGGCGCTCCCGCTGCACCCGGAGTACCGCACCATGCCCATGGTCTGGTACGTGCCGCCGCTCTCGCCCGTCGTCGACTCGCTGACCGCCAGCGGACACGACGGCGAGGACCCCGCCAAGCTCTTCGCCGCCATCGACTCGCTGCGCATCCCCGTCGGCTACCTCGCGGAGCTGTTCACTGCGGGCGACCCGGTCCCGGTGGAGAACGCGCTGTGCCGGCTGGCGGCGATGCGCTCCCACATGCGGCGCGTCAACCTCGGCGAGGAGCAGGATCCGGCCATCGCCCGCGCCGTCGGCATGGACACCGACGGGATCGAGGCCATGTACCGGCTGCTCGCCCTCGCCAAGTACGACGAGCGGTACGTCGTCCCCACCAGTTACACCGCCAAGACGCCCGCCGACGACCTCGACGCGGGCTGCAGCCTGGACGGTCACGGCGGCCCCGGCATGTACGAGGCCGACGCCTTCCACACCGCGCCGGCCCCCGGCAGGGAGCCCGAGCACGCCGGGACGTCGCTGCGCGACCGGGTCAACCTGCTGAACTGGAACGGCCGCGGACGGCCCGACGGCCTTTTCCCGGGCGCCCGGGGCGGCGCCCGGTGAGCCGCGCCGTCGTCCACCAGGCGGCCGCGCTGCTGCTCGGCTACCCCGACCACGGCTGGCCCGAGCGGCTGCGCACCGTACGGACCGTGCTGGAACCCGTGCCCGGCCCCGACATCCGTCTCCTGCGGCGGTTCTGCGAGCGCGTCGGCGGCATCGACGCGCTCACGCTCGCCGCCCGGTACGTCGCCACGTTCGACCGCAGCCGCCGGCGGTGCCTGTACCTGACGTACTACTCCGACGGCGACACCCGGCGGCGGGGGCCGGCCCTCGCCGCGCTCAAGGCCCTCTACCGCGAGCACGGCTGGCGGCCGCCCGAGGACGAGCTGCCCGACTTCCTGCCGCTCATGCTGGAGTTCGCCGCCCGCGTGCCGGACGCCGGGACGCGGCTCCTGACCGAGCACCGCCCGGCCCTCGAACTGCTGCGGCTCGGCCTCGCGGCCCACGACAGCCCTTACACCGACGTCGTCGAGGCCATCTGCCACACCCTGCCCGGCACCGGCCCGGCCACCCGCGAGGCGGCCCTCCGGATCGCCCGCACCGGCCCGCCCGCCGAGTCGGTCGGCCTCGTCACCCTCCCCATCCCCCGGCTCCGACCGGCTCCCGACGCCCCCCACGCGGAGGAGACTTCCCGGTGAACCACCTGCACATCGCCCTGTGGGGCGTCCTGCCCTATCTCGTCCTCGCCCTCCTCGTCACCGGGTCGGCGTGGCGCTACCGCTACGACCGCTTCGGTTTCACCACCCGTTCCAGCCAGCTGCACGAGCACCGGCTGCTGAGCGTCGGCGGGCCGCTCTTCCACTACGGGCTCCTCTTCGTGGTGGCCGGCCACGCCATCGGGCTGCTGGTGCCCGAATCCCTCACCGAGAGCGTCCACGTCCACGAGTGGCTCTACCACGCCAACGCCCTGCTCGTCGGGGGCACCGCGGGCCTCGCCACCCTCGCCGGGCTGGTGGTCCTGCTGTACCGGAGGCTGCGCGTGCCCGCCGTGCGCGCGGCGACCAGCCGCAGCGACCGCGTCGTCTATCCGGTCCTCGTCTGCGTGATCCTGGCCGGCCTCACCGCCACGGCCACCACTCTCCGACCCGACTCCTACGACTACCGCCTGGGCGTCTCGGTGTGGTTCCGCTCGCTGTTCGCCCTCGACCCCGATGTGACGGCCATGGCCGACGCCCCCCTCGCCTACCAGGTGCACGCCCTGCTCGGCATGGCCCTGTTCGCCCTGTGGCCCTTCAGCCGTCTCGTGCACGCCTTCACCGCACCCATCGGCTACCTCGCCCGCCCGTACGTCGTCTACCGCTCCCGGGGCGTGCCCGCCACCCGCGTGCCCGGAGGTGACGCGGCGGCTTCGGCGCAATCGCGCCGCTGACCGTCCCGGGGCGCGCGTGCCATGGTGGGAGCCGGCTGGTCCGGACCAGCCTCCGGCGGGGGTCGACGATCCGAGAGCCGACGAGGGGTGTGCGGATGCGCGGCGACACGGTCCTACCGGGCGAGGGCAACAACGGCGAGCCGGGCGAGGACGGCATGCCGACGCACCGGCTCCAGGTGCCGATGCCCAATGCCCTGCCGTTCGCCATCGGCACGTTCGACACCATCGGCCCGATGTCGCGCGCGCCCTTCCCGCACCGGCACACCTTCCACGAGATCGTCCACGTCACCGGCGGGAGCGGCGGGCACGTCGTCGACCTGAGCCGCTTCACGCTGCGCCCGCCGAACCTGTGCTTCATCGCGCCGGGCCAGGTCCACCAGTGGGAGGATGTCACCGGTCTGGAGGGCCGGGTCATCCTCTTCACCGACGACTTCCTCGTCGACCACCCCGCCGACCGGCACGTCCTGCGGACGCTCGCCCGGCGCTCCTGGCTGGATCTGGCCGAGGGGGCCCAGGAGGCGGTCACGCGGCTGGTGGACGAGTTGGACGCCGAGTACCGGACGGGGGCCGACGGGTTCCACAGCGTGCTGCGGGCCCTGCTGCACATCCTGGTGATACGGGCGGCACGGCTGCCCGCGCCCCGTTCCGCGGCGGTGCCGCTCCTGCCGCCGCCGGAGCCCGCGCCGGACGCGGCGCGCTCCCGCCCGCGCTCCGTGGCCACGGAGTTCGTGACGCTGCTCGGCACCCCCGGCGGCGCCCCGCAGTCGGTGCGCTCGTGCGCCGACAGCCTGGGCGTCTCGGTGAGTTACCTCAGCGAGGCGGTGAAATCGGCCACCGGCCGCACCCCCGGCGAGCTGATCCGGCAGGCCCGGGTCCACGAGGCCAAACGGCTGCTGCTGCGCACGGAGTTGTCGATCCGTCAGATCGCCGGGCGGGTCGGCTTCGGCGACCCCGCCTACTTCTGCCGCTTCTTCCGCCGCGAGACCGGGGCGAGCCCCGGGGACTTCCGTCGCGGCGTCGGCGATATTCACCACGACCACCGGCTTGAGTCCATCGCCGGTCCCGGATCCCGCGCATAGCTTCATAGCCGATCCGGAATCCGCCCAACCCCTTCAGGCTCAGGAGGAGCGATGGACAGCGATGGCATAGGAGACGACCGGCGCACCGACGCGGACGGCGGTGCCGACGGCACCCCCGCGGGCGACGGCGCGCGGGTGAACGGCGGCCGGGGCCCCAGCCGCAAGACCGTACTGCGGGCCGCCGCCGCCATGGGCATGGCGGTGCCCGTGACCCTCATGGGCGTGCCCGCCCTGGCCCGGACCGCCGGCCAGCGCGGCGAGGCACCGGAGGCGACCCCGTCCTGTGACGACGGGGACGACCCGACGATCCCGCAGATGGAGGGCCCGTACTTCAAGCCCAACTCCCCGGAGCGGAGCACGCTCGTCCAGCCCGGCACCCCGGGCGTGCGGCTGACGGTCACCGGGTACGTCTTCGGACTCGCCTGCCGGCCGATCGCCCGGGCGCTGCTCGACTTCTGGCAGGCGGACACCTACGGGACGTACGACAACGCGGGGTACCGCTTCCGCGGGCACCAGTTCACCGACGCCAACGGCGCGTTCAGACTCACCACGATCGTGCCCGGCCTCTACCCCGGCCGCACCCGGCACCTCCACGTCAAGGTGCAGGCACCGGGCCGTCCGATCCTCACCACGCAGCTGTACTTCCCCGGCGAGCCGCGCAACAACACGGACTCGATATTCGACCCCCGGCTGCTCATGAACGTCCGCTCCGTGGGCGGCGCGAAGGAGGCGGACTTCGACTTCGTCCTGAACGTGCCGCAGTAGCCGTATGACGGCGCGGGCCGTGACGCATGTGACGGGTGGTGCCCCGTACAACCTTCGGTGGTCGTGGCAGGTCAAGTGTTCGGCCGATGTGAACCGGTGGTGAACCGATCACCAACCGCCGGGAACACCACGCACCGAGGGAACCAAGGGAAAACGTATGTCACGCACCCGTCGCAGAGCCCGCCTCACCATGCCCCTGATCGCCGCGTCCCTGCTGGTGGGCAGTGGCCTCTCCGCCCTGACCCTCGGGCAGGGCACCGCCGGCGCGGCCGAGCCGGCCGCCGACGCGGGCCGCGCGGCCGCGGCCGGGGCGTCCGACGACTTCAACGGCGACGGCTTCGCCGACGTGGTCGTCGGCGCCCCGGGCGGCACCGTCTCCGGCCAGGCGCAGGCCGGGTACGTCGTGGTGACGTACGGCTCGAAGGACGGTCTCGACCCGGCGCACAAGAAGGTCGTCAGCCGCTCCACGAGCGGTGTGCCCGGCTCGGCCACCGCCAAGCAGGGCTTCGGCCGTACGTTCACCAAGGGCGACCTGGACGGGGACGGTTACACCGACCTCGTCGTCGGCGTGGACCAGAACCCCGCGTCCGGCTCGGTGATCCTGTGGGGCTCCCCGCAGGGCCTCACCGGCGGCACCGCCATCGCCACGTTCGGCTTCGCGCCGCAGGCCGGCGACTTCGACGGCGACGGCACCACCGACCTGGCGCTGTTCGCCGGGGCGGGCTCCCACGGTGACGACGCCATCGGCCAGAGCGCCCGCCTGTGGAAGGGCCCGATCGCCCGCACCGGGACGCCGGCCGCGACCCTCGACTTCATGGACAAGTCGCAGTGGTGGAGCTACGAGAGCGAGCAGCAGCCCGACCCGTCCTGCGGGGAGAAGCCCGAGACCTGCGTCGACGGTCCGATCTCCGTGAAGGGCCCGGTGGTCCCCAAGGCCGTCGGCGACATCAACGGCGACGGGCGTGCCGACATCGCCATGAACGACTACTACGGCGACGGCGAGTGGATCAACAGCGTCCTGTACGGCAGCCCCACCGGCTTCAAGCGCGGTGACGCGCCGGGCGCCCGGGGCGCCCTGGCCGTCGGCGACGTCAACGGCGACCACTACGACGACCTGGTGGTGGGCGCCTCCGACTACGAGACCAGGGTCATGGTCGCCTTCGGCTCCAAGGAGGGCCTCAACGAGCGCCTGAAGAAGTTCGACCAGGACCTGCCGGGCGTGCCGGGCGCCGAAGAGGCCGGCGACCACTTCGGCGCTTCGGTGGCGGTCGGGGACGTGACGGGCGACGGTTACGCCGACATCGCGGTCGGCGTGCCCGGCGAGAACGTGGGGAGCGTCGTCGACGCGGGCTCGGTCGTCCTCGTCCGCGGTGCCGCGGGCGGGATCTCGGACGCCGGTGGCGTGACGGGCGACGGCGCGCAGGCCTTCCACCAGGACACGGCCGGTGTCCCCGGGGTCGCCGAGAAGAACGACCAGTTCGGGGCGGCCGTGACGCTGCTGGACGTGACGGGCGACGGTCACGGTGACCTCACGGCGTCGTCCGTGGAGGAGAACGCGCGGGCGGGCGCCCTGTGGTCGCTGCGCGGCACGTCGTCGGGGCTGACGACGTCGGGCGCCGTGGCCTTCGGCCCCAAGGACGTCGGGGCGCCGGACGTCGAGGCGCTCTTCGGCAGCACGCTGCGCTAGATCCTCCCCGGCGCCGGCACCCCATCCGTCCGGTCGGCCCGGCTCACTCGGGCCGGCCGGCCGGGCGGATCAACTCCCAGGTGTCGACCGCGTGGTCGAGGCTCATGCCGTGCCGCTCGTACAGGGCGAGGGCGCCGCTGCTGTTGTCGGTGTCCACGCCCAGGCCGATGCGGTCGCGGCCCAGCCGCGCGTAGTGGCCGAAGGCGTGGCGCAGGAGGTGGCTGCCGAGTCCGCGCCCGCGCGCGGCGGCCAGGACCCCGAGGTTGCTGATCCAGCCCGCCGAGGGACGGTCGTTGTGGGTGCGCAGCACGGCGGCGTCGCCGATGCCGTCGACGTGGGCGATCCAGACGAGCGACCAGTCGACGCGTTCGGCACCGATGTCGTCGAGCCACTGCGCGTAGGTGCGCGGCTGGTGGTCGAAGTGGTCCTCGAAGGACTCCTGGAGCAGGGCGTGGGCGCGCCTGCGGTCGTCCTCGGCAAGGCAGGGACGCAGGGTCACACCGGGCGGCGGCGCGGGTATCCCATCGGATTCCGCGTGCAGTTGACGCTCCATCACGTTGTACCGGCGCACGGTGCGCCAGCCGCGGGCGCGCAGGTCCGCCGGGTCCGTGGTGGGGGTGGCGGAGAGGTGCAGGTGCACCACGGCGCGGGGCGCGCCGTTGGCCGCCGCCCGCTCCGCGGCACGGGTCTCCAGCAGGTCGAGCAGGTGCAGGGAGCCGTGCGGGCGGCCGGGCAGGACGTAGTGGTCGACGTCGATCCGCTCACCGCCCGACTCGTCCCACACCAGGGCGTACCCGACGAGCAGGTCGCCGTCATGGAGCAGCCAGGAGTCCCGCTCCAGGTCCGTCTCGGGGTGGCTCAAGTCGGTCTGGACCTCGCCCAGTACGGTGTCGGAGCGGCCGGTCTCCAGCAGGTCCACTTCGTTGAGCAGGGCGCATATGGCCGGGGCGTCACCGAGCGTCGCCGGGCGCACGGTCAGGCCGGCGGGCGGCGTGAGTGACGTAGTCATGGCGCAACTGTCCCGGGCCCGGGGCGGGGGTCGCAACGGACTTTTTCCCGGCGTGCCATCCGAGCGCTGTCCGGGCGCCGTCCGAGCGCCGTCCGGGCACCGGGAGGCTCTCCCCCTCCCCCGCCCGTTTCCTGAGCCCTCGTCAGGGCATTCGGAGCCCCATGAATCGTGATGCGGCGGAGCATGTGGCGGCGGGTACGACGGCGCTGGCCTCCTCGGGCGGCGGCAGACCGTTCGTCTTTCTGATCTTCGGTTTCATACTGGTCATGGCGCTGATCCAGATCGTGCGCCCGCAATTGCTCTGGAGGATGAACAAGAACCTCCAGAAGGGCTGGGTGAAGGACCCCGACGCGACCGAGCCGACCCACAAGGGGTACGCGGTGCAGCGGATCTCCGGCGTACTCGTCCTGGCCTTCGCCACCTGGATGCTGGTGCAGCAGATCTGACGGGGAGATCTCCGACGGGGAGGTGGGCACGAATGCGACGCGACCGGTCACGCACTCCGCCGGCCTGGCTCCGGCCCGGCAACCGGTGGGTCCCGCGGGTGTTCTGGGTGCTGCTCTTCCTGAGCCTGGCCCTGCTGGTGGCCCGGGCCGTCCGTGGTGAGCGCATCGCCGGGGCCGTGGCGACGACCGTGCAGGTGCTCCTGCTCGGCTGCGTGCTGATCGTCGCCCGGGCGGTACGCCGCAGGCGGTCCCGCCGGTCGCGGCCCGCCCGGGACTCCCGGTCCGGCCCCCGTTCCGGGGAGCCGCTCGACTCCGAGTGACCGGCGCCCCCGCCGACTTGGGGGGCGATACGCCCGCCGGGGCTCAGGCCAGGACTGCGCGGACCGTCTTCCCGCCCCGGTGCGCGCCCACCACCTCGATGCGGTGCGCCAGTTCCCGCACCATCGCGAGACCGCGACCGCCCTCCCTGTCGACGCTCGGCCTCTGGAAGCGGGGATGCTCGGGGCTGGCGTCGGTGACCTCGACGGTCACCCGGTCCCCGGACACCTCCACACGGAGCCGGCAGCCGCCGTCGGCGTACCGCACGGCGTTGGACACGAGCTCGGAGACGACGAGCGTGGCGTCGTCCACGCGCTCGGCGTCCACCTCTGTCTTACGGCGACGGGATCCGGAGAGAAATGTGGCGGCCAGCCTCCGTGCCCGGCCCGCCGACGCGGGCTCCTGCGGCAGCGCGTACTCCACCCGTTCCGTCGGCCGATGGGCGCGCTGGTGCGCACGCATGGCAGCTCACTCCCCTCCCGAATACATACCGGCGTCCACCCGCGATCAACGTCGCCACCGGGGTCGCGGCAGTGGTGCGCGACCGGCCCTGCCTCTCGGTGATGCCCTCGCCCGCTGATCGCCAATCCGCCCGCCTTCCGTTGCCTTGCCATCCATTGACCCTGACATCAACTTCGAACGAGACTGAGCGGTCATCCGACGGCACCGGCGTCGAAGGCGTCGGGCCCGCCCCTCCGTGCCGGGAAGGCCATCCTCATGAAGTCGACGCCCCGCCCCTTCAAGGAGTACCAGGACGAGATCTACCTCGGCGGTCTCGGCGGTGTCGTCCCCGAATACCCCATGAGTCACGCCGAGTTGGAGGCCCGCGCGCACGCCGCGATGCCGCCCTCCGTCGTCTCCTACGTCGCGGGCGGCGCCGGAGACGAGCACACCCAGCGCGCCAACGTCACCGCCTTCGAGCGGTGGGGGCTGATCCCGCGCATGTTCGTCGGCGCCGCGCAGCGCGACCTCTCCGTCGAGCTGTTCGGCATGCGGCTGCCGTCGCCGCTGTTCATGGCGCCCATCGGTGTCCTCGGCATCTGCGCACAGGACGGGCACGGCGATCTGGCGACGGCACGGGCCGCCGCCCGGACCGGGGTCCCGATGATCGCCTCCACCCTCTCCGCCGACCCGATGGAGGCGGTCGCCGCTGAGCTGGGCGAGACCCCCGGCTTCTTCCAGCTGTACACGCCGACCGACCGCGCGCTCGCCGAGAGCCTCGTCCACCGGGCGGAGAAGTCCGGCTACAAGGCGATCGTCGTCACCATGGACACCTGGATCACCGGGTGGCGCCCGCGCGACCTGAGCACGTCCAACTTCCCCCAGCTGCGCGGCCACTGCCTGGCCAACTACACGAGCGACCCGGTCTTCCGCGCCCAGCTGCCCGCCGACCCCGAGCAGGACACGCAGTCCGCGGTCCTGACCTGGGTACGGGTCTTCGGCAACCCGCTCACCTGGGACGACCTGCCGTGGCTGCGCTCCCTGACCGATCTGCCGCTCATCGTGAAGGGCCTGTGCCATCCCGAGGACGTGCGGCGGGCCAGGGACGGCGGCGTCGACGGCATCTACTGCTCCAACCACGGCGGCCGCCAGGCCAACGGCGGGCTTCCCGCGCTCGACGTGCTGCCCGCGGTGGTCGAGGCCGCCGACGGGCTGCCGGTCCTCTTCGATTCCGGGGTGCGCAGCGGCACGGACATCGTCAAGGCCGTCGCGCTGGGCGCCACCGCCGTCGGGGTCGGCCGCCCGTACGCGTACGGGCTCGGCATCGGCGGTGCCGACGGCGTCACGCACGTACTGCGCTCGCTGCTCGCCGAGGCGGATCTGCTGATGGCCGTCGACGGCTACCCGACCCTCGCGGACCTCACCCCGGAGGCGCTTCAGCGTGTGGGGTGAGCGCTAGAGCGACCCGGGGCGCGGGGCCCCGGGCCAGGAGTAGACACCTTCGTGTTCCATGTGAGACATTTATGTCTCATTCGAAATTGAGGTGTTACACCACATGACCCCGCCACGTGATCCACGGCGCTGGGCCGTCCTCGCGATCCTCTCCGGCAGCCTGCTGCTCATCGCCATGGACACCACGATCCTGAACGTCGCCTTCCCCTCCCTGGTCGCCGATCTGCGGCCCAGCTCCGTGCAGCAACTGTGGATCATCGACGTCTACGCCCTGGTCCTCTCCGGGCTCCTCGTCACCGCGGGCGCCCTCGGCGACCGGTGGGGCCGCAAGCGGCTGCTGCTTATCGGCTTCGGCGTCTTCGCCCTCGCCTCGCTGCTCGCCGTCTTCGCGACCGCCCCCTGGCAGGTCATCGCCGCCCGGGCGCTGCTCGGCGCCGGTGGCGCGACGATCATGCCGGCCACCCTGTCGATCCTGCGGCACGTCTTCACCGACGCCCGCGAGCGCGCCCTCGCCTACGCCGTCTGGTCCGCCGTCTTCGGCGGCGGCATGGCGCTCGGCCCGGTCGTCGGCGGTCTGCTGGTCCAGCACGACGGCTGGCACTCCGCGTTCCTGATCAACATCCCGATCGCCCTGGTCATCATCGCGCTCGGCCTCTGGATCCTGCCGGAGTCCCGCCAGCCCCGCGAGGGACGCTGGGACTGGTGGGGCGTCGGCCAGTCCGTCGTCGGCATGCTCGCCCTCGCGGGCGGCATCAAGCAGCTCGGCAAGGGCGGCCCCGCCGACCCCGTGGCCTGGGCGCTCCTGGTCGTCGCCGCGGTGACGCTCACGGTCTTCGTCCGTCGCCAGCTGCGGCTCGCACACCCGCTGCTGCGGGTGCGCCTCTTCGCGTCCCGGCCCTTCGCCATCGCGGCGGCCTCGATCTTCCTCGGCATGATCGCGCTGGGCTCGGCGCTCTTCCTGATCACCCAGTGGTTCCAGTACGGGCAGGGCTACACCCCGCTGGAGGCGGGCATCCGACTGCTGCCCGCTCCGCTGGGCCTGGTCGTCACCTCCCTCGTCACCCCGGCCCTGATGCACCGGCTGCCGATCCGGCACGTCATGGGCGGCGGGCTGCTGCTGATGACGGCGGGGCTCGCCCTGCCGTGGCTGCTCCAGCTGTCGGGGCCGCTGGGCTACGGCGGGATCGCCGTGGCGCTCGGGGTGCTCGGCTGCGGTGTCGGCATCGCGACCACCGCGGCCTCCGTGACGCTGATGGCCGCCACTCCGGCCCGGGACGTCAGCGGTGCCGCGGCGGTCGAGGAGACCTGCTACGAGCTCGGCGCGGCGATGGGCGTGGCCATCCTCGGCAGCGTCGCCACCGCGCTGTACCGCGTGAACCTGCCGGACCTCGGCCTATCGGCCGAGACCACGGCGTCGGTGAGCGACTCGATCGGCGAGGCGGCACGGGTCGCCTCAGAGCTGACCGGTCCGGCCGGCTCCGCGCTGCTGACGCGGGCCTCCGACGCGTTCACCTCCGGTATGACGCCGACGTTCCTGATGGCCGCGGCGCTGCCGCTGGCGGCCGCCGCGCTCACCTGGGCGAAGATCCCCAAGGGGCTGCGCCCTACGGAGGACGCGCACTAGGCCCGCAGCCAGACCGCCGTGTCCTGCGGGAGCAGGCCCAGTGGGGACAGGGGGCCGCTGGCCAGCAGGAGTTCGGTGCCGGACGGCAGCGCCACGTCCCCGGGGCCGAAGTTGACGAGCGTGACCCAGGTGGTGCCGTCCCGTTCGGAGGTGCGGGCGAAGGAGAGGACGCCGGGCTCGTCCGGGCGCAGCCTGCGCAGGGGGCCGGCGTCGCCCAGGGAGCGTCTGAGCCGCAGGGCCGTGCGGTACAGGGCGAGCATCGAGTCCGGGTCCCGCGCCTGCCGTTCGGCGGCGTACCGGCCCCAGTCGGGCGGCGTCGGCAACCAGCTCGGGACCGGGGCCCCGTCCCAGGGCAGCGGCACCCGGCAGCCGTCCCGGCCCGGGTCGAGCCCGCCGGAGCGTGCGTGCATCGGGTCCTGGATGAGCTCGCGGGGGATCTCGGCCTCCGGGAGCCCCAGCTCCTCCCCCTGGTAGAGGTAGACGGAGCCGGGCAGGGCCAGGGTGAGCAGGGCGGCGGCCCGGGCCCTGCGGGTGCCGAGCGTGACATCGGTGGGGACCCCGAAGCGCTTGCGTTCGAAGGCGAAGCCGGTGTCCTCGCTCCGGCCGTACCGGGTGACCGTGCGGGTCACGTCGTGGTTGGCGAGGACCCAGGTGGCGGGCGCGCCGACCGGGGCGTGGGTGGCGAGGGTGAGGTCGATGGACTCCCACAGGGCCGCCGGCTCCCAGGGGCGGGAGAGGAAGTCGAAGTTGAACGCGGTGTGCAGCTCGTCGGGGCGCAGGTAGCGGGCGAACCGTTCGGCGTCCGGCAGCCAGATCTCGCCGATCAGCGCCGCCCCGTACTCGTCGGCGATCCGCCGCCAGGAGCGGTAGATGTCGTGCAGCTCGGGCCGGTCGTGGAAGGGGTGCGGGCGGGTGTCGTCCATCGGTGGCAGCCCGTCGGCCTTGGCGAGCAGCGCGGCGGAGTCGATGCGCACGCCGGCCGCGCCGCGTTCGAACCAGAACCGCAGGACGTCCTCGTGCTCCTGGCGGACCTTCGGGTGGTTCCAGTTGAGGTCCGGCTGCTCGGGGGCGAAGAGGTGGAGGTACCACTCGCCGTCCGCCGTGCGGGACCAGGGCACGCCGCCGAATTCGCCGACCCAGTCGTTGGGCGGCTCGTCGGAGGGCGGCCGGAAGTGGAACAGCTCCCGCTCCGGGGAGCCGGGGCCCGCCGCCAGGGCGGCCCGGAACCACGCATGTTGGTCGGAGACGTGGTTCGGGACGATGTCGACGATGCAGCGCAGTCCCAGCTCCTGGGCCTCGGTGATCAGCTTCTCCGCCTCGCCGAGGGTGCCGAAGGCGGGGTCGATGGCGCGGTAGTCGGCCACGTCGTAGCCGCCGTCCGCGAGCGGCGACCGGTACCAGGGCGTGAACCACAAGGCGTCCACGCCCAGTTCGGCCAGGTACGGGAGCCGGGCCCGGACACCGGCCAGGTCACCGGTGCCGTCGCCGTTCCCGTCGGCGAATGAGCGGACGTACACCTGATAGATGGCAGCGCTGCGCCACCACTCCGTGCTGGACAAGAGAGAGTCCTTTCGTACGTGACGCGTACGGGGCCTGCGGATGGCTGGGCGCCGGGAGCCTCAGGACTCCGGCCGCCGCGTCAGCCCTTGAGGCTCCCGGCGCCGAGACCGGCGACGATCTGGCGCTGGAAGACCAGGAAGAGCGCGATCAGCGGCAGGGAGGCCATCACGAGCCCCGCGACCAGGGAGTTGAGCGGGGTGTCCTGTGCCACCCGTTGGAGGAAGACGCTCAGCGGCTGGCGCGCCGGGTCCGGCAGGACGAGGAGCGGCCAGAGGAAATCCTTCCAGGCCGTGACGACGGAGAGGATCGAGACCACGGCGAGGATCGGCCGCGACAGCGGCAGGACGATGCGCCACATGGCGGTCAGCGGACCCGCGCCGTCCATCTTCGCCGCGTCGAGGATCTCGTCGGGGATCCGGTCGAAGAAGTTCTTCAGGATGTAGATGTTGAAGGCGTTGGCCGCGGCCGGGAGCCAGACGGCGCTCGGACTGTTGATCAGATTGCGGTTGAACAGGGGTACGTCGACGACGGTGAGGTAGACCGGCACGAGGAGCGCGGTGGCGGGCATCATCAGGGTGAGCAGCATCAGCCCGAGCACCAGGTTCCCGAACCGCGGGCGCAGCTTGGACAGCGCGTACGCGGCGGGCACCTGCACGGCCAGCTGGACCAGCCACGCCCCGCCGGCCAGGACGACGGTGTTGACGAAGTAGCCGGTCAGGTCCATCTCCCGCCACGCTTTGGCGTAGTTCTCCGGGTGCCAGGAGTCCGGTACGTAGGTGGGCGGGTTCCGCGCCAGTTCCGTGGACGACTTCATGGCTCCGGTCGCCGCCCAGTACAGCGGTACGACGAAGGCGACCGTGAAGAGGAGCAGGGCGAGGGCGAGCACCGACCAGTAGACGAGGCGTCCCTTGCGGGTCCTCAGGACGGCGGGGCGGACGAGCGTGCGCGTCGAGGCGGACATCCGGTCACTCCTTGGCGGCGCGGGTGACCCGCAGGTAGAGGGCGGAGAAGGCGCCGAGGACGAGCAGGAGCAGCAGGCTCAGCGCGCTCGCGGTGCCGAAGTCGTCGTAGACGAAGGCGTAGCGGTAGACGAGGAACATGACGGTGACCGTGGAGTCCTCGGGGCCGCCGCCGGTCATCACGTACGGCTCGGTGAACACCTGCATCGTGGCGACGATCTGGAGCAGCAGCAGGACGAGGAGGACGAAGCGGGTCTGCGGGACGGTGACGTGGCGCAGCCGCTGCCAGATGTTGGCGCCGTCCAGCTCCGCCGCTTCGTACAGCTCACCGGGGATGGTCTGCAGGGCGGCCAGGTAGATGAGGGTCGTGGTGCCCATGTTGGCCCAGGTCGAGACAACGACCAAAGAGACCAGTGAGGTGGACGAGGAGTCGAGCCAGGCCGAGGTCGGCAGGTGCAGGGTGCGCAGGATCTCGTTGAAGAGGCCCGGGCCCGGGTCGTAGAACCACTTCCACATCAGGGCCACCACGACCGGGGGCAGCATGACGGGCAGATAGACGAGGACGCGGAAGTAGGCGCGGGCGTGCCGGAATTCGTTGAGGAGCACCGCCGTGAGGAACGGTACGGCGAAGCCGAGGACCAGCGCGTACAGGGTGAACAGGCCGGTGTTCCGCCAGGCGGTGAGGAACAGCGGGTCGTCGAAGAGCTTCTCGAAGTTGGCGAGGCCGGCCCAGGTGTTGCCGGTGGCGAAGTTGACGTGCTGGAAGCCGAGGATCACGTTGCGGACGATGGGCCACCACGAGAAGAGCGCGAAGATCATCACGGCGGCGCAGAGGAACCCGTACGCGGTGAGGTGTTCGCGCAGTGCGCGGCGCCGGGCCGCCCTGGTCCTGCGCGGGGCGGGCGGCCGCGGGGGCGCGGCCGTGTCCCGGGGCCGGGCCTTCAGCGACACGCTCATCAGGAGGCGTCGTAGATCGCGTCGACCTTGTCCTCGGCGCTGTCGAGGAGCGCGTCGATGTCGGCGTCCTTCTTGGTGAGGACGGCCTGCATCGCGAAGTCGAGCACCGCGTAGACCTCCTGGGCCCTGGGTGGTTCGATCACGCCGGGCACCTTCGGGGCGGAGTCCATGAAGGCCTGGTAGTTGCCGGTCGGCATGGTGGCGTGGTCCTGCTTGGCCTTCTCGATCCTGGCGCGGACCGCGCCCTCGAAGACGTCGGGGACGGTGGGCATGGGGATGCCGACGGGGAGTTTCGCCTCGGCGTAGTCGGCGACGTTCTGCTCGATGAGGTCGGGGTTGAGGTAGCGCCACTGGATCCATTTGACGCCGGCCTTGATCTTCTCCGGGGAGGCCTTGGGGTTGAACATGTAGCCCTCGCCGCCCAGGAGGGTGGCCTTGGCGTCCGGTACCGGGGCGAGCGCGTAGTCCGCGTACTTCCCGCCGAACTGCTTGGCGATGACGGTGATGTTGTCGGCGGCGGCGATGTACATGCCGAGCTTCCCGGAGCCCATCATGCGCTGGACGTCCTCGACCTGGAGCAGCTGCTTGCTGCCCATCGACCCGTCCTTCCAGCGCATGTCGTACAGGTCCTTGAGGGTGGCCCTGCCCTCGGCGGTATTGAACGCCGCTTTCCATTTGTCCCCGTCCTGTCGCGCGATGCGTCCGCCGCGGGAGTACAGCTCCGCGGTGAAGTGCCAGCCGCCCTGGTTGTTCTTGGAGAAGTCGGCGTATCCGACGGTGTTGTCACCGAGTCCGGCGATCCTGTCGGCCGCCTTGCGGACGTCGGACCATGTCTTCGGCGGCCGGTCGGGGTCGAGGCCCGCCTTCTTGAACAGGGCGCGGTTGTAGACGAGACCCATCGAGTAGTTCGACGTCGGCAGGCCGTACTGGCGGCCCCGCCCGTCCTGGAAGATCTTCATCAGCGGGTCCTGGATGTCGCCGCGGAGCGGCATGTCCTTGACGGCGTCCGTGATGTCCGCGGCCTGCTTCTTCTCGATGAGGGACCGGGTGTCGGTGAAGTAGACGTAGAAGACGTCCTCCAGCTTGCCGCCGGCCAGCTTCGCGTTGAAGGTCTTCGGGTCCATGAAGCCCTCGTGCGGTACGACGTCGATGTCGGGGTGGGTCTTCTCGAACTGCGCCACGTGCTTGTCGAAGAGCTCGCGTTCGAAGGCCTGGGTCTTGGGCGGCTGCCCGTTGACGTCGAGCTTCACCCGGCCGCCCGAGTCCGTCTCGGGTCCGTCGTCGCTGCTGGTGCCGCAGGCGGACGTCGCGACCAGCGCGAGTACGGCGACGGTGGTGAGTGCGAGCGTGCGGCTGCTCGTGAATGTCATCGGGAGACCCCCTCCGGGTCGTGCTCACGGCGCGCGGGCACGCCGCTTCGGCGGCGCACACTCAACCACCGGCGACAACGCAGCACAATATCTCGCGCATATATTGCAAAAATCTGATCTCCCTTGCCGGGTACGTGACTTCAGGCGCTGGAGAGCCCTACTGCCCCATGGGGAGGCCACGGCGGAGGCGGTCACAACTTCCGCTCGGACTGTGGTCAGTTCGACAGTTCTCTGCAACTCTCCAACTTCTCGGCGCGAAAAGTTGCGCACGGACCTTCGTGAGGGAGCTGTGAGATCCATGAGACGCATCAGGGCCGCACAGACCGTGGCGTTGCCGCGAAGACCCCGTAGGCGACGGCCGCCCGGCCGCGGCTTGCGGGCCTTCGCCGCCGCGCTCGCCGCCACCCTGTTCCTGCTGGGGCTGCCCGCCCTCTCCGCCACCGCGGCGGGCGGCCCCGACCTGGCGGCGGGCAAGCCCGCCAAGGCGAGCAGCAGCAAGGGCGAGTACGGGGCCGGCAACGTCACCGACGGCAACGCGGCGACGTACTGGGAGAGTTCGGGCTCCGACCTGCCCCAATGGATACAGGTGGACCTCGGCCGCACCGCCCGCGTCGACGAGGTGGTCCTCCGGCTGCCCCCGGCCTGGGAGGCCCGCAAGGAGACCCTGGCGGTCCAGGGCAGCGCCGACGGCACCGGCTTCAGCACCCTGGCCGCGTCGGCCGCGCGCTCCTTCGAACCCGGCAGCGGCAACACGGTGACGGTCGCGTTCCCCGCGGCGCAGACCCGCTTCGTACGCCTGCACATCACCGCCAACACCGGCTGGCCCGCCGCCCAGCTGGCGGACCTGGAGGTACACGCGGCGGACGACGCCTCGCGGAACCTTGCCCTGGGCAAGACCCTCAAGGCCGGTAGCCACACGGAGGATTACGTGGCGTCCCGCGCCAACGACGGTGACCGGGACAGCTACTGGGAGAGCGAGAACGGCAAGCTGCCGCAGTGGATCCAGGCCGACCTCGGCGCCTCGGTGCGTGTCAACGAGGTGGTCCTGCGCGTGCCCGGCGGCTGGCAGTCCCGCACGCAGACCCTGAAGCTCCAGGGCAGCACCGACGGCACCCAGTTCACCGACCTCACCGCCGCCAAGGACCACGTCTTCAGCGACGCGACGGACCACTCCGCCGCCCTCTCCTTCGACACCACCACCACGCGCTACGTACGCGTCGTCATCAGCGCCAACTCCGGCCGCCCCGCGGGCCAGCTCTCCGAGCTGGAGATCTACGGCCCGAAGTCGGGCGACACCCAGGCGCCCACCGCGCCACGGAACCTCGCCCTCACCGAACCGGACCCCGGCCGCGTCAAGCTGACGTGGGACGCGGCCACCGACGACAAGGGCGTGACCGCCTACGACGTGTACGCCGACGGACAGCTGCGCACCAGCGTCGCCGGCGACGTGCGCACCTATACGGACACCCAGCCCGCCGACGCCACCGTCACCTACTACGTCCGCGCCCGCGACGCGGCAGGCAACGTCTCCCCCAACAGCAACTCCGTGACGCGCAAGGGCAATTCGGGCGACACGCAGGCCCCGACCACGCCCACGAACCTCGTCCTCACCGAGCCCTCCCGCGGCGAGATCAAGCTGTCCTGGGGCGCCTCCACGGACAACGAGAAGGTCACCGCGTACGAGGTGTACGCCGACGGCAAGCCGCTCAAGTCCGTCGACGGCACCACCACGACCTGCACCGACCAGCGGGCGGCCGGTGAGACGGTCTCCTACACGGTGCGCGCCCGGGACGCGGCCGGCAACGTCTCGGCCTTCAGCGACCCCGTGGTCCGCCGCGGTGCGGGAGACGGCACGAACCTCGCCGAGGGCAAGCCCATCACCGCGTCCTCGGTGATCCAGACCTATGTCGCGGAGAACGCCAACGACGGTCAGCTCTCCACCTATTGGGAGGGCGCCGCCGGAAGCTACCCGAACACGCTGACCGTGAAGCTCCGCGCCGACGCGGACATCGATGCGGTCGTCGTCAAGCTGAACCCGGACGCGAGCTGGAGCGCGCGCACCCAGACCTTCGAGATCCTCGGCCGCGGACAGAACGCCGCGGAATTCACCACGCTCAAGGCGGCCAAGGAGTACTCCTTCAGCCCGTCCGGCAACCAGAACACCGTCACGGTGCCCGTCTCGGCCCGGGTCGCCGACGTCCGGCTGAAGTTCACCGCGAACAGCGGGGCGACGGCCGGCCAGGTCGCCGAGTTCCAGGTCATGGGCACCCCCGCACCCAACCCCGATCTCGAGGTCACCAAGGTGACGCACGCGCCGGACACCCCGGACGAGACCGACGAGCTCACCCTCGGCGCCACCGTGCACAACGCCGGCAAGGAGGCGTCCCCCGCCTGTGACGTCACGTTCCGGCTCGGCGGCGACAAGGCGGGCACGGCTCCGGTGGGCGCGCTGGGAGCCGGCGAGTCGGCCACGGTGAGCGTCAAGGTCCCGGGGCGCGGGGCGGGTTCGTACCCGTTCGCCGCGACCGTCGACGAGGCGGACAAGGTCATCGAGCAGGACGAGGGGAACAACACGTACACCAGCCCGACCCCGCTGACCGTGCGGCCGGTGCGCAGTTCCGACCTGGTCGCCTCACCGGTGAGCTGGACGCCCGGCGCCCCCGCCGACGGCAAGGAGGTCACCTTCAGCGTGGCGGTCAAGAACCAGGGCACGCAGGACTCCGCGCCGGGCGGCCACGGCATCACGCTGACCCTGCAGAACGCCAAGGGCGACACCGTGAAGACCCTGACCGGCACGTACGACGGGGTCATCGGCGCGGGCGACACCACCGCGCCCGTCAAGCTCGGCTCGTGGACGGCGGCCGACGGCCGGTACACGGTCAGGACCGTCATCGCCGACGACGCCAACGAGATCCCCACCAAGCGCGAGAACAACACCGGCACCCGCCCGCTCTTCGTCGGCCGCGGCGCCGCCATGCCGTACGACACCTACGAGGCGGAGGACGGTGTACTCGCGGGCGGGGCCAAGGTCGTCGGCCCCAACCGCACCATCGGCGACCTCGCCGGAGAGGCCTCGGGCCGCCGGGCCGTCACGCTCGACTCGACCGGTGCCTCGGTGGAGTTCACCGCCGACCGCCCCACCAACACCCTGGTCACCCGCTTCTCCATCCCGGACGCGCCGGGCGGCGGCGGCATCGACGCGACCCTGAACGTGTACGTCGACGGCGTCTTCCGCAAGGCCATCGATCTGACCTCCAAGTACGCCTGGCTGTACGGCGCGGAGGCCGGACCCGGCAACTCGCCCGGCGAGGGACCGGCCCGCCACATCTACGACGAGGCACACCTCCTGCTCGGGGAGACCGTCCCGGCGGGCAGCAAAATCAGACTGCAGAAGGACGCCGCCAACACCTCCCGGTACGCGATCGACTTCATCGACCTGGAGAAGACCGCACCCAAGGCCAACCCGGACCCGGCCGCGTACGTCGTGCCCGGCGGGTTCGCCCACCAGGACGTGCAGAACGCCCTGGACAAGGTCCGCATGGACACCACCGGAAAGCTCATCGGTGTCTATCTGCCGCCCGGCGACTACGAGACGGGTAGCAAGTTCCAGGTCTACGGCAAGGCCGTGCAGGTCGCCGGTGCCGGGCCCTGGTACACCCGCTTCCACGCCCCGGCCTCGCAGCAGAACACCGACATCGGCTTCCGCGCCGACGCGGGGGCGAAGGGGTCGTCCTTCACCGGCTTCGCCTACTTCGGCAACTACACGTCCCGCATCGACGGACCCGGCAAGGTCTTCGACTTCCAGAACGTCTCGGACATCACCATCGACGACATCTGGAACGAACACATGGTGTGCCTGTACTGGGGAGCCAACACCGACCGCATGACCATCAAGAACTCACGGATCCGCGACATGTTCGCCGACGGCGTCAACATGACCAACGGCAGCACGGACAACCTGGTCGCGAACAACGAGGCCCGGGCCACGGGCGACGACAGCTTCGCGCTCTTCTCGGCGATCGACGCCGGTGGCGCGGACATGAAGAACAACGTCTACGAGAACCTGACCTCGCTGCTGACCTGGCGGGCGGCCGGCATCGCCGTCTACGGCGGCTACAACAACACCTTCCGCAACATCCGCATCGCCGACACGCTCGTCTACTCGGGGATCACCGTCAGCTCCCTGGACTTCGGCTACCCGATGAACGGCTTCGGCACCGATCCGACGACCCTGGAGAACATCTCGATCGAGCGGGCGGGCGGCCACTTCTGGAACGGCCAGACCTTCCCCGGCATCTGGCTGTTCTCCGCGTCCAAGGTCTTCCAGGGCATCCGCATCAACGACGTGGACATCACCGACCCGACGTACCACGGCATCATGTTCCAGACGAACTACGTGGGCGGCAAACCGCAGTTCCCCATCAAGGACACCATCCTGCGGGACATCACCATCACGGGCGCCCACAAGAGCGGTGACGCCTTCGACCACAAGTCCGGCTTCGGCGTCTGGGCCAACGAGATGCCCGAGGCCAACCAGGGCCCGGCCGTGGGCGAAGCCACCTTCCACAACCTGAAGTTGCGCGACAACGCCCAGGACATCAAGAACACGACCTCCACCTTCAAGATGACCATCGAGCCCTGAGCGGGCGGCACGGAACAGCGGGCCCCCGGCCGCCGCGACGACGGCGACCGGGGGCCCGTGGTCGCGGTCGCGGTCGCGGTCGCGGTCACGGAGGAGATCGCACAGGACCGTAACTGGCTTGCGCTGCTTGCGATACTCTTGCGCATATGACGCGACGACTTGCTCAGGTTGCGAAGAAGGTGGGGGTGAGCGAGGCCACGGTGAGCCGTGTCCTCAACGGCAAGCCCGGTGTCTCCGCAGCGACCCGGCAGTCCGTACTGACGGCGCTCGACGTCCTCGGGTACGAGCGGCCGACGCAGTTGCGCGGAGAGCGCGCCCGGCTCGTAGGCCTCGTGCTCCCCGAGTTGCAGAACCCGATCTTCCCCGCGTTCGCCGAGGTCATCGGGGGCGCGCTCGCCCAGCAGGGGCTCACCCCCGTGCTGTGCACGCAGACCAGGGGCGGCGTCTCGGAGGCCGACTACGTGGATCTGCTGCTCCAACAGCAGGTCTCCGGCGTGGTGTTCGCGGGCGGCTTCTTCGCGGAGACGAACGCCCCGCACGACCACTACCACCAGCTGGCTGAACGGAAGATCCCCGTCGTCCTCATCAACGCGTCGATCGACGGCCTCGACTTCCCCTGCGTCGCCTGTGACGACGCCGTCGCCGTCGAGCAGGCCTGGCGCCACCTCGCCTCGCTGGGCCACGAGCGGATCGGACTGCTGCTCGGCCCCTTCGACCACGTGCCGTCGCGCCGCAAGCTGGCGGCCGCCCGGGACGTCGCGAGGGCCGCGGGCATGCAGCTGGCCGACGAGTACGTCGAGCGGTCGATCTTCTCGCTGGAGGGCGGCCAGGCCGCCGCCACCCGCCTGCTGGACCGGGGGGTCACCGGCATCGTGTGCGGCAGCGACCCACTCGCGCTGGGCGCCATCAGAGCGGCCCGCAGGCGCGGGCTCTCCGTCCCCGCCGACGTCTCGGTCGTCGGGTACGACGACTCGGCGTTCATGACCTGCACCGAGCCGCCGCTCTCCACGGTGCGGCAGCCCATCGAGGCGATGGGCCGCGCCGCGGTCGACCTGCTGTGCGCCCAGATCCAGGGCAACCAGAACCACCCCGGCGAGCTCCTCTTCGAGCCCGAACTCGTGGTCCGCGGCTCGACCGCACAGCTGTCGGCGGGCTGACCTCCCCGCCGAGCGCCGCCCCAACTGTCTCAAGTCTCCCAGGACTTCGCCCCTATCATCGGTGCCGACCCCGGGCCCCGGTGACGCGGCCCGGGGTCGGCACCTGCTCTTCAGTGAGAGGACAACGGGGACTTGAGTTCCATACGGAAGCGCGGCGTGCGCAAGCGCCGCATCACGATGGCGGTCGTGGGCGCCGCGGCGGCCGTCGTGGCGGGGGTACAGCTGTCGCCCGCCGCGTTCGGCACCGGGGACAGCGACACCGGGACACCGCCGACCACGCACGCGGAGGTCCCGGACTTCGGCGCCTCCGGTGCCGATGGCACGGCGTTCAGGGACGGGGTCATGACCCTGAAGCCGGCCCCCGCGGCGCGCGCGGCCGCCGCCGCGCCGCACGGCGAGGGGTGGAAGTCCGGCGGCGCGTCCAAGTACCTGAGCACCGGCTACACCATCAAGTTCTACGACAAGCGGGCCGCGGAGTGGCTCGCCCCGTACGTCAAGCGGTCGGCGGCGGAGCTGCGGCGCGTGACGACCCTCCCCATCTCGGTGGACACGAACCCGGTGGGCTGGGACCACGTGCGCCCCAAGGGCGAGATCGTCATCGGGCTGCTGACGCGCCCGTGCGTACCGCCCGCCGACGGCGGCGGCGCCGGCTGGAAGGTGGTCCGCGACGGTTCCGGCAGCAAGAACCTGAGCTGCGGCCTGTACTCCTCGTCGATCCCCGACACGGTCACCAGCGGACACGCGTACATCGACGACGAGTTCTTCACCGCCGACGGCAGGCCGGCGCCCTCCATGGGCGAGACGTACCTGCGCAACCACATCAGCCATGAGCTGGGGCACACGATGGGCCTCGCGCACGCCAACCGCAGTGCGGCGCGCGGCGATTGCGTCAAGGGCACCGACTCCGGCGAGTTCCCGGTGATGTGTACGCCCACCACCGCCTACCAGGACAAGCGCGCGGGCACCTATGTGCAGCAGTTCGACATGCAGGGCCTGCGCCACCTGGCCCGTGGCGGCGGCGCGGCGCTGCCCCCGCAGGGCAAGGTGACCGGCATCGGCCGCAAGTGCCTCGACGTCAAGGGCGGCAAGGCGGCGAACGGCACCCAGATCCAGCTCTACACCTGCAACGGCGGCGTGGCGCAGTCGTGGATCCCGCAGCGGGACGGCACGTTCCGGGCGCTCGGCAAGTGCCTGGACAACCACCGCAACGCGAGCGCCGACGGCAACAGGATCGTCCTCTCCGACTGCACCGGCAAGGCGTCCCAGCGCTGGTCGGTGAATGCGAAGGGCCAGATCGTGCACATCGCGTCGGGCAAGGTCCTCGACGTGACCGGCGGTTCCACCGCCGACAGCACGAAGGTCCAGCTGCACGCGGCGAACTCGTACAAGCGCCAGATCTGGGTCATGCCCAAGTAGCGAGGTCGTCAGCCAGTGGCGGCCGGGGTCCGGCCCGAAAGCACGCCGTACCGCTCCAGGATCCCCTCGACGATCCGCATCAGCCGCTCCCCCGTCCGGTCGATGCTCCCGTTCTGCGTGCTGACCTGGGCGCCTTCGAGCACGAAGGTGATCTCGGCCGCGGCCTGTTCGGGGTCGGGCAGCCCGGCCGCCGCGCACATGGCGACGAGTCTGCTGGTCTGGCGGGCCTTGTGCCGCTCGATCACCTGCCGCGCCGGGTGGGAGCGGTCGGGCAGTTCGGCCAGGGAGTTGATGAACGGGCAGCCCCGGTGCGAGATGGCGGGCAGCCCCTCGGCGATGAAGCGGGCCAGGCCGAGGATCTGCTCCGCGGGCCGGTCCGGGAAGGCCGCCTCGACCCGGTCGAAGGCCGCCTGGTACTCGGTGGCGACGATCCGCAGCCACTCGGCGACCAGCGCGTCCTTGGTCTCGAAGTGCCGGTAGATCGCCATCTTGGTGGTCTCGGCCCGCTCGGCGATCGCCTGGACGCCCACCCGCCGGATGCCCTCGCTCTGGAAGAGCTCCTCCGCCGCGTCGAGGATGCGCTCGCGGGGCGGCAGTTTCGCCACCCTGCTCGGCCTGCCCGCGGTCGATGCCATGAGTACTCCGTCACATCCGGTCGTCGAGGGCTCACATGTCACTGCTACGGTACCAGTCCGTCCCATGCGATACCGATCGGTATCGTCAGGGACTGAACGGTATCGACGGCTCTTCGGGAGTGACAGTGGACATCACCGAGTACGTGAACTTCGACGCGGTCGGGCTGGCCGGGCTGGTGGCCGCGGGCGAGGTGACACCCGCCGAGGTGGAAGCGGCCGCGCGGAAGGCCGCACAGGCGGTCGACCCGCGGATCAACGCCATCGTGGAGACGTGGCCGGCCGACGACGAACCGCAGCCCGGCGGCGCTCCGCTGGCCGGTGTCCCTTTCCTGATCAAGGACATCGCGGTCACCATGGCCGGGAAGCGGATGGAGCTGGGCAGTCGGCTCGCCGCCGGTCACGTCGCCGCCGCCGACTCCGCGCTGATGGGGCGCTTCCGCCGCGCCGGCCTGGTGACGTTCGGGCGGACCGCGACACCGGAGATGGCCTACAGCAACACCACCGAGCCGGTGCTGTACGGCGCGACCCGCAACCCGTGGGACCCGCGGCGCAGCGCGGGCGGGTCCAGCGGGGGCGCGGGCGCGGCGGTCGCCGCCGGGGTGGTGCCGATCGCCCACGCCACCGACGCCGCGGGCTCGCTCCGCATACCCGCCTCCCACAACGGTCTCTTCGGGCTGAAGCCGACCCGCGGCCGGGTCTCCGTCGGCCCCGACTTCGACGAGATCTTCAACGGCCTTGCCGTACACGGCAGCGTCAGCCGCACGGTGCGGGACAGCGCCGTCCTGCTCGACCAGATCCGCGGCCCCGAGCCGGGCGACCCGTACGTCGCGCCGGAGCCGCCCCGGCCCTACGCGGAGGAAGTCACCCGGGACCCGGGCGCGCTGCGGATCGGCGTGCTCGCCCAGGCATGGGGCGGGCACCGCACCGCCGCGCCCGTGGCCGACGCCCTCGCGCGCACCGTCCGGCTCCTCGAATCCCTCGGCCACCGGGTCGAGGAGAGCGAGGTCGACCTCGGGGTGGAGTGGGAGGAGTTCGTCCTGGCCAGTGCCCGGCAGTGGACGGCGAACCTCACGGCCTCGCTCGACGAGCTGGCCGGCGCCTTCGGCCGCCCCCTGGACTCCTCGACCCTCGAACCGCCCACCCTGGCCGGCTACCACTACGGGCGGCGGGTCGGCGGCGCCGAGTTCGTCGCCGCCCTCTCCCTGCGGAACCGGATCGCCCGCAGCCTGGCCCGGTACTTCGACACCCACGACGTACTGCTCACCCCGACCGTGCCCGGACTGCCCGTGCCGCTCGGCACCCACGCCGAGGGCGTGGCGGACCTGGACGGGCTCGGCTGGCTGCGCCGCCTCTTCGACCTGTCGCCGTTCTCCGCGGTGTTCAACGTGACGGGCACGCCCGCCATGTCCGTGCCGGTGACGGCCGACGCGGCGACGGGGCTCCCCATCGGCATGCAGTTCGCCGCGGGATACGGGCAGGAGGGCCGCCTCTTCCGGCTCGCGGGCCAGCTCGAACAGGCGAGTCCGTGGGCGGGCCGCACCCCCGCGGTGTGGGCCGGGCACGCCGGCCGAAGCTGAGCCGCGCGGCACCGCGCCGCCGATCGTCGCGCCATGGTCCAGCGGCTACAGTCACCAGCGATCGACCCCGCTCACCTGGAGAACCACGGACCATGGCCGTCGACGAACTCGACACCCGCATCCTCCGGCTGCTCCTGGAGCAGCCGCGCACCAGCCTGCGCGAGTACGCGCGCGTGCTCGGCATCGCCCGCGGCACCCTGCAGGCCCGGCTCGACCGCATGGAGCGGGACGGCGTGATCACCGGGACGGGGCCGTCCCTCTCCCCCGCCGCGCTCGGCCACCCCGTGCTCGCCTTCGTCCACATCGAGGTCACGCAGGGGCATCTGAACGAGGTGGGGGACGCGCTCGCCGCCGTGCCCGAGATCATCGAGGCGCACTCGATCACGGGCGGCGGCGATCTGCTGACCCGCGTCGCGGCCCGGGACAACGGCCACTTGGAGGACGTCATCCAGCAGTTGATCAATCTGCCGGGTGTGGTGCGCACGCGCACGGAGATGGCGTTGCGCGAGCGCGTGCCGCACCGCCTGCTCCCGCTGGTCGAGTCGGTGGGCAAGGCGGCCACCGGACAGGGGTGACCAGCCCGTTTGGCATGCTGGAGGTCATGAGCACCTTCGGCAGGACCGCCGTCGTCCTCGACCTCGACGGCACCCTCGTGGACAGCGAACCCAACTACTACGAGGCCTCGCGGGCCCTGCTCGCGGAGTTCACGGGCCGGGATTACACCTGGGCCGACAACGAACAGTACGTCGGCATCAGCTCCCACGAGACGCTGGCGCTGTGGCGCGAGGAGTACGGGATCGAGGCGTCGGTGGCCGAGCTCCTCGCCGATCTCGACCGCCGCTATCTGGCGCTCGCCCGGGCCGGCACCCACGTCTACCCGGAGATGCGCAAGCTGGTCGAGCGGCTGCACGACGCGGGCGTGCCGATGGCCGTGGCCTCCGGTTCGTCACGCGCGGCCATCGAGGCGATCCTGGCGGGCACGGGCCTGGACGCCCAGCTGACCTCGTTCGTCTCCGCCGAGGAGGTCCCGCGCGGCAAGCCCGCGCCGGACGTCTTCCTCGCGGCGGCCGCACTGCTCGGCGTGGAGCCGGCGCGGTGCGTGGTCTTCGAGGACGCGGCGCCGGGCGCGCTGGCGGCGCACGCGGCGGGTATGCGCTGTATTGCCATCCCCTACGTCGCCGCGCACGCGGACGATCCGGCGTTCGCCGCCGCGGAGCTGCTGTTCCGGGGCGGCCACGACGAGTTCACGGCCCAGGCGGCCCTTGACCGGATCCTGCCTGCGGGCTGAGGCGCGCTCAGGCCGCCCCGGCCACCCGCTCGGGCGTGAGCAGTTCCGCGAGCCGCTCCGGGGGCAACAGCCCCTTCTCCAGGACGAGTTCGGCCACGCCGCGGCCCGTGGCGAGGGCCTCGCGGGCGATCTCCGTCGCCGCGGTGTAGCCGATGTGCGGGTTGAGCGCGGTGACCAGGCCGATGGAGGTCTCCACCGAGTGGCGCAGCACCTCCGTGTTGGCGGTGATGCCCGTCACGCAGCGCTCGGCGAGCGTCATGCAGGCCGCGCGCAGCGAGGTGATGCTCTTGGCGAGGGAGTGCAGGATGACCGGTTCGAAGGCGTTCAGCTGGAGCTGGCCCGCCTCGGCGGCCATGGTGATGGTGACGTCGTTGCCGATCACCTCGAAGGCGACCTGGTTGACGACCTCCGGGATGACCGGGTTGACCTTGCCGGGCATGATGCTCGAACCGGCCTGTACGGGCGGCAGGTTGATCTCGTTGAGCCCCGCGCGCGGGCCGGACGAGAGCAGGCGCAGGTCGTTGCAGCTCTTGGAGAGCTTGACCGCGATCCGCTTCAGGACGCCGGAGAGGTGCACGAAGGCACCGCAGTCCTGGGTGGCCTCGACGAGGTTGGCGGCGGTCACCAGCGGCATGCCGGTGATCCCGGCGAGGTGGCGGCGGGCCGTCTCGGCGTATCCGGCGGGGGCGTTGAGGCCGGTGCCGATGGCGGTGGCGCCGAGGTTGATCTCGTGGATCAGCTCGACGGCTTCGGCGAGCCGCATGCGGTCCTCGTCGAGCATCACGGCGTACGCGGAGAACTCCTGGCCGAGCGTCATCGGCACCGCGTCCTGGAGCTGGGTGCGCCCCATCTTCAGGACGTCGCGGAACTCGAGGGCCTTGGCGGCGAAGGCGTCCTGCACCACCGACATCGCGCGCAGCAGTCCGTGCACCGCGCTGATCGTCGCGATCTTCACGGCGGTCGGGTAGACGTCGTTGGTGGACTGGCTGAGGTTGACGTCCTCGTTGGGGTGCAGGTGTTCGTACGCGCCCTTGGGGTGCCCGAGGAGTTCGAGCGCGCGGTTGGCGACGACCTCGTTGGCGTTCATGTTGGTGGAGGTGCCGGCGCCGCCCTGGATGACGTCGACGACGAACTGGTCGTGCAGCCGTCCCGCGCGGATCTCCTCGCAGGCGGCGGCGATGGCGTCGGCCTTGACCTTCGGGAGCAGCCCGAGCTCCTCGTTGGCGCGGGCGGCGGCCTGCTTGACGGCGGCGAGCGCGTCGATCAGCTGCGGGTAGACGGAGATCGGGATGCCCGTGATGGGGAAGTTCTCCGTGGCACGCAGGGAGTGGATGCCCCAGTAGGCGTCGGCGGGGACGTCTCGGTCGCCGAGCAGATCGTGCTCGCGGCGGACGGCGCTGGTGGTCGCGGCAGTCATGGGTGGTTCTTCTTCCGGGGCAGTGCTGGTGGGAGGGGGCGGCGGAGGCCTGACGGAGGGGGTCGGCGGGCTAGGCGGCCCGGTCCGTGGCGGGGGCGGCCGGTCCGGCGACGATGCGGCGCAGGGCGGCGGTGCGCTCGGCCGGGTCGCTCGCGGAGAGCAGGGCGGCGAGGAGCGCGGTGCGGGCCTGGCCGGCGCGCAGGGTGCCGGTGAGGACGGCGCCTGCCGCCGAGAGGTCGACGGCTCCGCCGTGCGTGTAGATCTCGGTGACGGGGCCGGCCGGGACCCGGGTGGTGAGGGCGACGACGACGCCGCGCTCGATGGCGGCGGTGGTGGCGGCGACGAACTCGGGGGTCGCGTTGCCCGCGCCGGTGGCGACGAGCACGATGCCCTCGGCGCCGGCCTCGACCGCCGTCTCCAGGAAGAGCGGGTCGGCGTCGACGTGGTGCATGACCATGTCGATGCGCGGCAGGGAGCCGGTGGAGACGGCCGCGGGCAGCGGCAGCGGCTCGGGGCGCGCCGGGCGGTGCAGGATCGACACCTTGCCGAAGCCGACCTTGCCGACGGGCGGCCCCGAGGGGTCGGCGAAGGCGTCGGCGGCGAGGGTCTGGGTCTTCACGGTGCCGCGCGCGGCGTGCACCTTGCCGTCGAAGACGACCAGGACGCCGAGGTCGCGCACGGTCGCGGCGGTCAGCAGCGCGTCGTAGAGGTTGCCGGGGCCGTCGCCGTCCTCGGCGCCGAGGGGCTTCTGGGCCCCGGTGAAGACGACCGGGCGGGGGTCGTCGTGGTGCAGGTCGAGCAGGAACGCGGACTCCTCGAGGGTGTCCGTGCCGTGGGTGACGACGATGCCGTCGACGCCCGGGTCGGCCAGCACCTCGCGGACGGTGCGCAGGAGGGTGACCTGCTGGGCGGAGGTCAGGCGGGGGCTGTTCACGTTGAACAGGTCGATGACCTCGGAGGCTATGCCGTGGGGTATGGAGGCCGTGGCGAGCACCTCACGGCCGGGGGCGTCGGCGGCGAAGCCGGTCCCCTGCCAGCGGCTGGCGATCGTTCCGCCGGTGCTGATGACGACGACCCGTCGCGCCTGTGCTTCCACGTCTGCGTACCTCCCAGGGATCCCGAGGACCATCAGCCCCCTGAGTGGTGGGCAGCCTCGGCGCAAGGATAGGTCGAACATGACGCAATGTGTTTGCCGAGATCGGGCGATCATGCAATATACGTGGTGGATAATTGCGCCATGGACCACATCGATCGCAATATCTTGCGCGAGCTGCAGAATGACGGCCGGCTGACCAACCAGGAGCTGGCCGCGCGGGTCGGCCTCAGCCCTTCGCCCTGCATGCGGCGGGTGCGCCAGCTGGAGCTCGACGGCGTGATCCGCGGATATCGCGCGGTGGTCGACGCGGACGCCGTCGGCCGGGGGTTCGAGGTGCTCGTCTCCATCGAGGTGCGGCGCGACCGCGAGACCGTCGAGGCGTTCGAGGCCGCCCTCCAGGAGATTCCGGACGTCATCGAGGCGTACCGCCTCTTCGGGAGCCCCGGCTGTCTGCTGCGGATCGCGGTCGCCGACCTCGCCGCGTACGAACGCCTCTGGATCGAGCGGCTCACCGCGCTGGCCGGCGTCACCGAGGTCAATTCCCAGATCATCATGAAGCGGATCAAGGAACCGCGGGGGCTCCCGGTGGGCGACTGACACCGGGTCCAGCACCCAGGCGGCGACCGCCAACTCCGGTTTGGTACAGACCTATTGACGGCTGGTCTGGTCCAGCCTAGGTTGACGCACCGCACCAGACACGTCTCCAGGTCCCCTCCGCACCCAGGGAGCACAGCGTGATCGGTCGGACGTTACGCCTGCTGGGATCCGCCCTGGCACTGGCCTGTGCCGCACAACTGCCGGCCGTCGCCACGGCGGCCCCCGCCGCCCCCGACACCTGCGCGGTCAAGGCGAAACCCGCGGGCAAGGTGCTCCAGGGGTACTGGGAGAACTGGGACGGCGCGTCCAACGGCGTGCACCCGCCCTTCGGCTGGACCCCGATCACCGACCCACGGATGCGCCAGCACGGCTACAACGTGATCAACGCGGCGTTCCCCGTCATCCGCTCCGATGGCACCGTCCTGTGGGAGGACGGGATGGACGCCACCGTGAAGGTGGCGACCCCGGCCGAGATGTGCCAGGCCAAGGCGGACGGCGCCACCATCCTCATGTCCATCGGCGGCGCGGCGGCCGGCATCGACCTGAGCTCCAGCAAGGTCGCCGACCGCTTCGTCGAGACGATCGTGCCGATCCTGAAGAAGTACAACTTCGACGGCATCGACATCGACATCGAGACCGGCCTGGTGGGCAGCGGCAACATCAACCAGCTCTCCCCCTCGCAGTCCAACCTCATCCGCATCATCGACGGCGTGCTCGCCAAGATGCCCGCCGGCTTCGGCCTGACGATGGCCCCCGAGACGGCGTACGTCACGGGCGGCAGCGTGACCTACGGCTCGATCTGGGGCGCCTACCTGCCGATCGTCAAGAAGTACGCGGACAACGGCCGCCTGTGGTGGCTCAACATGCAGTACTACAACGGCAGCATGTACGGCTGCTCGGGCGACTCCTACTCCGCGGGCACCGTCCAGGGCTTCACCGTCCAGACCGACTGCCTCAACAAGGGTCTGGTCATCCAGGGCACCACCATCAAGGTCCCCTACGACAAGCAGGTCCCCGGCCTGCCCGCCCAGCCGGGCGCCGGGGGCGGATACATGTCCCCGAGCCTGGTCGCCCAGGCCTGGAACCACTACGGCGGCGCCCTCAAGGGCCTGATGACCTGGTCCATCAACTGGGACGGGTCGAAGGGCTGGACCTTCGGGGACAACTTCAACCGGCTCACCCGGTAGGGGCGAAGACCGCGACCGTCCGAGCCGGCACGGTGAAGGTCCCCGAACTCCGTTCGTACGAGGATGACTTGACCGTCCGGTCGGCGCCGGTGGACTGCACCGGATGCAGGGCGTACGGGTCGCCCTCGACCGCGGCGACGCGCTGGCTCTGCCGGTGCGGGCTCGCGTTGAGGACGACCACGAGGCGGCCCAGCTTCATGGTGATGACGCCGGGCGTCTCCGCCCCGGTGCCGGAGAGCGGGAAGGAGAGCGCCGACTGGACCTGGCCGGCCGTGGCCAGGGAGAAGACGGGCTCGGCGCTGCGGATCCTCAGCAGGTCCCGGTGGGCGGCCGAGGCGCCCTCGATCTCCGCGCAGCCCGGGGTCAGAGCCGTCGAAGACGCCAACAGGGGCTTGGCGTAAGGCCACTTGTCCTTGTTGTCGGCGGCCGGGGGCAGCCCGCGTCCGAAGCCGTTGCCGGCCCGGCAGTTCCAGTGGATGGCGTTGAACCAGTCGCCGCTGTCGAAGGAGTTCCGGTCGAGGGACTTCGAACGCAGCAGGTCGGACCCGGCCTGGGAGAGCGCCGGGCCCTGGGAGAGCGTGGCGGTGGCCATGGCGAGGACCTGCATACGGGCGCGGTCGGCCACCGTCGTGCCCTCGGGCAGCTTGAAGGCGAGCGCGTCGTAGAGCGATTCGTTGTCGTGCGCGTCGGCGTAGGAGAGCGCGTCGCCGGGGGCCGCCGCGTACCCGGCCGGAGCGCCGTTGTAGTCGACGTCCGCCCCGCTGACCTTGCGCCCTGCCGAGTCCGTGAAGGTGAAGCCGGCGAGATTGCCGCTCAGGCCGACCTTGATCAGGTCCTGGTAGTGCAGGAGCCGGGCCTTCTGCTCGGCCGGGGTGCCGTTCGCCTTCGAGGAGTTGGGGTCGGTGTACAAGCCGCTGGCGAACCCCTGCACGCCCGGGTCCGCGTCGAAGGGCCCGCCGCCGCGCAGCGCGTCACGGGAGCGGTCGGAGAAGGTCGCGACGCCGGTGCCCGCCATGTTCTTCTGGGTGGCCTGGACGAAGCGGGCGTCGTCGGCGACCTCGCCGAAGTTCCACCCCTCGCCGTACAGGACGATGCTCTTGCCGTCGACGCCGTCCTCCGCCTCGGTCAGGGCGTCGAGGGCCTTGCGGACGGCCAGGATGTTCGCCTTGGGGTGGTGGCCCATCAGGTCGAAGCGGAAGCCGTCGACCTTGTACTCCTTGGCCCAGGTGACGATCGAGTCGACGACGAGCCTGCCCATCATGGCGTTCTCGGGGGCCGTGTTGGCACAGCACGTGGAGGTGGCGACCGTGCCGTCGGCCTCCAGCCGCTGGTAGTAGCCGGGCACGATTCTGTCGAGTACGGACCTGTCGGCCTGACCGCTCGCGACGGTGTGGTTGTAGACGACGTCCATGACCGTACGCAGTCCCGCGCCGTTCAGGCCCTGCACCATCCTGCGGAACTCGACCGTGCGGCGTGGGCCGTCGGGGTCGCTCGCGTACGAGCCCTCGGGGACGGTGTAGTGCAGCGGGTCGTAGCCCCAGTTGTACGCGTCCTTCGCCGCGCTCCTGGAGACGCAGGCCTGCTGTTCGTCGGAGTCGGGGGTGTAGGAGGGCAGGTCGCAGTCGGGGGTTGTGCGGTCGGCGGGGCGTTCGGGGATGGTGCCGATGTCGAAGGCCGGCAGCAGGTGCACGTAGGACGTGCCGGAACGGGCGAGGCGGCGCAGGTGGCGCATGCCGTCGGAGTTCTTGTCGGTGAACGCCAGGTACTCGCCGGGGTGGGACGACGTGGGGTCCGCGGCGGAGAAGTCGCGGATGTGCAGCTCCTGGATCTGCGCGTCGCGCAGCGGAGTCGCCTTCGGTTTGCGGAGTGTGGACCAGCCCTTCGGGGCCAGTGCGGGGTCGTCGAGGTCGACGGCGAGGCTGCGGCGGGAGTCGGCGGTGAGGGCGGTGGAGTACGGGTCGGTCACCTCGTTGGTGACGACCTTCCGCACGCTCGGCGCCCACACCCGTACGACGTACCGGTAGGCCTTGCCCCGCCAGCTGCTGGGCCCGGTCGCCGACCACACCCCGGAGGCGTGGTCCCGGCGCATCGGGACCTTGTGGCCGCCGATGTCGAGCAGGACGCGTTGCGCGGTGGGCGCCCAGACCGCCAGGGAGGTGCGGCCGCGCGCGAACCGGGGGCCGAGGGGCGCCTTGATGGCGGCGGCGCCGTACAGGTCGTCGAGGACGCCTTGGGTCTGGACGCCGGTGGCGGCGCGCAGGGTGCCGTCGGCGGACCGGCCGGTGGCGACGAGCTGGCCGGTGAGGGCCGCGCGGACCCGGTCGCGGTCCCGGCGGTCGACGGTGAACGCGGCGTACTTCTTCAGGTGCGGGTACGCGGCCTTCTGCGCTTCGGTGAGGCCGCCGTCGACGCGGGTGAGGCGCAGCAGCCGGGCGGTGCCGCGTACGTCGCCGTCCTCGATCGCGAGTCCGCCGTGAGGCGCGTACAGGAGCTCGTGGACGGTGCCCTCAGCGGTGTCCCAGACGAGGGTGGACCGGTCGATCCACTGGGCCCTGGACTTCGACAGGTCCAGGGCGTCGGCCGGTTCGGCCGCGGTGGACGAGGCCGGCGGGGCGAGCGGTACGGCCGTCGCCGTCGCGGTCAGGGGCACGGTGGCGGCGAGCAGGGCGAGGGCCACGGTCACGGCGGTGCGGCGCGGGGAGCCGGTCACGGAGGTTTCTCCTTGCGGGGTGGGAGGGGGTGCGGCCGCCCGGCTGCGGGGACACGGATGGGCCGGGCGGCCGGTCTGGGGGGCCCGGTCAGCAGCCCTTGGCCCCGACGCGCAGCGCGAGAGCGGTGTTCGGGGCGACGGACGCGGTGAACCTGCCGGAGCCGTCCACGCCGACCCTGCGGCCGCTCTGCACGTCGCAGTAGGTCCCCGCGGGCAGGGACGTCCGGAAGGTGCGGTTGAGGGTGGAGCCCTCGTGGTTGATGACGACGTACGCCTTGTCGCCGCGGCCGAAGGCGATGGCGTCGTTGCCGTTGTCCCACCAGTCGGTGACGGGCGCGCGGCCCGCCGTGTTGCGGAACTTGACCATGGCGCGGATCTCCGGCCAGGCGTGCTGGCACTTCCAGCCGTCGCTGTAACAGGCCTTCACCTGGCCGCCGTTGGGCGGACCGGCGTCCGCGTCACTGAACTCGTATCCGGAGTGGACGTCCGGTGCCCCGTAGGGCCAGGCCAGCATGAAGACGTGCGCGAGGGTGTAGTCGGCGCCGTCCTTGTAGGAGAGGGTCTGGCCGTGGCGTTCGGTGTCGTGGTTGGTGACGAGGACCGCCGCCGAGCCGCTCGGCAGGTAGCCCCAGCCCTCGCCGTAGTTCTTCAGGTAGGCGAGCTTCTCGTCCTTGAAGACCCGCTTCAGGTCCCAGGCGTAGCGGAACTCCTGCGCGTCGCCGGTCGCGGTGTACTCGTCCGGGGAGACGGCCTCGCCCGCCCCGTACAGCGTCTCCTGCTTCCAGTAGACGCCCGGGTCGGTCAGCCGTGACCTGATGTTCTTCAGGTCCTCCACGGGGATGTGCTTGGCCGCGTCGATGCGGAAGCCGTCGACGCCCAGCGAGAGGAGGTCGTTCAGGTACCGGGCGATCCGGCCGCGCACGTACTCCTCGCCGGTGTCCAGGTCGGCGAGGCCGCCCAGTTCGCAGTGCTGGACGTTCCAGCGGTCCCGGTAGTCGGTGATGTCGGCCTTGCAGTCGTCCATGTCGGCCGCCGAGTACGTGCCCGGGTAGTCGTACTTGGAGAAGACCGAGCCCGCGGAGCCGGTGCCGGAGCCGCTGGTCATGTGGTTGATGACCGCGTCGGTGACGACCTTCACCCCGGCGGAGTGGCAGGTGTCCACCATGTTCTTGAAGGCCGCGCGGTCGCCGAGCCGGCTGCTGATCTTGTAGCTGACGGGCTGGTACGCGGTCCACCAGGGGGTGCCCTGGATTCGTTCCTGTGGCGGCGACACCTGCACGTATCCGTAGCCGTCCGGGCCCAGCCGGTCGGTGCAGGCCCTCGCCACCGACGAGAAGTTCCACTCGAAGAGGACGGCGGTGACGTCCTTGACGCCGGGCGGGGCGGCCTGGGCGCCCGGGGCGGCGGCGACGCCGCCCGCGACACCCGCCAGCAGGGCGAGCGCGGTCGCGACGGATCTGCGGTGCCTGGTGGTTCGGCCTGTCATGGGGGGACCTCCCGACGTTGAAGGCTCTTGCAGCAAGTCATCGAAACTCGTTGCGAGTTGGACCGTATGGCGGCCTTTACGTCGGGTCAACCCTCTGGACACACCCCGGACAACACGCCGTGGATCCCCGTACGACCAGCTCCGGCTGGAAGACGAACTCCGTGCGCTGTACCGGGTTTCCGTCGATCTCCTCCAGGAGCGCGCCCACCGCGGCGGCCGCCATCGCGTGCACGGGCTGGCGCACCGTGGTCAGCGGCGGGTCCGTGAAGGCGATGAGCTGGGAGTCGTCGAAGCCGACCACGGAGACGTCGCCGGGCACGCTGAGGCCGCGCTCGCGCACCGTCCTGACGGCGCCGAGCGCCATCAGGTCGCTGCCGCAGACCATCGCCGTGCAGCCCTGGTCGAGCAGGGCGCCGGCCGCGGCCTGTCCGCCCTCCACGCTGAACAGGGTGCGCTGCACCAGCTGTTCGGCCTCCTCCCGTGCCAGGCCGAGCATGCCGTGCAGCGCCGACGCGAACCCTTCCGCCTTGCGCAGCGAAGGGACGTACCGGGTCGGGCCGATCGCCAGGCCGATCCGCTCGTGCCCGAGGTCGACGAGGTGACGCACCGCCATCCGCACGGCCGCGCGGTCGTCGGGCGAGACGAAGGAGACCGGGATGGCCTCGTTGTAGCCGTTGACGAGGACGAACGGCACCTTGCGGTGGACCAGTTCGCGGTAGCGCGCGGTGTCGGCGGTCAGGTCGGCGTGCAGCCCCGAGAGGAAGATGATGCCGCTGACCCCGCGGTCCTCCAACTGCTCGACCAGCTCGTCCTCGGTGGCGCCGCCCGGCATCTGCGTGCAGAGCATCGGGGTGTAGCCGTGCCCGGCGAGGAGCTGCTCGATGGCCTGCGCGAAGGCGGGGAAGATCGGGTTGGTCAGCTCGGGGATGACCAGGCCGACCAGCCCGGCGCTGCGCCGCTTCAGCCGTACCGGACGCTCGTAGCCGAGGACGTCGAGAGCGGCGAGGACCCGGCGTCTGGTGCCCGCAGCGACGCCCGCCTTGCCGTTGAGCACCCGGCTCGCGGTGGCCTCGCTGACGCCGGCCTGGGCCGCGATGTCCAGGAGCCGCGGGCCGCCCCGGTGGGCGTCCCGCGGCACCGGGGCGTACGTCACACCGCCCACCACACGGTGGTGTCGGCGGGCAGCAGCACGGCTCCGTCGACGACCTCCGTCCCGGCGGAGGCGAGCAGGACGCGGCCGGGCGCCGGGATCCGGACCGCCCTCGCCGTGGTGTTCACGGTGCAGACGAAGCCGTCGCGGGCGAAGGCGAGCACGCCGTCGGGCGCGTCGAGCCACTCGACGGCCTCCCCCTCGCCGAGCCCCGGCTCCGTGCGGCGCACGGCGAGGGCGCTGCGGTACAGCTCCAGGGTCGAGCCGGGGTCGCCGGTCTGTGCCTGCACGCTGAGCTTGCCCCAGCCGTCCGGCTGCGGGAGCCAGCTGCCGCCCGTGCCGAAGCCGTACGACGATCCGTCCGTGGTCCACGGGATGGGCACCCGGCACCCGTCCCGGAAGCCGTCCTGGCCGTCGGCGCGGTGGAAGGACGGGTCCTGGCGCGCCTCGTCGGGCAGGTCGGTGACGTCGGGCAGGCCGAGTTCCTCGCCCTGGTACAGGTAGGCGGAGCCGGGCAGGGCCAGCATGAGCAGGGTCGCGGCGCGGGCACGGCGCAGGCCGAGCTCGCGGTCGCCCGCGGTGCGCAGCTGGGTGCCGAGTCCCGGCGGGTTGGCGAGGCGGGTGGCGTGCCGGGTCACGTCGTGGTTGGAGAGGACCCAGGTGGCGGGCGCGCCCACGGGCCGCATCGCGTCCAGGGAGGCGTCGATGACCTCGCGCAGCTCCGCGGCGTCCCACGAGGTGCCGAGGTACTGGAAGTTGAAGGCCTGGTGCATCTCGTCGGGCCGCACGTAGTGGGCCGAGCGTTCGATGGTCGGCGTCCACGCCTCGGCGACCAGGATGCGGTCGCCCGCGTACTCCTCGAGGACCCGCCGCCAGCTGCGGTAGATCTCGTGGACGCCGTCCTGGTCGAAGAAGGGCATGACGTCGTTGCCGAGCAGCTTGAGCTGGTCGCCGCTGCCGATGTCGGGCAGGCCGGCCGCCTTGACCAGGCCGTGCGCGACGTCGACCCGGAATCCGTCGACGCCCATGTCGAGCCAGAACCGCAGGATGGAGCGGAACTCGTCCCGGACTGCGGGGTGTTCCCAGTTGAGGTCGGGCTGCTCGGGCGCGAAGAGGTGGAGGTACCACTCGCCGTCGGGGACGCGCGTCCAGGCGGGCCCGCCGAAGATGGACTCCCAGTCGTTGGGCGGGAGTTCGCCGTCGGCGCCCTTGCCGGGGCGGAAGTGGTAGCGCTCGCGCAGCGGGGAGCCGGGCCCCTCACGGAGCGCGCGCCGGAACCAGTCGTGGCGGTCCGACGAGTGGTTGGGCACCAGGTCCACGATGATGCGCAGGCCCAGTCCGTGGGCGTCACGGATGACCGCGTCGGCGTCGAGGAGGGTGCCGAACATGGGGTCGATGGCCCGGTAGTCGGCGACGTCGTAGCCGGCGTCGGCCTGCGGCGAGGCGTAGAACGGGCTGAGCCAGACGGCGTCGACGCCGAGGTCCCTGAGGTACGGCAGCCGGCTGCGGATGCCCGCCAGGTCGCCCATGCCGTCGCCGTTGCCGTCGGCGAAGCTGCGCGGGTACACCTGGTAGATCACCGCGCCGCGCCACCAGTCCGTGTGCGTCTCGGTGGTGGGGGCGGCAGGGGCAGCGAGGTGCTGGGTCATGTCTTCCCTGGGGATCGAGTGTGGTGGGGGTGGCGCCGGACGGTGTCGGTCCGGCGCCGCCGGCAGGGCGTGCGCGCCGCGGCGGTCACGGGGTGCCGGGACGCCTCAGGACTTGGTCGCGCCCGCGGTCAGGCCCGAGACGAGGTGGCGCTGGGCGAAGCCGAAGATGACGGCGGCGGGCACCGCGACGATCACGGCGGATGCGGTCAGCGAGCCCCAGTCGCTGGTGTACTGGTTGACGAAGGTCTGCAGGCCGCCCGCGAGCGTGAGGTTCTCCTCGCCGGTCATGAAGGCGGAGGCGTAGGCGACCTCGGCCCAGCCGGTGATGAAGCTGTAGAACCCGGTGACGGCGAGCCCCGGCTTGGCGAGCGGCACGATGAGCCGCCAGAAGGTGCCGAACGGGTTGAGTCCGTCCACCCGCCCGGCCTCGTCGATCTCGACCGGGATGGTGTCGAAGTACCCCTTCATCATCCAGGCGCAGAACGGCACGGCGATCGTCAGATAGGTGACGACGAGGCCGACGGGCTGGTTGAGCAGGCCGAGGCTCGCCAGCAGGTTGTACAGGGGCACGATGAGGACCGCGACCGGGAACATCTGGGTGATCAGGAGCAGCCACATCAGCGGTCGCATGCCGGGGAACTTGAACCGGCTCACCGCGTAGCCGGTCGTCGCCGAGATGAAGACGCCGATGATTGTGGTCAGGCCCACCACGACCAGGGAGTTCAGGAGCCAGTTGGGGAACTCCGTGTCGTACAGGACGTGTTCGTAGTTGCCGAGGGTGAAGTCCTTGACCAGGTCGGTGGAGAAGGCCTCGCTCTCCGGCTTGAACGAGGTGACCAGGAGCCACAGCGGCGGGCCCACGGCGATGGCGCTCGCCAGCAGCAGCGTCAGGTGCAGCCCCAGGGAGGCGAGCGGCCCGCGCTCGCCGCGCGGCCGCGTCCTCCGCTTGGATTCCTCGGCTTCGGTCGGGGTGGTCACCACACTTCTCCCTGCTTGCGGAGCGCGCGGCGGTAGGCCACCGCGATGATCGACAGGAGGGCGAGGATGAGCACGCCCCAGGCCGCGGAGCCCGCGAAGTCGCGGGGGCTGACGACGAACGAGAGCCGGTAGGCGTACGTCACCAGGATCTCGGTGGCGTCACCCGGACCGCCCCTGGTCAGCAGGAAGATGACGGGGAACATGTTGAAGGTCCAGATGCCGCTGATCAGGATCACCGTGCTCGCGACGGTGCGCAGCCCCGGCAGGGTGATGTGGCAAAACCGCTGCCAGGCGTTGGCGCCGTCCATCTCGGCGGCCTCGTACAGCTCGCCGGGGATGGACTGCAGGCCGCCGAGCATGGCCACCAGCATGAACGGCACACCGAGCCATACGTTGACGGTGATCACCGAGATCTTCGCCCACATCGGGTCGTTGAGCCACGGGACGGCGTCGATGCCGCCGCCTTCGAGGATCTTGTTGAGGATGCCCTTCTTCTCGTTGAAGAGCAGCCGCCAGGTGAAGACGGAGACGAAGGCGGGCACCGCCCAGGGCAGGATCAGCGCCATCCGGTAGAAGGAGCGGCCCGCGAACCGGCGGTTGAGCATGGTGGCGAGGACGAGGCCGAGCGCGAAGGAGAGCGCGACGCAGGAGACGGTCCACACCACGGTCCAGGTGAGCCGGTCCCAGAAGACGCCGTCCGAAAGGATCGACCGGTAGTTGTCGAGGCCCACGGACTTGTAGGTGGCCGGGATGTCGTTGACGCCGATGTGCCGTTCGACGTTCGCCTCGTTGGCGTCGGTCGTCGACAGGTAGACGCCGCGCACCAGCGGATAGCCGACGATCACGCCGATCACGATCACCACGGGGGCGACCATGGCCCACGCGTACCAGTGGGTGGCCAGCGTCCTGCGCAGCCGTCCCGGGTTCTTGGCGGGCCGGCGGCCGCGGCCGCGGATGCTCCTGGCATCCGCGGCCTTCGCCACCGACTGGCCGGTCTCGACAGCCATGGGGCGGTCGGCCCTCCCTCTTACTTGTAGTCCTTGAGGAGCTTGCGGTAGGCGTCGCCGATGGCCTCGGCGCCCTTCTCGGGCGAGGACTTGCCGCTGAGCACCTTCTCCATCTGCAGCCGGATCGGCTCGAAGAGCGCGTTGGCCTCGGGGATCCACGGCCGCTGCACGGACTTGGCGACGGCGGGCTTGAAGAACTGCACCATCTGGTTGTCCTTGACGGACTTCACGTCGTAGACGGAGGTGCGGGTCGGCAGCAGGCTCAGCTGTTCGGTGGTCTGCTGCTGCACCTTGGCGGAGCTCATGTACCTGATGAACTCGTAGGCCGCGTCGAGGTTGCCGGACCCGGCGTACGCGGCGAGGTTCCAGCCGCCCTGCGGGGCGCCCTGGCGGACGCTGCCGGCGGGGGCCGGGGCGACGCCGAGGTTGCCCTTGTCGGACGCGAACTGCTTGCCCTTCAGGGCGCCTTCGATGGACCAGGGCCCGTCGAGCGCCATCGCGACGTCGCCGTCCTTGAAGGCGTTGAGCTGGTTGTTGTAGCCGTCGCTCGCGTCGGTGACGGCAGCCTTGGAGTCGACCAGGTCCTTCATCACCGAGAACGCCTTGGCGCCCTCGGGGTCGTCGACGGTGACCTTCTTCTTCTTGGTGTCCAGGAGGTCGCCGCCCTCTCCGTAGAGGTACGGGAGGTAGTAGTACGGGTCGTCGCCGCGCAGGTACAGGCCGGTCTTGCCGGTCTTCGAACTGATCTTCTTCGCGGCGGACTTCACCTCGTCGAAGGTCTTCGGCACCTCGACGCCGGCCTTCTGGAGCATCTTCTTGTTGTAGAAGAGCGCGAGGGTGTCGATGGTCTGGGGCGCCGCGTAGGTCTTGCCCTTGAACTTCGTGCTCGCCGCGGCCTGCGGGAGGTAGTCGTCCGCCTTGTCGAGCGCGACGGTGCCGTCGAGCGGGGCGAGGTAGCCGAGCGAGGCGAAGTCCTGGGTCCAGGCGACCTCGGTGCGCATCACGTCCGGTGCGCCGGAGTTGCCGCCCGCGGCGTTCTTGAACTTGGCGTTGGCCTCACCGAACGGGACGTTCACGTATTTGACGTCGACGTCCGGGTGCAGCTTCTCGAACCCCTCGGCGATCTTCTTGTACGCGCCCTTCTCGGCGTCGTTCGAGGTGTCCCAGAAGGTGACGGTGCCGGAGAGCTTCCCCGAGCCCTTCTTGCCACCGCTGCCCCCGTCGTCGCCCCCGCACGCTGCCGCCGTCAGGGCCAGGGCCGCGATCAGCCCGGTGGCCGCTATGCCACGCCGCATGTGAACTCCTTCAACTGATCCCGGAATCACGGGGAGACGGAGAGGTGCCTCCTGCTGGCCGCTCTCGACGCGGCGCCGGGTTGCCAGGAACGTAACAGCGTCGGAATCTTGCCGAAAGAGCTTGCGGTAAATTTCTGCAAGCACCGGCGATCGTTACATCTGCGTGTCCTTACCGTTGCCGCACCCGCGCTTGACACCGCCGTGGGCTGCGGATCTTTGGACACCTGCGCGGCGTGGGGGCGGGACCGGCCCTGCCGAGTGGGCTGAATCCGGCTGCAAGACTCTTGCAAGACGGCACTTTCCGCAAGCTTTCAGGAGCGGTGTGCAATCCCTGCGATGACAGGTACAGTCCAGTGCCATGACCGCACGGCTTGTCGACATCGCAGCCCACGCGGGGGTCAGTGAAGCCACCGTGAGCCGCGTCCTCAACGGCAAGCCCGGGGTGGCCGCCGCCACCCGTGAGGCGGTGCTCGCCGCCCTCGACGTCCTCGGGTACGAACGCCCCGTACGGCTGCGGCGGCGCAGCGAGGGCCTCATCGGCCTCATCACGCCCGAGCTGGACAACCCGATCTTCCCGGCCTTCGCCCAGGTCATCGCGCAGGCGCTGACGCGCCAGGGGTACACCCCGGTGCTCGCGACACAGACCCCCGGCGGCTCCACCGAGGACGAACTCACCGAGATGCTGGTCGACCGCGGGGTCAGCGGCATCATCTTCGTCTCCGGCCTGCACGCCGACACCACCGCCGACATGGGGCGTTACGACACGCTGCGCGGCCAGGGCGTCCCCTACGTCCTGGTCAACGGCTTCTCCCCGCAGGTGGCCGCCCCGTTCGTCTCCACGGACGACCGCGCCGCCGTGCGCCTCGCCGTCACGCACCTGACGTCGCTCGGCCACACCCGGATCGGACTCGCGGTCGGCCCCAAGCGGTTCGTCCCCGTGGTCCGCAAGATCGAGGGCTTCCAGCTGGGACTCCAGGAGCATCTCGCCCTGAGCGTCGAGGAGTCGGCGGAGCTGGTCCAGCACTCCCTCTACACCCTGGAGGGCGGCCAGGCCGCGGCGACCACGCTCATCAACCGCGGCTGCACGGCCGTCGTCTGCGCCAGCGACATGATGGCGCTCGGCGCCATCCGGGCCGCCCGCGACCTGGGACTGTCCGTGCCCCGGGACATTTCCGTGGTCGGCTTCGACGACTCCCCGCTGATCGCGTTCACCGATCCGCCGCTGACCACGATCCGCCAGCCGGTGCAGGCGATGGGCCAGGCCGCGGTCCGGGCGCTGCTCGAGGAGATCGGCGGGACGCCCGCACCGAACGGGGAGTTCGTCTTCATGCCGGAGCTGGTGGTACGGGGCTCCACCGGTTCCGGGCGGCTCAAGCCGCAGTGAGCCACGGCCCCCGCGAGCGACGGGGCGGCGGGGCATCGGGGATGGTCCAGTCCCTACGTCAGGTCGGCGAGCAGCCCGTCGAGCGCCTTGCCGAGGGCGTCCGCGTTGGCCGGGTCGAACCAGGTGGTGCGGATGCGTTCGTTGCTGCCGTTCGGGGTCTCGTGGTCGGCGGCCAGCTGCCGCAGCGTACGGCTCTCGTCGCCCAGGGCGCGGCCGACGCCCTGGAAGAGCCCGCGGACGTAGCGGTCGGCGTCGTCGGCGGGGATGCCCTGGCCGGCGGCCCATGAGGTGAGGGTGGCGAGGTACCAGTAGTGGGCGGTCAGCGTTCCCGTCAGGGCGGAGAAGACGTTGAAGGCGTCCTCGTCGGCGACGGGGAGGGCTCCGCCCAGCCGCTCGAAGAAGGCGTCCGTCTCCGGGTGCGAGGGGTACACCACCGTGACGCAACGGCGTTCGCGTATGGACGGCAGAGGGATCGCCCGGACCAGGGGGGCGTCGGTGGCGAGCAGGCGGCGCAGCTCGGCGTCGGTGACCCCGGCCATCACGTTGACGACCACCTTGTCACCGTCCACCCGCAGACCGGCCAGGGCGTCGTGCCGGTCCTGCCGCCGTACGGCGATGAACACCAACTCGGCGCGGTCCACCACTTCCTGGTTGTCGGCGCACACCCGCACGCTCGGGTGGCGCTCGGCGAGCTCCGCGGCGGTGCGGGCGCCGCGCGGCGAGAGGAACACCTCGGGCGGCTCGTCGCCGCCGTCGCACAGGCCCTCCACCATGGCCCGGCCGATCTCGCCCACTCCGATGATGCCGATACGCTTCACTGGCTCTTCTCCCTGGTACGCGGTGTTGTCCCGGATCATGCCCCTTCATTGACGCACCCGGTGTTTGGCCGTACAAACGCCGCATGCCTCCACCCCCTCACCTGCCCCTCACCGGTATCACCGTCGTCAGCCTGGAGCAGGCCGTCGCCGCGCCGTTCGCCACCCGGCAGCTCGCCGACCTCGGGGCCCGGGTCATCAAGGTCGAGCGCCCCGGCGGCGGTGACTTCGCCCGCCGCTACGACACGACGGTGCACGGGCAGGCCAGCTATTTCGTCTGGCTCAACCGTTCCAAGGAGTCGCTCACGCTCGACCTCAAGTCGGCGCGTGGCAGGGAGATCCTGGAGCAACTCCTCGCGGAGGCCGATGTGTTCGTGCAGAACCTCGCCCCCGGCGCCGCCGACCGCATGGGTCTGGGCGCCGGAGAGCTGCAGGAACGCCACCCCTCCCTGATCCCCTGCACCGTCAGCGGCTACGGCACGGACGGGCCCTGGGCCGAGCGTAAGGCGTACGACCTGCTCGTGCAGTGCCAGACCGGGCTGCTCCAGCTCACCGGCACCCCGGACGAGGCCGCGCGCGCGGGCATCTCGGTGGCCGACATCGCAGGCGGCATGTATGCGTACAGCGGCATCCTCTCCGCGCTCTTCACGCGCGCGACGACCGGCCGCGCGCCCACCGTGGAGGTCTCCCTCTTCGACGCGCTCGCCGAGTGGATGGGCCAGCCCGCCTACTACACGCGCTACGGCGGCACCCAGCCGCCCCGCGTCGGCGCCCGGCACGCGACGGTCGCACCCTACGGCCCGTTCACCGCGGGCGACGGGAAGGACGTGCTGCTCTCCGTGCAGAACGAACGCGAATGGGCGGCGCTCTGCCGCGAGTTCCTCGGCCGCCCCGAGCTGACGGACGACCCGCGCTTCGCCACCGGGGCCGACCGGGTGGCGCACCGCGACGCCCTCGACACGATCATCTCCGTACGCTTCGGGGAACTCGGCAGCGAGGAGGCGATGGAGCTGCTCGACCGTACGGGGATCGCCAACGCCGGGGTCAACTCGGTCCACGACTTCCTGGCCCACCCCGTCCTCACCGAGCGCGGACGCTGGCGGGACATCCAGATCCCCGGGACCGAGGAGCCCGTGCAGGCCCTGCTGCCGCCCGCCGTCCTCTCCGGGGTGACGCCGCGCATGGACCCGGTGCCGGAGGCGGGCGAGCACACGCGGGCCATCCTCGCCGAGCTCGGCCACGGACCTGACGACATCGCCCGGCTGTGCGAGGACGGGGTCTGCCGGTGAGCGCCCTCGACGGCCTGCCGGCCGAGGAGCGGCTGGTCGTCAGGACCGTCCGGGACTTCGTCGACCGCCGGGTGAGGCCCGTCGCCAGGGAGCTGGAGCACTCCGACACCTACCCCGAAGACCTCATCGAGGGGATGAAGGAGCTCGGCGTCTTCGGCCTCGCCGTCCCCGAGGAGTTCGGCGGAAACCCCGTCTCCACGCCCTGCTTCGTCCTGGTCACCGAGGAGCTCGCACGCGGCTGGATGAGCCTGGCGGGAGCGATGGGCGGCCACACGGTCGTCACCAAGCTGCTGGTGCACCACGGCACCCCCGAGCAGCGGAGCCGCTGGCTGCCCCGCATGGCCACCGGAGAGGTGCGGGCCACGATGGCGCTGACCGAACCGGACGGCGGCTCGGACCTGCAGGCCCTGAGCACGGTGGCGCGCCGCTCCGAGGACGGCTCCGCATACGTCGTCCACGGCGCTAAGACGTGGATCACCAACTCCCGGCGCTCCCAGCTGATCGCGCTGCTCTGCAAGACGGACCCGGACGCCGAGCCACGCCACCGCGGCATCTCGGTCCTGCTCGTCGAGCACGGGCCCGGCCTGACCGTCTCACGCGACCTGCCGAAGCTCGGTTACAAGGGCGTGGAGAGCTGCGAGCTGTCCTTCGACGGCTACCGCGCCCCGGCGACCGCGCTGCTCGGCGGCGTGGAGGGCAAGGGGTTCGGGCAGATGATGCGGGGCCTGGAGACGGGGCGGCTGCAGGTCGCGGCCCGCGCGCTCGGGGTGGGGCGCGCCGCGTTCGAGGACGCGCTGCGCTACGCCCGGCAGCGCGAGTCGTTCGGCGTGCCGATCTGGCGGCACCAGTCCATCGGCAACTACCTGGCGGACATGGCCACTTCGCTCACCGCGGCGCGCCAGCTCACCCTGTACGCCGCCCGCGAGGCCGACGCGGGACGCCGGGTGGACATGGAGGCGGGGATGGCCAAGCTCTTCGCTTCGGAGACGGCCATGCGCGTCGCCCTGGACGCGGTCCGCATCCATGGCGGCCACGGGTACTCCACGGAGTTCGACGTCGAACGCTACTTCCGCGACGCGCCGTTGATGCTCGTCGGCGAGGGCACCAACGAGATCCAGCGCAATGTGATCGCACGTCAGCTGGTGGAGCGGGGCGGCATGGAGGAGTGAGCGCGGAGCACCCGATCAGCCCTCGACAGGCACTCCAAGCCCCTCGATGACGACGGCGTTCGGCAGAGCCGCCAGCGCCTTGCCCGGGACGATGAGTTTGCCGCGTCGGCTGCCGCTGCCCACCAGGACGTGGGGCAGGTCCGTCACGGCGGCGTCGATCAGCAGCGGCCAGGCGGCCGGCAGCCCGATCGGCGTGATGCCGCCGTACTCCATGCCCGTCTGGCCGGTGGCCGTCTCCATGGGGGCGAACGAGGCCTTGCGCGCGCCGAGTTGGCGGCGCACCGCGCCGTTGACGTCGACGCGCGTACCGGAGAGGACGACGCACGCGGCGAGGGTGGTCTCGCCGCCGCGCTTGCCCGCGACGACGACGCAGTTGGCGGACTGGGCGAGAAGCTCGGGACCGTAGTGCTCCAGGAAGGTGGCGGTGTCGGCCCACTCCGGCGCGGTGTCGACGTGGATCAGCTCGGCGGCCGGGACGGCTCCGCTCCAGGCGCGTACGGCGTCCGCGACGGGCGGCACGAGCAGGTGCAGGGCTTCGGGAGCGGGGCTGACGACGTCGAAATCACCGAGGGGAGCACGCATGGCGGCACGGTAACAGGCGCCTGGGGCGCGGGGATCCGGCAGCCGCGGGATCCGGCGACCGTCAGTGGGAGGCGGCGTGGGCCGGCGGCACCGAGACCGACATCGTCATCTCGACGGGTTCGGCGCCCCGGTTGTGGTAGCCGTGCGGGACGTTCGCCTCGAACGTGGCCGCCGTCCCCGCGGGCACGGCGTGCTCGGCGCCGTCCACGACGAGCGTCAGCTCTCCGCGGACGACGTGCAGCAGCTCGACGGTGCCCGCCGGATGCGCGTCGGAGTCGCTGCCGTCGCCGGGCATCAGATGCCAGGACCACAGCTCGAACGGTCCGCGCGCCTCGGTCCCCACCAGCAGCGTGGTGCTGCTCCCGCTCTCCGTGGACCACATGCGCACCGCCTGCTCCGGCGGCACGATCCGGACGTGCGAACCCTGCTCGCGGTCGAGGAGGGTGGTGATGCCGATGCCCAGCGCGTCGGCGATCTTCACGGTGATGCCGACGCTCGGGTTGGTCCTGGCCTGCTCGATCTGGATGATCATGCCGCGGCTCACGCCCGCGCGGGCCGCGAGGGCGTCGAGGGTGAAGCCCCGTTCGTTGCGGTACCGCTTGAGGTTGCGCGCGAGCGACTGGGTCAGCTGATCGAGGTCCGACACATTCCCGTCCAAATTCCGGATGACAGAGGTCACGATACTGAACCGAGCCGCACCGCGGTGCACGTGATCATCCCAGATGGTCCAACACGCTGTACCGCGAGGTCGGCCCGCGCCGGTTCCGCGTCGAGCCCGTCCGGGCCCGGCGGCGAGGCATCCGGTGGGGCCGGGCGCCCCTCACCCCTCGCCCAACTCCCCCAGGGCGATGAGCTGTTCCGGCGTGACCCCGTCGGGTATCGGCACCGGCGCGGGGGTCCGCAGCGGCGGCTGCCAGCCGTGGTCGGCGTCCCAGGTGCGTACGACCCGGGCCGGCGCCCCCGCCACCACCGCGTGGTCGGGGACCTCACCCCGGACGACGGCGCCGGCGGCGACCACCACGTTGCGGCCGATCCGGGCGCCGGGCAGGATCACGGCGCCCGTCCCTATCCAGCAGCCGGAGCCGATCTCGACGGGGTCCATGCGGGGCCACTGCTTGCCGATGGGCGTGTGCGGGTCGTCGTAGGAGTGGTTGGTGGACGTCACGTACACGTACGGGCCGAAGTAGCAGTCGTCGCCGATCGAGACCGTCGTGTCCGCGATGACGTGGCTGCCGCGGCCGAGCACGACGCCGTTGCCGATGCACAGGATCGGCTCGGGTCCGAGGTCGAGGTCCGGCATCATGCCGGCGGTGAGCGTGACGTGCTGGCCGACGATGCAGTGGTCGCCGATCCTGATCCACGGCTCGCCGAAGACCGTGCCCTGCGGGAAGGCGAGCTTCGTGCCTTCGCCGATCGCGCCGAACCGCAGCCGCCCGGGGTGCGCGGCGGTCACCGCGCCCGTGCGCTGCACCCACTCCCAGCCCGCGTGGACGGCGCGCTGCGCCAGGCGGCGCGGCGCGGCGGCGAGGGATGAGAACGTGTTCCTGTTCTTCGGCACGCGCTCACGTTACTCAGTGCCCCGGTGCCCCGCAGGCCCACGGCCTGTGATCTTCACCCCACACGGCGGCGCCCGTACCCCCGTCCCGTACCGTGCCGTCAGGCGCGACACCACGTAGCAGCACGGAAAGAGGGAGCGAGTCGATGGGCCACGAGCCACTCATCACCGGCATCGGCGGCAAGGACCCGAAGATCGATCAGGACGCCTTCACCGCTCCGACCTCCGTCGTGATCGGAGAGGTGACCCTGCACGCCGGTGCGAGCACCTGGTACGGCGCGGTGCTGCGGGCCGACTGCGGCCCCATCGTCGTGGGCACCGACAGCAACATCCAGGACAACTGCAGCCTGCACGTCGACCCCGGCTTCCCGATCACGATCGGCGAGCGCGTCTCCGTCGGCCACAACGCCGTCCTGCACGGCTGCACCGTCGAGGACGACTCCTTGATCGGCATGGGCGCCACCGTCCTCAACGGCGCGGTCATCGGCGCCGGCTCCCTGGTGGCCGCCCAGGCCCTGGTGCCGCAGGGGATGCGGGTGCCGCCGGGGTCGCTCGTCGCCGGGGTGCCCGCCAAGGTGCGCAGGCCGCTCACCGACGAGGAGCGCGAGGGCATCACCCTCAACGGCACGATGTACGTGGAACTGGCCAAGGCCCACCGCGACGCGCACGCCACGGAGTGACCGGGGCCGGGGCCGGTCCCGGTCCCGTCGTTCAGTCGGCGGCGGGCACCGGTGCCGGGTCGGCCGCCGTCGCCCCGGCGGCCTCCATCTCGGCCGCCGCCTTCTTCGCCCGGCGCTTGACGAACAGCATCGATCCGACGCCGATCAGCACGGCGATGCCGAGTCCCACGTACGAGAAGCGCTTGAGCCAGTCCTCGGCGACCACGCCGATGTAGTAGATGACGGCGGTGGTGCCGCCGGCCCAGATGATGCCGCCGAGGACGTTGGCGATCAGGAACTTCCAGTACGGCATGCGCAGGACGCCCGCGAGCGGACCCGCGAAGATGCGCAGCAGCGCGATGAAGCGGCCGAAGAAGACCGCCCACATGCCCCACTTCTGGAAGGACCGCTCGGCGGTCGCCACGTTCGCGGCGCCGAAGTGCTTGGGGAACTTCCGTTCCAGCCAGGCGAGCAGCGGCCGGCCGCCCTTGCGGCCGATGGCGTACCCGATGGAGTCGCCGACGATGGCACCCACGGTGGCGCACGCCCCGAGGATCACCGGGTTGAGGTCACCGTGCTGGGAGGAGAGCAGCGCCGCGGAGACCAGGACGATCTCACCGGGCAGCGGAATGCCCAGGCTCTCCAGTCCGATGACGAGGCCCACCAGCGCGTAGATGCTGACGGCTGGTACCTGCTCCAGCCACTCCTGAACGTGCAACGCCGGTTCCTCCCGTGGTCCAAGTGTGTGTGCCCGGCGTGCGCTCCCCCCACGGTCGCGCACGCCGGGCAGCCTACCCGCAGGGGCTCATCCGGCCGGAACGGCGTCCCAGAGCCCGCACCGGTGCTCGGCGTGCACGATGGTGCTGATCGTGGTCCCGCCCGCCGACGCGGTGCGCAGGGAGAGGACCCGGCCGGGCCGGGTGCGCTGGTCGGGCGCGTCGGGGCCGCCGTCGGCGCGCGGCACCCCGGTGCGGATGAAGGAGCCCCAGTAGCCGACCATCTGGCGGGCCAGCGCCCGCTGTCCGGCGTCGAACGGCGAGGTGAGGCCGAAGTGCTTGAAGAGGTACTGCACTTCGTTGACGTGGGTCGCGCCGAAGTCGAAGTCCGTGTGGAGCTCGCGCAGTGACGCGAAGGGCGGCGAGGTGCGGTCCGCGAACTCGTACGCGTAGACGGGGCCGCGGCCCGCGAGCGCCCGGTCCATGCGCAGCGCCGTGCAGGCGAACATCCGGTCGCCGGTCGCCGCCGCGTAGGCGTGCGTGGGCGAGGCGTACTCCGCGAGCGGGTACGTCTTCAAAACGCGGCGGCCGAGCTCGGGGCCGTACGCCTCGGTGAGCGCCGCCGGGTACCGCTCGGCGGTGAGCGGCTCGCCCCGTCCGTCGAACTGCCCGAAGGCGAAGAGCCGGCCCTCGTCGCTGTTGGCGCCGTTCAGCACGGGTACGCGTGCCGCGCCGCCCTTCCGGTACGCCTCCGCGGGCTGCACCGGCAGGAACGCGCCGCCCACGACCGGTCCCCAGTCGACGTCCGACTGGGCGGCGAGGATGTCCGCAGCCGGTTTGCGGCGCAGACAGGCGAGCGCGGTCCGTGGCTCCGGGCAGCCGGCCTTCTTCGCGAAGGCCGTGCCGTCGCCGACCGCCTGGCGGTGTCCACGGCCCGCGCAGTCGCCGTACGCTCCGCTCTCCACGATGCCCGCGCGGAACAGGCCGCGGGCGGTCGGTGAGGCGAGCAGGGTGCAGACGGAGCGACCACCGGCGGATTCGCCCGCGATCGTCACGCGGCCCGAGTCACCGCCGAAGCCGCCGATGTTGGCGCGCACCCAGCGCAGCGCGGCCTGCTGGTCGAGCACCCCGTAGTTGCCGGATACGCCGTCGGACGCCTCGTCGTCGAGGCCGCCGGTGGCGAGGAAACCCATGGCGCCGAGGCGGTAGTTGACGGTCACGACGACGGTGCCGGTCTGCCGGGCGAAGGCGTCGGGCACGATGTCGTCGCCCGCGCCGGCGACCAGTCCGCCCCCGTGCAGCCACACCATCACGGGACGGTGCGCGGTCCGCCCCTTCGGTGTGTAGACGTTGAGGTCGAGGCAGTCCTCGGTGTGGCTGGGGTTCTCATAGCCGGGGTCCCAACTCGCGGACTGCACGCAGTGGTTGCCGAACTCCGTGGCCCGTCGCACGCCGCGCCAGGCCTGCGCGGGGCGCGGCTCCTTCCACCGCAGGCGCCCGACGGGTTGCCGGGCGTAGGGGATGCCGAGGAACTGCCGCCCCTCGGCGGTGGTTTCGCCGCGGAGCCAGCCCGTGTCCGTGCGTACGAGGGTGCTGTCGCCCCCGGGGTCGCTCCCTGCCTGGGCGGGGAGCGGCACGAGGGCGGCCGCGGCGGCCGCCGCGAGGACGGCGGCGGCCGACACGGCGCGGCGTATCCGCCCTCCCCTCCCCCTGCCGCCGCTTCGGCGGTTCATGAGCGGCCTCCCTTGATGACGGTGGTGCCGGAGAGGACGAGCTCGCGCGCCGATGTGCCCACGTGGACGGTGCGCCGGCCGGTGCCGCGCACCCAGTCGTGGCGTGCGATGTCCCACGCCGACAGGGCCCGCGCGTCGACGTGGACGGTGACGCGCCGCCGTTCGCCCGCCCGCAGCGCGAGCCGCCGGTAGCCGGCGAGTGCCCGCTCGGCCTGCGTCAGCGGCAGGTCGGGCGAGGGTCCGAGGTACACCTGCGCGACGGTGATGCCGTCCCGCCTGCCGGTGTTGCGCACGGTGAAGGTCACGTCCACGCCCCGGCCCGAGGTGCGGACGGACAGGTCGCGGTAGGCGAAGGTGGTGTACGAGAGGCCGTGCCCGAAGGGGAAGAGCGGCCGCACCCCTTCGGCGTCGTACCAGCGGTAGCCGACGTGGATGCCCTCCGAGTACTCCTCGACGCCGTCTACGCCCGGGTAGCGGCGCGGGTCGCCCGCCATCGGGTGGTGGTCGTCGTCGACCGGGAAGGACTGGGTGAGCCGGCCGCCGGGGTCGCAGTCGCCGAACAGGACGGCGGCGGTGGCGGCCGCGCCCTCCTGGCCGGGGTAGTACATCTGCAGCACGGCGGCGGTGCGCTCCAGCCACGGCATGGAGGTGGCCGACGAGGTGTTGAGGACCACGGTGGTACGCGGGTTGGCGGCGGTCACCGCTCTGATCAGCGCCTCCTGGTGGCCGGGGAGGGCGACGGTCGTGCGGTCCTGGCCCTCGGTGGCGTCCTCGTACGCGAAGAGGATCACGCCGTGCGCGGCGCGCGCCGTGCGGACCGCCTGGGCGACGTCCGCGGCGCGGGTGGCGCCGGTGACGCGCCGGAGCCGGAAGACCTGGCCCTTGTCGCCGCCCTTCGCGGTGATCTTCAGCCGGTGCCCGTCCGGGGTCAGCCGCAGCGTCGCGCGGCGCACGTTGAGCCCGTCGGGTGCGGTGGAGACGAGGCCGCCCGAGAAGTACTCGCCGACGCCCGGCAGTGTCGGGTACAGCTCGGTGCCGTCCAGCTCGACCTTGGGGCGGTCGCCGGAGTAGTGGATGACGAGCGTCCACTCGTCCGGCTCGTCGGGCGTCAGCGTCCCCTCGTACGTCCACTTCTTGCCCGCGGCGACCTGCTGGCCCTCCGTGGCGAGACCGGGGGTGAGCAGGTGCCGCGGAATGGCCTTGCCGTAGAGGTCCTCCCCCAGCGCGTACTTGACGTCGGCGTGGCGTCCGGCGCGGGCGGTGATGGCGTCGAGCGGGCTGTCCGCCCGGTCGGGGACGACATGGGCGCTGCCGCCGCCGCTGACGAACGGGTGGCGGCCCGTGGGTCCGATGACGGCGAGGTCGCGGGCGGCGCGGCCGGTCAGCGGCAGGGCGTGGTGCTTGTTCCGCAGTAGGGTGGCACCCGCCTTGGCGACTTCCAGGGCGACGGCCGCACCCCGCTCGGGGTCGCGTCGCGGACGCCGGGGCGCGCTGCCGTCGAGCAGTCCGAAACGGTCCATGACGCCGAGGATCCGGCGCACCGAGCGGTCGACCTGCGCCTCGGGGACGCTGCCGTTCCTGACGGCCCTCTTCAGGGCGGCCCCGAAGTAGGCGTCGTCGGGCATCTCCATGTCGAGGCCGGCGGCGAGGGCGGCGGCGGTGCTGTGCTGGGCGAACCAGTCGGTCATCACCCATCCGTCGAAGCCCCAGCGCTCGCGCAGGATGTCGCTGAGCAGCGTCTTGTTCTCGCAGGCGAAGGTGCCGTTGACCTTGTTGTACGCGCCCATGACGGCGCCGGTGCCGGCGGCGACGGCCGCCTCGAAGCCCCGTAGCTCCGTCTCGTGCATGGTCCGCTCGTCGGCGCGCACGTCGATCGACATGCGGTCCTTCTCCTGGTTGTTCAGGGCGAAGTGCTTGACGGTCGCGATGAGGCCCTCGTCCTGAATGCCCTTGATCTCCGCGGACACCATGTCGGCGGCGAGCAGCGGGTCCTCGCCGAAGGTCTCGAAGTTGCGGCCCGCGTACGGGGTGCGGATGAGGTTGACCATCGGCGAGAGCAGCACGTCCTGCTCGAGGGCGCGCCCCTCGCGGCCGATGACCTGGCCGTAGCGGCGGGCCAGGGCCGGGTCGAAGGCGGAGGCGAGCAGGACGGGGGCGGGCAGGGCGGTGGCGCGGGCCGCGACGCGGACGCCCGCGGGGCCGTCGGCGAGCCGCAGCGGCGGGATCCCCAGGCGCGGCACCCCGGGGACGTACCCCGCCTGGCCGAGGCTCTTCGGGTCGGTCGCGCCGTGCAGCAGGGAGATCTTCTCGTCGAGCGTCAGCTTCCCGACGAGGGATTCGACGCGCGGGCCCGCGCCGGGCCCCTGTCTGGTGCGGGCGGCCGTGTGCGAGGGCACCGCCACACCGGCGGTGGCCGCGGCGGCCACGGAGATCGCACCGCCGACCAGCCTGAGAGCTGACCGCCGGGACACGGAGTCGGACATGAGCCGTCACTTCCTTCTGTGCCTTGTGCGCGAAACACGACTGTGCGAAGCGAAGCGTGTACACGTGCCAATGGCGGGTCGACGTTCGCCCTTTGAACGCACTATGCGACAGAGCGGAGTTGATACACCGTTAGGCACCGGGTGTGGCGGCGGGAAAACTATGGCCGTGGATGACTCGTGTCAATAAGTTGAACAAGAAGCGAAACGGAAACGGGCCGGGCGCGCATCGCTGCGCGTCCGGCCCGTTCGCGTGCCGAGGTTCAGCTGGGGTTGTTGGGCCGCAGCGTCCAGACGACCGTCATCTCGCCGGTCACGGTGCCGTCCTCGCGCCGGATCTCGACGGCGACCGGGAACTCGGGGCGCTTGCCCGCGTCGAGGTCGGCAACCACATCGGCGGCCGGGCGGCCGAGCGTCGCGGTGGCCGTCACGGGGCCCATCGCCAGCTTCTTGTACGCGATCTCGGCGCTGACGGCGAGCGGCACGGCCCGCGAGAGCTCCGCCCCGAACGCGGCGAGGACGATGGCGCCGCTCGCCGACTCGCCCAGCGTGAACATGGCGCCGGCGTGCGGGCCGCCGACGTGGTTGTGGTAGTCGCTCTGGTCGGGCAGGGCGACCACGGCCCTGTCCGGCGCGGTCTCCCGGAACTCGAGGTTCAGGGTCCGGGCCATCGGAACCGTGGCGGCGAGCATCTCGCCGATCGACATCTGGTCTGCGCTCATGGCCGCGATGTTACCCACGGGTAGCGTTCCTTGGCCAGGGCCATCCGCCCTGTGGATCACCGTCGCCTATGGTTGACGCCCATGTGGCAAGGACAGCAGCCGCCCGGGGGCGAGCAGAACCAGCGGGACCAGGGGCCGGGGCAGAATCAGGGTCCGGGTCAGGGGCAACCCCAGGGGGTCGGACCGGGGCAGAACCCGTACCACCAGCCCGGGTACCAGCAGTCGCAGCCGCAGCCCGGCCCCTACGGGCAGCAGGCACCGTGGAACGCGCCGACCATGCCCGGCGGCGGCCCGCAGCACCCGGCACCCGAGCCGCCGCGCGGCGGCGACGGCAGCGGCAACGGGAGCGGGGGTGGCAACCGCAATCGGACCCGGCTGATCGCCCTGATCGCCGCGGGCGCCGTCGTGGTGGCCGCGGGTGTCACCGGAGCACTCCTTCTCGGCGGCGACAAGGACGACTCCGCGAAGCCGGACCCGACGGCCTCCGGCTCGCCGTCGCCGAGCCGCTCCGACGACGCGAACGCACGTACCGGGGACGGCGTGCCCGAGCCGACCGTGCCCGGCTGGAAGGTCGTCGTGAACCCCAAGCGCGGCCTCGCCTTCGACGTGCCCGCCGAGTGGACCCTGGAGTCGCGGGACTGGGCCGGCGGAGTCGTCGACGCCAAGGACGCCGATGACGAGACGGCCGATTTCCTCGTCGCGTACGCCGCCCCCGCCTACTTCAAGGAGAAGTGGTGCGTGAGCGACGACGACCGGGACGGCACCGAGGACGAGACGGCGCTGGCGGCCGCGGGCACCCGGGGCAACCGGGGAGCCAGGAGCACCGAGGAGATCGCGCGGCACGACGCGACCAACTGGGTCTACGGCGCGTACACCCAGCCGGACCGGAAGAAGGTCACCACCGGTCCGACGGAGACGTACACCACGAAGTCGGGCATCAAGGGCAGCCTGGTGAGCGCGAGTTCGTCCGGTGCCGACAAACGGGACAAGTGCGACTCGGACGGCAAGGCGACGGTGTTCGCCTTCAAGGACTCCGGGGGCGAATTCGTCTCCTGGTCGCTGCACGGCGCGAAGGGCGTCAAGGGCGAACTCCCGGACGCCACGGTGAAGAAGATCCTGGCGACGGTGCGCGAGTACCGGGTCTCCGAGGACTGAGCGGGCGCGCCGGACGGCCGGGCCGCCCCCTCGCGGGGGCGGCTGCGATCGTGCGTGATCATCCCCGTATCGTTGCCCGCCATGTGGCCAGGAGAGCAGCCGCCCGGGGGCGAGCAGAACCCGCAGGACCAGAGTCAGAACCCGTACCGGCAGCCGGGGTACCAGCAGCCGAACCCCTACCAGCAGCCGAACCCTTATCAGCAGCAGGGACATCAGGCACCCGGCCCCCACGGCCAGCCGGTGCCGCCCGGCGGGCAGGCGCACTGGAACGCCCCGACCGCGCCGGTCGGCGGGCCGCAGGCGCCCGGCCCGGGCGGCGGCCGGAGCGGCGGCAAGCGGAAGGTCGTGCCGCTGGTGGCGGCCGCCGCCGTGGTCGTGGCCGCCGGTGTGACGGGGTTCCTGCTCCTGGCCGACCGTGGTGACGACGGAGGCGGCAAGGACACCGCGGCCGGCTCCCCCGCGGCGACGGGCTCCCGCAAGCCGGACCCGACGGCCGGTTCACCCGACGGTGACGGCGGGCGCGGGGCGGACGCCGCCCTGAAGCCGACCATCAAGGGCTGGCACGTCGTGGTGAACCCCAAGTGGGGCACCGCCTTCGACGTGCCGCCGGAGTGGCAGGTGAGGGACCCCGACACGGCGCTCGCCTTCGAGGACCACAAGACCGGCAAGCCGCTGATGACCATGTCGGCCCCCGCGTACCTGCGGCCCGCGTGGTGCGTCGACGACGAGGACAAGGACGGCAGGACCGAGGACCACGAACTCGCCGCCGCGGGCACCAAGGGCGCCCAGGGCGCGAAGAACACCGCCGAGGTCGCGGTCAACCAGGTCGGCTGGTGGGTCTACGCCGGATACACCCAGCCGGACAAGAAGAGCTTCACCAACGACGACGAGGCCGAGCCGTACACCACCAGGTCGGGGCTGAAGGGCAGCATCGCCCGCGCCCGGTCCGAGGGCACCCCCCAGCGGGGCAAGTGCGCGTCGGACGGCAAGGCGATCACCTTCGGCTTCAAGAACTCCGCCGGTGATTACGTCTCGTGGAACCTCTACGGCGCCAGGGGCGTGCCCGGCGAGATACCCGAGAAGACGGTGATGAAGATCCTCAGCACCGTGCGCACCCACGGGGAACCGACGGAATCCTGACGGCTTCCCCCGTTTTCTCCCCGGCTTCCGTGCACCAGCTCTGTCACCGTGCGCGCCCCGCGGGGGGCGCGCATGGCACCGGACCCCCGGCCCCTCTATGGTTACTGGCCATGTGGCCAGAAAACCAGCCGCCCGGGGGCGAGCAGAACCCGCAGGACCAGAGTCAGAACCCGTATCAGCAGCCGGGGTACCAGCAGCCGAACCCGTATCAGCAGCCGGGGTACCAGCAGCCGCAGCCGGGATACCAGCAGCCTGCGGGGGGCTACCAGCAACCGCACTCGGGCGCCTTCTCGCAGCCCGAGCAGCCGCAGTGGGCGGCGCCCACGCCGCCGCCCATGCCGCAGCCGAGCGGCGGCGGCCAGGGCGGCGGCGACGGCAGGAAGACGAAGATCACCGCCATCGTGGCCTCGCTCGCCGTGCTGGCGGCGGCCGGTGTCACCGGCTTCCTCGTCTTCGGCGGCGACAAGGACAAGGACGACCAGGCGGGTCCGGCGAAGCCCGCGAAGTCCGTCTCCAAGAAGCCGAGCCCGTCGCCCAGTGACGACGGGAACGAGCGCGGCGAGGGCGGCGAGGACAAGCCGACGATCCCCGGCTGGCAGGTCGTGGTGAACCCCAAGTGGGGCACCGCCTTCGACGTACCCGCCGACTGGAAGGTCGAGACGCCGGACACCCTCATCGGGTTCGACGACCGCAAGGACGAGGGCTCGAAGTCGATCATCATCATGTCCGCGCCCGCGGTCTACAAAGAGAAGTGGTGCACGTCCGACGACGACAAGGACGGCGAGAAGGACGACACCTCGCTCGCCGCGGTCGGCACCAAGGGCCAGAACGGCGCCAAGAACACCAAGGACGTGGCGCGCAACGACTCGGCCTGGTGGGTCTTCGGCGGCTACACCGAGCAGACGAAGGCCGACAAGAAGAAGATCAAGATCAGCAAGGTCGAGGACTACACCACCAAGTCCGGTGTGAAGGGCAGCCTCGCCACGTCGACGACGTCCGGCGCCGCCACCTCGGCCAAGTGCGACTCCGAGGGCAAGGCCACGACATTCGCCTTCAAGAACGAGGCCGGTGAGTACGTGGCCTGGACCCTGTACGGCGCCAAGGGCGTGAAGGAAGAGGTCTCCGACGCCACGGTGAAGAAGATCCTCAGCACGGTCCGGTGGAGCGAGGCCGCCTCCGAGGGCTCCTGAGCCACCGGTTCTCCGGGCCCGACGGAACCGCCGGAGCACGCCTTGCCGTCCGGCGCCCACCGGGACAAAACGGTTTGTCATGCCTGCCGTCCGCCGGGGATAGTCCCCCGGTGACCACTGCCACCCCCGCACCGCGCCACCGCCCCTCCTGGGCGGGCCGCAACTACACACTGCTGACCGCCGCCGCGATCGTGACGAACCTCGGAAGCCACGGGGCGTTGATCGCGGCGGCGTTCGCCGTTCTCGACGCGGGCGGCGACGGCGGGGACGTCGGTCTCGTGGCCGCCGCCCGCACCCTGCCGCTCGTCCTGTTCCTGCTCATCGGCGGGGCGGTCGCCGACCGGCTGCCGCGGCACCACGTCATGGTCGCGGCCAACGCCCTCAACTGCGTCTCGCAGGCGGCCTTCGCCGTGCTCGTCATCGCGGGCGAGCCGCGGCTGTGGCAGATGATGCTGCTCACCGGCCTCGGCGGCGTCGGCCAGGCCTTCTTCGGGCCCGCCGCCGAAGGCATGCTGATGTCGTCGGTCAGCGGCGAACAGGCCGGCCGCGCGTTCGCCGTCTACCGCATGGCGATGCAGGGCGCGGGGCTCGGCGGGGCCGCGCTGGGCGGCGTGCTGGTCGCGGTGATCGGCCCCGGCTGGGTGCTGGCCGTGGACGCCGTGGCGTTCGCGGTCGCGGGGGCGCTGCGGTCGCTCCTGGACGTCAGCCACATCCCGGAGCGCGCGCCCGGCGAGGGGCTCATCGCCGATCTGCGGGACGGCTGGCGGGAGTTCACCGGGCGGCCCTGGCTCTGGTCGATCGTGGCGCAGTTCTCGGTGGTGGTGGCGGTGGTCGGTGCCGCCGAGTCGGTCTACGGGCCGCTGGTGGCGCGCGACGAGCTGGGCGGCGCGGCGCCGTGGGGCCTCGCGCTCGGGGCGTTCGGCGCGGGCACGGTGTGCGGCGCGTTCCTGATGACCCGGTGGAAGCCGCGGCGGCTGCTGCTCGCCGGCACCCTCTGCGTCTTCCCGCTGGCGGCGCCCTCGGCGGCGCTCGCCGTGCCGCTGCCGGTCACCGGTCTCGCCGCGGTCATGTTCGTCAGCGGAGTGGCGATCGAGGTGTTCGGCGTCGCCTGGATGACCGCCATGCACCAGGAGATCCCGGAGGAGAAGCTGTCGCGCGTCTCCGCCTACGACTGGTTCGGCTCGGTCGCGATGGTCCCGCTGGCCACCGCGCTCGCCGGTCCGGCCGAGTCGGCGTTCGGCAGGACCGCGTCGCTGTGGGGGTGTGCCGTGCTGGTGGTGCTGGTGACGGCGGCGGTCCTCTTCGTCCCCGACGTACGCAATCTGACCCGGCGCACGGCGGAGGTGGCGGTGTCGGCGAAGCCCGTCCCGCGCGGCGCCGCCGACCCGTCACCCGATGGAGAAGGCGCCGTCGGGCGGCTCGGGTGAGGCCACCGCGTCCTCGTCGCGCACCGGCTTCGCGTCGCCGATGAGGCGCCGCAGCGCCTCGCCGTGTTCGACCCGGGCGGGAAAGGCGTCGGACGCCGTGCGGCGGGCCAGCGCCCCGACGTCGATGGGGCGGTGCGCGGCGATCAGCACGGCGTTGCCGAAGCGGCGCCCGCGCAGCACGGACGGCTCGGCGATCAGCGCGAGCTCCCCGAAGACCTCGGCGAACGTGGCCAGTTGGGAGCGGAGGAAGGTGAAGGGCGCGCCGTCGGCGACGTTCGCCAGGTAGTACCCGTCCGCGCGCAGGACCCGTTCGGCGGTCCGCGCGTACGCGACCGTGGTGAGGTGGGCGGGGACGCGTGAGCCGCCGAAGACGTCGGCGACGATGATGTCCGCGCTGTCGTCCGACGCCGATTCCAGCCACTGTCTGGCGTCCGCGCCGTGCACGTCGACACCGCTCGCGTCGGCCAACGGCAGCCGCTCGGTGACGAGCCGGAGCAGTCCGCGGTCCGCCTCGACGACGTGCTGGCGGGAGCCGGGCCGGGTGGCGGTGACGTAGCGGGGCAGGGTGAGCGCTCCCCCGCCGAGGTGGATGACGTCGAGACGGTCGCCCGGTTCGGCGGCCGCGTCCAGCACGTGCGCCAGCCTGCGGGCGTACTCGAACTCCAGGTGGGCGGGGTCGTCCAGGTCGACGTACGACTGCGGGGCGCCGTCGACCGTGAGCAGCCAGGCGCGCGACCGGTCGATGTCGGGCATGAGCTTGGCGGTGCCGTGATCGACCTCCCTGATCACCGGAACCGGTTCCTCCGCGCCACCTCCCTGCCCCTCTGCGCCCTCGCCGCCACCAGGGACATCCGCCCCGGCCCCACCCTCGAACTCGTCCTCGTCCACGCCGTCCATTGTGCCCGCCGGGCCATTGCTTCCGGTTTGCCCGTTGCCCTTCGGCCTGATCCGGGCCTGCTCTGGGCCTGATTCGAGCCTGCTCCGGCCGCCGTACGGCTGGGAGGGCGTACGTACGACTCCACGCGCCACGCCACCGTGGCCCGCGGCGGGAACTTGGCCCCTGATCTGCCCCCTCCGATCTGCCCTCCCCGGATTCGACCCGCCCCCCGACCCGCCCGTGGGCTTTCGCCGGGGGGGCGGGTCGGGAGCGGTCCGGGCGGACGCTGCGGCCCGTCAGGCGACCCCCGTCACGGTGCCCGCGCCGACCGTGCGGCCGCCCTCGCGGATCGCGAAGCCGAGGCCCGTCTCCAACGGCACGTCACGGCCGAGTTCGACGGTCATCGTGACCGTGTCGCCGGGGCGGGCCACGCCGGCCTCGCCGAGGTCGACGTCACCGACCACGTCCGCGGTGCGGATGTAGAACTGCGGCCGGTACCCGGTGGCGATCGGCGTCCTGCGACCGCCTTCGCGCGCCGAGAGGACGTACACCTGCGCGGTGAAGCGCCGTCGCGGCACGACGCTGCCGGGCGCCGCGACGACGTGGCCGCGGCGTACGGCGTCGCGGGGCAGGCCGCGCAGCAGCAACGCCACGTTGTCGCCCGCCTGCGCCTCCGCCATCGGCTTGCCGAAGGTCTCCAGGCCGGTGACCACCGTCTCCGCCTGGGCGCCGAGCACCTCCACGCGGTCCCCGACGCGGACGGTACCGCGCTCCACGGCGCCGGTGACGACGGTGCCGCGGCCGGTGATGGTGAGGACGTTCTCGACGGGCAGCAGGAACGGCGCGTCGAGGTACCGCTCGGGCATCGGCACATACGTGTCCACCGCGTCCAGCAGCGCCTCGATCGCCGACGTCCACCGCGGGTCGCCCTCCAGCGCCTTGAGCCCCGATACCCGTACGACGGGGACGGAGTCGCCCCCGTACCCGTGCTCGGAGAGCAGGTCGCGGACCTCGAGCTCGACGAGGTCGGCCAGCTCGGAGTCCTCGCCGTCCTCGACCGCGTCGGCCTTGTTGAGGGCGACGACGATGTGGTCGACGCCGACCTGGCGGGCGAGCAGCACATGCTCGGCGGTCTGCGGCATGATCCCGTCGAGCGCCGACACGACGAGGATCGCGCCGTCGAGCTGGGCCGCGCCGGTGACCATGTTCTTCACGTAGTCCGCGTGGCCCGGCATGTCCACGTGCGCGTAGTGGCGGGTGTCCGTCTCGTACTCGACGTGCGCGATGTTGATGGTGATGCCGCGCTGCGCCTCCTCGGGGGCGCGGTCGATGCGGTCGAAGGAGACGTACTGCGTGCCACCGCCGGTGCCGCGCTCGCTGAGGACCTTGGTGATGGCGGCGGTGAGCGTGGTCTTGCCGTGGTCGACGTGGCCCATGGTGCCGATGTTCAGGTGCGGTTTCGTGCGGACGTAAGCCGTCTTGGGCATGGTGGTTCCTTCTCCGGAACTCGAAGCTGCTGTCCCGTGCCCGCGGTGGACGCGGTCGGGACGGGGACCCCGGGGCCGAACCGACCCTCCCCCTGCGGGGTCCGCCGGAATGTCCGGGGAGGGTCAGCTTCGGGCGCCGTCGAAGGCGGCGGTTGCGAGGGCGATGTCTGCGAGGACGGTGTCCGTGGGGACGGCAGCCTTCGCGACGCCCGCGACCGCGGGCGTTGCTGCGAGGAAGGCGTACCGGAACATGGGACAGATCCTCACGGATCGAACGACCCGCGTCGAATGATTTTCCCTCGAGGGACCGGGGCGTTTCGGCGCCGCAAGGACGCGTCAGTCCTGCGGGGCCGCGTCAGTCCTGCGGGGTCGCCTCAGCACTTCGGAGAATCGTCGGCGCTCCGGAGGTTCTTCAGCGCTTCCCGTGCCGAGAGCGGCGACAGCCTGTGGCGCTCGCGCGCCACGAAGGCGCGTACGGCCTCCGGATCGGTCTTGGCGTACTCCCGCAGGCACCAGCCGATCGCCTTGCGGATGAAGAAGTCCGGATGCCCCGACGTGCGCAGACAGTAGGCGAAGAGGCGCTCCGTGTCGGTGTTCTCCTTGTGGCGAAGCTGGTGGAGGAGGGCCGTGCGGGCCACCCACACGTCCTCGTCCGCGATCCAGGTGTCCATGACCGACCGTAGGGCCGGGTCGGCCGCCACCAGGCCCCCCACGACATGGGCGGCGAGCAGGTCGACGGTGTCCCACCACGCGTGCGTCGTCACGAGGTGCCGCGCGACCGGCAGGAAGCCGGACGAGCAGCGCCGCACATGGCGACGGAGGTAGTCGACGGCGAAATAGTGGTACTCGCGCTCGGGCAGGGCCCAGCAGCGCAGCGCGATCGCCGTGCAGTCCGTCTCGTCGGGGCGCGGGGTGCCGGCGAGGACCGCGCGGGAGAGGTCGCGGCGGACCGGTGAGGTCAGCCCGAGGAAGGGGGCGATGTCCTTCATATACGTCTTCATCTGCGCGGCCCGCCCCGGATCGGCCGCCTCCGTATAGCTGGTGACGAGCCGTCCGATGACGGTGTCCGCCAGGTCGCTGCCCGGCGCTCCGCCCGGCCCACCGCTCGGCCCCCCGCCCGGAACTGTGACGCTCATGAGACGCACCATACGGCGATCAGATACCTCTGCCGGTTACTCTTCCCGGATGTTCGAGACCGCCACCGCCCGTCCGCAGGGCTTCGTCGTGCGCTGCGCCAGGGTCCTTCTGTCGCCGTGGTCGCGGCTGTCCCTGCTCGTGGTGCTGCTGGCCGCGGCCGCCACCTGTGTGCTGCTCTTCGAGCCGCAGCGGCTCCTCTCCGACGGGTGGCCCGCCCAGGTGGGCGGGGCCACGGCCGTGGCTCTGTTCGCCGTGGCCTACGGGGCGTGCACGGCCGCGTTCGTGCCGCGGCCGCTGCTCAATCTGGCGGCGGGCGCGCTGTTCGGCTCGCAGGCGGGTCTCGCCGCGGCGATCGCCGGCACCGTCTTCGGCGCCGGGATCGCCTTCGGGCTCGGCCGGATGCTGGGCCAGGACGCGTTGCGGCCTCTGCTGCGGGGCCGCTGGCTGAAGGCCGCGGACGGACAGCTCAGCCGGCACGGTTTCCGGTCGATGCTGGCGGTGCGGCTCTTCCCCGGGGTGCCGTTCGCCGCGGCCAACTACTGCGCGGCGGTCTCCCGCATGGGCTGGCTGCCGTTCCTGGTCGCCACCGGTCTGGGGTCCATACCGAACACGGCCGCGTATGTCATCGCGGGCGCGCGTGCCTCCACCCCGACGTCCCCCGTCTTCCTGATCGCGATGGGGTTCATCGCGGTGACGGGGCTGGGCGGGGCGGCTGTGGCGTGGTTCAAGCGCCACCACTTCCGCGACCGCTGAGACCCTCTCTTTCCCCTCACCTCCCTCCCCTCCCCCTCCGCCGCCCGGTGCCGCACGAACCGCGCTACAGCGCTTCGAGGACCGTGGCGTTGGCGAGTCCGCCCGCCTCGCACATCGTCTGCAGCGCGTACCGCGCGCCGCGGACCCGCATCGCGTGCACGAGTGTGGTCATCAGGCGGGTGCCGCTGGCGCCGAGCGGGTGGCCGAGGGCGATGGCGCCGCCGTGCACGTTGACCTTCTCCGGGTCGGCGCCGGTCTCCTGCAACCAGGCGAGGACGACGCTCGCGAAGGCCTCGTTGACCTCGAAGAGGTCGATGTCGTCCAGGGAGAGCCCGGCCCTGCGCAGCACCTTCTCGGTGGCGGGCAGGACGCCCGTGAGCATGAGGAGCGGGTCGGAGCCGGTGACGGCGAAGCTGTGCAGCCTGGCGAGCGGGCGCAGGCCAAGGCGCGCGGCGTTCTCGCCGGTGGTGATGAGGACTGCGGACGCACCGTCGTTGAGGGGGCTCGAATTGCCCGCCGTGACGGACCAGTCGATCTGCGGGAAGCGCTCGCCGAAGTGCGGGTCGTAGTAGGCGGGCTTGAGACCCGCGAGGACATCGGGGGTGGTGGCGGGTCGTACGGACTCGTCGCGCGTCAGGCCCGCGATCGGCGCGGTCTCGGCGTCGAAGAGGCCGGCGTCCCAGGCGCGCGCGGCCCGCTGGTGCGAGGTGGTCGCGAAGGCGTCCATCCGCTCGCGCCCGATGGACCACTTGGCGGCGATGAGTTCGGCGCTGATGCCCTGCGGGACCAGCCCTTCCGGGTAGCGTCCCGCGACGCCCGGTCCGAAGGGGTCGGCACCCTCGGGCACGTTCGACCACATCGGTACGCGGCTCATCGACTCGACCCCGCAGGCGACGACCATGTCGTACGCGCCGGACATGACGCCCTGCGCCGCGAAGTGCACGGCCTGCTGGGAGGAGCCGCACTGCCGGTCGACGGTGGTCGCGGGCACGGACTCGGGGAAGCCGGCCGACAGGACGGCGTAGCGGGTGGTGTTCATGGCCTGCTCGCCGACCTGGTCGACGGTGCCGCCGATCACGTCGTCGATCCCGGCCGGGTCGATGCCGGCGCGTTCGATGAGGGTGCGCAGGGTCTGGGCGAGGAGTTCGACCGGGTGGACGGCGGCGAGCGCGCCCTGGGGCTTGCCCTTGCCGACCGGGGTGCGTACGGCTTCGACGATGACGGCGTCACGCATGGTGCGGGCCTCTCTCGACTTCTTGACCGGATCGACGACTTGAGCGACGTCGACCACTCCGACTACTGGCGAGTAGGAAATCCAAACTCACCATAGCCCGGTGAGTTGGAAAATCAAACCCTCTGGGCCCGTCCCCCTACACTGCCCGCATGAAGGATCCGCGCCCCTGCTCCATCGCCGACGCCCTCGCCCTCGTCGGCGAGAAGTACTCCCTGCTCGTCCTGCGCGAGGTGTGCCTCGGCAATGAACGCTTCGACCAGCTGGTGCGCAACATCGGCGCGCCCCGCGACGTCCTGACGACGCGCCTGCGCCGCTTGGTGGAGGCGGGTGTCCTGGAGAAGGTGGAGTACAGCGAACGGCCGCGACGGTTCCTCTACCGGCCGACCAGGGCCGGGCTGGAACTGGAGCCGGTCCTGATGACCCTCATGGCCTGGGGCGACCGCCACCTGCGCGGGGACGGCGACCGCCCGATGGTCCTCGAACACTCCTGCGGGCACGAACTGGTGCCGGTGGTGACGTGCGCGGCCTGCGGCGACGCGGTCCACCACGACGACCTCACCGCACATCCACAGGCGCCGGGCTGGACGAGGGAGGGCCCCGCGGCGCGGTCCGCGGTCGGCCCTCCCACTGTCCCGTAACCCAGGACCGCTACGCTGCCCCACAGCGAGGGACGTGATCACCCCCCGCCCTCAGGCATTCGCCCGCATTTGACCGCTATGCCCGCATCCGCGGCCTGATGATCAGTACTTGGACGGCGCAGTTCACATGTCTTGGCTTGAATCCTTCATCCTCGGACTCGTCCAGGGACTGACCGAGTTCCTCCCGATCTCCTCCAGCGCGCATCTGCGGCTGACCGCGGCGTTCGCCGGCTGGCACGACCCGGGGGCCGCGTTCACGGCGATCACGCAGATCGGCACCGAGGCGGCCGTGCTGATCTACTTCCGCAAGGACATCGCGCGGATCCTGTCGGCGTGGTTCGGCTCGCTCTTCGGCAAGGTGCCGCGCTCGGACCACGACGCCCAGATGGGCTGGCTGGTCATCGTGGGCTCGATCCCCATCGGCGTCCTCGGGGTCACGTTCAAGGACCAGATCGAGGGCCCGTTCCGCGACCTCCGCCTGATCGCCACCACCCTCATCGTGATGGGCATCGTCCTCGGCATCGCCGACCGCCTGGCGGCCCGCGACGAGACGGGCGGCAGGCACCGCGCCGCCCGGCACCGCAAGAGCCTGCGGGAACTCGGCGTCAGGGACGGCCTGATCTACGGCGTCTGCCAGGCGATGGCCCTGATCCCGGGCGTCTCCCGCTCGGGCGCCACGATCAGCGGCGGCCTCCTTATGGGCTACACCCGCGAGGCCGCGGCCCGCTACTCCTTCCTGCTCGCCATCCCGGCGGTCCTCGCCTCCGGCGCGTACGAGCTGAAGGACGCGGGCGAGGGCCACGTCTCCTGGGGCCCGACGATCTTCGCCACGATCATCGCGTTCATCGTGGGCTACGCGGTGATCGCCTGGTTCATGAAGTTCATCACGACGAAGAGCTTCATGCCGTTCGTCTACTACCGCATCCTGCTAGGCATCGTCCTGTTCGCCCTGGTGGGCACGGACGCACTGAGCCCGCATGCGGGGGAATCGGCGGGGTGAGCCGGGGGCATGGCGCTAGGAATCAGGCACATTTCCCTATGAGTTTCTAACGTGAACGCGTAGATACGTGCAGAGCGGTGCAGCGTCTTACAGGGGGCTTCTCCCAGAAATCTCCCAGTCGATCACTCGTCATGGACGACACCCTCCGGCCCGCCCACTTCGGAGGTGGACTCAACACCCGTTCACGTTGCGCCCCTTGCCGGATGAGGCGGCAGGGGGTGCGGCTCACCCTTGAAGTCCCCGAAAAGGTCAGCCTTCCACGTGCCCAAGCGCGAGATGAACTTGGCGGCATTGACGCGTACAGCGCCTGCACAGCGGCGAAGTCAACCGCCACCACCAAGCCGGCCGCACTATCCAGGCCACGGGCGTCACCGGTACGGGCGTCTGCGTGCGGCGTGGTCGCTGTGGGGTTGGGGTGCCGTAGGGGTGGATGACGTTGCCGTCCGTGTAGGGGGTGTCGGGACGGCGGCTGCGAGGTGGGGTTTCCTTGAGGGCTTGGCCGCCGGTGAACAGGTCGTCGAGATGGAAGGCCAGGTTGCACAGAGGAGGCGTAGGCGGTGCCCTTCGGGGCCTATGGCGTGCACCTGGTCGGCGCTATGGGTGGTGAAGGCGACGTGGCCTGGAGTTCCTCGGGTGTGGCGGTGACCGGCTGCTTGCACCCTTCTTTGAGGCGCCGGTAGGGAGTGTCCAGCCAGGTCTTTGTGTCCGGGGTGTCCGGGGCGGGGGCGAGTTCCCCGGGTGCGTACCCGCCGCTGCTGTCCTCGAAGTCGACCAGGACATCGTCGTGGGCGGTAATCATGACTACTTGGCCCACGTGGACACCGCGTTGACACTGCCTTTGCTACCCCTGGCGTAGTTGTTGATCGCCTTGTCCCACAGGCGCATCACGTAACCGTTGTAGGGTGGTTGGCCTTGTTGCCGGTGGAGCCGCCGCGCTTGATGTGCTCGAGCCCGTACTTGCGATTGCCCACGCGGATCAGGGTGTGTTCAAAGTCCGCGATGAACCAGCGGTACACCTTCGCCGATCCGGGCCCGCTGCGGGTGTTCTTCGTGCAGGCCTGGTCGAAGTCGCAATGCCATGACTTGGGCTTGCTCTTGTGAGCTTCGACGTCTCAGTCACGCCGTCCGCCGCCGATTTGCCCGTTGCCCTCGGTGTCGACGGCTCCTGGCCCCACCGCCGCCCCTGCCGGCGCTCCAGGCGGTGGCGCCGCGCCGCCATACGAGCTCCGTAGGGCGGGCATCCTTGAGGCTCTGGTGCCGCACTAGATGCCACGCGAGGAAAGCGCTGAAGTGGGAGGCTTCTTCGAAGGGCTCGAGAAGGCGATCGCGGGCTCGTCGGATGGCAGTGGCCAGCGAGCCCCGGCCCCGCTCCCCTTTCCCTGACCCGGTGACGAACTCTTCTCCCGCTATATACGCCCGGGCCGCGAGCCGTCCGCAATGACGAGTGCGTATTGTCGCGTCAGGTCGCGCAGCGTCTGCGTGCCGTCCTGTGCATGGGAGGACTTGTGCAACGTGGCGAAGTCTGGTGGGTCCAGTTCGACGAGCGGAGATTGGTCGTACTGCTGTCAGGTGACGACGCGTCCGGGTTCCAGGTGATGCAGGTCGTCCCTCCGGCGGGCCTCGACATCAGCGGTCTGGGCATCGAAGTGGCGGTCGGCGCCTGTGAAGGGCTGCCGCTCGACGGCGTGTTGCGGCTAGCGTTACCGCGTCCAGGGCTCACCCCGTGCACGTGGCTGACCACCGTGTCCCGGGACGATTTATTGGAGCGGGCGGCCGTCCTGTCCTCCAGGAAGCTCAGCGAGATCGACGATGCCCTCCGGCTTGGGGGCATGCATACCGGGGCCCGGCCACTCCTAGGTGAGTGAGGGGTCGGGCCCCCGGTGTTCCGGGGTCAGTTGCCGAAGGGGATGTCCTTCGTCGTGGCCATGCGGTGGGTGTCGGGGTGGGCGGTGACGAAGTCGTGGATGTGGGCGATGGCCTCCTTCGCGGAGGACTCGTCCTTGCCGCAGCCGCCCGTGCCCGAGACGCCGTCGGGGTAGCAGGAGGCACGGTGGCCGTAGATCAGGCCGTCGGCGTTGCCGCCGGAGGGCTCCAAGAGGCGGTCGGTCGCCTCTTTGTCGCCGGCCGCGGTCGTCCAGCCGAAGACGCGGGCCAGTTCGCCGCGGTCCCGCGCCTGTGCGCCGAGGCTCAGCTGTTCCCGGACCTTTCCGAGCACGGTCGGCAGGCCGAGGTTGAACAGGCCCTTGTCCATGACGCGCTGGTTGTTCGCGACGGCACCGCCGTACTCGCCGTACTGCCGCCGGACCTCGTCGAAGTCGCCGCTGATGTCCACGCCTTCGAGGTCGTTCAGGTCGCCGCTGACGTCCTTCCAGCCGGCCTTGCCCGCGGTGCCGTAGAAGCCGTAGAGGACCCGGACGCCCGCGCTCTCCAGCTTGGTGCGGGCCATGTCGCGCAGGGCCGCGACCGAGCAGTGGCGCCACGTCGCGTCGCCGCTGTCGCAGTAGTCGGGGTTCTTGATGTCCAGCCAGACGAACCCGACGTTCTTGCCCGCCCGACGCTGCTCCGCGATGCGGTCGAACATCGCCGCCATCGTGTCGCCGCCGCTCGTGGGCAGCCCGTCGTGATCGGCCCACCAGCCCTTCTTCCAGGCGGTGGCGTCGATCTCCATCGCGTTGGCCCCGTGGTCGAGCGCCTTGTCGACGCCGCCGACGGTCAACACCCGGTGCGCGATGGCCCAGACCGGCCGCTTGGTCTGCGCCCGGGTGCCGGATTTCGCCGCGTCGTCGGTGGCGGCCCCGGCCGGCGGGGCGGCGAACCCCATCACCAGGGCGCCGCACGCGGCGGCCAGCATCGCGGCTCGAGCGGTCGAGCGACTGCGGGCACGAGGTGTCACGGTTGTCTCCCCATCCGTTCCTGTGCGCTCGGTCCTGGGCGCGCCGCAAGGAGGCGGCACCCAGGGAAAGGAGCGCGCCGGGTGCTGGTCTCCACACCCGGCCTCAGCTGGCCCACCTGCCCATCCCGTCGCAGGTCAAACATGGCCCTTCGTGTGTCTGTTCGAGGGGGTGGAGGTGGTGGTGACAAAGCTTGGTCGCGTAGCGCGTCATCGTCCTTCGCGCAGTCCGAGGACGTACGTCGCGGTGAGCGCGACCGCGCGGTCCTCGTCATGTGCCAGCTCCGCGAGGGCACGTGACGCCGTCGTACCCGGGATGTCCGCGAGCGCCTGGGTCAGCCGGCGACGCGCGGACAGATCCGCGGACACATTCGCCGACAACTCCGCGGAACCGTCGGCCAGGCGGTCGACGAGCGCGGCGGCGATCCGTTCCGCGTCGGCGGGACCGTGCGCCAGTGCGCTCAGCGCGTCGGCCGCGTCGACGTCGTTCGTGTCGCTGACGACCATGTCGACGAGTACCGGGACCGCGTCGGCCACTCCCCTCGCTCCGAGCGCCAGAGCCGCGTAACCGCGGACCACGGCGTCGGAACCGGCCAGCGACTCCCGCAGCAGTGCGGTCGCCCCCTCGTCCGGGATCTCGGCGAGGCACTGGACCGCGCGTCGGCGTACCGCTGCGTCCGGCGAGTCAAGGCCCTCCGCCAGCAGCGCCCACCCCGCCTCGCCCGACCGCGCGAGGGCCCACCGGAGGGCGCCCGCGACATTCGGGTCCGTCTCGCTCAGCACCGCCTCGACCAGTGCCTCCACCGGCACCGGAACCTCGTCGACCGCGGACAGGGCCGCGCGCTGCCGCCGGTCGGCGCTCGGCGAACCCAGCGCCTGGAGCAGCGCCACGGTCTGCAGGACGTCCTCCCAGCCGGCGGGTTCCGCCGCGTCGATACGGCGGAGGCGGGTGAGCAGTTCCGTCTCGGCCGCGATGCGTTCCCGCGTCTGGCGGATGAGACCGTCGACGAGTTCCGCGGGGGCGAAGCCCGGATCGTCCAGCGCCCGGCCGACCTCCCGCAGGGACAGCCCCAGCGACCGCAGGCTCTCGATGTGGAAGATCCGCCGGATGTCCTCGCCGGAGTACTCCCGGTACCCGCCGCCGCTACGGCCCGTCGGCCGCACCAGACCGAGCGACTCGTAGTGCCGGAGCATGCGGGCGCTGACCCCGGACCGCCGTGCCACTTCCCCGATGAGCACCGCTCGTCACCTCTCCGGCCGCCCGTGGTCAGGCCGGCCCGCATCGCGTTCTAGTCGGTCGTATTCTCGCCGGTCGTGTTCTCGCCGGTCGTGCCGAGCACCGCGATCCGCTTCGCCTCCTCGACGGCGAACTCGAAGCCGGCGTCCGGATCCCGCAGCATCCTCTCCGTGGCCGCCGCGTGCGCACGTACGCGCGGGTCCTGATCCCTCATCGCCTCGTGCAGCGTCGGCACGATCACCTCACCGAGCCCGATCAGTGCCCGGCTCAGACTCAGCTGCGTCTCGCGCCCACCGCGCCCCAGCTGCGTGGCGAGCACCGCGGCCAACTCGCCCTCCTCCTCGTCGGGTACGAGCACGACCGCCGCCCGCCAGGCACTCCGCGCCACCTCGTCGTCGGCGTCACGGAGCAGCGCCGGGGTGATCGCCGGCCACGCCCGCCGGTCCCCGATCTTGGACAGCGTGTGCAGGGCCTGACTGCGCGCCTGCGCACGCTCCGAGGCGAGTTCGCCGACGAGCAGCGGGACCGTCACCGCCGCCGGGTGGCGGGTCAGCGCCCATGTGAGCATTTCACGCACGGAGAACTCGGGTTCGACCGCGCACCGTTCGACGAGCCGGTCGACGCAGTGCGGGGCCGGAGTCGTCCCCATCTCCAGCGCGGCCCGCAGCCGTACCGACGGGCGGCCGTCCGTCAGCCCCGCGAGGACGCGCACCGTGTTCGCGTCTGTGTGGGTACCCGTATCCGTGCTCGTGCTCGTACCTGTGTCCGTGCCCTGTAGTGGCATCGTCACCGCGACCACCTCCTTGATCGAAGTGAAGAGCTTGTCACCGTGTCAGGGTCAAATGGACGGTGCCCGGCGCCGCGGCGGGAACCATCACCGGAGCCGGCGGCGTTCTTCTACCCGAACGATCACATACGTGGTCACAAGGCACGTGGGGAGCGGGCAGTTGCGGGACGAAGCACGGGAGCCGGAGGCCACGCGGCCCTGGTGGGCGGGGATAGGAGCGGTGGGAGGGGGAGTCCTCACCGGTATCGGAGCGGTGCTCTTGGTGTGGCTCTTGGTGAGCGGGAAGAGCATGGAAGACGACTGGGGCGTCTATTACGGAACGGGCAGAATCCTCGCCGTGGGCTGCGTGATCGCCGGGACGACGCTCATCGTCCGGCGCCGCGGCGGTGATTCCGCGCGGGCGTCCGGTTCCGACCGGGACTAGGCGCGCCGCAGGGACGCGGCGCGCATCGACCGCCGGGCGCCCGGATCCGGGCGGCCGGCGCGATGATCACGCGGTGGAGGTGTGTGGTAGCTGACAGTTCCGATTGTCCAAGCCATCCCCTAGGGTTGTCTCCATGCCCTTAACCCCTCCCTCCCATGGTTCCGCGCGGTCTTCTGCCGAACTGAACGAGCGGATCCGCGGCCTGTGGCTGCGTGCCGGCGGCCGGCTCTCCCCCGAGCAGCGCCGGGAGTACGAGCACCTGGTGACCGAGTGGGCCGCCGCCGTCCGCCAGGAGATGGTGAAGGCCGCGTAGGGGGGTGACGGCGGAGAGAGCGGGCGCGGAGCCGCGCGGACGGAATGGTTCCGAGCCGCCGGTGAGGGCGTACGGCGTCGAGGTCGCGCCCGACGTACGCGTGCCCATCCCCTCCGCCGGCGAGATCTGGACCGTCGGCGCCGTCATCCTCAATGAGCGCGGTCAGGCGTTCGCCCAGAAGCGTTCCCCCGGGCGCCGCCTCTTTCCCGACAGCTGGGACATCGTCGGAGGCCATGTCGAGCCCGGCGAGACCCTCTTGGAGGCGCTCGCCCGTGAGATCGAGGAGGAGACCGGCTGGCGGCTGCGGCGGATGCGGCGTTTCCTCGGCGTGGCCACCTGGACGGGTGACGACGGCGGCGGCCTGCGGTACGAGGCCGACTACGTCGTCGAGGTCCGGGGAGACCTCGACGCTCCGGCCCTCGAATGGAGCAAGCACAGCACCTACGCCTGGTTCGGCCCCGCCGACCTGCGGCTGCTCAAAGAGAACCGTTCGCCCGGTGAGTTCCTCATCCATGACCTGATCAGCCGCGCGCTCGCGGTCACGCCAACTCTTCCTCCCTGCACGCCCCTTGGCGCGGCACCTCCCGTGCCCAACACTGAGCCGATGACGCAGCGTGTGGAACTCGCCGCCGTGATGGACCGGTTGGCCATCGACGCCCTCATCACCGAATACGCGGTCACGGTCGACGACGGCGATTGGGACGCCTACCGAGAGCTGTTCGCCCCCGGCGGGCGCGCCGACTACCGCTCCGCGGGCGGCATCGAGGGAGGGGCCGACGAGATCGGCGCATGGCTGGCGGAGACCATGCGGATGTTCCCCATGCGCCAGCATCTGATCACCAACCGCCGGCTGGAGCTCGGAGCGCTGGAGCAGGACATCGGCGACACCGCGCGCGTGCAGGCCGACTACGTGAACCCCATGCGATTCGCCGAGCAACCCACGTCGTCGCCGGGTACGCCCGACGCATCCACATCCGCGTCGCCCTCCTCGTCCGCGTCGAGCCCGCCGACCGCGCCGGATTTCGTCTGCGGCGGCCGCTACGTCTTCGTACTCGTGCGGATGCACAGCGGCTGGCGGTTGCGCCAGGTGGTCGTCACGGAGAAGTGGCGCCAGACGGCCCTCGGACGGCAGCGGCGCGAGCAGGCCGCCGGGACGTGACCCTCTCTCGGGCCTCCTCCCTCTCAGGGCCTTCCCCCTCGGGGCCTTCCCGAGGCTCCCACTCCCGAGTCACCGGCCGCCCTGGCCCTCTTGGCCGTCCACTGTCCTAGATCGTCCGGGGCGCGCACACTGGAGGTTCACCCGGGCGTCGGGGACCGAGGGAGGCGTTGCATGGATCTGTTGGGCGACGACCGGTGGGAGCGGCACAGGCGGCACGCCGTCCGGATGCTCGCGTCCCGCCGATGGCGGGGCGGCATCGCCGTGGCGGCCGGGGCCCTGCCCGCCCTGGCGTTTCCCGCGCCGTCGCTCTGGTGGTTCGCGTACGTCGCCCTGGTGCCCTGGATGCTGCTCGCCGCGTCGGCCCCGACGGCCCGTCGGGCCGCGCTCGACGGCTGGCTCGGCGGCCTCGGCTTCATGGTGGCCGTGCACCACTGGCTGCTGCCGAGTCTGCACGTCTTCACGGTCGTCATCGCCGCGCTGCTCGGGCTGTTGTGGGCGCCCTGGGGCTGGCTGGTCCGGCGCTGCCTCGGTGGGACGCCGACGCCCGGGCGCGCCGCGGCCGCCCTCGCGGCGCTGCCCGCCGGCTGGCTCATGGTCGAACTGGTCAGGTCGTGGGAGGGGTTGGGCGGCCCGTGGGGGGTGCTCGGCTCCAGCCAGTGGCAGGTGGCGCCCGCGCTGCGGCTCGCCTCGGTGGGCGGCGTGTGGCTGGTCAGCGTCTTGGTCGTGGTCGTGAACACGGCGGTCGCGCTCCTGGTCGTCGCCGTGCGGGTGGAGAAGTCTCGTACCTCCCGAATACCCGTGCGCACGGCACCGACGCTCACAGGCCCACGCTCCTCGGGCACCCCCGTCACCCCAGCCACCCCCATCGCCCCAGTCTCCCCACTCACCCCAGTGCTACCGACCACCGGAGGCGCCCCCAGCGCGGCAGTCGTCCCCGCCGTCGCCGGTCTTCTTGCCGTCGTCGCCGCGACGGCGACCGCCTGGGCGTGGGCGCCGCGCCCCGAGCCCGCCGGACGCGTCCACATCGCCGTCGTCCAACCGGGTGTCATCGACGGCGTCACGGGCGCCGAGAAGCGGCTGGCCCGCGAGGAGGAGCTGACCCGCGAGCTGGCCGGGCGGGACCTCGACCTCGTCGTCTGGGGCGAGAGCAGCGTCGGCTTCGACCTCGCCGACCGGCCCGACGTCGCCCGCCGGATCGCCGCGCTCTCCCGCGACGTCGGCGCGGACATCCTGGTCAACGTCGACGCGCGCCGCTCCGACCGGCCCGGCATCTTCAAGAGTTCCGTCCTGGTCGGACCGGACGGCCCGACCGGCGACCGCTACGACAAGATGCGGCTCGTGCCCTTCGGGGAGTACGTGCCGGCGCGCTCCCTGCTCGGCTGGGCGACCTCCGTCGGCAAGGCCGCGGGCGAGGACCGCAGGCGCGGTGACCGGCAGGTCGTGATGGACGCCGGGCGCGGCCTGCGGATCGGCCCGCTGGTCTGCTTCGAGTCGGCGTTCCCCGACATGAGCCGGCAGCTCACCCGTGACGGCGCGCAGGTGCTGCTCGCGCAGTCGTCCACCTCGTCGTTCCAGTCCAGCTGGGCGCCCCGGCAGCACGCCTCGCTCGCGGCGGTGCGGGCCGCCGAGACGGGCCGGCCGATGGTGCACGCCACGCTCACCGGCGTCTCCGCGGTCCACGCACCGGACGGCTCCCGCGTAGGCGCCCCGCTCGGCACGTCGGCGAGTGCCGCGGCGGTCTACGAGGTGCCGCTCGCCACGGGTACGACGCTGTACGTCCGGTGGGGCGACTGGGTCGTCCGTGCCGCGGTCGTCGTCCTGCTGGTGCTGGGCGCGACCGACGGCGTACGGAGCCTCAGGCGGCCTGCTCCCGCGCGGCCAGGACCACGCGTTCGCACAGTTCGTGAGTTGCCAGTGCGTCCCGGGCGCTGAGGACCTCGCCGGCGCGGACGGCGTCGAGGAAGCCGAGCACCACCTGCTCGATGCCGCGCTGCCGGGCCACCGGCACCCAGTCCCCGCGCCGCCGCAGGGTGGGCTGGCCCTTGTGGTCGACGACCTCGGCGAGGTTGATCACCTGCCGCTTGGAGTCCTGGCCGGAGACCTCCAGGATCTCCTCGGTGGAGCCGCTGAGCCGGTTCATCATGCCGATCGCGGTGAATCCGTCGCCGGCGAGCTGCAGGACGACGTGTTCCATGAGGCCGTCGACGGTGCGGGCGCGCACGCCGACGTGGTCGATCGGCCCCGGCACCAGGAAGCGCAGCGTGTCGACGACGTGGATGAAGTCGTCGAGCACCAGCGTGCGGGGGTCCTCGGCCAGCCCGACGCGGTTCTTCTGCAGGAGGATCAGCTCGCGCGGGTGCTCGGCACACTGGGCGTAGCCGGGCGCGTGCCGGCGGTTGAAGCCGACGGCGAGGCTGACGCCCCGTTCCTCGGCGAGGTTCACCAGGCGCTCGGATTCGGCGAGTTCGTACGCTATGGGCTTGTCGACGTAGGTGGGTACGCCCGCTTCGAGGAGCCGGGTGACGATCTCCGGGTGTACGGCGGTCGGCGCGTGCACGAAGGCGGCGTCGAGCCCCTGCGCGAGCAGCGCGTCAAGGTCCGTGTGGCAGCGGGATTCCGGGATGTGGTGGGTGGCCGCGACCCGGGCGAGCGTGGCGGGCGTGCGGGTCTGCAGATGCAGCTCGACCCCTGGCCGGGTGGTGAGCACGGGCAGGTACGCCTTCTGCGCGATGTCGCCGAGTCCGATGCAGCCGATCTTCAGGGCTCGGTTGGCGCTGGGGTTTGCGCTGGTGTCCACCGCTTTGACCTCATCATTCATGTGGGGGCAGAGCTCTGCCTCGTCCCGCGTGTCTCTTGCCGGAACTCTGCCATGCCCGAACCGCCGGGCCGCACGGGCGCCCGGTACGGCCGTCGGTGCAGCCGTCCGGGTCCTTTCGGCGCGCCCTCGGTACAGCTGTCGGCGGTGCGTTCCGGGCCCCGTCCCGGTGGGCGGGCGGACGTCGGGCGTCCCAGTCCCGCATTCCAGGCGGACGATGTTTTCCCAGGTCAGCGCCTATTTCTGCGTTCCAGTGTCCCCAACTGCCCGGCGTTCCTGGCCATCGGGACGGGTCGGCCCACAAGCTCGGTCCGTGCTCATCGGGCACACCGCCACGCCCCACAGCGACAACGCCCCCGCGTGGGGCGTGGCGGACACCCCGGTGGTCCGGCACGGCTCAACAGCAACGACATCGGGAGTTCGTACATGCTTCGCAAGCGCTCACGTCTCATCGCCGCCCCGGTCGCGGCGGTCGCCCTGACCCTGACGGTCGCCGGATACCAGGCCAGCGCGGCCGGGTCGGCGGAGTCGAAGGACACGGGAGACTCCGCGGCGGCCGCCCGGGTGGCCGGTCCCTGTCTGGCCGATGCCACGACGCTGCTCGGCGACCTCGACGGCGACGGCAACCCGGACAAGATCACGAACCCGGGGCTCACGGGCACCAAGATGACCGTCCAGTGGGGCGCCGCGAACGGCACGTTCGGCTCCAAGCAGAGCGTCGGCAAGCCGGCCGGCGTGAAGCGGGGCGAGGTCGCGACCGCCGCGGTGGCCGACTTCCGGAACGACGGCACCCTGGACCTGGTCGTCAACCTCGTCACGCCGTCCGGTGTGGACGACCCCGCGACCGCACGCGTCGCCGACTACCGCCCGGGCCCCCTCAAGCGCTCGAACCTCGCCTCGGCCCACACCCGCCACCTCGACATCGGCGACGCCAGTGAGGTCAAGGAGCTGCGGATCGCCGACTACGGCCACGACGCCTACCCGGACCTCGCGGCGCTCAGCAATGCCGGCGACGGCGTGTGGGAGCGGAGCGTCCGGCTGACGAAGCCGGGCAGCGGCCCGGGCAAGTACAACCAGGATCACCAGGCGAAGTACGGCGAATCGGGCACCCCTGCCGAGCCGCCGGCCATGCCGGGCGACGGCTGGAAGCACTTCTACAAGTCCTGTTCCTGAGCCCTACGTCGTCAGAACCCGAGACCAGAGTCCGAGACCAGAGTCCGAGACCAGGGGAAGATCGCTTGTCCAGTTTGCTCACCGCCCCCGTGGCGCCTGCGACGTCCGCGACGCGCATGATTCCCGCGGCGCCAGTGACGTCCGCAGGACCGGCACCGGCGCCGGCACCTTACGTACCGAAGACGCACCGGGTGCGGGTCGCCGTCACCGCGCCCGATCCGATCAGTCGCGAGGGTGTCCTCAGTCAGCTCCGCCGCCACCCGGAGATCGAACTCTGCGGGGAGCCCGGCCCCGCCACCGTGGCCCTGATCGTCGAGGACCAGCTGGACGAGGCCGCGCTCACCCGGCTGCGGCGGACGGTGCGCAGCGAGGGCGCCCGCGCCGTGCTCGTCGCGGGTACGGTCCGCGAGCACGAGCTCCTTGACGTCATCGAGTGCGGGATCGGTGCCATCGTCTGGCGCCGCGAGGCGACCGCCCAGCGCCTGCTGCAGGCGGTGCTGACCGCCGCGAAGGGCGGCGGCGATCTGCCCGCCGACCTGCTGGGCCAGCTCATCGGCCAGGTGCGGCGGCTGCACCGGGGCGGCGAGGAGCAGCCGGGGCTCTTCCTCAGCTTCACCAAGCGGGAGATGGACGTGGTCCGGCTTGTGGCCGAGGGGTTCGACACCGCGGAGATCGCCACGAAACTGTCGTACTCCGAACGCACCGTCAAGAACGTGATGCACGGCCTCACCACGCGCCTGCACCTGCGCAACCGGGCGCACGTGGTGGCTTACGCCCTGCGCGAGGGCTACATCTGAGCGCCCCCCGGCCGGACGGCCCCGGCGGCGGCCCCTTGAGGCAGAGCGCGCTGCCCGGCCCTCGTCCCCGCCGCCCCTGCGCCCCCGGACGGTGCGCGGAGCACGATCGGTGGCACGGCCGCGATCGCGGCGGGACGAACGGCAGGTGGGAGCGCGAGAGTGATCCACGAGGTGGACGACGTCCTCAAGAACCTCATCGGCGGTGGGGCACTGACCGGCTCCGGCGTCGACGTCTCCTTCGACGTGCCCACCCGCGACTGGGCGGCCCGGCGCAACGCACCCGTGGTCAACGCCTACCTCTATGACATCCGGGAGGACGTGACGCTGCGGCAGCGCGGCCACACCGGGCTGCGCGACGAGCGGAACATCGTCGTACGCCGCCGCCGTCCCCCGCGCTGGTTCCGGCTCGCCTACCTGGTGACGGCCTGGACGAAGACTCCGCAGGACGAACACCGGCTGCTCTCCGCCGTACTGGCGACACTGCTGCCGCACGAGCTGCTGCCCGCCGGGGAACTGCCGGAGTCCCTCCGGCGCCTCGGCCTTTCGGTGCTGGTGACGGTGGCCGGGAACCAGTCGGAGGCCCGCTCACTCGCCGACGTCTGGTCCGCGCTGGGCGGCGAGCTCAAACCGTCCCTCGACGTCACCGTGACGGTGCCGTTTCCGGCGTACCCCGACTACGACGCGGGGCCGCCGGTCACCGAGGGGGCGACGGTCCGGGTGGGCGGCGTCGACGCGACCACGCCACGGTCGGAGGAGCGCGGGCACACTCCCGGCCAGGTGGCGGCGGCTCGCGCCGCCCGTGAGCAGTCGGCCGACCACCGCCCTGAGCGACGGTCATGAGCGCCTCAGCGGTCGTGAGCGCCTCGTCCGTGGCGGCCGCCGGGCCAAGCCGCTTCCTCCCACCCGACCGCCAACGACCCGCTGGGCGGCCTGTACCTGTCCGGGGAAACGGTGCGTCATCGGCGGGCGGGGGGGGACGGTGGGACGGGTGCGAGCGGTGAGGCATTGCGGACCGTGGTTCCGCGACCGGTGTGACCCCGACGACCGGCTGGCCCGGACCGGCGCCCGGCTGCGCCTGACCGAGCTGGACACGGCGATCCTGCTCATCGCGCTCGCCCCCGATCTCGACCGCACCTTCGAGCCGCTGTACGGCTACCTCAACGACGACGTCGGCCGCCGCCCCGCCACCGTGGGGCTCGCGCTCGGCCTGTGCGGCGCGCCCTCGGACTGCTGACCGTCGAGGAGCCCGAACGGCCGCTCCTCACCCGATCGTTGCGCGTTCCCGACTGGGTCTCCGCGCACACCCTCGGCGACGACACCCCGGATGCCGCACTCCTGGGCCGGCTGCGGCCGATGCCCGCCGTACCCCCGCGGCGGGGCTGGAAGCCCTGTGCTTCTCCGGCACCGCGGACCACGTACCAGAGTTGCTGCGCGAGGCGCGCCTCGGCGGGCGGGCGGGTGGTCCACGCACGCCCCCCTGGTCCGGCCGCCGACGGCTTCGACCTGGCCACCGCCGTGGAACTGGTACAACCGCAGCCGGAACCAGAGCGGGCGTCGTCACACAGTGAAGCGGACGGCCTTGAGCGGCAGGTTCAACTCCATCGGGCTGCCGTGGTACTTCCACTCCCCCGGGTCGGTGCACACCTCGCCCAGCCACTCCCTGTCCTGCACATAGGCGTCACTGCACACGGCCCCGTCGAAGACCTTGTAGGTGTACCCCTCCAGGGCGGGGTCGGCCTCCTCGGTACTGCCGAAGTACATGTCCTCGGTGTCGTCCGCGTTCGACCAGGGGATCCCCTCGCGCCACCCCTCGCCCACGAAGGCACCGGTGCCGGTGACGCCGTGGGTGTCGGTCACCGCGATGTTGAGCGACTTGATGGGGGCGCCGTCGCCCGCCGTGCCGGCCTCGGCCCCGTCGCACACGGCGTCCTGCCAGCCGTCGCCCTCGACGAAGGCGCGGTAGCAGATGTGGCGGCCCTCGCTGCTCTCGGCGAGTTCGCGCACCGCGTCGGCCGCCGTCCTCTCCTCGGGCTTCTCCTCCTCGCCGCCGCCTCCACCCCCGCCTCCGCCGTCGTCCTCCGGCTTCTCCGCGCCGCCGTCGTCGGGCTTCACTGGTGCCTCGTCCGGTTTCTCGGGTGCGGGCGCCGTCTTGCTCGGCGCGGGGGGCTGGCTGTCCGGCGCGATCTTGCCGGACTGTTGCGGCTTCTCCCGCGCCTGTGTCTGCATCTGCGGCTTGTTGGCCAGCCAGATCGTCACGAACGCGATGGTCAGCGCGAGGAGCAGCCCGACGGCGGCGGTCAGCCAACCCGGCAGCACGCCGCGCTGCACGAAGGTGCCGTCCACGGTCACCGGTTCGCTGCCGGAGCGCCGTACGGCCAGCGCGTAGGGCTGTTCCTGTTTGGACCCGAACCAGGTGATCTGCCGAGGCCGCAGCGTCGCCTTCACGAACGCGGCGCGGCCCGGCTCGACCTGGATGGTGCCCGGCTGGAGGTCGTACGAGAGCCGGTCGCCGGTGTCACCGCCGCTGAGCGAGGCGGTGATCCTGGTGTTGCCCAGGTTGTCCACGGCCAGCTGCGGACGTCCCCTGAACCATCCCTTCACCGTCGGCGGCACCAGTTCGGCGCGCACCTCGGTGAAGGGGGTGACGGTGAGGGTCCCCTCGGGGACGACGACGGCGGTCCGCTGTTCCGCCGGAGTGATCCGCACCGCGTACGGGCTCGGGCCCGCCACCGCGTCGGGCGTGCGCGGCGGCGCGAACGTCAGCTCCACCGTGCCGGTCGTCCCGGGATAGAGCCGCAGGACCGATGGCTCCACCGTGGCCCATGGGGCGAGTCCGCCCACGGGGTCGAATCGGTACTCGTCGACGATGTCACCGGTGTTGCGCACCCGCAGCTGCACCGTGGTGCTGCTGCCGGGGTCGACGGTCGCGGAGGCTGGTTCCAGGGAAGTCCAAAGGCTCACACAACGACGCTAGGAGTTCCCGCGGAGCCCGTCAGGAGCCCACCGGGCAGAGCCGCGTGCCCGGACGGGCGGCGCCGCTGCCCGCCGGCTCGTCCCCCCCTCGTCCCTCCGTGATCCGCCGTCATCTCCCGTCATCTCCCGTCATCCGCTGTCATCCGGCCGCCGGACGGCGTCGTGGCCCACGGCCGCCGCGGTTTCCTCACGCCGGCCGCCGCCGTCGCGCGGGGCCTGCGGGGGACGCCAGTCGGTGATGGCGGAGAAGCTGCGAAGGACGGAGCCCGGCGCGACCTTCGTCGCCGTCGCGATGAGCGTGTCGCGTACGGCGATGAGCGGGCCGCTCGTCAGGTGCGTGGCCCGGGCGGCACGGGCGGCGCGCCGGACGATCTCCGTGGTGCGTGGCACGCGTGCCGCGCTGTAGGCGGCGAGGCCCTCGCCGAGGTCGCCGCCGGGCGCGACGTGGTGGGCGAGGACGACGGCGTCCTCGATCGCCTGGTTGCCGCCCTGCCCGAGGCTCGGCGTCATGGCGTGCGCCGCGTCTCCGACGAGTGCGACGCGGCCGCGGTGGTGACGGGCGAGGGGGGTGGTCAGGTGGCGGACGTCGTTGCGCAGGATGCCCTCGGCCCTGGCGGCGGCGATCAGCCGGGGGATCGGGTCGTGCCAGTCGTGGAACCGGCGCCGGAGTTCGGCCTTCTCGTCGTCGGGCGCGCTGCCGCCCTGGGGCAGGCGGGCGGTGCAGTACGCGTACACCCTGCCGTCCTTGAGCGGGTGCGAGCCCCACACGCCGCCCCGCCCCCAGGTCTCGTGCGGCGTGAAGGGCTCGTCGGGGGCCGGGATGACGAACCGCCAGGCGGTGAATCCGGCGTACTCGGGCTGCGGGTGCCCGGGGAAGAGGGCCTTCCGCGTCGCGGAGTCGATGCCGTCGGCGCCCACGACGAGGTCCGCCTCGATGTCTCCGCCGTCCGTGACCACGACCGCGCGGCGGCCCTCGTCACCCGGGTCGCCCGGGTCGGCGAGCCTGGCTCTGCTGCCGGTGCGCAGCACGCCCTCGGGCAGTGCGGAGACCAGCAGTTCGACCAGGGTCGCGCGGTGCAGCATCACCAGTGCGCCGCCGTGCGCCGCCTCGGCCTCGCTCGCCCGCATGCGCACCAGCCAGCGGCCGTTCCGGGCGCGCATTCCGCCTTCGCCCTGCCAGGCGGCGAGGGACCGCACCCGGTCCCCGAGGCCCAGGACGTCCAGGGCGCGCTGGCCGTTGGGAGCCAGGCCGATGCCGGCGCCGACGGACTCCATGGAGGCGGCTCGCTCGAGGACCGTCACATTCCAACCGGACTCGTGCAGACCCAGGGCGGCGGTGAGACCGCCGATTCCGCCGCCGATGACGACCGCGCGAGGCTGCTGCTTCATGGCTCCTCCTCCGGGACCGCGCACGCGGGCGCCGCGTACGCACCGCCCACCCCCACCAGCACTACACATGTAGTGAGCGACGAGGCGACCCTACTACAGCTGTAGTCCGGGGGGTAGGGTTTCCGGCATGTCCGTACGCAGCGCGGGAGCCCCCCGCACCGAACTCATCGCCGACGCCGCCCTCACCCTGCTGGCCGAACGCGGCATGCGCGGCCTCACCCACCGGGCCGTCGACGAGGCTGCGGGACTGCCGCAGGGCTCCACCTCCAACCACGCGCGCACGCGTCTCGCCCTCCTGGAGGCGGCCGTACGACGGCAGGCCGAACGCGAGGCGGAGATCCTGTCCCCCGCCGAGATGCCGCACCTGCCGGGCGGCCGGGAACAGGTCACGGCGGTCCTCGCCCTGGCCCTGCACCGCTACCTCACCGGCGAGAACCGTCAACTCCTCGTATCGCGGTACGAGTTGGCCCTGGAGGCCACCCGCAGGCCGGAGCTGCGCGCCCACTACGACGCGGCGGGCGCCCAGTTCCGGGAACCCCTTGAGGCCCTGCTCCGGGCGGCGGGCTCCCCCACGCCCGAACTCCACACGCTCTCCCTGATCGCGTGGTGCGACGGCCTGATGTTCTCGTGCGTCGCCGGGTCGTACCACGCGACGACGCCGACACGGGAGGAGATCCAGAGGAGCGTGGGGGAAGTACTGTGCGGAATGCTGGACGACTGAGCCCCGACCCCGCGCCACCCGCCCCATGGGCGACACGCTTCGAAAAGCACTTGCGCCACCTGCTTAGAGTGCCGACATGCCCAGTTCGCCGCACCTGCAAGAGATCACCCCCGACAACTTCGAGACCGCGATCAACCTGAGGGTCCGCCCCGACCAGGAACACCTCGTGGCACCCGTGGTGAAGTCACTCGCCGAGGCATACGTCCACCCCGGCGTCGCCTGGACCCGTCTCATCCGCGATGACGGCGAGGCCGTCGGATTCCTCATGGCCTTCTTCGGCGTCGACTGGACCGGCAGAGGCACCGATTTCCGCTCCGGACTGTGGCGCCTCAACATCGCGGACGGGAAGCAGGGCCGGGGTTACGGGCGCTTCGCGGTGGATTCCGTAGCCGCCGAGATCCGACGCCGGGGCGGCACGCGCCTGACCACCACCTGGCATCCCGGGCCGGACGGCCCCGCCGGCTTCTACCGGGCACTCGGCTTCCGGCCGACCGGCGAGACCAGCGGAGACCAGACGGTGGGCGTGCTGGAGCTGGACTGAACCCCGGCGCGGATTGAACCCCCGGCGCCGGCTTCGAAACGATTCTTGAGCAGGGACCGTCATCCGTGCGGGGCAACCTCGGCCGCTTGCCGTGTCAACGGGGGCGGGGCGCAGCAGAGTTGTGCGGGTGCATCGACCGACCACCGCCGCCGCGCTCCTCGTCTCCGTGGCCGTCTCGGCCGCCGTCTCCGGGTGCGTGAGCGTGGAGCGGCCCGCGGGCTCCGGGCCCGCCGCGGCCACCCAGGGACCTTCCGCGCCCCGCGCCGACGCGAGGAGCCGGCCGCAGGTCGTGCAGGCCCCCGCCCGTGAGGCACTGGAGAGCATGGGCCCGCCCCGGCGCACCGCCTCCCGGAAACCCGACACACGGGCCGGGACCGGGACCGGGGCGTCAGCCCCGCCGCCCGCCGCCGCTGACGGCCCGGCGCCAGGATCCGCGGTACGGTCCGCGGCACCGGCACCGGTTCGCAGGCCCCCGGCGGCACGACCCGACGCGGGGGCCACCCGCCCCGCGCCGAGCACGGCCCCCGCCGCATCGGGCGCGGACGTGTGCGCGCTCGGCGAGGCGTACGGCAACTGGCGTCCGGACAGCCCCCAGGCCGTCATCTGCCGCCAGACGTACGGGCGTTGAGGTCTCCTGTGGGGTGGAGCGCAACGACACTCAGGCCGACAGCCCCCGACCTCGCCTCGCGCTCTACTCCTCCTCGCTGCCCTCCCCCACCTCGCGCTCCAGCCTCGCGATGGCCTCCTTGATGCCGTTGCCGTAGCCGTCGTCCTCCAGCGCGCCGACCGCGCCGCGGGCCCGGCGCAGGTGGCTGCGCGCCGCTTCCGGGCGGCCGAGCTTCACGTAGTCCGCGGCGAGATTGAGGTGCAGGGAGGGGTAGAAGCCGCGGACCGCGAGCGACTGGTGGTGGGCGTTCAGCCGCTCATCCGTGAGCTCGTCCGCCGCCGACAACGCCCGCAGATCCCACGCCAGTTCGTCGGAGGGGTCCACCTGGGTGTCCGCCATGTAGTGCGCGAGCGTGCAGCGGTGCAGCGGGTCGCCGTCCTCGCCGATCTCCCCCCACAGGCCGAGGAAGCGGTCCTGCGCCTCCTCGCGGTCGCCGCCGTGATGCAGCATGACCGCCTGTCCGATCCGCGTCATCATCCCGTCCTCCGCCGTCTGCTCCTGCTGCTCCGTCACCGGGTCCTCCGTGGTCGTACGGCCTTCGCCCCCATCTCCGACGACGCTAGCGGCCACCACCGACAATCACGGTCAGGCACGTTCGGACGCGGGCCGCTCACGCGTAGCGCTGGGCCAGCCCGGTGACGGTCCGCACCACAGCGGCGCGGAGTTCGGGCGGTCCGAGCACCTCCGCCTCGACGCCGAGCCGGAGGATGTCGCTGACGGCGACCTGTAGCGTCTCCACGTCGAGGTCGACCTCGGCCCAGCCGTCCTCGTCCACGGGGCCCGCGCCCGCCACGGCCCGCTCCCCCGCCGCCCCGAAGAGCGCCGGCAGCAGTCGCCGCCCCGCCGGGGACAGCCTCAGCCGCGCGGCGCCCTCCAGCACGCGGGACTCCAGGGCACGCGACGCCGCCTCCCAGTACGCCGCGAGATCGAAGCCGTCCGGCCTTTCGCAGAGCTCCCGGGCCACGGTCGCCCCCAGGATCCGCGACACCCGGTACGTGCGCGGCGTGCCGTCGACCGCCGCCACCAGGTACCAGTTGCCCGCCTTGAGGACCAGCCCCAAGGCGTGCAGCTCACGCCTGACTTCGCCGCCCCAGCGCCGGTAGTGGACCCGCAGCACCCGCCGGCGCCACACGGCGTCCGCGACCACGGCGAGCAGCGGGGCGGGCTCGGCGGTGCGGAACCAGGCAGCCGCGTCGAGGTGGAAGCGCTCCTGGATGCGGCGGGAGCGCTCACCGAGTCCGGCGGGCAGAGCGGCCGCCAACTTCAGTTGCGCGGTGGCCAGTTCGGCGCCCAGGCCGAGGTCGGCGGCGGCCTCCGGCATACCGGCGAGGGCGAGCGAGTCGGCCTCGTCGTCGGTGAGCCCCGTCAGCCGGGTGCGGTAGCCGTCGAGGAGGCGGAAGCCGCCGGCCGGGCCGCGCTCGGCGTACACCGGCACTCCGGAGGCGGCGAGCGCCTCGGCGTCCCGGTAGACGGTGCGGACCGACACCTCGAGTTCCCCGGCGAGTTCGGGCGCGGTCATGCGTCCGCGGTTCTGGAGGAGCAGGAGGAGGGCGAGGAGCCGGTCGGCGCGCATGCGCTCAAGTCTCCCGCAGTACCTGACAGAAGGTGTCAGGTACGGCTGACAGAGTCTCTCTCAAGGGGGACATCACCACAGAACGCCACCACCACTGCCACCACTGCCACCACCGAGGAGACCCATGCCCGTACAAACCACCAGCACCGGCGCCACCACCGGCACCGGCACCTTCACCTTCGTCCACTGGGACGAGAGCCCCGTCGCCGGTGCCGACGGCGGCGCGCGCATCGCACACGCCGCCGTCACCAACGACTACTCCGGCGTCATCGAGGCGACGGGCACCTCCTGCGAGTACACCCTCACGTACACCAGCGAGACCGTCGGCACCTTCGTCGGTCACGAGTTCATCGAGGGCAGGCTCGACGGCCGCACCGGCTCGTTCGTCGTCGAGCAGCGCGGCTCCTTCGGAGCCGACGGGAGCATCGCGTGCTCCTTCACCGTGCTGCCCGGCTCGGCCTCCGGTGAGCTGGCCGGGCTCACCGGCCGCGGTTCGTTCACCGCTCGGGGCGGCCGGCCCACCACCCCGTACACCCTGGAGTACGCGGTCGGGGGCTGACGTCAGCCGAGGTCGGGGATCCGCCAGTCGATCGCCTCGTGGCCCTGCGCCGCGACGGCCTCGTTGATCTGCGTGAAGGGGCGCGAGCCGAAGAACTTCTTCGCGGAGAGCGGCGAGGGGTGCGCGCCCTTCACCACGACGTGCCGCTCCGTGTCGATGAGCGGAAGCTTCTTCTGGGCGTAGTTGCCCCAGAGCACGAAGACGGCGGGGTCGGGGCGGTCGGCCACGGCCCGGATCACCGCGTCCGTGAACTTCTCCCAGCCCTTGCCCTTGTGGGAGTTGGCCTCGCCGGCGCGGACCGTGAGCACCGCGTTGAGCAGGAGGACGCCCTGCTGGGCCCACGGCATCAGATAGCCGTTGTCCGGCACGGGGTGGCCGAGCTCCTCCTTCATCTCCTTGTAGATGTTCCGCAGGGAGGGCGGCGTCTTCACTCCCGGGCGCACGGAGAAGCAGAGCCCGTGGCCCTGGCCCGCTCCGTGGTAGGGGTCCTGGCCGAGGACCAGGACCTTCACCCGGTCGTACGGCGTCGCGTCGAGGGCGGCGAAGACCTCCTCACGCGGAGGGTAGACAGGGCCCTTCGCCCGCTCCTCCTCGACGAACTCGGTGAGCTCCTTGAAGTAGGGCTTCTGCAGCTCCTCGCCGAGGACTCCGCGCCAGGACGCGGGCAGCATGGCGATGTCGGTCACGTCAACAACCTCCGGTGTGCGATCACTTCTCACCCCAGAACCTACCGGCGTGCACCGACAATCGGCCCGGCCGCCCGCTGCAGGACCGGGCTACCAGCTGGTCTTGCGCTGCAGCTCCCACATCATCATGATCGCCGACGGGTCGAGGGCGCGTTCGCCGCCCGCGATCTCCTCGCTGGAGAGGATGTACTGCTTGCCCTGCCAGAGCGGCAGCAGCCTGACGTCCTTGACGAGGATCTCCTGGGCCCGCTCGAACTGGTCGATCACGGCGCCCCGGTCCGCCTCCCTGCGCTCGCGGGGCAGCACCTGCTCGGTGATCTCCTTGGACGGGTAGGGGGTGTTGAGGACGTTCTCGCGGCCGACGAACGGCGCGATGAAGTTGTCCGCGTCCGGGAAGTCCGGGAACCAGCCGCGTCCGAAGACGGGGTACTCGCCGTTGCTGTAGCCCTCCTGGAACTCGTTCCACGGGCGGCTCTTGAGCGTGATCTCGAAGAGGCCCGAGCTCTCCAGCTGCCGCTTGAGCTCGGCGAACTCCGGCGCGGTCGCCGAGCCGTACCGGTCGGTGGTGTACCAGAGCGTGAGCGGCACGGGCCGGGTGATGCCGGCGTCGGTGAGGATCTTCCTGGCCTTGGCGGCGCTGGGGTTGCCGTAGTCGTCGAAGAAGCCGGTGGCGTGGCCCGTGAGCCCCCTGGGGACCATCGAGTACAGCGGCTCGACGGTGTCCTTGTAGATCTTGTGGGCGATCGCCCCGCGGTCGACGATCTGCGCGAAGGCCTGCCTGACCGGCAGCTTCCGCGCCCACGGGTCCTTGGTGTTGAAGACCAGGTAGCGGATCTCGGTGCCCGAGCCCTCGACGAGCTCGATGTCCTGCTCGCGCCTGCCCCTGCCCTGCATCTCGACGATGTCCTCGGAGCCGAGGCCGCGGAAGGTGACGTCGATCTGCTTGTTCTTGAGGGCGTCGACCATGGCCGAGGACTTCTTGAAGTAACGGATGGTGACGGCGTCGTTCTTGATGTCGGCCGCGCCCTCGTACTTGTCGTTCTTGACCAGTTCGGCCTTCTCGTTGGCGGTGTACGAGGCCAGGGTGTACGGCCCGGAGCCGGTGATCGCGTTGCCCTCGCGGAGCTTGTCCGCCGGGTACTCGGACGGGTCGACGATCGACATCGCGGGGGTCGCCAGCACGAACGGGAAGGTGGCGTCCGCCTTCTTGAGCCGGAAGACGACGGTCGTCTCCCCCTTCGTCCGGACCTCGTCGAGCGAGCCGAGGAGACCCGTCGGGCCGCCCTTCGCCGCGATCCTCCGGATGCGGTCGAAGGAGTACTTCACGGCCGCCGCGTCCAGTTTGTCGCCGTCCGAGAAGGTCAGCCCCTCGCGCAGCTCGCAGGTGAAGACGGTGCTTGACGCGTCGCTGAACCCGCAGGACTTCGCCGCGTCCGGCTCGGGCTCGGTCGCGCCCGACGGGAAGCTGAGCAGCGTCTGGAAGACGTTCCTGTACAGCTCCCAGGAGCTGTCCCAGGCCTTCGCCGGGTCCAGGGTGCTCGGCGCGCTCATCGTGCCGACGGTGATCTGCTCCTCGTCGTCCGACCCCTCGGAGGACAGCACCCCGCAACCGGCGAGCAGCGATATGGACGCGATCGCCGCCACCGGTCGCAGACCTCTGGTCCGCTTGGCTGGGGGAACTTCACTGAACACGCGCACGCTCCTCGATCGGCCATGCCATGGAATCGGGAGACAATATCGCAGTGCCCTGCCGCGCCAACTCCGGACGCCGACAGGGCACTTGATGTAGGTGTACGTCAGTGAAAGCGGCACACTCGACGGGTACGCGGCCTTCGTCAGCCGACGCCCGCATTGAGGAAGATGCCGCCATCGACCACGAGTGTCTGTCCCGTGATCCAGTCGGACTGGCCGGAGGTGAGAAAGGCGGCGGCGCCTCCGATGTCCTGCGGCACGCCGAGCCGGCCGAGCGGGTAGGAGGCGGCCGCCTCCTCCTCGCGGCCCTCGTACAGCGCCTGGGCGAACTTGGTCTTGACGACCGCGGGCGCGATGGCGTTCACGCGCACCTTCGGCGCGAACTCGTGCGCCAGCTGAAGGGTGAGGTTGACCATGGCGGCCTTGCTCATCCCGTACGCCCCGATGAAGGGCGAGGCGGAGACGCCGGCGATGGAGGCGATGTTCACGATCGCGCCGCCGTTCGCGCTCTGCCAGGCCTTCCAGGTCTGCTGGGCGAAGCCGAGCGCCGAGATGACGTTGGTCTCGTACACCTTGCGGGCGACGTTGAGGTCGAGCTCGGCCATCGGGCCGAAGACCGGGTTCGTGCCCGCGTTGTTGATCAGGAAGTCGACCCGGCCGAACGCCTCCATCGTGCGCTCGACGGCGACGGCCTGGTGCGTCTCGTCGTGGGCCTTGCCCGCGACGCCGATGACCCGCTCCGAGCCGAGCTTCTCGACGGCCTCCTTGAGGGCGTCCTCGTTGCGGCCGGTGATGCAGACGCGGTCGCCGCGGGCGACGAGCGCCTCGGCTATGCCGTATCCGATGCCGCGGCTCGCGCCCGTGACGAGCGCGACCTTCCCACTGTCCTGCACAGCCATGATCTACGCCTTCCAGCTTTCCGGGTCAGTTGAGCGGGCCGCCGGCGACGTACATGACCTGCCCGGAGACGAAGCCCGCCGCGTCGCCCGTGAAGAAGGCGATGGCGTTGGCGATGTCCTCGGGGCGGCCGACGCGCTGCACCGGGATCTGGGTGGCGGCGGCGGCCTGGAAGTCCTCGAAGCCCATGCCGACGCGCTCCGCGGTGGCCTTCGTCATCTCGGTGACGATGAAGCCCGGGGCGACGGAGTTGGCGGTGACGCCGAACTTGCCGAGCTCCTTGGCGAGGGTCTTGGTGAAGCCCTGCAGGCCGGCCTTGGCGGCGGCGTAGTTGACCTGGCCGCGGTTGCCGAGCGCGGAGGACGAGGAGAGGTTCACGATGCGGCCGAACTTGGCGTCCACCATGTGCTTCTGGCAGGCCTTGGACATCAGGAAGGCGCCGCGCAGGTGCACGTTCATGACCGTGTCCCAGTCGCTCGCGCTCATCTTGAACAGGAGGTTGTCGCGGAGCACCCCGGCGTTGTTGACGAGGATCGTCGGCGCGCCGAGCTCCTCGGCGATGCGGGCGACGGCCGCCTCGACCTGGGCCTCGTCGGAGACGTCGCAGCCGACGGCGATCGCCTTGCCGCCGGCCGCGGTGATCTGCGCGACGGTGTCCTTGCAGGCGGCCTCGTCGAGGTCGATGACGGCCACGGCGCGGCCCTCGGCCGCGAGCCGTACGGCGGTCGCCGCGCCGATGCCTCGCGCTGCGCCGGTCACGACAGCCACGCGCTGCTCAGTGGTGGACATGCTGGTTCTCCTCGCCCTTGGGATGCGGCTCTACGGTACGCCCCGTCGGTGAGCGACCGCTTAGTACCTTCAGCAGGACGAGACGCTAGAAGCCCTGGCACCGGGTGTCAACGGCCCGCCGTGAGGTGTGACGCGGCCGGGCGGCGCTTCACCTCACCAGCTGGGCGAGGAGGCGGTCCACCTCGGCCCCGGGATCCGCCGTCAGACCGGTGTGGACCGGGCCCGGCTGGATGACCGTGGAGCGCGGCGCGATCAGCCACCGGAACCGCCGCCCCGCGTCGTCGTCCCCGGCCTGGCCGGCGGCAGCCCCGCCCTCGCAGATCCGCTCGACGGCGCCGAGCGCGGCCCTGATGCCGGGCACGTCGGCGGCCGGGTCCAGGGCGAGGAGCTTGGCCTCGTCCAGGTGGGTGCGGGCGGCCACGAAGGACTTGCCGCGGCAGTAGAGCACCACGCCCGCGTTGAACCGCTCGCCCCGCTCCACCCGCGGCACGACGCGCACCAGCGCGTACTCGAAGACGTCCCGCTCGGTCACGTGAGGGCACCTTTCTGTCGCGGCTCGCCCAGCGCGATCCGTTCGTGGATGGTCGCGGCGCGCGGGAGCAGCGTCGCCACGTACGCGCGACGCACGTCGTCGACGCCGTCGAAGCCGGGCTCGTCCGCCAGCCACTCGGCGGGCACCGCGGCCACGGCCTCGGTGAGCAGCTCCTCGGTGACGAGCGGGGCGAGCCGGGCGGCGGCCGCCGCCACGTCGGGGCCGTAGGGGGCGAGGACGTGGTCGGAGGCGTCGTACCTCTTGGCGGCCGCGGTCGCGGCGGTGCGCCAGTTGTGGTGCCAGATCATGGTGGCGCCGTGGTCGATGAGCCAGAGGTCGCCGCGCACGCGGAGCAGGTTGGGGTTGCGCCAGGACCGGTCCACGTTATTGATCAGTGCGTCGAACCAGACGATGCGGCCCGCCTCGGCCGGGTCGACGTCATAGGCGAGCGGGTCGAAGCCGAGGGCGCCGGAGAGGAACTCCATGCCGAGGTTGAGGCCGCCGCTCGACTTCAGCAGCGCCTGCACCCGCTCGTCTGGCTCGCCGAGGCCGAGGGCCGGATCGAGCCGGATGCCCACCAGGCGCGGCACCCGCAGGCCGAGCGCGCGGGCGAGCTCACCGCAGATCACCTCGGCGACGAGCGTCTTGCGCCCCTGTCCCGCGCCGCTGAACTTGATGACGTACGTGCCGTACGTCCCGTCGTCGTCGGCCTCGACGACCCCGGGCAGTGATCCGCCCTCCCGCAGGGGCGTGACGTAGCGGACCGCGGTGACTTCGCTGAGCATCGCCCCAGATTACTGCCGGTCGTGCCCTCGTCGATCACCTGCCCCGCCGCTCGCGGCGCCCGCCGCCGGCCGGGGCGCGGCCGCTCACCGGCGGGTAAATCCTTGAACGGGTGAACACCGCGGGCCGCGGCCGCGTACCCCCGGTCATGACGACTTACGAAGAGACCGCCGCCGGGCCCTGCCGCCGCACCGTCGTGGCCACCCTCGGCGCCGCCGGATTCGCCGCCGCCCTCACCGCCTGCGGCTCCGGTGACGACAAGGACTCCTCCGAACCGGCGGGCGCGCAGGCGCCGGACGGCGACAAGGCCGGGGGCGGGACCGTGCTGGCCAGGACGTCGGACATCCCGGTGGGCGGCGGAAAGATCTTCAAGGACGCGGGAGTGGTGGTCACCCAGCCCCGCGAGGGCGAGTTCAAGGCGTTCTCCAACCGGTGCACCCACAAGGGGTGTCCGGTCTCGGGCGTGGCGGACGGGACCATCAACTGCCCTTGTCACGGCAGCAAGTTCGCCGTCGCCGACGGCAGCGTGCAGGACGGGCCGGCCCCCAAGCCGCTGCCCGCGGCCGAGATCACCGTGACGGGGGGCTCCATCAAACTCGCCTAACCGGCACGGCCCGGCCGCTTCCAGACGCCGAGCACCTCCTCGGTGGTGGTGACGGTGGCGACGAGCGCGAGGGTGTTGCGCACCATCGCCGCGGTGTAGTCGGCGGGGACCCCGGCGATGGCGTCGGCAGGCACGACGGCGGTGTACCCGAGGTTCACGGCGTCGAAGACGGCGTTGGGTATCGCGACATTGGCCGAGACGCCGGTGACCAGCAGGGTGCGGCAGCCGAGGTTGCGCAGCAGGGGGTCCACGTCGGTGCCCGCGACGGGTGACAGGCCGTGCAGGCGGCGTACGACGAAGTCCTCGTCGGCGACCTCGATCGGCGGTGCGATCCGCACGGCCGCGGAGCCGGAGAGCTGCTGCACGGGCAGCCGCTCGGCGGCGCGGAAGAGCCGGGCGTTGCGGTTGGCGCCGCGCCCGTCCGGGCGCCGTTCGGCGACGGCGTGCAGGACCTGGACGCCGCTCAGATGGGCGGCGGCGACCAGCCGAGCGACGCGGGCGAGCGCGCCCGACGTCCGGGCCTGCTCGGCGAGTTCGGGCAGCGCGCTCTCCGTGCCGACGACACCCTGCTGGCACTCAACGGTCAGCAGGACGGTGGTGCCGGGGTCGAGGAGCTCCCTGAGCTGTTCGTACGAGGGCATGGCACCCCTTCGTCGCGGGCGGCCGGGACGCCGGTGGCGGCGGGCGGGCTCGCGCCTTCGGGGGCCCGGAATCCGGGCGAGGTTAACGGCCATTGCGTCACGAGGGAAGAGCCCGCATCCTTTGCTGACGCACGGCTTCTGACGTCCAGTCAGAAATGCCGGGGCGGCCGCGCGGCGCAACGTGCGGCCGGACCACCACTCGGGAGGACCACACATGGCCGTCACCCAGCGCCGGGGCCGCAGGATCATGATGACGCCGGACGAGCTCGACGCTTTCCTCACCGCGCAACGCACGTGCCGGGTGGCGACCGTCTCCTCGGACGGCGCCCCGCACGCCAGCACGCTCTGGTTCGTCTGGGACGGCACCTCGATGTGGCTGTACTCGATCGTCCGCAGCAAGCGCTGGTCCGACCTGCGCAAGGACCCGCGGATCGCCGTGGTGGTCGACGCCGGCGAGACGTACGGGGAGCTGCGGGGCGTGGAGCTCTCGGGGACGGTGGAGGTCGTGGGCGAGGTGCCCCGCACGGGCGAGCCGTGCCCCGAACTCGACGTTCCCGAGCGGCTGTTCTTCCGGAAGAACTTCGGCGTCGACGCCTTGCCGCACGACGGCCGCCACGCGTGGGTGCGGCTGACTCCGGACGCCGTGGCCTCCTGGGACTTCACGAAGCTGGGCGCCGGCGAGAAGCCGGCCACGGGCTGAACCCCCGCCGAAGCCGGACTGGGCCCCCACCCGGAGCCGGGCCGGGTTCCTACCGCAGTCCCGCCCCCGCCGCCCGCATGGCCTGCGCCGCCGCCCTGATCGACGGGCGGCGGTCCGCGTCCGCCCGCCACACCACGTACACATGGCGCCGCACCCGGTTGCGCACCGGTACGGTCCGCACGCCCTCCGGCGTCGGGGTGCGGCCGAGCCGCGGGGCCACGCAGATCCCGAGGCCGGCCGCGACCAGCGCCAGCTGGGTGTGGCGCTCCTGGGCGCGGTGGGCGACGCGCGGCTCGATGCCCTTGCCGCGCAGCGTGAACATCAGCCACTCGTGGCAGAACTCGCCCTCGCCCCAGGTGATCCACTCGTCGTCCGCGAACTCCTCGAGGTCCACTTCGACGCGGTCGGCGAGCGGATGCGCCGAGGGCATCGCGACATCGGCGGGGTCGTCGACGAGATGCGTCTTGACCAGGCCTTCCGGGACCGGCAGCGGTTTGTTGTACCAGTCGAGGACGACGGCCATGTCGATGTCGCCGCGGATGACGGCGGAGACGGCCGACGCCGGCTCCATCTCGTGGCAGCGCACGCGCAGTTCGGGGTGGTCGGTGCGGAGCGCGGAGAGTGTGGCCGGCATCAGGCCCCGCATGGCGGTGGGGAACGCGGAGACGTGCAGCTCGCCGACGGCCTTGCCGCGCTGCTCCTCCAGGTCCGCCTGGGCCAGCTCGACCTGCGAGAGGATCCGCGCGGCGTGCTCGGCGAGCAGCCGGCCGGCGTCGGTCAGCCGGACCCCCCTGCCGTTCTTGGTGAGCAGTTGCTGGCCCACCTCGCGCTCCAGCTTCGCCATCTGCTGTGAGACCGCCGACGTCGTGACGTGCAGGCCCGCGGCGGCCGCGCTGACCGAGCCGTGCCGGGCGAGGGCGTCGAGCGTACGCAGGCGCTCCAGGTTCAACATGTAAGCGATGCTACGCGATACCGCGCACGAAATCTCGCTTGTGCTAAGAGGTTGCCGGGGTCAATGTGGGGGACATGAGCACCGTGACCCCTCCGTCCCGATCAGCCGCCACTTCCGCCACGTCACCGACGCCGAGGGGCACCCCGGCCGCGTCGTCGGCGGACCCATCGGTCGCCCCGCCGGCCGGTCGCGGTGGACGTCCCGCGCTTGACTGGCGGATCCGTTTCGGCTTCCTTGCCCTGATCTGGGGCTTCAGCTTCCTGCTGATCAAGGTGGGCACCGAGGCGTACGCGCCCTTCCAGGTCACTCTGGGGCGGCTGGTGTTCGGCACGGCCGTCATCGCCGCGGTGCTCGTGGTGAAGCGGGAGCGGCTGCCGCGCGGCGTGCGCACCTGGCTGCATCTGGCGATGGCGGGCCTCCTGCTCAACGCCCTGCCGTTCTCGCTGTTCGCGTTCGCCGAGCTCACGATCCCCTCGACGGTCGCCGGCATCTGCAACGCGGCCTCGCCCCTGTGGGGCATGACCCTCTCCCTGGTGGCGCTCTCCGAGGACCGGCCGACCCGCCGCCGGGTCGCGGGCCTCAGCCTTGGCTTCATCGGGGTGCTGACGGTGCTCGGCGCGTGGCAGGGATTCAGCGGCCTGGATCTCCGCGGCACGGCGCTGGCGCTGCTCGCCTCGGTCAGCTACCCGGTCGGCTGGATCTACGTCCGGCGCACGCTGGCCGGCTCCGGGCACTCGAACCTCTCCCTCTCCGGCGGCCAGCTGCTGATCGCGACCGCCGAACTGGCCGTGGTGACACCGGTGTTCACGTCCCTGCCGACGCACTTCCCCGTCGTACCCCTGCTCGCCATCGTAGCCCTCGGCGCCCTCTGCACCGGGCTCGCCTTCCTGCTCCAGTACGCCCTGGTCGGCGAGGTCGGCCCCACCACCGCCCAGATGGTCACGTACTTCGTGCCGGTCATCGCCACCGCTGCGGGAGTCGCGCTGCTCGGCGAGTCCCTGAGCTGGTCGACGCCGGTCGGCGCGGTCATCGTCCTGGCGGGCGCGGCCCTGACCCAGTCCCGGCCGCGCACCCCGGCGACGCCCGCCGGCAGGCCGCCCCGTCAGTCGTAACGGCTCAGTCGTAACGGCGGGCGGGAGCGGGCCCGATGGCGGCAGCGACGGCGGCCGCCACCGCCGCGATCTCCGCGTCGTCGAGCGCCGCCACGGTGATCCGCACCGCGGGCGGCGTGTTCAGCCGGAACCTCGCCCCGGGAGCCACCGCCCACCCCGCATGCAGCAGCCGCGCCACCGCACCCGTCTCGTCGGGCACCGGCACCCACACGTTCATGCCGCTGCGCCCGTACCCGACGACTCCCCGCTCGGCGAGGGCCGCGATCAGGGCATCCCGCCGCCTCCCGTAGGACGCCGCCACGGCGCGGGCGTCGACCGCGCCCTCCGCCCACAGCCTGGCGACGGCGCGTTGCAGCAGCCGGCTCACCCAGCCGGGGCCGAGCCGCTGGCGCCCCTGCACCCGGTCGACGGTGACGGGGTCTCCCGTGAGCACGGCGAGCCGCAGGTCGGGCCCGTAGGCCTTGGCGGTGGAGCGGGTGAGGGCCCAGTTGCGGGTGGCCCCGGCCAGTGGGTGCAGCGGCAGGTCGACGATGCCGTGGCCGTGGTCGTCCTCGATGAGCAGCACGTCCGGGTGGCCGGCGAACACCTTCCGCAGGGCACGCGCGCGTGGCGCGGTGACGGCGGCGCCGGTGGGGTTCTGCGCGCGGTCGGTGACGACGGCGGCCCGGACACCGGAGGCCAGCGCCCGCTCCACGTCCGCGGGGAGCGGCCCTTCGTCGTCCACGCCCACCGGAACCGCACGCAGGCCGAGGGCGGAGACCAGATCGAGCAGGCTCCCCCAGCCCGGGTCCTCCAGGAGCACGCCGTCGCCCGGCTTCAGGTGGGCGGTGAGCACCCGCTCGATGGCGTCGAGCGATCCGGAGGTGACGGCGAGCGGGCCCCGGGGGACGCCGTCGGCGTCGAAGACCAGGCGGGCCTGGAGTTCGAGCTCCGGGTCGACCGCGCTCTCGCCGTAGAGGACGGGCTCCCGGTCGTTCTGTGCCGCGGCCGCCGCGAAGGCCGCGGTGAGCGGGGGCAGCAGGGCGGGGTCCGGGTTGCCCTTGGAGACGTTCCGCACTCCGGGGGGCGCGTCCACCCGGATCAGTTCGCGGGCGGTGGTGGCGGGCTTGGGGCGCACCCGGCTGCCGCGCCGGCCCGCCGTCTCGATGACCCCGCGTTCGCGCAGGGTGCGGTAGGCGGCCGCGACGGTGTTGGGATTGACGCCGAGGCGTGCCGCCAACTCCCGCATGGGCGGCAGCAGTTGACCGGGCTCCAGGCCGCCGTCGCCCACGGCCCGCTCCACGCTGGCCGCAATCTCTGCTGCGCGCCGCCCACTGATCGGATACTCTCCTAGCACAAAGCAGATTATGCACTAGTGCAATACGGGCAGTCAAACAGAGCAGCACAGAGAGCGCAGTACAGGGAGAGCCATGCAGACGACGCCGAGCACCACCGACACCCCGTCGCCGGAGAGCGCCGCCTACGCACCGACCGACCGCACGATCCCGACCCGTGCCCGGGACCGCGCGTCGTACGACAAGGAGACGGTGCACGCGATACTCGACGAGGCCTACGTCTGCCATCTCGGTTTCGTGCGCGACGGCGCCCCCGTCGTCCTGCCCACGCTCTACGGCCGGGTGGGCAACCGCCTCTACGTCCACGGCTCGACGGGCTCGCGGCCGCTGCGCATGGCGGGGACCGCCGCGGCTCCGGAAGAGGACCCGGGCCTCCAGGTGTGCCTGACCGTCACCCACGTCGACGGCCTTGTCCTCGCCCGCTCCGCCTTCCACCACTCGATCAACTACCGCTCCGTGGTGGTCCACGGCACCGCCCACCAGGTCACCGACCCGGAGGAGAAGCGGGCCGCCCTCGACGCGCTGGTCGACCACGTGGTGCCGGGCCGCTCCGCCGACTCCCGGCCCGCCGACGCCAAGGAGCTCGCGGCCACCGCCGTCCTCCGCCTCGACCTCGACGAGGTGTCGGCGAAGGCGCGCACCGGCGGCCCGCACGACGAGCCGGAGGACCTGGACCTGCCGCACTGGGCGGGCGTGGTGCCGCTGCGCAAGGGCCACGGCGAGCTGATCCCCTCCGCGGACCTCGCGCCGGGCGTCGAGGTGCCCGACTACCTCGTCGAGCTGTGACGCCGCGATGCTGATCCACCCCTGGGACGCGGCCCGCACCGACGCCGAGTGGCAAGGGTGGCTCGCCGGGCACGACTTCGGGCAGCTCGCCGTGAACGGCCTGCCGGGCGAACCACCCCATGTCCAGCCCCTGCACTTCCTGTACGAGGCCGGGCACGGCCCGCACGGGCGGGTCCTCACGCACCTGGCGCGCCCGAACCCCGTCTGGCCTGCGCTGGAGGCCGACGCGCAGGTGGTCCTCAGCGTGGTCGACGACTATGTGTACGTGCCGGGCCCCTGGCAGGCGGCTTTGGACACCCCGGCGGAACACGGCGTACCGACCAGCCTCTACGCCGCCGTCCAGCTCCGCTGCACCGCCCGCGTCGTCGACGACCCCGAGGAGAAGGCCGACGTCCTGAACCGTCAGGTCGCCCACTTCCAGCCGGAGGGCGGCTCGGCGCGCGCGGCGGTGGGCGAGGCCCCGTACGGGCGCATGCTCGCCGGCATCCGCGCGCTCTGCCTGGAAGTGACCGACGTACGGGCGAAGTTCAAGTACGCCGGTCACCGGCCCCAGGAGGTGCAGGACCGCATCGCCGCGGGCCTCGCCGAGCGGCGGGGCCCACGGGACGCGGCCGCCCGCGCCCACCAGCTGCGCCGCCGGGAGGCCTGATCCGGTCCGGGCCCGGGGGCGGGCGCCCCGCCGATGCCCCGGCGGGGCGCCCGCGCTCCTCGTCCCGGGCCTATACGGGCGAGGCCTCCCGCCGCCCGGCCACCGCGCCCCGCGTCTCCGCGACCGCGAGGCCCGTCACCGCGGCCAGCATCAGGGCCGTGCCCGCCACCGTCGCCGTGGTCAGGGCCTCGCCGAGCAGGGCGACGGCGATGACCGCCGCGCCCACCGGCTCCAGGAGCATGATCACGGAGACGGTCGCGGAGCGCACGACGGCGGCGCCCGCGAAGTACAGCGCGTACGCGACGGCGGTCGGCACGGCCGCGATGTACAGCAAGTAGCCGACGACGTGCGCCGCTTCGGCGGTGTGCGGCAGCAGCCCCTCCGCCAGGGCGAGCGGCAGCAGGCAGAGCGAGACCACGGCGAACGCCCAGACCGTGGTGTCGGCCGAACCGGCTCCGCCGTCGCGCCCCCACCGCCGCGTGAGCAGCGTCATCGCGGCGTACGCCGCCGCCGAGACGAGCCCCCAGACCACGCCCGCCGGCCGCACGGCCGCCCCGCCGCCCTCACCGCCGCCGAGGACGAGCACGACGAGGCCGGTGAGAGCGCCCACGACGGCGATCGCGCCGCCGCCCCCGATCCGCTCCCCCAGCGTCAGGCGCGCGCCGAGAGCGATGAGGACAGGGCCGGAGCCCATGGTGACGACGGTGCCGACCGCGAGGCCGGTCGTCTCGACCGAGGCGAAGTAGGCGGTCTGGAACACCGCGAGGGCCAGACCGGTCGCCACCACCCGGCGCACCCTGCGCCCCAGTGGCCCGGCGGGCGTCTCTCGGGCGGCCATCGGGCGCGGCCGCCTCAGCCGCCCCGCCGTCCGCGCGGCCAGCAGCAGGACGAACCCGCCCGCGCACCGCCAGAAGGAGAGGCTGACGGGACCCATGTCGCTGGCCGCGAAGACCAGCGCGGCGGCGGCGCCCGCGGTGCCCCAGGCGGTGCCGGCGACGATCAGATAGAGCAGGCCTCGCCCGACGGGCAGGCCGAGGACGGCGTTCGGTGGGACAGCGGCCGGTCGTGCGGCGGCAGTTCGCTGGACGACGGCAGGCGAGCCGGAGGGCACGCCGGACGTGCTCGGCAGATGTGACACGTGAATTCTCCGCAGCAGAGAGGGATGTCTGACTCCGTCTGCGGGCAGCACCGTTCCGCCCGGCCACCGGCTCGGGCGAGATCCGTGGGCGCCCCGCGCTAGGCGACGGGGGGCGGAAGAACGAGTGCGTGGGAATGCATGATCGTCACCCTAGGACGGGCTTCCGCTGCGCGACAACCGCGTTTCGGATTCCGGGACCTCGCCCGCTTCGGCCGCCGGGACCGCCCCGGCCGCCCCGGCCGTCGGGGCCGGCGTCGAAGACTGGGCGATGAACGCGCCGAGGAGGACGATCGCACCGCCGACGACCTGCGGCGCCGAGAGGTGTTCGCCCAGCACGACCCAGGCCAGGGCGGTCGCGATGACCGCTTCGAGGCAGGCCACGACGCCGGCCACCTGGGGCGAGAGGCGGCGCACGGACAGGACGCCGGTGACGTAGGCGACCACGGTCGCGACGAGCACGATCCAGGCGAGCAGGGTCCAGGCGGGGAGGCTCGACCCGTTGAGGTCCGCGTCGCCCGCGAGCACCGACCAGTCCATGCCCCACGGCCGCGCGACGGCGGTCAGTACGAGCGTGCCGACGAGCAGTCCGTACGCGATGACGCCGAGCGGGTCCGGGGCGTCGTCGCCGGCGTCGCTGCCCTGGTCGGACAGGACGAAGTAGCCGACCTGGCAGCAGGCGGCGCCGAGCGCGAGCAGCAGTCCGACGGCGTCGAAGCTGAGCCCCGCCCACACCTCGACGACACAGGCGAGCCCGCCGACGGCGAGCACCACGCCGAGCGCCGCGGCCCGCGTCACGGGCCTGCGCTGCACGAAACGCACCCAGCCGAGGACGAGCGCGGGCGCGAGGTACTCGATGAGCAGCGCGACGCCGACGGGGATGCGGGAGAGGGCGGCGAAGTAGCAGGCCTGGACGCCCGCCACGGCGAGGAGGCCGAAACCGGCGAGCAGCGCGGGACGGCTCCGCACCAGTCCACGGTGGCGCCAGGCCACCGGGAGCATCACCAGGGCGGCGCCGGCCACCCGCAGCCACACCACGTGGAGCGGGTCGAGCCCCGCTTCGATCAGTGGCTTGGCCGCGACACCGGAGCCTCCGAAGGCGACCGCCGACACCAGGGCCAGCGCGAGACCGACGCTCCTGCCGCTGCCGGCAGCGGCCTGCTCGGGCCGGTCGCCCGGCTTCACCCGGCTCCCCCGGCTCTCCTGTATCCCGTCAGACGCGTGCACCGGCACATCATGGCAGGCGGCGTCATGAGCGTCACCCCTTCAGACCCCTGTCTCAATCGGCGGACGCCCCACGCCGCGGGCCCGGTGGCTCAGGAACCGGAGCTAGGACCTCCGAAGTGTCCGTGCCCTCCGGACGCGTACTCCCTCGCCCTGCACCCCGCCTCGATGCGACGCAGCAGCGCGGGGACGTCGACGCGGGCGCGCGCGAGGACCTCCACGGCGCGGCACTCCTGGTCGGTGACGAGTCCGGCGAGCAGGTCCACGCCGAGGGCGCGGGGCTCGCCGCGCAGTTCGGCGCGTTCCAGGGCCACGTCCATGGCGGTGGTGGCGGCCGGCGACCAGCCGGCCTCGGGGACGGAGGTCACCACGGGCACGGCTCCGGAGTCCTCCACGGTGCCCTGCCACTGCAGGCCGTAGCCGATGCTGCGCTGCACGAGATAGCCGAGGACCCGCACCACCTGCGCCCCGCTGTCGAAGACGGCACGCACCTCTGGGTCGGCCTCCAGGAGGGAGTGCAGCAGATGCGCGGTGTCGATCTGGCGGTCCCCGTCGCGCAGGGCGCGCCGGCGCGCGCCGGCCACCACGGAGGCCAGCTCCGCGCTGAGTCCGGAAGGGGGTCCTGCTCGGGCCGGGCCGGGATCGGCGCCGGACGGGGTACGGCTTTGCACATCTCCCACCACATCAACCCCCGGTGGCATATGCATCGGCGGCGGGAAGCATCTTGGCGTCCGACACAGGGTGGGCACGCGCGCTGTGGTTCTCCTCCTTACGGATGAGATCGGCGGAAGAGACGGACGGGTCCGTTCCGCGCCGGCGCGCGCCACCGTGCCGCGCGCCGGCACGCAACCGCGGCACGTGGGGCGCACGTCTCTCAGGGACATGGAGAGCAGGTGCTGGATGGTCGCCCTGCCGGCAGTCGACGGCAGGCAGTACGTCTACCGGGTGTACGCACCCGATGACGCGCTCCCCGCCGACCTGTTCTGGGAGGCCTGGCACTGCCACGACGAGGGCCCGTTCCCGAGGGCGTCGGACCTCTTCGACGCGGCGGTGATACGGCGGGTCGGCTAGCCGGGCCGGTCAGCAGGGCCGCGCGGGGCCCGGCCGGGTCCCGATGACCACGGTGGCGTACAGCGTGTCGTCGGTGACCACGTCCGCCGCGAGGCCGGCCCGTTCGACGGCGTCGACGGCAGCGGGCACCTGTTCCTCGCTCGTCTCGAAGAGCAGGTGACCGCCGGGCGCCAGCCACGTGGGCGCCTCCCGCGTCACCCGGCGCAGCACGTCGAGCCCGTCGGGTCCGCCGTCGAGAGCCACGCGCGCCTCGTGGACACGGGCCTCGGCGGGCAGCAGACCGACCGCCTCGGTGGGCACATACGGGACGTTGGCGAGCAGGATGCCGACGCGGCCGCGGAGGGTGGCGGGCAGCGGGTCGTAGAGGTCGCCCTCGTGGACCTCGCCGCCGGCGGGGGCGACGTTGCGGCGTGCGCAGCGCACGGCCGCCGGGTCGATGTCGGCGGCGTGCAGTTCGACCCGGTCGAGGACCGCGGCGAGTGCGGCTCCAAGGGCGCCCGACCCGCAGCACAGGTCCACGACGACGGCTTCCCGCCCGGCGAGCGCGGCGGCCCGTTCGACGAGGAACTCGGTGCGGCGGCGCGGCACGAAGACGCCGGGGTCGACGGCGATGCGCAGGCCGCGGAAGTCCGCCCAGCCCACGACGTGTTCGAGCGGGAGACCGCCCGCTCGGCGCACGACCATGTCGGCCGCTTCGGCGGGGGTGCGGGCGGTGGAGAGGATCAACTCCGCCTCGTCCTCGGCGAAGACGCAGCCCGCGGCGCGCAGGTCGTCGACGACGGAGGACCGGTGTGCGGCGGAGAAAGCCGAGGAGGCTGAGGAAGCTGATACCGACATGTGAAGAAAACCTTCCGGGATCCCGATGGGGCTCCCCCGGATCACCTACGCAGGGTGAACCGCGCGGTCGCGAGAGGAGAGCACCCGACCTGTCACTGCGGTGATGGGTCTCACCTCCTGAGTGCGCCGCCTGTGTCCCTCACAGGGCAGGAGCACAGTACCCCACGCACGCGGGGGCCAAGACCACCGGACGCGCGGGCACCCGTCAGATCTGACGGTTCATCAGTATTGAATGTTCCCGGCCCTGCGGCTACGTTCCGCGACACCGTAGCTGCGGCCGTCGCAGCGCCCGACGGGAAGGGGTGGCCGCATGGCCGAAGTCAGCGCGGAGGCACGGATCGAGGCGCCCGCCGAGAAGGTCTGGGCCCAGCTCACCGACTTCTCCTCGTACGGCGAGTGGAACTCCACGCACACGAGCTTCCCCAAGGGCGGCCCCACCACCCTGGAGGTGGGCAGCACCTTCGTGGAGAACATGAAGCTGATGGGGTTCCCCGCCGAGGTCAACTGGACCATCGAGGAGCTGGAGCCGGCCCGCACCCTGGCCATCGCGGGCAAGGGCCCGATGGGTGTGAACGTCGGCACCCGCTACTCCCTCACGCCCGACGGGTCCGGCACGGTGGTCCGTATCGAGGGGGAGTTCACCGGCGCCGCCGTCTCCCTGATGGCCGGCAAGCTGAAGGACTCGGCGACGGCGGCCCTCGACGAATCGCTGCGCAAGCTGAACGCCCTGGTGACCTGAGACCAGGCAACCGCCGAGCGGTGCCTGGTCGATACGCAACGACAAAGCGCCCCGCACCATGGGTGCGGGGCGCCTCACGCGGCGGGGGCCTTCGCCCCCGGACACGTCAGTCCTCATCGGCGAGGATCAGGTACAGCTTTTTGCGGGCGTCGTTGATGACCGAGACGGCCTTCTCGCGCTGCTCCTTGCTGCCGGTCTTCCAGACCTGGCCGAACGCCTCCATCAGACCGAAGCCGGCCTGCCGGATCTCGTTCAGCGTCTCCCAGTCGACCCCGCGCCCGGCCTCTTCCCAGGGCGCCTCGGGACCTTCGTCGGCCGCCTCGCGACCGGCGTCGGTGAGCGAGAAGAGCTTCTTGCCGCCCTCGCTCGCGCTGCTGATCAGGCCCTCGTCCTCCAGGAGCTGGAGGGTCGGGTAGACCGAACCGGGGCTGGGCTTCCACGCCCCGCCACTGCGCTCGGCGATCTCCTGGATCATCTCGTAGCCGTGCATGGGCCGGTCCTTCAGCAGGGCCAGGATCGACGCGCGTACGTCGCCGCGCCGCGCCCTGCCGCGGGGGCCGCCGCGTCCGCCGCGGCCTCCCCAGGGGCCACCGGGACCACCGGGGCCGCCGAAGCCGGGCCCGAAGGGACCGAACGCGCCGCGCCGCCCCTCGAAGCCACCAAACCCACCGAATCCGCCGAAGCCTTCGCGCCCGGCGCCTTCCCGGCCGCCGGGACCGCCGCGGCGGCCGTGTCCATGTCCGTGTCCGTGCTCGTGTTCAAAACCATGGGAACGCATGGCCATCACTCCTTGATGCGTGGACGCCCATGGGCTTCTCGCCATGGACGGGATTCCGATCTGCTGTGATCAGTCGCGAATCTGTCGCGATGCGTCAACGATATATCGGAAGCGTTCGTACGACAACCCCTGCCATCGCTCCCGGCCGACTTCATGGACGCAGGGCGGGCCTGACCTGCGGGCTCAGCGCCCCACACAGGCCAATCGTCCAACCAATCCAGTCCAGACACCCCGAATTGGCCTTACCTTCTCCGTCCGCGGCCCTCTACGGTCGTTCCCATGCCGACTTCCCACCGCATCCGCATCGTCGACGCCTTCACGGACCGCCCCTTCGCCGGCAACCCGGCCGGGGTCCTCCTGCTCGACGCATTCCCCGACGACACCTGGCTCCAGAACGTGGCCAAGGAGGTCAACCACGCGGAGACCGCCTTCGCGCACCCGCTCCCGGCGGGCGGCGACGCCGACTGGGCGCTCCGCTGGTTCACGCCCGCCACCGAGGTCGACCTCTGCGGCCATGCCACTTTGGCCACGGCGCACGTCCTGCACACCACGGGCACCGCGTCCGGCACGGTCCGCTTCGCCACGCGCAGCGGCGTCCTCACCGCCACCGCGCACGACGACGGCGGCCTCACCCTCGACTTCCCGACCGCGCCCCTCACCCCGACCGAGCTGCCCGACGGAGCAGCACAGGCCCTGGGCGCCGAGCCGCTCACCGCGTACGACACCGGGCGGCACATCGGGGACGTGCTGGTCGAGCTCGCCGACGAGAAGGCCGTCAGGGCGCTGGCCCCGGACCACAAGTCCCTCGTCCGCTTCTCCGAGCGCGGCATCATCGCCACGGCCCGGGCCGAGGACCCCTCCCGCGGCTACGACTTCGTCTCGCGCTGTTTCTTCCCGCGCGTCGGCATCGACGAGGACCCGGTGACGGGCAGCGCGCACACCGCCCTCGCCCCCTTCTGGTCCGAGCGCCTCGGCCGCACCGACCTGACCGGTCTGCAGGCCTCGCCCCGCAGCGGCCTGGTCCGCACGCGACTGCGCGGCGAGCGCACCCTCCTGAGCGGCCACGCGATCACGGTCATCGAGGGCGAGCTGCTCGCCTGAAGACACGCCCGAAAGACACGCGGGCGGCGAGCGCCCCCGCGGACAGCACTGTGGGGACGTACGAGATCTTCGTACGTCCCCACAGTGTCGAACCGGACCCGGACTGAGCCGAACCGAACCGAGCCGAACCAGACCGCCTCGCCGAGGCGGCACCTCACGTCGGCGTCGGCAGCCACCCCACCTTACCGGCGAGCAGCGCGTATCCGACGAACGCCCCGATGTCCAACAGGGAGTGGGCCACCACGAGCGGCCCCACCCGCCCCCACCTGCGGTACAGCAGCACGAAGACCACGCCCATGGCGACGTTGCCGAGGAATCCGCCGATCCCCTGGTACAGGTGGTAGGAGCCCCGCAGCACCGAACTGCCCACCAGCGCGGCCATCGGCGTCCACCCCAACTGCCCGAGCCTGCGCAGCAGATAGCCGACGACGATCACTTCCTCCAGGACCGCGTTCTGCACCGCGGAGAGCACGAGGACGGGGTACTTCCACCACACGTTCGGCAACGCCTCGGGCACCACGGTGAGGTTGAAGCCGAGCCCGCGGGCCGCCAGGTAGAAGGCGATGCCCGTACTGCCGATCACGGCGGCGACGGCGGCCCCGCGCCCCAGGTCCGGCCACGGCCGCGTCCGGTCGAAACCGATCGTCCGCAGCCCCGCCCGCTCCCGCAGCAGGAAGTGCGCGACCAGCGCGACCGGCACCAACGCCGTGGCGATTCCGAACAATTGCCACGCGAGATCCAGCCAGGGACGCCCAGGCGCCGCCGACGCGTTCATCGTGGCCGCCTGGTCCTTCAGGCCGCCCGGTCTGGTCACCGACCCGACAAAGCTGATCAGGGCGGACACACCACTCGCCCCGAGCGAGAGAGCCAGGACGAGCAGCGTCTCATCCCGAAGAATCCGCGGCGAACCGCCCTCCGCTCGAAAAGAACCGGCCATCGGCCCCGGCTCCGCTTGCACTTCCGCCTCCAGTTGAGTAATCCCGCCTCATCCCCATCCTCGCCCCACTAGGGTCTCGAAAGAAGTTACGAAGATCGTGCGCGACAGGCCGAGGGGGACGGACGCCTAATTCGGGCGTGGACGCCTAATTCGGGCGTACAGCCCCCTCTTTCCTTGCTTCATCACTCAAGGAGGGGCACCACCGCCATGGGACGTCACAGCTTGCCCGATGAGCGCGGGGCGGCAGCGCCCGACCCCCGACCGCGTGCGCGCGGCCGCACGGTCGCCATCGCCGCGGTGTTCGTCCTGATGATCGCGGCGGGTACGGCGGTGGCGGTCCGCGGCGGAGTGCTCTCCTTCGGCGGCTCCTGCGGCGACGACGCGGTCCGCCTCGACGCCGTCGCCGACCCGGCCGTGGCCCCGGCCCTGCGCGAGGCGGCCGACGAGGCCCGCGAGAAGGAGATCACCTCCGACGGCCACTGCATCGACGTACGGGTCACCGCGCGCGATTCGTACGAGGTCACCGCCGAACTCCGCGCCGGCGGCAAGGATCCGGAGTACGACGTGTGGGTGCCGGACTCCGGGCTGTGGGTGCAGCGCGTGGGCCTCGGCGCCAAACAGACCAAGGTGGCACCGGCGGGCAACATCGCCTCCTCCCCCGTCGGCATCGGCATGCTCCCGTCCGCCGCGAAATCGCTGGGCTGGCCCAAGAAGACGTACACCTGGCCGGAGTTGACCACGGCCGCCATGAAGAGCGACGAGCTCCGCCTGGGCGCCGCCGACCCGGCCCGCAGCGCGAGCGGTCTGCTCGCCCTCGCCAAAATGGGCGCCTCGGCGAAGAAGCAGGGCGGCAAAGCCGGCGGCACCCAGGCCGCCGCCCTCGCCAAAGCCCTGTCGACCCACACCTCGGACAGCGACGCCCGGCTCCTGAAGACCCTCGCCCGCGATGGCTCCGGCAGCGGCTCCGGCTCCGAACAGGGCAAGCACCGCCGCAATCAGGCCCTGATCCTCTCCGAGCAGGCGGCGTACGCGCACAACGCGTCGGCAGGAGAGGAGAACAGCCTCGACCTCTTCTATCCCGAGGACGGCTCACCCCGGCTCGACTATCCTTACACGCTCGTCGAGGACCAGGAGATGTCCACCGACACGAGCCGCGCGGCCCTGCGCTTCATGACGATGTTCAGCGACGACGAGGGCCGGCGGATCCTGACGGAGCACGGCTTCCGCACCGACCCCGGCCGGCCGTCGGACAGGCTGGTCACGGCCGCGGGCGGCCGCACCCCGCAGCCGTACGCGGCCGAGGCGACCGATCCGCCCTCCGACAAGCAGGTCCAGGAGACCCTCGGCATGTGGACGATCACCGTGCAGAGCGCCCGGCTCAGCACGGTCGTCGACGCCTCGGAGTCCATGCGCCAGATCGTCCCCGGCCGCGGCAGGTCCCGCATGGAGATCACCAAGGCCTCGCTGCTGCGGGCCCTCGCGGGCTTCACCGACGAGGACGAGATCGGCCTGTGGGAGTTCGCCACCCGGCTGGACGGCGCCCGCGACTACCGCAAGCTGGAGCCGACCGAGCGCCTCGGCGACCGCAAGGGCGGCACCACCCACCGCGACAGGCTCTCGGCGGCCTTCAGCGGACTGCAGCCCGTGCCGGGCGGCGCCACCGGCCTGTACGACACCACGCTCGCCGCCTACAAGGAGGCACGCTCGACGTACGCGAGCGGCAGGTTCAACGCCCTCGTCATCCTGACCGACGGCGTCAACCAGGACCCGGGCAGCATCTCGCGCGGCTCCCTCATCTCCCGGTTGGAGAGGCTCGCCGACCCCAAGCACCCGGTGCCGATCATCGCCATCGCCGTCGGCCCGCAGGCGGACAAGGACGAGGTGCAGCAGATCGCCGAGGCCACCGGCGGCTCCGGCCACCAGGTCGACGACCCGGCGCAGATCCACGCGGTCATCCTCAAGGCCATCATGGAGGCGGGCAGCAACCAGACCTGACGGGACCGGGCCATGGCGCGGCTGAGCCAACGGGGCCGACGGGGCCGGCGGGGGTTCAGCCCAGCGGGATCGCCGGCTCCCGCAGCCCCACGGGCCACGTGTGCACCGGCTCCCCCACATGCATCAGCTCGCAGTACCGCTTGGTGGTCGCGGCGAGCGCCTCCTCCCTGGCCATCCCGCTCTCCAGGGCCCGGTGGTACGTCGTCGCCTGCCACGACGCCCCGTTGACCCGGCGCCGGCACCGCTCCTCGATCACCCCGAGGTACAGATCCCGGTCGGCGGCCTCCACCCCCCAGGCGTCCAGGCCCGCGGCCGCCAGCGGCAGCAGTTCCTCGCGCACGAGCTGGACGGCCGCCACCTCGGCGGTGCCGCCCAGCCGGCCGCGCCGCGGCCACTGCAGCGTGGCGTCGATGCCGTGGCGGCACGCGACATCGAAGTTGCGGGCGGCCGTCTCGAAGGGCAGCCGGGTCCACACCGGCCGCGCCTCCTCGGCGAGCGCCCGCACCAGCCCGTAATAGAAGGCGGCGTTGGCGATGACATCCGTGATGGTGGGGCCCGCCGGGAGGACGCGGTTCTCCACCCGCAGGTGCGGGACGCCGTCGGCGATGCCGTACACCGGGCGGTTCCAGCGGTACACGGTGCCGTTGTGCAGGACGAGTTCACCGAGCCGCGGCACACCGCCCGCGTCGAGGACGCCCGCCGGGTCCTCCTCGTCAAGGAGCGGCAGCAGCGCGGGAAAGTACCGGAGGTTCTCCTCGAAGAGCTCCAGCGGACCGTCGATCCACCGCTCACCGAACCAGGTGCGCGGCCGCACGCCCTGGGCCTGAAGCTCCGGCGAGCGCGTATCGGTGGACTGCAGGAACAGCGGGGGCCGCGACTCGCGCCACAGCTCGCGGCCGAACAGGAACGGCGCGTTGGCGCCCACCGCGATCTGCGCCGCGGCGATCGCCTGCGCCGCGTTCCACACGTCGGCGAAGCGGCCGGGGGTGACCTGCAGATGCAGCTGCACCGATGTGCACGCCGCTTCGGGCGCTATCGACGCGGAGGTGCAGGTCAGCCGCTCCACGCCCTGGATGTCCAGGGCGAAGTGCTCACCGCGCGCCGCGACGATCTGGTCGTTCAGCAAGGCGTAGCGGTCGACGGCGGAGAGATTCCCGAAGACCAGGTCGGCGCGGTTCAGCGTCGGCAGAATGCCGATCATGACAATGCCGGCGGCGAGCTCGTTCGCTTTCCTGTGGGCATAGTTGAGACCGGTGCGCAGCTCTTCGGCGAGCCGGTCGAGTACACGTCCGCCGAGCCGGTGCGGGGCAATGTTCACTTCCAGATTGAACATTCCGAGTTCCGTCTGGAAATCCCGGCTCGCGATGCGCTCGAGAACCTGCGCATTCAACATCCTCGGCAGCCCGTCGCGCCCGGCGAGATTCAGCTCGATCTCCATGCCCATCAGATTCTTGGGCCGGTCGAATCGCTCCTCCTCCAGCAAGCGCTCCAGCCCCGACAGACACTCTCGGAGCTTGCTTCGGTAGTGGTGCCGATCGGCCAGGTCGAACGTGCCCGCCGCGACCTTCTCCCCCATCGAAGCGTCCCTCCTCGTACGGGCGGCCGAGGATCCGGCCGCTGTGTACGGGGGATGATGCCCCGGCAATGTGATCGATAACGCCCCGCGCGGGCGCGTCGGACGCTACGCTCGACACAGTTGCCGTCCGGCACATTCACCGGGCATGGGGCACAGGGAAGATTCGGTTCCGAACCACCTGGTCAAAAGTACCGGCTGGAATCGGCCTACCGCGTACCGCGGGAAATCCGAGGTCACCCCGGTGGCGCCCCCGCTAAATCGGGAGAAACGTCCCAGAAGGACGGCGCATTAAGGCCTTGCCCGTAATATCGGCAGCATCTAGCGGAAACACCGCCCGAACACACTTCGTATAAACTCCGCAATCTAGGCAGAGAGTTGGCGCTCGCGGTTTCCGGCCCCCGCCCCTCTGACCCAGAGCTGACAGCGCCGTCACGCACCCGCCCCCGCTCCACCGTGCCTGTCGAATGAGAGAGGCGACCCACCATGCCGCTGCATGTCCCCCCGGCTCCCGCGCCCGCCCTGCGCAGCGTTCTCGCGGCACTCGGTTCCCCCACAGCCGTACGCGAGGCCCGCACGCCGTCCCTGCGCACCACCCAGGGACCGGTGCATCCGGAACTTCCGCTGCCGGTCCACGTCTTGGACCACCTCACCCCGGAGGGCACCACACCCACCCGCCTCGCCGGGTGGCGCTTCCTGATCCGCTCCGGCGAGCGCGCCGTCGCCGCGGCGGACACCATGCTCACACCGGACGGATGGGCGTTCTCCCACTTCTTCGAGGGCCCGTACATCTCCTCGACCGAGCGGGCGCTCCGCCACGCCGAGGCCATGCCGATGCACTGCCAGCCGCGGCTGCTCTCCGTGCCCGAGCTCTACATGATCACGCTCTGGCTGCACCGCGACTGCACGGACGACGGCGCCGATGGCCTGCTCGCCGCCACCGACCTGCTCGTGCCGCTGGCACCCGCACCGCCCGGCATCGCGGCGCACCGCCCGCACCGCGTCGCCGAACTGCTGCCGATGCTCAACCACCGTCTGACACCGGCGCCGCTGCTGACCTCACCCGCCTGACGGGCCCCCTCTGCCTCCTGTGCCCCGCCGCCCCCGGCCGCGGGGCACAGTGCTGCCCACCCAAGTGGACTAGCCCGGTCAGGCCACCCCGAACCACCCGAAGAGACAGGGAAGTTGGGCTGAACCGTCCGGGCGGGTGATACGTCATTAAGCAGTAGCAGCCGCTGCGGCAAAATCCCTGCGGATTGACGCGCGGAGGGCAACACTGGGATCGGACCGACTACAACGGGGGGCGGTTATGAACACCGCATCGAGCCACAGGACCGACGTCACAGCCATCTCATCGCAGCGAAAGAACCCTTCCATGTGCCAGCACCAACCACCGTGCCCGACAGCCGACTCCGCCGACCGGGAAGCCGCGCTCCTCATGGCGAGCCACCCGGAGCAGGGCTGGAGCCTGCTGTGCAACGGCGTCCTGCTCTTCGAGGACACCGGTGAGCTGCTGCCGGACGGCCAGATCATCGCCCCGCACCGACCACTGGGCACCGATCAGGTCATGACGGCCGCCTGAGCGCCGCTGACACATCCGCACGACCGAGAAGACGAGGGGCCGGCCCGGAGAGAAGTCTCCGGACCGGCCCCGCCGCATGCCCGCTCGGCGCGGGCGCCGGCATCAGTCCTCGTACGCATCCAGCGGCGGGCAGGAGCAGACCAGGTTCCGGTCGCCGTACGCCTGGTCGATGCGGCGCACCGGCGGCCAGTACTTGTCCGACGCGGCGACGCCGGCCGGGAAGACGGCCTCCTCGCGGCTGTAGCCGTGCTCCCACTCACCGCCGAGCGCGGCCGCGGTGTGCGGGGCGTTGCGCAGCGGGTTGTCGTCGGCGGTCCACTCGCCGGAGCCGACCTTCTCGATCTCCCGGCGGATGGCGATCATCGCCTCGCAGAACCGGTCGATCTCGCCCAGGTCCTCGCTCTCCGTGGGCTCGATCATCAGCGTGCCGGCGACCGGGAAGGACATGGTCGGCGCGTGGAAGCCGTAGTCGATGAGCCGCTTGGCGATGTCGTCGACGCTGACGCCGGTCGCCTTGCTGAGCGGGCGCAGGTCGATGATGCACTCGTGCGCGACGAGCCCGGCCGGGCCGGTGTAGAGCACGGGGTAGTGCGGTTCGAGCCGCTTGGCGATGTAGTTGGCCGAGAGCACCGCGACCTGCGTGGCGGTCTTGAGGCCCTCGCCGCCCATGAGGCGCACGTACGACCACGAGATCGGCAGGATGCCGGCGGAGCCCCAGGGTGCCGCGGAGATCGGACCGACCCCGGTCTCGGGGCCGGCCGCGGGCTGCAGCGGGTGGTTGGGCAGGTACGGGGCTAGGTGCTCGCGCACGCCGACCGGGCCGACGCCGGGGCCACCGCCGCCGTGCGGGATGCAGAAGGTCTTGTGCAGGTTCAGGTGCGAGACGTCGCCGCCGAAGTGGCCCGGCTTGGCGAGGCCCACCAGGGCGTTGAGGTTGGCCCCGTCGACGTACACCTGGCCGCCGGCCTCGTGCACCTCGGCGCAGATGTCGGCCACGTGCTCCTCGAAGACGCCGTGCGTCGAGGGGTACGTGATCATCAGCACCGACAGCTCGTCGCGGTGCTTCTCGATCTTGGCGCGGAGGTCCTCGACGTCGATCTCGCCGTCGTCGGCGGTCTTCACCACGACGACCTTCATGCCCGCCATGACGGCGCTCGCGGCGTTCGTGCCGTGCGCGGACGACGGGATGAGGCAGACCGTGCGCTGCTCGTCGCCGTTGGCCCGGTGGTAGCCGCGGACGGCGAGGAGACCGGCGAGCTCGCCCTGCGACCCGGCGTTGGGCTGCAGCGAGACCTTGTCGTACCCGGTGACCTCGGCGAGCCGCTCCTCCAGCTCACGGATGAGCGTGAGGTAGCCCTGCGCCTGCTGGGCGGGGGCGAAGGGGTGCAGCTGCCCGAACTCGGGCCAGGTGACCGGCTCCATCTCGGTGGTCGCGTTGAGCTTCATGGTGCAGGAGCCCAGCGGGATCATGCCGCGGTCGAGCGCGTAGTCGCGGTCGGCGAGCCTGCGCAGGTAGCGGAGCATCGCCGTCTCGGAACGGTTCTGGTGGAAGACCGGGTGCGTGAGGTAGTCGTCCCCGCGCAGGAGGGCCTCGGGCAGCGTGTCCGCGACGGTGGCGTCGAGCGCGTCGACATCGGCGTCGACCCCGAACGCGCCCCAGACGGCGGCCAGCTGCGCGCGCGTGGTGGTCTCGTCGCAGGAGAGGGAGACGTGGTCGGCGTCCAACTTGTGGATGTTCACGCCGGCTTCGCGGGTGGCGGAGACGAGCTCCTCGGCCTTGCCGGGCACCCGCAGGGTCAGCGTGTCGAAGTACGCGCCGTGGACGACCTCGACACCGCCGGCGGCGAGCCCGGCGGCGAGCAGCGTCGCGTACCGGTGGGTACGCCGCGCGATGGACTTCAGGCCGTCGGGGCCGTGGTAGACGGCGTACATTCCGGCCATGACCGCGAGCAGCACCTGCGCGGTACAGATGTTGCTGGTGGCCTTCTCGCGGCGGATGTGCTGCTCACGGGTCTGCAGCGCGAGCCGGTAGGCCTTGTTCCCGTCGGCGTCGACGGAGACGCCGACGAGGCGTCCCGGCAGGCTGCGCGCGAACTGCTCGCGCACTGCCATGTAGCCGGCGTGCGGGCCGCCGAAGCCCATCGGCACGCCGAAGCGCTGCGTCGTGCCGACCGCGATGTCGGCGCCAAGCTCGCCGGGCGAGGTGAGCAGCGTCAGGGCGAGCAGGTCGGCGGCGACGGTGACGACGGCGCCGATCTCGTGCGCCTGGTCGATGAGCGGCTTGATGTCGCGTACGACGCCGGAGGCGCCCGGGTACTGCACCAGTACGCCCACGACACCGCGCTCGGCGACCTCGGCCGGGATGCCCTCGGCCAGGTCGGCGACGACGACCTCGACCCCGGTCGGCTCGGCACGGGTCTGGATGACGGCGATGGTCTGCGGGAGGGCGTCCGCGTCGACGACGAAGACGCCGTTCTTGACCTTGCCCATGCGCCGCGACAGGGCCATGGCCTCGGCGGCGGCGGTGCCCTCGTCGAGGAGCGAGGCCCCGGAGGTGGGCAGTCCGGTCAGCTCGGCGACCATGGTCTGGAAGTTCAGCAGCGCCTCGAGGCGGCCCTGCGAGATCTCGGGCTGGTACGGGGTGTAGGCGGTGTACCAGGCGGGGTTCTCCATCACGTTCCGCAGGATCACCGGGGGCGTGAAGGTCCCGTAGTAGCCGAGCCCGATCATCGAGTCGAGCACCTGGTTGCGGTCCGCGAGGGAGCGCAGCTCGGCGAGGACCTCGGCCTCGGAACGGGCGCCGGGCAGGTTCAGCGCCTCGGCGTTCTTGATCACATCCGGCACCGCGGCGGCCGTGAGCTCGTCGAGCGAGCCGTATCCGACCTGGGCGAGCATCTTGGCCCGCGCTTCCGCATCGGGCCCGATGTGCCGCTGCTCGAAGGGGATGCCCTGCTCGAGCTCGGAGAGCGGGATGCGATTGGTGGCAGTCATTGCGGAGGCCTCCTGGTCTGCACGACCTGCGAGGGGTACCACGGCGCGGGTACCCGGACGGCCTCCCCCTCTGTCATCTCAACCTGAGAGCTTCACAGTCCCGTCTGTCGACAGATCTGCTTTCACCGTCGGTGAGGAAGGGTTCCGAACGTGCCCGCCCGACGCCCGCCCTGCTTTCCAGAGTGACCTCGTCCGTGCGGTACGGGTGCCTGAGAGATTCCGGGGAGGATTTGCTCCTTCGGCGCCTCCTGGAAGCGTGTTCCGGAGACTCTCCCGCACGGGGTCAACAGCCGGACGCCAGCCTACCAGCGAGGACCGTGACCGATCCCTCGAGTGGCCGCCTGCCCCGAAGTGCTCTTTCGTAGTGACTACGAACGATTAAAGATGAGTTACGCCCGGTTTCGTCAAGCCGCGACCATCTGGAGGGCCCGTGCAGACCGACATCGATCCGCGCAACCTGATCGGCCGCAAGGCGTTCGACCGGAACGGGACGAAGCTCGGCACGATCGACGAGGTCTACCTCGACGACGCCACCGGCGCCCCGGAGTGGGCCGCCATACGCACCGGCCTCTTCAGCCGTGACGCCTTCGTCCCGCTGGAGCCGAGTGAGCTGGTCGGGGACGGTACGCTGCGCGTTCCCTTCGACCGCGCTCTGATCAGGGACGCCCCGGACTTCGGAGTGGGCCGCCACCTCTCCCCCGAGCAGGAGCTCCAGCTCTACCACCACTACGGCCTGGACACGACACCACCTCCGTCCGCGCCCCCGCCTCCACCGGACCAGAACTTCGGCCGCATCGCGGGCACGGAAAATCCCTGACCTCTGTTCCCGGCGCGTGGGCCGGTCTCCGCCCGGGCGGCGCGTGACGGGTGTCACCGCCGACGTCACCGCCGGTTTGGACGCCCCCCGGCCGCAGCCCTCACCCCGCGGTCTCCGGGCCCGCCGCACGAGCCGCACTCGACAGAACCTCCAGCTCCGCCCCAGCGGCCCGCTGATCCTCCGGGGCCGGGGCGACCAGCGGCAGCGGCTCGGCGAGGGTCAGCTCCGGGTCATCCGTCCGGAACGTCCGCACCCGCCCCGGCACCACGGAATACGGCGTCTCGAAGCGCACCGTCACCCGCCCGAGACCGCTCCCCTGCACCCACCCGTGCCCGTACTCGGCGTGACGCACATCGAGACCGGCCGCCCACCGCCGCTCGGCCGGCACCACCGGCTCCTCGGCGCCCGCCTCCGCACGCTCCCCCGGCGCCGACCCGGCACCCGCGGCCTCACCGCCCTCGCTCCCGAGGCCTTGCTGAGCCCCCTCCGCGCCGCCCCCGGGCGCCACCTCGGTCGTCCCGGCCGCGCCGGCCGCCTCCGCCTCAGCGAGCGCCTCCGCCTCCGCTTGGGCCTGCGCCTGCGCGAAGAGGTCCTCCTGCGTGTAGTCCGCGAGGCCGGAGACGCCCACGCCGAGCAGCCGCACCCCGCCCGTGGTGTCCACGGACTCCAGCAGCCGCGCCGCGGCCTCCCGCACCACCCCGGGGTCGTCCGTGGGCCCGCGCAGCGTCTCGGAACGGGTCAGCGTCGAGAAGTCGAACCGCCGCACCTTCAGCACGATGGTGCGCCCCGAGTGCCCCGCCGTCCGCAGCCGCTGCACGCACCGGTCGGCGAGCCGGGCGACCTCGCCCCTGATCCGCACCCGGTCATGGATGTCCACGTCGTACGTGTCCTCGACGCTGACGGACTTGCTCTCCCGCTCGGCCACCACAGGCCGCTCGTCGAGTGCCAGCGCCATCGCGTACAGCGAGCCGCCGTGGGCCTTGCCCAGCAGCCGTACGAGCTCGTCCTCGCCCGCCTCGGCGAGCTCCTCCACCGTGAGGATGCCGGCCCGCCTCAGGTGGTCCCCGGTGGCCGGCCCCACCCCGGGCAGCGTGCGCACCGACATCGGACCGAGCAGTGCCCGCTCCGTCCCCGGCGCTATCAGCCGCAGCCCGTCCGGCTTGGCCTCCTCGGAGGCGATCTTGGCCAGCATCTTGGAGACGGCGAGCCCCACGGACCCGGTCAGGCCGGTCACCGCCCTGATGTCCGCCCGCAGCCGCTCCCCCACGGCCCTCGCCGACCTCTCGTCGTCCGCGACGCCACCCGCCTCCAGGTCCACGAAGGCCTCGTCCAGGCTGAGCGGCTCCACCAGCGGGGACAGCTCCCGCAGCAGCCCCATCACCTGCTCGCTGACCTCGCGGTACAGCCCGAAGCGCGGCACGAGATAGGCGGCGTTCGGTGCCAGCCGGCGCGCCTGGCCCATGGGCATCGCCGAGTGCACGCCGAAACGACGCGCCTCGTAGGACGCGGTGGCGACCACGCCACGCGGCCCGAGACCGCCCACGACCACGGCTTTTCCGCGCAGACTGGGCTTCGCGGCCTGCTCTGCGGACGCATAGAAGGCATCCATGTCCAGATGCAGGATCGTCGGCGCGCTTCTCACATCTCCGATGCTGCCCTACGCCACTGACAACGCGACCTCGGACAGCCCTAGACGGCCTTGTTGCGCCGTCTGGCCAGCTCGTCGGCGGGGTTGTGCCCGATGAGGGTCTCCCCGGTGTCGATGCGCTCCCCGTGCAGCTGGGACAGGGCCGCCTCGACGTCACGCCATACGACGCCCACGGCGATCCCGAAGACCCCTTGGCCGCCCTGGAGCAGTTCGTGGACCTCGCTCGGCGATGTGCACTCGTAGACCGTCGCGCCGTCGCTCATCAGCGTCATCCGCTCCAGGTCACGGAAGCCGCGCTCGCGCAGGTGCTGGACCGTCGTGCGGATGTTCTGCAGGGAGACGCCGGTGTCGAGGAAGCGCTTCACGATCTTCAGGACGACGACGTCGCGGAAGCTGTAGAGCCGCTGCGTCCCGGAGCCGCCCGCAGCCCGCACGCTGGGCTCGACAAGCCCCGTACGGGCCCAGTAGTCGAGCTGGCGGTAGGTGATGCCGGCGGCCGCGCACGCGGTGGGACCGCGGTAGCCGATCCGCTCGTGTTCGGACCTCGTGTCCCCGCCCCCTTGGACCGGCGTCGGTCGTGTCGGGGAGTGACCGGCCGCGCTGCCGTGGAGCGGGAACGGACCGCCCACCGCCGTACCGTCGCCGCTGCTTCTCACGCCGACCTCCCTCCTTGACCTGCCTTCACGACGGTAGGCAGTCGCCAGGGGCTCGTCAACGATCGCCACACTCGGCACGCCGAGTGATAATCACCCTGAGAGTGGTTTCCCGTGCCTCGCCGCGGGGAAAGGCTAGCCGGATGGTCCGGCGCAGCCCTTCGGAAGCAACGCTCACTGGCTGTTGGTGCCGAAGTCCTCGGGTGAGATCTGGTCGAGGAACTCGCGGAACTTCTCCACCTCGTCCTCCTGCTCGTCCGGGATCGCGATGCCGGCGTCGTCGAGGACACCGTCACTGCCGAAGATCGGCGTCCCGGTGCGCAGGGCGAGCGCTATGGCGTCGGACGGCCGCGCGCTCACCTCGACACCGCTGGCGAACACCAGCTCGGCGTAGAAGACCCCTTCCCGCAGGTCGGTGATGCGCACTTCGGAGAGCTCCTGGCCCACCGCTTCCAGCACGTCCTTGAACAGGTCGTGGGTCAGCGGCCGTGCGGGTGCCATGCCCTGCTGGGCGAAGGCAATGGCGGTCGCCTCACCTGGTCCGATCCAGATGGGGAGGTACCGGTCGCCTCCCACTTCACGCAGGAGCACGATCGGCTGGTTGGAGGGCATTTCGACCCGGACACCTACGACGTCGAGCTCGTTCACACAGCAACCCTAGGACGTGGCCGGCAGGTTTGGGTAGTCGGGCACCCGCCGAGTACCGGCCGGGTGCGGGGCGAGTCAGGGCAATCTGACCCCGAGCGCCGTCTGCACGAGCGCCGAATGGAGCCTTCCGGTGAGCCCGGCCAGCTCTTTGGTGCGGGCCTCCGCATGGGCCCTGGTCTGCGGATTGCGATGGCGCCGCAGCGGTGCGACCACCTGGTCGACGAGCCCGGCCTCCCGCTCGGCGGCGGCCTTCATGGCCCGCAGATGCCGTGGCTCGATGCCGAACCTGCCCAGTTCGACGACGAGCGAGGCGACCGTGACGGCCTCCGCGTCGTACCCGCCGTCCGGCAACGGTGCGACGAGGCCGTACGCCTCCCACTCGCTGAGCTGGACCTCGTCGATCTCCGCGGCGGCCAGCAGCTCGGCACGGCCCACACGGGCCGCCGTCGGCCCCTCGGCCTCGCCTCGGCCCTGGAGGTCGCCGCCGTCCCGCTGGCGCCCCAGAGACGGCATGGGAGGCCGCTCACCGCGCTCCAGCGCGTCGAGGTGCTCCTTGATGACCTTCAGCGGCAGATAGTGGTCACGCTGCATCCTCAGGACGTGGCCGAGCCGCTCCACGTCCTCCGGGCTGAACTTCCGGTACCCGGACGGAGTGCGCTGCGGCTCGATGAGCCCCTCGGACTCCAGGAAGCGGATCTTGGAGATCGTGACCTCGGGAAATTCGTCACGCAGCACGTTCAGCACGGTACCGATGCTCATCAGCCGACGGTCCGCGGAGGCGGTGCCGATGCCGGCACCGCCCCTCGGTGTTTGAAGCATGGACCTTCCCTGGGGGTGCCCCCCAGACGGCGTCTGGGGGTGGTTCAGATGCCCCGCTGGCTCGCGTAGAAGACCAGGCGGTACTTGCCGATCTGCACCTCGTCGCCGTTCGAGAGCGCCACGGAGTCGATGCGCTCGCGGTTGACGTACGTGCCGTTGAGGCTGCCCACGTCCGAGACGGTGAAGGAACCGTCCTGGACGCGACGGAACTCCACGTGGCGACGCGACACGGTCACGTCGTCGAGGAAGATGTCACTCTGCGGGTGACGCCCCGCGGTGGTCAGCTCACCGTCGAGCAGGAAACGGCTGCCCGAGTTCGGACCGCGGCGCACGACGAGCAGCGCGGAGCCGAGCGGGAGGGCGTCGACGGCCGCCTGCGCCTCCGGGGAGAGCGCGGGAGACGGGGTCTGTCCCGTCGTCTCGGCGTCGTAGGCCTCCAACCCCGAGATGGAGATCGTCGAGGTGGTCTCGGACGCACGCTCCGGCGTGGCCCCGGCCCGCAGCGGCGCACCGCAGTTGGAGCAGAAACGGCTCGCCTCGGCGTTGCGGTTCCCGCACCTCGTACACACCAGGGCCATGGACGGGTCCTCCTGCCGTGGCTGCCCCGCGGGGGCATGAGCTGCGTACGGGTCGGAGGCAAACCCTCCACCCGCACTTGAGGTTGAAGGTTCTCCGAAACCTATGCGGCCGGGACCGGCAGGGTCAACAGACGACGCGCCCTGTCCGCCCGAAATGTCACCACCTGGACCAGCGACCTGATCGCGGAACATCGGGCGACCCGCGCCCTGCTCCTCACCGTCTCCATGGCGCGGGGCACGGTGCCGGGCAGTGGCCGGATTGCCGCTGTCCTCTCGTGCGCTCTTGCCGAACAACTTCGCAAACAACTTCACGGGCGATTCCCCTTGACCGAAACAGACCCGCCCGTGGGGCAGGACGAACCCTGATTGCACACACCGGCATTCATCGGTGAGCCAGACATCCTCACAACGTCCGCGTCCACCAAACAGTTTCCACCACGCACCACACTTACGGTGCGTCGACCCCCCGCAACCTCATGCCCTCGCCTCGCGGCCCCCATGCGTCCGCGCCTCACTGGGAGGACGACCGAGCGTAGTCAGGCCGCTTCGCAGGTCGCAAGGCGTCCACGACGATCTTCTCCGAGCGTTCCACGGTCACCGTGGCCTGCTCCTTCTCCAGAGTCTGCACCACACCACCGGGGATGTTCAGCGCGGGCTCGAGATCCTGTGGCTTGCCGATCACCTTGAAGAGGTACGGCTCGTCGACCTTGCGGCCGTCCACCCGTACGCCACCGCCACCGGCGTCCGACAGATGGGTGCCGGCCACCACACGTACGTCATTGATCTGGATCGCCTCCGCGCCGGCGGCGCGCAGCTCCTGAATGGCGTCGAGCAGCATGTCCGCCTCGATCGCCCCCTTCTTGTCCTCGATGGTCAGCGTGATGCCGGGCCCCTGGGCCGCCACCGTGCCCGCCAGGATGCCGAGTTGCCTCTCCCGCTCGACCGTCTGCTTGCGGGCCTCCTCGGCCTGGTCCGAGCTGTTCTCCAGCCCGGTCCGCTGCTCCTCGAGGCGCCGCTTCTCTTCTTCCAGACGCTGAGTACGGTCATCCAGTTCATCGAGGATGCGCACTAGATCTTCCTGGCGTGCGCCGCGCAGTGCGCTGCTGTCGTTGTTGGACCGCACCTGGATGGCCAGACCGAGCCCCAGCACGAACAACAGCAGGGCCACGATGAGTTGGGGCCGGGTCACCCGCGGCGGCCACAGCCCCTGTACGAGCCGCTGCCGGCCGGTGATGCGGGGCTCCTCCCGGGCGTCCGCCACAGGGGGCTTCTCGGGCTCGCTGGGGACCTCGGCCGGGAGCTCCCTGCGCCGGTTGAGGTCGGGCCTCTCGTCGGAACTCATCGGCGTCACGCCCTGAAGACGTGCCGGCGGATGGCGGCGGCGTTGGAGAAGATGCGGATGCCGAGGACCACGACGACGCCGGTGGACAGCTGGGCGCCGACGCCCAGTTTGTCGCCCAGGAACACGATCAGCGCGGCGACCACCACGTTCGACAGGAACGACACCACGAAGACCTTGTCGTCGAAGATGCCGTCGAGCATGGCCCGCAGTCCGCCGAACACGGCGTCGAGCGCCGCCACCACGGCGATCGGGAGATACGGCTCGACCACCGCCGGTACCTCGGGCCGAACCAACAATCCGGCCACGACTCCCACGACGAGGCCCAGTACGGCGATCACGTTGTGCCCTTTCCTGCCTTCGGCTCTGCTGTACGTACGGTCACGCTCGGCGCTGCCGGCAGCCGGAGTTCGTCCGACACCGAAATGCTGGTCCGGATGCCGAAGTTCTCCTGCAGAGCATGCAGGTACTGACCGTCGTGGCTGTTCTGGAACCGGGTGCTCAAGCGTTTGCCGTCGCCTACCGCAAGCACCGTATACGGCGGTACGAGCGGTCTGTTGTCGACCAGTATCGCGTCACCCGCGGCCCGGATCGCCGACAGGGCGGTGAGGCGCTGGTCGTTGATCGAGATCGCTTCGGCGCCGGACTCCCACAGGCCGTTGACGACGCGCTGCATGTCGCGGTCGCGCACCCGCCCGGTGTCGGAGAATCCGTTGCTCTCGCGCGGGCCGCCACCGCCCTGCTCGGCCTGCTTCTTGTCGTCCACGACGAGCTTGACGCCGGGCCCGTGCACTTCCGTGGCGCCGGAGAGGAGACCCACCAACTCGCCCTGGCTGCCGCCGTGCTTCTTGAGCGCGGCCTCCTGGCGCTCGCCGACGTCGTCACGGAGTTTGTCCACGTCGTCCTCGAGCGCGTCGGCCCCCGCCGTCGCCTCTTCGACGCGGTCGATGAGCTCCTCGCGCTCCTTGGCCACCACCGGGGCCTCTATGCGCGCCTGCGCGGCTCCCACGGTGACGACCAGGGCGGCGAGCACGAGACCGGCCGCGAGACCCAGTTTGGCCCGCAGCGGGCGCGGGACACCGCCGTCGCCTCTGGCCTTCTTGCGGGCCGCCGCCTCCGCGTATCCCTCGTCCAGGCTGTGGTCCATGACGGTGGTGAGCAGCGACATGGACGCGTCCGGACGCCGAGGGCGTGAGGGGGTGCTCCGAACGGGGGGCTGCTGCGGCATGCCGCACATCGTCGCACGTCGCGGGCGCTACCTCCGAATGGCCCCACCGGCGCGCCGGACAGCACCTGTTGCGGGTGCCGTCCGGCGCGCCGTGGCAGGTCAGCGGCCGGCGCTGTCCACCACCGTGGACCACTCGTCGAGCAGCGCCTGGGCGGACGCGTCGTCCGGGCCCTCGGCCCACAGATGGGTGACGGCCTCAGCGGGGTCGGGCAGGACCAGGACCCAGCGCCCGTCGGCCTCCACGACCCGCACGCCGTCGGTGGTGTCCACGGACCGGTCCCCGGCCGCCTCCACCACGCGCCGCATCACGAGACCCTTGACGGCCCACGGGGTCGCCAGGTCGCGCTTGAGGACGTGCGCGCGCGGGATACGCGCGTCGATCTGACTCAGGGTGAGCTGCGTACGCGCCACGAGCCCGATGAGCCGTACGAAAGCGGCGGTTCCGTCGAAGACGCCGCTGAACTCGGGCACGATGAACCCGCCGCGGCCGTCTCCGCCGAAGATGGTCGAGTCGCCGCGCCCCACCCTCGTCAGGTCGTCGGGCGACGTGGTCGTCCAGTCCACCTGGGTGCCGTGGTACGCCGCCACCTGCTCGGCGATCCGCGTCGTGGTCACCGGCAGCGCCACCCGCCCGCTGCGGCGCTCCGCGGCGACCAGGTCGAGCATGACCAGCAGGGCCCGGTCGTCCTCGACGATCCGTCCCTTCTCGTCCACGAGCGACAGCCGCTCGCCGACCGGGTCGAACCGCACGCCGAAGGCGGCCCTGGCGGACGCGACGATCTCCCCGAGCCGCACCAGGCCGGACCGGCGCGCGTCCGCGGTCTCGGTGGGCCGCGACTCGTCGAGTCCGGGGTTGATCGTCAGGGCGTCCACCCCGAGCTTCCCGAGAAGGCTCGGCAGGACGAGGCCGGCGCTTCCGTTGGACGCGTCGACGACCACCTTGAGCCCGGATTCGGCGACCCCGGTCGTGTCCACGTTCCGCAGCAGGGAGCCCGTGTAGGAGTCGAAGACGCTGGACGGGAAGTGCAGATCCCCGATCTCCCCGGGGAAGGCACGCCGGTACTCCTGGCGCGCGTACACCCGGTCCAGCTTCCGCTGGCTGCCCTGCGACAGGTCCGCGCCCTGGCCGTCGAAGAACATGATGTCGACGGAGTCCGGCACCCCGGGCGTCGTTCTGATCATGATGCCGCCGGCACTTCCCCTGGCCGTCTGCTGCCGCGCGACCGGCAGCGGCACGTTCTCCAGGTCCCGTACGTCGATGGCGCTGGCCTGCAGCGCCGAGATCACCGCCCGCTTCAGCGCCCGCGCACCACGCGAGTGGTCACGCGCGGTGGTCACGGTGGAGCCCTTCTTCAGGGTCGTCGCATACGCGCCGGCCAGCCGGACGGCGAGCTCCGGCGTGATCTCCACGTTCAGGATCCCGGACACGCCGCGCGCGCCGAAGAGGTGCGCCTGGCCGCGGGACTCCCAGATGACCGAGGTGTTGACGAAAGCGCCGGCCTCGACCGTCTTGAACGGATAGACGCGCACGTTGCCCTGGACAATCGATTCTTCGCCGACGAGGCACTCGTCGCCGATGACCGCGCCGTCCTCGATACGGGCCGCGCGCATGATGTCGGTGTTCTTGCCGACGACGCAGCCGCGCAGGTTGCTGTGCTGCCCGATGTAGACGTTGTCGTGGACGACGGCCTTGTGGAGGAAGGCGCCGTCCTTCACCACGACGTTCGAACCGATGACGGTGTGCTCACGGATCTCGACGTTCGCCTCGACCTTGGCGTAGTCGCCGATGTAGAGCGGCCCGCGCAGCACGGCGTCGGGGTGCACCTCGGCTCCCTCGGCCACCCATACACCGGGCGAGATCTCGAAGCCGTCGAGCTCCACGTCGACCTTGCCCTCGAGCACGTCGGCCTGCGCCTTGACGTAGCTCTCGTGCGTGCCGACGTCCTCCCAGTAGCCCTCGGCGACATAGCCGTAGATCGGCTTGCCCTCCTTCATGAGCTGCGGGAAGACATCACCGGACCAGTCGACCGGCACATCGGCCTCGACGTAGTCGAACACCTCGGGCTCCATCACGTAGATGCCCGTGTTCACCGTGTCGGAGAAGACCTGGCCCCAGGTCGGCTTCTCGAGGAAGCGCTCGACCTTTCCCTCTTCGTCGACGATGGTGATGCCGAATTCCAGCGGGTTGGGCACGCGCGTCAGACAGACGGTGACGAGCGCGCCCTTTTCCTTGTGGAAGGAAATGAGCTCACTGAGGTCGAAGTCGGTCAGCGCGTCACCGGAGATCACCAGGAAGGCGTCGTCCTTCAGCGCTTCCTCGGCGTTCTTCACGCTGCCCGCGGTGCCGAGCGGTTTCTCCTCGTTGGCATAGGTGAGCTCCATCCCGAGCTCTTCGCCGTCGCCGAAGTAGTTCTTGACGAGCGATGCCAAGAACTGCACTGTTACTACGGTCTCGGTGAGCCCGTGCCTCTTGAGCAGCCGAAGCACATGCTCCATGATCGGCCTATTGGCCACAGGAAGGAGCGGCTTGGGCATGCTCGAGGTCATGGGGCGAAGGCGCGTGCCCTCACCACCGGCCATCACGACGGCCTTCATGTCGGAAACGTCCTCCTCATAGACGACGATCTGGCCGACTCAGCTCACCGAGATGACACGCATATGTCAGATGCGGGTCTTCGAGCCCTACAGCTGCCGAATCGGCAAGCTCAATCGGCCAGGTTGTCCGCTTTGACAAGTCTGCGGACCTGAACCACGTATAGGATCCCTGCCCACCAATACAGGGTTGTACCCCATCCTGCGAACGCCCATCCGAAAATAGCAGCGGGTGTGGCGATCCAGCCACTTGCATCGCTGAGGAGCAGGAGCGGAAAGGCGTACATCAGGTTGAAGGTCGCGGCCTTGCCCAGAAAGTTCACCTGCGGCGGCGGATAGCCGTGCCGCCTGAGGATCCCGACCATCACCAGCAGAACCGTCTCGCGCAGCAGCAGCGCCGCTGTCAGCCAGAGCGGCAGAATCTCCCGCCACGTCAGACCGACGAGCGTCGAGAGGATATAGAGCCGGTCGGCCGCGGGGTCGAGGAGCCTGCCGAGCTTGCTGATCTGATTCCAGCGGCGGGCCAGCTTGCCGTCGAGGTAGTCACTGACACCGCTCAGCGCCAGAACCAGCAGCGCCCAACCGTCGCTGTTGGGGCCCCCGAACTCCGGCCTGAGGATCAGCCACAGGAAGAGGGGCACGCCGGCGAGGCGCGCCATGCTGAGGATGTTCGGGATGGTGAGGACACGGTCCGTCTGGACGCGCGTCTCCTGGACCTCCACCCGGGGGCCTCCTGTGGGAAAAGAGCCAATGATGCCCCCTGACCTTACCCTCAGTCGCCATGGGTCGGTGCAGAGGGGTGGCCGGCCGCCTCTGACGGAAACCCTGGAACTGACGAAAGCCCTGGAACGCAGAAAACCCCCGCACCGAAAGGTGCGGGGGTTTTCTCCAAAAGG